>NZ_JBNDMP010000011.1:0-269720 GCF_050436645.1 Paraburkholderia sp. GAS33
GCACTGAAGTACCGTTCCCCCCGGGAGTTCCGGCGAACCGCTGCATCATCAACTTAACGGTGTCTGCGTGTCCTGATTTACAGGGGCAACTCCACTGACCATCACGAGGGAAGCATCCACTGGCTTCTTCGCATAGGCCTCGCTGTCTCAAACGATTGCGCCTCCGCAAACTTAGAAGAATGGCACTAGCCCACTCCGCCGGGGGGCGTTTTGTATATTTGCGTTTAGAAGCACGGTTTTAACTCTCTCATTGCTCATCGGGAGATGGCGCAATCGTTGTCCAGTCAATGTGCGGAAGGCGTTCGATATCGCGGGTGCAACTGGTGGAACCCCCGCTTCGCCGATCCCACCCGGCGGATTGTCCATTTGAAGTATCGTGACAGAAACGTGAGGGATGTCACGCATTCGAGTTACAAGATAGTCGTTAAAGTTCGACTGCTCCCGAACGCCAGCAGATATCGATGAACGCTCGAACGGTGCACCCGAGATTCCCCAGATCACCCCCCTCCACCTGCCGTGTTAGGTTTTGGGGCATTACAGCCACTCCTGTGTCCACAGCAACCCATACGTTGTGCACGTGGATCTTGCCGGACTGTTCGTGCACGGAGATTTCAATCGCTTGCGCAGTGTGGGTTTCGAACATGTCGGAGTATGCAATACCCAATGCGTACCCGGGAGGACGTTTTCGCTCCCATTCTGACATCGAGCGTACCTATCGCAGAACGGCTTGTGCTCGGGGCTTGTCAGAAAGCGGTTCTAGTCGAAACTCAACCGTGTCAAACGCAATCTCAAATTGATACAGCTTCAGACGCAAACGCAATTTGAATTTGATACACCTGCTCATGCGATTATTAGCTGAGCGGTGTCTCCTTCGAATTGCGTTTGACGTCGTGCGCGTCGTTTAGGTGTGGCGGTGGGATGCGGTTGATCATGCCGGCCTGACGTTTTTCCTTCACCCTTTACGAGTCGCCAGAGATCGGCACGACGTGTGCGTGATGAAGCAGCCGGTCGAGGAGCGCTGCCGTGAGCGTTGCATCGTCAGCGAAGGTCTGGTCCTTGGGCGGCGACAATTATCTCGGCCGGCGCATTGACTCCGTCTAGGTCCCACTGCCCCAACGGAAGATTGCTGGTCAGGATGAGACTGCCGGTTTCGTACCGTTTGGCGACCACCTGGAAGAGCAGGTTCGCCTGCTCCCGATCAATGGGCAGATACCCCGTCTCGTCAATGATCAGTAGCCCGAGGGCTTCGTGATCCGCTTGATGGTTTCCTCCAGCTGGTTACGTCGCAACGCTGTCGTCAATTGCATCAGCAGATCGGCGGCAGTAATGAAGCGGGTGCGAAACCCGGCTTGTGTTGCGCGGTATCCAAGCGCGACAGCAAGATGGGTTTTACGAACGCCACTGGGTCCAGGGAGTACGACATTCTCTGCACGCTCCACAAAGGCGGGACTACCGAGTTCGAGGACCAGTGCTTTCGGCACGCCGAGCGCGAATTCGAAGTCGAATTCATCAAGCGTCTTGATTGCCGGTAAGCCAGCCAGACGCGTCAGCATCCGGCGCATGCGTTCCGCGCGTGCCATTGCTTCATCCTTCAGGGCCTGTTCGAGGAAGTCCAGATAGCCGAGCTCGCGCTTCGCGGCCATCTGGCCGAGGTGTGCAATCTATGTCGGCAAGTGCAGAAGGTTGAGCTGCTTGCACAACACAGTCAGTCGTTCGAGCTGTGGCGTCATGCGCTTACCTCCTGCGCGCGGCTAAACGCGTCTTAGACCGACAACGGGTGCTGCAACGATTTGTTCCACTCCGAGGTCGCGTACCATGATGCTGGTTTCGGCTGCTGATGTGGCGTCGCGCCCGTTCTAACCGATTGTCCCACGTAGGGTGCCGGCAGTGGCAGAAGATGCGCCCGCTCCTCGGGCAACACCGCGCCAGGAACCCGTTTGTTAGTGCCGTGCACACGGACGTTGGCGACGTCGCGCAACCGCAGCCTGACGCGCTCGTTGCACATGCCGCAGTCGGCGATGAGCTCTGCCCGTTTAAGCATTGAAACCAACGGGACCCAGAAGCTGTAGCGCAGATATCCATTCATACGCTCGAATTTGCCGCCGTCTTCGAGCGCCTGACGATGCTCACCGGAGGTCAGTCCTCAAAAAAGCTTTCCACCGGAACAAACTGCGGCCAAAGAAGCCCACCATCATGCCGTCGCCACCGGCACGGCAAAGACCAGAAAAATCGGCGCGGCTTAATCCGGGGCGCAGGAAACCGAGCGATCCCAATTCGCTCTGTGTGGGTCGTTAGCATTGTCCCACGCAGCGATAGTTGAGCTGCCTGCGGGCACGTATCATGTGTAATTGACGACTAGTACCTGCTACGCACTTCTTGCGAATTGAATGCCGTCTTTCACTACTGTATTGGGCTGAATGTATGTTCTCTATAAGGCGATCCATTCCAGCGACTTTCGCGGCGGCCAGCTTCCTCAGATCGTGCCTCGAGGCTTGACTGCGGGAACTGCCCCGCGGCTAAGGAAGAGCGGGAAAAAAGCTGTTCATCCCGCTCTTGGCGCCACAAAAACAATGCTTCAGACCATGCCGGATGGTCCTCCAGTGGATGTCTCACGATGCAATAGCGGAAATAGCAATAAGCGGGGTCGTGGCCGAAGGCGCGACCTCCAGGTGGACCCCCAGCTGTGCCTGGACATCCGTTACCCGACGAGCCGCACGCGCCTTATTGCGCTATCGATCATTGAACAGTATGCGGGCTCAATTGATTTGTCGTTCAGAACTGTCTGAAGCACATCTGCTATGTCTTCAATCTCAGCCTCCGCCGATTCCGGCCAAACAATCCATAGCGACAGCGGGTTTGCCGCGCTCGGAACGGGAATCGTGTGAATCTCGAAAGGCGCTTTTTCGTGCATGGCGAGTTGCTCATTCAATGCGTCGCGCAGGAGCTCGCCGAGAGAATTTCCTTCATTGTCACGCAGCAGCGTCAGCAGTGGCGTCGCCACAAGTGAATGCGGACTTGTGGCGAGCGCGATCCCATTCAGCTCTCCCTTATCGTCCACTTCACTGTGGAACAGGACGACCCGCGTCCCCCAACCGGTATCCTGATTAAAGCAGGGTGCCCGCCAGTCATTCTAAGCTTCGGCGTACTGCGACGTGGAGCGGATATGCGCCGCTTCCTTCTCGACCCGCCTGATGCGCTCGGCAAACTCAGTTTGCGGATAGAGAGTCGTGGCCGCATCATCGCGTGCGCACAACTCGGCGAGCGCAAGCGGCAATGGCCGCCTGACGATTGGACGGTCCAGCTTCCGCATGTGGATCAGGCATCTTCAAGAAGCGAACATAATTGTCGATTTTCCTGCTTTTTTCATTTCGTATTCCTAAGTAACTGGCAAGAGATCCAGATCTCGGTGACCGGGCAGAGTGGCGCCCGACGAATTCATTGCGCAATAAACCTTGACAAAAATTCGCTCGAATGCACCACGACTTTTGGGGGGCTTTTCGGCTTTCTACGGTCCCGAACATGTGCTAACGCCACCGGATATCCGCGGCATGCCCGAAGCCACTGCGCCGCTGGCTCTCCTTCCGGCACCTTAATATTTGGGGTCTTATCTTTCGCAATCGACGTCTCATGGGGTCGGCGAATTGCGCGATGCCGCATGTTCGCCCGGGCTAACTTCGATTGCGTGAAGCGTCGGTGCGCGTGCCCAGTCGCACAGTGAGACAAACGGCCCTTGCCCGGTAAGGAAATTAAACTGCCTTGCTATACAGATTCAGTCTGGCCGCGTACGGCACCGTAGTAGGTCCATCCCCTGTTTTATCGTTTCCATATCGACCGTCGCGTGCCCCGAAGCTAGCTTTGACCGCCGTGCAGACGTGCCGCGTACGGCGACTTGGCTGGGACCCACAAGCCCGCGGGCGGTTTCGGCAAGCGAGAAATGACGAGGCGCTGGAGGCACGTCGAGTCGGACTGGCCCACGGCGTAGCCTCGCTTCGGGCCAGGTTGCCTATCGCACTCTGCGGCCACCTGCCCGGAGCCGCGGGGTAAACTTTTTCGAAGTCTGCGCGCGAGCAGCGCGCACCGGACGCACCGGCAAACACGGGTCGGCAGGTTTGGAGAGGCAGGGATCAGGTCTGGCGCGGGCCAAGCGAGCACTATCGCAAAGCCGCCACCTTCTCTTCAGGGGGAAGACCCACGGCAAGCGCACCCTGCGCGCCTGTCTTGCTATAACTGCAGCCGTGAAATCGCGCGGGTGCGGAAGCCAAAGCTGGAATTCTGCAACAGCGTGTGTGTCCGCGTAGTCCCGGACCGCAAACGGCCGGTGCATGGCGGTACGTTTTCGCTTGCGAGGTGCCAATAGACCGTGTGTCGTCCACACCGTATCCGGTGCGGACGACACATGGGTGAACTACACGCTATCCCTTGCCACGGAGCCAGCGCGCAAGGTCAATCAAGGGCCGGGCGCAGTCAAGAAACAAGGCGCGGCACTCTGTCCAAAAGAGGTACCAGTATTTACGAACATCTTTCATGATTCATCCTCGACGGATTGGAAATTTTCATATGACGCGGCTATTAGCGAATGTATTCGTCACATACTTTCGGGCAGCTTTTGAGACAGGTCTGGTACGCGGCGTTCGCCTTCGGCAGTGCCGGCGGAGCATGCGAAATCCATAATGCTGCAGCAACGATGCCGCTACCAGACGTTGCGGCCGCAACCGCAAGCATCAGCAATGACAGATGGTGATCGTCGTAGTGAAAAAAATACCTCCACACCTTGCGAAACAATTTCATAAGGACTCCGATTTATATTTCACATGAAATGCGATCATCAGATAGTGGACACCCCACTGCCCGTCGCAATTCCAGTGTCTGTCACCGATTGCCAGACGCAAATACGCGCGTCGCCCCGGCTCAGGATCGTGGCCCGATACTTCCGATCTCAAAGGAAAGCGTTATCAGCAGTTTGGCTGCAGCCGTGCCCCGCCGGCGACGACCCACACGTGGCATTGCCTGGGGGGATGACAGTCGATACCGTAAGGACGGCCCCATGAGACCACGGCTCGGCACAACGTGGATATCGACCCAACGCCTGATTGCCGGGCGTACGGCCAAGGAGGACTCCCCCGACCCAAAGGCAGCGCGCCATTTTCTTGCCCTGACCAGCATGCCTGCGTGAGGGCGGATCAGATGAAACACGGATCGGTGGTCTGTGCTGGAAGGAACCCTCCCCGCTTCCGTAATTACGATAAGGCGCGCGGCTCATACTGTGGTGCGTTCCGGCACTGAAGGTCAAACGGTTTTAATGGCATGCACGGAAGCTTGGCCTTGCATGTCAACTCGTCGCTGATATGTCGACGTTCTCGACAAACACCGCGCGCGCCGCGAATGACACGTCGCTGACCCGCAACTGTGCGACGCTTCCTCGCATGGCGCGGACGGCGGCAATATTGACTGCATTTGTGATAACCGCGTCCGCATCTCCAATCGACCTGCCGTCAAGCACCATAACGCAGCGATCAAGCACCCCAGAAGCGACGGTATATCTGTTGCGTGTCATGTCCGCCAGCTTCCGGCTCGCATACGCACGCATGTCTTCGCGCGCCGGCACGTCGAAGCGGATTTTCTCCTCAAAGCGTCCACCACGTAGCGCCGCCTTGTCCAGGCGGTCGTAGTGATTGGTCGCCGCGATATACATTACGTCACGAACCTTTCCTTGAGCGCCACTCAAGGACGTGAGGATCTCGTTCGTCAAGACCTCGACGTTCGAGTAACGACGCTCCAGCAGCACGGGGTCCGCCTCGTCAATGAATACAATCGCCGGACGGATATCACTGGCTTCCCGTACCAGGTCGCCCCACGCACCCGGCTTGCCGATGAGCCTGGCACCCGTAGTCGACAGGAACCCCCACCCGCTCGCCTGGGCAATCGCCATCGCTGCTTCCGTCTTCCCGGTACCCGGAGGGCCGAAGAAGATCACGCCAGGGGGAAGGCTCCCCCCCATCTTCTCCAGGTTATGGACCTGCTGCATCTTGTAAGCCATATCGCGTAAAACGTCGCGTGACTCAGCCGGCATGATGATTTCTTCGATCGACTTCACGCCCACCGGCAGCCTGCCCTTGCGACCCTGCAGCAATCGCATCGCCTGCATCCCCAGATCAAACGTCACCGTGCCCGTCCCAAACCTGCCGTCCCTGCGCATTTCCGCCAGCTGGCCACCCACGCTCGCAAGGCGGCTCGCGCTAAAGCCGTCCCAGCGCTCTGCCAGACTCTCGACCACGACGGGATCAACCGCCGAGAAACCTAGGCTTTCGCCGATCGACCTGCGCAGGATTGCCACCCGTGCTTCCATGTCAGGTACCGGCACTTCAATCTTGAAATCGAAGCGACCTTCGCGGATCGCAGCACGGTCGAGCCGGTCGATGAAGTTTGAGGCTGCCACCAGCACCACACGCGTACCGTGCAGGCTGGTGATGTTCGTTAACATGACGTTGACCATATGGATATCCATCGAGTGCGAGCTGCCTTCGTCACGGACAGGCAGGATGGAGTCAACTTCATCGAGGAAGAGGACGCATACTCCGATGCGACGCGCCACCCTGAACATCGCGTCAATCTTCTGCGGAGTCTCGTTGATCCACTTCGACGCAAGGTCACCATAGGTGATTGCCATGAACGGCACCCTCAGTTCGCCAGCGAGCGCCTCCGCGAAAAGGGTCTTTCCGTTGCCAGGTTTTCCAAAGAGAAGGATCCCGTTTCGTTTGTCGCGACCGCCATGAATAATGCTCTCAGCGGCCGCCAGCAAACGCATCTTCGTTTCAGCCATGCCAATCAGGTCGCCAAACCGGTAGCGAGGCTGTCGCACGCTGTCATCGAACGAATAGGCCGGGTGCCGCTCCTGCACCGGATCACGTAGCGTCTGCGGCGCAGCCCCGGTGTTCGCAGCGATCCGGTCCGAGCCTGGCCGCCCGTAGCGCCAGTGGCGACGAATCATCATGGCGACGGCCGCTATCGTCCAGATAGCCGCCCCGGTTCGATTGAAACCACCTGAAGCGATCTCCAGACACGTCATGCCCGCGCTCAGGATAAGGAACGCAGCAAGCGTCCAGCGCGAGCTGTGCCGGTCCTGCACCCACACCGATGCGGCCGCGATTAAGGTAAGTCCGAGCAACTCGCGGCACGAATCAGCGCTCATCTGGTACCCCGCCGTAAATGAATGGATGGTGGCAACCATAAAAAGTCCCACGAAAACCCACCGCAGTACAAAGCAGGCGGGATGATTGAACCCGTTCATTGATTTACCTCAATTTGTATGTCGGAGACCAACAGCAGCACTCACCATGCAAGCGCTGCTGTTGCCGTCAATTGCTCCCGGAGCCAGGGCACGTCGTGCAGCGCCGGGCAGGTTTTTAGCGGCGCGGGACCGGATCCCACTGTCGCAGTGGCTTTCTGATCCGCTTTTTGACCGGGCGCATGCGTGCTGTGAGACGTACCCGCTTAGTTCTGCGCCGCTTCCAGCGTCTTTCCGCGCGTCGCAGCCGACCAATTCGACGTCTGAGATGGCTCGCGAGTCGCTGGCGCCAGAGTTCGATGACTTCAAGGGGGACCGAAGCCGGGACAAAGGCAGTAAGGCTTCCGCCGCTCATCCTGATAACTCCCTCACCGTGTTCCACAAAAATTGATGCTTTCATTTTCATCAATACTCCTATTTATATAAATTACGTTTGCCGTCTGATCTGACATGCCGGCTGGGCATCGTTCAAACGACGGGGTCACTTGCAGCGCCTCTGTTCGCGCACCCGGCGCGCAGCCCATATCGAGGCCACCACACAATCCCTGACACCCCCCCGGACCTAGGCGAACAACAGATCCCGTTGCATCCGGCAAGGTACAGCCGTGAACCGCTCGCAGAATCGGCCTGCGGAAGCAGCCCGTTTGCACAGCGTCATCAGCTGGAGCGGCCGGCCCAGGCCCTCCACCATGATGCGACCCAGGTCTGATACGAACCTTCCGCCTGCGGTACGGTCACGGCTTCATTCTTGACAACATGGTCAGGATGGCGTGCGGCCGGGTCGGTGCAAGCCACGCGGATCGGAACAACAGGAGCGAACGCTGCCCGCAAGACATCATGCAAGGCACATCGCTGCAAGGGCCCCGCTCTAGCCTCAATGTAGCCCCGGTGGTCCGGCCATGTTAGTTCCGGGCAACGCGTCAGGAAGTGCCTTCACATCGTTCGCAAGCATCAGCCATCCGACGACATTGCCACGTGCGTCACGCGGGAACAGAACGAGCGCCCAATGTGCAGTGACGGATCCACATCCATCCGCACCATGAATTTCCGGTACGGTGCCAACGCGATACGCGCCTTCCACCTCGATACACGCTCCGCAAGGCAGAGTCCCGTCTTCCTGCACCTGCTCATATTCCAGTCGCACGATCACCAATTCACCTGGTTTTTTCGCAGTGTCGGTTGCTAGGCGTTCAGCGTTCATCACGACTCCCTTTCCATATGTCCGCGGTGTGGATAGTGCAATATGACGCGTATGCCGTTGAAACCGAACAGGTAGCGCGCGTCACGGTCCAGGTCGAGAATTTCCAGGTCGAGGAGCGCTTCCAGGTCGCGCATGACTGACGTCTTCTCGCGAGCCTGGAGCGAAGCAATCGATTCCGCCGTCATTGGGCCTTCTTCCCGAAGCATTGTGACAATCTCCATCCTCTGGGCGGTCAATGCTTCTAGCAGCCGGGTCGGGTCGTCAAACAGCAGGAACCTCGAACCGTGAGACCACACGCTACTGCCGCAGGCAGTCCTTTCTTGTGCACGATCGAACGGAAAGTTCGCCAGGATAAGAAAATTCATGGTCACTCCTTTTGCATGAGCGGAACGCACGCGATCGTCAGCGCACGTTGTGCCGTGTCATGCGAACCTCAGGCATCAAAGGGTTGCAAACAGAACGGCCGTCGCACCCGGTAATCGCGAAAGCGTCAGGCACCGCCGTCACTGATCGCGAATGCAGCATTAAGCGGCCACAGGGACCGGGGCGACGACCGGTGGCTGGGTCTATCGACAAAACAGGATGGAAAATTCCTCGCAACTGTCGTCGAGAATCTGGTAGACCTCTTCGGCCCACTCTGCCCTGCTCGACCAGAACTCGAGGCCAAACGCCAGCGTGAACATCGACGTAGCGAATTTCAGCATGTCGAACAGCGCGAACACGGTACCTCTTCCATCCTTTCCAAGGACCGACTGCAGTACATCGATACCCCAGGTGAGCAGAAACCACGACAGCACCGAGAAGACGTGAGGAGCGGCCAGAAAGAGCACGCCGATGCCGTTGATAATCCAATGGACCGGGCGTGGCAGTTCGGCGTAAGCCGCATTGACGACGGAAAAGCGGGAACAGCGTTGACGGTTCTGCATGTGAATTCTCCTGGCTGTTGTTGGGACACAATCGTGTGTTCGTCGATCGAACCCACGAACACAGTCTCAGGTGCACTTCCGCAAATGCAAGTCACCAACAGCCTTTGGGAAAATCCAGCAGTCCGTACAGCAGCGGGATGGTTGGCAGCGTTGTCAAAGCGATAAAGCGATAACAAGTCTCACGGGTGGCCAGAAAAAAGTGCAGCCTTGAAAGACCTGACTGTTGCCTTTAAGCGGGACAACCGGTCGAATTCGCAGCGCGCCATTAAGCACCGCTCGCCACACGGACTCTGGCAGCAAGCAGATTTATCAACTTGAGGTGATCACATGTCCGGTCACGCAGAACAAGTCCAGATCATGCAGCCCGGAAGCGGTTCGCTTGGGGAGATTGGCGTGCAGCGATGGAAGCCGCGTCAGGCAATTCTTCGGTGCGGGTTCGGTACGCACCATCGACGCAGGTCGCTGGTTTGAGCCGTCCGATTCTCCTGTGCCAGCACAACCCCGGCTCGACAGAACAGCGGTAGCTCGCAATCATCGCAGTCGTTGAGGTGGTCTGGCTGGAGTGAAAACAACCTGACAGCACATCGGACAAAAGACGTTTTGCATTCGTCAACTGACGTGCCTTCGTCTAACAACGTTTTCACTACCGCGTACACGGGGTTCACCCGGTGACCATAACCGTAATTTTTATTGCACCGGATCCATTTGCTGATCGCGCCCAGGCAGAGGCGCCCCTTCATCGACCGTCACGCAGATCACTACCATCTGCGTCCGCCTACGAAAAGCCACCCTGTTCAACCCACACGGCGTGAGCTTTACGCGTGCATATCACACGGTCCAGCATGTGCCACCACGCAATCTGGATGGCCGCGCCGTCCCTCGCGTGAGCGGTCGCATACTCGCCATCCGGAACCTTCAATCTCCGTCACACATCGGCGCGTTGTGCGCCCTTGGGGTTCCTATGAAGGCATCGACCATGGTGTGCGCTTCCAAGTGAAGCGAATTGTCGTCAACCCGGCGGCCAAGATTAGTCTGCAGATGCATCACCATCGCGCAGAACACTGGATCGTGGTTAAAGGCACCGCGCTCGTCACCAACGGCGACCAGGAAATCATGCTGACAGAAAACCAGTCGACCTACATTCCAGTCGGGGTAACGCACCGGCTGATGAACACGGGCAAGATTCCCCTTGAACTGATCGAGGTTCAATCTGGAGCGTATCTGGGGGAAGACGACATCGTGCGCTTCGAGGACACTTACGGACGCGTAACACAAGCGTAGGCGAGCGCCTTGCGTCAAAGCGGTGCGCAAGTCAGCCGTTTCCCCTAGGTGCGGATGGGGATTGAACCCGTGAGACTCGCGCCGCGCATCCGGTTCTGAGCGAACGCCCGCCAGGATTAGACTGCCAATAATAAACAGAACCTGCGTCACGCTAAAACATCGGATGCGCATCCGGATACAGCGCCGTCCTCAGCGCAAGTCCACCCAACACCACAAAGATGATGGCCGCGAGAACGTGAACGGCCTTTGTCGGCAAGCGGTCGGCGAACTTGTGTCCCAGATAGATGACCGGCACGTTCGCCAGCATCATGCCCAGGGTCGTGCCCGCGACGACACCGAAAAACTCGTGAAAGCGCGCGGCTAGCGCGATGGTCACGATCTGGGTCTTGTCGCCCATCTCCGCGAGAAAGAAGGTCACGGCCGTTGTGCCGAAGACACCCATCGTATTTTTCGAAACCGCCGAATCGGCGTCGTCCAGTTTGTCCGGGATGAGAATCCACACGGCCATCACCGCGAACGATGCGACCACCGCCCAGTTGAGGATGCCGGGTCGCAACACACTCGCAAGCCACGCTCCCAACGCGCCGGACGCCGCATGGTTGATGAGCGTCGCGGCCAGCACGCCAAGAACGATGGGAATGGGCTTGCGATAGCGGGCCGCGAGCACGAGGGAGAGCAGTTGTGTTTTATCGCCGATTTCGGCCAGGCCAACAACGCTGGTTGAGACGAGAAAGGATTGCATGGGATGTTGTACCCGGGCCGCGCCGAAAAAACGCGATGACGCGCATTCCGGCGACCCGGTTAGGTCGGAATGCGTGTCATCGGTCTTGCCAGGCATTTCGCTGCGTACGCCATGGCAGATCTTGCGATTTGCCAAGTATGTTGACGTGCGCCCCTGAACGTCGCGTTCAGGGCGGCTACTCCCCAATGAGCAGGCGCGATTCTATCGCGCCGTGCATTACAGATGCAACCTTCCTGTCGGGATGGTTACAAATGCAATCGCCCGGTTACCTACGCTACGAGGACCGCCTTGGTCCCATCGGACGGCTGGTAAGCCATGGCCTCTTCGATCTGCTCGAAACTAAACTCCTTGCCGGTTCTGGTCCTGAACATCGGATCGTCGATCACCTCCCCGAGTGCTTTCAGCGCAGACACGAGCTTCGGTGGTTCCTTCGCTGTCCTGCTCTCGAAGTTGCTGAATCGCCTTATGGTCAGGTTCTTCATCATGAACAGCACGGACTGGATCGTGAGCGGCGCGCTCGCGCCGAGAAAGCCGTAGATGTAGATGGTGGAATTCATCGGCAGGCTGGGAACGATCTTCCCGAGCAGGTCGCCACCGACGCCATCGAATACCGCTGTCGTCCCTAGCTCAGCGGACAACGCGGCAAGCGTGTCGGTAAAGCCCTCGCTTGTCGCGATCACATGTTCCACGTCCAGTCCGCGGAGCGCTTGCCGCGCTGCTTCGGTGCGCACGAGAAAAATCGCCGGCAGGTTTCTGCGGAGCGCGAGTGAAGCGAGGGCATGTCCCGTGGCCGAATTTCCGGCCGTGACAATGACGCCCTTATGCCCCGCCTCGGCAATCTCTTCCAGAAACGCGAAGGCCGTCATGACATTGACCAGCGAACCGGAATAATCCCTCGCACGCACATGCTCGGGCAGAATCACGCAACTCGTGTAAGGCACCTGCGCTCTCTCGCACCACAGCCCGATACTCTCCGGCGTTCTGCCGAGCGACCGGTAGATCGCCACCTGCTTGCCCGCATATTCGGCCGGCACGCCTGCCCCCACTGCCACCACCCTCCCCGCTCCCGACGCACCCCATACGCCGTGCTGGCCGCCTCCCAGAGGGTTGCCCGCCGCGCCCGGCATTTTGAGGAACGTCTTGTCGCCATGATTAATGGCCGACGCGTCCATGTCGACAAGGATATGGCCCGGCGCAGGCTCGGTCGGGGTCGGGATGTCGCGCACTTCCAGCTCGCGGCTGGGTGTCACACAAATCGCTTTCATGGATCAGCTCCTGATGTTCCGGTTTAGGTGTCGACGACTGCACAGCCCGTAACATAAGCAACTTCATCCATTGCCGAAACGTAGCTTCAGGACATACCATCAATTCCACTTTGGAATGGATGATGGGGAAGCACATGGACCGACTGGATGCGATCCGGCTGTTTGTACGTCTCGTCGAATGCGGGAGTTTTTCGGCCGTAGGGCGCGAAGAGGGAATCGGACAACCTGCAGTCAGCAAGCAGATCGTTGCGCTGGAACGGTACCTCGGCGCACAACTCGTTTTGCGTACCTCGCGCCAGGTCGCGATCACGGATGCCGGACAGGCCTTCTATGATTCGGCGAGGCAACTGGTGGACGAGTTCGACGCGCTCGAGTCTTCAGTGGGCGCGCGTCAGCAGTCGCCCCGAGGTCTGGTCAGGCTCAGTACCGCGCCAGCACATGGCCGGCTTTGCATTACGCCGCTACTCCCCGAATTCTTTCGACGCTACCCGGACGTCGCGATCGAATTGTCCACGTCGGAGCGGCCCGTCGACCCGGTTGGAGAAGGTGTCGATCTGGCCATCCGTCATGGAAGACTGGTCGACTCTTCGCTCACCGCGAGGAAATTGTCCGAGACCGATTTCGTGCTGGTGGCAAGCCCTGGCTATCTTGCCGCGAAGGGCGCGCCGACCCGGCTTTCGGAGCTGGACGCGCACACCTGTATCGCGTTTGCAAAAGGGCGTGAGCGTAGCCCGTGGTCACTCAAGGTCGGTCGGGAAACCGTCTCTTACATTCCGCATGATTCGGTGATCACCGGCGATGCCGAGCATATTCGTGCGGCCGTGCTGTGCGGTCTCGGCATCGCACAGGCACCGTTCTGGTTGCTGGCCGAAGAGATCCGCTCCGGTGAGGTCAAGGTATTGCTGCCCGGCCTGCAACCGGAGAAGGTGCCGAGCCACGTTGTTTATCCGGCCGGCCGCCGGGTACCGATGCGAGTACGCGTATTCATCGAATACCTTGTTTCGGCCTTTGAGCGTCCCGAAGTTTGATACGCCGCGCCGCCCGTTCTATCGAAGGTAAACCCCGGTAGCCACATGTCTTGCGAAAAGGCACTGTTGTGCTATAAAAAAATGCTAGTCAGCGTATCTTCCGGTCGCCCTGCCGAAGAAACGGGCGGCTCCACTGGAGCGAGCACGATAATTTATGAGTCTGTTGGAGCTCAGAGACGTATCCAAACATTTCGGCGCCATTCACGCACTGAACGAAGTGACGTTCAGTCTGGAGGCCGGCGAGGTAGTCGGGCTCATGGGGGACAACGGTGCCGGCAAATCGACCCTGGTGAAGGTCATTGCCGGTAACTTTCCGCCATCGCACGGCGAGATTCTCATCGACGGCAAGGCAGTGCATTTCAACCGTCCGGTTGACGCCCGCGCCCAGGGAATCGAAGTCGTCTATCAGGACCTCGCGCTTTGCAACAACCTGACGGCAGCCGCCAATGTCTTCCTTGGACGTGAGCCGAGGATCGGCTTCGGGCCCATCCGCATTCTCGATCACGCGGCCATGTACCGGCGCGCCGGCGAACTCTTCAAAGAACTGAAATCGGAGACACGTCCCCTCGATCTGGTCCGGCAGATGTCGGGCGGCCAGCGGCAGGCCGTGGCGATCGCCCGCACGCGTCTGTCCGAAGCGCGGCTCGTCATCATGGACGAACCGACCGCAGCCATCAGCGTGCGCCAGGTGGCGGAGGTGCTCGATCTCATCAAGCGTCTCTCCGAACATGGCATTGCTGTCATTCTGATCAGCCACCGCATGCCTGACGTTTTCACGGTCGCCCATCGCGTGGTCGTCATGCGGCGCGGACACAAGGTTGCGGACAAAAAGATCGAAGCATCGTCTCCGGAAGAAGTCACCGGCCTCATCACCGGAGCGATTGCCACCGCCTGAATCTGACTCGCACGGGAGTCCCGAAATTGAACGATCCGCAGGAACAGCCCACACCCCTCTCGGCACTGCTCGATAATCCGCAGGCCGCGCGGACACATACCCGCTGGTCGGGGCTGCTCGCAAGCCAGGTGTTCTGGGTGGTCGCGGCCACGATCGTCGCCTGCGTCGTGCTCTCGTTCGTCACCTCCACGTTTGCGACGCAGCAGAATCTGTTCAACGTCACGCGCAACTTCGCTTTCGTTGCCATCGTCGCGCTCGGCATGATGGCCGTGATCGTCACGGGCGGCATCGATATTTCAGTCGGCTCGACGATCGGCCTCTCCGGCATCGTGCTCTCAGTGGTCATGAATGCCGGCTATCCGATCTGGGCCGGCATCGGCATGGGTCTTCTGACCGGCGGAGTCGTCGGCCTCGTGAACGGTTTCCTGATCGCCTATCTCGACATGCAGCCGTTTGTCGTGACGCTCGGCATGCTGAGCGTCGGCCGCAGCCTCGCGCTGGTGTTCTCCGGCAGCCGGACCATTTTCGATTTCGGTCCCGACGGCGCCAAGCTGCTCGCACTCGGCGGCGGCAAGACGCTCGGTCTCGCCAATCCTGTGTGGTTCCTGCTGGTCCTCGCCGTGCTGTTCTGGTTCGCCTTTGCGTTTACGCGCTGGGGCCGCTACGTGTTCGCGGTCGGCGGCAACCGCCATGCGGCCAATCTCACGGGCGTGCCGGTGCGTCGCATCATCTGCTCCGTCTATCTGCTCGCCGGGCTCATGGCGGGCGTCGCGGCCATTCTCGAAGTCGGCTGGCTCGGCGCGGTGACGACGGGCCTCGGCACCGGCGACGAATTGCGCGTGATCGCCGCGACCGTGATCGGCGGCACGAATCTGATGGGCGGGATCGGCAGCGCGTTTGGGACCGTGGTCGGCGCCGCACTCATCGAAGTGATCCGCAACAGCCTGATCCTGCTCGGCGTGGACTCGTTCTGGCAGGGGACGGTCGTGGGTGCGTTCATCATCGTCGCCGTGCTGTTCAACCGGCTGGGTGGCGAGCGGCAGGGAGATTGACATGTCTTCGGACGCACTGGCCGCGATTGCGACCGGTGCCTGGAGTGCGACCGGGCGAGATGCGGAACTGCCGGACGCAGGGGCTCACAAGAAACGCCATGTTCCGCAAGAAGGTTAAGGTCCGGCGACGGACTTGCCTTGCGATTATTACGACAATCGTGCGAGCAGACATAGGCACCGCAGAGCCGGCGCCTATTACTTTGTATGAGACCGGACGAGGCGCCAGAGCGCTCACTCCGGCCGACACAGGAGGCGACAATGAAGAAAATGTTGATGTGTCTTGCTGCGATCGGAGGGCTCGCTGTACTGGGCACCTCCGCGTCCGCAGCCGATAAAACCCTGGCGCTGGTCGTGAAGGGGCTCGACAACCCCTACTTCGACCTAATGCATCAGGGATGCGACCGGGCGAACAAGGAGCTCGGCAAACAGGGCTACACCTGCTACTACACTGGTCCCGCGACCGCCGCTGACGAAAGCGCCGAAGTGCAGATCATCGACGACCTGTTGACCAAGGGCGTATCGGCCATCGCGATTTCGCCTGCGAACGCTCCGGCCGTGGCGGAAGAATTGCGCCGCCGCAATGTGACGATCCCGGTCATTACTGCGGATGCCGATCTGTTGCCGAAGGATGCGTCGCTGCGCAAGACTTATGTCGGCACCGACAACTACGAACTGGGCGTCAAGCTCGGCGAGCAGTTGAAGCTGCTGATGCCCAAGGGCGGCAATATCTGCCTCGTCATGGGGAACCCCGCGGCCGAGAACATCAACCAGCGCGCAGCAGGTACGCGTGACACACTCGCCGGCAAGAAGGGCGTCCAGAAGCTGGCGGGAGAAAACGGCTGGAAGGAAATCAGCGCCTGTCCGCTTTACGTGAATGACGATGCCGCCAAGGCGAACCAGATGATGCAGGACACGCTGACGGCCAACGCGACCGGCCTCGATGCCTTCGTGCTCGAGGGCGGTTGGCCGCTGTTTGCACCGCAAGCCTATTCGCAGGTCGTTCAGCCGATCATGGACAAGATCAATAGCGGCAAGTTCGTGATCGTCTCGGCGGATACGCTCGGACCGGAGATCCAGGCGCTCAAGGATCACAAGGTCAACGTGCTCGTCGGCCAGCGGCCGGAGGAAATGGGCTACCGGTCAGCCATGGTCATGCGTGATCTCGCCGATGGCAAGACGGTGCCGCCGGTCATCCATACGGGTCTCGACACATGCACCTGGAAGAACGCCGACACCTGTCTCAAGCATTGAGGACGGGTAGCGTCCATTAGTTGCGGGGATGGATGAGGAGCCGAGGCAGTGATGCCTCGGCTTTTTTAATCGGCGCTTTGTAGAACAGGCCATGCCCCCGCGGCTTAGGCGATCGAATAGCCGCCGTCGACCAGAA
Organism: Paraburkholderia sp. GAS33; assembly: GCF_050436645.1. Classification (NCBI taxonomy): domain Bacteria; kingdom Pseudomonadati; phylum Pseudomonadota; class Betaproteobacteria; order Burkholderiales; family Burkholderiaceae; genus Paraburkholderia; species Paraburkholderia sp. GAS33. The sequence continues at coordinate 17,063 of NZ_JBNDMP010000011.1, forward strand.
GGCCGTGCCCGGAGATGAACGAGGCGTCGTCCGAGGCCAGGAAAGCAACGACCGCAGCCGTCTCTTCCGGGGTGCCCGCGCGGCCCGGCACCGTAGTTGCCGCAAAGGCGTCCTTCGCTTCCGCGCTCGGCCAGATGCGGTCCTGGAACGGCGTGTCGATGATGCCCGGATTGACAGCGTTCACTCGAACCCCTTGCTTGAACAGTTCGATCGCAGCCGTCTTGGTAAGGCCAAGGACCGCGTGCTTGCTGGCGACATACAGGCCCGCGTTGCCAAAGCCGATCACCCCGCCCATGGACGCATTATTGATGATCGTGCCGCCGCCCTGCGCGAGCATGGCCTTGGCCTCGTGCTTCATTGACCAGAACACGCCACGAACATTGGCGTTGAAAATCGTCTCGTAGGTCTCGTTGGTCTGCTCGACGAAGGGCGAGAACGCCCCCTCGGTACCGGCGTTGTTGAATGCGACGTCGATACGCCCATAAATCGAAATCGTCTTTGCGATGAGGTCGATCACGCTTTGCTCGACGTTGACGTCTGCGACGACGGCCGAGGCCTCGTAGCCGCCGCGTTTGATCTCGGCAACGAGTTCCTCGAGTTCCGATTGCCGACGGGCACTTGCAACGACCCTGGCACCACGGCGGGCAAGTTCAATGGCCGTGGCGCGGCCAATGCCGGAACTTGCACCGGTCACCAGCGCGACCTTGCCGGACAGCGTTTGAGGATAGACAGAGGCGTTCATTTGTATCTCCAGAATCGATAAGTGGGTCTCAAGAAAAGGATCGGGACCGTTCCCGCTCACTCCTTGATGCAATTCTGGAGCTCCAAATTGTTATGATAAAGTGGCCAATCTTTCGTACGATGCTGAATGAAATTCATCAATGGAAAACGCTGAGCTGGCAGAGCTGGCCGTGTTCGCGGCGGTCGCGAGGCACTTGAGCTTCAGGCAGGCGGCTACCGAACGAGGCACCTCGTCCTCGGCGATCAGTCATTCAATCCGCAGCCTCGAGTCCCGGGTCGGCGTGCGGCTTTTCCATCGCACCACGCGGAGTGTTTCGCTGACCGAAGCCGGCGAGATGTTGCGTGCCCGGCTAGAACCCGCGCTGACCGACATGCGGGCAGCAGTGGATGAACTAAACTCGTTTCGTGCGACACCATTCGGCACGGTGCGCATCAACGTTCCGAACTCGATTGCGCCGTTTGTGCTTGGCGACGCCATAGAGACGCTGCTAAAGAGCAACCCTGGGCTAAAGCTGGAGATAATCGCGACCGACACGCTGGTCGACATTGTCGAGGAAGGCTTCGACGCGGGCATTCGTTTTGGCGAGCGTCTGACGCAGGACATGATTGCGGTGCGTATCAAATCGAAGTTCCGCTTTATCGTCGTCGGTTCGCCGGGGTACTTCAAGGGAAAGCAGATTCCAGGCACACCGTACGATCTGAAGAACCACACGTGCATCCGCTATGCGTTTCCGAGCGGCACGATCTTTCATTGGGAATTCTTCAGAAACGGCGAAGTCGTCCAGGTCGAAGTCGATGGACCGCTCACCGTCGATAGTCAGGAACTCATGGCAGACGCCGCCGCACGCGGCCTAGGGCTCGCGTATGTCTGGGAAGATCGAGCGGCGCCTTATCTGCGTAGCGGGAAACTCAAGCGATGCCTCGAAGACTGGAGCGCTATCGACGAGGGGTTGTTTCTGTACTTCCCGAGCCGCAGACATCAGTCGGCCGGGCTGAGGGCGCTGATCGAGGCGCTGAAGGCCTAGGTCCGGGCCGCGGGCCTCGCGTGTCGATCGCAGCGCCTCGCCTCGCGGCGAGCGTGCGCGTCGGCTTCATACCGAGTCGCTACTCCCACGTCTTGCGGGCTTTGCCGAAGTGGATCGCCGAAAAAACGCCCATCACGACGAAACCAAGACATCCTGCGACGAGCGCGGGGTCGGTCGCGGCCGGAATTCCATGGCGCGCAAGAAGAAAGCCTCCAACCAGAAGGTTGGCACAACCCCAGAGGACATTAACGAGCGGTGACGAACGCCCTATTCCTCTGGGCGTTGCGAAGGGAGTGGGAAATGCCTCTCCCCTCAAGCCGCTCGCGAGATGCGGCAAGGAATTGCAGATGAATAGCCCGGAAAAGAACATTGCGACGTAGTACATGGCGGTAACCTGAGAGTTGTCTGGATATGCGAGGGTATCCTCTCATAATTGAGATACTAGAGGCAAGCCTCGCATAAGTAATTTGAGGTCCTGGGAAGAGAAGCCGTCTTTCTTGCGCTATTGTTTCGTTACAACGGCCGGGGAAATATGAGAGGATTCGCTCTCAAAACCTCAACTATCTTCAGCGAAAAACTCGTTCCCATGCCATCCACCCGTCCTACCGTCGCGCAAGAACCAAAGAGACAGCGAGGCCGCGATCGCGTCGCGGCCATCATCGAGGCGGGCGTCAAGCTGTTTAAAGAAAGGGGCTTTGACGCGGCGACGATGACCGAGATTGCAGCGCAGTCGGGGACGGCGATTGGCTCGCTTTACCGGTTCTTTCCATCCAAAGAGGCGCTAGCAGACGCACTGCTCCTGCAGTACGCCCAACTTGTCGCGACGGAGTTGACGGCACTCGAAACGAAAGTGTCGGGCATGTCGCCTGACGAAGTGGCCGATGCACTGGTGGATTTCTCGCTATCAGTGCGCCCGCAGCACAGCTTTGCGATTTCACTGCTGGAGGAACGCGGCGGTCGAGACGAGAAACGCGTCGAGTTCAGGGATGCCATGCGTAGCCACGTTGCAAAGATACTTCGCAGAGCGATTCCCGACCTGGGAACCGCCCGGTCGAGAACCATGGCTATTGTCGTCTTGCATACGCTCAAAGCCGTGACACGGGCCGAAACAGAAGCGCCCGCCACACGGACGCAAATCCTCTCGGAAATTCGCAAGCTGCTGCGCGTATACATCGCCTCGGCTCATGACTGAGCGCCACTGGATGCGCACGCCAGAAGCCTCGCAAAAACGATAAGAAGCAGCCACGGCAAAGGCGCTCATTTTTGGCTAATTCTCGCCACGCAGAATGGCTCCTGTCAGCAAGAGCGTCTCACCCACACATGCGACAGGAGCCAATCATGAACATGAAACTTACTGCGTCACTCGTTATCGCTACGACAGCGTTAGCGTTTTCCATCGGCAACGCACAAGCAGCACAAGGCTGCGGACCGGGAGGATGGAGGAATGCCTGGGGTCAATGCCGTTATGCGGCTCCGGTTATCGTCCAGACCGCCCCGGTCGTTTACGCCGCACCTGCGGCCCCCGTTTCGAACTACGCCTGCCCGCCGGGATACTGGCTCGGTCCGTGGGGACATTGCCGCAACACGCCCTACCATGGCCGTTTGCCGAACGGGATGTACCAGTGAGGCCGCCTGATGCATCGATCATGCGTCGCAATCGCACTGCGTGGACGGGTTGACTTTCTTTTAGATGATAACCATCATCTAAATCATGATGTCACCGGGAGCCACGAATCATGAGGAAATCCAAGGCAGAAACCGCCGAGACTCGTCAGCGAATCGTCGAGGTGGCCGCACGGGAATTCAGGGCCAACGGCATCCAGACAACTGGCGTCGCCGACCTGATGTCCGAGGCGGGACTGTCCCATGGCGGCTTCTACCGGCACTTCGACTCGAAAGATCAACTGGTCGCTGAAGCATGCGAAGCGGGACTGGCCACCATGATCGGCGAGCTCGAGGAAGCGGCCAAGGGCAGCGAAGGCAAGGACGGTTTCAGGGCTATCGTTGAAGCTTATGTTTCGTCGACGCATCGCGACGAGCCGGAACATGGCTGCCCGCTTGCCGGTCTGGGGAGTGAATTGGCACGCGCCGACGAACAGGCCCGCGCCGCGGCCTCACACGGGTTTGATGAGCTCGTCGAAGTATTGGCGAAACGCATCGGGCGCCGGCAGCGGGAAGCGGCAAGGTCCGAGGCTGTCTTCGCGCTCTCGGCCATGATCGGCGCCATCACGATGTCGCGAATCATTGCAGACCCCGACGCTTCACTGTCGGTATTGCAGGACGTCAGGCGACACCTCGAAGCGATCTAGGTATTCCCGGAGATTTTGCATCCGTCACTTTCTTTGACTTTTTGTGTGCATATACACCCACAGTGCGCATTGGAGAATCCACCATGAAGCAACATCAATACCTCATCACCGGCGCCACTGGAAAAACGGGCGTCCATACGGTTCGAAATCTTCTCAAAGGTGGACATGCAGTTCGCGCGTTCGTCCACAAGGAGGACGAACGGAGTGCAACGTTGCGCAAGGAAGGTGCCGAAGTCGTGGTTGGCGATCTTCTCGAGCATGACGATGTCATTCGTGCAATGACCGGTGTGACGGGCGCGTATCTTTGTTATCCCGTGCTTCCCGGCTATATCCAGGCCACCGCGTACTTCGCGGACGCTGCGAGACGCGCAGGCGTTGAGGTTGTCGTGGAGATGTCGCAGATCTCCGCGCGGGAAGACTCAAAGAGTCATGCCGCACGCGATCACTGGATTGCAGAACGTGTGCTCGACTGGTCCGGTGTGCCGACCGTCCACATTCGCCCGACCTTCTTCTCCGAATGGCTCACCTTCCCGTGGGTGCTCGATTCGATCGTGCAGGAAGGCAAGATCACGCTGCCATACGGCGCGGGACGCCATGCGCCAATCGCAGCGGAAGACCAGGCTCGCCTGATCGCCGCTGTGCTTACACAACCGGCTAGCCATATCGGCAAGACTTATCCGTTGCTTGGCCCCGTCGAACTGAACCAGCAAGAGATTGCCGATGAGATCGGCAAGGTCCTGGGCCGCAAGATCACCTATAGCCCGTCGACCATCGAACAATATCGCGAGCATCTGGAGAAATACGGTCTGCCGGAATTCCTGATCCAGCATTTTCTCGCGATCGCTGTTGACTACCAGAACGGAATTTTCTCCGGAGCGGACGGCGTCATCAGTGAGATCACCGGGCGAGTCCCGCAAACCGTTGGTGAATTCGTGCAAGCCAATCGCCACGCGTTCGAGCAGTAATTTTTCCAGGTATGCGGCTTTTTTAGTCTGTCAAAACATACTTCTCATACAGTAATCTTAAAGGAGTACGAATCATGAAGCTCAGCGGGAATACTATTTTCATTACCGGCGCAACCTCAGGCATCGGCCGCGGCCTCGCCGAAGCATTTCATAGCAGGGGCAACAAGGTCATTATCGGCGGCCGTCGAAAAGCCTTGCTCGATGAAGTGACGCGGGCCAACCCCGGCATGGATGCAGTCGAGATCGACGTGAGCAGTCCGGCGCAAATCGCCAGCGTGACCGAGAGCCTGAAGCAAAAGTACCCGGCGCTCAATGTCCTCATCAACAACGCGGGCATCATGCCATTCGACGATGTCACCGGTCCACTGGATGACGCACAGGCAGTCCATCTGGTGAACACCAATCTGCTGGGCCCCGTCCGGATCAGCGGTGCATTGATCGAACATCTGAAGAAGCAGCCGGAAGCATTTATCATTAACAACAGTTCGGTTGTAGCGTACATTCCGATGTCGATGGCCGCACTGTATTCGCGCAACCAAGGCCGCAATCCATTCATACTCGCTGTCCCAACGTTTTGCGTTGCGTGAGACAAGCGTGCAGGTGCTGGAGATCGCACCGCCCTGGGTCGATACCGATCTGATATACAAGAGCGGCGACGCGCGCGCGATGCAACTGGAACCCTTCATTGCGGAAACCATGGCGTTGCTCGAGACCGCCAGCACGGAGGTCGTCGTTGAAGCGGGCCAGCAGTTGCGCAACAGCGCCGGGCCGAATGAGCATGAGGTCGTGAACTACCTCAACCAGATGATCATCGACAACCCTTTGCCGATGCCTTAACAGACTTAACGCAGGAGAAGCGATGTCTGAAGCAAAACCCCGAAGCGACGCGAACGGCACTCATCCTCTCGACGCGGTGATATGGAACGCGCTCGCTGGCAAGCAGAATCACCTGGCAATCGGGGATGCTCGCGCACGGCGGTATCCGACGGATATCGGGCGTTTTGCTGCCGTGGCCGATCACAGCCCGGAGTCCTTTGAGGCATTGCGTTCGCTGATCGACGCACAGGACTCGGTTGCCCTGGTTACCGCGGATGAGGTTGCGTTGCCTTCCGGGTTCTCTGTCATCAGGCGCGCGGCATTGCTTCAGATGATCTGGCAAGGCAAGCTCGGTCAACAGAACGAACTGCAGCATGTCAGCCTCGCCGGGGCCGATGTCCCAGACATGCTCGCTCTGACCGCTGCCACGGAGCCGGGTCCCTTTGGCCCACGCACCATTGAACTCGGTCAATACATTGGTGTTCGTAGTGAGGGCAAGCTGGCCGCGATGGCCGGCGAACGCATGAGGCTTGACGGCTTCACCGAGATTAGCGCCGTTTGCGTGGATCCGGCGTTTCGGGGCCGCGGTTATGCCGGCGATCTGATGAAGCTGCTGATTGCGGCGATCAGCGCACGCGGCGAGACACCGTTTCTGCACGTTTTCACATCGAACCAGTCTGCAATAGCGCTGTATCGCAAGCTGGGGTTTGTTGACCGGCATGAGATGCATCTGGCGGTGGTTAGCGACGCGCGGGGTTAGACGGCCCGTGAAAGCCACACGCACGGCACGAGACTCGAAGTTCAAACTTCGAATCTCGAAGCCGAACGGCTCACCGGCGATGCACGTCCTGGTAGAGAATCATATCCTTCAGCCTCTGCTCCTTGTCGCCGTCAAAGCCACACTGACCATCCCACGTAACGGGGTTTTGATAGGTTCCAAAGATCATGTCCCACCAGGTAATATCGCCGTAGTTGTTCCTGTGCGATCCGAGTTCATGGTGAATACGATGCATCTCAGGGCGCTGAAAAAAGAAGCCGACCCAACGAGGTGTCCTGCAGTTCGTGTGGTAGAAAAACTCGCCGACGGCCGTGCAAAACGTATAAACAACGCCTGCCTGGATTGAAAGGCCCAGCAACGAGTAGACGAGGAGGCTCCCGAGCACGGAGTTGACCACCATCTCTCCCGGGTGCTTGTAAAACGAGGTGATCACTTCCAGCCTCTGCGGACTATGGTGAATCTGGTGAAACAGCCGCCAGAGAACTCCGGATTCATGGCGCCAGCGATGCCACCAATAGAACACAAAGGTCGCGATGAAATAGGCGCAGATACCGCCAACGCCGGGCGTCATGTATCGCGAGAAATGAAACAGCGAATGCGCCGATAGCCACTTCTCCCAGGTCATCCCGGCCACCACGACGACACAAAGTTGCACCGCGTTCATGAGAAGGACTCGCACTGGCCAGGTGCGGATATGAGGCAGGCGCCAGCCGGGACGAATTGTCTCCAGCGCCAGGCAGCAACCGAAGAGAAAAAAGATTATAGGGAGCATGATGAGGATTCCCTATCGTCGGCAGCAGGCACTGCGGTGCCGGGCTCGCGCCAGTTATCCAGCAGAACGTTGACATCGGGGCTCTCAAGCAGGCTTGCGGGTGTCACTGTGCGGCGTTGCCATGGAATTCGACCGAAATACCAAAGTCTCCAGAATCCGGTTCGGGGATTCGAATTCCGGCTGAACAGCATTTCAAAGGTTTCGACGTCGCCTATCAGGATGCCTGTTGCCTCGAAGATCGCTTCCCGGACGAAGCGCGAGCAGAACTGGCGCCGCGACTCCAGATTGAAGCCGGTGTCGTACAGAACCCCTATGCGCCGCGTTGCCGCCGAGACCAGTAAGCTTTCCTGCTTGTTTCCAAGTGGCTGCCTGAGTCGCGCAACCGCAAACGCACCATGCTCGGAGCGGGCGAGAAACTTTGATAACAACGTGATGCGTGACAACGGAAAAGTACTCTCCGCGATGAGCCAATCGCCTCCACGATTGCCAACAACGATCCCGACGTGGTTCGTCCACGAACAAGTTGCGCTTGCAACTTCGAGAAATGGCCTTGCGGTGACCCTGATGAATATCAGGTCTCCGATTCGCAAGTACCGATGCGCGTTTGCGCGATTGAAAGTGGACATGGCGACCCTCCTCCGTTCATGGCATGAGGGGCAGGATGTCACCGGGTCGCCTTATTCGCACCTATTCTTTGTCAAACATGCGTAGAATGCGCCGTCAGGTATCGGATTTCAATACTTCCATGACAGAGATCGCGCGATTGGTCACGACACTCAAGCGCCGCTTCAAGGCCGCGGGGCTAACCTATCGACAGGTCGCAAGCGCGCTAGACCTTTCGGAGGCAAGTGTGAAGCGCCTGCTAGGCAACGGGCACATAACCGTAGAGCGCCTTGCCCAGGTCTGCGACCTGCTCGGTGTCACAATGGCCGAACTCCTGCATGAAGCCGACACGTCAGAGCCACTCGTCCATACGCTCACGCCACAGCAGGAAGCGCAACTTGTCTCGGATGAGAAATTCCTGTTAGTAACGGTGTGTGCGCTCAATCACTGGTCGATGGATGACATAGTCTCGGCCTACCGGCTAACAACGGCAGAATGCATCAAGTACCTGCTCGTGCTGGACCGTATGGGCCTGATCAATCTGAAGCCCAGCAACCGGATCCGCCTGCTGGTAGCGCGAGACTTCGACTGGTTGCCCGGTGGCCCCATCCGGCAATTCTTCGTGCGGCATGGACTGCCCGACTTCATGAATAGCGGTTTCGATGGACCGGATGGCGCGATGAGCTTCGTGCACGGCATGTTGACGAAAGCGGCGTTCAATCAGATGAACGAAGAGTTCTCCCGATTGCGGGCGAAGTTTGCCGCGCTTCACGATCAATCCGCCTCCGCTCCGTTGTCGGACAAGACGGGAACCGCGCTCATGCTTGCCATGCGCGCGTGGGAACCACAGGCTTTCAGCAAGCTAAGACGTGCAACTGGGACACCTGGCGCCAGGAAGAACCGCTAGCGCTCTCTTCCCGCCGATACCGTTACAATCCCTCACTTCGATCCGACAATCGTGATTCGCGCCATGAAACATCTCTTTGCATCGACACTCGCGCTGGTCATCGCGACCACAAGCACCGTTGCGATAGCCCAAACATCCGGGGGTGGCGGTGCGCCCAAACAACATTGCGATTCAGGGTACGTCACCGGTGTGGGCGGCGCGGCACAGAGCTTCCGCGAATACCTCGCGCTCCCAGACAGAGACAGGTATCGCTACTTCGCGGACCACCAGATCCAATGCAAGATCTCCGACGAGGGCCGTGCATTTGACTGCACCGGCGTCACCAACCTTAAGCATGAACAGATGAGCGTGTACGACGACAGCGACGGCGCGACGATCACCGTGACCGCGCGCGTGGAACTCGATCAGGGCACCTATCCGGCGATTATCGTGGTGCAAAGAAAGGACGTTCAGTGCGGGCAGTAAATGCCCTCACTGAACCGAGACGGTCTTGCGGTTCGGCGCGGTCCTGTTGATATGGTTGTAGATCGCGCCAATGGCCATCAGCACCGAAGTTCCGAGAAACACCGCGCGCATTCCGAAGTGTCCTCCAACGAACCCGCCTAACAAAGGTCCAAGCACCTGCCCGGTGTACTGGGCGGACGTCGAATAGCCCAGCATTCTTCCTGCAACCGTCTGTGGCACGTTGTGTCTGATGACACTGGCCACGCACGGCAAGAGACCGCCGAGCGCCGCTCCCATCAGAAATCTCAGCACCACGAGTTGCCATCCCGCGATCACGAACGCCTGAGGAATCAGAAGCACTGCTGCGACCGCCAGACAGCCGACGATCACGTTCCAGTGTCCGATCCGATCAGCCAACCGTCCCAGGCGCGACGCGGAAAGAATGCTTCCCAAGGCCGCGGCGGACATCACCAGTCCCGCCACAAAGGTCACCTGACGCACCTCGACGATCTGTGCGACGAACACCGTGATAATGGGCTCGATCGACATGTTCGCCACCATCAGCAACGCACCGGTGACGAGCATCGCGACGACGGGGCGCCGGTCCGGGATGGCCTGCCAGTCGACCTGCTGCTTCTTGGTCTTCTTCGGCGCAAGTCGCGGGTCTTCCTTGAGAAGAAACGCCGTAGCGAGAAACGCGACAAAAATGAGTGCCCCGGCGGCAAAAAAGGTTGCGCGCACACCGATCAGCGGAGGTAACGAACCGCCAATCAAAGGACCCGCAAGATTGCCGGCCATGATCCCCGACGACAACACACCAAGCGCCCAGCCGCAGCGACTTTTCGGCGTCTGGGTGGCGACCAGAACGGTGGACCCCGACGCGTAGCCGCCAAGAAGTCCTGCCAGCAGTCGCAACGCCACCAGTTGCCAGACGTTGTGCGCCATACCGATCAGCGACATGGCAACCGCCATACCCAGGCTGGCGCGAATCAGCATCAGCTTGCGGCCGTAACGATCGCCGAGCCGCCCCCACAAAGGAGCGGTTAAAGCGGCGGACAGGAAGGTCGCGCCATATGCGACACCGGACCATTGCACAATCGCCGCATGGCTCTTGACGCCCAGTTCTTCGACATAAAGCGGCAGGAACGGCAGCAGCAGGGTCATCGCCACAATGGTGGTGAACGAGCCGAAGACACAGACAATGAGGTTACGGCGCCAATGGGCGGCGCCGTCCTGGGCGGGCGGCATTGGAGGCTGCGAGACGCTAGCGGGCGGGTTCGCCATGATTCGATCCGGGGAAGACGTGGCCGTCATTCAACGGACCCTATTGGCGGTCCGTTGAGTATTGCCGCTGCTTTACCCCACGAAACGGTTTCAGGGGCGACAGTTTGCGATCCTACGGCGTCTCCGGGTAGACATCCAGTCCATTACTCATACTAGTACCGGGAATACCGGTGTTGGCGTTGCCGCCGGCTCACGTCAAGGATGTGGCGCCCTCGTTTGATGCCACTGGCGCTCGAAACCCCGGCCGCCTGAGGGCGCCTACAGACAGGCGGATCGCATCGATCAAGGCGCGCGCCGCGGGCGACGGCGTCCCTTCTGCCCGCACCGTCAAGCCGATATCGCGCTGCGTGTTATGCAACGGTACGTCCAGCACGACGAGTTGGCCCGACTCGCACTCGTAATGCAACTGCTGCGCCGAGAGCGCCGTCACCATGTCGGTGTGCAGCAGCAGTCCGCGAATCACAGCCAGGTCGGCCGTTTCGACCGTGGGCATGGGCGGCTTCAGCTTCAAGCGGCGAAACTGCGATTCAAACAGCCCGCGGGCCGGAGCATGGATGCGCGGCACAATCCACTGGACCTGGCGCAAGTCCGCCATGGTCAGACCGCGCACATTTGCGAGGGGATGATCCCGGCGGGCCAGCACAACCATGTCTTCGGTCACCAGCCTCTCATTCTGCAGGCCGCTGGTTGGCTCATTGTCCCGCAGCGCACCAAGAATGAAATCGATGTCGCCCGCCCGCAGGCCGGCCACCAGCGTTTCATAGGCACTCTCGTCCGTTATGACCCGCACCCCCGGATGTTGCGCACTCAGACGGGCAATCGCATTGGGAAGAATCAGCGTGCGGCCAAGCGGCAACGCGCCGACCGTCACGGCCCCCTGAATGTTGCCGTGCAGCGCAGCAATGTCATCTGGTATGTGGCGCAGTTCGTTCAACGCGCGTCCCACGTACAACAGGAAGGTCTCGCCCTCGGTGGTCAGCAGGATGCCTCGCGGGCCGCGATGGAACAGCCGCAAACCCGAGCCGCTTTCGAGAACCCGGATAGCACTACTGACAGCCGGCTGGCTGATGCCGAACGCGCTCGCGGCGGTGGGCATGTGACGATGACGCGCCAGTGCCCGGAAAATCTGCAGGCGCCGCGTGTTGAGCAGGTAGGCCGGCAGCGTGCCTTCGGCAGGCACTCGCCGGCGAGCCTGCCTAAGCGCGCACCACAGTGCCAGCTCGCCGATTTCGGCAAAGATCCGCTCACACCGCTTTAGCACGGCGCGCCCCGTCGGCGTGGGCAACATGCCGGACGGCTTGCGCTCGAAGAGCGGTTCCTCGAGCGCCGATTCGAGTTCCTGCACCGACCGGGTCACGGCCGACTGCGCGCGAAAGAGCTCGGCGGCAGCGCGTGTCGCGCTGCCTGTGTCGGCAACAAGTTTGAACGCTCGCAGATGGGCCAGATTGAGAAGTTCGTTGTTGCTCACGGTGATCGTCGGTCATCGGTCAAAGATTGAAGCGGGATGTTTCGAAAGCCCCCGCGACGAGAGCGAGTCCCAGGCGGACGCAGAAAGGATTTCCCTCCGTTGATTCAGGCATTCCTTACACCCCTGCCACTGTTGTATTGCGTGCACAGACGAGATTGCGACTTCATTCTTTTCCCATCTGATTTCTTTATGACCCTGCGGATATCACCGTTGCCTGCAAGCGTATCCGCCAAAGCTTCGGGATACCAACAGTTCCTTACACAGTACGGATTTCAGAAGCTTACGCCGCCTCACCGCAAACGCAAAATGGTGCTGGATCCGCACTTTATACGGATCGCGAATGGTTAACCCCAACTTTCAGCACGATCCCTACTTTCTATATCTTCGTGTCCCAACGGATCACGTTGTTATGGCCGCACGGCCACCGCAGCGTATTCGATTTTGCATGAGCCGGGTACACGTAGCTCAGCACGCGAAGTGGCGCGGATCATTCGCACCATGACGTTTTATACGGGGCTTTCTCGAGGAGAGTAGACATGAGCGGTAACTTCAGCATGAGCGGTAACGACGTCAACAAGGGTTCGGCTTTGAACTCGGACAAGCAGGATCTGAAAACCCTATTTCGTGCCGGCGCGATTGGCGGCCTGACCGGTGCGGTATGCATCTGGATTTACGAAGCGCTGATCTGGGTTGGGGTGCAACACCTGATGCCGCTGGCGGGCATTCCGCGCAACGCGACGGGTCTCGTGTTCGGCAAAGCTGTGCAGGAAGCGCTTGGCATCTGGGCGTATCTTCTGGGCACCTTGATTCACTTCTCCTTCGCAATCGGCTGGGGTGTCCTGTTTGCTCTCATCTGGCCGTATTTCCGTCGCCGCGGGTACGAAGCGACTTTCATCGCGCTGTTCTACGCCATCATCGCGTGGATCGCGATGCACGTGGCCATCTCGATCGCTTCGGACAATCACCCGAATTACTACGACCCCGCCGTCATCATTGGCGGCTTCATGTCGCACTTCTGCTTCACGGTGCCGCTCGCACTGACCGTGAAGAGACTGCTGGCATCGCATCCGGGTGCGTAGTTCGACGAATCCAGTCTAGAGCGATAAAGGCAAGAGGAGCAAGGCAAAAAAATGAATCCACGTAAAACAGCAGTACTTATTATATCGGTTCTGGGGATCATCTCTGCGGAACACGCGCAGGCACAATCATCGGTCACGTTGTACGGGGTACTCGACGAGTTTGTGGGATACCAGTCCAGCAAAACCGGCGGGAAGAGCCAGTCTCTGGTTGCGCTCGGCAACAACGGAGAACTCACCAGCCGTTGGGGCCTACGCGGAAGCGAGGATCTTGGCGGCGGCTACCGCGCGATATTCGACCTCGAGAACGGCTTCGATCCAGGCACGGGCTCCATGCAGAACGCCTATCGGTTCTTCGACCGGCAGGCATGGGTGGGTATTGCGTCGCCTTACGGTGACGTGAGGCTCGGCCGTCAAAACACGCCAATGTTCGCCTGGAGCGGCAATCTGGACGCGTTTAGCGCGGCGACCTACGGGTCCGGCTTCAACAACTTTGCCAACTGGCAGGCTCGCGTCGATAACGATATTGCGTATATCTCGCCGAAGTTCTACGGCACCCAGGTCGAGCTTCACTATTCGGTGGGCGGGGAAGCGGGTGACACGGCGGGTAATGCCGTCTATCAGGCAGCCGTCCAGTCGAACGTTGGTCCGGTCTATCTTGCGTTGGCTTACCTGAATGCAGCCAACCCAACGAACAGTGTGCGTGTTCAGGAAGCCATGGCGGGCGCCAATTACGACTACGGTTGGGGAAAGATCTATTTCGGCTTCTTCAGAGCCAATGACATCATCTCCTCAACGACCGGGAATGCATTGGCCAATCCCGCCGGGAAATACAACCCGGCGACAGGCGTGGTCGGCAACGTGGCAGGCAATTACCACAATACCTATTCGTTCTCTGCCGATTACCACATCAACCCGTTCTTTAGCATAGGGGCTGGGTACGCGTTCATCACGGATAGTTCGTCGCTCGACAACACGGCGCGCGAGTTCAGCGCCATCGTCAACTACGACCTCTCCAAGGCGACCCGACTGTACGCAGTGGTATCGAGGTTGAACAACTCCAACACGGCCGCGTACAAGATGACTGGCGCCAGCATCACAACGGGATCGTTCCTGACGCCAGGCGCAGGTCAGAGCGAAACCGGCGCACAGATCGGCATTCGCCACATGTTCTGACGATGCATCGCAGCCCGGTTATCCGCGAGGATGATCCGGGCTGCGTGTCGATGACTCAGTAGAAATGGAAACGTTTGAAGCAGGCCAGCGTAAACCGCTGGCCTGTTGACTTACATAGGCCCGCTAGACGGGCTCGCACATAAGGCCGGCTTATCAGGCCGGCTCCATCCCATGAGCCAGCTTGGCCGAAGCAGCCTCGGGCGACGCCAGAAACGACAGCAGCGCCTGAGCTGCTTCGCGCTGCTCGGACACCGCGCAGATAGCGGCCGAGAATAACGTGATGATCTGGATTTCAGGCGGCAGCGCGCCAATGACATCGATGCCTGGCACATGCATCATCTCGCTCCATTGCTGAAACCCCAGCTCGACCTGGCCTCGTGCGACAAGCGTGCCGACTGGTACGCCAGTCGGCGCCTGCACCATACGCGGCGCGATGGTCTCAACAATGCCCCAGCGCTCGAACAGACGAACCAGTTTCTTGCCGCTAGGTCCTGTCGAATAGCCGATACTGCGCGCGGCGAGAATGGCGTCGCGAGTTGCAGTTTCAGTGCTGATATCGGGTCGCGGCGCACCTGCGGCCACCGCTACCGCGACGCCCGAACGCGCAAGATCGACCCGGCTGCCCGGCACAACGCGGCCCGCTTCTGCGAGCCGCTCGATCACATCAGCCGCCAGCACCACAATGTCAAACGGTTCGGCATCCTGAACGAGACGGGCCGCGACAACGCCGCCCTTCGATTCGATCAGCACCCTCCGTCCGGAACGCCGCTCATAGGCGGCGCTCAATTCGGCCAGCACATCACGGGTGGCCATTGAAGAGACACCCGTGATCGCCTGATTCATGGTTTCGATTTCGTGCATGGCCTCGATTGCCGTCCTGTTCAATCGATATATCGCAAACCTGCCTTCTGCAGCGGTTCGCGCATGTTGTACATGTCCAGACCCAGCACGCCGGAGGCAAGCTTGGCTCGTTTCTCGCCTTCGAAGGCTTCACGCGCAGCCGCTTTTTCCAGGACCTTGGCCGCTGAGGCAGCAGGCACCACGACGATGCCGTCCTCGTCCGCCACTACGGCATCGCCGGGATTCACCAGTGCGCCTGCGCATACCACCGGCACGTTCACGGAGCCCAGCGTCGCCTTGACTGTACCCTTGGCAGAGATCGCTTTGCTCCACACTGGAAACTTCATCTCGGTGAGCACGCTCACGTCGCGCACACCTGCATCGATAATCAGTCCAACGGCGCCGCGAGCTTTAAAGCTGGTCGCCAGCAGATCGCCGAAATAGCCGTCGGTGCAATCCGCCGTGACACCCGCAACGACGATGTCGCCCGGCTGGATCTGCTCCGCCGCCACATGGAGCATCCAGTTGTCGCCCGGCTGCAGCAGCACCGTCACGGCCGCGCCGCCTACGCTTGCGCCGCTATAGATCGGCCGCATGTACGGTTTCATCAGGCCGGTGCGGCCCATCGCCTCGTGCACGGTTGCAGAGCCGAGCGCGCCCAGCCTGGCCGCCACGTCACGATCTGCGCGTTGAATGTTGCGATATACGACTCCCAGTTCATACATGACCGATCTTCCTTCCTTTAACGTTCTCGGGATTTCAATGCTGCATCGAGGCGCGGATAGACACGTCGCGCGTTACCCTCGTAGATCTTGTAACGGTCGTCCGCATTCATGTGCGCGGCTTCGACATAACGCTTCGTATCGTCGAAATAGTGGCCTGTTTCCGGGTCGATTCCGCGCACGGCGCCGATCATCTCGCTCGCAAACAGAATGTTCTCCACCGGGATCACGCGCGTCAGCAGGTCGATGCCCGGCTGGTGATAGACGCAGGTGTCGAAGAACACGTTGTTGAGCAGATGATCCTTGAGCAATGGCTTCTTCAGTTCCTGCGCCAGTCCGCGAAAGCGGCCCCAGTGGTAAGGCACAGCACCGCCGCCGTGCGGAATCACAAAGCGTAGCGTGGGAAAATCGCGGAACAGATCCGATGTGAGGCACTGCATGAAGGCAGTGGTGTCCGCGTTCAGGTAGTGCGCGCCGGTGGTGTGAAAACACGCGTTGCAGCTTGTGCTCACGTGGATCATCGCGGGGATGTCGTACTCCACCATCTTCTCGTAGATCGGATACCACGAGCGGTCAGACAGCGGCGGACTGGTCCAGTGACCACCGGACGGATCCGGATTCAGATTGATCGCAACGTTGCCGTATTGCTCCACGCACTTGACGAGTTCGGGGACGCAGGTGGCGATGTCGACACCCGGGCTTTGCGGCAACATGGCCGCGGGAATGAAATGATCGGGAAACAGTTGGCTTACGCGATAGCACAGCTCATTGCAGATCGCCGCCCAGGTGCTGGAAACTTCGAAGTCGCCAATGTGATGCGCCATGAAGCTTGCACGAGGACTGAAGATCGTCAGATCGAGACCGCGCTCGCGCATCAGCCGCAACTGGTTGCTCTCGATCGATTCGCGCAGTTCGTCATCGCTGATCTGCAACTCGGCGACCTTCGGCCGCTCTGCGGGATTGTTGATGCCCGCAATCTGACGGTTGCGCCACGCCTCCAGCGCCTTCGGAGCGGTGGTGTAATGGCCGTGAATATCAATGATCATCGTTGTTTCCAGATAACTGAAGCAGGTTTCAGCGCGCCACGCTGGCTGGCGAGCGCGCCGAATTGTTTAATGCGCCGCGGTCGGCTGCGGCACCGCCTCGCTGGCGTTGGTACGCTGGGCCAGCAAGATGGCGATAGCGGCCAATGCGGCGGGCACAGCCAGCATCGCGAGAATGGCGCCGAACTGCCAGCCGAGCCCGAGCAACGCGCCGCCGATCGCAGAGCCAAAGATGCTGCCGAAGCGGCCCACGCCAAGCATCCAGCTCACACCGGTTGCACGCGCAACCGTCGGATACCGGCTCGGCGCAAAGGCATTCAAGCCCGTCTGCGCACCGCTCATGCAGAAGCCAGCGAGGAACACCAGCAACGTGAGCGACGAGGACATGGCGCCGATCCAGCCCAACGCGAGCACGCACAGACCGCCGCCCACGTAGGCGGCACTGATCACAGGCGCGGGCCGGACCTTGTCCATCACCCAACCGACCAGAATCGCGCCAATGGTGCCGCCGATCTGGAACATGGCCGTCACGTTGGCAGCCGTGCTGACCGTCAATCCAGCGTCCTTCATCAGCGTAGGCAGCCAGCCGGTCAACAGATAGATGACGAGCAGGCCCATGAAGTATGTGACCCACAGCGCCACGGTCGTGACGCCGTAGCCATGCGCGAACAGCACGCCGATCGGCTTGCGCGTGGGCAACGGCGGTTCGTTCGAGACGAAGACCTCGTCACCGGAAAAGCGTGTGCCGGTTACTCGGCCCAAGATAGCGCCAATCCGCGCGGATGCGACGCCGCGCACTGCCAGCAGACGAGCCGACTCAGGCAGCAACCAGACCTGCAACGGAATCAGCGCCAACGGCAGCACGCCACCGAAGATCAACACGGCGCGCCAACCATGAGCAGGGATCAGCCAGCCGGCAGCAAAGCCGATCAGCGCTGAGCCCAGGTTGAAGCCGGTAAACATGATCGTGATCAGCAGCGCACGTTTGCGCTGCGGTGCGTACTCCGACAGCAAGGTCGTCGTGTTCGGCATCGCGGCGCCGAGGCCAATGCCCGTCAGCAATCGCAGCAATGCCATGGTCGCGGGCGACTGGGTAAAAGCCGTCGCGATCGTGAAAATACCAAACAGGAAAATCGACGTAATCAACACCCACTTGCGGCCAATACGGTCCGAAGCGGGGCCGGCTGTCAGCGCACCGATCACGAGACCAATCGGCGCCGCGCTCATCACCAGACCGAATGCGGGTCGTGAAATGCCCCAGTCGTGAATGATCGAGGGTGCGATAAATCCCATGATGGCGACATCCATGCCGTCTGCCGTGACCACGAGAAAACACAGCACCACCAGTAGCCACTGATACGCCGAGATCGCCCGGTCATCAATAAAGGCCTTGATATCAATCGTTTTACCGCTTGCCATCTGCTTTCTCCTGTCTCCTTGCCTGCGCTTCGGGCGTGACCGCCATGGTCCGCCTGCCCCATGCAGTGGTTATTTAGAGTCGCGTGGGGTCATCATGCGAAAGACGCCCCACGAACGGTCCGCTTACTCGCCCTTCTTTTTCCCCGTACTATCCCAATCCAGTTTTCCTGCAGTTTTTCCTGCCACTGAATACAAAGCGCCCGGCGCGTTGCGGGTGCGCTGAAACTCTTCCAGCGTTTCGCCGCGCATGGCGGCATAGATGTGAAGGTTCGACACTCCCGTGACAGCGCCAAGTTTTTCGAGCATGAAGAAGATGACGCCGTAGTGCAGCAGACCGCGCCAGTCACGGCGACGGATCAGGTCCCGTTCTTCCTCGCTCAGGCTGGCCGCCTCGAAGCTCGCTTCGGGATCGCGCAGGAACGCTTCGCGCTGGGCAGGCTCGACCATGCGATGCAGGTATTCGTTGATGCGGTAAGCGCGCACCGCCGTTTCGATACTGAACGGGTACGTGCCCTCGAGTTTCTCGATGCCGGCGAGTTGGACCGACATGCGCTGACGATGACGTTCCACGACCGCAGGATTCGTTTCGCCATCCTCACCTTCGTAGATTGCCGTGGCGATACCTGCCATCGAGGGCAGATAGTAGCTACGGTGCTTGCAGGTGACATTGGCCGGCAGCGCGCCGCGCATGGTGAGCCACATGACTACTTCCGCGCCCTCGAAGCCACCCAGTTCGGCGTATTCGGCCAGCGTCATGTCGGCCAGTTGCTCCGGATCGTGCTCGAACAGGTCGAGGAAGCGCTGGTCCCATTCCGTGTTGTTGAATCCGGCGCGCTCGCCGTGCACCTGGTGCGACAGGCCGCCGGTGGCGAGGATCGCGACCTTGAGATCTTCGGGATAACTTTCGATGGCGCGCCTCAGCGCTTGCCCGAGCTTGTAGAAGCGCCGCGCACTGGGCACCGGCAATTGCAGCACGCCCATCTGCAGCGGCACCAGTTTCACCGGCCATTCAGGCTTGTGCGGGCACAACATGGACAAAGGCGAGAAGCAACCGTGATCGAGCGCCCTGTTCTGGAAGAACGACATGTCGAACTCATCGGTCACCAGAGAATTGCCGATGTGCGCGGCCAACCCGGGGTGCCCTTTTATCGAGGGCAGATCGCGTGCGCCGCCCCCTTCGTCCGCCACCTGCCATTCCGAGCCGACGCCTAGCGTGAAGGCCGAATAGTGATCGAAGAAAAACGAGGTGACGTGATCGTTGTAAATGGTCAGGATCACGTCGGGTTTCTTTTCCGCCAGCCAGGCGGCCAGCGGCGCGAAGTTTTCGAAGATCGGCGCCCAGACGGGGTCGTCACGCTTGTTCTTGTCGAACGCAAAGCCGATCGTAGGTGTGTGCGAGGCGGCGATGCCGCCAATAATCCGTGCCATGCCAGTACTTCTCCAGAGAGTCGCGTCCGTCCGCTCGTTTCTGCGTAATGGCTGTGTAATCCCTGCACATTGCGGACGCATAGGACGGCCGCCGGAACGGCGCCGCCTGTCAGGACGAAAGGTAGCCCTGGGAGGGGAACATCAAAAGGGGGGGTTAACCGCATACATTGACGAAAACGTGCGGAGATTCGGTGTTGCGGAGCGTGTCTTACAGGAAAGAGTATCTCTCCACAGGCCCGTCCAACAAGGGATTGGCGGGACCCGTCGAATATCGAAGGAAATGTCAGCGGCAATTCACGGCAAAACAGGCCGATAAACAGATTAGATGCGGCGAGAATGAAGTCGCAACAGGTCCCGTCAAGGAAGACCCGCTTCCGCCAACAAGGTGCGCGATCGCGGGCCCCTGTGCCGAAATGCGCATCTTAAGCGCCCGTTGTATTCAAGACGCGACAATTTCGTCTGCCTAAACTCAAACCACCCATCGTGGTCAATTTGAGGAGTGGTACTCGCGCGTCACCCGCTGTCGCGACCATTTTTCTCGCCCGGAACATCAGGCTGGCCGAACCATCGCCCATTTGCGATCTTCTTCTGGAGGCAAGCTATGTCGACGATTCCCGCCCGTATCGAGCGGATGCCGTATTCCAGCTTCCACCGCCGGTTGCTGTTCATGGGCGGGCTGGGGTATGTCTTCGATGCCATGGACGCCGCCGTGCTGGCCTTCCTGCTGCCCGTGCTGCGAGTCCAATGGCACCTGACCAGCGTGCAGACCGGCGTACTTGGCAGTGGCACGTTTATCGGCTATTTCGTGGGCGCGTCGGTGGCGGGCATCCTTGGCGACCTGATCGGCCGCCGCAAGGTCATGATGTGGTCGCTCGCCATCTATTGCGCGGCCTCCGTGGCAAGCGCCATCGCCAACGACTGGCCCTTTTTCATCGTGACACGAATTATCGCGGGAATCGGCACCGGCGCGGAGAGTGCCATCGTGGCACCGTTCCTGTCGGAGTTCGTGGCCCGGAAATATCGGGGCAGTTTCACCGGGAGTCTCGCCTCGTTCTTTTCGTTCGGCTTTGTTGCGGCCGCCCTGCTCGGCTATTTCGTGATCCCGCTCGGTCCGGACGCGTGGCGTGCGGTGATGATTCTCACCGCGTTGCCCATCGTGATGCTGCTGTGGTGGCGCAAGGCGTTGCCCGAATCGCCTCGCTGGCTCGACAGCCGGGGCCGCACCGCGGAGGCGGAGGTGATCGTCGCCGGAATCGAGGCGGAATTGCGGGCGGCAGGGGTCGAGCTCGCGCCGCTGGAATCGTTGGACGTGCCCGCCGCGCCGGTGACCACAAACGGCAGGACGGTACTCGGGAATCTGAAAACGTTGTGGTCCGCTAGGCTCGCACGCACCACCGCAATGGCCTGGCTGATGTGGCTTTCCATCACGTTCAGCTATTACGCATTCTTCACGTGGATTCCCGGGCTGCTGGTGCAAAGCGGTATGACCATTACGCGCAGCTTCTCCTATTCGCTCGCCATGTATCTCGCGCAGATACCAGGCTACTTTTCCGGCGCGTGGCTTAACGAGAAAATCGGCCGGCAAGCGACGATCGCCTCGTACATGGTGCTTGGCGGCATGGCCGCACTCGGCATGGCGCTGACCCACACCAACAGCGGCATCATGGTCTCGGGCATCTTCCTGTCGTTCTTTATGAACGGCACGTACGCCGGCGTCTACGCCTACACGCCTGAAGTTTTCCCCACCGATGTGCGCACAACCGGCATGGGCGTGTCTTCCGCTATCGGTCGGCTGGGCGCGATCGCGGCGCCAATCCTGGTCGGATATCTCTACCCCGTGTTCGGGTTCGCCGGCGTGTTCGGTGCAACCACACTGGTGCTGCTGATCGGCGCCGTGGCCGTTGTGTTGATGGGTGTGCCCACGCGGGGCAGGTCGCTGGAAGACATTGCCGCGAGCACCGGCAACGATCGTCTCGAACTGGTTGAATCGAGGCAATGACGCACACGATGACCCATCGCTGGCGCGAACCCGATGACATCCTGGAGGAGGACCCTGCATGACTAGCATCCTGTTTAAAAACGGCGCTTTGCTCGATCCGCTGGAGGCAGAATTGCGGCCCGGCTACGAAGTGCTCGTCGAAGGCGACACCGTCCGCGAAGTGTCCGACCGGCCGATATCGTCGGCGGGCGCTCACGTCGTCGACCTCAAAGGCAAGACCATCATGCCGGGGCTGATCGATTTGCATGCTCACATGATCGCGACGCAATTCGACCTGCCGGGTCAGGTGCGAATGCCCAACGTGTTCGTCACGCTGAAGGCTTTGCCGATCATGCAAGGCATCTTGCGGCGCGGCTTCACGACCGTGCGCGACGCTGGCGGCTCCGGCCTCGCGCTCAAGCAATCAGTCGAGATGGGACTCGCCCAAGGGCCGCGCCTGTTCATCGCCGGCCGGGCGCTGAGCCAGACGGGCGGTCATGGCGACACGCGCGGGCGCGCCGACTTCATCGTCCCGGACGCTCCGTGCAATTGTTGCGTCCGGGTCGGCGCTTTGAGCCGGGTGGTCGACGGCGTGGACGAGCTTCGCAAGGCCGTACGCGAAGAACTACAGATGGGCGCAGACCAGATCAAGATCATGGCATCCGGAGGCGTTGCATCGCCGACCGATCCAATCGGGGCATTCGGCTACTCAGAGGACGAAATCCGCGCGGTCGTCGCGGAGGCGCAGGGTCGCGGCACCTACGTGATGGCGCACGCCTATACCGCCGCGTCGATGCAGCGCGCGGTGCGCTGCGGCGTACGCACGATCGAGCATGGCAATCTGATCGATGAGCCGACCGCCAGACTGATGGCCGAGCACGGCGCCTTCGTGGTGCCTACCCTCGTCGCTTATGAGGCGCTACACAGCGAGGGCGTGAAATACGGTTTGCCTGCCGAGAGCGCAGCCAAGATCGAAACCGTGCGCGTGGCGGGTCTGCAGTCGCTGGAAATCTTTAAACGTGCCGGGGTGAAGATGGGCTTTGGATCCGACCTGCTCGGTCCGTCACACCGCCTCCAAAGCGACGAATTCACGATTCGCGCGCAAGTCCTGACGCCGGCCGAAATCATCAGCAGCGCAACGACGATAGGCGCCGAAGTGCTCGGCATGACAGGCAAGCTCGGGCGTATTGCGGCCGGGGCATTTGCCGATCTGCTCATCGTCGACGGGAATCCGCTCAAAGACCTGAACTGCCTGACTGGGCAAGGCGAGCACATTCATGTGGTCATGAAAGGCGGCAAAGTGGAGTTTGGCACCCTGCACTGACTGGCGCGCCGGAGGCATAAATAAAAAATGGCGCCATGCTCAAAAGCATCGCGCCGAGACGCGCCTCTCGTGGCAGCGTGAAAAAACCCGGCAGTCCGGCGCCAGTGCCAGCGCCGTTGCCGGTTTCCGTTACGTTAGAACGAGTGTTGAATGCCCGCGTACGCGCCGGTCTGGGTACGGCCTTGCGTCGGGTTCTCGTTGAACGAGCCGTTGGTCAGGCCACCAGGACCTTCGCTGTTGGCATCGAGACCGAAGTTGGCGGTACTGCTGTTACGCACTTGCGCAACCTGGAAATCGAGCAAGGTACGCTTGGACAGGTTGTACGTGCCGCCCACCGTGTAGATGGTTGCGTTGCCGCCGCCGTTGTTCGTGTTCACGTGGTAGACCGCAGCAATCAGCGCCGCAGCCGCCGTGGCCTGCCACGTCACACCACCCCATTCCATGTCGGCCGTGCTCGGCGACGTTGGCGAACCGACTGGCGTGACCACGCCACCCGAGGTGCGCTCAGCCGTATAGCTGGCTTGGACCTTGAATTGACCGAGGAACAGGTTTGCACCGACGAAGTATTCACGCGATGCCGTGAACGGATTGTCGAGCTGGCCGTTGAGCGGGTCGCGAATTTCGTCGTAGATACCGCGCACCTGGAACAATGGATTGGTATACGTAACCTGCAGGCCGTCGCTACGGCCGGTTGCCGCACCGGCTACGCCTTCATTCCAGTTGGTGGAGTTGCCGAGGCCATACTGGCCATACGCGTCAAAGCCAGCGATCTTCGGCGACTGGTACGACAGGTTGTTGCTGGTGTGTTCCCAGTTGCGGCCGCGAACCAGCGAGGCCGACGACCAGTTCGACTGGCCGAACGGATCGAAGTCCCAGTCGCCGTTAGCGATCTGCAACTGACGTCCCATCAGGAACGTACCGAACTGGTCGTTCGAAAGTCCGACGTTAGCAATCCGGTCAAACAGAGAGCCCGACAAACCCAGCGAGCCTGTAGCAGTACTAAACGCACCTTCCAACTGAAACACGGCCTTGGTACCGCCACCCAGATCCTCGGAGCCTTTGAGGCCCCACAGACTCGTACCCCAGTCGCCACTCTCCTGCCGCCAACGCGAGGTAGACCCGGTACCGTTGTTGCCCGGCAAGCCGCTTATATACTCGATGCCGGCATCCAGCCGGCCATACAGCGTCACGCTCGTTTGAGCTTGCGCAACCACACCGACCGACATCAACGCGGCGGCAACCAAACTCTTCTTCACCTTCATCCTCTCCTCCATACCGTTTTAAAAGGAATGACCGACTACATGCGGTATTGCCTCGCCGGCAATACCCGAATGGGCATCAACTTATTAGGAGCTTCACGTGGAGGACGGGCACAGAAATTCGTCTCGGCAATTGCGGGCGTGGCGCCTCGCAGCCGGTCTCCTGTCTGCAATCCGCCCAATGGGTGGAGCAAAACTACTTTTAATTGTGTCTCTTTTACTACTTTGGTTACCAGTCTACCAAAACACCTTTCAGAAGGCACAACAATCCAGTCCGGTTTAATCGCATGTCCCCAAACCGCAACACAACCTGATTGAAAGAAACTCGGCACTCCATTTGTCAATCCGATGCCATCGAATTTCACATAACAGGATACCTCAGCGCTAAAGCGGCAAAATTTTTCACATCGTGGCGATTAGAAATAAAATTGGAAACAGCTGATTATCGAATTCGCTAACAATCGCCGCAGGGGCAATATCAATGCGAATTTAATTGCTAATTTAGCAATAGTTATTTTCCTGATCTGACGAGATTGAAAACGAGCGCAACGACGCCCGCCTCGCTGCGCCAGCGGGCGCGCGAGGTTCGGGGACTACACGGAGGGGGACGGTGATGCGGACGGTCAGAATGCTTCGGCGGGCATGCGCGGCGAAGCGTGCGGTTGGCTGAGCGACTGGTATCCAGATACCGGGTCGAGCCGGTAACCGTAGTTGTAGATGGGTGTGAGGACGAAGTCGCCGTCGTCGCGCAACTGCAGTTTCGAGCGGATCGCGGAGATGTGTGCCGTCATCGTGCGGGCATTGATGCGCTCGTTGTGCCGCCACACGGCCCCGGCGAGGTAGACGCGTGACACGGGTCTCGCGAGGTTCCTGAAGAGAATCAGGGCCAGCTGGTACTCCTTCTGCGTCAGGGGAACCCGTGTCTCACCCACCAGCACGCCTCGCCCGCGCGTTTCGAAGGCGTAGCGGCCAAACTGGGTGGCAGTAGTGGTGGCGTAGCCGTCCCACGTCCCGCTGAGAGTGCTTTTCACTGACGCGACCAACGCTCGCGCGGAGACGGGTTTGACAAGCAGCCCATCCTTTTCGCGGATCATCTGGCTCAGCCGGCGCTCGTCGCTTCCGACCAGCAGCATTCTCCGGTCGGGCCAGAAAATCTCCGCCAGATACGAAACGAGCCGCTTGTCGAGTTTCATTGCGTCGCTATCGACAATTGCCAGATCGGCTTCGAGTACCCATGGACTATCGATCAGCGCATGAGGACTGCCATAGCCGCGACAGTGATAACCGGCATGCCGAAGCATAGTGGTCATCGACCATGGATTATCAGGATCATTCTCGAGTGTGACCAGCTTCATCATTCTTCCCGCTCAATAGCTCGCGTAAACAATACTCGCAACTCGCAAACAGCGTGCGCGACGTGGCAGCGTCCTATCTGATTTAGGCACATTCAGCGTGCATGTCAAGGCACCATGATTACCGACAATCCTTTAAAACCGGAATCATTTCGAGTGTTGCAATACTGTTTTGATCGATATCACAGCAATATTGGAAATACCCATCAAGATACAATCGGGTAAGTTTTCGAAAGGGCCTATTCCCGAAACGCCAGCGCGTCACGGTTCAATCCGTCCATCAAGCTCAATGCAGGAACGTACGTGCGCGCAGACCGGAGGCCACCGGTCCAGGAAGCGACGTCAGGGCCCCACCCCACTGCCTGGCGTGTATCTGCGTCACCCCCTATTTCTGTAGTCAGGATTCCGATGGATACGTTGGAAAGCATGCGGATGTTCGTTCGAGTCGTCGAGGCGGGCAGCTTCACCAAAGCGGCGTCGCTCTCCTCTGTGAGCACGCCTCAGATGTCGCGTGCGATCACCGACCTCGAGTCTCGGCTGCACACGCGTCTGCTTCATAGAACAACACGGCATATGTCGCTGACCGAAGCCGGCGAACGCTATCTGCAACACTGCGAGCAGATTCTGGCGCAGGTCGATCTGGCGGAAGCGGAGGCGGCAGGCGCGGGTGGCCAGCCGTCAGGGAAGCTGCGGGTTCACGCAACAACCACATTTGGACAGCACCATCTGGCGCCGCTGATTGCACGGTATAACCGGCGTTTCCCTGACGTTCTGATCGAACTGGTACTCGCGCAACGTGTGCCCGATATGGTCGACGAAGGTTTCGACGTTTCGGTGGTGGTGGCGCGCAGCCTGGCAGATTCGGCGCTGGTGTCGCAACGCATCGGCAGTCTTTATACGATCCTCTGCGCTTCGCCGCGATACCTGGCCAGGCATGGCACTCCCCTGCGCCTTGCGGACCTCAACAAGCACACGTGCCTGCAACTGGTTCTACCCGATGTTCCGCTCGGACAATGGCATTTCGAAGATGTGGACGATCCTGTGTTTCGTCTCGCGCGGCCGGTGCCGTTCACGGTCAATGTCTCCGAAGCGCTGGCAGAGGCGATTCGCGAGGGGATGGGTATCGGGCCGTTGCCCATCTCGGTCGCGCTTCCCGCGCTACGCGACGGCAGCCTCGTGCGCGTGCTGCCTGAGCATCGTCTGCGCGCCAACAACGTCTACGC
The DNA here is from genome assembly GCF_050436645.1 of Paraburkholderia sp. GAS33. Lineage (NCBI taxonomy): Bacteria > Pseudomonadati > Pseudomonadota > Betaproteobacteria > Burkholderiales > Burkholderiaceae > Paraburkholderia > Paraburkholderia sp. GAS33. The sequence continues at coordinate 44,015 of NZ_JBNDMP010000011.1, forward strand.
GTTGTACGCGTCACGACGCTACCTCGACGCCAAGATCAAAACCCTTGTGGAGTTTTTTCGGGAACAGGTACCGCTCTCGCTGGCTGCGCAGGAAAGCGAGCTGGATGCGTTCGGGCATGGTTTGATTCGCGAACCGCATTCCATCTGAGGCTGTGGTCGGACGAATGCGCTGCGGCGATCGCCACGCTATAGTTTCGTCCGATCAATATTGATGTACATGTGAATGGATCGCTTCTTTATGCAACGCGCAAGCGCCGTCGCATATTTAATGGATCGGCGTCGGCGCTGGTTGCAGAAGATTGAGACCACGCCGGGCGGCGATGTTGAATTTGAACGGCAGGAAATTGAGTTGCTAGCGCAGCTCATTCTCGACGTGCGCGCTGCGCGGGTGAACACTTTTCAGTTCACCCGTCCGCAGGCTGTCGAGATCTACGTTTCTGACAACTAGCGCGAGGGGCGGGCGTTTCGCCTGAAAGGGTCTTAGTTCGCGACCCTGAGGATGCTAGCCGCTTTATCGCTGTCGACGGTCACCGCCTTCACTTCTGCATGCGCATGCAGCTCATACTCCTCGATCGCCTCTGTCGGTGCAGAGGGAAACCATGAGATTCGTCCCGCGCATTCGATTCCGACCTGGCGATCATGCCAATAGATTGTGTTTTCCATGATCTCACCTCGCTTTCCTTGAAGAGGAGATCGTATTGTGCGCGCGGCCCGGATTAAGTACGTTGTCCGGCGCACATGTGCAAGCGGAATGTGCGGCCAGGACCTCGAATTTGTCCGAAACGAGATGGGGCACTTTATTCGGCTTGGTGGTGCATCGAACAGTCGACACGACATATGAGTAAGATGTCGCCTACAACGTGCGCCGCCGCACTCCATGCACGGGTGGTAAATCCGTTCGGAGCAGAGCGTGCGAAAGAACCGGCGCACGACCTGTGGAAGTATTTAACTAAACGCCCCAGAGCTCACATACCGCGTATTCATGACAAATCGTATCGAAATGGGTCAGAGCGTAGCCTTCCAGATGTCTCAGTCCCTGGGCGACTCTCTGTTGGCAATGATCGTTGTCAACAACCTGGCGCGAAACGGTCATCGCGTCGTCGTTTTCGGCGACTACATGTACTCCTTGCGCGACTGGTTCCCGGACTTCGAGATTCATCGCACTCCGAAGGATGATGAGGCGTATGCCGCCTACAGTGACTTCGACGTGGTGCTGCACACCTACCCGCGTAACGTAGTTGGGAATACACGTGACTGGCACCGTCGAGTGCTGGTGATGGACGAGTGGCCCATCTTCCGTCAGGTGAAGAGCATGGTCGACATTCATGTTGAGATTTGCGAGAACGAGCTTGGCCTGAAAGACGTCATTCGTGGCAATGGATGTCAGGCACCCCGCCACTTGCGGATGAGGGCTAATCCCAGGCGCGTGGCGATTCACCCAAGCGCAACCTTGAAGGGGAAGATGTGGGTGCCGCGCCGCTTCGTTGCGTTAGCCAGCCAGTTGCGCAGTAGAGGGTTCCAGCCAGAGTTCATCCTGGCCCCGAATGAGCGGGAGGCGTGGCGTCATGTGGAAGCTCGTGGCTTCGGGATGCCGGATTTCCAGTCGTTGAGCGATGTTGCCGCGTACATCTATGAGTCGGGTCGATTTGTAGGTAACGACTCCGGTCTCGCGCACCTGGCATCCAATATAGGGACGCCGGCGGTTTCGCTGATGGTTCGAAACAAGATTGCCAAGCGCTGGCGACCCGATTGGACTGAGAGCAGAGCTGTGCTGCCGTTCCCGATTTTGCCTGGAAAAATCGCGAAGGATAAACTCTGGAAATATTTTTTACCGGTGTCTCGCGTCGTGAAGGCGTTTTCGGAATTGCAGGAGGCGGCGGAGCGGGGTTGAGCACCCTCTCATGCATGACGCGGACAGGAAGTCCGAACCAGGATCTTTGACAAAGCTTTCAATTTGATGAGGCAAAGTACCGCGTCAGTAGCAGTCGAACACCACTTCGACCGCTTCATTCGTCACCCCCCATATGCTCTCGGTATGCACTGCGACTATGTGAGACTGCGCGTGTTTCGCCTCGCAGTAGGAAGCGGCACGTTTGACACCAACGTTCTTGACGTGGGTCCAAGACGTCACGCTCCAGCGTGCGCGGGTCGTCAGCGTCAGATGGCCGTCTTGCCGCGAGTCTACCTGTGAAACAGCCGTGCATGCGGAAAGCAGGCTGATGCTCGCAAGGACAGCGCTCCGTTTCATCGCTACACCCCTGAAACGAAAGGCGATCTGTGACGATCGCGAACAACCCGGCGGTGACCGATGGAACGACAGCTTAGGCATATAAGTGGGCTGAGTCGAGGCAAAGCAGTGTTGGGGCAACGCGATTGTATAGGCTGAAATTGTCGAAATATATGTCGCCTCAAAATTACCCCCAATCAGGCCCATTATGCGCCCGGCGTCGCACCGTCCCGACGCGGCAGCAAAGAACGCCTGACGAAACGCTGCAGCCCCTGCCCACGCGACATTTCGTCTGACGCCCCCGTCGCGGGTGTCAACGGCCACAAACGGCTCAGGTGGCTTGTAATGACAATGAGGAGTGGGATCGTTCACCCGACGAAATCGCGACCGCGTTCGACGATGAGAGCGCAACACCTCTGCCTGCCGCCGATTGCTCGCTCTCTTCAAGTCTGAACACCGCCACCGCCTCTCTCAGCACAGCCGCCTGTTCTTCCAGCGACTTCGCCGCCGCAGCGGCCTCTTCCACCAGTGCCGCGTTGTGTTGCGTGACCTCGTCGATCTGGGTAATCGCCTTGTTAACCTGCGCGATACCCTCGCTCTGTTCGAGCGCTGCCGCTTCGATCTCACCCATGATGCCGGTCACGCGCTCCACCGACTGCATCGCTTCACGCATCGTCTTGCCCGCTTCGGCTACCAGCGACGCGCCCTGTTCGACCTTCGCAGCCGACTCGCCGATCAGCTCCTTGATCTCCTTCGCTGCCGTGCCTGAGCGCTGTGCGAGGTTGCGCACCTCGGACGCCACCACCGCAAACCCCCGCCCCTGTTCGCCCGCTCGCGCGGCCTCGACCGCCGCGTTCAGCGCGAGAATGTTGGTCTGGAAAGCGATACCTTCGATCATGCCGATAATCTCAGCCACCTTGCGCGATGAGGTGGTGATGCCGTCCATCGTCTCCGTCACGCGGCCCACTACGGTACCGCCGCGCGTCACTGTCTCCAGAGCGCCATGAGCAAGCCGATTAGCCTGCTGCGCGTTGTCGGCGTTTTGCTTCACCGTCGCCGACAGCTCCTCCATGCTGGCCGCCGTCTCTTCGAGCGCGGCCGCCTGCTGCTCGGTCCGGCTCGACAGATCAGCGTTACCTGAAGCGATTTCTTTGGCTCCCTGAGTAATCGCGCCCGTGCTGCCGCGCACCTTCGATACGGTGTCGACCAGGCCATCGCGCATCTGCGTCAGGGCAGCGAGCAACTGGCCCATCTCATTGCGCGACCTCACCTTCACTGCAATCGTCAGATCGCCGGCAGCAATGCGCTGGAAATGCCGAATGGTCTGGTTAACGGGCTTGATCACGGCGGCCGAAAGACCGACGCGCGCCATCACGCCAATCACGATCGAAACCACACCGATCGCTGCGAACAACAGCGTCGAAACGCGGAAACGTGAGGCAGCCGTTTCTGCCTGAAGTCGCTGGTTATCGGCTTCCAGCTGTTCGAGCGAATCGATCGCTTTCGAATAGGTGGCATAGAAACCGTTGGCCGTTTCGCCCTGGATGTTGCGGAACGTATTGAAGTCGTTGTCCGCGAGCGCCTTGAATTCCGGTTCGATTGCCTGATCGACCAGGGCGGCGCGTGCCGTCGCCACGGTGTGGGCGAGCCGCTCCTCGTCTGCGCTGCCGAAGGGACCGTCCGCATAGGCATGGAAGTCGTTATTCGATTCGACCAGCACCTTGTGCGCGGCCGGCAACAGATCGTCCGTGCTCTTACCGACGCTAAACAAGGTCTCGTAAGTGCCCAGCGCGAGGCGCGCCTGGAGCAGTTTCGCAGAGCTCTCGTTCAGATGCGTCAGCGCTGCCGAATTGCGCTGCACATCCTGCAGGCCATTGCTCGCGAGCTTGAGCGCGCCGTAACCGACTCCAATCACAGTCAGCAAGAACGCGACAAACACGCCGATGACCAGCGTCAATCCGCCCCGAATGGTGATGTTATTTAGCATTGTTTCTCCGTATCGTCCTGGTCCTGCGGCGCATGACCTGGGCTCCCTCACACTTCGCCGCCTCTGGGTTAACGGACGAGCGGACCCCGTGCTAGATAGGGGGAATCCATGACAGGCGGGGGTTTGCCGGGAGCGACGGAGTCAGTATGTGGGACTGACGGAGGCTGTCGTTACCGCTGGGTGACTTTCCACAGAATGGAGAACGTCGTCTCCCCCATGGTCAGATAGCCGGTCGCCATGCAGTTATCAGAGCGTGGATCACACAAGAGGGTCAGTTTTTGCTTATTGGTGAAATCGAGGTTGACCGGCGGATCAACCTCTGTGTGTTGCGGTGCCGGCACGTTGTAGACAAAGGGATAGCTCTGTCGCGGCGTTTTAGAGTGATCACCAAGAACAACCAGCGTGCCGCTATGCGCAGGGGCGGGGTCGAAATGCAACTCGGCCGTATCGGCCATTTGGGTGACGCCGGTCATTACCACGGGATGCGAATAACCATCGGCCATGGCAACGCAAGCTACAAAAAGCAGAATGAAAGCAACGTGAAACTTCCCAAACATAGGGCGCACTCTGTCAGACGAACAAGCCGAAAGTATGACTGAACGGCCAATTCTTTTCAGTGGCGATGCGGTAGCCCTACGGGCGCCGTCGACTGGACCTGATGAGACCACTGGCCGCGGTCACTGACTGAACTGTAGTCCGTCCCGGCACGCTTTTCGAGGCCCGCACATTTCGTTTGTATAATTCGGCGTCTTCGCTCAGGCTCACTTTCATGCTTAGTTTCGCGCTCGGGTTTCTCGTCTCACTGCTGGTCACCCTGTTGATCGTGCGCTACGCGCATTTGCATGAAAAATTCTCCACCGATACCGACCTCTCCGGCGTGCAGAAATTTCACGCCAGCCCAGTGCCGCGGATCGGCGGAACGGGCATTCTGATCGGACTGGTGGTGTCGGCCTTGCAGTTGCACTACTCCTACCCCGCCGTCTCCGGAGGCATTCTGGGTCTCGTGGCGTGCGGTCTGCCGGCATTCGGGTCGGGGCTCGTCGAAGACCTGACCAAGAAGGTTTCGCCGCTCGTGCGGCTCATTTGCACGATGGCCGCAGCGGCCCTCGCCTACTTCCTGCTGAATATTGCCGTTACGCGAATCAGCGTGCCGCCGCTCGATTTTCTGCTCTCCTACGCAGTCATTTCGTGTGGGGTGACGGTGCTCGCGGTAGCGGCACTTGCGAACGCGGTGAATATCATCGACGGCTTCAACGGACTGGCGTCGATGGTCGCGTTCATGATGTTCGCGTCGCTCGCGTATGTGGCGTTCGAGGTATCGGACCCGGTCGTGCTGTCCGCGTCGCTCATCATGATGGGCGCGGTGATGGGCTTTTTTATCTGGAATTTCCCGGCCGGTCTGATCTTTCTCGGCGACGGCGGCGCGTATTTCATCGGCTTCATGCTTGCCGAACTCTCGATCATGCTGGTGATGCGCAACCGCGACGTCTCGGCGTGGTACCCGGTTCTGCTGTTCATGTACCCGATCTTCGAGACCTGCTTCTCGATCTACCGGAAGAAGTTTATTCGCGGGATGTCACCGGGAATTCCCGACGGCGTGCATCTGCACATGCTGGTGTACAAGCGGTTGATGCGCTGGGCCGTTGGGGTACGGACTGCGCGCGAATTGACGCGGCGCAATTCGCTGACCTCGCCCTACCTCTGGCTGCTGTGTCTGGTGGCTGTAGTTCCGGCCACGTTGTTCTGGCGGCATACGCTACACCTGTTCTGCTTTGTGATGGTCTTCGCAGCAACTTACGTGTGGTTGTACGTGAGCATTGTGCGGTTCAAGTCGCCGCGGTGGCTGGTGGTCCGGAGAGGTCGCAAATAACAAAAAAGGCGCCACGCGCCTTTTTTGCCTCTCACGCAGTACCTGCGGGCCCGCGTAATTCCAATCCTTCACAGCGCCGCGCGAATCTCCGACACCGTCGGCACACCTTGCAGCGGCGGAGCCAGGTTCGGCTGATACTCAGGCACCCAACGCCGCAGATCGCGGCGCACTTCGTCGTCTGCCGGCACGCGGTGCTGCATCAGCCACGGCAGCAGTTCGTCCAGCAGGTTGTCGGGCACGCCACGCGCCTGCGCGATCCGCAACTTGGTATGCGGGGTACGCGTGGTCGTTTCGTCGTCCGCCAGCAATTCTTCGTACAGCTTCTCGCCCGGCCGCAGACCCGTAAAGACGATGCGGATGTGCTCCTCACTGAAGCCGTATAACCGAATCAGGTCGCGGGCAAGATCCACTATCTTCACTGGCTCGCCCATGTCGAGAATAAAAATCTCGCCGCCGCGTCCCATGCTCGACGCCTGCAACACAAGTTGCGAAGCCTCGGGAATAGTCATGAAGAAACGCGTGATCTCCGGGTGAGTCACGGTGACTGGACCACCCTTCGCGATTTGCTGCTGGAACTTCGGAATCACGCTGCCGGCGCTGCCGAGCACATTGCCAAAACGCACCGTCTCGAACTGCGTCCGCGAACTTGTTTGCTGCAAGGCCTGGCACGCCATCTCCGCGAGCCGTTTGCTCGCGCCCATGACGTTGGTCGGGTTGACCGCCTTGTCGGTCGAGATCAACACGAAGTGCCTGACGTCATGACGGATCGCCGCGCGCGCCACACGGTAGGTACCGAGCACGTTGTTGCGCACTGCCTGCCATGCGTTCTGCTCTTCCATCAGCGGCACATGCTTGTAGGCCGCGGCGTGAAAGACGATATGCGGCGTGTACCGCGACAGCACGTGATCGAGCAGCAGCGAATCTTTCGCATCGCCGATCACCGGCACCACGGACAAGCCAGGGAAGCGGTCGTGCAACTCTTCCGTGAGCTTGTACATCGCAAACTCGGACAAATCGTAGGCGATGAGTTGAGCCGGCTCGAAGCGCAGAATCTGACGGCACAGTTCCGAGCCGATCGAACCGCCCGCTCCGGTCACCATGACCACGCGATTGCGGAGCAGCGCCTCCACGTGCGGCGTATCGATCTTCACCGGATCGCGACCCAGCAAGTCTTCAAGGTCGATCTGGCGTACGCGCGACAGGAACGCCTGCCCTTGCGTCAGCGTGGTCAACGCCGGCAACACCATTGCGCGCACGCCTGCACGCACGCAGAGCGTTGCGACGCGACGCTGCGCTTCGACTGAAGCTGAAGGGATGGCGATGATCGCGTATTCGGTCTTGAGCGATTCGGCGAGCTGCGGCAATTCGCTAATCGGGCCTAAGACCTTGTAGCCATAAATTTCGCGGCCATGCTTGGACACATCGTCGTCGAGCAGCCCAACGAGCCGCCACTCGCTCGAGCGTGAGAGTTCACGAGCGAGGCTCGCGCCTGCGGAACCTGCGCCCAGAACCACGACCGGCTTACCCTGCGCAACCAGGCCACCGTAAAGATAAAACTCTTTGGTCGCCCGATAGAGCGCGCGCGAGCCGCCCATGGCAAGGAAAAGAAACAGCGGCGAAACCACCAGCACGGAGCGCGGAACGATTGGAATCGGCTGAACCATCACCGACACGACCATCGCGACTACTGCGCCGGTTGCGACCGACTTCGCAATCCGGATGAGGTCCGGCAGGCTAGCGAACACCCACATGCCCCGGTATAGGCCAAAAATCCGGAACATCACGCCGTAGACCGGTAGCACCCAGACCAGTGAATGCAATGCGCCCGCCCGGAAATCCACCGGAACGGAACCGTTGAAACGGATGACGTACGCGACGAGCCACGCCGCGCAGACCGCACACAGGTCGAATAGAAATGCGCTGAGAGATAGCAGCGAGGCCTTGTTTCTTAGCATCAGCGTTATACCTCAGTTGATTGTTCAGACAGTGTTGATTGAAAACGACGCCAGCGCAAATCGACCGCCGCGCCCATCAGGCACAGAGCGACGATCCATGCCGCGACCACGCACCATTGAACAGCCGCAGAACGGCCAAGTATGCTTAAAGCAAGCATTATGCCTGTGGCCATCACCGCATACCACAAGCTGGCGGTTCCGGCGTGACCCATGCCCGAGCGCACCATGCGTTGATAGTAGTGCTCGCGGTGCGCTTGCCAAAACTTTTCACCACGCAAAAGGCGGCGGGCGAGCGTGATCGAGGCGTCGGTGATGAACGGCGCAAACACCATGAAAGGGAGCCAGATAGGCCAGGCACCGCTCAGCCAGCCCCAATACCCTAACGCGCCGGCCAGAAAGCCCAGCGAGATCGAGCCTGCATCGCCGAGAAAAATTCGCGCCGGGTGGAAATTGAACAACAGAAAGCCCAGCGCCGCGCCGGCGACCGCGGCGCACGCCATTGCCAGTTCGGGCAGCGAATGGCCGCCGATGAGCGCGGCCACGGCGTAACCGCCGAAGCCGAATAGCGCCATACCACCGGCCAAACCGTCCGCGCCATCCATAAAATTGTAAAGATTGACCAGCCAGAGCATCAAAAACGACAGGACGGCGAGCACCCACCATGGCACCGGCGCAGGATTGAGCACGACGAATCCCACCACCGCGATCAGATGCGCGGCAAATCTGACCCGGGCGGGCAGTCCACGGCGGTCGTCGATCTGCGAAACCGCCGCCAGGAATGCCGCCGCCACGGCGGCGCTCCACAGGCTCGGCGCCATGAGCAGCGTTGCTACCACCGATACCGGCACCAGCCCCCAGCCACCCACTCGTGGCGTGGGGCGAACATGCAGCGAACGGTCGTTCGGGATGTCAGTGGCGAGACGCCATGCCAGACCGGTCTTCAACAACGCGAGGAGAATCGCCGCACAAACGACCGCGGCTGCCGCTGCGACCACGCCGACATCTGTCCAAGGTGAATTTCCAAAAACTTGCATGAGCATGGACGACCTCAACGCGTCGATCGATACCAACGGGCCGTCGCAGCCAGACCGTCTTCGGTGGAATACGGAGGTTGCCAACCCAGGACGGAGCGGATCCGGCCCGAGTCGATCTGCAAACTCCCCACGAGGCGCTCGATCTGCGGCGAGCGGTGCGTCAGCCGTCCTGCCAATCGCAGCCAACTCGTCGGCACCGGCACGAGCCGCGCGGGCCTCTCCAAATGCCTGCCCAACGAGCGCGCCAGTCCGGCGACCGTCGGGTCGTCACCATCCGCGACGTGGAAGCATTGACGCGCAGCACGCGGATCGGTCGCACAACGCGCCAGCGCGTCCGCGAGGTTGTCGACATACACCAGGCTTCGCCTGGCGCGAACTGAGCCAAGGGGCAGCGGCATACGCTTCCAGACGGCATCCATCAGGCGCAGGAAGTTGGCACGCACGTCCGGGCCATACACCAGCGGCGGCCGCACAATCACGATGTCGAGCCCGGTTTCCTCGCCGAAACGCAGCAGAGCCTGTTCGGCGGCGTACTTTGAACGGCCATAGGCGTCTTGCGGAGCGGGCAGATCGTCTTCGCGCAGCGGTCGCCCCAAATCGCCCTCGGCTAAGGCCTTGATGCTGCTGACGAAAACAAAGCGCCGGGCACCGTTGTGCAAGGCCGCCTCGGCGATCCGCAACGTACCGTCGACGTTGGTTGCGTTGAAGGCCGCATCGGGGTCTGCAGCATCCTCATTGAGGACGTGCACGCGCGCTGCCAGATGCACTACGCTCTCGGGTCGCAGGCCTTGCGGCCAATCGGTCTTCACGTCCTCAAAATCCTTCCCGGCGCTCACCCACTCGTGCACGCCATCAGGACAACCGCCTGCCTGCCGCACGAGGCCTGTGACTGCGTGTCCGCCGTCAACGAGCGCACGGCACAGCGCCCGCCCGACAAAACCATTTGCGCCGGTTACGAGGATCTGGCTCATAGCCACTTCCAGCCGAAGCGGCTAAAGAACTTGTACGCCGACGCCATAAACATCTTGATATGGGCCGAACCTTTGCGCGCGGCGCCGCCGCCGTGGTGCAGTACACGCACGGCCGGTGCGTAGACGACGCGAGCTACGTCATGCGCACGCAGGCTCAGGTCGTAATCCTCGAAGTACAGGAAATAGCGCGCGTCGAAACCCGCCAGCTGCTTGAGCACGCCAGTGCGGAACAACATGAAACAGCCACTCACGATGGGCGGGTCCCAGACAATGTCGCGTTCGTTGATCACATCGCGCATTTCATAACGGGCAAGACGGCGCGTGAACAGACGGCGGACGCTGCCCGGCAGAAAGCCCCGTACGAAGAGGTCGAGCAAGGTCGGGTAGCGGCGACACAAAAACTGCTGATGGCCCTGTTCGTCGCCGATCCATGGCGTCAAAAGACCGACCTCGGGGTTCGCTTCGAAGAAGTCGACTGCGCGCAGCAGTGCGTCACGGTCCAGATCGATGTCCGGGTTGAGCACGAGGTGATAACGGCTAGCCGTAAGCTCGATAGCCAGATTGTGGCCGCGACCGTAGCCGACATTGCCATGACCGCTGAGAATGGACGTCTCGATGCGATGTGTTTTCAGTGCGTCGAGCTCGCGCTGGACGTCCGGCAAGCCACCGTTATCGACGATATACAGCGTAACCGGCAGACCGGGACGTACGGCCCGCAGTGCTTCACAGGCGGCACCAAGGCTCGCGAGCGTACTCGTTAATTGGGCCCGCTCCGGCCGATAGACGACAACGGAGACGGACAGCCCTTCAGTTTCTGGACGCGGCGCGCTTGTAGCATTCATGTAAGTGAGAACTGCGTGTCTTATGGACGACACTTCGTTGTGTGGCCGCAACAACCCCGGAGTGTGCGCAATGTTGTGCAGTTCGGCAACCCGATTTTCCTTTTGTTACTGCGCACGAAGCCACCATCAAGCCCCAGTTATTTTGCCTCAATTCAGGCTGCAGACTGCAAAATAAATGGACTTACACGTGTAAGGTCGTGAAGGATTTCTTGCCGCCCTTTGAATGGCGATTGCGGCTCGCGCTCTTTGACCTGGTTCGCGAGGATCCCAATGCGAGCAACGTCCGCAGAGAGTTCCTTCCGTTGTCCCGATGGCTCGAGAACACACAGGCTTTGCGGCAAACTTGCTCCGCATTGTTGTTCAGAAGATTCAGGAATTACGTTTCCGTCGGATGTTCCAACATCCAACGTAACGTCTCACGAAGGGGAATGGGCTGAAGCGCCCCGATTGCAGTGCGAAGCTCGTTGTTGCTGCCAATGAGCTTGTGGACCTCATTCGCACGAACATAATCGAAGTTCACGCGTATTTCTGGATGGTGCACCGTAAGACCGCGCATGATGGCGATGATATCGAGCAGCGAATACCCAACCCCAGAACAGACATTGAATGTGCGACCTGCGAATTTCCCCATCAACAGTCGGCTATACGCAGATACGACTGTCCGCACATCAGAGAAGTCGCGAATAACGTGAAGATTACCCAGCTCGAGAACCGGAGCTTTATCACGAAAGTGGGAGACGATTTTCGGCAGCAGGAAATTACTGCTTTGACCCACGCCCGTATAGTTAAACGGCCGTGCGATGGTAATTGGGAGCTTTCCTTCCCACAAACGGGCAACTAACTCCATAGCGAGTTTGCTGATCGCGTAGTCGTTTGCAGGTTCAGGTTTAACCGACTCGTCGATTACCTCACGGTCGGTGTTGCCGTACACATTAGCGCTACTCGCGAGCAGCACCGACTGAGGCTTACAACCAGACTTTGTCAATGCTTCGAGCAGGTTTCGAGTACCCACGACGTTGGTCTGATAAACCTCGCTGACATCGCCATGCCCCACGAAAGCGATTGCAGCGAGGTGAACGACCGCGTCCGGCTTCTCGATGGCCAAGGTTTCTGTCAACGCCTCGCGATCGAGCAGGTCACAGACGCGCAAGCGCCACGAAACGTTCGAATCGGCCTTGCGAGCCAATCCGCATACTTCGTAGCCATCGCGGATCAGTTCTTTCGCGAGATAGCGGCCCGTGAAGCCGTCAGCGCCGGTGATAAAAACCTTTGCCATATATCAGAACGAGGTGCCAGCCTCGTTACGGCGGATGTCCGCCTCGACCATCATCTGGCACAACTGTTCGAGAGTGGTCTTCGGCTCCCAGCCGAGGTCATTGCGCGCTTTGGCGGGATCGCCGATTAGCAGATCGACTTCGGCAGGCCGGTGAAACTTGGGATTGATTCGGACGATCGTTTTGCCGGACTTGGAGTCGACGCCGACCTCCTTATCATCCTTGCCTTGCCACGCAATATCGAAGCCGGCAGCACGACCGGCCATCGTGACAAAGTCGCGGACGGTTTCGGTGCGGTTGGTTGCCAACACATAGGTATCGGGCTTATCGGCCTGAAGCATGCGCCACATGCCTTCCACATATTCCTTTGCGAAGCCCCAATCTCGCTTCGCATCAAGGTTACCCAGCTCGAGCACATCAAGCTTGCCCAACTGCACCTTCGCGAGACTATCGGTGATCTTGCGCGTCACGAATTCCCGACCGCGCAACGGCGACTCATGATTGAACAGAATGCCGCTACAGCCGAAGATGTTATAGCTCTCGCGGTAGTTAACGGTCATCCAGTGCGCGTAGAGTTTCGCGACACCGTACGGACTACGCGGATAGAAAGGCGTGCTTTCAATTTGAGGAACTGCCTGCACCTTCCCGAACATTTCAGAGGTGCTTGCCTGATAGAAGCGAATCTCAGGATTGACGATACGAATCGCCTCAAGAAGATTCAAGGCCCCGACGCCGGTTATCGCAGCGGTCGTAGCAGGTTGATCGAACGACACACCGACAAAACTCTGAGCCGCCAAATTGTAAATTTCTGTTGCTTTGGTTGTCTGAAGTAAACGGATGCTAGAGCCGAGATCAGTCAGATCGTGTTCGACGAGATGCAGGTTCGGATGGTCCGATACCCCGACTTCCTCGATCCGCCAGAAATTCACGGAGCTGGTACGGCGATAGGTGCCATAAACTTCGTAGCCCTTTTCGAGGAGGAGTTGCGCCAAATAAGCGCCGTCTTGGCCAGTAATGCCAGTGATGATCGCAACGGTCATTTGCTATCCGGTTGAGTGATGTATCAATACTTTGCCGCTAACTTCCGATACCCATCGACTCAAGCTGTCATGGACGAAATCGGAAAACGGCCGCTTCAGAACGATCGAGGCTGCGTGCGAAAACCGGGTTGAGACGTTTGCTTGCAGTCCCAAACCAGCTCGGCCACCCCGTCGTATGAGAACCGATGTAGCTTCAACCGCCGCTACGCACGCCCGCGAATTCTCCGAACTCAGCGATGAAAGCGTTGCAAGCGGGAAGCCCTCAGATGCGATGCGCTCCTAGTTTCGTCCACACACTTGCGACTACCAGGTTTTATGACGAGCAGCATCCATTCTCCAGCCCATGGTACGACACTATACCATCATCATCCCCCTCCACCTAAGCGCGGCAATGGGCTCAGAGGTCCGGCCCTTGCGGCTCCGCGAGTCAGTACGTCCTCGGCCGCTGCGCTCAAAGCGAGGTTAGTAAAGGGTCATCGCATCTGGATTCGTATCATGCGTTGTTTCCACGATCCACAGGAGTCCTGCTCAGCCCAAATTTGGGCGGAATTTCGCTCCGCGTCGTTGCCTCCAGAACAAACTGTACGCGGCTACCTCTTGCACCCTGATTTACAGGAGTCGACGATCGAGTCTTTCCACGCGTTACAATCCCAATTGCTATCGCTTCATGCACCAATACTCTTACGGACAACCGAACGCTTGGTTGTTTCGAGTCGCGAAGTCCTGTAGCAGTATATGTGCCCAAGGCGTACCCGGCGACCGAGGTTAGAAATTCCGCTAAAATCGCCGACTGCATGCCATCCTAGTACAACATTTTCGAGCAATTCCATGAAGATCATTCCCGTCATCATTTGTGGAGGCGCGGGGACACGACTGTGGCCAGTGTCCCGCGAAGCCTTTCCGAAGCCGTTGCTGAAACTGGCGGACGGGCAAAGCCTGCTGCAGAAGACATTTCTGCGAGCGTCGCGCGTAGCGAACGCAGGTGAAGTCGTGATCGTTACGAATCGCGAGACTTATTTCCTCACGAAGGACGAATGCGTCGAGGTCGAAACTGGCGTTTCGCAGCTAGGGTTCATTCTGGAACCAACAGCTCGTAATACCGCTGCGGCAATCGCGGTGGCTGCGGAAGTCGTACGTCAGCAGCATGGCCCCGACGCTATCATGCTGGTCATGCCGGCCGATCAGTTGATCGAAGACGAGACGGCCTTTGGCGAGGCTGTGCAGCACGCCGTGGGTTCAGCACAGCAAGGTCGTCTCGTCACGTTCGGGATTCGCCCGACCGGTCCGGAAACCGGCTACGGCTACATCGAATTCGAAGCACAGCCGCTGCCCGGCGCGCAAGCTGTCCATAAGGTTGTGCGCTTCGTCGAAAAGCCCGAACTGGAAGTTGCCAAGGAACTGGTCGCAGACGGCCGTCACCTTTGGAACGCCGGCATGTTCTGCTTCACCGCCGAGACGATGCTGGCCGAGTTGGCGCATCATGTGCCAGGCGTCGCAGAACCGTCGCTCAATGCGGTGAACGAAGCCAAACGAAGCACGTCTAGCGACGGCTACGCGATCGAACTCGACAGTGCGCAATTCAGCAAGTCGGAGAACATCTCCATTGACTATGCGGTCATGGAGCGCTCAGACAATGTGAACGTGGTGCCGTGCGAAATGGGCTGGAGCGACATCGGCTCGTGGCAATCGATCAGCGAGTTGACGCAACCCGATGCGCGCGGCAACAGGATTCACGGTGAAGCCGAATTGCACGACGTGGATAACTGCTTCGTGCGCAGTGATGGTCGACTGATCGGGATGGTCGGCGTTCACGACGTAATCGTGGTGGATACGGCTGACGCGTTGCTGATCGCTGCTCGCGACCGTGCGCAAGATGTGAAGCAGATTGTCGCGAAGCTCAAGAGTGCGAATCATGATGCGTACCGCCTTCACCGTACCGTGCATCGCCCGTGGGGCACGTACACTGTGCTCGAGGAAGGTGATCGGTTTAAGATGAAGCGCATCGTCGTAAAGCCAGGTGCATCGTTATCGCTGCAGATGCACCATCATCGCAGCGAGCACTGGATCGTGGTGAGTGGCTGCGCGGACATCGTCAACGGCGAACAGGTTATTTCACTGCAGCCCAACGAGTCGACGTATATCCCTGCGGGTCACAAGCATCGCCTGATCAATCCAGGAGTGATGAATCTGGTCTTGATCGAGGTCCAGTGCGGCGAGTACTTGGGCGAAGACGACATCGTCCGGTTCGAAGATATCTACGGCCGCGCGCCCGCCGCCTGAATTACAGGCTATCGTGAATGCCTGGGTGAAAGAACCGGGCATTCATTTGTGAGATCTCTGGGGCTATATTGTCGACCTCAATTGTTCCGTGATAGAGCCTTCGAACGAAGGGGCAAACAACCGGTTACCGCAACTTGATTCGTGCGCGTCATTGCCGCGCCGCCGACTTTTCAGTCGGTGTCGGCGCGTTACGCCCGCCACCGGTTGATGGACCGTCCGCGCCGGCTCTGTGCCGAAATCTCTTGTGACTGACCTGCGCCCAGATCAGCGTGCCGTACACCGAGAAGTGCCCGCGGGAAAGTAAACCCCGCTTATCCGCAAGGCTCAAAGCATCGGAAAAGACTTATCTAATTCACGCACGGTAAGGTACTCCAAACCAACCCCCAGAATTCGAGTATCAGCATTTTCACCGACATCACATGGCCGCACCGCCCCCCGCACGTCGACGGAAATGATGAGCAATCGGTGCTCGATAGCATCAGCGCCGAGGTGGATCACCCATTCCAAGCCGCCATCTTGACTGACGCGAGCCTGAGATTCATGGCCGTTGATCAGGATGTGTACCGCGGGAGGTTCAACGCATGCCGGTACATACATGCGTCCGTGCAAGGATAACTCAAAGCCGTGGATAGGCGCGACGGCGGAGGGGCTGCCCAGCGAGACAACAAGATAAGCGCGCCCTTCACCACTCCACACTCCCCAATCTTCTGAGCCATGCCAGCCACGCCCAAACAAGGCGTGCACAGCTCCGGGCGCACCAGCAGCCAGACTCAATGGTTGTTCCGGCACGAGCTCAGGCAATTTTGGCAAACCGTCTGCCGCCAGATCGAATCCCCAACGATAGCCAAAGATATGATTGAGCATGTCCTCTGGAAACGTTGAGTGCTGACCAAGAGAAAACTGAGGGACAGTTCGGTGCCACCAGCTTTGTCTCGCGCGCGCGAAAGCCTGCAGAGAGCGAAGGCTGGCAATCTCGAGCCTGACAGGAATCCAGGGTGAGCAAGTTGCCGGCAAGAGGTTGACAGCATTGCGATCATCTGCGAGCAACTGCCGAATATCGCTACAGCCCAGATAGTGCGCCTCCTTGAGCACACCGGTAGATATCCCCGCCACGAAAGCCAAGTTTTCTGCACAGAGCAGGTTGTAGGTGTTGCTGCTGACAAGCGCAGCATTGGGTACGCTGTCAAGCAAAGCATCCAGCAGATCCGCATTGGCCTGAGCGGGATGGGGAGAAATGACCAGTAGATCGACCTGTCGTGCCCACATGGCAATCTGCGTGACGAAATCCGCAGGCCGCATCAAGCGCCCGTCGCCGACCAAGGCCAAATCAAGCGCCGTCTGTCCAACGAACAAGCCCACGCTGAGATCAGGCCGCACAATGAATGGCTGTCCGCGCCGGGCGAAGTAGGCCCGGAGGCCGGCGGCGGCAGACCAGAAAGCCTCCTCAGGGATACGCATCCGCTCCAGTTCGTGCCGAATGGCAGGATCATTGGTGCGCACGGCCAAGTGCAGATCACGGGTGAAGCGGATCGCGTGAATCTCCACATCAATGAATGACGCCCCTTGGCCGTCCACATACTGCATGATGGACGGAGACAAGCCCCAACCAATCACAAGGCTAGTGGGCGTCAGGGCTAGCGCGCCTAGGTGCTCGGCCGCTGGTTTTAAGTCAGCCGTACATGCAGCGGCCCAACCTTCCGCGCTTTGCGGCAGACCTAGCGCCTCCATGAGTTTGGGCACCGGGATGGTTCCGCCCTGAGACTGCGCGCATACCTCGCGCACACGCCAACCTAATCGCGAGGCCGCCACCCCAAAGAAGGTACGCAGAAATTTGCGGTTCTCCAATGATGCAAACAAACCGTTTTCAGACACCCGAAAAAAATCGTCAACGAAAATCACTTCTTCAATGTGTGTCTGTTCCTTCAGTCCCAGCATTTTCACCCCTAGTTGTTCTTGCGAGTTGTTTAGAATATCGTAAGCGCTCGACTCACCCACGACGGATATACTCGAGCGAAGCGCAAGGGTGCTTAAGCACGACATATCGTCGAAACGGTTGGCTGCCTGTCGTTTCAGCTACTTCAACCAACCTTTTAATTGCTTGAGGTCTTCAGACAAGAAAAGACCTGCTTTGCAGATTACGCATGCCCTGTCGGAGCACGGCGACGTCATCCTCGATACTGTGCAACACCGTCCAGGGAGAAACGTCTCTGAATAGTGGAATTCCGAATGCATATCGAAAGCGCGCGCTCGACACGCAGGATTTCCTGATCTAATTCCCCAAGGCGCCCCGCAGACTTCGGTGTCTGCGCGTGCAGCGTGCGCTCCATCCTGTCGGCATTGCCTGTGGTACATTCCAGCTCGAGCTTCACACCGTTGGGCAATTGGGGATGGCCACACCGATGTCGCCGACTGTGACGACAGACACGATCGCTTCGGTGCTGCAACGGGTCTCGCAGCCGTAGGCACCGGCGCTCTGTGATCGAACGCAGCGACCGGAACGAAGGCCGACGATGCAACGGCCACGCAGTCTCTCATGGGCATATCTGACGGCCGATATAGCTCAATCATTTGCGCAACCGGTTAGCGCTCAGCCACTCACCACGATCCAGTGCTCGCTGCGGTGATGGTGCATCTGTAGCGATATCGATGCACCCGGCTTCACGACGATGCGCTTCACATCTTACGCACGGTCGCGAGCGGCGATCAGCAACGCGTCAGCCGTATCCACCACGATCACATCGTGGACACTAACCATCCCGATCAGCCGACCGTCGATGCGCACGAAGCAGTTACCCACGTCGTGCAACTCGGCTTCACCGTGAATTCTGTTGCCGCGCGCATCGGGCAGCGTCAGTTCGGTGATCGACCGCTACGCGCCGATGTCGCTCCAACCCATTTCGCAAGGTACCACGTTCACGTTATCTGAGCGCTCCATGACTGCATAGTCGATCGAGATGTTCACAGCGTCGAGCCGATAACGACTACCGAGTTTTCCGGATTGACAATCGCCCCGCTGCTTTTGGGCGCCCCCCCATTCCACCTCCCTGCCCCATACGACATATTCGTCATGACGCCACTCTCGACGATTGCGCGGTTGTTCATAGATCTCCATTCAAAGTTCATGGGACCGGCTCCAAGCCGATGGTTTCAACACCGCTCCGAACTAACCGCGCCTGCCATCGACTTAGGCTTCACTGGTGATCTGTATGAGGCATATCACCCGGGCGTCTCACGCATGCCGATTGGGCTTGGCACGGGACAACGGCCAGCGATCAAAATTACAACGCGGCCCCTTCAAGGCTGCAATGGCAAGTCTGGTCACTCGCGAACAATCTCGTCACCGGTCGCGACCAAGGTTTCACGCTTGCGCTCAAGACTTACCTCGACTACGGCCCATAGCGATTTGGTGACGATGGTGAACCCTACAACTACCCCATCACGCGACGTGGCCCAAAGACGTGCTCCGGTGACTATCGTCGGAAAACGCACCACCGACCAATACCAGCTTTCACCGGATACTGCGGTGGGAGCTTAGCCGTATCGCCGGTGCGTCGTCGATCAGCCGGGGAAATTTCACGGTCACCCATCAGAAACAGCACGCTCTCTCGTCGTCGAAACGATATTCCCCGATCTGGAAGAACACCTAGACACTATTGCTCAAATAGCGGTACCGATGACACGGCGCCGGTTCTAGCGAACGTCTTTTCTCGGAAAATCATCGGCGAAATTTGCCGACAATCTTTCTATACGGGGCTGTAATCTTCCAGGAATTGCTGGATTCTATAGCGTTCAGGCGACCGATTGCGTTTTTGCCGTCATATGGATTGTGATTGGTGATGCAACACACCTGTTTGCTCCTATCACCCAACCTCTTCTCAAGAGAGAACACGATATAATCGTTTGAAATACTTTTGAATATTTCCAGCCAATCAACAGGCTCTAGAATCGACAGATGGCTATGCCCATCGTCGTAGCATGCGATTTTGTGAAAATGAAAGCTGGCCTTGTCATGATATCGCCTCAAGCAATTCAGCAAACTATCTGTAGGAAGGTGCTCCAGAAAATCTGCCGAAACCAGAAGATCGGCAGGCTCTACCGGAGGAAATCCGGCGATCAGGTCGGATTGAATAAAAGTTACATTCTTGTTGCAGCGTATCACTTCGTCAATTGCTGGCGCGCGTGCCCAATCAATTCCCGTTAATAAACGAAACGAATTAGCAGCAGCAGAAAGGAATTTCCCATTTCCGCATCCAATCTCTATGAGCGTCGATGCCCCATACAATCTGAGTGCTTCAATTTCTGTTAGCATCCAGTTATTATTCTGGAAGGCGGGATGTTCATCGTGCAATTTCTGGTAGTATTTCTGGTCACAACCGGTGTACTTTGCAAGGCCCATGCTACCCTCCGAATAAGATATTCGAACGACGATTATAGCCTACCCTTGATGGTCGACCACGACTATCCGACGATCATCTGGTTGTGCTTATACGTGAAGCCGAATACTATAATTATAAATTTAGACCGTCCACAATTACTACCAACGCCAAGCCTACTAGTTCCGTGTGACTGTTTGCGCAGCTGCTAAGGTCGCCGCAGCGGAGTAGAACTGCTCCGCCAAGAAATTCGAGAGAAATCGGGCGGAGTTGGCGCGCTGGTCTTGGCGATGTTCGAACGGTGATCTGAATCACAATCTCAATTTATGCAGTAATCGAAGAACACATCGTCGCAAATATGATTCTTGTGCGATGGTGAGTCAGTCTAGCAGACTTAACAGAGGCTACAGCCGTTCTAGCTCCATCCTGCACATTATTCGGCATCGGTTATACGAGGAATGGGACAGCTGTATCGGCTCCACTGGAGACATGCATTTGACCTTTCGCCACGTCACTATTACTCACATAAGGCTTTTTATGTAGCGTAGTGGCCGTGTGATACGCCAACTTGACGATGAGAGTAAAGCAGTTCTCTCACGCTCCAATTCGTTTTGCCATGCTGTCTTCTCTGCCAGCTGGATTTGAAGTCTCTCTATCTCCGCATGCGCTGAAGTGAGTTCTCCCTGTGTCTGGCGCACTCGTTCGTTCGCCTCATCGGTCACGCGGTACGCCTCATCAAGAGTCCTGCTCGCGCGGTTAAGCGTCGATAGCCGGGCGATTAGATCGGTTCTATCGAACCCTGCAACGAGATTTGAATAGCGGCCTTGCGTAATATGTTCATGCCCAATCGCATAAGCTTCCGATTCGTCCGTCAGGTCAAAATATTTTTCACCATCGACGGCATATACGCAAGGAAAAATCCGCAAGAGCCGTTCGCGGAATTCTGGAATGGTCGTACGCCTGAACATGTTCAGGCAGAAATGATTCATCTCCAGTACCGCGCGTGGCTTGAATCGTTTCAACGTCTGCGAGGCGCCCTCTAAAACGTCCAACTCGAATCCTTCGACGTCGATTTTTATAAAATCGACGCGATCGAGACCCAGCGTCGGAAATACTTCGTCAAGAGCGTAAACCGGGACATTGATCTGGAAATGGCCCTCATTGCCAATATGGTATTCATCCGCGATGAACGCCCCTGAGTAGTTCCCATCGCTTCCCTGCATGGGAAGCGTTCCGGCTTGCCTTCCGAGAGCGAAGTTGTGGACTTTCACGTTGGTGACGTTGCCAACGTTTTTCGACAGATAACCGAAGGTGCGCGGAACTGGCTCGAAAGCTGTAACTCTGCCATTGTCGACGATCTGCGAAAGCGCGAGTGCTGTACAACCGATGTTCGCTCCAATATCTAACACCTGCGCGCCGCGATCACAAAGGACAGCAAGCATTGATACGAGGTGCGGTTCGAAAGGATCAGCCAGATCCTTGAAGTAGCTGTCCCTCTCATCGCCTGTGATAACCCACCGCCTACCGCCAACTCCAACGCCGCGTTCCATATCTCTCTGGCCTCTCAGGGTTTGTAATTATCGGGAATTTACATATAAGGATTTCCTTACTGCGGGTAAGTGTACAACACCCCCGCTAGAAACCGTCAATAGCGCTACTTCAGCAGCAACACCTGTGCGCTCTTCCAGATCGGCGGATGTTGCACCGACGACACGGGCGTATGGTTCTTGAAATACCGGCATGCAACAGCGAACTTTCCCAGACGTGCCACGACATTCGGTTATCCGAACTTCAGCCGCAGGTTTCCCAGTTCAACCGACCATCGCTTGAGCGAGGGCCCGGCAGGTCGCATCGATGACGCGCCGTCTACCAGGTGAGGCTTTGAAATGAAACGACTGTATATGCGATTCGTGCTATCGATGATGCGGCCAGCTCTCTTAGAACTCGAGTCGAACATCGTACGGCGAGCGGTCAAGGCAACCGCGCATCGCTCCAGGCTGGCTGACGCGAGGGAGACGCCGGCTTGGTCTTTGAGGTGAGTTTCAGGTTAAGAGAAGCCTGGAGAATGTTAATCGATTGCTGAATAGATTCGCGGTGTAGATCGGCTAGGTTATTGCCCTCTCATCCCTTGAGTTGAACACAAAACGTAACAGTTTCCATGCTTCTGAGCGCGAATGTTCGACGAGCCAGATGCCAGCGCACTCCGGCGCCATGCCAATCTTGTACTCTTAGCCTTTGGTTGCAAAGTCTTTGGCTATAGTGGCCATGTACACCCCGCAGGGTGGTGGTTGAGGAAGGAGATGGCTTAAATTCTCGCACGGCGGCGGACACATCACATCACCCAACCCATCGATAATTTGCAGAAGCACCTCGGGAAGCTCAGGAATGTCAGGCAGTGCGGCCTTACAAAGCTTCAAAAAGGATTTGACGACGACGATTGATGGAGCCGCGTCGATCGCGGAGCTTTCTGCGCTGGCGACCAAGTTTTGAAATTTCGGCTTCGGCTTGAACAAGAGTTCGAAGTTGCTCGGCACGAACGTCCAAGACATTGCCGCATTGCCAATTGCTGCGAAAGGCGCAGGCGTTTCGCGCAGACCAATTTGATTAGAGCACGTCTTCATCGCAGGACGCAATCGCGACGAAGCTATGGCACGGACCCGCAAGCCACGGTGATGATGCTACACAAGATGTGCGTGTCGCGTCGATCGCGAAGAATGACGACAACTCCATCAACTATCTCTCAACGCAGCAGCCAATTCTTCCAGCGTTGCGGGGGCAGAAGAGCGTCAGAGGCAGTGTGCGGCGGCAAATGCTCTGGGCATCCGCAGTTTGCCACCGATGCTTCCGCAACGCACATGGGGCGCGCGCAAGGGGTCAATGCCGATGCCGGAAGAGATCGCTCGCGCGGGCGTCCATCAAGATGTCAACGACCTCATGGACTCGGCGTCTGAGTCGGCAATAGCTATCCTCGGGTGCAATACTTGGCGTCATCTCCCAGATGGGCCTGTTGAAGGCATCGAGCTTAGAGGAGAGAAAGCCCACGAAGTGCCCTGGACTCGATCATTCCGGCTGGTCCGAACCACAATCAGCAAGTCGATGACGCGATTGCCGACGGTGCACAATGGTAGTTATCACTTCGCAGCCAATGAAGGCTATTTCTATCAACTCGCCACGTTTTTCGAGGCGACTGCTAGCGCCGATGACCTTGAGCTAGCCATCGTCTCGCGGAGCTTGGCTAGATCTCGTGAACACTGTCGCTGGGAATCTCTGACGGCACGGCGCCGCTGCCTGCGCGCACGTGCATTGCATCCCAAAATCACCTGGCGAACGCGCAATTCAGTAGCAAATTGCATGCGCAAACCCCGTGAACATCGCTTCGGTCGTCATGACGGGGCGCGTTTCAACAACCTGCTAGGCGTTTTTGCTTTTGGGGTACCACGTCGCATACCACTCATCTTCGAAAATTGCCTTACAAATCTTGTGGTAGCAGTTACCCCAAGTGAATTCCAATCCAGAGGACGGGCGTGGCGTAAAGCCGTTTG
The DNA here is from genome assembly GCF_050436645.1 of Paraburkholderia sp. GAS33. Lineage (NCBI taxonomy): Bacteria > Pseudomonadati > Pseudomonadota > Betaproteobacteria > Burkholderiales > Burkholderiaceae > Paraburkholderia > Paraburkholderia sp. GAS33. The sequence goes on from NZ_JBNDMP010000011.1 coordinate 67,410, forward strand.
CGACCCAGCTTCGCAATGCGGCTTCAAGCGTCTGAGGGTCGTCTCCAGAGAAGTAACGCGCGTGCTCGCCTGCAACCTCGCGGAACACCGGCACGTCGCGCGCAAGAACCGGCAAGTTGGCTTGAAATGCCTCGACGATTGGCAAGCCAAACCCTTCACTCTCGGATGCCATGATGAGCCCCGAGCTTGCGCCATAGAGGGCACGCATCTCGGCATCACTGCAGCCATGCAACCAATGCAACCGCTTGCCAAGCTCGGGCGAGCGCCGGAGTTGGTCGGCGAATTCATCCATTTTCCAGCCCTGCTTACCGATGATGATTAGGTTGAGGTTCTCATCGGCTTTCCATAGGTTCTCGAACGCTGCGAAGACCTGAGGATGACCCTTGCGAGGTTCGACCGTGCCCACCATGATGACGCTTGGCCTCTTCTGCGTATTGTCGAGAGCGGCCAGCGTCGCTGGCGAACTCTGACCTCGTGACTCTTCCTGGCGGGAATCATTTTGAAAATCTGCACCGAGATGAGCGAAACCAATGGGTAAAGGCCTGTTTCGCAGTCTGGGTTCCTCGTCGAGCCAGGTCATCACGTCGTCGGCGACAAACTGCGAAATGCAAAGGGCCGCGTCGGCGATGCCAAGTAAATTGCCGTACCAGTTTTCCGTTACAAGTTTGACGAAATCGTCATTGAAATACTGAGGAAACCGCAAAGGCAGCAAATCGTACACAAGCAGCACGATGCGAAGTCCGTTCAACCGCAACCGCCGCAATTCTTCAAATTCGGCTGGGGTTATGATGGGGTAAAGATCGGCGCAGAGCAGGACATCATCGGCCCGGACATCCAGTGGCACCTCTGGCAGATCCAAGGGGGCGAGATTCAGTAAGGAGAGTGGTCTGGTATAGGTATGGCGTAGCTGTCCATCGCGGATACGTACCGCTTCTCCTCGCAGACCTTGTGGCGGCGTTTCAAGAACGCGGCGGGTGATTTCGCGCACGACGCGTTGAATGCCGGAGCCCGAATCAATACGCGCCAATTCCGAGATATCAATCAGGAAGCGTTTGCGTCCCCCGCCACGCCAAGATGATGGGAAGCTGCGGACAATACCGCGCGATGCGGCAGGTATGCCGTTCGGCAGCGCTGCAACGGCTTGGATGTCCGTCTGCATGGCTTGTGCGACGACCGCGGCGCCAGGCGTCGAATAGGCCCGCTCGATGGCATCGGCGTAGTGCTTGGCGATGACTTCAGGGAGACGGACCTGTTCTGGGATCATGGCGATCGCGTGCGTTGCGTCTTCGCCAAAATGCTGCCGCAACACCCCGGCATCGCGGTCTGAGTACAGGATGATGCCGACGGCATTCTGTAGCACCGGAAGGGTACAGGGATATTGCCGCAGCGTGGCTTCGATACCATGTTCCGCGGCGAAGCGCAAAGCTGAGTAGCCATGGGCCTGCAACAGTATTTCCTGGAATTCCTGGGGCCGCCCGCGTTCTTGGGCAGATGCGTACATCAGGTCGGACAAGAACACATCATGCAGCACGACCATACCGGGGCAGCAAGGCAGGAGGGTCTCTATCTGGTAGCGGTGAAAAGACGAATTGCCGACCTGATAGATGATGCGATCGAAGCGACCGGCTTGCGAGAGGAAGTCCTCCGGTGTGAGGCGCGGAAATCCCCACAGATGACGCTCAGTGGTTTCTTCCTCACTGACCAGCGTGATGTCGTAATGGCGTGCGAGGATGGGCAGAAGTTCTACGCTGTAAGCGGCAATGCCGGTGGTCTGCGGTGGCAGCGGGGAGACGAAGGCGAGGCTAGGACGTTTCGGCAAAAGGCTCATGATCCGCGTCTGACCTTGGCGTGCTCGCCTTTCATGGACTGCTTCAAGCGCATCCCAAGCACGTGCGGCAGAAGCATGCCATGTAAAACGACCGGCCTGGGCTGGGCCATACGTTGCCAGCTCCCGCTGAAAAGCCGGATTTTCCAGTACATTGCGCATGCAAGCGGCAATGGAGCGGGCATCCTCGGGGTCGAAGGTGGCGTCTTCGCGCCCGATTACCTCGGGAAGACTCGTGGTATTGCTGGCAATGGTCGGCGCGCCGCATGCCATTGCCTCGCCAGGTGGCAGCCCGAAACCCTCATGCAGGGAAGGAAATACAAACAGACCGCAAGCGGAATAAAGCCCCCGGAGATCACCTTCCTCCACGTAAGGGGCGTACACAAGATTGCGGGGCGGAATGCCAAGCTGCGCCGCTTTTTGATAGAGCCTATCCCGATCTCGTTGCCCTGCGATGAAGAGTTGGTGGTTCGCCCGCAGTGCCGATGGCAAGCGCGCATAAGCTGCCAGCAGCCCCGCTTCGTTTTTGTTCGGGGTATCTGCGGCAAGAAACATGATAAATGAGTCGCGCAGGCCATAACGTTGCAGCAATACGGCACGCTCACCAACTGGTAACGGCGTTGGATGAAACTGCGGCCCAATGCCAGCGCGTATGTTGAAAATCCGTTCTGGCGGAAAGGCCAGATGATCGATGGCTTCATTTCGGCTGGATTCGGAAATGGCTAACAGACCTTCGCACGACGCCAGTTCCTGAATGCCGCGGTAATACCAACGCGCATGGGGCGACGGTATTTTTGAAGACCCGAAGAACTCCGCATGACGGAATAGAGGGATGAGATCGTAGAAAGTTGCGACCACAGGTAACGGCTGCAGTTGCCGCGGTTGACAACTGACGACATCGTTGTCCTCAAGCATGCTGCACACATGGACGAGGTCCGGTTGCAAGGAGGCTAGAAACTGCGCGCGTAAGGTCTCGGCGAAGGCAAGGCGCGGTGCGTCGTGGAGCAACGGTACCACGCCACGCGGCGGATGCCACACACGAATGTTACTGCGTGGGAGAACCGAGGAGAAGATTGCGGTTAATTCCTCTGCCTTTTCCATATAGGCGCCGTTCAGCGCAACAATGACCTCATGCGCTCGCGCGTTGCGAACCATGGCCAGCGCCAGCTCATTTGAATAGCGACCAATACCTCGGTCGCTACCGCTCCCTTGGGCTGCCTGTAAATCGATCACGAGACGCATAGTGTCAGTCTTGAAAGTGCAATATGGGGGAAGTTGGGAACACGGGCAGTCAAACTGACGTCTCAAGGGCAGGGTTTGCCGTGGCCAGTTGTCGATACAAGCGGGCCTCTTCGTGGCTGAGGTCGGTTGCAACTACGGGGTGGGCAACCGTAGCGGCCGCCGTTACCTGGTGCTGTATTGCTGCGACTTGCTCGTACGCGCGATAGCGGCGAGCCAGCCATTCCGCTGGCCTTGGAGCAATGGCACGAACGAGTCCAGCACCACGTTGCCCTCCAGGCAGCCCCAGCAGCAATCGTCCGCCACGATAAAACACTCGACGAGCAAGCTGCTTGTTGGGCAACATACGCCGGAGCAGGCGCAACGGAGCTGTTACGCGCCAGGATGTGCTGTTGAGCACCGCTGCCACCTGCTCCCTAGCCACATGTGCGGCCTGCTGCGCCACATGTGCTGCGTGCTGCACCTCGTCGCTGCGCCGCGCCTGCTCGGTCAGCGCGACATGGTTCTGTCGGATCGTATTGTTAAGCGCGTCCGCCACTTGCTGCATCTGTTGAATGGCTTCGGCTGCGCGACGGCTCGCAGCATCCACTTCGTGCGCTGACTGCTCCACTGCCCGGATGGCTTCGCGGCTAGTAGCTCGCGCCTCACGCAGCGTCTCGGCAGCCTGTTCACGAGCCTGTTGCGCTTCCTGTTCCGCGCGCTCGGCGCGTTGCAGCAAATGCACAGGCGGCTGAAACTCGTCGAAAACATTGGGTTGAACCTGGAAGTGTCCTCCCAGTTCATCTTTCATTTCGTCTGCCACGTAGAACCGGTTCAACCCGTCGAACCAGACGAAGCTGTAGCCCTGCGAGGTCAGGATCGGCTCCCAGTCAGCATAGGACTGGTCTTGCGACAACGGCAGCGTTGCCTCCACCAGCACGACCCAAGGGCGAAAATTGCGGAAGTCCGCGCCAGCCAGTACATCGCCTTCGGCACCCTCCACGTCAACCTTCAGGAAATGTATCGGCCCATGAGGACGATGCAGTCGACAGATCTCCGCCAGCGGCAGCGCGTTGATGGTCTCTTCCACAACGTCCCATCCATTGGCGCGATGACGTGCTGCGATCTCTGCGTCAAAGGTGGAGAGGCCGGTGCCGTCAATTCGGTGGAAGATATGCGAGCCCGCTTCGCGACCAGCGGCGAGCTGCAAATTGATGTCGTGAGGGCGGGCTGCACTCAGCGATGCGAAATAGGCCGGTTGGGGCTCCAGATTGATGCCATGCCAACCGTGGTCATAGAAAACCCTCGTGACCGAAAAATCCACAGGATCAGCGGCTCCGACATCGATATAGAATCCATTGCGTATGTGTCCGAGCGCACGCCACAGCATGATGTCTTCTTGGTTCTGCGCAAAGGAGATCATTGTCATGAGTGGTCAGGCCGTAATGTTGGTTGTGCCGTGAAACATGTCTGTTTCTTAGAGTATGCGAATTAGGGTTTCGTTGACGCTTTGGCCCTCAGGCTGACGGTGCGAGCGGGCGCAACGCAAGAAATCGGCGATCCAGCCCAGGGTGGAACATTGGATCGTTGTATAGATATTCGCTCCAGCGCTTGAGAAAGCGGGATAGGTCGGTACCGGGAGGAGGGGTTTCACCACGAGAGGCCTTTTCATGATGAACAAGCTCGGCATGCGGCGTGTAGACAATCCGGTAGCCCAGCATCTTCAGCCGCAGACACATATCCACGTCGTTGAATTCCAAGGCGAACACCTCATCGAAGCCATTGATCTCTTCGAGGACTGAGCGGCGCGTTGCAAAAACGGCCCCAGTGACCATCGACCATTCACGATGGACGACGGCCCAGTCCTGGTAGGTCGGTTCATCGGCGGGACAGCCGAGCCAGGTATGGGCGCAAGTGCTGATCAATCCCCCAGCCATCCCCGCATGCTGAAGTCTACCGTCGGGATAAAGCAGCCGCGCACCAGCACCACCTACATCCTCCTGCATCGAGAAGGTCAGCAGCGCTTGCAGCCAATCTGTCGATTCGCTGGTGATATCGTCGTTCATCAGCACAATCTGCTCAGTCTGGCTCAATCGCCAGAGCTGATTCATTTTCTTCGCATAGTTGAACGGCGCGCCGGGTGCGCGTGTGGTGACGATGCGCGTCAACTCGAAGGGCCAAGGCCGGTTGGCATAGGCAGAGCCGTCAACCAAGTCATCCCCGACGATCACGCGCAACCGGTCCATCGGGTAATCCTGGCGAGCGATAGTTTCGAGCAAGCCGGTGATGAAGGGGGGCTTGTCCTCTGCCTCCGCGTCCCCGTCGTGGGTAGCGGGGCGGCTCTGGCGGGTCGGGACGCACAATGTGACCGGGGGCGTCTCTCCCGAGTTCCGTCTTAGCTGCAATGCGTAAGGCGGGATACCCGGCTTCAGGTCGAAATGGACACGATCCTGGCCCAGCCAGTCTTCCAGCACGCGCTGACGGACTTCCCGTGGAACTTGCGGGTACCGTTTTTCGCGCGTCGCCAGCGTCTGTGCGACGCGGCCGATGGCGATGCCGGTTTGCACAGCCTGGAGCAGCAGCGCATAACTGAAGGCCGAACCATAGGCCTTTGCTCCGGCCTCCAGCTTCATCAAAGCGTTGGCCTGAATGGCGATCGGCAGGCCAATATAGTCGTAGGCTAGAAGCAGCGCCAGATCGAAATCGGGGCGCAAATCGAGCACCTTCTCGCTGCGCACATGGTGGTCCACGTAGAAAATACCGACATCGGGCCTGCTTGCGGCTTCCCGTTGTAGGATCGGACCGAACTCCGCAGAAAGCTCAGTGCCTGCGTCTTTCAGCACATACCAATGCGTCCCGCCTTGGATTTTCGATACTCGCCCGTTCTCGTCCTGCAACTTACCCGCAGAAGTGACGATTGAATGAATCAGAAAAGGGTGTGACAAGAGGTTTTGCATGATGTCAGCCCTGCCCCCGGGGGGAGAGAAGTTGCTCGATGCTCTGCTGGATTAGAGAGCCGACCCGCTCGGCCGACAAATCAGTTGCAATGCGCGCGCGCGCCCTATTTCCGATGGCATGATCTCCCTTTTCGACAAGCGCGGCGGCTTTTTCCAGAGACTCGGCCAGATGGTCTTCGTCGATCTGAGCCCACGTGTTGCCTTTCGTGTAAGCACCGTGGTCGTCCTTCAGGGAGGTCACGGTATAGCGAACAGGAAAACCGCAACTGTCGTCCAGGAAGTCGCGCGTGCCGCTGTAGTCGGTGGCGACCACGATCTTGCCCATTGCCATCGCCTCGGCGACTGTTAGGCCAAAGCCTTCCGCACAATGCGGCGAGGCGTAAATGTCGGCCATGGCCATCAGGTTACGCATGGTATCCAGGTCGAGCGCACTATTGATCAACACAACCCCTTCGGCAGCGTCGCACAGCTGCTGCAACTGTGCGCCCTGCTTCGGCATGTCAAACAAGTGCTTGGTCTTCAACACCAGCTTCCAGCCGGAACGCCCTAGCCGCGTTCGAGCAAAGGCCCGCACCAGCGCGGAGGGATTCTTGCGCACCAAGTAACTTGATCCATCGAAAGCGTAGAGGACAACGCGATCGTCCGCCTTGATGCCGATCTCTTCCTTGGTACGGCGAATCTTGTCTGGATGTGGAAGGCCAGGCGGCACGGTCACTACATACGGGATCACATGAACTGGCGCAGTGGTTCCCGCCGCAAAAACGCCCTGACAGTAGCGGCTGGGTGCCCAGATCGCATCGACTGTACCGAACGTGGGATGCCAATAGTCAGGAATACTTTCTGTCTCCCATACCCAGAGACCGAGTTTCAACCGGGCACGCTCTATGGCTTGCTTCTGTTCATCGACCAGCAGCGCAGGCCACGCCTCAGGGTTGAGATGGATAGCAGCAACATCAGCTGGTCCGGAGAAATCGTTGATGTCCAACGGCACGGCCGTACGCCGGTGAATGTGGAAGGGGCGTTTAATCGGTGCAAGATTGAGCGCATAAGGAGTGCGCCGCAGGGCCGACACATAGGACCGGCTGGCCACGCCCAGGCCGTTTGCATAGTTCCAGGGGCCGATGAGTTGTATGGCCGGTTGCAGACCGGTGCCAGGTAGATGCCGAGGAAGCGTCGAACGCTCCGGTACGTGCGAGGGTGTGCCACCGAACACTTGGTCCGGATTTGCCGCAGCCACCTGCACCACGGGCTCCGCCAGTGCCACATCGTAACCCTGCTCTTTCAGCGTCTCGCGCCAGTTGCTGCTGTCCACGCCCTCGATCTTGTCGCGCAGCGCCATCACCTTTACGAAGGGAAATCCCTCTTCGATCAGCTTCCTCCAGTCGAAAAGCGTTCGGTTGTTGCGGCTCTCGGATGGGAACAATACGGCACAGACGATACCGCCTGCACGCAGTGTGGGAGCGAAATTAATTTCGTACCGTTGGATGACCTCATCCTTCGTCGGCAATACTCGCACATTGTTGAAGAAGCCTTGGAGGATGGGGGACGCGAGCGCACGGCGCCGAAGCGCCAGGAAAAAGCTCTGGATATGCCACTGATGTTCCCAACTCTCTGTCAGGCCGACCATATCGGCAGGTTCCGAACGCAGACGAGCCAGCAGCTTCTCGAAAAGTACCTCGTTAAACGGCCCAATCAGGCTGTCGTTGAGCAGGTAGAGCGTTTCGGCATCAAACAACTCCGGTTCCAGTTGCAATACGTGCGCCCACGCGGCGAAGTCGAGTCCGTGATTCTCACGCACGACGAGTGTATCGACCTCGTCGAGCGGCAAAGCATCCCTGTCAAACCAGGCCGCATCTGCGGCCACAATCAACGTTACACGGATGCCTTGGCGGCGTAGAGCCGCGATAAAGGGGCGCACATGCGGTTTGAGCTTGCCGTCGGGCGAATGGGTCACGAACAACGCGGTCTCGAGACCAGGGCGCGTTGCTTTGCGGTATTCGATCACTGCGTCGGTCGCCGGTTGACCAAGACTCGCGCCGGCCTCGTCGATCTGCGGTGTAACCAGCGAATTATCGACGTAAAGCGCCTGCCGCCGTCGTTCGCGCAGAAAAGCGATGCGCGCCGGCATCCGATGGGGGGTCACGGCCCACCAAAGTGCCTTGGCTCCACGACGGAGCGTTGAGCGCACCCGATCCGGCGTACGGGTCACTATCGCGCGTAGTGGCGCCGTCACACGCCATGACGTGCTATTGAGGACTGCCGCGACACGTTCGTTGGCTTGCCGTGCAGCGCGCTGTACTTCTTCACTGCGCCTTGCTTGCTCGGCCAGGGCTGCATTGGTCTGCTGCCTCGTTTCATCAAGGGTTTGCGCCAGTTGTTGAATGGCTTCGGCTGCGCGACGGCTCGCAGCATCCACTTCGTGCGCTGACTGCTCCACTGCCCGGATGGCTTCGCGGCTAGTAGCTCGCGCCTCACGCAGCGTCTCGGCAGCCTGTTCACGAGCCTGTTGCGCTTCCTGTTCCGCGCGCTCGGCGCGTTGCAGCAAATGCACAGGCGGCTGAAACTCGTCGAAAACATTGGGTTGAACCTGGAAGTGTCCTCCCAGTTCATCTTTCATTTCGTCTGCCACGTAGAACCGGTTCAACCCGTCGAACCAGACGAAGCTGTAGCCCTGCGAGGTCAGGATCGGCTCCCAGTCAGCATAGGACTGGTCTTGCGACAACGGCAGCGTTGCCTCCACCAGCACGACCCAAGGGCGAAAATTGCGGAAGTCCGCGCCAGCCAGTACATCGCCTTCGGCACCCTCCACGTCAACCTTCAGGAAATGTATCGGCCCATGAGGACGATGCAGTCGACAGATCTCCGCCAGCGGCAGCGCGTTGATGGTCTCTTCCACAACGTCCCATCCATTGGCGCGATGACGTGCTGCGATCTCTGCGTCAAAGGTGGAGAGGCCGGTGCCGTCAATTCGGTGGAAGATATGCGAGCCCGCTTCGCGACCAGCGGCGAGCTGCAAATTGATGTCGTGAGGGCGGGCTGCACTCAGCGATGCGAAATAGGCCGGTTGGGGCTCCAGATTGATGCCATGCCAACCGTGGTCATAGAAAACCCTCGTGACCGAAAAATCCACAGGATCAGCGGCTCCGACATCGATATAGAATCCATTGCGTATGTGTCCGAGCGCACGCCACAGCATGATGTCTTCTTGGTTCTGCGCAAAGGAGATCATTGTCATGAGAAGGAGATCATTGTCATGAGCGTTCAGGCCGTAATGTTGCCAGTGCCGCGCAACGCATCTGTCACGACCGGCTACTGACGCACAGGTGATGACAAGCGGCCGCGCATCGTGATGGATACGGCGGGTTGCACTGTGAAGTGCAACGCTTGCACGAGGGGTATATAAATCATCCGTGTCCCGCACTCACGACACGGCTCTTGGCAAAACCACGATGCGACACATCCTCCGAAAATCGACCTCTTGATCCGAGTTATGTCCACGCATTATCTCATACTGTTGAGGCACGTCGACCCTTCGCCAATATGAGATGGCGTTGAAGATTGGCGTCTGATTTCAATCATGAGATGCGCTGACTTAAAGGCGCGTTGGCCGACGTGATGCCGTTGGCGCTGTGCGCCACAGGCCACAACCTGAAGATCATTCCAAGGAAACTACAGCTCTTCGCACCCTCATTCTTGTTGTGGTGCTCAACCGCAACGTTGCCGCTGACGACATGGGGGCCAAAATATTCGGGGCAACCACATTGCTCGCGACGAGATACCGATGCTGCGCAATGAGTTTCCGGGGATAGGCATCGGGCCCTCCAAGCTATTCTTTTACACAATGCGCGCAGAGTTAGAACATACCCGACGACGTCGCCAGCCTCGCGATAGATATCGAATACGCGGGGAAAATCGAACACGGGTGACGTCTACCTCACGGACGCGGAATTGGAGGCCGCATCAAAACATGGTCGCATCCGCAGCGATTTGTCCAATGCTGTGATTGGTCACTTCCTGATGAGCCGCTTCCCCAAAGTAGAAGCACTTATCGCACCAATTTAAAAGAGAACGTCGGTTCACTTCTTTGTATCTCGTGGATAAGACTGATCATTTTAGATTCCAGAAAGGCATTTATACATTTGTTCGACCGTAACGACATTGGCCGCGCATACCGCATGACATCTGCTGCGAATTTTCACTTGATCGGCTCTCGCGTGATTGAGCCTCTCATACCAACGGTTCAACGCGCGGCGGCCATGCAAGGCTGAAGTCTGAGTAATCCAAAGTCAGGTTCGGGTTATACGCTGGGTCCCTCGACAACAGGCCACCCCAACGCCCCTGCATGTAGGAGATTTCCATCGAAAATCGGGCTCGTTTTTCACGATTGTCGTCGAAGCCACGGGTCGCCGACTCGTGATGATAAAGTTCGGCGAACGGCGTCCAAACATTACGATAACCGGCCTCTCGGATGCGTAAGCAAAAGTCTATATCGTTGAACGCGATCGTCAGGTCTCTTTCGTTTAGGCCGCCGACTTCTACATAGACCGATTTGCGTATAACCAGGCAAGCTGCCGTTACGGCGGAATACGAACCGATCAGACCGGTTCTTCCAAAGTACCCATAGCTCGGGCGCTGTGCAAGTTTGTTTGCGTGTCCGGCCACGCCTCCCATACCAAGCACAACGCCACCATGCTGCAACGTATCGTCGGGGTAAAACAGTTTGGCTCCCACCGCACCTACACCCCGTTGTAGCGCGAGGCTCACCATTTCGGAAAGCCAATCTGGCGAAATGACCTCAATGTCGTTGTTGATCAGGGCGACTAGCTCGCCTCTAGCCTGCGCAACAGCCGAATTATTCAATGCTGAATAGTTGAAAGGACTATCATCACGCAGCACCCGGATGCGGGCGTCCTGAGCCAGCGACTCGAAATAGCGTAGCGCCTCGGGATCGTCTGAACCGTTGTCAACAACAATGATTTCGTAATTCGAATAAGTGGTTTTGCCGACGATGCTATCAATGCATTGACGCATCAGGCTCAATCCGTTCCGCGTCGGGATGATCAGACTAACCAGCGGCAACTTTGCCGGTAATGAGTAATGCGCGTAATAGCCGCGCCCTATCCACTCAACGCTAGCTGCCACGCCCTGTCTTGCGAAGTGCTCATTGAGCGCGCGTTCACCAGCGAGCGCTGCGTAAGGTTTCGCATCCGCGCCCCCAGCTGTGCTTTCAGCATGCACGCGCCAGTGGTACAGCACCCGCGGAATGTGATGAACCGCATCCACACCGACATCCTCGATGCAGCGCAGTACAAGGTCGTAGTCCTGCGAGCCCTCGACGCCGATTCGGAACCCCCCAACCCTATCCAAGAGGGGCTTATGATAGACACCGAGATGGCAGAAAAAATTCTGCGAGTAAAACAAGTCCGTATTCCAGTCGCTCTTGAAATATGGATCGTGGCGACGACCCGATGCATCAATCTTGTCTTCATCCGAATAAATCAGCCGGGCCGAAGGATTCGCAACGATCGCATTAGCGACGCAATACAGCGCATGCTCGGGCAACAGGTCATCGTGATCCAATAGCGCGACCCATTCGCCAGTAGCAAGCTCCAGCGCACTATTGGAAGTAGCGGAAATATGGCCGTTCTGCTCACGAAATACCAGTTTGATCCGGGAGTCCTCGCGAGCGGCCTGCTCCAACAGAGGACGAATTGCCGGATCGGTGGATACATCATCGGCAATGCACAGTTCCCAGTTCGGATACAACTGATTGCGTACCGATTGGATCGCCTCTCGTAGCCATTCCGGCTTTGGGTTGTATGTCGGCATCACCACGGAGATAAGCGGCCTGTCAGGCGTTGACTCGACACGCTGTAGAATCGCCGCGCGCTGCTCATCTTCTATGGAGTCGTAGCGCCGAATCCACTCATCGTAGTTATTTCGCCTCGCAGTCGCTGCCGATACACTTCCGCGCAAGCGAAGTCTGCCGCGCAAGCCCGAAAGTCCTTCTTTACGATATACGCTAAGGGCTTTGTCGATAGCAGGCTTGAGCCCTCCGTTTGTGCGCACGGGGCGCCCCACTGCCGTCGCCAAATGCTGCATCTGCGACAAGGTGGCCCGAGGCCATCGCAGTGGTGCCGTCACCCGCCAACTGATGGAATGAAACAATGCATCTTTGTCCCGTTGAAGCTTGACTAGGCCCGCATCGCGTCGCGCAACATCATCCTGTAAGCGGACAACATGCCGCTCAAATGTACGGACGTCTTGCTGCAGATCAGAAATCTGACGCGCCTTGTCGGCAATTTCCTCTTCGAGGGTAGCGATCCGGGCCTGGAAAGCGTCTTGCCCCGCGACAAAGCGATGCTCCGGGTGGCTTTGCGCGAAAGGTAGCTTGCGCACGATGCACATCGAGTTGCCGAATTCAACCGAATGAATCGATTCCAGCAACTGGAAAAACGCGATCGGGGAATGCGGGTGATGCAGGCCGCTGTCGAATTCTCGCCCGTGGCTGCGGTAGAGATCTTCGACAATGTAGATTCCTCCGTCTTCGACCTTCGGGAAGTAGCGCAGGAACGACTTGATGATATCCCCGGGCGTATGCGAACCATCGTCAATAACCACACCAAAACGGTTAGCGTGGCTGGCGATGGCCCGCTCGGTCTCGTCCAGATTTGCATCGCCGACGACTACAGCGATTCTCGGATCCGGGTAACTAAGGTTAGCGCGATCAACATTAATATCGCAGCCAACTAGCTTTTTCGCATTTCTAAAGAATTCCGACCATATTTCAAGCGAGCCGACTTTCTGGAGTCCTATCTCAAGAAGATTGATCGGCCGGTCGCGGTACGAAGCAAGGAGTCGGTCATACTCGGAGAAGTAAAGCGACCATTTGTCCGACACCTCTCCACGGTGCTGCAAATATAACTGTTCCAATGTCTTCATCGTGAAGGGCCTCTGAGACTTGCTCGCTCAACCCTGTACTTCGTACTGGGACACCACGTCTTCCACCAAACCGAAAGCGCGCACGTGGCCACGCTCCATCCACAAAGCCTTGTTGCACACTTTGCGGATTTCCGAATTCGAGTGCATCGCCAGCACGACGATTTCGGCACGGCTGTGCAAATCTGCTAGTCGATCCTTTGCTTTCTGCATGAACGATGCGTCACCTACCCCCATCACTTCATCGAGTAGAAGAATCTCCGCATCGACTGCGGTCGATACTGCAAAAGCCAGCCGAACCCGCATACCGCTCGAATAAGTACGCAGTGGCAAGTCAAGATAGTCGCCTAGTTCGGAGAACTCCGCGATCGACTGCTGCTTCGCGCGAATCTCCGCATCCGACATGCCGAGAAGCAAGCCACGCAAGCGAATGTTTTGCATTCCGGTCGAGTTCTCGTCCATCCCGAGACTGATGTCGAGCAATGGCACGACCTTACCTGAGCTGACGACCGACCCGTATGTCGGGGAATATATACCAGCCATCACGCGAAGTAGCGTGGACTTGCCGGCACCGTTACGGCCAATCAAGCCTATCCGGTCTCCCTTCTCGAGACGAAGATCGACGTTGTTGATTGCGCGGACGACGACCACGCCATCAGTGTCTTCGGCGATGCTGTTCCTGCGCCCCATGCGCAGCACTGTCTTCTTCAGGGAGCGGCCTTGCACGTCATATATAGGCAAGTCGAGCGATGCGCCTTTGAGTTCGATATACGCCATTATTTGCCTTCTTAGACCCAGTAAGGAATGCGTTTCAAGTAACGGCCAGTCAATGCGAGTGCAAAGAGCCAACCGAGAACAGCCATGGCAATCGTCACGGCCCACGTGATGGTGGTAGGCAGCTCGCCGATTATCGGAGCACGCACCAGTTCAATCAGGTGCGCAAATGGATTTAGCCTGACGATTAGCGAGAACCGAGTCATCGCAACCGGACGATACATAACCGGAGTCACGTAAAACGCGATCTGCATCAAAGCGGAGACGATTTGCGGCAAATCGCGAAAACGCGCAGACAGCAAACCCGCCACCATTGCCATCCAAAGCGCATTGACCATGTACAGCACCAATGCAGGAATGAAGATGGGCAACGTCTCCCAACTCTTCACCCCGAAAATGATCAGAAGCGCAAGGACAATCACAAAATTGTGCGCAAGAATCACGAGATTGCGCCAAATCACCTGCAACATAAAGATCAGTTTCGGCGTCGCTGCTTGTCGGATATATTGGCCACTGTTGATATACGCAGTGCTACCTTCGATGATGGTTTGCGAAAACGTGGTCCACAGCACAAGACTGATAGCCAGAAACGGAAGATAGTCACTCATCTTCTGGCCGAACAGTGTGCCGTAGACGACACCTATTGAACCGATCAGCACGCCTGTACTGATGGTCAACCAGAAAGGCCCAACTCGCGAACGGGCATAGCGCTGCCGCACTTCCAGCCACCCTAGCAGCGTCCATAGCCGCCACGACGCGATGCTTTCTTTTAGATCAACAAATCCGAGACTGAACATTGTGGACTTTTAAGTATTTTCGATTAAAGGGCAAAGCGCCATTGCGTGACGCTCATTGATTTCAATGTTGCTCCAGAGCACCCATGCGACCGATCAATCCATGCCAGATACCAGTCAGAGCCATCCGCAGATGGCCAAGACGCGGCTGCAGGAATAACCCATATATCGCGAGGCGAAACGGAAACTTGATGAGCTCCGTGGACTTCCACGTGCACGGAACATAGCTGCGCTTGATCAACGCAACCGCGTTCCGAAACAGATAATAATGACGCAGCGGACTATGGCTCGGATACAGCCGTCCGAGAACGCGCACCGGCTCGCCACCCAGTTCGTGAGCGAGCCGCAATTCGGGTGCGCCGAGTACCGCGAAACCCTTCGCGCGCGCCCTGATGCACCACTCCAGATCGACGAAATCGATGAACAACGCGTCGTCCATGGGGCCAACTTCCTGCCATGCAGCGAGATTGATGCACGACCCCGAGCTGATCAAAAAATCAACATCGATAGGCGTGACACCAACCGGTGGTATCCGACGCAGCTTCAGATACCCAAAGCGCACGAACGGCGCTACGTCGCCAAGACGCAGGTCCTCGTACGCCGGGCCAATCAACGCCACACGCTCGTGGCGCCGCAACGCCTCTTCAAGCAGGCGCGGCAATCCGTCAAGCAACTGCCTTGACGGCTCACTGTCCTGGTCAAAAAGAATCGCGGCATCAAAGCCACCATCAATCAGCGCTGCCACGCCCTGATTGATGGCCGTAGCAATGCCAAGATTTGCGCCGTTAGGTAAATAACTGACGGCAGCAGATAGGCCCACCTCGCTCGCCGTCCGCACTGAAGGACTGTTGTCGACAACCACGCAATGCATCACCTCGGCGAGCCGGTTGGCCCGCGCGATGCACGCGGAATCCGGGTTGTAGAAAACCACAACCGCGCCAGTGCGTAACGTGTAAAGATCGCCGCTCAACGCGCCGCCATGCATAGACGCAACGCATCGCGCCAGTCTGGGGCACGGACGCCGAACGCGTTGGCGAGCTTGTCGTTCGAAATGCGCGAGTTAGCGGGTCGCGCCGCCGGCGTCGGATACGAAGCGGCCGGAATCGGCTTCACGATGGGCTTTTTCGGTAGATCCGAAAATTCGAAAATCGCCTCGGCAAAACCATGCCACGAAGTCGCGCCCGAAGCCGTGAGGTGGTAGATGCCGGAGTGTTCTTGCCACCAGTCGCCCTCACCCACCGCCGCGGCTTGTGCCAGCACATTCGCGCTCAACGCCGCAATCGTATTCGACCAGGTGGGCGCGCCGATCTGATCGGCCACCACGCTCAGTTCTTCGCGCTCCGCGCCGAGGCGCAGCATCGTCAGCAGAAAATTCTTGCCGCGCGTTCCGTACACCCAGCTCGTGCGGAATATCAGATGCGCGCACCCCGACGCCGCAATCGCCTGCTCGCCGGCCAGCTTGCTTTTGCCATAAACGTTCTGGGGATTGACCGCGTCGCTCTCGACGTATGCACCGTTCTTGGTGCCGTCGAACACATAGTCCGTGGAGTAGTGAACGAGCGCCGCGCCAAGCCGCTTTGCCTCTTCAGCCAGCACGCCAGGCGCTTCGGCGTTCAGACGCATCGCAGCTTCGACATCGGTTTCCGCTTTATCGACTGCCGTATGCGCAGCAGGATTCACGATCAGACCAGGCTTCACTTCGCGCACGACGCGCCGCACCTGATCCAGATCGCCAAGGTCCAGCTCCGTGCGATCCAGCGCGACGACTTTACCCAGCCCTTGCAGGCTGCGCGCCAGTTCGAAGCCGACTTGCCCATTCACACCGGTTAGCAGGATGGTTTGCTCTTCACGCTTTGTCACCACAGACCTCACGCGAAATGCTCGGCTTCCGCCAACCGTTTGCCCGCCGCGTCCTTCGCAGCCAGCAACGGTTCGCTGTCGATCGGCCATTCGATGCCAATCTCCGGATCGTTCCAGACGATGCTGCGCTCGTGTTCGGGGTACCAGTAATCCGTCGTCTTATACAAGAACTGCGCAGATTCAGAGAGCACAACGAAACCATGAGCAAAACCCGGCGGAACCCACAGTTGCCGATGATTCTCCTCCGACAGCGTCACGCCCACCCACTTGCCGAAGTTCGGCGAGCTCTTGCGGATGTCCACCGCAACATCGAACACCTCGCCTTCCACGACGCGCACCAGCTTGCCCTGCGCATGCACGATCTGATAATGCAAGCCGCGCAGCACACCTTTCGCGGAACGCGAATGATTGTCCTGAACGAACTCGACACCCGGTGCAACGTGCTCGGAGAACTCCCGACCGTTGAAGCTCTCGTAGAAGAAGCCACGCGCATCGCCGAACACCTTCGGCTCGACAATCTTGACTTCCGGCAGCGCTGTAGCAGTTACTTGGATGGCCATGCGACTTGGTCCGTAAGAATGTTTTGCAGATACTTTCCGTAGGCGTTCTTCGCGAGCGGTTTGGCAAGCGCTGACAACTGCTCCCCATCAATCCACTGCTGCCGGTAAGCAATCTCTTCCGGACACGCCACGACCAGGCCCTGGCGCTTTTGCAACGTGGCAATAAACGTCGCGGCTTCGATGAGCGAATCATGCGTGCCGGTGTCGAGCCACGCAAAACCGCGTCCCATGATCTCGACGTTGAGTTCGCCCTTGGACAGATAGCGCGAATTGACATCCGTAATTTCAAGCTCGCCACGCGGCGAAGGCTTGATATCGGCCGCGATATCGCACACCTGCTTGTCGTAGAAGTACAGCCCCGTCACTGCGTAGTTGGAGCGCGGATTGGCCGGCTTTTCCTCGATCGACAGCGCGCGAAACTGCTTGTCGAATTCCACCACGCCATAGCGCTCGGGATCGTGCACGTGATACGCGAACACAGTCGCACCTTGCTCCTGCGCGTTGGCGCGCTCGAGCTGCTTGGCGAGATCGTGGCCGTAGAAAATGTTGTCGCCAAGGATCAGCGCCGAAGGATCATTGCCCACGAAATTCCGGCCAATGATGAACGCCTGAGCCAGACCGTCAGGCGTCGGCTGAACCGCATACTGGATATTCATGCCCCACTGGCTGCCGTCGCCCAGCATGGCTTCGAAGCGCGGCGTGTCCTGCGGCGTGGAGATGATCAGCACATCGCGGATGCCCGCCACCATCAGCGTCGACAGCGGGTAGTAAATCATCGGCTTGTCGTACACCGGAAGCAGTTGCTTCGAAACGACGTGGGTGATTGGATACAGGCGCGTACCCGATCCGCCCGCGAGAATAATGCCCTTGCGCGCCATGACGTTGCCTTTACGCGCGCTGCGCGTAGTTGGTTTCAACCCATTTGCGGTATTCGCCCGAAGCGACTTCGTCGACCCATTCCTGGTTGTCGAGATACCACCGCACCGTCTTTGCCAAACCCGTCTCGAACGTCTCGGCCGGCTTCCAGCCCAGCTCGCGCTCGAGCTTACGCGCGTCGATCGCATAGCGGCGGTCGTGGCCGGGGCGGTCCGTCACGTACGTGATCTGATCGCGGTACGAGCCGGCCGCCTTCGGCCGCTGCTCGTCGAGCAGGTCGCACAGCGTATGCACGACGTCAAGGTTCTTCTTCTCGTTCCAGCCGCCGACGTTGTACGTCTCGCCCGGCACGCCACGCTCAAGCACTTCCCGGATTGCGCTGCAGTGGTCGCCCACGTACAGCCAGTCACGCACGTTCTGACCGTCGCCGTACACCGGCAGCGGCTTGCCAGCCAGCGCGTTGGCGATCATCAGCGGGATCAGCTTCTCGGGGAACTGGTACGGGCCGTAGTTGTTCGAGCAGTTCGTCGTCAGCACGGGCAGGCCGTACGTATGGTGGTAGGCGCGAACCAGATGGTCGGAGCCGGCCTTGGTGGCCGAGTAAGGGCTGTTCGGCGCGTAAGGCGTGGTTTCCGAGAATTGCGGATCCGTAGCCGACAGCGAGCCAAACACCTCGTCAGTCGAAACGTGCAGGAAACGGAAAGCGGCCTTGTCTGCGTCGCTCAACGCGCTCCAGTACGAGCGGGTCGCTTCCAGCAGCGTGAATGTGCCCACCACGTTGGTCTGAACGAAATCAGCAGGACCGTGGATCGAACGGTCGACGTGGCTCTCGGCCGCGAAGTGCAGCACCGCACGCGGCTTGTGCTCGGCGAACAGCGCGTCCAGCGCTGCCCGATCGCAGATGTCCGCACGCACGAACACGTGCTTCGGATTGTCCTGCTGCGACTTGAGCGTACGCAGATTGCCTGCGTAGGTCAGCTTGTCGAGGTTGAGGACCGGTTCGTCCGAGGCGTTCAGCCAGTCAAGCACGAAGTTAGCGCCGATAAAACCGGCACCGCCCGTTACCAGGATCATAGAATTCCTTGCTAGATGTTCGTAGTCGATGCGACCCGACGCGTCGATCCGGTCACCCGTATGGTTGGTGTGCGACGCCTTGTGATTGCCTTACGGCTGCGTCCCATGCAAAAAACAGGCGCCAGAATGCCCAAATTTTATGATGCCCCGATTATAAAGCGGCAGCAGCTAAAAACTAGAGCCCTAACAACTTGAAACAGCTTGACAACGACCGTATGCAGATATGACGGAATAAGAGGAAATTACCCGAAGTTACTGACAATTCCCGGGAATCGATTCCGATCTGAATACTCTGGGAAAAGCCCGCGTTGCAAATGGACATACAAAATGGCGCCGTGTAAGGCGCCGTCATCGAATCAGTAGCTGCTGCGCCATTTCCGGCCGCTTTCAGGCCGCCAACATCCATTGCAGCGTGTCCCGGAATCCAATCGCCTCGACCTCCGGCACCAGCTTGCGTAGCTTGGCCGGCGATCCAGCCAGCATCTTCACATCGGTCTGGCGCACAAACGCCGGATTGACCCGGATCTCCAGTTCATGGCCTGTGATCTCACTGGCCATCGCCAGAATCTCCCGGAGGGTATAGGGCTGTCCGGTACACACATTCACCGTTTCACCCACGGCACCGGAGTCCAGCAGCGCCTCGTATGCCCGTACCACGTAGCGGACATCCGAAAAGTCACGTGCCACGTCGATATTCCCCAGCGAGATTTCAGGCTCGCGGCGGGCAAAATGTTCCACGATCTTGGGCACCAGGAAATTTGTGGTCTGCCCGCGTCCTGTGTAATTGAACGGCCGGACAATCAGCAGCGGCAGCCGGTCGAACCACGTGCGCACGAGCGACTCCATCGACGCCTTGCTGGCTGCATAGTGATTCACCGGCGCAACCGGAAAGCTCTCGTCGACCGCCTCGCTGGTCACGTTGCCATAGACGTTCGCACTGCTTGCCACCAGCACCTTGCGCGGCGTATGACCGACATCCGCGCATGCCTGCAGCAGGTTCAATGTGCCAAGCACGTTGACGCGATAAAAATCGAGCGGATCGTTATGGGCGACAAAACTGATGGCCGCAAGATGCACGATGTAATCGGGCCGCACCTCGTCGATCACCCGGCGGCACTCCTCCGGCGAAGTGATATCGAGCCACCGCCGCGACGGCGTTTCCGGCGTGCCCTGCCCCGCCACTGTCTCAGTCACGGCATGGCCGCTTGCCAGCAGATTGCCGGTCAGCCAGTTGCCCGTGAAGCCGTTCGCGCCCGTAACGAGAGTCCGTGTCAGGCGTTCAGCGTGCGTCGCTGGTTTCGTCGTTTCTCCGTTCACCCTCTTTCTCCTGGTCCTTAAAGCGTCGCAATACCGTCGCATCAAACGGGCTATTATGTCAGGCTACCATGTTGCATCCACCGTCAGCGTGTACCTGATTCCGTCCCCAGATGACCGTTCCCAGCCTTCCGCATTCCGTACCTCTTGCCTTCGGTGACCTGCAGGGTTGCCGCACTCCGTTCCAGCAACTGCTTGCGAAGGTTGCGCCGTCGCCCGAAACGCCGCTGTGGTTCGCAGGCGACCTGATCAATCGCGGCAGCGAGTCGCTCGCCACGCTGCATGACATCATCGCACTTGGCGAACGTGCCAAGCCGGTGCTCGGCAATCATGACCTGCATCTGCTGTCGGTGTCGGCCGGCATTCGCAAATCGAAGAAGGGCGACACGATTGACGAAATTCTCGCCGCGCCCGATGCCGAAGATCTGCTGCACTGGGTCCGCCATCTGCCGGTAGCGCACTTCGAGAACAACATGCTGCTGGTTCATGCAGGCGTGTTGCCGCAATGGGATGTGACGCTCACGCTCGAACTCGCCGATGAACTGCAGCGGGCGCTGCGCGCGCCGAACTGGAAGGAGACGCTGGCGGGTTTATACGGCAACGAGCCGAACCGCTGGAAGCCGGGCCTGAAGGGCATCGACCGTCTGCGTTTGACCTGCACCGCCCTCACGCGCCTGCGCTTTTGCAATCTGGACGGCGAGATGGACTTCAGTACGAGCGGCGGTCTCAATTCCGCGCCGCCGGGTTTTATGCCGTGGTTTGACGTACCTTCACGTAAAACATCCGACATCACCGTGGTATTCGGTCACTGGGCCGCGCTGGGTCTGGTTATGCGCGACAATCTGGTCGGCCTCGATTCGGGTTGCGTGTGGGGCGAGGAATTGTCCGCGGTGCGACTCGCGGCAAATCCGGCCGAACGCACGCTAACCCAGGTCGAGTGCACGGACTGCCGGTCCTCAGCCAACTCGGGCAATTAGGCCCGGCCCGCTGCCCCAACTAAGCTGAACGCCCGTGCTGATCGACGTTGTCGATCAGCGTCCCTTCGTGCGACGCGGCTGCATCGGTGGCATTCGGAATGGCCGATGCTTCGCTTTCCAGAACGGCCGCGGCACGAGCAGGCGCGCCCGCTCCTTGCAAGCTGCGTAGCGCCGCTCCTACCGTCTGTTCCGCCTGCGCTGCCAGCGTGCGCCGGTCCGCGCCCGGCACTAACGCCTCACCCACATAGACATGCGCCGTCAGCGGACCCCCGCGCAGCAGCGCGTCGAGCGACTGGCCAAGCGACATGTCGCCGATATACGCCGGCGCGGTCGATTGCCGGCCCTGCGCATCTTCGTACATCAGACAGACCGGCTGCACCGCGCTCGCCGCAGACACTGCCGCCTGAAACATATTGGCGTGGAACGGCAGCAGCGTGAGGCCATCGGAGGTGGTGCCTTCCGGGAACACGCACATCAGTTCGCCTGCGCTCAAACGGTCGGACAGTTCGTGCATGATCCGCTTGGCGTCGCTGCGTTTTTCGCGCTGGATGAACACGGTCCCCAGTTGCTGCGCGAGCCAGCCCACCACCGGCCATTGACGGATCTCGGCCTTCGAGACGAACGGCGTCGGCCGCCATGCGTTGATCACGTAGATATCGATCCACGAGATGTGATTAGCCACCACTAGCGCGCCGGCGTCGAGCCGCGCGCTGTCGTTATGGACGACAAGACGCATGCCGCACAGCCGCAGCATCTTCAGCGACCACGCTCGGTTGAGCGCTTCCCGCTCAGTAGCGCTTGCGCGCGGAAACCGCGTTGCTACCGTGAACATGCCGTGCAGCAGATGTGCGATCAGCCGGGCCTTGCGAAATGCGAGCATGGATGCAGTCCTAAGTTAGCGCTGTTCGAATGCAACGTGTCCGGAGACGATCGTCGTTCGTACGCGTGCCGGCAGTTCGTAGCCTAGGAACGGCGTGTTATGCCCCTGGCTTTTCAGTACGCGCGGTTCGATGCGCCAGTGCGCGTTGCGATCGAAGATGCACAGATCGGCGCAGGCGCCCACTGCAATGCGGCCGGCTTCCAGCTTCAGCACGGCAGCCGGAGCTGCGGTGATACGGTTGAGCGCTTTAGCCAACGGTACGCCGGCCTCGTCCGCCCACTTCACTGTCAGCGAGAGGAACAGCTCCAGACCCGTCGCGCCCGGCGTCGCTTCGGCGAAGGGCAACAGCTTTTCATCGTCGTCGACGGGGGTGTGATCGGAACAGATTGCATCGATTGTGCCGTCGGCCAGGCCCGCGCGAATCGCTTCGCGATCGCGCTGCGAGCGCAGCGGCGGATCAAGGCGGAACTGGGCGTCGAAGTAGCCGATATCGAGGTCGATCAGGTGGATATGGTTCACCGTCACATCGCACGTGATCGGCAAGCCTTCGGCCTTGGCCGCGCGCATCAGTTCGATGCCGGCCGCCGAGGACAGGTGCGAGAGGTGCACACGTGCACCGGTCACGCGCACCAGTTCGAAGATCGTATGGAGTGCGATGGTCTCGGCCGACACCGGCACGCCCGACAGCCCCAGCCGCGACGCCAGCGCCCCGCTCGCTGCGACGCCGCCCTTGCCCAGATATGCATCCACGGGACGCAGCCACACCGTGTAGCCGTAGGTGTTCGCGTACTGCAGCGCGCGCAGCAGCACCTGCGTGTCCACCACGGGCACGTCCGCCTGCGAGAAACCGATGCAGCCCGCTTCGGTCAACTCGACCATCTCGGTGATCACCTGGCCTTTGAGGCCCACCGTCAGCGCACCCAGCGGATACACGTGCGCCTGGTTCAGATTACGCGCGCGAAACTTGAGCATTTCAACAAGGCCCGGTTCGTCTAGCACCGGATCGGTGTCGGGCAGACAGACGAGGCTCGTCACGCCGCCCGCGAGTGCCGCGGCCATTTCCGATTCGAGCGTGGCCTTATGTTCGTAACCCGGTTCGCGCAGACGCGCGGCGAGATCGACGAGTCCCGGCGCGATTGACAGGCCCTTGGCGTCGATCGTCTTCGCCGCGTGGAAATCCGCGGGTGCTGCGCCGAGTGCGACGATCTTGCCTGCCGCAATAAAAATGTCCTGCTGCTGTTCAGTGCCGGCCGCCGGGTCGATCAGCGTGCCGCCTTGAATATGAATCTTCATCGCTGCCTTTGTTTTGCTCAGTCGTTGTTGCCAGCCACGATGCCCATCACGGCCATGCGCACCGCGATGCCGAACGTCACCTGGTTCAGGATCACCGATTGCGGACCGTCCGCCACCTGCGAGTCGATCTCCACACCGCGGTTCATCGGACCCGGATGCATGACAATCGCGTCGGGTTTCGCCAGCGCGAGACGCTCGGGCGTCAGTCCCCAGCTCTTGAAGTATTCTTGCGCAGACGGCAGCAGCGCACCGCTCATCCGCTCGTTCTGCAAACGCAGCATGATGATGACGTCAACGTCCTTCAGGCCTTCGTCAAGGTTGTGGAACACCCGCACGCCCATCTGTTCCAGACCGCCCGGCAGCAACGTGCGCGGACCGATCGCACGCACCTCCGGCACGCCGAGCGTGGTCAGCGCATGGATGTCCGAGCGCGCCACCCGCGAATGCAGGATGTCGCCAACAATCGCCACCCGCAGATTCGTGAAATCTTTCTTGTAGTGGCGAATCGTGTACATGTCGAGCAGACCCTGAGTCGGGTGTGCATGACGGCCATCGCCGGCGTTGATCACGTGCACATGCGGCGCGCAATGCTCGGCGATCAGGTACGGCGCGCCGCTCGAAGCATGGCGCACCACGAACATGTCCGCATGCATCGCCGACAGGTTGTTGATGGTGTCCAGCAGCGACTCGCCCTTGCTCGTCGACGACGCGTTGATGTTCAGGTTGATCACATCAGCCGACAAGCGTTTCGCGGCAATCTCGAAGGTGGTACGGGTGCGTGTCGAGTTCTCGAAGAACAGATTGAACACCGATTTGCCGCGTAACAGCGGCACCTTCTTGACCTCGCGGTCCGTCACGCTGACGAACTGCTCGGCGGTGTCGAGAATGTGCGTGACGATCTTGCGCGGCAGGCCTTCGATGGTCAGCAGATGCTTGAGCTCACCGTTTTTGGTGAGCTGCGGGTTGCCCTTCAGGAAGCCGTAGCGAAAGCGATCCGGCGACGGCGTAGCGCCAGTGGTGTCCTGAGGATCCTTGGGAACCTGAGTAGCGGTATTCATGGGGTACCTGAGTTGTTTTGAGTGCGTGCGCCGCGGCGGCCACGGCACACACCTCACGCTCAATCGACGCGTGCTTCGGTGTGAAACGTGAAACGCTGATCCGCGGTGTCGTCGCGCGCGAGCACGAGGGTTGCCTCGGCCGGCACATCCACCACCCCGCCGACAAAACGCGCCGCCACCGGCAACTCGCGTCCGCCCCGATCGGCGAGCACGGCGAGTTCGACCGAAGCCGGGCGCCCATAGTCGTAAAGCTCGTTTAGCGCTGCGCGCACGGTCCGGCCGGTGTACAGCACGTCGTCTACCAGCACGATGCGGCGATTGTCCACTTCGAACGGCAGCGAGGTCGGACTTGCCTGCGCGTGCAGCCCTTTCTTCGCGTAGTCGTCGCGATGCAAGGCGACATTGACGACGCCGAAACTACCGACGTTCAGATCTCGCGCGAGACGTTCCACGAGCCACGCGCCGCCGCTGTAGATGCCGGCGAGCACGACGCCGCTGGCGCCGCTGCGGTCGCCGAGTTGTTCACCATAAGCGGCACGGATCTGTTCGAGCAAAGCGCGATACAGTGCCTCGGCGTCAATGGAACTCATGATCGTCGGAAAGTCCGTCTAGATATTGCTGGAGGATGATGCAGGCTGCTTCGGCGTCGAGCATGTCCGCGCGGCCATTGCCGGCTCGAATCCCGGCTTTTGCCTCGACCGACGAGTAGCGTTCGTCGATCCATGTCACCGGCAGGTTGAAACGGCCGTTGAGCTGGTTGCCGAAGCGTTTCGCGAGTTGGGTCATTTCATGCGGTGCGCCGTCGGGATGCATGGGCAACCCGACCACCAGCGCATCCGGCTTCCACTCGGCGATCAGCTTGCCGAGTTCTTCGAAGCGATACTCGCGGTTACGGTTTTGCACCACTACCAGCGGCCGTGCGCTTCGGGTCAGCGAGTTGCCGACCGCCACGCCGATGCGTTTTTCACCATAGTCGAACGCCATCAGCGTTGCCGCCCATCCGGCCGGGCTACTCATCGCACATTGCCCCGCGAAATTCTATCCATCATGGCGACCGAAAAGGGCATATTCCTCAAGCTGTGGCTTTGTTGCCTCTCACACAAATATTGCGTACTGTATGAGATATGAACGTTAAGCGCGCATACCGATTCCGGTTCTACCCCACGCCCGAGCAGGAAATGATTCTTGCCCGGACGTTCGGGTGCGCGCGATTTGCCTATAATTATATGCTGCGACAGCGCACCGACGCGTGGTATGGACGTCAGGAACGCATGGGTTATCACGAAACCTCCGCGGCGCTTACCGAACTCAAAAAGAGCGAAGAGCACGCGTGGCTCAATGAGGTCAGCTCGGTCCCAGTGCAGCAGGCGTTAAGGCACCTGCAAACGGCCTTCGCCAATTTTTTCGCAGGGCGCGCAAAGTACCCGACCTTCCGACGGAGGGACGGCACGCAGTCGGCTGAATACACCACCAGTGCCTTCAAGTGGAACGGGAGCGTTCTCAGACTGGCGAAGATGAATGCGGCACTTGCAATTCGCTGGTCACGCACAATTCCCAAGGGCGCAAAGGTAACGACCGTCACTGTGTCGAAAGACGTGGCAGGTCGATACCACGTTTCAATGCTTTGCGACGACGTCGTGACCGCACGACCGGATACCGCTGGGAAGATCGGTATCGATCTCGGGCTTACGCATTTTGCCATTCTGTCTACGGGAGAAAAAATTGCCGCGCCGAACACGTTTCGAAAAAACGAGGCCCGGCTGGCAAAGCTGCAAAGGTGCCTCGCGAAAAAACAAAAGGGCTCGGCGAATCGCAGGAAAGCCAAGCTGAAAGTCGCGCGCATGTGTGCCAAGACAGCAGATTCCCGCAGGGACTTCCTGCACAAACTTTCGACTCGGTTGATAAACGAAAACCAAGTGATCGCCGTCGAAAGCCTGTCAGTCCGCAACATGCAAAGCAATCGTTGTATCGCGAAATCGATCGCGGACGCATCTTGGTCGGAGTTCGTGAGGCAACTTGAGTACAAGGCGCAGTGGTACGGACGATCGCTGATCGGTGTCGACCGCTGGTATCCCAGCTCGAAGCGCTGTTCCAGCTGCGGCCACACGGTCGCGAAAATGCCGTTAGATGTTCGCGCATGGACGTGCCTTGAATGCGGAGCAACGCATGACCGCGATATCAACGCCGCTCGCAATGTTTTGGCCGCCGGACTGGCGGTTTCAGCCCATGGAGAGGTTGTAAGTCCCATGTCTCTTTGAGGCATTGGCTAAGCTCTACGAAGTGGGAATCTTCTCCTTTCACGGAGAGGAGCAGTCAAGCGTGACCTGCTTCGCCCGAGAGCATCGAAAGGGAAATACCGAGCAGCGCGAGCGCGGCTTCGAGGCGTTCTTCGGCCGGCACGTCGAACACGATTTTCGGATCGGATTCGACGGTGAGCCAGCCGTTCTTCGAGATCTCTTCCTCGAGCTGGCCCGCGGCCCAACCTGCGTGGCCGAGCGTGAGGAGAAAACGTTCCGGACCCGTGCCGCTCGCCACCGCTTCGAGCACGTCTTTGGAGGTGGTCATTTCCAGACCGCCGGGCACCGACATCGACGACGTATAAGGGCTGCCGTCTTTCGGATAATGCAGCACGAAGCCGCGCTCCGTTTGCACCGGGCCGCCGAAATAAACTGGGACATGCAGCAGGGGTTCGATCTCGAGCTTCAGATCGATGCGACTGAACAGCGCTTCCAGATCGATATCGGTCGGCCGGTTGATCACCAGGCCGAGCGCACCGCGCTCGCTGTGATCGCAAAGGTAGACCACCGTTCCTGAAAACGTAGGATCCGCCATGCTCGGCATGGCGATCAGGAACTGGTTAGTCAGATTGATGCGATCGGTACTCTTGGACATAGTTCGGATTTTAGCAAAGACGATGCGGAATGGCGGGCTTTGAGCGTAGGGCAGGTCAGCTGCCGCGATCCATGAACTGCGGATCATGTTGCCACTCTATCACGCGCTTACACCTCGCCAACGGTGCGTATTCGGGTGCGCATCCGAGGGGTGCCGGTTCGTGCGTCCGCGCATGCGATCTGCAAGGCGGCTCAAGGGCGTCAGCCTTGCTCGATAGCCCGCGTCAGCGCGGCCAACGCAGGACCGGCGGCGGGCGGAGCAACGCCCGCGGCAATCTTGTGCAGCATGGCCCGCAACGCTTCAGCACCTTGCTCGAGCGCCTGTGCATCGGGCGCGCTCACGATCACGTGCGCACGCACCGCAGGTGTCGAGACACCGGCATGCGCGCGGCGGCGCCACGCGAGGCCGAGTGCGTCTGCGAGCAGCGCGACGTGGCCCAGGCCGAGCGCGCACGCAGCGGCGCCGAGACGATACGCGGCGTCGCCGGCCTGCAGCGCTTCGCTCGGATCGGCTTTTTCCAGTTGACCGGCGCCCCGCGCATGTTCAGCGAGCGCGGCGATGGCCGCGTCAGCCGTCTGCAGGAAATCTTCATACGCGTGGGCATTGACGGTCAGCACCCCCAACTCGCGGGTACGCGTCACGCCCAGACCACCCGCGCCAAGCTCTTGCGCCTCCGTCGCGCCCGCCTCCCACAACGCCTCCGACTCCTGGGTGGCGGCAACGTGCCAGTCCACAGTCAAGCCGTAATCGTGCAGCAGTTCGACGTGTTCGGCATCCTCCGCTGCAGCACCGAAGAGCGCGTAATCGCGCCAGAGCAGCGCCAGCGTCGCACGTACCAGCGAGCGCGAAGCGAGCGTCGAGCCGCGGGCATGATCCGCCAGCGCGAGATTGCAACGTGCGTGGAAGCGCCGCGCGTCTGCGTCCCCGACTAAGTGACCGCTCACGCGCAGCGAGCGGGCACATGCCGAAGCGAGACGCCAGAAGTCGTAGGGATCGGGGCCCGCGAGTTCGGCGAGGCACGCGTCGAGTTCATCGAGCGCGGCGCGCGTCAGCGCGGCTACGGCAGCGCTGGCCGCTCCGTCACTCGAATGCGCCCGCAACACCGGCAACAAGGCCCGCTCGTAGCGAGCCCGCAAGTGAGCGAGACGCTCCGCCGGCTGCCCGCTGAACGACACAGGCGGCAACGGCCGCACCGCCAGCGCAAAATCTTCGTAGGTGACCGTGAAGCCCGGTGTGCGCTGCGAAATCAGTGCACTGAGCGCCTGATAGTGGCCGTACAGAATCGGCGAGCAGGACAGCTCGCGCAGGTTGTGCCGCGTGGTCGCTGCACGGAAATCGTGCAAGGCCTCAGTGAACACCTGACGCGCGTCAGGTTCTTCGGGTAGTTCCGCAGCCGTTAATGGCGAGACCAGCACCAAGGCATCTGCCAGCTTCTGCGCCCCGAGCCAGCCCGCCTCGCGGAAAGCCTGCGCCGCGCGCAACAGCGCAGCCGCCGCGTCGCCGCGCTGCTCGAGCGCAAGCTGCGCCTCAGCGAGCGCGAGTTCCGCGGAACGGACCGACCCGCCACGCGGGTTGGGCAGTGCGTCGAAAGAGACAGGTGATGCGGATCGAGGGATCATGGGCAGGCGACATGAACACGGACAAGCCGACGAACGCGATCACGCCGCCCGTCGGGACGCGCGACGCTTGCGACGGTCAGATCTGGACCATCTCGAAGTCTTCCTTGCGGGCTCCGCATTCGGGGCAGGTCCAGTTAATGGGAACATCTTCCCAACGCGTGCCCGGCGCGATTCCTTCATCTGGCAATCCGGCTTCTTCGTCGTAGATCCAGCCGCAGATCAGGCACATCCAGCTTCTATATTCCATTCTTGTGTCGCGTCAAAAAGAGCGTTGAAACGAGAGCCATGATGGTACCGTGTTGCCGCCCCAATGCCTAGCAATCGAAAGTCGCCACGTTGACGTGCCGCAGGCGCGCCGCAGACGAAGCTGGACAAGGCGCGGCACGATGCCCCGATTCAGTGCGCAAAGTCCTCTGCGGATGCGAAAAAACGCCCCGTTAGCGCTTTAGGCCGCATAATTGAGGCGACTGCGCCCACGCTGCGCGCTTACATACGCCTACTTCCTGCCAACCATTTTCATGCCCAGCGACACGCCTCCGATCGTTCTCACCTTCGGCCTCTCCGATCCGACGGGTGCCTCCGGCCTGCAAGCCGACCTGATGACGCTAGCCAGCATGGGCTGCCACGGCGTCAGCGTGCTGACGGGTTTCACCGTGCGCGACTCGGCAAACTGCGACGAAGTCACCGGGCTGGATCCGGAAGTCGTTGCAACCCAGGCGCGCATGCTGCTCGAAGACATGCCCATCGCCGCCTTCAAGGTAGGAGCCGCCACGCGAGCGGAAGTGGTGAGCGCAATCGCCGAAGTCGTGGCCGACTACGACGATATTCCGCTGATCCTCGCTCCCGATTTCACGCTGGACGACGAGCACGTGCTCGCCGCCGACGAACTGCGCGAAGCGATTGCCGACCTGCTCGCACCACAAACCACATTGCTTGTGGCCGATCACGCCACCCTGCTCGCGCTCGCGCAGCCGGACGGGGACGCCGAGGCGCCGAGTCTCGACGCGGCAATCTCGCACCTGCTATCGCAAGGCTGCGAATACATCCTGTCCACGGAAACCGGCACTCACCGGCTCGTCAATACGCTTTTCAGCGACGACGGCCAGTTGCGTCAGGATATGTGGGACCGTGGCCCGCACCGCATCATGGGTTTGACCGACACGCTGGGCGCTGCTATTGCAGCGTTGCTGGCCAACGGTCAGGACCCGGCTGAAGCTGTGCGCGAAGCTCAGGAGTATCTGTATCAGGCCATGCGCAACGCGTTTCGTCCCGGGATGGGGGCCTATCTGCCGGACCGGTTTTTCTGGGCCCGCAGTAGCGACGAAGAAACGCCGCTGGGTAGCGCGAAAGATGCGCCGCCGGGAGAAGCGCGGCACTAAGCGATGCGGGGCGGGGCCGGTCGCGGGCGGCCGGTACGCCCTGGATTATTTCCTGCGCTTACCTCTCAAGCTTACGCAGCACCGACTCCAGCCTTTCA
Organism: Paraburkholderia sp. GAS33; assembly: GCF_050436645.1. NCBI lineage: Bacteria > Pseudomonadati > Pseudomonadota > Betaproteobacteria > Burkholderiales > Burkholderiaceae > Paraburkholderia > Paraburkholderia sp. GAS33. The sequence continues at coordinate 97,797 of NZ_JBNDMP010000011.1, forward strand.
TGGGTTTCTGCGCGCCGCTCAAGACAGCGCCGCCGACAGCATTGGCCCGATGCCTTCTCCCCTGAGGGACATCCTCAAACTCAGCTGTTTCAAGCCCTCGCTGGGCTAGCCTCCTTTGGCACCGCCTTGCTCCCACAACAGCCAGTCAATCGTGTTACGAATCATCACGTACCCACGTTGGCACGCGGTGTTCAAGCAGAAAATTCGCACGTCCTGATTACAAACGTAATCAAACGTTACAACTGGATTGCTTATCAGCCAGTAGAATTTACGAACTGTAATGTCGCCGGCGCCCCTTATGCCACCTCGGACCCCGTCTTTTCACTCGCCTCAGCGCGATCACGCGTGCGCGATCGGTTCCTGCCGCAACGAACATTCGATTAGGCACCCCGGTCAATTGACTGGCATTGACCCCAGCGGGAATCTTTAAAGTGGACAATTCACACGCCTACGTCCGCTCCCCTTCTGACGCCAGCCCCGACCTCCCGGACACCGGCCATGGCGCTCGAACCACCCCCGAAGCAAGCAAATCCGTGGCGTCCGCCAAGCCTGCACAAGCGTTCCTGCAACGCGTCAGCGGTTCGGTAGACGTCCAGGACCGCGCGCGGATGTTCCAGCAGAAGGCCGTCACGGTCTGGCTCACCGGGTTGTCCGGGGCCGGAAAATCCACGATTGCGTATGAACTGGAACGACAGCTCATCGCCTTGGGTCACCCGTGCTATGTGCTAGACGGCGACAACGTCCGGCACGGCCTGGCCAGCGATCTCGGTTTCAGCAAAGAAGACCGGCGCGAGAATATCCGCCGCGTGGCGCATGTTGCCCAGTTGATGAACGATGCAGGTCTGATTGTGATTACCGCGTTGATTTCGCCGATGGGCGAAGATCGAGCCATGGCGCGCGAGATCATTGGGCCTGACCGGTTTGTCGAGACCTATCTCTCCGCTTCCGTGGATGACTGCGCGCGGCGCGATCCCAAGGGTCTGTATGCCAAAGCACGGGCTGGCGCAATCACGGCGTTTACCGGTGTGTCCGCACCCTACGAGGCTCCGGCCAACCCGGAGTTACGCGTGGATACCGCGACGCAGAGCAAAGACGCGAGCGTGGCGGGGATCTTCGACTATCTGCATGAGACGTATCTCCTGAAGCCCTAAATAAAAGATCCATCTGGCTTCGGAAACGAAAAAACCCGCATCGCTGCGGGTTTTCTCTTTTGGGAAGCACGCCTTACAGCGCGCCGCCCCCATGTGTTTCGATACGAGGCTCCCGGAGGAGCCCCATCCGAAATTACATGTCCATGCCCATGCCGCCCATGCCGCCCGGCATTCCGCCGCCGCCCATCGGAGCATCTTCCTTCGGCAGTTCGCAAACAGCTGCGTCGGTCGTCAGCAGGAGACCTGCCACCGATGCTGCGTTTTGCAGTGCCGTGCGCGTGACCTTCGTCGGGTCCACAACACCAGCGTCGACCAGGTCGACGTACTCGCCGGTTGCTGCGTTGTAGCCGTAGTTGCCCGTGCCTGCTGCAACTGCTGCCACCACGACGCTGGCTTCTTCGCCGCCGTTCGTGACGATCTGGCGCAGCGGTTCTTCCATTGCGCGCAGAACAATCTTGATGCCTGCGTCTTGATCGGCGTTAGCGCCCTTCAGACCGGCGATTGCCGTACGAGCGCGGATCAGTGCAACACCGCCGCCGGCCACGATGCCTTCTTCCACAGCTGCGCGCGTTGCGTGCAGTGCGTCTTCGACACGCGCCTTCTTTTCCTTCATTTCGACTTCGGTCGCAGCGCCGACCTTGATCACTGCAACACCGCCGGCCAGCTTGGCCACGCGCTCTTGCAGCTTTTCACGGTCGTAGTCCGACGTTGCTTCTTCGATTTGCGTGCGAACTTGCTTCACGCGCGCTTCAATGTTGGCACCTTCACCAGCGCCGTCGATGATCGTGGTGTTTTCCTTGCCCACTTCGATACGCTTGGCTTGACCCAGTTCAGCCAGCGTTGCCTTTTCGAGCGTCAGGCCGGTTTCTTCAGCGATAACTTGACCGCCGGTCAGGATCGCGATGTCTTCCAGCATGGCCTTACGACGATCACCGAAGCCCGGAGCCTTGACAGCAACAGTCTTCAGAATGCCGCGGATGTTGTTCACAACCAGCGTTGCCAGAGCTTCGCCTTCGACGTCTTCTGCGATGATCAGCAGCGGACGGCCAGCCTTGGCGACTTGTTCCAGAACCGGGAGGAGGTCACGAATGTTCGACACCTTCTTGTCGTGCAGCAGCACGAACGGGTTGTCGAGCACAGCAACTTGCTTGTCCGGATTGTTGATGAAGTACGGCGACAGGTAGCCGCGGTCGAACTGCATGCCTTCAACCACGTCCAGCTCGTCTTGCAGCGACTTGCCGTCTTCAACCGTGATGACGCCTTCCTTGCCGACCTTGTCCATTGCTTCAGCGATACGATCGCCGATCGACGAGTCGCTGTTTGCCGAAATCGCGCCAACCTGAGCGATTTCCTTGTTGGTCGTGCACGGCTTGCTGATCTTGCGCAGTTCTTCGATAGCTGCAGTCACAGCCTTGTCGATACCGCGCTTCAGGTCCATCGGGTTCATGCCCGATGCAACGTACTTCATGCCTTCGCGAACGATGGACTGGGCCAGGACCGTTGCGGTCGTGGTGCCGTCACCTGCGTTGTCGCTGGTCTTGGAAGCCACTTCCTTGACCATTTGCGCGCCCATGTTCTGGAGCTTGTCTTTCAGTTCGATCTCTTTCGCGACCGACACACCGTCCTTGGTGACCGTCGGGCCGCCGAAGCTGCGCTCCAGGACAACGTTGCGGCCCTTCGGACCCAGCGTGACCTTCACAGCGTTCGCGAGGATGTTCACGCCTTCAACCATCTTGGCACGGGCGGAATCACCGAATACGACGTCTTTAGCTGCCATCTTCTAACTCCTTGAATTCTTGGGATATAACCGGGTAAGTAGCGCTTTGCGCTTACTTCTGCACCACGGCCATGATGTCTTCTTCGCGCATCACGAGCAGTTCGCTGCCGTCGACCTTAACGGTCTGGCCTGCGTACTTGCCGAACAGGACGCGGTCACCAACCTTCACGTCGAGCGCGATTTGTGCGCCCTTGTCGTCACGCTTGCCCGGGCCGACTGCCAGAATTTCGCCTTGATCCGGCTTTTCTGCTGCGGCTTCGGGGATCACGATGCCCGACGCGGTCTTGGTTTCTTGATCCAGACGTTTGACGATCACGCGATCATGCAAAGGACGAAGGTTCATACATACTCCTCTCTTGATTGAGACTGAAGAACGCTGAGAAAACCCGGCTGGCTGGGCCAGCCGGCGATGTTGTTAGCACTCTCGTGCAGCGAGTGCCAATTATATGGACGGGCGGTGACAAATTCAAGAAGGATGGGGGTGGGAATTTTTTGCGGGGGTTGTCGAGATTCACTTAACTTTGAACTTTGTTCACTTAAGTTTGAACTCGTGACCTGCGCTCGGACGCGCCAACAGGGCGAACATTCCATAAAAACAATGACTTATAACCCACGTAGCCGTGCCGCAGGGTTGCGCACGCTGCTGGCCACCCAGCGATTTCTGACGACCATCGTTCCGCAAAACGTAACGACTGACATTCAATCTAGGGTAAACCCCCGGAATCGATCTCATTTCTCATCCAAGCCCGGGAAGTTCGAAAAAGATGATGCGGCTTGCGGCTATCAGGTGCAGCCGATGCACAGAGTTCTGGCAGGTGATCCAGTTCGTCTCCCTGACGGCACCCCAGTGGGAGTGTTCGAAGGTGGCTAGACCCGAAAGTAGGGAATTTACTGGACCGCCCGAAAGACGTGCTTTCTTTGAACGCCGCCCGTACTCAGCCGCCCGCCGTCGTATGTGCGCTCAATCGCGCCAAGTATGCAGACGGATGACCCATCTGTACGAAACGGCGATCGTCGCGTGTCGACCCACAGCGGACCACGGCCTTTGCCGACAGCAGACATTCAAAAGAAGAATCGGACGACGGCTATGAGGCCTCACGCAGCCACGTAAGATAGAGGAACAGCCAGCAAGCAAGACCGCTCACTACCCCAACGGGAGCAACGAGCCGGATCAGCACGCTGAATGCGAAATGTTCGTTGTCAACGCGGGGGGACAAAAAGATCATGCCCGCCCAGAGGCCCACGGACAGCACCACGCCCATAGTCGCGAAATAAAGCCAGTGCCTCGTTCCGGCTTTGTTGGCAACGATCATTCCGGCTACGTAGAAGGGGAAGAGCGGCAACGCAAAAATCGCGAGGCCCAATAGGGCAGCGCCCAGCTCAGCTCCGACAACATGAGGAATGCTAAACACAAATCCGTGCTTTGCGACGACACCAGGGAGTTGCGTACTTCCGACAATAAGGGCTGGAATAAACGTCATCGCACCCGCAGCCACGGCTATCGGATATGCGATGACTGACCGACCTAACGTGATGAATTGCCCATGCTTTGCCATTGCAACTCCAATGCGGCATTCGAAATGGTCCAGCCGACGCATCTGCGATTGTCACCAGTCTTGATGCCCATGTCGAATGCCTGTTGCTGGCCGAAGATCACCGCGAAGGATTCGACCGCAGGCGACCGAGCGGCTATAGCCACCGCAAAGGGGTCGATAGCGACTAGCCCCACCAACGCTCAGCCTCGTCGATGTGAGCGCATAGCGTATCTGCGACAGCCTTTGGCGAAGTACCCTCGTCGAATCGAAACCAGTAGTCCTTATTCGGTCCAGACGCCCCGAGTCTATGGCGCTGACGGGGATGTAGATCGTGTGCCTTGACCTTGGCTGCAGGAATGATTTTCCCCCAATGGGTCGTGATACCCTCTGCGCCGCATTGAGCTAGCTCCACGACGAAGCCCCCTCCATGGCGATCGAACTGCACCGTCAAAAGGTCAACCCGACTATCTCGTTGTCGCCGAAAATGGGGCAAAGAACCCTTGAACCCAAGCTGGCGAAGCGCGGGGACAAAACGCGCTTTCAAAGCGCTGCTCATCTCGTCACGGCTCATCGAGGTATCTCATGTGGCTGAAGCGGCCAAATTGCCGCCCGTTTTCACGGCGATTGTCAGCGATTCGGCGGCGATGTCGACTGTCTGAAAGTGGCCGATACTGTTGAAAAAGTCGCTGCCTCGCTTTTGCAATCGACAAGCAAAAAAATCGACCTCTCAGATCGACCCACAAGCCGCTCGCGAGCGTCGGTCAAGGGTAAGAAGACCCCTGAAAACCTCATGCGCGAGACGGTCATCGACTTTTTCAACAGTATCGGCCGAATTCCGACTGATGGATCTCCCCGTCTGGCGTTCATCGAACGGGCCTATGCAACGGGCAGATTACGACAATCGAGTTTCCGCCAAGCCGCCGCTCGCTCGCGGCAATGGGCCTTAGAAACGTCACTGCGTTTTTTGGTGGCCTGGGCCGGAATCGAACCGACCCATGGCACGCGAGCCGCCACAGCCCACACCGTCAGACGGTGATCAACGTCTGCTCGCCGGGTTTCATTACCGAGACCCGCAGCGAGGGCGCCACGTGCGAGGCAGCCTGGCGGTATTGCTCGCCCGCCTCGACACCCAGCACCAGCCCGTTGTGCGCATAATGCACGGGTATGCCATGGGCCCCCCCCACCCACGCACTGGCCCGTGCCGCGTCCTGCGGATTCATCGTGAAGGGCCCGCCGCCCGCAGACACAATGCTCAGATCGGGTTTGTAACGCTCACCGATCAATCGCATGTCGCCGAAAAGATCGGTGTCTCCGCTCAGATACACACGAACTCCACCGATGTCGAGCATAAAGCCCGCCGCCGGATAGCCGCACAAGTTGGAGTGCAGTGCGGGAATCAGATGCGCCGACATCTCGCCGTGCAGGGACACCCCGCCGAAGTTCATCCCCGCCCCGCCGTTCACGACGATTTCCGCGGGATCCAGGCCCACCTTACGAAACTCCGGCACTAGCGCTGAGCGCATCATGTCGCTCTGCCCCGTGGTCTTGACCAGCACGCCGGCGTCGTTCAGCGCTTTGAGCATCTCGAAGTAATCGCCCATGTGGTCGCCGTGGTCATGGGTGAGCAGCACAAAGACTGCATCGGGTTTCTTGCCCGCGACATAGTCGGCGAATCCCTTGGCACTGGCATATTCCGGCGGCTTTTTCACGCCGAAACGATCCCAGCCCGCGTTGTTCCAGATCCACGCGTCGCCGTACGCAATCTGCTTGTAGTCAGGTGTGGCGATTTCCGTGACGCCACCGCCCAGCCAACGCACCAGCAGCTTGCCGCCGGTGCGCGCAGGCGTCGCCCAAAGGTCGTCTTTCGGCGCCGCAGAGGCAGTCGCAGAGGCGGTGCTTGCGAGCGCGATCGCGCCACCCAAGGAGAAGCCGCCACGAACGAAATCCCTGCGTCGGCGACCGTCGTCATCCATCTCCGGTTCCTGCGATGTGGTCTGCGAATCCATGTCGTCTCCTTGGCCTTGGTGGCCGGTCATTTTGCACGATCAACGCCCCAGCGGGGTCCGGCCGAGGGCTTCCGCAGGAAGCCGATGATCTGCTTTTCCGTGAATCGCTTCTTTATGTCCAATTTCCTGACTGCGTGATTGGACTCCAAATCGCTGCGGTACTCAAACAGGGGGAACACGTTATTCGTCGATTCACCCGGTTCGCGGCCCTACGGCAAATACTTTCAACGATCAACTACCTTCGAGTCCAGAAGCTCCGCGTTGACCGACGGTGAATAGTCGAATGTCGACGATCTAGCCAGCGATGTCGAAGATCCTTTCCTAGCCGAATTCCGACTGATAGATCTCTCCGCCGGGCGTTCATCGAACGGGCCTATGCAACGGGCAGATCACGGTAGAGTCGAGATGTGGCGCGGTGGCAGTAGGTTCGGTTTGTCTGTTGCCGCCCCTTTCGTCTGGCGGTGCCCGAGTAACCTCGCCCTAACTCCGTTTCCACACCCCCGCTCATCGAACCGGACATGCAGATCTCCCGCATTAAATGAGTTCGATCACATTTGATGCGATATGTGGTGTTGCCTCAAATGTGGTCTTGCGGCGCCCGAGCCGCGATCCTGACAGGATCCGGCCGGCTGAACGCCACATAAAGAAGCCTGCTACAAGGACCGGAGAAACGCCATCAGCGCGGGATCTTTGGCCCATCGCCTGTTCGCCTTTCGATCGCTGGGGATAGTAAGCCGCGCCAGGGCGTTGGCCTTCATCTCCAAATCAACTTCGGCGTAAACGTTGGTCGTATCGATGGAGACGTGACCAAGCCACGCCCGTACGGTATTGATATCGACGCCGGATCGAAGCAGGTGGGTCGCAGTTGAATGTCTAATGCTGTGCGGGCTGACGCGCTTGGATGCGAGCGAGGGCATATTGGCTCGCGCCTTGACAGCGTAACGCTCTACGACCGCGTGAATGCCGAAACGCGTCAGGGGTTGCCCACAGCGATTGAGGAATACCCGTTCCTGCGATGGACGTTGGCCAGCGAGGTTGCACAACTCTCGCACGGTGTCGGGCCATAGCGGACACTGGCGCTGTTTGCGTCCCTTGCCGAGAACGCTCACGCTGCTGGAGATCGCATCGACGTTGCCGATGGTCAGGTGGGCCGCCTCGTCCGCCCGCGCACCGGCATTGTAGAGAAACAGCAACAGGGCGTAGTCACGTCGACCTTGAGATGTACGTCGATCTGGGCAGGCAAGGAGCGCATCCATTTCAGGTTTGTCGAGATAGGGTACCAGCGTTCTTGTAGTCTTCTTGTAGGGGATGCAGCGCAGCTGGGTGCACCACTGGATATGTTCGGGGCTGTGCTCGCCAACGAATCGAGCCAAGGCATGGATAGCAGCCAGGCGCTGATTCCGCGTCGCGACGCTGCATCCGCGACAGACTTCGATATCTGAGAGGAAGTCCCGGACGATCTCGGCCGACACATCTGTCATTGCCAGCCGGTCGACCGGTTTGTGGACTCGACCAGAAGCGAAAGGAATCAGTTGGCACAGCGTGTCGCGGTAGCTCTGCTGGGTGTTGCGAGCGAGGTTCCGCTCGCCGATAAGGTGCTCGAGCAGGAAGCGTCGGACCCAGGGTCCAAGAAGGGTTGTGTCACGCATGATCGTCTCCTCCCCGGGCGTAGCGCTCGAAACGTAAGCTCGCCTGCCGCAGCAACTCTGGCGTCATGGTCAGGTAGTGCTGGGTGGCGCCAATATGCACGTGACCAAGATAGGTTGCCAGCTGGGGCAGCAGGCGTTGTACATCCGCGCCTTCGCGATACCAGGAGACCAGCCGGGTAACTGTATAGGTGTGCCGAAGGTCATGAAGTCGTGGCTGATACCGCGCACCATCGTCACGACGTACCTGTGCGCGTTCACGCAATTGTTTGAAGGCATACTCGGCGCCGGCTCTGGACGGGCGCTGTCTGCGCTTCGTCAGCAGAAAGGCCGCGTCGGGGTCGAGTGGCGGGCATTTATTGCGTTCGACAGCGTACTTGGCCAGCACCGATGTCAGATCTGGTCCGGTCGGCACCAGCCGTGTCCTGTAGAACTTGCTCTCACGTATGCAAAGCACTCCGGAGTCCAGATCCACATCCGCCAGATTCAGGCCGACAGCCTCGCCGATGCGAAGCCCAGTACCATAGAGCAGCAGCAGGAGCGTGCGGCAAGTTAGCGATGACAGATTGCAGCGTTCACGACCAGCCGTCGCCGCGAGTAGACGCCGTATCTCTTCTCGCGAATAGATGTACGGCACGAAGGTCCGGTGTTCCTCTGGTACCGTTAAGGGTAACGGCGAACTGGTCGTGTAGCCGCGAGCAATGGCAAAGCGGTAGAAGCCGCGCAACGCGTTGAACTTGCGATGCCAGAAAGGCGTGATGGGACCCTTGCCAGCAAGGAACGCATAGACACAATCGGCGTCGACCTCGCGCATATCGATGTCGCCGAGCGTTCGATGAAAGGACTTCAAGGTACGCGCCTCAGTGGCAAAGCGCATCCCCAGTGACTGTTTGTAGGCCACGTACGCGGCGACCGCTTCAGGCAGTTTCATAGCAGGTCTCCCAGGGCAAAGTCTGCGACCTGCCTCAGGCCAGCCAGATCGACCTTGGCATAGGTGCGCGTTGCGTAGGCGCTGCGATGGCCCAGATGGTCCCCGATCTCCTTGAGGGAGAGTCCTTCAGCCACCAGACGGGTCGCGCACGCGTGTCGAAGCGAATGCGGGCCGCCATGACTGCAACTGATGTTAAGAACTCGCAATCGTCGTTTGACCAGGTAGTGCAGACTCGTAGGCGCGAGCGGACGAAACGGGGCTCGTATGGTGACAAACAAGGAGCGCGAGACAATGTGAGGTCGCACCTGTTCCAGGTATCGCAGAATTGCTTCACCTACCTCGGCTGCAAGCGGGTAGTCCTGTTTGCTCCGCTGCTTTGGACGGCTGATGTGAAGGATGTCATGTTCCCAGTCCACGTCGTCCAGAGTCAGGGCAACGACTTCACCCCTTCTCAGCCCGTAGACCGCCAGGAGCAACAGAATGGCGCGGTCCCGGATATCATGGGGACTGTCCGTATCGGTGCTGCGAATGAGTCGCTGCACGTCTTCCCACTTCGGCCCGGCTGGAAGCGTCTCGTGGCTGAACAGACGCGGTCCTTCGATACCGGCGGCGAGTCTCTTCGAGCACCAGGTTTGCTCACCGGCGTAGCGGAGGAAACTTCGCAGCGCGCCGGCAAAGGTGGCCATCGATACCCGGGACCAACCTTGCATTCGTCTCAGCGCAAAAAAAGCGTCGACCTGTTCGAGTCGCATCTCGCCGATGCTGCTTCCTTGCTCGCTGAGCCAGGACAACAACGCCTGAACGTGCCAGCATCGATTGTGGATCGTGTGTGACGACAGGCCGCGCTCCTCGCGCAAGTAGCTGTCGAACTGTTGAACCAGATCGGCGAATGGCGGCGTTTCAGGTTGCTGCTCTTGCAGTCGCCCCAGGAAGCGAAGCCAGGCCGTAGCGGTCTGAATAAACCGTTCCCGCGAGAACCTTCCCGTCAGGATTCGCTGATGCCGTCGCTGGTAACGAACCCAGCGATCGGCTGCCATCTCGACCTCCGCAGACGGAATCAATCGCTCGTTGTCGAGCGCGATACGCCGGGAAATAGCGAGAAGCTCAGGTGCAAGGCCCAACAGCGTTGATTGGGCTGCACCACCCTGTGCGCAGTGGGCCAGATAGCGTTCTCGATCATCGGCCGATGGACCATTGCGATGACGAGCCAGTACACGGGGGTAATGAAACAATGTACCGAACATGATCGGATCTCCGAGTTAACCTTCGGATCTCCGACACTACTCCGGCGCAAATTTATGTGGCCTTCAATAGACATACACCGCTGACAAACCTCGACCTGGCGCCGCAAGACCTCATTTGAGGCAACACCACATATCGCATCCGGCTCTCGGACAGGACACCACGCCTTCACACACGGCAGGTTCACAACCATGGACCAGTCAGACGCACGAGACCGAAGTGCCCGTAGAGATGCGGGGATGGATAGGTCCCGCCTCTGCGACGTCGAACCTTGTACTTGTTGCGTAACCACCGACGCAACCGCGTAGCGGTGTAGCTGTCGAGCGCCCGATACGCGCGTCTGTCCGAGCCTACCTTGAAGTAGTTCGCCCAGCCGCGCAACGTGCGGTTCAACCGGCCCACCAGCTCCGTGGTCTCTTGCCACACCGCCTTGAGGGCGGTCATCGCATGAATCTTTTCGACCATGCGCCGGATACTCTTCTTCGACGGACGCATGCCCATACGGGCCTTGCCAGTCGTCGCTGAGTACAGCCGCCCAAACGTATAACCCAGGAAGTCGAACTCGCCTTCCGGCACCTTGCAGATTCGTGTCTTCTCTTCGTTGACCGTCAGCTTCAGTTTGTCCATGATCTCGCGCATTCGTAACAAGGCTTCCTCAGCCTTCCCTTCCTTGCACAGGATCACCAGATCGTCCGCGTAGGTCACAATGCGACTGCCAAGACTGCGCTGAAGTCCGAGCTTCTTCCATGCCAGCACAAACCGGCGCATATAAATATTCGCCAGCAGTGGTGAGATGGGTGAGCCTTGCGGAATGCCACGTCTGCTGTCTTTGGCCTCCGTCGTACGTTTCTTCCGGCCTCGGGTATCGGTTTCTTCCACGGGGCATTCCAGCCACATCCGGATCAGATGCAGCATGCGCCGATCAACGATGCGTCGCGCCAGCGACAGCATCAGTTCGGCGTGTGGAATACTTCCGAAGTAGTCCGCAAGGTCGGCATCAACGACGTCCGTTTGCCCTCGATGCAGCCGTTCCTCCACCTCGATCACCGCTTGCTGGGCGTTTCGCCCCGGGCGGTAAGCGTACTGCTCTGATGGAAGGTCCGCTTCGAAGATCGGTTCGAGCACCAGCATCGCTGCCGTCATGCACACCCGATCACGCAAGGTCGAGATGCCCAGTGGCCTCAGCTTGCCATTGGCCTTCGGGATAAACACTCTTCTGATAGGGTCCGGCCGGTAACTCTCCTGCCTGAGCGCAAGCGCCAGTTCGCCGAGCCACTTCTGCGCCCCGTACGCGTCGATCTCCGCAAAGTCTTGCCGATCGACACCCGGCGCGCCCCTGTTCGAGCGACACTGGGCGTACGCATGCGCCAGCACATCCTCACGGTAGATCTTGTCGTACAGAGCGTAAAAGCGGTACCCGGCTTCTGCCTTCGCTTTCGAGTGTAACGCCGTCTGCAGCTTCTGAACACTGATCGGAGTTGATAGGTTGCCCAATCTCCAGGTCCCTCACTACGTGTTTCGTTGGTCTTGAACTGAGGCCCCTTCCCTCCACCGGCATTACCCGGCTTCACCAGTACTACGGGCCTCTCCGTCATCCCAAGGCGCCCGGCCTGTCCCTCGCGGGCGTCCGGTTGGTCATCCCTGACCACGCCGAGGGACTTCCCGTGTTGCGTACGCTTTCCTTGTGTACATGCTGTCGCCACTACCCCGGCGCAGCGACTGGGCGTCCAGCCTGCTCATTCGCCCAGTCGTATCAGCCTTCCCCGATAGGGTTGTCGGGTCGGCCTGCGCATCGACCTTTTCGAGGTTTGCCCGGCGTTCACTCGCGTTACGGCCTGCACACTCGCGCTGTCACCAATTTGTGACACGCGTCACCGAAGGCTTCAGCCACTTCGTTGCCTCCATAGCTGCTCCGGTTGCTTCCGGCTGGAGCATTTGCCGGGCGGGGCTTGCACCCGCTGGAAAGCGCCACCTTTTCACGGCGCACACCCGAACCGGCCATCCGCTAACGCCCAGAGCGGACGGTCCCAAGCGTAAAAATTGCAGCCGTTCGAGAATCTGTGTAGGCTTGCTGCGCTGTATAACGACAATATTTGGGAGGTTCGTGTATGAAAGCTCTTTGTGAATCGATGTTGAAAAAAGCCATCAATACCCTTTCGCAAGAGAACCATGACCAACATGAACTACGACCCTTTCCGTTTTTCCACGATTGCACACAGTAACCACCGTTACCTGAGCCCGCTGTCGCGGAATAAAGCTCATGAACTCCTTCGCAGTTTCGTCGCGAATCTCTCCGCAGATGACATCGTGCTGGACGCCGGTTGTGGCAAAGCAGCGCTATTGCGAGATGTGCTGCACATGTCGCAGGCACGTGGTGTCGGCGTCGATATCAATCAGAGCTTCTTAGTCGAGGCGCGAGTTGCGTTTCGGCAGGACTTTCCAAACGACTCGCGGCTGAGCTTGATCAACGCTCCCTTACTGGAGCACACTCGGCCCGAAGGCGGATACGCCGCAATCCTTTGCGTCGGATCTACGCACGCATTCGGTTCGTTCGAAGAATGCCTGCGCGTCGCCTTCGACTGGCTGAAGCCCAGTGGCCGTTTGCTCGTCGCCGATGGGTATTGGAAGCGGACACCCTCGCAAGGCTATCTAGATGCAATTAACGGAACAGCCGACGAGTTCGTTTCTCACGCGGAAAACGCCCAGCGCGCCAGTGCGTTGGGCTACAACCTGCTGCGGACCGCAACCAGCAGTGATGATGAGTGGGATGAATACGAAGGCAGGTACTGCGACGCGATGATGCAATACTTGGCGGCGAATCCGGATGATCCCGATGCGGAGAAGTTCTTAAAGCGAATGCAAGATTGGCACAGCTCATACTTGCAGTGGGGGCGAGCAACGCTCGGCTTTGGCTACTATTTGCTTTCGCGCGCCTGACACTTACGGGCTAAGGCTCCCCGGTCGCGCAGTCTTTCGCGGCCGAGGTAAGTGACCGATTCTGGCCGAAGAGCGTCTCATGTGACTGGCATAACGTGCCCTACGACGAGCTCTAGGCTTTTCGGGAAGCGGGCATTTGTAACGCAAAATCGATTTTTTGAAAAGGTAAGATAACGCGCTTATCAATAGGTGCCCACACACGACCGAGACCGAGGCTTTTATACCGGATTACGCCGAAGCGTTGACACCAGATGTGTACGACACCGAGTTGAGGGAGCGCGAATAGGATGCTCGAAACGAACCGAACTGCCAGTTGCGCTTGTGGCCAACTCACAGCCACGACATCGGGTGCCCCGGTCGGCATTTCCGTTTGCCACTGCCTCGATTGCCAACGCAGAACCGGTAGCGTGTTCGCTGCACAGGCTCGATTTCCCGCAGGGTCGGTCACCATTACCGGTACCTCAAACACGTTCGTTCGGGTTGGTGACGGCGGAAGCAAGAGCACGTTCCATTTCTGCCCCACATGCGGTTCCACGGTGTATTACAACAATGAGGAACGCGAAGACAGCATCATCATCACCGTCGGGGCATTCGCAGACCCGACGTTTCCTGCCCCGACCTTCTCCGTGTACGAAGAACGCATGCACTCCTGGGTTGAAATGCCCCCGGACATCGAGCACATGGATTAGCCAGCGACAGCAGTCGCATTAGCTACCCGAGTTGCGTTGTCGACGATTCGGCCGCTCGCATTGACCGTCTCTTGTTGGCCGGTTCGCGGCGGTGGTCTAACCGGCACAACGCCGGCTATACGCGGTCACCTACTCGATGCGCTCGACAAGATGCGCACGATTGGCGGGGGCGGCATATGACTCCGGCCAATATTCAACGATGCGAGTGATTTTGCCGGCTTCGACTGAGAAAAACGATACGGCTCGCGCGGTCATAGATCCATCGGTAACCGTCACATCGGACTTGAATACGACGGGCTCATCAATACGACACATGCGTCGATGCAGGAGGGCAGCGTTCACGTCGGGTACCAGTACTGATCTCCACAATGCGAGGTCGAACGCCTCGCGCTTTCGTTCTCGCTTGTGAAACCGGACGGTGTTATTGGCGCCAATAACACCGTCTTTATGCGAGTCGTAATCCACTCCTTCAAGGCGACGATGCAAGCTTACGCCGCAACTGCCCAGCCGACAGCCACAACGCAGACACAAGAAAATACAGCGCACCGACACCTGCGTAGCCCGCTACCTTGACGATCGCGGGAGGCACCGCTGCATGCGCCTGCACAACAAAAAACACCCCAGCCAGCGCCGACTGGGCCCCGCTCAGAATCATCGCCCATTGCGCACCAAAGCGCTTCCAGCGACGGGCAGCGGTGACAAGCTGAAGCAAGCCGGACAGAACGGCCCAGACGCCGAATACATCCAGCACCGGGATCGCGTTGGTGCTCAGAACCGCAATCACCGCAATCGCAATCGCCGCGCTAGCGAAAACGTTGAAAGCCTGCGTAAGGTTTTCTCGCATCCCGCCGCTACGCGACATGTCGACGTAGTTGGCCAGCGCGTCCCAGATCGGATAGACGATCAGCAGCCCGGCTCCGAACGCCGCGGCATGCTGCCCAATGGTGAACGCGAGCGCGACCCACACGACAGAAAATGCAGCACGGGTAAAGTAATACTGCTTGAGCCACCGCTCGCCCTGAAGGCGGGTAGTGTCCGAAAGTTGGGTAGCCATTGCAACTCCTTCAAAATTTGTCGACCGCATCGCAAAAGGCGATGCGCCAGGCTCTTGTCGCGGTGCGTTGTCGCCAGGACCGCAGCAGCGTCATCGAGACAAGAGGCCTGCATTGATAGAGATGATGGCATCCGGCCTGTTTCGGCGGCATCGGTCGAACGACCGATGCGCTCCTCGCGAGTGGCCCGAATCAAAGCACGTTCATGCGAGCCACATAACACCACGCCTCGACGCCGAAACCATTACATCGGCGGGGCTACGCCGTCCTTTTCGACCACGACAAATTGTGCGTCGTAGGCTCCGCCCTTCGCCGGCACTGCCACGACGAACACCTTCTTTCCAGTCGTCAAATCGTCGCGCGTGGCAGGAATGATCGTGACCACCGGAGCGTCCGTCGGCACATTGATGGTATTGCTGCCACCCTTGTACGAGAGCTTGAGATCGCGCCCGCTCGTGCCGGCCACGACGGTATCCACGTTGGCGTTCGTCATCGAGCTGTTCGCGCCCAGGTCCCATGCGTAGTGACCTTCGCCTGTGCCGCGTGCGGCTTCGGGGAAGACCAGCACCTCCTTCGCGGTCAGCTTGCCGTCGAGACCCGGCATCGCCGCGGCGCCGACATAGGAACCCGGTTTGATATCGGACAGGGGGATGGCTTTCACGGCGTTGACATGCGCCGCGTCGCTCATTTCGATGGTCACAGTGTCTCCGCTGCGCCGATGCACCGTCAGCGTGCTGCCTGCGAACGACACGATGTCGCCGCGGATTCGTTCGGGCTTGCCCGCCGATGACTGAGCGAAAGCAGCGCTAGCAAGCGTGAGCGCGACGAAAGACGCGGCGAGCTTAAGGCGAATGGACATAACTACTCCGTTGGTTTGTTACGGTTAGAGAAATCTGCGGCTTGCGGTTCAGGAGCCGCCGAACCAGTTGTAGCCCTGGTTCTCCCAATAGCCGCCGGGAAATTGGTTCGTCACCGAGATGGCGACGATATGCTTCGGGTTCTTGTAGCCGAGCTTCGTCGGCATGCGCAGCTTCATCGGAAAGCCGTACTTCGCGGGCAAGATGTCGCCGTCCTAGGTGAGCGTCAGCAGCGTTTGCGGATGCAGCGCCGTCGGCATGTCGATGCTCGTCCAATAGTTGTCGGCGCAGTGCAGCGCGACGTATTTCGCCGTGGTATCCGCGCCGGCCAGTGACAGAAACTCGGAGAAGCGCACGCCACCCCATTTGCCGATCGCGCTCCAGCCTTCGATGCAGATATGCCGTGTGACCTGGCTGCGCTGCGGCAACCCATGGAGTTCGCCGAGCGTCCAGATACGCTTGCCTTTGACGAGACCCGACAGCTCGAGGCGGTAGGTCTGAGCGTCGATGTCCGGCACCTGATCGATGTCGTAGAAAGCATTGAACGGAAACGGCCGCGTGATCATGGATTCCGGATACGTCGGCGCCAGCTTGCCAGGATCGAAGAGCAGAGCCTGCGCGCCGTCATTGAACGAGGACATGGTGCGCAGCAGGTTGTTCACCGATTTGTCGTTGGTCAGATCGCAGCCAGACAACAGCGCCAGGCCGCCCAAGGTCAGAATTCGCTTGCCAAAAAGGCGGCGGGAAGTCGAACTCAGTTCCTTGCGCGCGTCTTTGATGATGGATTCGGTGTCGAGTGTCTGCGGAGGCTTCTTCGAGTTCATGGTTAGCGCCCCCAGATCATGGTGAGCAAAGATCGTGGAACGAGCGCCACCATGACGATATGCACGGCAAAGAAGCCAACGAGCACACTCATCGCGGCGAAATGGACGATGCGAGCGTTGTCGAAACCACCCATCAGCATTCGCAGAACCGGAAACTGAACGGGCTTCCAGATAGTCAAGCCCGATAAAATCACCAGCACGATGTCGACGATCACAACGAGATAAGCCGCTTTTTGCACGGCGTTATACTGGCTGAGGTCGCCATGGCTAAGCTTGCCGCGCGGCGCTGCTGCGAGGTCGGTCATGATTGCGCCAAGGGTGATGGGGAAGATCGTTCTACGCAGTCGGCCGGTGACGACACCCAACACGAGATACGTCGCGAAGTTGGCGACCAATATCCACATGACCGCGAAGTGCCAGAGCAGCGCACCGCCTAGCCAGCCACCCAGTGTGATAGATGCCGGGAAGCGGATCGCGTGGAAGACGGGAGAGGCCTCATACACCTGCCAGCCGCTCATGCACATGAGGATCACTGCGGCGGCATTGATCCAGTGGAATGCGCGGACCCATACGGGATGAATGGTTGTGTGGCTCAAAACGGCCTCGTTGTCGTCGGTAGGGGAAACGTAGCGCGCGACTATCCGCGCGAGCGACGATTGCGTCGCGTCGTTCGTCCGCCCAGGTCGGAATCTCCGATGCCGGAGTCACGTTTCAGTCGTGGCTCGCAGCTGGCATGAGGGTGAGGATCGCAGGTGGGGTGCTGTGACGGTATCGGTCAAATGACCGATGGGGGAGAGGGGGCCATCCCGGCGTGTACTATGTCCACTCTCAGGTGTGGAGAGGATTCGTGGGAAAGGGCCTTCGAATCAGTCTCTTGTGACCATCACCTTGTTTTCGTGCTGGATGCCGCCGAGCTCAAAGTACGCGACACCGTCCTGAGTCATTCCGCGAGAACGATAGAAGGAGATCGCCTTTTCGTTTTGGGAGTTGACGATTAACCAGATGGCGCGGTCTCCGGTTCTGTCCATCGCAAGCTCTCTGGCGCGAGTCAGCAATGACGATCCTATTCCGCGGCCAGCAAACGAATCCTGAACGTAGAGTGTTTCAATCTCGATGGGAATGTCGGCGTGGTACGAATTGAAGCGCACCACGATATAGCCAGCCAGATTGGTTGCCACCTCGGCGACCAATAGAACGACGCCCGGGTCGTTCATTAGAGCCACGATCCTTTCCGGCGTAAATGTCGTCACGACATATTGCGCGATTACATCGGACACACCCGCTGCTGCGTAGGTATGCACCCACACATGTGCGCCAAGGACTGCGATGCGCGCTGCGTCTTCCCGTCTGGCTGTTCTTATCGAGTGCGTAGGGTTCATCGTGTTCTTTGTCCAGAGTCTGCTGGCAGAGGTGAGGCCGGCGTGCGAGGAAGTGCCTGCGTATCATCGTCGGTCGAGCGGGATTCCCTCCGGCGTATGGTTGCCCACTACAACGCTGTGAGAACGCTGTCGACATTTCTCAGGGGATCAAACTCGCAACGTCGTCCCATGCAAATACGATATTTTGTGATTTCCAGATTGGCCCTGGATCGACGTACTCGCCTACCTGCCGGCCATTCAGCGCCTCGTAAAAAGCGATCGCGAGTTCGTTTCCCTTAACGACGCTTAAAGCGGCCCCCTGGTAGTGCATTTCCCTCAAATGAATCGCGAGTTGTGCAAGCAACTGCCGCCCAATGCCGCGGCGCTTGAAGTCAGGATCGACATAAAGGAATTTAATCTCGCCGCGGCCGTCGAAGATCGGTTCTGAAGACTCACCGGCCGCCCCGATCCCAACCGTTTTGCGGTCGATCTCAGCAATGAGCACGATGTGGCTGGGGTCGTTCGAAGACAGCTTTTCCTTCCACTTTGCACCACGAAATTTCTCGTTGAGGACGGCGAATGCTTCCGCAGGCGCAAGATCCCGGTATGTGTGCCGCCAGACTTTCACATGAAAATCAGCGATCTTTTGCGCATCGTCAATATTGGCGGATCTGATGGATATTTCAGTCATGTAAGGCTCGTTCGGATGCGGGATTGCGTCGTTGTGCGCGGGTGGGCGCAAACGATTGTTAACGATCTGGGCGGCGATGTCGACCAACCGGTTGCGGTCGCCTGTCGCTATGCAATACTCCAAGCTTAACCTCGGGTCGATTCATGAATCGTTTCGCATATCGTCGCATCAACATTGTCGGTGCTGCAGGATCGGGAACTACAACTCTGGGACGCGCGTTGGCAATGCGGCTCGGCTTCAACTTTGTAGATGCGGACAGCTTCTATTGGAAGCCAACTGTCCCGCCATTCAAAGAGAAATACGATCCGGAAAGGCGTTTGACGATGCTTCTCGACGAAATTGAGGCATGCGACGCATCGGTTTTATCTGGCTCGGTGTGCGGCTGGGGTTCAGAACTGGAAAATAGTTTTGACCTCGTTATATTCCTGTCACTGCCGACCGCGCTTCGACTTCAACGAATCGAAGCCCGCGAAATGTCGTTGTTCGGCGGTGCCGATCCCGCCTTCCTCGCGTGGGCTGCGCAATATGAAGAGGGGAAATTACCGGGTCGCAGCCGGGCGCGCCATGAAGCGTGGCTTGAAAGTCGCATGTGTCGCGTGCTGCGATTCGATGAGGATCAAGCCGTTGATACACGGGTTGAGCAGATTGTCGATTTTCGACCATCTGTCTCGTCGTCAGTGTATCCCCGCGGAAAGGAGCTCCCATGAAATACGTCGGCTTAGCCTACTTCACCCCTGAAAAATTCGCGGCGATGGCGCCCGAGGACGTCAAAAAATTGGTGAACCAATGCCCCGCGTTGGACGAGAAGATGCGGGCTACCGGCAAGGTTCTCGTTTCCGCGTCGCTTGGCGATCTGGACAGCTGGAGAACTCTCCGCCCGGGCAACGGTAAGACTCAAGTCACCGATGGGCCTTACACCGAGACGAAGGAAGTCGTGGGCGGCCTGTTCATCATCGAGGCAGATAGCCGTGACGAGGCGTTGCGCATCGCGTCCATGCACCCGGCCGCCACGCTGGGCGAAGAAGGCGGATGGGCCGTCGAACTGATCCCCCTCGATTTCTACCTGGAACGATGACAGCCTGGACGCCAGTCTCAAGTATCCGTTGGCGCTCCCTTCTCCGCAAACGCGGTCACGGCATTGTGAGTCACCGCGGAGCTCGATTTCTGGCCGAGTGGCGCCCGCTTACGCGAACGGAGATCGCAAGACAATCGCGTCATCACGTTCAGGACCCGTGGTAACCATTGACACCGGAACGCCGACTTCCTGCTGAATCGCTTCGATCAGCGCCGCGACCTGGCGGGGCAGATCGCCATAGGACCGGATGCCCCGGGTCGAACCGTCCCAACCATCAAAGCGCTGGAGAACCGGCTGCAGGCGCTGCTGCTCGGCATTGGTGGACGGCATGTAATCGATGCGCTTCCCATCAAGCTCGTAGCCTACGCACAAGTAGACCGAATCGAAGCCATCGAGCACATCCAGCTTGGTTAGCGCCAGCAGACTGATGCCGGCGACCTTGGTGCTCTGGCGCAGTTGTACCGTGTCCAGCCAACCGCAGCGACGCGGGCGACCCGTGTTGACTCCATACTCGGCGCCGCGTTGCCTAAGCAGGTCACCGAGTGTTCCGTCCACTTCGGACGTGAAAGGGCCTTCGCCGACACGCGTTGCATAGACCTTACTGACACCGAGCACCTGCCCGAGGCGTGAGGGGGCGATGCCGGTGCCACTGGCCGCGCCTGCGGCGACGGTAGTCGACGACGTCACATAGGGATAGCTACCCCAATCCACGTCAAGCATCACGGCCTGCGAGCCTTCGAATACCGTGCGCTTGCCCGATGAATGGGCGCTGTCGAGTCGTTCCCAGACGCGTCCCATGAACGGCAGGATTCTTGGTGCCATGGCAACCAGGTCGCTCAACATCTGGTCTCGCTGGAAAGGTTCCAGACCGACGCCACGGAACCACGCGTTATGGTGCTCAAGCAGTGCATCGAGCTTTTGCGCGAGCAGTGCCGGTTCAGCGAGGTCGCAGACGCGCAAGCCTCGGCGCCCCACCTTGTCTTCGTATGCCGGACCGATACCGCGTAGCGTGGTGCCGATCGGTTTGGCGCGCAAGCGTTCCTGAACGGCGTCGATCGCGCGATGGACCGGTAGAACAAGCGTGGCCGTCTCGGCGATCTGCAGCGTCTCTGGCGTTATACGGATGCCCAGTGCGGCCATGCGGTCAATCTCCGCAAGCAGCGCTTCGGGATCAAGGGCGACGCCGTTGCCGATCAGTCCAAGCTTTCCGCGCACGATCCCGCTGGGAAGCAGCGCCAGTTTGTAGGTCTGACCATTCACCACAAGCGTGTGGCCGGCGTTGTGGCCACCGTTGTAGCGGACCACGATGTCCGCTTTCTCGGCAAGCCAATCCACAATCCGGCCTTTTCCCTCATCGCCCCACTGCGCGCCAACCACGACAACATTTTGCATACGGTAGCCTTCCTGGTGAGTTTATCGAACAGATCGCAAGCCGGATCTGTTGCCAACCAGCGCAATATAAGCGTCGACAGCAGCCACGAAAATCGATATAAAGTCATCATATTTGTCAGGAAAACTCACATAGAGATTTGCCGTATGCCACGTCGTTTGCCACCGTTGAACGCGCTGCGCGTGTTTGAGGCGGCCGCCAGGGCCGAGAGCTTTTCAGCCGCAGCCGACGAGCTTTGCGTCACGCACGGGGCAGTGAGCCGGCAAGTGGGACAACTAGAGGCCTGGCTTGGACACGACCTGTTTGAACGCCGCGGCCGAAGGGTGGTACTGACCGCACCGGGACGCGCCTACCTGTCGGAGATATCGGCGGCACTCGACCGCATCGCGCTGGCGACCGACGAACATCTTCGCGTTACGCGACAGCAGATCATCAGGGTCAATGCGCCGACTACGTTCGCGTTGAGATGGCTATTGCCGCAGCTTTCCCACTTCCAGTTGACCAATCCGGCGGTGGAAGTCCGCCTGACTACCTCGAATGAACCGATCGAAAGACTGCGCGACGAATGCGACGTGGCGATTCGCGGCCGCGAGCAGAAAGCGGCAGGGTATGTAGTCAATGAATTTCTGTCGGAAGTCCGGCTGCCGGTGTGCTCGCCCAAGGTGCTGGAATCTCATCCGATACACCATGTCTCGGACCTGGCGCATCACACCCTGCTGCACACGGCGACCTATCCTGGCCTTTGGGACGAATGGCTCGCGGCGTGCGGCAACCCTCGGCTTGCTACACGCAATTCCCAGCAACTGGATCACTTTTATCTGACGTTGCAGGCCGCTATTGATGGCCTGGGTATCGCGATGGGCCCGACCGCGCTTGTAGCACTCGATATCGAAGAGGGCCGTCTCGTGTTTCCGTTCGACGGACCGGCTCTGCCGGCATGGCGCTACTGCAGCTACGTCCATAATGCCCGCCTTGGGGATCCCGCTATTAATACCTTTCTCATGTGGTTGCGTGAACTGGGGCATCGTTTCTCACGCAATGCATAGTGACTAGAGCAGATTTTCATTTCATAAATACCGAAGAAATTAGGAGGGGGTATTTATGAAACCGCTTTTGGTGGCTCAAGGTTATTTGGGGCGATATTTCCTGATTGCTGACGATGTAGACATTCGGGGCGAACGTTTTAAGCTGGCCGACAGTCGCCTGACGCGGCGGACCGTCATCGACCCCAAGGGACGGTCGCGCTTCTCCAAAGCGGTCGTTCAACTAGTCCTGCTTTAATTTTTGAACGGTATATTTCTTCCCGAAATACACCTCGGCGGACGACCGATATAGCACAAAGAACACTCCTCCGTCGATAATCGCCACGATCGGTAGTGCGGCAATCATCTGAGAGCTCGACATTTTTACTGCGATGACAGCCGTCACGAATACCAACCGACCGACAAACAACAAACGTGCCCAAGGCAGCCCCCTTAGCAAACCTACGGCGCTAATTATCTGGACCGACACGACGATCAGGTGATACGTAAACCCAATCGGAAGACCAAGGAGCGTCATCGATGTTTGCGTTTTGAACATGAAAGGCGTCGTGATCAAGGTAGATAAAATTGAATACCATGCGAGCACCGTGATCGATACCGGTCTGTTCATCTATTTTCCTTATTTTGGATGCTGTATTCTGAAGTCCAATTCCCGCCAGCAGCAAGTGGGAATTCGCAAGGTAACAATACACGCTTTGAAGTGAGGCAGTCCGCCCTTCCTGATCAGTTACGTTAGATCTCGCACAAAAATTGGCTCCTGCACCACCGCTGCAATAAGTACACCCCACACGTGCCTTCGAATACCCCGAGCGCCGGGGCGCTACGTGCGTAGGGCTCCAAGCCGTCGCAATGCGCACAATTGGGTTCTCGAGTTAGACAAAGCATCTAGCTCCGCCAAGTCTGAGGGGATAAGGAATATTGAAAAATCCCAGATCGCTCGCAACTCTGGCCGGTGCACGAACAACCCGTCGAAAATCAGCATGCTATTTGGCAGTGCGCGTTCCTCCGGAGCAAACACAACCTTATCCGCATCTACATCAAACGCGGCGCGTTGAAATATGCCGGATCCATCAGGTCCGAGCGGGGCCAACAAATTTTTGTAGAGCGCCGGTTAGTTGTCGTGTCGCATCCGTCTGGCGGCAGTCTGTGGATTAACGGCTGTCTGGCCGCAGCAGTCGGCCGGATCTTTATGGCCAGTCATTGTTCCTCGCACACCGCGGACCTCGCCGAATCGTGATCGACAGCACGCGACCCACAGGGGACCTACAAGATTACCGCAACCGGCCGTTCAAGATGGCCGTGTGTTGTCGCTTATACTTGGTCGCTCGCCATAGCAAAAAATCACCAGCATGAGCCCGGTTCCAAATGATCCGCAAACAGCATTTATACGGGAATTGCAGTCTCGCTACGATCAGAGGCCCACAGGATGGTTGCTTTCAGCCCCCGACATTGAACTCTGGACCCAGATTGTCGGATCGACGAGGCGGGACGCGTATAACGCGATGGCTCGGCAAATCGCGGTCGGATTTCACGAGGGGCGACTCCCCTTCTGGTTTGCGACGCTGTGGTAAACGCGATTATCGGTTTCGTGTATGACGACTGGACCGCGAAGGGGGAAGACTTCCCCGCCTTGTTTTACGAAATCTATTTAGCCTTTGACGCGGGTGAAGTTAGTCGACCGGGAGTCGATCCGATTGAGACCTACACGCGTCCTATGATTGCGAAAATTGTTCACGATTTAGGCAACGAAGCTGGATGACTCTCCCTGGCCGATGCCTGTCGAATGCAATCGGCATACGCCGCCCGAAACTCACGGGCCGGCGATCGACAGCGCGCGACCCACAGGAGGCAGTCGCGATTCTCGAAAGCGGTCACACGCTACTTAATCGCGACTGCTCTTCCGGGCTTCGAGTGGGTCCAGCCCGGTTTTCCCCAGCCCTGCGCATTCTGCAATCTTATTCCGCTGGCGTGTAGGGTCGTTTGCCAGATTTCTTTCAGGGGTGTGAGACTACCCATGATTCGCAGCTCAACCTTCCGTGAATCCAGTTCAGCGATCAAGTTATCAAGGACGTCCATATGCGACGGAACGACAGGGGTATTCGAAACCCACATTCCCGCGTCGTCGATATCCTCGAACTGATCAGCAGCTAGATGGTAACGATAGATGACGCCACTAGTGAGACGATCCAGCCACGCACGCTCAATGTGAGCAATAGCCCGGCGGTTAGTCGTCTCGCCGAACCATGCAGTTCGATCCTTTTCACTTGTGTATTGCGTGGGCCAAACAACAATGCGTGGGCATTCGCGCGGAAAGAGGTACAACAACTCATGTGCCTCGTCCGTTGCCCAGACGAGTGGCCCGTTCAGCCGTTCTTGCCCCGCTGGTCTATCGACAGCGACCCGAACGGGGCGTGGGTGGAATATCGTTATATCCGGATCGTCGCTAAAGTGAAAAAGGCGCATTGTCATTTTGCAATGAGGCGGTTTCGGAAGAAGACGACACGCTCGACTTCCTCGAAGCCGAGGGCTCGGTGCAACGCCTGTCCGTCGAGATTGTCGATCTGTGTATCGGACGCGAACTCCGTGCAGCCGTGCGCTGGGCCCCACTGACCGGCGGCGGTGCATAACGCCCTCGCAATGCCAACTCGGCGCGCAGCCGGAACGACGTATATGCCTTCCAAGAAGAGCACGGGCGACGTCTTGCAACCGTTTACGTAGTCGTGGCGCAGTGCGGCTTCTGCGAACGCAATCAGCGAGTTTTCACAAGAAAAAGCGATGAAGTTCGCATAGCGATGTGGGTCGGCAAGCAATCGCTGAGTTTCGCAAATGTGGTCGTCCTCGCTCACGTGTTGCCAGAGCAGACGCCGCAACGATGACCACCCTGCGGTGTCTCGTGGCGAAGCAGCGCGAACTGTAAAGGTAAATGGAGGCATGCCGGTAAGTCGTCGCCTATGAGATGTACAGTGCCTAAGCAGAATAACTGATTGTCAACCATCTGACCGAGCAATGAACGGCCAGTTGTGGCCGAACGATGCGATCCGACGCTTTTCCTGTAACCGACCAGCGGGGGGCATTCGCTCAGTATGAGATTTCGAAATGCGATTCCCGCTGGATCACGTGTGCGAGGTCGACACGATCGACCTGAAGCAATTCACGAAGAAAGACGGGGCGTACCTCAATTTCAGACAGCCGTTGCCGAGCAACCCACGAGAATGTAAGGCGCTTGCTCCCCTCGGACCCATGGTGCAAAACCGTCAAATCCAGCAACTGCGATCCAGCTTCCAGGCGCGCAATGAGATAGAGGCCAATCTCATGATTTGGCCGTCCGTTATGG
The DNA here is from genome assembly GCF_050436645.1 of Paraburkholderia sp. GAS33. Classification (NCBI taxonomy): domain Bacteria; kingdom Pseudomonadati; phylum Pseudomonadota; class Betaproteobacteria; order Burkholderiales; family Burkholderiaceae; genus Paraburkholderia; species Paraburkholderia sp. GAS33. The sequence goes on from NZ_JBNDMP010000011.1 coordinate 123,335, forward strand.
CTGAAGAAATTTTCGACAATACAGAGAGTTTTCTCGATGTGGACGGAAGCGCCAACCTCTTCCCGCATCTCACGGATGACCGTCTGTGCGGCATGTTCTCCAGGCTCGACCCGGCCTCCGGGAAGACACCAGAAGTCGTCCCCCTCTACCTGATGCAGCAGCACGTATTCGTCTTGATAGATGACGGCGGCAGCCCTCAGATTGAAACGATGACTTCCGGTGTCAAACGAAATCATGATCTTGAGCTCGAAGATTTGTGAGCTGCCATTTTGGGCTAGGCATTTTGACGCGTGGTCGATCGTTGACGATCTTGGCCCTCACGTCGAACGTCGGCTCATGGCCGATTCCGGAAATTTGCCATAGACTATCGGCCGCTGAAGACCATAGTTCTGGCTGCGCTCCAGAAAGTTCAAAGTTAAACGAACTGCCGTCCGGATAGTTCAAACTTAAGTGAACAACAGGTTCAAGGTTTACTGAGCGGCCTGCCCGCGCAAGCTCGTCCCTCCGACATGACCTGTTCAAAGTTAACTGAATCTCGACAGGGGTGTCGAGATTCCGCCAACTTTGAACTTTGTGCGCTTGAGTTTGAACTCCCGCCCTTGCATCGGATGTCGAATCTCTTCCATAAAAAACATCAACTTAGGGCCGAATCGATGTCTTAGTGCCGCACGTGGAGTACGGTCCCCTCCTTTTCTGGCGGCATCCGCTCGTCGGACCTGGTGACCCACCTTCATAGTGGGTAAACCCTGAAGACGAGACTGTGCTCATTGCCGAGATTGACAGTCGAATGGTGCGGACCGGGCTTGTTGCTGAACATTCAGAGTCGATGTTTTGACGGCCTCGGCGAGATCAAATTCTTTTATGTTGCTCCCGAGAGGAACTAGATCTCCGGCCAAACTGGTCCTTATCAACACGCTTTCAAGAACGGTCTGGTGTGACCCGTACCAATTTCGAGGATTGGCCGCGCTGGCTGAAAAGAGGCAGCCAGGAGGGAATCCGGTGAGCAAAACTTCGACGTCTCTGCAGCTTCACTGACACAACGTGGCTCCTGTCACCCACAAAATGGTTAATTCCGAGCAACCGTACGAAATCCTGAAGACAAGCAATTTCTCTGGCGCCGGAGAACTGAACCAGCAGAGCATCCATACCGCGTTGCAACTCTCGTAGGTCGGAGCCTGCATCGGCCTTGCTGACCAGCGCGACAACTTTCCTGACGAAATTCGTCACATCGCCAACGCCTACGTCTTCAAAATTGGGCTTTGTCCAATAATCCCTTCCCCCGCCGCCGTGATATCCGATTACGTAGTTTCCGCACAGGGCGGCTTCAATTGGCGGCAGGCCCAAGCCTTCCATCGCTGAAAACGAGAGGAACAGCCGGGATCGTCGAAGAACCGCTGCGACTTCCGGGATCGAAAGCCCGTCGATTGATCGAACGGACCATCCAGTAGGCAATTGACGACGCAACGCGAACAGAACCGCCTCTGCATGGGCACCGTTCTTCCGCGGCATGTAGGTAATCAACCTCTCCTTCTCTCCTTCAGAGTGAAACAGTCCAGCGTTGATTGTGGTTGCCATCCGGACCACGCGGTATGCAAGCTGGGGGTAATGCAAGCGGATCAGGTCCGATGTATCGTCAGAGATCGAGAGAATGTATGTTGCTTGCGCGTAGGCGAAATCTACATCGCTGTCCGTGAGATTCCGATCCCGAGTTGACAGGTAATAACCGTTCTGCACAAAAATCGAATATTGCATGCCCGCTGCGATAAGTCGGGGCGCTATCAACGCGGACTTTATCTCAGGGACAATTACGTGATCGCTCGATCGCAATTCATTATCTGCAATCGTCGGCACCGAGAGTTCGGTCCACGGGTACCGATAGCCGTTGCGCTCATGCATGACGTAAGCGGGAATGCCAAGTTCCACCAATGCACGCACATGATCGTAAATGACCTTCACTCCCCCGGCGTGCTTACCCGACCCCGGACACGTACAGAAATAAATGATTCGCATCGTTTAGAAGAAGATATCCGATACCAAACTCCGAGCCATCGATAGTGGCACGCGCCACGAGACGTCCTAGGCACGCCAACAATGGAATTTCGACCATTTGAACTCACCTGTTGAAATCTCAGCAGTCAGTCTGAGCTGAAAGTGGTGTAGGGAAATCCTCGGAGTCCTTATCAAATATTTCATGGTCGTTCGCACCGTCAGACCCGTTCTGTTGCGTACATATAGGGCGAATGGAAATCCAGCTCTGGTCTGTGTGCCCAATACGCCGTTGTGCTGCCACCGAGGTGGGTACCCAGACGCCCCCGCGGTCAGCGTCACGAAAGCCTTAGAGGGCTTCCCGAATTCAATAGCAAGAGGGCAAAGTGGGCCAGGATTCTGCCTTGCACCCACATGTCCTCTAGCCTTTCCCTGCTAACGCCTTTAACCAATGCCGCCCGAAACGATGCGCTACTTCCTCGGACGTCGGGTATCAAAACAACGCGGAGAACAATTCCGATCTATGCATGGAATATGAACCGTACGGCAACAGGTGTCTTACTGAGCGCACCGGGCAAGTGCCGGAGTAGCGCAGACGCATTCGTTTTATTCGTATGAAAAACTGATAGTGGATCACCGGACACGGTTAGAATTCCGCCTGGCGCAATCCTTACCATAAATGTCTAGTGAGTAATAATTCCACTTCCTCACCCGGCCACCTCGCAAGTTTCGACGGCTTGCGGATCGCCTTTGCCGCAATGGTGTTGTTTTCCCATAGCTTTGCGCTTCTCGGCGTCGCAGATCCCATACGGTCGGTAGTGACCGGTGGCGGCGACCCAGGCGATCTCGCAGTCGATGGTTTCTTCCTTATCAGTGGTTACCTGATTACTAGAAGCTGGATATCTGATCCATCTGTCTCCCGATTTCTCGCGAGGCGGGCGTTGCGTCTTTATCCAGCGTTTGTCGTCGCTTCAATCTTCTCCGTCCTTCTCGTCGGGCCGCTCGGTGCGTCTGCAGTGGGGGATTACTTTCACGCACTGAATCTCAGGCAGACGCTGGTAGGCTTTCTGGTGTTGCGCGAACCTCACACCCCGGCCGTATTTGCCGGGACGACGGTAGGTTCAGTCAATGGGTCGATGTGGACCATCTCATTCGAGGCGCGGTGCTATCTACTCGCAATGTTGCTGGGCCTGGCTGGCATGTTCAGGAAACGGACAACGCTGCTGATTTTGACTGTGATCGTAGGATCCGCAATTAGCTACGCCGTCCCCGAGGCTGGACCGACCGACAATCAGCACGTACTCTTCGGCATAAAAGCAGTGCGCGTTTCGGACTGGATGGCCTGGTTTGCGGCATTGTTTTTAACGGGAAGTTGTTTCTTTGTATTCCGAAGCCGCATTCGATTTACGTTATGGGGCCTCGCACTTGCGATGTTTGTGCTGGCCGCTTCGCTGTTCAGTGCCGCGTTATTGCGGCCGGGCATCCTGCTCGGAGGGGCGTACGTCGTCTTCGCACTGGCGTCTATCCGGCGAGGATCGAGAGCACAGCGACGCACTATGCCCGACGTTTCCTATGGAATGTACCTGTACGGTTGGCCCGTCCAGAAACTGCTGGGTTGGTACATACCGCACATGTCACCTTGGCTGATGTTCGTCCTGAGCCTGACCATTAGCGCTGTTCTGGGCTGGCTGAGTTGGACGTTTATCGAACGCCCGGCGCTCAAGAAAAAGCCCCACCGACCGTTGGCACATCAACGCAAGACGGATACACCCGAAGCCTTGCAATCATAGTCTGTGACCATCGACTGCGCATACGCCATACGGGTAAGCGGTGCTGTTATCAGCACCGCGGGAAATTTTCCTCAAAATAGTCTGGGATCTCATTACTTAACTCTCGCGAATCCCTAACAGCAAGCGCTTGTAAGCCGACCTCCCTGGTTTCAGGTCCTAGGCCGGGTTCTCGTACTTATTCCATTACCTGATCGGGATCCTTACCATCAAAGCACCCATTGATCTTCATCGTCGTCTTCCTGCCATGAACGCCGGGCTTGCTTTTTTGCATTGGCACTTTGTCCACTGAACGCCCAACCGCGCGTTGCTACGCCTTCATCCTGCTTTATACCCAGTGCGGATCGCACGAACCACTCACATGAATCATTGCCGGAACTTCATCACCAAAGCTGTCAAGGGACGGCGGTCATTACGCCCTCCTGCACGGTCCAAACCTCAGTCCTCCACCCCATATTTTCCGAATTCCCCGCCACAAGTTTTCAAATCTTGCAGCGCCAAAAGTGGCACCTGCGCAACACGAACCGCCAAGTGTAAGAGGACGTTACCCCTCGATTTCAAGCTCATTTTTTGTTCCTGCCCTGCCGCTTCACCATCTTCATACGCAAGCTCGCCATTCGCCGCGCGACGCTACATGGCTGCGCGACGTCCAGCCAGTTTTTCCGCCCCCGTTTAACCTCCACGCAGTCCGTTTTCATTTCGTAACAAACCGCGCGCGTTCGTAACCGGGACTTGCTCTAGATTTTGGGTACCGGGATTCACTCCCATGTCTGATTCACGTTCTTCAATCTGCGAAGTCACCGCACATTCCAACGTGCCGGCTCGCCACTGCTAGCTACCTCTGCAACTCTGCCACGGCGGTGACCCGACCAGACGCGCAGATTGCGATGGCTATCGTTTCAATCACAAACAGGCCTAGGGGACGCGATGAGCTGCAAAGCTCACCTGCCCACTGGCATCAAGCCAACGGGTGGAACCGCGCGCGTTCCCGTGCATCGTTGCTTGTCAGGTCGCACTCCTAATTGTCAAAGAGGTGAGGTTATGGTGAACAAGGTGCAAACATCCGCGTCCGATCTAGGCGCTCCCCGCGGAAGCACGTCTTCGGGGCTGTCGCGCTGGTTCAGCGGACAGTCGATCGCACGGCTCGCCGGCTTCGGCGTGGTGATCTTCATCGCGTGGACGCTGCTTTCGATGGTGATGCCGCCTATGTTCTTCCGCTCCTCGCAACGGGCCGTGGTCGATGTACCCACCACTCTCGTCACCACACCGATTGAAGGCACGGTCGCATCGCAGCGGCTGCACATCGGAGACCGGTTTCATGCCGGCGATGCACTGGTGGATATCCAGAACCAGAACGTCGACCGCTCGACGCTCGTCGAACTGACCAGCAAAAGGATGGAGCTCGCCCAGCAATACGATGCAGTCAGCACGCAACTCGGTGCATCACGTATCCGCCTTGCCACCGCCGATCAGCAAATGACCAAGTATCAGGCGGCCACGCAGAAGATGAACGACGCCAACCTTTCCGGCATCCGCTCGAAACTGGCCATCGCCAACACACAGATCGACGCACAGCAGGACATCGTCAACCGCGACTCGACGCTGGCCGCGGCCGGCGCAATCAGCGGGTCGGTCAGCGACACCTCGAAATACCAGCTATCTGAGTTACAGAATGCGAAAGCCGCGATACAGGCGGAGCTGCAGGCAGCCGAGACGGATAGCCAGGCGTCGAAGAACAAGGTCTTCTTCGATGACAAGGACAACGGCGTATCCACGCTCGCCCACGAGCGCGAAGATCTGCACAACACGGTGGACCAGTTGACAGCGCAGGCGAGCGCGCTCCAGCAATCGCAGAGCACCATCGATCAGTTGATCGCCAAGGAACGCGACCGGGTCGACCGCATGTCCAATTTTGAAATCAAGGCTTATGGCGACGGCGTCGTCAAGGACGTGCTGGCTCCTCCGGGCACGCAAGTAAGCGCCGGCGCAACGTTGATTCGCGCTGTCGATTGCTCTCGCGCCCAGGTCGTGGCCGTCTTTCCGCGCAGCCTGAGCGACAGCCTGCTGCCAGGCACGCGTCTGAAGGTACGTGTCGATGGCGTCGACCATCCGGTTGGCGCGTCCGTCACCGGACTCTTGCCGCGTGCGTCCGATGGCGACCAGGCCCGCTACTTCGTGCCGTTCCCATCGATCGAATCCAACGAGATCTACGCACTCGCCACTTTCGACAAGCCACTCGATGCGAATGCACAAGGTGATGCGGTGCAAAGCGGCAGCGTTCAGGGCAACAACGCGCCGGGTGACGGCACGCAAAGCGGCTCGTGCAAGCTGGGCCAATGGGTGCATGTAAGCATCGACCGGCCTTGGACGAACCGGCTGCAGGCCTTCCTCGGCGGCCACATGCCGGGACTGTCGTCCGGCGGCAGCCAGTCGTGATTCGTGTGTCTCGGCGCGGCCCGGAGGTCGTCATGCGAAGTTTCTCGACACGGTTGCGGATACAGGCGTTAGAGGCGCTCGCTATGCTGATCTCCGTGGTAATTTTCCTGTCGCCCGCCCCTGCCAGGGCTGCGGATTCCCCCGCGCAGCAACAGAAAATGCTGGCGACGGGCTGCGACGCACTCGTCCATCAGGTCGCTGCGATACCCGGCAACGGACCGGCGTTTGTGCAGAGCTATGAAGCTGCAGATGGCCAACCGCTCGCTCCCGCCTTGCAAAACGCCGCCTTCGTCTACGACAACGCGCTTGCCAGCATTGCGCTCGTCGCTTGCGGCAAGACCGCAGAAGCGCGGCGGATTGCCGATGCATTAGTCCTCGCGACCTCACACGACCGCCACTACCACGACGGACGTTTGCGCAACGCGTATCGTGCCGGAGCCGCCAGTCACGACCCGCTCGAGTTGCCGGGATGGTGGGACGCGCCCGCGAATCGATGGGATGAGGATGCGTATCAGGTCGGCTCGGCCACCGGCAATGTCGCGTGGGCCGCGCTGGCTCTCATGACGGTGTACGACACCACACACGAGCGGCGCTATCTCGATGCCGCGGCTTCGCTGATGAACTGGGTCGCCACCAACACCTTCGATGCCGGACCGCCCGATGGTTTTATCGGTGGCTATTTCGGTGAAGAGCCGCAGCCGCTGCGGCAGTCGTGGAAGTCGACGGAACAGAACGTCGACGCGTACGCCGCTTTCAGTTGGCTCGCGCGCGCAACCAGCGACTCGCATTGGACAGCGCAAGCCCAACACGCGCGAGACTTCGTCGCGGCCATGTGGAACGCGCAGGAAGGACGCTTCAACATCGGCACACAGAATGACGGCCGCACGCTCAATGCGGGTCCGTCGGCCATCGACGCCGAGCTATGGCCATTGATCGCACTGCCAGGCAACGCCACCAGCGGCTGGGGCCACTCAATCGACTGGACCCTACAGCATCACCGCACCGGCGCCGGCTTTGGCTTCAACGCCGCACCCGATGGCATATGGACCGAAGGCACCGGGCAAGCGGCTTTGGTGCTACAAGCCCGAGGACACAGTCAGGATGCGGTGCCGCTGTGGGACGTATTGCTCAGTCAACGCGCCCCGTCCGGACTGCTGTATGCCACACCGAACGAGCGCATCCGTACGGGCCTCGCGATCGGGCCCACCTCGAAGAACGCGGATTTCGACTACTTCCACCTGCCTCACCTGGGCGCTACCGCCTGGGCGGTGCTGGCGGCAGCAGGATGGAATCCTTTTACGGGCCGCAGGCTCGGCGCCTGACTGGATACGCTGCCATGTACGAACAATTCTTCGATACCAGCACGCTGTTCAATATCAATCTGGGTACGCTCGCGATCGTGACGGTGCTCTGCCTCGTGTCGGATCGGCGTCGCACTTTCGACCGGATCGTCGTCGGCAGCGTGACGGCCTTTCTGCTCGTCAACTACCTGCTATGGCGCAGCACCTCGACGTTGCCCGAATTCAAACCGGAACTCGCGAGCGTCTGGCCATATTGCTTCTTCGCGTTCGAACTGCTGACCGTGACGTACACGCTGTTCTCGATCGTCGTGCTGACGCGCAGTTCCGACCATAGCGAGCGGGCCAACCGTGGCGAAGCGAAGCTCAGGCGCAGCGCAGCCGTGCCGGCCGTCGACATCTTCATTGCCACGTATAACGAAGGCCTCGACGTGCTCGAGAAAACTATCGTTGCCGCTTTGGCTGTCGACTATCCGAACTTTAAGGTGTGGGTGCTCGACGACACACGCCGCGACTGGTTGCGCTCGTTTTGCGAGGAAGTCGGCGCGCACTATCTGACGCGTCCCGACAATACGCACGCAAAAGCCGGCAATCTCAACAACGGCCTGCAGGCAACCGCAGCGCTCACCAACGCGCCCTACATCCTCGTGCTCGATGCGGATTTCGCCCCGCAGCGAAACATCCTCATGCGGACCATCGGCCTCTTTGACTCGCCTGATATCGGTGTCGTACAGACTCCGCAGTTCTATTACAACGCCGATCCGATCCAGTACAACCTGCGTTCGACCGAGTGCTGGGTCGACGAACAACGCGTCTTCTTCGACGTGTTTCAACCCGCGAAGGATGCCTGGGGCGCGGCCTTTTGCGTCGGCACCTCGTTCGTCGTGCGGCGCGATCTGCTGAATCTGATCGGTGGCTTTCCCACCGGGACGGTGACCGAGGACATCCACCTGACGTACCGGCTATTGCCGCGCGGCTACAAAACACGCTGGCTCAACGAGCGGCTAAGCGTCGGACTGTCTGCCGAAGGACTGCCTGAATACATCACGCAGCGAAGCCGCTGGTGTCTGGGCACGATACAGGTAGCACTCCTGCCGGACGGACCGTTTCGCGGCAAAGGCTTTGCGTTCATGCACCGGTTGCACTATCTGCACGGCATGCTGCACTGGTTCAGCCGTCCGTTCATTCTGATGATGCTGGTGGCGCCGCTCCTTTACTGGTACCTCGGGATTCCCTCGATCTACACGAACCCGGCGGAATTCCTCGCTTACGGCACACCCGCGCTGCTCGCATTCTGGTTTTACAGCAGCTGGATTTCCGGCTCGCGCACACTGCCGGTGTTTACCGAAGTCACGCAGATCGTCGCGGCGTTGACCGTCAGTGCCACGCTGGCGAGTGCGCTCCTCAGACCGTTCGGACGTCCCTTCAAGGTCACCAACAAGGGCCTTGATCGTTCACGCGTCGTCGTGCACGCCAAGCTGGCTGGTTTTTTCGGCAGCCTGATTGTGCTGTCATCGCTGGGCCTCGTGCGCTCGCTGCTCGACAATCCCGGCGCGCCCGGCTTCGCCTTCAATGTCGTGTGGACCGCCATCGCACTCGCGCTGTATCTGGTGTCGCTGCTCGTCTGCATCGAGTTGCCGCGTCCACGAAAAGAAGAGCGCTTTCCGTTCGATGCCACCGCGCGGCTGAATGTGAACGGCATCGAATTTCCCGGCAACACGCGCGACCTTTCGTGCAGCGGTGTCGGCATGATCTGCGGGCGCGCACGTGACGTCCCTGACGGCGCCGAAGGCTGGGTGAAGATCGAGCCAGCTGGCTGGGTCGCGTGCCGGGTCGTGCGTCATCAGGGCGATTTCATCGGGCTCGAATTCAATCACATCAAGGCGACGCGTCACGCGTTGATCCGGCTGCTATTCAGCGAGACGCCGGTCAACCTGGCGAGCAAGGCGAAGCGCCGCATGGCGCTGGCGAGATTGCTACAACGAGCGTTCCTCGGCTGAGGACGCAACAGCATTCTCCACCGCACTTCTCAGCGTTTGCGAATCGGAAATCAGAAGAATGAGGATCACTATGCATAAGTCCTGTCTCTCGATGATCTGCCTGAGCCTGCTCACTGCATGCTCGTTCGAACCGACTTATGAAAGGCCGGCTGCCCCAGTCGCCGGTACCTACCCGAACGGCCCCGAATACCAGTCGGGATCCTCCGGGCAAAATGGCGGTAACGGCGCCGGGCCGGCCGCGGATATCGGCTGGCGCGACTTCTTTGCCGATCCGCGCCTGCAACGCCTGATTTCGATTGCATTGCAAAACAACCGCGACTTGCGTATCGCGACGCTAAACGTCGAGGATTTGCGCGCAAAGTATCAGATTCAACGTTCGACCCTGTTTCCGACCGTCGATGCGCTGGCCAACTCGACCACGCTGCATCAACCGGGCGCGCTGCAGTATGCGGGCGAGCCATCGACCATCTATAGCGTGGGCGTCGGTGTGACCTCCTATGAACTGGACTTCTTCGGGCGCGTGCGCAGCCTTAAGGATCAGGCGTTACAGCAGTACTTCTCGACTGAAAAGGCGCGTACCAGTGCGCAGATCACGCTGGTTGCCGAAGTCGCAAACGCGTATCTGACGTGGGAAGCGAATCAGGAACTGGTGGCGCTGGCGCAGGCAACCTTAAAGTCGCAGAAGGAAGGCTACGACATGATGACTCGCCGGGTCGAGGGCCGCGCGGCCTCGCAACTCGATCTGGAGCGCGCGCAAACCCAGGTGGAGACAGCCGATACGGCACTCGATGAATACCGGCGTCAGGCGGCGAAAAGCGAGAACGAGCTGACGCTGCTCATCGGCAGCCCGATTCCGAACGATCTTCCGCCTGCGCGTCCGCTCGAAGCACAAGGCATTCTGGCGGACCTGCCGGCAGGCCTGCCGTCCGATCTGCTCGAGCGCCGGCCTGACATCATCGCAGCGGAAGACCAGCTCAAGGGCGCGAACGCAAATATCGGCGCGGCGCGCGCGGCATTCTTTCCGCGCATTACCTTGACCGGTACGTTTGGTGTCCAAAGTACTTCGCTCGCGGGGCTCTTTTCCAGTGGCCTTGCGTGGAGCTTTGCGCCCCAGGTCACCTTACCGATCTTCGACGCCGGCTCGAACAAGGCGAACCTGGCCTCCGCAAATGTCGAGAAAAACATCTACGTGGCGCAGTACGAAAAGACCATTCAGACGGCCTTTCGCGAGGTATCGGATGGGCTGGTGGGACGCACCACCCTGGATAGCGAGGCACGCAAGGAGCAGACGCTCGTCGACACCACGTCGAAGAGCTATGACCTTTCGATGATGCGTTACCGCGCAGGCGTAGGGGATTACTTCGATGCGCTCGATACTCAGCGTTCGTTGTTTGCCGCGCAGCAGACGCTGGTTGAAGTGCGTCTGGCGCGTCTGACCAACCTCGTCACGCTCTACAAGGCACTCGGCGGCGGATGGACTGAAACGACTGCGCAGGCCGCGCAGCCGGCGCCGGTGGCGGCTGTCGCGCCGGCTGCCGCGCCTCGGGCTGCGCCGGCTGCCGCGCCTCGGGCTGCGCCGGCTGCGGCGCCCAGGGTCGCGGCTGCGGCGGCCGCTGCGCCGACGGTTGTTACTACACCATCGGCTGCACCTGCCATTGCGTCGACCGCCGCACCTGCACCTCCAGTTGTCGTTGCCTCGCCCGCTCAGCGGCCCGCGCCATCCGAAACACAGCATCGAATGTTCGCCCCGATCCAGTCCAGCAGCAACTGACACGGCAGCGCATTGCCAAACTGGCGGTAGCGGCCGCGACAGACACAGGGCCGCAGCTACACCATCCTGTCCAGACATGCCCATACGGCGCCGTCGATCTCTTCGGCGTCGTATGTCATCGCGCGGGCACCCTCGAGGCACGCGTTAGAGGTAGTCAGGCGCCGCACCACCTGCCCGTTGACGTCGAATCGCCACCCGTGTTCAGGACATGCGATCAACCCACCCGTCACCCGCCCACGCGACAGCTCCGCCCCCCGGTGCGGGGAATGGTCACGCCATACATGCACGTCCCCTTCCGCGTCTCGCCACACCACAAGCTGCCTGTCTTGGACCACGCACCCTAGCGCAGTCTCCTTGCCGACCTCCGCTGACTGGCAGACAAGCTCCCAGCCCTTCCGCTGATGTGATACGTGGGTCATCGTTTACATGATTATCGTATGACTGTCCGGCGCAACCCGGTCTGGACAGGTGGCCCGAACGGTACAACAATGGGCGTGCGCATCCGGACGGCCGCACCAGGACGAAACGCCTTGCCGCAGCCTCTGCGATGCACTGGATTTACTGGGAAAAGAACGATCCGCCCACTGAATCGTATTACTAACTTCGCATCGATAGACTATCTGTCGGCGTCGAGACGTTCGCGAAACGGCCGTCTCGACGCGCTCGCATTATAAATTCCGGCTTGAGACGCGATTTCGCGGCATGTAGAAATATTTGTGGGCAACGTATGAACGAATCCGCACGCGACGCTGAGACCGATGCGCTTCTCGCGAAACTGAAACGGGAAAATGCGGAGCTTCGCGAGGAGCGCGAAAACCTGCAACGCCTCGTGACTGAACACAACGAACTGCTACACCTGACCAGCTTCGTGCTCAACAGGGTGCACGAGGCCGCCTATCTGCTCGACAAAGCCGGCCGCCTCGTCTACGTCAACGAAGAGGCCTGCCGTACGCTCGGGTACAGCAACGCCGAATTGTTGCAGATGAGCGTGGCAGACATCGATCCGGAATGGACCATCCCCCTGTGGAAACAGGAATGGTCGGTGCTGCGTGAGCGAGGCTCACGCATCATCGAGACCGCGCACCGCCGCAGGGACGGCAGCTCGTTTCCGGTCCAGGTCAACGCCAACCACTTCGAATACGGCGGAAAAGAATACAACCTGGCGCTCGCACGCGATGTCACGGAGCGCGAGCGCGCAAAGCACGCACTGCGGGAAAGCGAACAGCGTTACCGGCAAGTCTTCGACAATGTCTCGGACGTGCTTTATCTGCTCGAGGTCACGCCGGAAGGACGCTTTCGCATACTCGAAATGAACCCGAGCGGCGTGCAGTCGCTCGGCATTCCAAGGGCAGAGTTGATCGGCAAGCTCTTCGACGATGTGGTGCCCAACGAAGTATCCAGCGTCCTGATCGAAAAATTCAGGCGATGCGCCCAGTCCGGCGAGGCGTTCGACGATCAAAGGACGCTCCAGCTACCGACCGGGCCGCACCACTACCACTCCACCCTGATCCCCGTGCACGACGAGTCAGGACGGGTGCACAGGATTGTTGGTATCGCGCGCGACATGACGGCTCATCACCGGACGGAATCGCTGCTGACCACCCAGCTGGAACTCGAAGCGCAGTTTCGCAGGCTGGCAGAAAGCACGCTCGACGTGATCTGCCGTTATGACCGCCAATGCCGTCTGGTCTACGCAAATTCAGGGCTTTCCACGACATTGCGCAAGCCCTTGCGGGAGATGCTGGGTAGGACTCCGACCGAACACGAGCCCGATGGCCGCTACGCGCAGTACCAGGCACTGCTCGCGGACGTCATCGAAACCGGCACCGAGCACCAGATTGAAGTCGTGATACAGGATAGCGGCAATGGCACGCGCCATCATCATGTTCGCCTCCTCCCCGAGCGCGGCCTGCAGGACGAGATTGTGGGCGCGCTTGCTCTTGGGCTCGACATTACCGCGCGCAAGGAGGCCGAGTTGCGCCTCTATGCGAGCGAACAGGCCTTCCGTGCCGTTGTCGAACATTCGCCCGATTACATCGCCCGCTACGATCTGAGCTACCGCCGCATCTACGCCAACCCGGCGCTTCTCAAGCTGATGCGTCTGCCTGCCAGCGACGTGCTCGGCACGACGCCGGCCGAGCGAGGGTCGTTCGTCGATGCCGCCCGCTACATGCAGCAGTTGCAACACGTGGTCGAAACAGGCATGGAAGTGACCGAAGAGTTAGCGCTGCGGGATGCCGGAGGCCGGATCCGCTGGGGGCATATGCGTATCGTTCCCGAGTTTGCACCCGATGGTACGGTGGCCAGCGTGCTCGCCATCAGCCGCGACATCGACGAACTGAAGCGTAGCGAGCAGCTCTTTCGTACGCTCACCGAGAATTTCCCGGACTTCATTGCCCGCTTCGACTGCGAGAGCCGTCATCTGTACGCCAATCCGGCCATCGCCCGAGCCTTTGGCGCGCCGCAGGAAGCCTTTATCGGCAAGACGCCCCGGGAGTTGGCGCCGACCTCCGACGCAGAACAGAACCTACGCCTCGAGGAGGCCGTCCGGCGTGCGTTCGTGGAGGGGCAACCGAACACGCATGAAGCGCGTTGGCTAACTGCCAATGGCCCCCGTATCTTCGAGGTGCGGCACGTTCCGGAGAAGGACGACGAAGGCCGCGTCGTCAGCGTGCTGGGTATTGCGCACGACGTCACCCGTCTGAGAGACATTGAACTGGCACTGCGCGATAGCGAACGGGCCTTTCGCACGCTGGCGGAAAACGCGCCGGATCCCATCATTCGCTACGACCGGGACTGCCTGCGCACGTATGTGAACCCGGAGTTCGAACGCATCAGCGGTGTCGGGGCGCCGAAGCTGCTTCGCAAGCAGGCCGGTCAGGTACCGGCTGCGACGGCCGAAGTCGCGCGGCGCACCCGCGCGAAACTGAAGGAGATCATGGAAAGTGGCGTGGCGGCCAAATTCGAACTGGCCTGGACCAAACACGGAAAATCGCAGTGCTGGTACGTGCATGCGGTGCCCGAGTACAACGCGGATGGGGTCGTGCAGAGTGTATTGACTATCTGGCGCGATATCTCCGAACGCAAGGAAGCCGAACAACGCCTGTACGAGTCTTACGACTTGCTGCGCGAACTCACCTCGCGCCGCGAAACAGCACGTGAGGAAGAGCGCAAACGTATCGCCCGCGAGATGCACGACGAACTCGGCCAGCACCTGACCGCACTGCGCATGGGTGCCTCGACGCTGCGTCTGCGCTTCGGCAACGACAACCCGGCTCTAGGCGAGCACGTTCAGAAGATATTGCTGCTGGCGGACAAGACGATCCAGGTGGTACGCGACGTGGTTGCCTCGTTGCGCCCCGCGGTGCTCGACGCGGGTATCGCAGCAGCGCTCGAATGGCTCGCCGACGAATATTCGCAGAATGGTGAGACAGCCTGCCGCCTGCGTGTGCCGGAAGAAAGTCCCGAGCTTGCCGAGGACCGGGCCATTGCGTTGTTCCGGATCGTGCAGGAGGCGCTCACCAATGTCACGCGGCATGCCAACGCGAAAGAGGTGTTCATCACGCTCGAACAGAAGGGCAACGACTGCCTGCTGGAAGTGCGTGACGATGGCCGCGGATTCGATCCTGTAGCAATCCGCAATAAATCCTTTGGCCTCGCGGGAATGAAGGAGCGTGTGCTGATGCTCGGCGGCGCGCTCGACGTGGTCAGTTCGCCGGGCAACGGCACCCTCATCAAGGTGCGCGTGCCCGTTTCGGTCAGGGCGGTGGACTTCTCCTGAGCGGCGTCTGCTTCAGCGCCGCGTCACAAGCGTAGCGGTACTACCGTAACGTAGGTTACGTCCGCCACACCGGCCCCGCCGGAAAATCATGCTGATCGAGCGACGCCGCATGCATCTCGATGCTGTAACCGGGGCGTTGCGGTGGCATGTAACGGCCCTGGCGGATCACCACCGGATCGACGAAGTGCTCATGCAGATGATCCACGTATTCGAGCACGCGGTTCTCTAGCGACCCCGACACGCAGATATAGTCGAACAGCGAAATGTGCTGCACGTATTCGCACAAGCCGACGCCGCCCGCATGCGGGCACACGGGCACCCCGAATTTGGCCGCCATCAGCAACACGACGATCACCTCGTTCAGGCCGCCCAGACGGCAGCTATCGACCTGACAGAAATCGATGGCCTGCGCCTGCAGCAACTGCTTGAACATCACGCGGTTATGGCAATGCTCGCCGGTCGCGACGCCAATGGGCCGCAGTCGCTCGCGGATGGTCGCATGACCGAGAACGTCGTCGGGACTCGTCGGCTCCTCTATCCACCACGGATCGAATTGCGCGAGACGCCGCATGTTCGCAACCGCCTCGTCTACATCCCATACCTGGTTCGCATCCATCATCAGCTTGCGGTCCCGGCCAATTTCTTCGCGCAGGATGCGGGCCCGGCGCATGTCTTCCTCGAGGTTGCCACCCACCTTCTGCTTGAAGTGCGTCCAACCCTGCGCCACGCCTTCGCGGGCGAGGCGGCGAATCTTCTCGTCGTCGTAGCCGAGCCAGCCGGCCGAGGTCGTATAGGCCGGATAACCGTGCGCCAGCATTTCCTTTTCGCGCTCGCCTTTCGTTCTTGCATGACGGTGCAGCATGGCGATCGCTTCATTGGGCGTGATCGCATCGGTCACGTAGCGGAAGTCGAGGCAACGCACGAGTTCCTCGGGGCTCATGTCGACGAGCAGCTTCCACACCGGCTTGCCTTCCGCCTTCGCCCACAGATCCCAGGCCGCATTCACGACCGCCGCGGTCGCCAGATGAATCGCGCCCTTGTCCGGACCGATCCAGCGCAACTGGCTATCCGAGGTCAACGCGCGCCAGAACGCGCCCATGTTCGCGGCGATGTCCTCGAGTGTCTTGCCAACGACGAGCGGCGCCAGCGCCTGCGCCGCGCTCACGCAGATCTCGTTGCCACGCCCGATGGTGAACGTGAGGCCATGTCCCGTCAGCCCATGTGGCGAGTCGGTTTCGAGCGTCACATAGGTGGCGGAGTAATCCGGTGCGGCGTTCATCGCGTCGGAGCCGTCGAGCGAACGCGACGTCGGAAACCGGATGTCCCGGACAGTTAGCCTGGTGATCGTAGTCATCTAAAGCACCTTCCTCTGCGAGAGCTTTCAGCATGCATCCATGAACAAAGAGGGGCGTGGCGTCATGCAACGCCGCCGTCCCTCTTCTCTTTTGTCGTGCGCTACAGCAACGTCTGGCGACGCTCAGTCGTACAGCACGGCGGCGATCTTCGGATCGGTGATATTGCTCTTGTCGTACCAGTAGAAGCCCGTGTCGACCTTCTTGGGCAGCGTTTCACCCTTCAGCGCCTTCACTGCGGAGTCGACCACGCACTTGCCGATACCAATCGGGTTCTGCGTGATGGCGCCGTACATCAGGCCAGACGTGATGTCGTCCTTTTGCTCCTTGCCCGAATCGTAGCCAATCAGAATCAGCTTCTTGCCCGATTCCTTGACGCCGATTGCGGCACCTTCGGCCGAGCCTTCATTCGAGCCGAAAATGCCCTTGAGGTTCGGATTGGCCTGGATCATCGTCTTGGCAATTTCCGCCGATTTCAGATGGTCACCGCCACCGTACTGCACTGAGACAATCTTGATGTTCGGGTACTTCGCCTTGATCTCGTTCAGGAAGCCATCGCGGCGATCGACGCCGGTGCGGCTCGTCTGGTCGTGCACGATCAGGCCGACTTCACCCGAACCGCCAATCGCTTCGGCCATCTTGTCGGCGGCGAGCGCGGCCGCGGCGATGTTATCGGTCGCGCACGTCGTCAACGGAATGGTGCTGTCGACGCCCGAGTCGAAGGCGATGATCGGGATCTTCTGGTTCTGCGCGCGCTTCAGCAGCGGAATGGCTGCCTTGCTGTCGAGCGCGGCGATACCGAGTGCCTGCGGCTTCTTGGCGAGCGCCGCCGAGAGCATGTCGATCTGCTTGTCGACCATTGCCTCGGTTTCCGGACCTTCAAACGAGATCCTGACGTTCTGCTCCTTCGCGGACTGCTCCGCACCGGCTTTAACGGCCTGCCAGAACTGGTGCTGGAAGCCCTTCGAGATGAGCGGGATGTACGGCTGATCCGCGAGCGCGATGCTCGTGCCGCCAACGAGTGTGCCGACGCCGATTGCGACGCTGATAAGTTTTCTTTTCAACATAAGGTATCTCCTCCTGATGTGTGGGCCATCTATCTTCAGCCATTGGGGGAGCCAACCGCACTCCCGTTTCTTGATGTTTGCTTCTGCTCCTGCCTGTCACCTTTGCCGCGCCACCTCAGCCTTTCCTGCGCCGCAAAATATCGGCATAGACCGCGAGAATGATGATGAGGCCGGTCACGACGATCTGCCACTCCTGAGCCACCGACATGATGCGCAGGCCATTGGTCAGCACGCTCATGATGAACGCGCCGATGATGGTGCCCAGAATCGTGCCCGAACCGCCGCTCAGCGAAGTCCCGCCAATCACCACCGCAGCGATCGCTTCGAGCTCATAACCCTGGCCTAGCGCCGGCTGGGCCGAATTCAGGCGCGAGGCAATCAGCAGTCCGGCAATGCCGCAAATGGCCCCGCCCAGGCTGTAAATGGCGATCTTCCAGCGGTCGACATTCACGCCTGAAAGACGCACCGCTTCCTCGTTGCTGCCAAGCGCAAAGGTGTAGCGGCCGAGTGCCGTGCGATTGAGCGTGATCGAACTCGCGACAGCAAGGAAAAACAGAATCAGCACGGCGTTTGGAATCGGCACGCTCGGCAAAAAATAAGCGATCAGCGAATCCTGCGAGATCATGTAGAAGTTGTCGGTGTCGGTGAAGTAGATCGGCTTATCCGCCGAGACGACCAGCGAGAGTCCCTTCAGCAACATCATCATGCCCAGCGTGGCGATGAACGGCGGTATTTTCATCTTCGCCGTGAGGGTGCCTGAAATGCTTCCGCACAACGCGCCCGTGCCGATCGCGGCCAGCACGCCGATCCACATCGGAAAGTGCCAGTTGGTGAGAAACACACCGCAAATCACGGCCGTAAACGTCATCAAGGTGCCGACAGACAGGTCGATGCCCCCGGTAATGATGACGAACGTACAGGCAATTGCCAGCACACCGTTAACCGCCGTCGCCTGCAGAATCCCGAGCATGTTGTCCATCTGCATGAACGAGGGCGACGCGAAGCTGAAGAAGACCAGCAGCAGGATCAGGCTGCCGAAGGCCAGCAGTTTTTGCAGGGCGGTCGGCGAGAAGAAGCGGGCTCTCAGGCCGGACGATCGTCCCTGGCTACCCAGCGCCGAACTATCCGATGGCTGTGTCATAAATTGGACCTCTTGAGATTCACGCTGCTTTTAAGGTTTCGCGCCGCGTCGCCAGTTGCATGATGCGCTCCTGCGTCGCCTCCGCGGCTGAAAGTTCGCCAGTAATGCGGCCCTCGCACATCACGACGATGCGGTCGCTCATGCGCAGGACTTCCGGCAGCTCGGACGAGATCATCACAATCGCCTTGCCCTGCCCGGCCAGTTCGCGCAGCAGCTTGTAGATTTCGCTCTTCGCGCCCACATCGATACCACGCGTCGGCTCGTCGAAGAACAGCACGTCGCAGTCGCGCTCGAGCCATTTCGCAATCACGATTTTCTGCTGGTTGCCGCCCGACAGAAGCCGCACCGTTTGCGTCGCCGAGGGCGTGCGGATGCCGAGCAGCTTGATGAAATGTGAAGCGGTCTTGCGCATCTGATTGCGGCGCAGGAAAAAATTGAACGACAGGAATTTGCGCAGGTTGGACATGACGATGTTCGATTCAACATCCATGCCGGTTGCAAGACCGAAGCGCTTGCGGTCTTCCGAGAGATAGCCGATACCGCGCTTTACCGCGTCGCTCGGCGTCCTGATCGTCGCCTTCACACCGTTGACGATGATTTCGCCGGATTCAACCGGATCAGCGCCGAACACGGCGCGCGCAACTTCGGTGCGGCCCGCGCCCATCAGGCCGGCAAAGCCCAGGATCTCACCTTTGTGCAGCGCAAAACTCACGTCTCGCACGAGCGGCCCAGCGTTCAGATGATTGACTTCGAGGGCGACCTCGCCTTTGCCTGTTCCGCGCTGGGAAGGCTCGGCGTCGGTCAAGGTTCGGCCCACCATCATGCCGATGATCGTTTCGACGCCGGTATCTTGCGCATTGACCGTTGCCACATATTCCCCGTCGCGCAGCACGGTAACGCGATCGGAAATCTGCTTGAGCTCATCCATCTTGTGGGAGATATAGATGATTCCCACGCCCCCGCTCTTCAGTTCCCGAATGATGCGGAATAGCTCAGCGATCTCGGCGTCGTTGAGTGCCGAGGTCGGTTCATCCATGATCAGCACGCGCGAATCGAAGGACAAGGCCTTGGCGATCTCGACCATCTGCTGCTTCGCGACCGTCAGCGTGCTGACGATGGCGCGCGGATCGAGCTTCATATGCATTCGCGCAAGGATCTCACTCGCCTGCTTATTGAGCTTGTCTTCATCGAGGAACACGCCGAGCCGTCCACGCGGCTCGCGGCCGATGAACATGTTCTGGGCGACGCTCAGATGGTTCATCAACTGCAGTTCCTGATGGATGATGCATACGCCCAGAGCCTGCGCCTCGCGCGGGCTCTGGAAGTCCACGGGCTGGCCGTCGTAGACAATCTCGCCGGAATCGCGGGTATACACGCCCGCGAGGATTTTCATCAGCGTCGATTTGCCTGCACCGTTCTCACCCATTAGCGTGTGGACTTCGCCCGCCACGAGATCGAACTGGATGTCGTGAAGCGCTCGCACGCCGGGAAAGCTCTTGCTGAGCTTCTTGACGGAAATGAGCGGGGTCATGAGGCGGACACCGTGAGAACGCCACGGCTGCCGCTGGCCTTCCCGGAAGAACCGGATCGAACAGGCACCGCAGACGCCATGTAGCGCCGGATATCGCGGTCAAATTCGCAACGAGAAGCCAGACACATTGCTGGACCCCCAATCAGATGTAAGACGATTTTACGATGCTGGGTGGCAGCCGCTCAAGCGTAGGCATTCCCTAATGTCTGAGCAAATTCCGGCTGCGCCTGATTGTGTCGGCTTGACGTCTGCTTGTGCCCGCTTGCACCTCCTTGTGCCTGCTCTATTGCGATCGCGACGGGCGCCGGGAGCGCCGTGTACGCGGAGAAGGCGAGGAACGCGGCAAATCCGCGCCTTCGCGTTCGAGCCACGCGCGGAACAGCGCGACCAGGTCGTTGTCGCATTTCGCATCCGGAACATACGTGCAATAGCTTCGAGACGGCAGGCGCGGACCAGCAAACGGCGCGACCAGCCGGCCAGCGGCGAGATCGTCGGAGACCAGCGCAGTCGGGCCCATCGCGATGCCGATTCCATCAATGGCGGCCTGCAAGGTCAGGTAGAAGTGGTCGAACGTCAGGGTGGCAGCCGGCCGCAGCGAGGGAATCTCTGCCCTT
This sequence comes from Paraburkholderia sp. GAS33, assembly GCF_050436645.1. NCBI lineage: Bacteria > Pseudomonadati > Pseudomonadota > Betaproteobacteria > Burkholderiales > Burkholderiaceae > Paraburkholderia > Paraburkholderia sp. GAS33. The sequence continues at coordinate 144,099 of NZ_JBNDMP010000011.1, forward strand.
GCCAGCCAGTCCGGCCAGAGCCGCGGCAAACTCGACGTATGCAGCAACGTATGCTGCCGCAGGTCGTCAGGCATCCGCAGCGGCAGTCGCTGAAGGAGTGCCGGGCTACAGACCGGGAGCCGCTCCTCGGCGAGAAAAGGCTGCATCGCGTAGCCATAGAACGTATCCGGACCGCCCCGGATGATGATGTCGTAAGGCTCTTTCACACTCTCCACCGGCTCGTTCGACGTCTCCACTGTCACATCCACGTCGACATGCTCAGCGCGGAATTTTGCCAGCCTCGGCACCAGCCAGCGCAAGGTGAAGGTCGCGGGAGCGTTCACGGCCAGGGTGCGCGAAGCCGTTCCGGAGACACCATATCTGGCGGTTGCCTGCGAGAGCTGCTCGAAGAGCGGGCCGACTTCCTCCAGATAGGCCTTTGCCGCCGGAGTGAGCGCCACGCGCCGGTTGTGCCGTTCGAACAACGGCGCACCAAGCCAATCCTCGAGCAGACGCACGTGCTGGCTCACCGCACCGTGAGTCACGTGCAATTCGGTGGCGGCATCCTTGAAGCTGCCGAGCCGGCCGGCAGCCTCGAAGGCACGCAGCGCATTAAGTGGAGGCAATACCCGTTTCATTCACGAGAGTTTCTCTAACACGAAGGGTCAATCTAACGGGTTTGTGGTCGGACCACAAGATAGATATCTTGCCTGGTGCCCTCGGGCTGCTCGCTCATCTGAGGGAAAACCGAATTTCGTTAGACTGCGTATTCCTGGCAATCAGTGGTTGCCAATCACTGCACCCTTCCCGAGGACGTGCCATGCATATCGAGCCATTTCAAATTTGCGTGTCCGATGTTGAGATCGACGACTTGCGCCGGCGTTTGCGCGACAGCCGGTGGGCGCCCGCGACACCGTCCGAGCCATGGCAACAAGGCGCAGACGCCACATGGCTGCGCGAACTGGTGAAGTACTGGGCCGACAGTTTTGATTGGAGGGCTGCGGAACGCGGTCTGAACCAGCAGCCTCAATTCATGGCCGACGTGAACGGTCAGCGTGTGCACTTCGTTCATCAGCGCGGTGTTGGACCCCGGCCTTATCCGCTGGTTATCACGCACGGGTGGCCCGGATCGTTCTTCGAATTTCATGAGCTGGCGGAGCGTTTGCGCGACCCGGCTGCATTCGGTGCGGACCCGAACGATGCCTTCGACATCGTTATTCCTTCACTGCCGGGCTTTACGTTTTCGACGGCGCCTGCCGCCGCAGGTACTTCGGCGTTTCAGGTGGCCGATCTGTGGGCATCGCTGATGCGAGGTCTTGGGTACCAGCGTTTTGGTGCTCAGGGTGGCGACCTGGGCGCGGGGGTGTCGATCGCGCTTGCCTTGCGGCACGCCCAGGTAGTCGATGGAATTCATCTAAACTTTCTGCCGAGCTCGTACGAACCGGCAATTGACGCCACTGATCCGCCACTTACCACCGCAGAGCAAAACTATCTTCGGGAGAAAGCTGAGTGGGCTGCGCTCGAGGGTGGTTATGCGCATATGCACGGCACGAGGCCGCAAACATTGGCCGCGTCGCTTAATGACTCGCCGGCCGGACTGGCCGCGTGGATCGGCGAGAAGTTTCGCGCGTGGAGCGATTGCGACGGGGTTATCGAGCGGCGATTTTCGAATGATGAACTGCTTACCAACCTGTCGCTCTACTGGTTCACCCAGAGCATTGGTACCGCCATTCAGATGTACTGGGAAAACCGGCTGCAACCCATGCGTTTCACCGCCGGACAACGGGTATTGCCGCCGGTGAGCTTTGCACACTTTCCGAAAGAGATTAACCACCCGCCACGCGGATGGCTGGAGCGGGTGTTCAATGTCGCGCAATGGACCGACATGCCGCGTGGCGGCCATTTCGCGGCCATGGAAGAACCTGAACTTCTTGCGGCCGACATTCGGAGTTTTTTCAGGCGTTTCCGGTAGTGAGGTTGTTGAACGCCATCGCGACATCAACAATGCCCCCGACGATCGATAGTTCTCCTCTGTCATGCAGAGACTTTTCCGTCCGCATGCATCGCGGGCGGTATTGCGGGTCCCCTCGGCAAGGCGATCCATGTAAGGTCCTTGCGGCTATTCGCTGATGGCCTGAAGCACGTCACGCGCGTTCACAACTTTTTGGCTGGACGGATGGAATAGTCTCGCGTGTTATTCGTTGCACGGCATCTGCTTTTATCTAGCCAGTTCAACCATTGTAGTCACACGAAATCGCACACGAAATAAGCCCTGTCGCGGGAATAAACCCCGTGTCTACTTCGTTCAATGACTGTCACGGCTTTCGGACAGAACAGGGGGTGCGGTCATGAAATCTCTACTCGACGTGTTCGGCGTCGTAGCATGCGGCGCGGCTATCGCGACTCTCGTGTCATGCGGGGGCAACTCCGGTTCGAATAATTCAAACCCACCCATCCAGTCGTCGTTCAGTGTGACGGCCCTCGTGTCGGATGGCGCGGTGCCCGCTGCGCACACGGACGCGAATCTGAAAAACCCATGGGGCATCGCCTTCAATCCGAAAGGCTTCGTTTGGGTCGCGGACAACGGTACCAATGTCGCGACGCTCTATGACGGCAACGGCGTGCCGCAATCGCTGGTCGTCACGATACCCGACGGCAAGAATGGTTCAGCATCGCCCACGGGCATCGTCTTCAACGGCACACAAAGCTTCACCGTCCTGGAAAACGGCAAGTCGGGCGCCGCTGCATTCATCTTCGCTGGGGAAGGCGGAACCATCACCGCCTGGGCGCCCTCCGTCGGGCCGACCAACGCGTTCGTGATGTACGACGACGGCACGGGCGGCGCCGTGTACAAGGGTCTCGCGCTCGCGGCAATGAACGGAAACAACTTTCTTTACGCGACGGACTTCCATAACAACAAGATCGACGTCTTCAATACCAACTTCACCAAGGTCGCGATGCCAGGCAACTTCACGGACCCGGCGATTCCGGCCGGCTTCGCGCCGTTCGGCATTCAGGCGATAGGCTCGAATCTGTTCGTCACCTATGCGATGCAGGATGCGGCCAAGCACGACGATGTCGCGGGCGCGGGTCTCGGCATGATCGATGTGTACGACACGGCGGGCAACCTGAAGCAGCGCTTCGCGACGGGCGGCTCGTTAAACGCGCCCTGGGGCATTGCGCAAGCGCCCGGCAACTTCGGCTCGATGAGCGGTGCGATACTGATCGGCAATTTCGGCGACGGCACGATCAACGCGTTCAATGCATCAAGCGGCCAGTCGATGGGGCCGCTCAATGGACCGAACGGCGGTCCGGTCGCTGAGCACGGCATGTGGGGCATTGCGTTCGGCAACGATCTCAGCAATCAGCCGTCCAACACACTGTTCTTTGCCGCGGGGCCGAATGACGAAGCCGATGGCGTCTATGGAAGAATCGATCTGAATACCACGTCGAGTTCAGGCGCGAGCACGGGTTCGGGCACGGGCACAAACGCGGGCGTTGGGACGAGCATGGGCATGTAGCGCTGATCGCGCAATAGACAACTGTCGTTCTCTATGCGAGCGCGGCCGCATTTTTTTTGCAACTCGACGCGCGCCGCAGACCTGGCGACGCAACTTGCCGGGCGCAGCGCGAGTGGCCGTTAGACCGCTAACGTCTCCCGCTTACGTCGGGAATTGGGCTGCTGCTCCCTGCCATAAAAATCCCTTCGAACTGCGTTCACGAACGTCAGGATGTGAGGGGCAGATCTGCCGTTGGAGCCTGGTATTGCCGACCGGCTAATGCCAGAGCGGCGCTCTGGTCCGCGAAAAACATCCATGGTATGGCTCATGGTGCGGAGCCCGAAATTGACTACATGGCACAAAGGGGCGAACCGTGCGCCTGGGATTGGACGTACCACGCTGTGGCGACTTATGAAGACGTGAGGGTATCCAGGTTCGCACGCTGGATCGCGTCCTGCAGGTAATGACGCATAAGGCCCTCCAGTTCGTCCATGACAGCTTTACGACTGGCTATGGAGGTATCGCCATTAACCGCGACGGCCGCCTTCATGATCTGCTGGATCACGGCGGCACGGACGGCGATCTCTGCCGGTGCCAGATGCGGCGCCACTTCAGCCAGCACGGATTCGATCTGTCTACGCAGACTTTCGCGGATGCTCATGGTGCCCGGCAGAGCGTAACTGTAGGTCTCGACCAGGACCGCAAATGCCGGATGGGTCGCGCGGAACTTCACGAACGTTCTCGTCAACCGGCTCGCAAGCAGCGATACGTCCAGAGACGGCGCAGCCTCGCGCAGCTTGTGGAACGTCTCTGCCAGTATGTCCAGATAGCTTTCGAGCAACGCACCCGCGATTCGGTCCTTGGTGGGAAAAAATTGATACAGCGAGCCAATTGATGCGCCCGCGCGGGAGGCAATCGCCGTCATGGTTGCTGCGTCGTATCCCTTGTCTGCGAATTCGGTACCCGCTGCCTCCAGCAGCGCTGCGACCCGTGCGTGACCGCGTGCACGCTGTGGGGCTTTCGCTTGCCCGCTTTCGGCACGCAATGTTGCGGTTGACTTTTGTGAGGGCATGCTCATAAAATAGAAATGTGAGACGAGCCTCACAATACACCTTTGGCTCACTAACTTCAACGGAAGGCAAAAGATGTTGCAGAAACTTGACTCCAAAACTACGGCGCTCGTTCTGATCGACCTCCAACAGGGCATCCTTGGTTTTGGAAAGGCCCCTCGCAGCGCCGAATCCGTGCTGACGGCCTCAGCGAAGCTCGCTAAGCGCTTTCGGGAACTCAGTGCGCCGGTCGTGCTGGTCCGCGTAGGCTGGAGCGACGATTTCGGCGACGCGCTGAAGCAAGCCGTCGACCAGCCCGCGGCGCTTCCTGCCGGCGGACTTCCGTCGACGTGGTGGGACTTCCCCGAAGCGCTCGAAGCCGCCGAGCACGATCTCAAGATCACGAAGCGGCAGTGGAACGCATTTCACGGCACGGAACTCGATCTGCAATTGCGCCGCCGTGGCATCAAGACCATTGTGCTCGGCGGAATTTCGACGAATATCGGTGTGGAGTCGACAGCACGAGCTGCCTTTGAACTCGGCTACACACTCGTGCTCGCCGAGGATGCGATGAGTTGCGCCACGGCTGAGCATCATCACGCGTCGGTTAATTACATTTTTCCGAGGCTCGGCCTGGTGCGTCAGTCCGAGGACGTGATCCAGGCACTCGCGGACTGACACTGGTCCACGAAGGCGCATGAGGGCCCGAATGCGCAGCCGCTGACAGGCCGGAAAGTGCGCCGGTCGGTACGCCTTCATCTGGAACAACCGATCGGATCGGGTCAACTCGCGGATTTGTACATCGACCTGTCCGCACACGCGAGAGGGCAGCAGCAGAGCACGAAGATTCGGTGCAGGAGTTCCGGGATGTCCAAATCAAGGTCCGACGAACAATCAATTAATCGTATAACCGACGCTTCGCCGACGCAAAAAAGTCGTTACGAGGCTGTCGGGTCGGCCGTGTCGCGCATCGGGGCTGCTATCGATAGCAAGGCGCTTGTTCGCACGTTGACGGCCCTTTTCCCATTAGTCGTCCTCGCGCTGGTTTCCGGTCAGACAAAGTGGTTGCTCGTTTCGCTGGTGACGGTGTCAACCGCTATCGCAGTGGATCGCTCGCATCTCGCTCCGCTCGGGGTTATTTCCCACGGGATAACCATCGGAGCGGGCTTCCTGGTATTGATGGCCTCGCTTGCGTATCCACCACTGTTTGTCGTAGCCACAGCCCTAATGGCAATGGGGTCGATTTTGGTGACCGCACGGGGAAGCGAATTGCGCTCACTCGGTAGCTATACGTTCATTCCGGTACTTTACCTCGCCTGCGAGAGCGCCGAGGGAGTGATGCAATCCTCACTCATTCATCGCGGGTTCGAACTTCTTCCCTTCGTATTGGCTGCTTTCTTGCCGGTTCTGCTGATTTCCTCGATCAATCATTACCGCGAACGCCGTCCAGAGGTTCCATATCTAGCGCACTATGCGAAATGGTCGAAGCGTTCTGAGCGTGGCGATCGTGTTCCGTACGTCGAAGCGATGATCGCAATAGCACTCGCCGTAGGCCTCGCAGCAGCGCTCGTGGAATGGAGGCATATCGAGCGCGGACAATGGATGATCTGGTCTGCGGCGAGCGTGGTGACGGGCAGTGCGGCGAGCGCCCGAGTCAAGTTCCGGAATCGTATCGCGGGGGCCATCTTAGGCGTGCCGGCCGGTATCTTCGTCGGGTTGTTGGTCCCCCACGACTATTTCGTGCGAGACCTGGTTATCCTCGCTGCGTTGCTGACACTCGTCTGCATTCGGCCCTACGTTATGGCATTCGGCACGCGTTGCGCCTGCGCCGCGATGGCATTCGTGGTTGCCGGGCAGTCGTGGACTTTCGCTAGCGAGCGTCTGATCAACGTAGCGGCCGGCAGTGCGATCGGTCTCTTGATTACGCTGGCTGTGCACGTTATCGCGAGGCGCATCGAATGCTCGCGCAAACCGGTCTCATTTTGATGATCGGCAAGATTCCGGTCGCCCCTGTCGACGAGTCCGATGTTGCGTCGCGCGCGCAAGCGAACGGCCGTTCGGAGCTGCTCATCGGCCGTTCAGCGATCCGCGCGACCATACCGGCAATTGCACGATAGCTACACTCGCAATGATTGGAATCGCGATTTCCCGCGCGAGCAGCGGAATGAGACTATCAAACATCCGCGACGACGACGGAAACCCGTGAAGAAGCACGATGGTTGGCGCGTCTTTCGGCCCCGCCTCTCGATAGAAAACGCCAACACCTTTCACTTCCACCCGGTGATAAGTAAGGGTCGATGAGGACGATCCGCTCGGATCAGTTCTGCGTGGGCGGGAATCGGTAGACGAACTCTTTGTATTCATGGTGACTCCGTTATGAGGCAACGTTGGAGCGGCAAGTTAAGTCTGCGCCCTTCGGTCCCTCGAAGCAGACGACATTGCCCGTCAGTCACCTTGGCTGGCGACCAAGGCGGACGCATTTTCCCGCTCCTGCAGCAGTCGCCACTGAACCTTTCCGCTGCCCGTTCGGGGCAGCCCAGCGACGAATTCGACGATCTGGGGTACCTTATACGCAGCCATATGCTCATGTGCCCATTCAGTGATCTGCTTTGCTGATACATCAGCGCCGGCCCGCACGACCACGAATGCCTTCACCGCCTCACCCTTGCGCGCGTCTGTTGTTGCTACGACACATGCTTCCTGAACCGCAGGGTGCGCAAACAACAAAGTCTCGACTTCCGCGGGCCATACCTTATAGCCAGACACATTTATCATTCGCTTCAACCGGTCGACGAAGAAGAAATATCCGTCCTCGTCGATATAGCCGAGATCGCCAGTGCGCAGATAACGTATGCCTGAAACCTCGACGAAGGCGTCGCGCGTGGCATCGGGGCGTCCCCAGTAACCCGTGAACACCTGCGGACCGCTGATCAGAATCTCGCCCGTTTCCCGCGGACCGAGCACTTCGAGCGTGATGGGATCAACCACAATTGATTCGGTATCCTGTATCGGTATGCCCAGACACTGCAGCTTGCATCGCTGCGGTGGATTGATGTGAGTCGCTGAGATGGTCTCGGACAACCCGTAGCCCTCCATGTAGGGGACACCCAAGCGAGCTTCGATGCGCTGTGCCAGTGCGTTCGGCATGGCGGCGCCACCGCCCGCCAGACGCTCGATGGAACTCAAGTCGAAACGCTCAAGATCGGGCAGGCTCATAAAGTCAACCATCATCGTCGATATCGCAATCCAGAGCCCTACGCGATAGCGCTCGATCAGGAGAGCGGCACATCGACTGTCCCATCGGGTCATCACGACCATGGTCGAACCGAGAGAGATCGCCACGTTCATGCATTGCTGCATGCCGGTAACGTGAAACATCGGCATCGCGCACAAGATCGCCGAGTCAGGCGACACATGACACCATTGCGCAGAGGCCGCGACGACATGCGTTGCGCTACGATTGGTGTGCATGCATCCTTTCGGCGCGCCCGTGGTGCCCGACGTGTAGGGGATCACCGCAAGGTCCTCGGGCGATGCCACGTACGGCGACGGCTGCTGAGCGGCCGCAAGCGCGGCCCGCCAGCGCACCACGTTCGGCGCAATAGTTACAGAGTGCTCGGAGTAGATATCGAGTTCGGGGACGGTCTCAGTCAGCACGACTGGCAGCGGCAGGTCGGTGTTGTCAGCAAGATAGTCGGAATAGCGCGCCACAATCGCGTGGCTGATCGCACCGCCAAGAAGAGGCTGGGCATTCTCGTAGAGTTCTTCACCCAGCAGAACGACCTTGGCGCCGCAGTCCTCAATAATCTGCTGAAGTTCGGCAGTCGTGTTCATCGGATTCACCGGCACAACCACTGCATTGGCTCGCAAGATTGCATAGTAGCCGATCACGTATTGCGGGCTGTTCTGCGTATACAGTGCGACGCGATCGCCACGCGCGACGGCGCATTGACGCTGCAGAAAGCCGGCCAGCGCCTCTACTTCTTGCCGCAATTGCGCATAACTCAACGTCCCGCCGTAGTAGTGAAGCGCCGTCTTCCCGGGATATCGGCTGGCAGAGGTTTCGAGGTTTCCGTACAGCGAAGGCTGCGGCGATGACAGGTGATGCGCAAGGCCCTCGGGCCAGTATGGCGAATCTTTCACGTTTCCCTCCATCAGGTGGCGCTCCGGATGCCTTCAACGATTGATGCCGTTGAGTCGGCGCCGTTGCCGTGGTATCCGTTATGTACGACTGGAAAAGCCGACGGCGTTATCGAGCTTTGTTTGTGCGTTCGATCCCGTCTTAAGCTTAGTACGCCAGTGACGCTGCGACACAGTATCGACGGCTCTACTTGCTGGCCGACCTACGAGGCCTTCGCAGTCATTTGCTCCCAGCGATAGCGCGTTATTCGCGCCGCGCGATTCTGAATATGTCTGCCTTTTGTCCGATGTTCATCTGGCATCTGTGAATATTGTGGATTACGCTACTTTTTGCTATGCGACTTTAAAACGTAGCTGACTCACGAAGTCACAATTGCGCGGACTTTCGTGCACCCCTTCTGCACGTGCCTGCCAACACCGAGCGAAAAACGACCGCCTGGTGGGGCATTTCGCCATTTAATTACTTAGACCAACGCCGCGGCTTTCTCGCATCCCCAGCGGGAACAGCCGACCGCATCGACAGCCCCTCGTTGTCTTATCGCGCGTTTCCGCAAACGGCGGCAGCCAGGTATTACTCCAGCAATCTTTAATTTCATTGGTTTGAATTGGACGCCGCATCCGGCCGGCAAACAGGCTCCTGCCCGCCGCGATGTTACGCGCCTGATTTGGCGACAAGGAGATGGCCATGAAGATCAAGCATTTAAGCATTTTGTCGGCAGCCGCCGTTGCACTTCTCTCGCTCAGCGGCGCCGCGCAGGCCGGCGGCCCCGGCGGCGTTTGCTCGAACGCAACGCTAAAGGGTGCGTTTGGGTTTATCGGTCACGGAGAGATTCTTGGACTGATAGGCGCCGATGGTACGGTGCACCCTTACGCTGCCCCATCGATCCTCGATGACGTCGCGCTGGTGACGTTCGACGGCGCGGGCAATTTTTCGCGCACCGACTTCGGGGTTATTGGCGGGCTGCCGAAAGGGGGTGAGACCACATTCAATCCGAACCAGACCGGCACCTACACGGTGAACTCCGATTGCACCGGTACCATGAAAATCGTCTATACCCCCGGCGGAGGCGTTCCGGCCGGCGTCGAAACTGATCTGAACATCGTCGTGGCTGCTGACGGCACGCTCATCGAATCGGTTGTCTACAGGGCGATCACTGTCTCAGGTGCGAGCGCGGACGGCGTAGTAACGTGTCCGTCATATTGCCAGCAAGGTGTGCAGGAAAGTTTTGAGGGGAAAAAAGTCCTGGTCTACGGTTTTCGTTAGTCAGGTCCGGATGGACTCACAACGGTCGGACGGGCTTTCAATTTGGAGTCCATATTCGCGCTACACGTGAGATTGATCCATCGTCGTTTGAGCATACCCAGGGGTTTTCCCGCCTGTGGAAGCAGGTGGGCGCGCCGTTACTACAGGTCATCGGTAAGGACTGGTAATGATCATGAGGCGCGAATTCAACCGGCTGGATGTATTGACGCAACTGCTCGCGGGATCAGCGGCCATGGTCGTGCTGATCGTCTTGCTGGGCGTGGTGGCCATTATCGAGATGCACGCAGGTAACAGCCGGGTATCAGCGCTGCAGGGAATCCAGCTACCCGCGGTGCGCAGCAGCCTGCAGATGGCCGCGAGCACGCGCGAGATCGCGCTGGGCGAATTTCTCGCCGTCGGGGCGAATACGCCGCTGGACATAAAGCACGGCACAGACATGACCGACGCCGGCATCGGCATGTTCCGTAACGCGCTGGCTGGCTATCGCGCGCTCGCTTCGGGCGATGACGTGGCGCGCGTCCGACGCGTGGCCGATTTCTTCGAACACTACATTGCTATCGACGCGAAGATCCGAGCCTCGCTGGCCGACGGCAATCAGGCGGATGCCTCGCAGCAGATCATGGGGGCGGCAGCACAAACCCGCGCCGCGCTTGATCGCGAACTGGAGGCCATTGTGGCGGGCAACGATGCCGCGGCCGCAAGGGAGGGCGCCGCCGCGCAGGCCGCGTATCACCACACGATCCTCACGGTCGCGGGTTTCATCCTGTTCGCGTCGCTCATCGCGCTCATCGTCTCGCTCGTGATCGCCAGAGGCATCCTGCGCCAGCTCGGCGGAGAGCCGCGGGTTGCCGCTGCCCTCACTGCCCGCATTGCCGCTGGTGACCTCTCGACGGCCATCCGCACGCGCCCTGGCGATGGCACGAGCCTGATGGTCGGGCTTGAGTTCATGCGTGAGCGCCTGGCCGCCATGGTCGAGGAGATCCAGCAGAGCTCACTCCAGCTGAAACAGAAAACCGCCGACATCCAGGCGATGCTGCAGAACATGCAACAAGGCATTTTGACCGTCGTCGACGGCGGCATCGTGCATCCGGAATACTCGGCGTACCTCGAAGCGATCCTCGAGACGACCGACATTGCGGGGCAGCCGCTGCTCGATCTCGTGTTCGACAACACCGACGTGGGCAGCGATGCGCGTGCGCAGATCGAGGCTGCGCTCGACGCGTGCCTCGGCGAAGACAGCATGAACTTCGCGTTCAACGAGCATCTGCTTGTCAACGAAATCTCGAAGACGATGGCCGATGGCCGCGTGAAAATTCTCGACCTGAGCTGGTCGGCGATCATCGGCGAAAACGACATCGTCGTGCGCCTGATGCTGTGCGTGCGCGACGTAACCGAGCTGCGTGCGCTTGCCGCCGAAGCGGGCGAGCAGCGCCGCCGCCTCGAAATGATCGGCGAGATCCTTGCGGTGAGCGAAGAGAAGTTTCACCAGTTCGTGGAAAGCTCGATCGGCTTTATCCACGAAAACGAACGCATCATCCGCGAGCATGACAGGCCCGATCTGGACGCGGTCGCGAAGCTGTTCCGCAACATGCATACGGTGAAGGGCAATGCACGCACCTACAGCTTCCAGCACCTCACGAGCATCGTGCACGACGCCGAGCAGCGCTATGACGCGCTGCGCACGGCGCAAGGCGATCACATTTGGGACCAGCAGGCGCTGATCGCCGACCTCGGGCGCGTGAAGGCCGCGCTCGAAGCGTACGCGACGATCAACGAAGTGAGCCTCGGCCGCAAGGGCGGCAAGGCCGCGAGCAGCGCCGAGCGCTACCTGATGGTCGACATCGCGCTGATCCAGCAACACCTCGAAATGCTCGAGGGGGCGGATGCGTCGGATCCGCAGGCGTTGCTGGAGATGCGTGAGTCGATGCACCGCACGCTTCGGCTGCTCGGTACTGCGACGCTCGGCGAAGCGCTCGGCGGCGTACTCGGCTCGCTGCCGTCGCTCGCGCAGGAGCTCGGAAAGGAAGTGCCGCACGTGCGGATTGACGACAACGGCTACCGGGTCCGCAGCCAAGCGTGCGGTGTGCTGTGCGATGTCTTCACGCATTTGCTGCGCAACTGCGTCGACCACGGCATTGAGCCGGCGGACGAGCGCATCGCCGCGGGCAAACCGGCGCCGGGCACGATCGCGCTGGAGATGGGCGTCGACGACCACGCGCTGCAGATCACGGTCAGCGACGACGGACGCGGCCTCGCGCTGGCGAAGATCCGCCGCGCGGCAATTGAACGCGGATGGCTCAGCATTGACGAAGCGGCGAGCGACGAGACCATCGCCGCCTTCATCTTCCGTCCGGGCTTCTCCACCGCGCAGACGGTGAGCGAAGTGTCGGGACGCGGCGTCGGCATGGACGCGGTGCGCGATTTCATCCGCCGTGAGCATGGCCGCATTGAGCTGCGCTTCACCGATGACCGTCAGGGCGCCGACTTCCGCAGCTTCCAGACGGTCGCCTGGCTGCCGGAAACGTGGACGGTAGACAGTCTCGGGGAGCCGGACCGCGCGCAACGCAGGCGCGGTGACGAAGTAAGCACAGCGATCGCAGGATAAGGTGCCACGCCAGGGGCGTGATGAATTGATTCAGTGAATCAACAGGCACCGTCCTGCTTCCCGCGCTATACGCTGTTGCATTCCGCATGCAGCGGCTCGACACCTTATGCGGTACTCCTTAGCGAAGTGCAGCCGCTACCGCCTCGTCGATCTGCAGCGCAAAGCGTGCTTCAACATCGGGCACCATGTAGCCAATTGACAGTTCCAGATACGCGTCGCCAAGCACCAACTGAACGAATGTCGCTGACCGCAAGGCAGCAGTCGATTCGTCAAATCGCTTGCGCAGAATCTTTGCGGCGAAGGCACGCACGACCTTTGCACCATTTTCGTAAAACACCTGGCCAAGTTCCGGAAGACGCTCGGCCTCAGCAACGATGGCCCGGTAAAGCCGCAAATTATCCGGCGTAATAAGACCTCGTGCCAGCAACCATCCCAGCTCGCGCAACTCGACTTCGGGTGCGCCGTCGGTTTGCTCGCCCTGAGCGCTGGCAAGCAGCGCGCCCACCTGAGCGCACATCTCGCCGACCAGACCAACGAAGAGCGCCTCCTTCGACTTGAAGTGGCGGTAGACCGTCTGTTTGCCGACGCCGGCGGCCGAGGCGACATCGTCCATCGTTGCCAGGCCGAAACCTTGGCTTAAAAAAACGGTTTTTGCACCGTCGAGGATGGCGAACCGCTTACGGCGTTGCAGCGGGCTCAGGTCGGGGAGAGAAGAAGTGTCCATGCGAGATAAATAGCAGATCATTGAGTAGTTGACAAGACTGGTCAGTCTCGTTTAGATTTGCGGAAACGAGACTGATTAGTCTCGTTTGTACGGCTATTCAACTCGCAGCCAAACATTGGAGAACGCTTTGAAACTGTTCATCACAGGTGGTACTGGCTTTATCGGGCAAGCGGTCGCGCGCAAGGCTATCAACCGCGGCCATCAGGTGACGGCGTTGGTTCGCAAGGACACTTCGGCGGCCGCCAGCAAACTGGCACATCTCGGTGTGACACTGCATTCCGGCGACCTGCGCGAGCCACAGTCTTTCGCCGCGATTGCCGGTGCCGCTGATGGGGTGGTGCACACCGCGTCGACCAACGATGCTTCCGCCGGCGCTGCTGATGAGGCCGCGGCTGTCGCGATGCTTTCGCATCTGCATCCGGGCGCGGCGTTTGTTTATACGTCGGGCACCTGGGTCTACGGCAATACGGAGGGGGAACACGCGACTGAAGCATCGGCGCTGAATCCGACGCCACTCATCGCCTGGCGGCCCGCAGTGGAGCAACAGGTGCAGGCGCTAGCAGCAAGCCGCTCGATTGCTGCAGTGATCCTCAGGCCGGCGATGGTGCATGGCTACGGTGGCGGCGTGTTTGGCATGCTTGCCGGCATGGCCCGTCAAACTGGTAGTGTGAAGATCGTAGGCGACGGTCGCAACCACTGGCCTGCCGTTCACGTCGATGATCTCGCCACGGCCTATCTGAGCGCGATGGAGCGGGCGGCACGCGGGGACGCACAAGTCATGGGACAGATCTTCAACGTGGTCACGGAAGAGGCCGTTGCCCTTGCCGAAATAGGTGAAGCAATTCGGGCCTCGGTCGGCGCCGATCGCGTCGAACCCTGGCCGCTCGACGATGCTCGCCAATCGCTGGGACCGTTCGCCGACGCGCTGGCACTCGATCAGACAGTAAGCGGCCAGCATGCCCGGCGAGTTCTTGCGTGGACGCCCCACGGCCCCGGCCTGATTGCGGATCTCTCTGCGCAAAAGCACTTCCAGCAAGTCAACGGAGCATGACCATGGCGTGGAACAGTGCATCTTTCGAGTCGATTCTCGCGATGATCGTAGCGATTCTGTTCGCGGTTGCCGGGGTGGTCAATCTCGCGGGACGCGGCGCGGTGAAGCGCGACTTCGCGCGCTGGGGTTACCCCGCATGGTTTCATTTGCTCTGTGGCGCTCTCGAGCTGTTGTGCGCGGCACTTCTTTTTGGACAACAAACCAGAGTATTGGGCCTGATGCTGGCCGGTGCGATTTTGATCGCCGTGCTCTTCACGCTGGTGCGAAACCGCGAGTCGTTCGGGCATCTCGCCCCGGCGCTGGTCTTCTCGGCTCTCGTGGTGGTTACTGCGGCGCTCCGCGGTTGAGGCTTGCCGCCACGGTGCGTCCCTCGCCGCGTTGTAAGGCATCTTTCAGGCATGCCCGCCAACTTGCGCGATCAGTACCACTACCAGGTCACATTTGATTGACAATTCTCACATCGTCTTACAACAATAGCAGTAAGGATCCCATCAGAAGGTCCTGCCCGATCTCGTCACTGCGTCTATGCATTCCGCCGCGCACGAGCGTCGCCACGTCGCTCCCTGGAAGACGAATGGATGACCACTTATCGGTAAGACAAAAGGAGATGAATCAAATGGCAGCGCATGACAAAGACGATACTCCGCTCCCCGCACCCCACAACAACGCGCCCGCCTCGCCTGGCCGGCGCGCGTTTATGGCCTTTGCCGGAGTATCCGCAGGTGCAACCCTTCTCGCGACCGGCCGCGCAGCGGTAGCGGCAGACTCCATGTTTCCGTTTCCTTCAGGTCCCGGAGACCAGCCTCCGCCACAACCCGGCCACCCGTTCGCGTCCGACCCAATCTGGGGCCCAGCCGGCGAGGCCACGGCCGTCATCAGGAGGCTCGCCTATATCAGGCCCGAGATGTTCTCCCGCGCAGACTTTCACGTGATGAGCTACGGTGCACGCACGCTGCCCGCCTCCGCGCTGATTTCGTCGACCGCGTGGCCGGGCGGCAAGATTCCCTGGGTGACCGGCGGCACGGAGCAGACGGCGCATCCGACCAGCGACCTGCAAAGCCCCGGCTCGGACGTGATGGTGCCGTGCGACTACACGGGCACGCAGCACGACTCGTGTGCCGCGTTCAATGCCGCGATCATGGACGCGAATCGTGCCGGCGGCGGCCGCGTGGTGGTGCCGGCCGGCAACTGGTATTGCGGCGGTCCAATCGTGCTCCTGAGCCACGTGAACTTCCATCTGGAGTCGGGCTGCACGATCTATTTCAGCCCGAACCCGGCGGATTACGCGAAGAGCGGTCCGTACAGGACGGCGAACGGCAATCTGTACCACACGCGCTGGCAGGCGAACGACTGTCTGAATTTCGGCTCGCCGATCTATGCGTTCCGCCAGACCAACATTGCACTGACCGCCGACGACAACACCTGCGTGCTGAACGGTCAGGCGATGACGCCGATACAACTCAGCAATCAGCCGCCGACCTCGTGCTGGTGGACCTACAAGGGCAGCAGCAACACGTATGGCTGTGCGGGTTCGTCGACGCCATCGCAGGCTTATGCGAATCCGAACAACGTCCCACTGACGAGCCTCCCCGCTTCCCAGATCAAGAACCCGCAGGCAAATGTCTCCTTTACGAATCAGTACGGTGTGACGGGTTCGCTGATGGACCTGCTCACAGGCACGGGCTGGAACCAGGACCAGAACTATCTGCCCGCGCTGTCCGAGCTGCGCGTGCCGTTCGAGGACCGCATCTTCGGCAACGGACACTTTCTGCGTCCATGCATGATCGAGTTCATCGGGTGCACGAACGTGCTCCTGCAGAACTACCACACGCAGAACACGCCGTTCTGGCAGCACCATCCAACCGATTGCATGAACGTCGTGATCGACGGCGTGTTTGCCGACAGCGTTGGCCCGAACAACGACGGCTTCGATCCGGACGCGTGCAACTACGTGCTCGTACAGAACGTTCAGTTCAACACCGGCGACGACTGTATTGCAATGAAGTCCGGCAAGTACCTCGACACCGAGTACGGTCCGATGCAGAACATCGTCGTGCAGAACTGTACGATGCAGAGTGGCCACGGCGGCCTGACGATCGGCAGTGAATTGAGTGCGGGCGTGCAGAACGTCTACGCGCGCAATCTGACGATGCAAAACGAGAACTGGGCGAGCAATCCGCTAAATATCGCACTGCGGTTCAAGACCAACATGAACCGCGGCGGTTACATCAAAAACGTCTGGATCAACGGTGTAACGCTGCCCAACGGGGTGAACCTGGCCGGCAAATATGGCGGTGGCGCGCTCGGCGCCGCCATCAGCAAGATCACCGGTACCGGAACGACCGGTCTCGCGACGAACCCGTCCACAGGTCAAGGCGGCCTGATTACGTTCGACTGCGATTACAGCCCGTCCGGCGATGCGGTACGCTGGACTCCGTCGGTGATCAGCAACATCAACATCTCGAACGTGAACGCGAGCGATGTGTCGGGGGCGGTATCGTACTCAATGCCTTCGGGCTTCGTCGCCGGGTCGAACTCGTGCTTCCAGGCGATCGTCATGCAGGGCCCCGAGGCGGTCGACTACAACGGTCCGCTACCGGTGCCGACCGTGAGTCCGATCAGCGGCGTCACGATCTCGAACTGCAATCTCGGCTCGCCGGTGTGCACGGGCGCGGCCCCGACGACGCCTTCGACGTCTGCGTCGGCGGCGCCGGGTCCGATCTTCGTAAGCAATGTCAGCGGTATTACGCTGAATAATGTGGTGATCACGGGCACCACGTACAACACGACGCTGAGCGCATCGGCGACTTGATATAGACGCACACGGCGGCGGGCAATCGTGGCCGTGTGCGCGGCGATATCAAGTGACGAGCCGGTTCAAACCCCGGCCTTTCCGATCATCCCAACCCTACGGCTCGCCCGACCAGAGCCACGCCCACGCTGACAATCACAACGCCGATCACGCGCGCGACATCTTCGCTGAATGGCGCGAGACGCTCTACGGTGATAGCCGCTGTTACCCCAGCCATCACCCAAACATTCATGACCCCGGCAACGAGCAGGATCGACGTCAGGCCAGCGCAGCAGTAGCTGCAATGAAGCCCAAGGCGCAGGCCGTATCGCCACGCTGCGCCGGCATCCGTTGGCAGTTCGCAGTCACAGTACCCCGGAGCTTCCCGGCAACAGCCAAGGTGACGGACCTTCCAGCTAGTGAACTGGAGCGCCCCCGCTCCGAGCACGACCATACCGGCCACGACCGGAACGGCGCGCGCCAACACCGATAGCTGCATCTCCAGCGCCGACAGCGCGGCGCCCACCGCAAAAGCAGCCAGCCCCAACAAGGCCCAGACAAAGAAATACGCCGTGCCCGCCAGTAGGGTGAGCCGGTCAGGCTGCGTCTGACCCGCCCCGGCCAACGCCTCACGATAGCGCCACAACACAGGCGCAAGCGATGGCAGCATCATCGCGACCATCATCACGAGCCACATGCCGAGGAACGATGCCGCGACACCGGGCCATGTCTGTCCGCACATCGGCAGCCACGCCATCGACATCGTCCAGCCGCCTGGCATCGGCATCTCGCCCATCGCCGACATCGACGCGCACCACATGAGCGTCACCGTCGCGCTTGCTGCAAACAGCAGCGCGCAGATGCCGTAAAAAGTGAAGCCGGCGCGTTGGAAAACCGCGTGGCGCAAGAACGCCCCACGCGGTGTCCGCTGACCGGTTGCGCGAACGTCACTCATGACTGGGCTCAACCCCTGGCGTACTCATCATGGCGCTTCCACCAGACGCCCGTCTCGTTGCGTCCCTTCGGCGCACGGTCGAGCCACTGGTACATGCCCCAGATGCCGTCCACGCCGCGCGCATAGGTGGAGTACGTGTGATACACGACGCCATCCTCGAGTATGAAAGCGCTCATTCCAGGCCGGTCGCGCGCGTACGTTTGCGCGTCGGTTCCGCAGTTAGCTGCAAACTGGACGACGGGCTCAGGTGCCGGTGTCGCATCCATCGCATGCCGGCCACGCAGGTAGTTGTATTCGACTTCGCCATCACGCTGTTGCGCCTCTGTGAACGAAATATTGAAGTCGAAGTTGAAATCGCTCCCGGCCGAGGACGCCCACGGAAACGTCCATCCCATGCGCCGTCGGTAGGCCAGCAGCTTCTCCAGCGGCGCCCGCGACACAGCGGTGAGCGTGACGTCATGGTTAGCGAGGTGAACGGCGATGCCGTCGAACCCATCCGCAATCGATGAACACGACGGGCACCCAGCCTTATAGTCCGGCCCGAACATGAAGTGATAAACGAGAAGCTGCGAGCGTCCACTGAAAAGCTCCGCCAGCGATACGCTGCCTTGCTCGGTATCGAACCGGTACGCCTTGTCGATCCGCACCCACGGCAGGGCCTGGCGTTGCTGCACCAGTTCGTCGCCGCGGCGCGTGAACTCCTTCTCCGCTGCGAGCAATTTGAGCCGCGCCGCCAGCCATTCTTCGCGTGTCCCGGTTGCATGTGTCGTCGTCATGATTCGCTCCTTAGGTGTCCTGTGTCGTTTGTTCCGTTCCCAAATCCGCTGAGAGGCTTGGGTGTCGTGCTAGATTAGTCCCGGGCACCGCAGGAGGGGGAGTGACAAGTGTGACGCGATTAGAGCAGCCGAAGGACTCGCCAGTCTCAGCAGCGGCGCATGCGCTCGCGGCCGGCGACCCGCTCGGCGCGCTGAAGCGGATCGCATTGCGCGACGACGCGCCCGCACTTGCGCTACGCGGCATCGCGATGGCGCAACTCGGCGATTTCGTGCGAGCCAGGGCGCTGGTGCGCAGTGCAGCACGCGCCTTCGGTGCAGGAGAGGCTGTATCCCGGGCTCGATGTGTGGTCGCCGAAGCCGAGATCGCGCTCGCCTCGCGCGACCTCGCGTGGCCCACCAAGGCGCTCGACGCCGCGCGGGCGACGCTCGAAGCGAGCGGCGACCGGGCTAATGCTGCGTATGCGCGGTATCTCGAGATGCGGCGTCTGCTACTGATTGGGCGCCTTGACGAGGCTGAGCACGCACTCACCGAACTTGACCCCACGCCCTTTCCACCCGGACTCAGGGCCGCTCACGAACTGGTCGTCGCAGGTATAGCAATGCGCCGCCTGCACACGCAAACAGCCCTTGCCGCGCTCAAACAGGCCGAATACGCCGCGCACCGCGCGGGCATCCCTGCGTTGAAGGCTGAGGTCGAAAACGCATTCTTCGTATTGAACGCGCCCGCCGCAAGGTTAATTGCATGTGGCGAGGAACGCCCTCTTCTGCTTGCCGAAGTCGAAGCCTTACTGGCATCCGACACGCTCATCGTCGATGCATGCCACTATGCCGTGCGCGAAGCGGACACCGTCGTTTCGCTCGCAAGGCGTCCTGTGTTGTTCGCGCTTGCACGCGCGCTCGCCGAAGCGTGGCCGTCCGACGTGCCACGGGACACGCTGATCTCGCAGGCATTCCGCACCCGGCATCCCGACGAATCGCATCGCGTACGCCTGCGCGTCGAAATCGGACGGCTTCGCACATTGCTCGGGACGCTGGCGAGCGTGAATGCAACGAGAGCCGGTTTTGCACTGGCGCCGCAGCGGGCGCGAGAAATCGTGGTGCTGGCGCGACCCGTCGAAGAAGGACATGCGGTGGTACTCGCCTTGCTCGCCGACGGTGAGTCATGGTCGAGCTCGGCGCTCGCGCTTGTGCTTGGCGTCAGCCAGCGCACCGTACAGCGGACGCTCGACTCGCTGGCGGCCGCCGGCAAGGTGCAGTCGTTTGGACGTGGACGGGCGCGTCGCTGGATGACCCCGGCCCTGCCGGGATTCACGACGACATTGTTACTCCCCGCGCCGCTACCGGTTGATTATGATGGAATCGACAGGTGACCAACAGGGAGACGCCATGAAGCGTGCAACAGCAGAAATCGTCAATGAATACGGCCCATTTCCGGGTATCGATGGCGTGCATGGCGTCACCTATGATGGTGAGCACGTCTGGTTTGCCAGCGGAGACAGGCTGAACGTGCTCGATCCGCAGAGCGGCAAGACGCTGCGCTCGCTCGATGTCGCCGCGCACGCAGGCACGGCCTTCGACGGCCAGCACCTGTACCAGATCGCCGATCATCACATCCAGAAGATCGATCCGCAGACCGGCCGCGTGCTCGCCTCGATCCCGGCCCCTGGCGGCGACGATGCCGCAGGACTCACGTGGGCCGAAGGGTCGCTGTGGGTGGGGCAGTATCGGGATCGGAAGATTCTTCAGATCGACCCCGAAACCGGGAAGGTTCTTCGCAGCATCGAATCGAACCGCTTCGTCACCGGTGTGACGTGGGTTGACGGAGAGCTTTGGCACGCCACATGGGACGATAACGAAAGCGAGCTACGACACGTCGATCCACGCAGTGGCGAAGTCGTGGAGAGTCTCGAAATGCCGCCCGGCGTCCACGTGTCCGGGCTGGAGTCCGACGGAGCCGAGCAGTTCTTCTGCGGCGGCGGACGCAGCGGCAAGCTGCGAGCCGTCCGCCGGCCGAAGCGCGGCTCCCCTGCCTGAAACACCGCCTGGAACGCTGCCTTAGAACGTGTAAGCCAGCTTGCCGAACGCCGTCCGGCCCAACGTGTTGTAGCCGTACGCGGTTACGTACTGCCGGTTGAACAGATTCGACAGATTGGCGGACACGGTGAGATGCGAGTTAATCTTGTACGCAGCGCGCAGGCCCACCGTTGTATAGGATGGCAGATAGATCGAGTTGGCCTGATCGTCGAAGGTCGATCCACCGTACAGCACGGAGATGCCCGTGCTCAGCGCGTGCAGGTGGAACTCGTCCCACATGTGATCGATGTTCAGGCTGAACGTCTGACGCGGGCGGCGGTTAAGCCAGGTCTGATCGGTGACGTCCTGCGGATTCAGGAAACCGAGCGAGAGGCTCACCGGCGTCGATTTGCCGATGGTGCCCTTGTACGACAGGTCGATGCCCTGAATATGCGCGCGTCCGACGTTCACCGGCAGGAAGGTCACCGAGTCGTAATTGATCAGGTTGTGAACGCGCGTGTCGTACACCGCTGCCGTGAAGGTCCCGAACGACGTTGTGGCATCCAGCGCCGCCTCAACCGTATCGCTGCGCTCCGGCAGAAGGTTTGGGTTCCCGTAGCCCGGATAGTACAGGTCGTCGAAGGTCGGCAGACGGAACGCATTGCCATACGAAACGCGCGCCGTATAAACCGGCGTGATCGCATAAGACAAGGCAACGTTGCCGGTATTGACCGACTGCCCCTCGATGATCTCGTGACGGCCTGCCAGGAACACGGTCAACGGGCCGAGCGTCGCCGACTGATGCAGCGAAACCGCTGAATCGTCGCGCGTCGGCACACCCGACGGAATGTCGTACGGCAGGAAGGCCTGCTCGCGCGAGAAGTCGTAGGCAAGCTTGGTCTCGCCGGACAGCGGCAGGTTGAACAGCGCGGGCCCACGCTCCTGATGCGTCAGCGAGGTCGACGTGCTCAGGCGCGTCGAGTCGATTTCGTCGGATGGGATGCCCGGCGTATTCGTATACAGGAACTCGCGGTCCGTGGCGTAGCCGACCGACTGATCGAGCTGCGTGAACGGCGTGATATCCAGATGGAACGCGGCTCCCGTCGTCAGCTGATAATCGGCCTGCCGGTCGTCGCCGCCCGCGTTATCGTAGGAGAGATCCGAGCGGTGATACAGGAAGAAGGTGGAGAGCGACCAGTTGTTGTGCGCGTAACCCAGGCGTCCATCCACGTCCTGTGCATGGTACGGGTTACGGCCATCTTCGTGACCGAAGACAACCGGCTGCGTCGCATCGATCCCCGCCGTGTTGTAGTCATGCAAGCCGAGCGAGTAGGTCAGCCCGCTCAACGCCGAGAGCGCGCCGGTGGACGGGACCGAGCCCGATGTGCGGACCTGCGTATCGAAGGTCTTGTTCGACCCGCCGCCCACCGAGACCGTGGTCTGATTGGGCTGATTGGAAGCGTGGTTCGTGAAGAGCTGGATCACGCCACCCATCGCATCGGCGCCGAACGAAGCGGCTGCCGGACCGGAGATCACCTCCACGCGGTCGAATGCGGAGGTCGGCAGATCAGCCCACTCGGCCTGACCGCTGGTCGCGGAACCGACCCGGATACCGTCGATAAACACGGCCACCTGATTTCCCGCCGAGCCACGGATGCTGACGGACGCAAGCGAACCTGGGCCGCCGTTCTGCGCAATGGTCACACCGGGCAGTGTAGCGAGCGCCTGCGTGATGCTTGGGTCAATGGGCGAAAGACGGTCGAGATCTGCGCGAGTCAGAACCTGGGTCGTGGCGTATCGCTGATCGAACGATTGCGGTAGATGCTGCGTGTCGCCGGTGACGAGGATATTCGGTAGCGTGGTTTGCGCGACGGCCTGATCCTGGGTTGACGACGAGTCGTCGGCGTGAGCGATCTGGCAAGCGGTAACCGTCAGCGCGGAGCTGATGATGAGATGACGAAGCTTCATTATTGGAATCCTGGGGATAGCGCGCCCCACAGTTGAATAGTAGACAACGACGCCGAGGTCTGACTTCCGGTTCGGACTGAAACCGGTCACAGTGGCGCGACCGCGCTGGATTTGCACCAGCTTCCACGAGTCGTTTGCGCGCATTCTACTTGCGAATCTAGCGGGGACCGGAATAATTCCCGCCAATCGACGCGTCATTGCAACATCGCACCAGCGCGGTTCTGACGCCCAACGATCGGGCGTTTCGCGCCAGACGGGTGCATCGGAGAACGGCTCAGGCGTGGCGTCCATGCCTGTATCGCCCTGCCCTGAAAAGGCGTGACAGCCTCCCCGCGCGGTTGGCATGAGTCTTGAGTACAATTCCCCTGAACTTGTACACAAGAGGGAATACGAGATGCGCGGATGGACAATTTCGGATTGGCAGAAAGCGTATCGGGACGGTGCGACGCCCGCCCAGTTGCTTGGCGAACTGGTCCGCGGACTGACGCCCGAAGATGACCCCGCATGGATATCGACCGTGACGCAAGCAGTGCTCGACGCGCAGCTCGCGGGCCTCGAGGCCAGGCTAACCGCGGTCGGTGGCGATCTGACGAAGCTGCCGCTCTATGGCGTGCCATTCGCCGCGAAAGACAATATCGACGCCGCCGGCTTCGAGACCACAGCCGCCTGCCCCGCCTTCGCCTATACGCCAGAGCGCAGCGCGACGGTCGTGCAGCGGCTGACCGATGCCGGCGCAATCGTCATTGGTAAAACCAATCTCGATCAGTTCGCGACCGGCCTCGTGGGCGTGCGCTCCCCTTACGGCATCCCGACCAACAGCTTCGACTCCGAGTACATCTCGGGTGGCTCGAGTTCGGGGTCAGCCTCGGTGGTTGCGCGCGGCATCGTCCCTTTCTCGCTGGGCACGGATACGGCCGGCTCGGGACGCGTCCCTGCGGGCCTCAACAATATCGTCGGAATCAAACCTACTCGTGGAGCGTTCAGCAATACAGGCGTGGTGCCGGCATGCCGCACGCTCGACTGCGTGTCGGTCTTCGCGACCACTTTCGACGACGCCGCGCTCGTGTACGACCTGGCCGCCTCGCTCGATCTGGCCGACGGTCTGTCCCGCGAAGCGCCCGCCTCCGCGCTTCAGTGGCGCGTTCCCGCCGCGCCGCGTTTTGCGGTCCCGTCACAGCCGGAATTCTTCGGCGATGAACTGTCCGCGCAAGCCTTCAAGGCCGCCGTGGCGCACCTTGAAGCGCGCGGCGCGATCTGCGTGCCGCTCGACTTTTCGCTCTTCGACGACGTCACTGCGCTGCTGTATGACGGCGCATGGGTAGCGGAACGCTATGCGGCGATTCGCGACTTTGCTGGCTCGAACGAAGCCGACATTCACCCGGTTGTGCGCGACATCATCTTCAAGGCCAAGGAATTCTCCGCCACCGATACCTTCGAATCGATCTACCGTCTCGCCGATCTCAAACGCCGCGCCGATTCGATGCTGGCGCAGTTCGACGCCCTCGTCGTGCCGACTGCCCCGGCCCACTACACGATCGCCGAACTGCTGGCGGATCCGGTGCGTCTGAACAGCAATCTCGGCAAGTACACCAACTTTGTCAATCTGCTCGACTGGAGCGCAGTGGCCACGCCGGCAAACTTCCGCGAAGACGGACTGCCGTTTGGGATTACCTTCATTGGCGAGGCGTGGCGGGAACGCGCGCTGGCTGACTTTGCGGCGCAATGGCATCGGGCCACCGGGCTGCCGCGTGGAGCGACTGGAATGCCGCTGGCTGCGCAGTCGGGTGCCGCGCAACCAGCGCCTGAGGCAAAACGCAGCGCGGCGAGCGACACCATTCGCGTCGCCGTCGTCGGTGCCCATTTGCGCGGCATGCCGCTCAACCATGAACTGACGAGTCGCGGCGCAAGCTTCGTGGAGAGCACGACGACCGCGAGCAACTATCGTCTCTTCTCGCTCGCAAACACGACTCCGCCGAAACCAGGGCTGCTGCGTTCCGAAAGCGGCGCACCGATTCAGCTGGAACTCTGGGACGTGCCGGCGACTGCATTTGGTTCTTTCGTCGCTGGCGTCCCTGCGCCACTTGGCATCGGCACTGTAACGCTCGCGGACGGCAGACAGGTGAAGGGTTTCATCTGCGAGCCTTACGCCCTGCAGGATGCGCAGGACATCACGGCATTCGGCGGCTGGGCTGCCTGGCTCGCGCGTTAGCTTCTCTCATTGCGCGCCGGAATCGTCCAAACATTCCATCGCAAGCCGCGTATCATGATCCAAGCTCGCGATCTTCCGTTGCCGTTGGAACAAGCTAGCCGCATCCCCTCACGCACCTGGAAATACTGATGGTGGACAACAGCGCGCCGACTGCGCCGGCGAAAAGCGCCAGCAACCTTGCTGCGCAAATCTATACGCAACTGAAGGCCGATATCTTCGACTTCCGCCTGCTGCCAGGCGACAAGTTCAGCGAAGGCGATATCGCAACACGTATGCAGGTCAGCCGCACACCGGTCCGGCAGGCGCTGTTCTGGCTGCAGCGCGAAGGCTACGTGGATGTCAACTTCAAGAGCGGCTGGCAGGTCCGCGCGTTCGACTTCAAGTATTTCGAAGACCTCTACGAAGTGCGCGTCATGATGGAAACTTCCGCAATCGCGAAGCTCGTGGAGCTGGACGCCACCTCACGGCTCGACGCCCTGCGCGAGATCTGGTGCGTCCCCGTGAAGAAGCAGCTTGACGATCCCGCCACCGTCGCCGCGCTGGACGAAGCCTTCCATGGACGTCTCGTCGCCGCCGTGGGCAACAACGAAATGGCTCGGATGCATGAGGACATCACCGAACGCATCCGCATCATCCGCCGGCTGGACTTCACCAAGAAACCGCGCGTGGCGGCAACCTATAAGGAACACGCGGCGATTCTCAAGGCGATCTTTGCGGGCGAAGCGTCGAACGCCCAGCAGATGATCCGTGCTCATATCGCGGAGAGTCAGGCCGAGGTCAAACGCATCACGCTCTATATGATGCAGACCGCGCGCGAACGTTACGGTGCGCGCGAAGCGATCTAGCGCCTTCGCCATCCCTGGATACGTGCACGACGCACCAGCGTGGCGCGTCGTGCGCACCGCTGTCACACAGCGTCTCTCGACGTCGCAAGCGTGGCAAAGCCTCCCGTTCCTCATCCCCCGCCTGGCTTGGAAGTTGCTCAAGCACTGCGCCTTGTATTCAAGGCGATATCCAACTTTCAAAATGGCAGAGGACGATCAATGAACAAGCGTGAGTTTCTGAAGGTCGCATCGGCAGCAGGGGTTGCGGGTGTGACGGGGGTCGCAGGCGGGATTCCTTCCGCGTTCGCACAAGGCGACACCGGTCCGATCAAGGTAGGCATTCTGCATTCACTGTCGGGCACGATGGCGATCTCCGAAACGTCGCTGAAAGATACCGCGTTGATGACGATCGCACAGATCAACGCAAGCGGTGGTGTCAATGGCCGCCAGCTCGAGCCGGTAGTCGTGGACCCGGCTTCGAACTGGCCGCTGTTCGCCGAGAAGGCACGCCAGCTGATCACGCAGCACAAGTGTGCTGTGGTGTTCGGCTGCTGGACTTCGGTGTCGCGCAAGTCGGTGCTGCCGGTGTTCGAGGAACTCAACGGCCTGCTGTTCTACCCCGTGCAGTATGAAGGCGAAGAAATGTCGCGCAACGTGTTCTACACGGGCGCCGCGCCGAACCAGCAGGCGATTCCCGCTACCGAGTATCTGATGAGTGCAGAAGGCGGTGGCGCCAAGCGCTTCTTCCTGCTCGGCACGGACTATGTGTACCCGCGTACGACCAACAAGATCCTGCGCGCGTTCCTGAAATCGAAGGGCGTTCAGGAAGCGGATATTCAGGAGGTCTACACGCCGTTCGGTCACAGCGACTATCAGACCATCGTCGCCAACATCAAGACTTTCTCGCAGGGCGGCAAGACCGCGGTGATCTCGACCGTCAACGGCGACTCGAATGTGCCGTTCTACAAGGAACTGGGCAACCAGGGCCTGAAAGCGACGGACGTGCCGGTAGTGGCGTTCTCGGTGGGCGAAGAAGAACTGCGCGGTATCGATACGAAGCCGCTGGTGGGCAATCTCGCTGCGTGGAATTACTTCATGTCGCTGCGTAATCCGGAGAACACCAAGTTCAAGGCGATGTTCGCCAAATGGGTCAAGGACAACAACCTGCCGGGCGGCGACAAGCGCGTCACGAACGACCCGATGGAAGCGACCTTCGTCGGTATCCATATGTGGAAGCAGGCGGCCGAAAAGGCCAAGAGCACCGATGTCGACAAGGTGCGCGTGGCGATGATCGGCCAGAAGTTTGCGGCGCCGTCGGGCTTCACGCTCGAGATGGACGGCAACCACCACCTGCACAAGCCGGTGATGATCGGCGAAGTGCGCGCCGATGGTCAGTTCAACGTAGTCTGGCGCACCAAGACGACTGTGCGCGCGCAGCCGTGGAGCCCGTATATCGACGGTAACAAGGGTAAGCCGGACGTGGTCAGCTCAATCTCCGACTTCCTGCGCCGTCGCCGCGTCGCTGAGGTCTGAGCTGGGGGATTTGAGTTTGACGTGAGTATCGCGTGATGGCGGAAACGCCATCACGCGTGCAGCAAGCCTGCAGCCAGCGCCCTCAGGCTGCTGCTTCGCTCGCGCTTTCCCGCTTCTCCCCCTTCGCCGTTTCTTCGAGCTTCTTCCGCATGGATCGCGCTGCCGCGATCATGTTTCTAAGGGCCGCCTCCGTTTCCGGCCAGCCACGCGTCTTCAGACCGCAGTCCGGATTCACCCACAAACGCCCGGCGGGAATCACCTCGCAGGCGCGCTCGAGCAAGCGCTCCATCGTGTCCACGTTCGGCACACGCGGCGAATGCGTGTCATAGACTCCTGGCCCAATTCCATTCGGATAGGCAAATTCGCCGAAGCCGTCGAGCAGCTCCATCGAGGAACGCGAGGTTTCAATCGTGATGACGTCCGCGTCCAGCGCCGCAATCGACGGCAGGATGTCGTTAAACTCCGAATAGCACATATGCGTGTGAATCTGCGTGGCATCCGAGACCCCGCTCGAGGCGATCCTGAACGCCTGCGTCGCCCATTCCCGATAGGCGGTCCAATCCGCCTTGCGTAGCGGCAGGCCTTCGCGGAACGCCGGTTCGTCGATCTGAATGATGCGGATGCCAGCCTGTTCCAGGTCGTTCACTTCGTCGCGAATCACCAATGCCAGTTGCAAGGCAGTTGTCGAGCGCGGCTGGTCGTCGCGCACGAAAGACCATTCGAGCATCGTCACCGGTCCTGTGAGCACGCCCTTCACCAGACGGTCCGTCAGGGACTGTGCGTGGCAGGCGGTATCCACCATCATCGGTTCGGGACGAAATACGTCGCCGAAGATGATGGGCGGCTTCACGCACTGCGAACCATAGTTCTGCACCCAGCCGTTTTCGGTGATCGCATAGCCCCACAGTTTCTCAGCGAAGAACTCGACCAGGTCGTTACGTTCTACCTCACCGTGCACCAGCACATCGAGTCCGAGCTCCTCCTGCTTGCGCATCACCGTGGCCGTTTCGGCGCGCATGCGTTCGAGGTAGTCGAGCGCGCGCAATTCGCCCCGCTTATAAGCCGCGCGGGCCTGGCGGATCGCGGGCGTCTGCGGGAACGAACCAATCGTTGTAGTGGGCAGGAGCGGCAGCTTCAGGGCGTGCCGCTGCACGCGGCTGCGGGCTTCGAACGGGCTCTTGCGGCTCGCCATCGCCTCTGTCACGGCCGCAATCTTTCTTTGCACCAGCACGTTCGTGACCGCCTTCGACGCGCGCCGCGCAGCGAGAGCCTTGTCCGCGGCGGCAAGCGAAGGCTCGGCCGCGGCCTCATCACGTAACGCCAGCGCAAGCGTGCCGATTTCCGCGAGCTTTTCCGTCGCAAAGGCTAACCATGTCTTCACCTCGGGATCGAGCCGCTTCTCCACTGCGAGCGAAACGGGGACGTGCTGCAGCGAACACGACGGCGCAATCCAGAGCGTGTCGCCGCGTTCGTCATGCAACTGCTGCAACGATCCGACGATTTCGCGCAAAGCAGCGCGCCAGACATTGCGTCCGTCGATCACACCGACCGACAGCACCTTGTCCTTCGGCAGCACCGTGCGCCACGTGTCGAGTTGCTGCGGAGCCCTGACCAGATCGATATGCACGCCGTGGACCGGGAGCTTCGCGACGAGCGCGGCGTGATCGGCGGCGGTGTCAAAATAGGTGGCCAGCAATACCTTCACGCCTGCGGCGCCCAGCACGTCATACACGGCTGAAAACGCTTCGAGCCACTCAGCGTCGAGGTCGAGACACAGCGCGGGTTCGTCGATCTGCACCCACTCGACACCACGCCGCTTCAACTCATCAAGAATGCGTAAGTAGCGGATCACGAGCTTCGGCAGCAGCGACAAGCGGTCGAAACCCGGCGTCTGGCTCTTGGACAGCCACAGATACGTGATCGGCCCAATCAACACCGGTTTGACCGGAAGATCGAGCGCAAGCGCTTCATCGATCTCTTCGAAGAACCAGTTCACGCCGCCGTTAAAGGTCGTATGCGGTCCCAGCTCCGGCACGAGGTAGTGGTAGTTGGTGTCGAACCACTTGGTCATTTCCATGGCCGGCTGCGCCTTGTTACCGCGCGCCAGTTCGTAGTACTGAGCCAACGACAACGCCGCCGGCTCGAATTCGAAGCGCTCGGGCAGCGCGCCCAACAGTGCGGTCAGATTCAGCATGGGGTCGTAGTACGCGAAATCGCCGACCGTCACGAAGTCCAGCTTTGCCGCGCGTTGCTGCTCCCAGTGACGCGCGCGCAATTCCCGCGCGACGCCGCGCAGGTACGCGTCGTCAGACTCCCCACGCCAGAACGATTCCTGGGCGAACTTGAGTTCGCGATGCGCGCCGATGCGCGGAAAACTATGTATGTGGGTGCGAGCCATTGCCGATCCTTGACTGAATGGCGCACAGTTTGAGAGGCACGCTATGATTCATCAAGCGACATCTTTTCATTATCGTATGAGCCACATTCATATCAACTACACCCTGGCTTACGGCCACCGCGGGCGGCAGCATGCTTGAACTGCGTCATCTTCGCTCGCTGATCGCGATTGCCGATTCGGGCAAGCTCGTCGCTGCCGCCGAGCGCGTGAATCTCAGTCAGTCCGCCCTATCCCACCAGATCCGCGACATGGAAGCCCACTACGAGGTATCGCTATTCGAGCGGACCCGGCAAGGTCTGCGCTTTACGGTGGCAGGCGAACGGCTGCTGGCTCTCGCTCGCGAAACGGTGGCGGGAGTAGCGGCCGCTGAACGGGATCTGGTTCGCCTGAAGGACGAAGTGCGCGGCGAGCTTCGCATCGTGCTGGAATGCCACACGTGCTTCGACTGGCTGATGCCGGTGATGGATGAGTTCCGGCGCCGCTGGCCGGAGGTCGAGGTTGACCTTGTGGCGGGATTTCACGCAGATCCAATGCGGCTCCTGAGCGAGGGCAAAGCCGATGTGGTGATCGGATCAAAACCGGCCACCCGGCGCAATCTGGATATCGCACCGCTGTTCAGGTTTGAAATCCAGGTGGTGATTGCCAATGAACACCGTCTGCGCAGCAAGCGGCGTCTGACCGCTGAAGATCTGCGCGGCGAAACCCTCATCACTTACCCGGTTCCCGAAGCGCGCATCGACCTGATCCGCGAGGTGCTGGAGCCGGCCGGCATCCGGCTCGAACGCCGTACCGCCGAGTTGACCATTGCGATCATGCAACTGGTGGCGAGCCGCCGGGGTATCGCAGCGTTGCCGAACTGGGGCTTGAAGAATTACGTCGACCACGACTATGTGCTGGCGAAACGCGTCGGCACGAGCGGGCTATGGAGCGAGCTTTACGCCATCGCGCCGAAGGGGACAGCGGGCCGTCCTTACTTCGAGGATTTCGTGTCGATAGTGCGCGACACCTGCGCGGCGCAGCTCGACAGTATCGAACTGCTGACGAGTGTCGAGTGATCGTGCGTCAGTCGGCGGTCGCTGGTACCTTAGCTTGAACCCGGCGCCCTTGTGTAACGCGAGTTGTGCGTCTCCCGTCTAATCAGGCTGAAGCCCTCTGGAGAAAACATGCTTGCATCGCCTGTCAGGCTGCGTAAAACCGCAGCGGTCATCGCAACGTTTAGCTTTGTCGCAGCGCTGGCCGGTTGCAGTACCCCTCGAACCGTTGTCCAGGCGCAGAAAACCGCCGTCGATGCGTTGCCAAACGGGATTGCCGTGCGGCCAGCCGATGGCGCGCTCTTTATCACCGATGACCGCACCAGCAGCGTGTTGTCCTCGCACGGAGGGGCATTCACGCCATATGCAGAGATTCCGGTTGGAGTGGCCCAGGGTAAAAGCCTCAGCCAGATCACCTTCGCGCAGTCGGGCGCCCTGCTCGCCGAACGGTTCGGGTTTGGTACCGCGAGCGCGATATTCGAAGTCAGCGGCAATGGCACAACCGTGGCGCTAAGCGGACCCAATCCGGCCCGGCGCAGGTTGGGACTGGTTGAGCTTGCGCCTGGCCAGCTCCTGTCTACCTGGTTCATCAAGACCGGCAGCAACCCGCCGCAAGGTGCCCTGAGTCTGGTGACCTATGACGAGGCGACGCACGCCGCAACCGAACGCGATCTGCTCACAGGGCTCGGCAAACCGGTTGGGATTGCCGTATCAGGGGGGAACGTGTTTGTCTCCGATCAGGCCAACGGCAATATCGTGAAGGCGAACCTGGGTGCGCTTCTGAGCTCTCCGGCGCCGGTGACGCCTACCGTGTTTGCACGCGTAGATAGCCCCGATCTGATGACCGTGGATAGCAAGGGTCGGCTCTATACGAAATGCAACAAGAACGGCCTCTGCGCGATCGCCCCGGACGGCACGGTCAGCGTGATCGCCAACGACTTCCAGGATGCCCGAGGCGTCGCGATCGATGCCGCGCATCATGTCCTGTATGCGGTCGACCGCGGGCCGTCATCCGGCGGGACCAGTTATGTGCGCAGCTTTCCTATCAAGTGACGGCGCTCAGGCGGTGTATCAGACAGGGGATGGGGCTGCCGGCTGTGACAGCGAGCAGCCCCACCGCCCAACACCTCGTTATTGCTCGACGCCTACGATCACGCTCGACGCCTTGAAAATGGCCGTGGCGGATTTACCCGTTGCGAGACCCAACCGGTCGACGCTTTCATTGGTGATGATCGCAGCGATCTGCGCGCCGTTCGGTGCAGCAATCTCGACTTCGGAATTAACCGCGCCTTTGGTGACAGCAGACACCGTCCCGGCAATGCAGTTACGCGCCGACACCTGGCTACTCTTGACGTCCACCATCACGATGATCGATGAAGCCTTCACCAGCGCGATTGCCGGCTTACCCTGGGCGAGACCAAGCGATGTTGCACTGCCATGCGTGATGACCGCGACGATCTCGAGGCCGTCCTGCGTGCGTAGCGTGACCTCGTCGTTCACGGCGCCGTGCTTGAGTTCCACCACTTCGCCTTCAAACTGGTTTCGGGCACTGGTTCGCATTTTCAATCTCCTGATGTTGCGTGCTCGCACAATGATGCGCGCACGCTTTGCTCTGTATAACGTCAGCCAACAAGTCTATCGATAAGTCTCGTGGCGGGCGAGCGGTAATGTCATTGCGGCGGAGCGATGCGGGATACCGGGTTTTGTCTGCAACCATCGGTCCGCGGTACTTTGCACACACGCCGCGCGCATTCATCTTTGCGTCCAAACGACGATTCTTGAGACACTCAATCCGCGACTCGTTTCAACTTTGAGAAACACGACGACGCCCCGTTTTCTCCCGGATTTCGCACGGCATTTTTGACCTGCCTTCAATATCGACGGGCATTTCTGACCGATATCCGCAAAAACCCATCCCCCTTTACCGTACCAGGCAAACCTTTGCTTGGCAGGTAATCCGCGCCAGCGGCCTGTTACATAACCCGATGCCCGTCTCGTGATTGAGACATTTCCGTCTCTGTGCGCTATAACACCTTTCTTCCCGAGCACACCCGGTGCGACCACCCCGGATATGGCCGCAGATCCAGTCTGCAAGCCACTTCTAGCCATTCCGCATAGTCCGCATACCGCGTAGAACGCTATGTGCGCTTTCGCACAGAACACCTCGCAACACGCGAACTTCGCGCTTTGATCTCAGAAACATTCTGAAACAACTTTTACTAACACCTTTTCGAGTGCCATGTCTGATTTCGGCCGACGGTCGCCAGACCCAGCACCCACAAGGCTTTTGAGGTCCCTGGCACGATCGTCGCTAAATGTCCTGCACCAGGCAGCAATGCAGTAGATGCAGATTCAGGTGTCGTTTGACTGCTGCCGGGGGAAACAGTCAAGCGGCAACAACGGACTTCGGGGCGCGGTATGCCGGATACGGCGAGGCGAATCCTGGAGGCCGGGCTGGAGAGCCAGTTGATCGGCATGTCCAGCGCCTGGAACGAGGCAGGGACGGTTTGGATGGTTCAGCCGGTGATACCCGCGAAGCACTCCTTAATAAACGCTTCGCATCGCTCAACCGGTCAGCGCCACCCGAGTCGGACCTTGCCCGAGCCGCCCAAAGCGGCAGATGTTTCGGTGCCCGACCCGCAGCGGGTGCTTTCTTCTCATGAGCTTTTAAATTCTTAACACAACGAGGACTGACCATGAACACGATCATCAACGAAGTAAAGCGCTTTGTCCGTGAAGAAGAAGGTGTTGCTGCGATTGAATACGGCCTGCTGGCTGGGTTGATCGCGGTGATGATTATCGCTGGCGCGACGCTGGCAGGGACGAGTCTCAGCGCACTGTTCACCAACGTCGGGAATCAGCTGCAGACCGCTTCGAACAACACCACCGGCGGCGCAGCCAAGTAAGCACACGCATCTTCCGGGCGCCCCGGTCGATGCGCTGGCAACCAACGCCGGCGCCGACGACCAAACGCCCGGAGCTGCGGATGGGGCAGAGCCAGCCGCCCACACGGGCGCTGGCGACGCGGACCACAAGGTTTTAGAACACAGAAATAAAACAGGTTTCCTCATGGACACTTTCGCGTTTCCGACCGGGCTGTGTGTCTTTGCACTGGTGATCTCTGCCGCCGCCTTCGATCTGCGGTCGCGCCGCATTCCCAACGTGCTGGTCCTGCTCGGTTTGATCGTGGCAGTGCCGGTTCAGTGGACCGCGCATGGCGAAACCGCGGGACTGTGGCTGGGACTGCAGGGACTTACCGCCGGCATTGCAGTAATGCTCCCGTTCTACGTGCTGCGAGCATTCGGCGCGGGCGATGCGAAGCTGATGGGGGTGATCGGTGCCTTCGTCGGGCCTTCGGCTGTGCTGCTGATTGCGCTCTTGACCTTTTTTGTGGGCGGCTTGTGGGCGCTGATTCTCGTGGTCCAACGCCGTCAGTTGCGTCACGCGGGCAACAGCATGTTCCTGATGTGTACCAGTTTTGAGCAACACAAGACACAGACGACCTCGCTCGGACGGCTTCCATACGGTGTGGCCATCGCGCTTGGAACCATGGCTGTAATGGTATTGCTGCATTAACAGATCGGATTTCCGGGGGCGCAGGCGCGAGCCTGGCGAGTCAATCCGTTAAGGAGTACGACATGAAAAATATGAGAGCGCTGGCAATGCTGACTGTGGCGACCATCGCTGCACTGGCCGCCGTCCTGTTCGCGTCGCGCTGGATGCAAACCCAGGCGACCCCTTCGACGAAGGTTGTCGTCGCGGCAACGGACATCAACCTCGGACAACGCCTCACGCCCGAATTCGTCAAGCTGGTCGACTGGCCCGCCGGCAGCATTCCGGCAGGCGCCTTCACCGACCCGCAAAAGCTCGACGGCCGTGTACTGAAGACAAGCGCACAACGTGGCGAACCGCTGCTCGAAGCCAAGCTCGCGCCGGTCGGCACGCTGGGCGGCCTCTCGGCGGTGATCGGCGAAGGCAAGCGGGCCATCACCGTGCGGGTGAATGACGTGATCGGTGTGGCGGGCTTTGCTCTGCCGGGCAACTACGTCGACATCATCGTCAATACGCAGAAAGACAGCACTGCTGCGACCGGTGATGCGCACGACCGCAACATCTCGAAGATCGTGCTCGAGAAGATTCTCGTACTGGCAGTCGCCCAGGAGGTGAGCCGCGACGATACCAAGCCGCGCGTCGTCAATGCGGTGACGCTCGAGGTATCGCCAGAACAGGCGGAAAAGATCGACCTTGCCCGAAGTGTCGGCACGCTCTCGCTGGTGCTACGCAACCAGGTGGATACCGCTGACGACACCACCGGCGGCGCAACCAAAGTTTCGCTGTTAAAGGAGCCGGTCGCCGTGCCCGCGCCGAAGCCCGAGGTCAAGACCGTGCGGGTCGTGCAGCGGGTGGCGGCGCATCCCGGAAACTGCATCCGGGTGATTACAGGTACGCAAAACGGTCAGGAATGCTTCTGATTTGACCTCGCCGCGAGACCGGCTGGCGAGCAACAGACAGCGAGAAGCAGGTGCAGTAAAACAAGAATTCAACGGGACTGACCAATCAGGCTGACGACAGGCTGGTGGCGGCTCACAGCTTCATCCGGGGGAATGCAAATGAACCACCTTCATGACAGCGGCACGCAACGCCGTCCGCATAGCGAGTCGAAGCGGAAAATCGAGCAGATCGGGCGGATCACGCTGGTCGCACTGGCGTGCCTCGCGCTGTGCACTACGCAAGTCGATGCGCAATCGAGCGGCGCCGACACCGCCAGGCCGCTCACGGTAGCGTCCAACGGCGTGAGTCTGACCATAGGTGTGAGCCGCGCCGCCGCGACAGCCGCCGAGGCTGGTCAGTCGAAGGGGCCGAGCTGCACGGGCGACGTCCGCGAGCACAGCACCGTCAACGTAGCGGTCGGCAAGTCGACGATGGTCGCGTTGCCCGAAGCCGTGCGCACCCGTACTGTCGGCAACCCGGATATCGTCCAGGCCATGCTGGTGTCGCCGCAGACCCTGTACCTGCTTGGCACCGACGTCGGCGCAACCAATATGATCATCCAGGGCCGCAGCGGCTCATGCAGCGTGATCGACGTGGTGGTCGGCGTCGACCCCGGCGGCCTGCAGGCGACACTCGCGGCCTTGATGCCGGAAGAACACGACGTGCGCATCAGTGCCGCCGCCGATAGCCTGGTGCTGAGCGGCACTGTGGCGGATGCCGTCAAGGTACAGCGTGTCGTCGAACTGGCCAACGCCTTCTTGCAGCGCGCCACCAAGGCTGTCGCGCAAGTCCCGGCCGGCGGCGCTTCCGGCGCGGGCGCGGCAGCCGCGGGAAGCGGGGGCGGCCAGGCGCAGCCTGCCGACAAGAACCTTCGCATCATCAACATGCTGACGGTAGCCGCGCCGCAGCAGGTCATGCTGGAAGTGAAGGTCGCGGAAGTCTCAAAGACCCTCATCGACGAACTCGGCGCAGAGGCAAGTCTGAATGGAGGCTTCGGCAGCTGGTCCTTCGGCCTGCTCGCCAACTTCCTGAGCGGTGGTGCGGGTAAGGCCGCAGCGGTCAAGTCGAACAAGCTGCCGTTCGGCCTGGCGATAGACGCACAAAAAAGCGATCAACTGGTCAAGGTGCTTGCGGAGCCGAACCTGATGGCTATCAGCGGCCAGCAGGCAAGCTTCCTCGCTGGCGGCAAGGTGTTCATCCCGGTTGCGCAGACGGCCAACGGCACGACGACAATCACGTTGCAGGAAGAAGACTTCGGTATCGGCCTGACCTTCACACCGACCGTGCTTGAGGGCGGCCGCATCAACCTGACGGTCGCACCCGAAGTGTCGGACCTGTCGCCGACCGGCGCCACGGTCACCTCGTCGACCGGCAACACCACCTCGGTGCTGCCGCTGATCACGACACGCCGCGCTTCGACCACCCTTCAGGTGATGGACGGTCAGAGCTTCGCGATTGGCGGCCTGATCAAAAACAACGTTACGGGCACGATCAACGCGCTGCCGGGTGCCGGCGAAGTGCCAGTTCTCGGTGCACTGTTTCGCAGCACAAACTTCCAACAGGACCGCACGGAACTGGTGTTTGTCGTGACGCCGCGTCTCGTCAAGCCGCTACCGGCCAACTACACGCTGCCGACCGATCGCTTCGGCGACGTCAACGAGGCAGGTGTGCTGCTGATGGGCAACATGGAAGGCAAGGCACCACACACACCGCCGCCTGCTGCAGGCGCGCCTCAATCCGCACTGCCGCCAACCAGCCCGGCTGCCGGAAATGCGAACGTGGCTGTTCCGGTTGCTCCCGCTGTTCCCACCGCCTCGCCCGCTGTGACAACCCCGGTCGCTGTAACGACTCCAGTCGCGACGGCTCTTCCGGATGGTGTGCCCGATCACGGCGTCATGCTGCCGGTCAACACCGCGAAAGCGCCTTAAGCCCGCCAGCAGCGCTTACGAACTTCACCTTCAACTGGGGCCGAACATGAAAACGCTCAAACCATTGATTCGCGCTGTCGTCTGTGCAGGCATCAGCCTGTCGCTCGCCGGTTGCCTGACCTCGACGCCACAGTGGGACGCGCACTTCGGCGAGAGCGTCCAACAGATCAGCGCCTCGCAGGTGCTGAATCCGCAAGCTGGCACCAATGCCGATCCGGTCACTGGAATCGACGGCGGCGCCGCGGCAGCCACGATGTTCCGCTACGACAAGTCGTTCTCTCAACCGGCATTCGTGAGCTCGCCGTATGGCGTCGGCCTCGGCTCTTCGGGTTCGAGCACGGGATCGCCGTAATCATCGCTGCGGTGTCGTACGACAGGCAGGCCGCAAACAAGTGAAGTGGAGCACAAGAAATGATCAATATCCTGTTAGTCTCATCGGACCCGGGGCGTACCCAGCAGATCACCGCAATCATTGCCGCGAGCGGCATCGGGCATCAGCTTCGCACGCTCGCGAACGGCCTGCAGCAAGTGTGCACCGACAAGGATGCGCTGCAAGTCACCGACCTGTTGATCTTCGACGGCTACCATCTTACCGGGGACGATATCAGCGCGCTCGAAAAGCTATCGGGTCGCCGTCGCGAACTGGTCTGCACGCTGATCACGCCGTCGCCGTCACACGAGTTGCTGATTCAGGCGATGCGCGCCGGGGTGCGCAACGTCGCGCTGTGGCCGATCGAGCGTGACAGCTTCGTGGCCGACCTCAAGCGCGTCGCCGGACGCCGCGCCGAGGCGGACCATCGCGATGGCCAGGTGCTGTCGTTCGTCTCGTGCAAGGGCGGTAGCGGCACCACCTTCCTTGCCGCCAACCTCGGCTATGCCATTGCGTCGCTGCGTGACAAGCGCGTACTGCTGGTCGATCTGAACCAGCAATTCGGGGGTGCGGCCCATCTGGTCTGCGACAAGACTCCTCCAGCGACAATCGCAGACGTGTGCGCGCAGATCGACCGTCTGGATGCCTCGTTTTTCGATGCCTGCCTGACTCATGCGTACCCCAACTTCGATGTGCTTGCCGGCGCCGGCGACCCGGTGAAGGCCGTCGATATCAAGGTGCCCCATCTTGAACGGATCGTAGCGTTGATCCGCCATCAGTACGACTTCGTGATATTCGATGTCGGTCAGAGCGTGAACCCGGTGTCAATCTTCGCGCTCGACCACAGCGACGTGATCTTCCCGGTACTGCATTCGAGCGTGCCGCACATTGGCGCTGGCCAGCGACTCTTGCAGCTGTTCCAGTCGCTCGGTTATCCGGGCGAGCGCGTGCGGGTCCTCGTCAACCAGCACGACAAGCGCGGCCAGATCGCCCTGAAGACCATGGAGGACGTGATCGGTGCAAAGATTTCAAAAGTACTGCCAAACGATGTCCGCGCGGTTCTCGATTCGGTGAATCAGGGCGTTCCGGTCATCAAGCAGCACAAGAACAGCCCCATTTCGAAGAGTCTCTCCGAACTCGCCGAGAGCCTCGCGCCCGCGCCCAGGGCGTCGGGTACCACCAGGCTTACCAAGCTGTTCCGCTCCAAGGCGCGGGTTCAGCCGAGTCCGGCCTGAAGCCGCGCGGAGTCAGTCAAGACGGCTCGAGCAACAACCTGAGACAAGAACCGGAGTACCGCCATGTCACTGCGCGAACACCTTTTCAAGCAAGCCGCCGAGGCACAGATCGAGCCCAGCCTCGTCATGGCGGAGGCTGTCGTCGCCGTCGAACGCCCTGCGGTACGTCCGGCGAACGGCACGGCCGATCCGGCTCCGAACGGTGCCCTAGCACGCCGCGCCTATCAGCAACTCAAGATGGAGATCCACGAGGCAATCATCGAGCGCGTCGAACTCGACAAGCTGCAGCACTTGTCCCAGGAGCAGGTTGGACGCGAGTTGACGCAACTGGTCGGCAAGCTCATGGAAGAGCGCAACATCCTGATGAATGATGTCGAGCGGCGCGCGCTAGTACAGGATGTCAAGGACGAGATGCTGGGGCTCGGCCCCCTGGAGCCGCTTCTGAAGGATCACACTATCTCGGACATCCTCGTCAACACCGCGCATCACGTCTACGTGGAGCGGCGCGGCAAGCTCGAGGCCACCGACGTGCAGTTTTACGACAACGCGCACCTGATGAAGGTGATCGAGAAGATTGTCTCGCGGGTCGGGCGCCGCATCGACGAGTCCACGCCGATGGTCGATGCCCGGCTGGCCGACGGCTCGCGTATCAACGCGATCATTCCGCCTTCGGCAATTGACGGCCCGCTGCTCTCGATCCGGCGTTTCGCGGTCAACCCGCTGAAAGTGTCGGACCTGATCGAATACCAGAGTTTCACTACGCCGATGGTGCAACTGCTCGAAGCGCTCATCAAAGCAAAGATCAACGTGTTGATCTCGGGTGGCACCGGTAGCGGCAAGACGACCATGCTGAATCTGTTGTCGGGCTTCATTCCATCGGACGAACGGATCGTCACGATCGAAGACGCGGCCGAATTGCAACTGCGCCAGGAGCATGTACTTCGCCTCGAAACGCGGCCACCGAACATCGAAGGCAAAGGCGAGATCAGCCAGCGTTCGCTCGTGAAGAACGCGCTGCGGATGCGCCCAGACCGCATCATCCTCGGCGAAGTACGCGGCGGCGAGGCGCTCGACATGTTGCACGCGATGAACACCGGTCACGAAGGCTCGATGGCGACGATCCACGCGAACACGCCGCGCGATGCGCTGGTCAGGCTCGAAAACATGGTCAGCATGGCGGGCCTCGCGCTACCGGCCAAAGCGATGCGCCAGCAGGTCGCCTCGGCGATCACGGTGATCGTCCAGGCCTCGCGTCTCACCGACGGCCGCCGCAAGCTGATGAGCATTCAGGAGATCACCGGCATGGAAGGCGACATGATCAACATGCAGGAGATTTTCACTTTCAAGCGCACGGGCCTCGATAGCGAGGGACGCGTGAAAGGCTATTTCTGCGCGACCGGGGTGCGGCCGCAATTCACCGAGCGTCTGCAGGCCTTTGGCGTGAGCGTGCCAGACCATATCTACGATCCGCAGAAGCGCTACGAAGTCTGAACCGATCTCCAGGGGTGCGTCATGAACCGGTTATTTCTGGGCTTTGCCGTATTGCTGTTCCTGGCCGTCGTGCTGGTGATCGAGGCGGCCTATGTGTGGTGGAACAGCCATCACGGCGCGGGCGTCAAGCGGCTCGACCAGCGTATTCGCGCGATGTCAGCAGGCGGTCAGATCGGCACCGGACAAATGTCGATCCTGAAGGCGCGGATGCTGAGCGATTCGCCGTCGCTGACGCGATGGCTGCTGACGATTCCGCGCATCCATTCGTTGGACCGGTTGCTCATGCAATCCGGCCGCGACTGGTCGGTGGCGCGGTTTCTGACGTATACGCTGGCGCTACCGGGCATAGTGGCGGTCATTGGGCTATTTGCCGGCCTGCCGATCCTGCCTACGCTCGCTCTCGCAGCAGCTTTTGCGCTGCTGCCGCTTGGACTCGTCTCCCGCAGTCGCTCGAAGCGCATCGCGATACTCGAGCAGCAATTGCCCGAAGCCGCAGACCTGATCGCCCGAGCGTTGCGTGCCGGCCACTCGTTTCCGAGTTCACTTGGCATGGTGGCAGAAGAACTGGCCAACCCGCTGGGCGGCGAGTTTCAGACAACCTTCGATGAGATCAGCTACGGCGTGTCGATGAACGACGCGCTGAAGAACATGGTCGCGCGCGTGCCGGTCATGGATCTGCGCTACTTCGTCATCGCGGTGCTGATCCAGCGCGAGGCTGGGGGCAACCTGTCCGAAATCCTCGACAACATCAGCCAGATCATTCGCGAGCGGCTCAAGCTGCTCAGCAAGGTGAGAGTGCTGTCTGCTGAAGGGCGTCTGTCCGCATGGATTCTCGGCGTACTGCCGTTTGCGCTGGCCGGCGTGATCATGTTGATCAATCCAGGCTTTTTTATGGGGCTGTTCAACGATTCGGCAGGCGAAAAGATGATCGGTGGATCGCTGATCAGCATGTTGCTGGGCATTGTCTGGATGCGCAAGATCATCCGGATCCACGTCTGAGCACCCGTAGCAATGAGCGGCAAGTTTGCGAGGAAATCATGAACACCATGCAGATCGTGTTATTGGGCGCGACCTTCATCATCGTCTTTGGCGCGGCGCTGGGCGTCATGCTCATCACGCGGCCTAACGTCTTGCAGCGACGCCTCGACGCAATCGCACCAGGGGTCGTCGGGCGAGGTGTGAGCGCCACGAACGCCGGAAGTGCGGGAAGTGCAATGGGGGACGGTCGCCCGCAATGGATGGAGACGATCGCCAAAGCCTCGGCCCACGTAGCGAAGCTCTCGCTACCCACCGAGGGCTGGGACAAGTCGGCGTTGCGCACCCGCTTCATGAACGCCGGCTGGCGCGGCGCCTCGGCGCCAGCGATCTATTTCGCCGCGAAAACGGTGCTGGCGCTCGGCTTGCCACTGATCGCCCTGCTCATGCTGGGCAGTTTGCCGAGCAACGTGCCGCACAGCCTAGCGCTGGTCGCCGCATTGCTGATGCTGTTGGCGACGCTCGGCTACTACGTGCCGAATGCCGTGTTGACGCGCCGGATCGACCGGCGGCAACAGGACATCTTCGAGAGCCTGCCGGATGCGCTCGATCTGATGACCGTCTGCGTTGAGGCGGGCCTCGGGGTCGACGCCGCGATATTGCGCGTTGCCGACGAGATTCATGTGAAGAGCCAGGTGTTGAGCGATGAATTCTCGCTCGTGCTGCTGGAGTTGCGTGCCGGCTCGAGCCGCTCGAAAGCTCTGCGCAATCTGGCCATGCGTACGGGCGTGGACGATGTGGAAACGCTGGTCGCGATGCTGATCCAGGCGGAGCGCTTCGGCACGAGTGTAGGAGCCGCACTGCGCGTACATACCGACATGCTGCGCACCAAACGCCGTCACCTGGCCGAAGAACGCGCCGCCAAGGTTGCCTTGAAGCTGCTGTTTCCGCTGATGTTCTTCATTTTCCCGGCGCTTCTGATCGTGTTGCTTGGACCGGCTGTGATTCAGATCTATCGCGTGATGTTGCCGACGGTCGCCGGAATTGGGGGATAAACGCACTGGCAGAAATCAGCGGAAGCCAGTGTCAAAAAACACGATAAAAAAAATGCCGCAGCGGGGGAACACAACATGCACACATCAAAACGAAGAATCAGCAGACGCTCACGCAAAGACCAATCCGGCTCGACCGTAGTGGAATTCGCGATCATCGCGCCACTGCTGCTGTTTGTACTCTGCATGATCATCGACCTGGGCCTGATGTTCTGGGTCAACCTGACCATGCAATACGCCGTGCACGAAGGCGCCCGCTACGCGGTCACGGGCCAGGACAACCTCGATCCGGACAGCACCAACCAGCAACGCTATCTCGCGGTGATCCAGGACATCGAAGACTCCTCGATGGGCTTGTACACGCTCGTCAATCCGGTGATCTCGGTGACGGTCAACGGCACTCCCGTCGCGTATGGCGCAAATATGTTTGGAGGCCCAGGCGATCTGGTCGTGCTGCAACTGAACTGCACGTGGTCCCTCCTCACCCCGCTGATTGCGCCGTTCTTCAACGGCGGCGCATACACCTTCAGCGTCGCAGCCACCATGCGTAACGAGGGGTTCTAATGAAAGTCACCCGTCACTACCGTCGAGGCAAAAGCAGACGCGCGATGGGCGGCATCGCCGCGATCGAATTTGTCGTGCTGCTACCCCTGCTGTTGCTGCTTGCCGTGCCGACCTACGATCTGGCGCGCAACATTCAGGCGAACATGATTCTCGTGAACCTGAGCCGCGAGGGCGCCAACCTCGCCTTGCGGGCCTCGTTGACGTTCCCAATGGAAACCATCATGAACGATCTCGCGGCGACCACGCCGCCGCTCGACATGGTCGACCATGGCATGATCTACATCACCGAGGTGATGGGCGACAACGAGAACTGCAACGCACAAGGCAACAACTGCACGATTCGCAACATCGTGCTTGCGCAGTACGAGTGGCAGCCCAACGGCAAGCAGAGCAGCTACGCGCCGACCAGCGCGGTATGGAACTGCAGCTCGGGCAACTGGGGCAGCGACGGCAGTTGCAGCGGGATCGGCACGGGGCTTGCCGCACCCACTGCGAATGCGCTGACGGGACAGTTGATGGCCGGCCAGATCGTCTATGTGGTGGAAAGCTATTACCAGATGCAGTACGTGTTCGGCGCGGCGAACTTCGGTTTCGGCGTGTCGACCCCAGTACTCAATCCCAATCTGTATTCGATGAATGTGTTCTGACCGGCCTGCGGGGGCATGATGAAAACAACCGGCTACTCTGGACGCAGATCCAGCAGACGTAACAGCAAACATAAACAGCGCGGCGCGGTAAGTATCATCGTCGCCGCTTCCATCGTACTGCTGATTGGTGTCCTGGGCCTCGCCGTCGATGCGGGCATGGGCTACATGGTCAAGGCCAAGCTCGACGCCGCGACCGATGCCGCGGCCATCGCCGCGGGCGAAGCTGTCACGACCGGCAGCAATCAGGCCACGCAAGCGGCCAATGCGATCGCAGCCGCCAACACGTTCTTTGCGGCCAACTACCCGGCGGGCTACCTCGGCACAACGGCGTCGATGAATTCGCCGTCGGTGGTCTTCAACCAAGGCACGATTACGATCGACACATCAGCGCAGGCGAGCTACCCCGTCAGCTTCATGCACCTGTTCGGCTTCAATCTGCTGAATGTTGCGAGCTCATCCCAGACCGTGAGAAAGGATCTGGACCTCGTGCTGATCATCGACACCACGGGCTCGATGGCGACCGACTCGGCCGTGCCGCCCGCAGTCCGTTCCGCGGCGATCACCTTCCTGCAGCAATTCGACCCGCTTACCGACCGCGTTTCGCTGATTCACTTCGCCTACGGCACGGTGGTCGACCAGCCGTTTAACGGCAACGCCCGCGGCTTCGACATGGCGGCGATGACCAAGAGCATCAACGCGTTCAATTTCGCTGGCAGCACCAATTCGGAAGAGGCCTACTGGAACGCGCTCAACCAGTTGAACACCGTGATCACCGAGCCGTCGAGCCTGCGGGTCATCGTGTTCTTCTCGGACGGCGCACCCAACAGCTTCGCGTCGATCTTTCCGACCAGCAACAAGGCCTGCAACTCGATTGCGGGGACCGTGATCAGCGGCGATACGCCGAGCACGCCGGCCGCGCTTTACGCTGACAACGTACAG
Organism: Paraburkholderia sp. GAS33; assembly: GCF_050436645.1. Lineage (NCBI taxonomy): Bacteria > Pseudomonadati > Pseudomonadota > Betaproteobacteria > Burkholderiales > Burkholderiaceae > Paraburkholderia > Paraburkholderia sp. GAS33. Next base: position 188,601 of record NZ_JBNDMP010000011.1, read on the forward strand.
AGCCAGCAACTCTCCTCGCCCTGCTACAACAACAACGCGTCGAAGGTCATCACGCAGATGCCCACATGGTTCAACGCGCATAACACGCCCTGGCTCGACAACCAGACCATTCCGGTGATCACCAATACGCCGCGCGTCGTGACCAGTACGGTGAACTACGCGAACGTGAACAATGCAGCACGCAATATTGCCGAAGGAATGGCCAATGTCGCCCGCAACGAAGGTACCTACGTCTACGCGATTGGCCGCGGCTCGGAGCTTCTGCAACCCGAAGGTGCGAATAACGAAATCGGCCAGAATGTGTTGAAGTGCATGGCCAACACGACCGACTCTCTGTCGCGTTGTTACAACCCGAAGCAGCCGGTAGGCGTGTACTGCAGCGCGCTGACGCCATCGGATATGACGCCGTGCTTCTCCAAGCTCGCTTCGGAGATACTACGGATTGCGAAATAGGTGAAAGCCGTGCAACCGCAGGCAAGGCCCGCTGCGCCAGATTAGCCGGCCGGCCTTGCGTACACGGCGGTCCCGTAGCAGAGAACTTCCGTCACGCCGGAGGCGATCTCGGTCGCGTCGTAGCGCATCCCGACGATGCCGTTGCCGCCGAATTGCGCGGCCTCCGCGACCATCCGCTCATAGGCGTCCTGCCGCGCGCGTTCGCACAGAGCGGTATAGAGCGAGATATTGCCGCCGAAGATGGTCTGCAGCGAGGCGCCGATCGAACCCACCACGGAACGCGAACGGACAATGATGCCGCGCGCGATACCCAGTGACTGTTCAACCCGGTAACCGGGAATCTCGAATGCGGTCGACACCATGTGACGTTCTATCATTGCGCTCTTTTTGACGAGTGACGGGCGGATGTGGGCGGCGAGGCGCCCACATGACGCCTCGCACCACGGCGAGCGCGGCAAAACATTTTCGGCGCCCGCAGCTTTCGCACATATCTTATCAGCCGCCACAACGGGGCATTCTGCACGCGCGTGAGCTCGCTTTTAACTTCCGCCAACGCGGCCCGGGTCGAGGCCAGTTCGCCCAGCAGCACGTCGTCGATGCCCGCACCGTCGATCAGCGCCACATCCACCACGCGGGTCGCGTGACCTGCCCCCACCTGCGGCTGCGGCCAGTTCGCGGCCGCACCGAATGCCATCGTCTGGGTGGCCTGCGCCAGCTTGCTGGTCCAGAACGTCAGCGTATCCGCCTCGGCGCCGCCGCTCGCGGCGAGCGCTCTCGCGACCTGGAGCGCTTCGAGGTGAACCTGCAAACCTTCGACCGCATCGAAGCCGTTGCCGCGTTCGCTTGCCTCCTCCCTGCGCGCGCTTCGCAGCGATGGATGAATGCCCGTGAGCTCGCCGATCCAACGCTCCGCTCCCTCCAGATACGCGGGGGAATGTGCCGCCAGATCGCAATCGAAAATCGCATTGGCGTACTTCGCCGTGTCTCTTAGCGTCAGCAGCCAGTGCGCGAGAAAGGCGCGGTAAGCCTGCAGCGGCGTAATCGCCACCACATGGTCCTTAAATAGCGTGAGGTACGACTCCATCGTCTGCGCAACCGCACCGTCTGGCTGCGGAGGCAACTCGACACCCAGCGCGCTCATGGTCTGCTGGACAACCGGCACATCCCGGTTCAACGCCAGCACGGCAAACGGCACGGCCACAAAGTGCGGATTGCGGTACGCGGCAAACAGGTGCCAGCAGGACTGCCATTGCGAAATCGGATTCTTCTCGACCACGATGTGCACGGCGTCCGGAAACGTGGTGCGAAACCATTCCAGCCGGCCGAGCGAGCGACAGAACTTCAGCACGGGCACGCGGCCCTGTTCGTGCGCTGCGCGCATCAATCCGCGCACGTATGCTTCGATGCGCCCGGCGCCCTCCGGGACCTGGCGGTCGAAGCGATCGACCGAAAAAGCCGACTCGTACCCGGGGATACCCTTCAGGCCCGGTTCCAGCAGGTGCGCATACTCCGCGAAATAAGGGGCTTCAAGTGCGGGGTGTCCGGAACGCCAGCTATCTGCGGTACTGGTCGCCAGTTTCTCCTGATCGATGCTCGCCAGCATCTCGTGCAGCGGTTCGTAGTAGGCCGTGACGTTGTCGAGCTTACGAAAACACGACCACAGCCACGTTCCGGCCGTTCGGTAACCGGTGTGGAGAAAGACAGCCTGGCATTTTGAAGTCATTAAATCGGAGAGATGCAGATCGGGAGAGGTGTGCCGCGCGGCACGTCGAGCGCCGCCAATGGGGCGCATCCAGACGCGGTTCCGGGCAAATTGAAAAACGTGGGGGGCTTCATGCGAAGCTTAAGCTGGCGCGCAGTTGCTCGAATGCGCGGGAGACCTGCCTGACCGACAACATGTATTTCCAGTACCGCTCTTTCAGGAATCCGGTTGGGAGGTAGGTGCTGCCTATCAGTACCTGCCCTGTCCCCCAGTCCGGCCGCCAGGTCCGCGCAATGCCGCGGCGCATGAACAGCGACAAGGTAGGAATGTGCAGGCTGGAGGCCAGATGGCCGATGCCCGAGTCGTTGCCGATGAACCAGCCGGACTCGTAGACCCAGGTGGCGACGTTATCGAGCGAACCGAAATCGGGCAGTTTGAGGCCAAGGCGTTCGATATGGAGCCAGTCCGCGCGCTCCTGGGGCGCTACGACGAATTCAGGGCTGAAGCCCAGTTCGCGCAGCCGGATCGCGAGTCTGATGAAGCGCGACGGTAGCCAGCATTTGTCGGCGGTGCTGGCGGTGGGGTGAATCGCCACGCGCAGCGGGTATTTCCGGTGTTGCAGTCCCGGCGGCGGCGTCATGCCGTTGCTCTTGTCGGCGCCCGCGAGACCAAACTCGTCGACGCAAAACTTCGCCAGCCGGTCGGCCATGGATTCGGAGGACCGCACCCGGCAGATGTGATCGAGGAAACTAACCCGCGGGTGATATTGCTCGAGGCCCACGAACGGCTTGTTCCTGTGCATCTGGATCACCCGGTCGAACCCGGAAAGCTTTGCTGTCAGGTCCGCGACCGAGAGGTCATCGAGAGTTTCGACTTCAGGAAACCACGCGCCCAGCGACTGGATCTGCCGGCCGAAAATGGTCACGGCGATGCCGTTTTGCTGAAGATTTCGCGCGATCGTCATCATCAGCAAGGAGTCGCCGATTGCTGGCGAAAGAACCAACGCTACGCGAGAGATTGGCTGAACGGTAGGCCACATAGCTCAATCCGGATGACGCGCCCACTGATGGGGAGAACGCTTGCCAGTCCAGAACAGCAGTAATTTCCGCTTTCCGAACCAGCAGGAGTCTAGAACCGGAGCATATTATTCGCGTTACAGGTTTCATTACGGACGTTTACGGAAAGCTTGACGGAAGCCTACGCCGGCGGCGAGTCACTTGTACCGGTAGTCAGACCTCGCCGGCTCCGAGCAGATCGCCATGGGTCACGACTGCGGCGATCCAGCTGTGCAGTTCGTGCCGTTCCATCCCGAGGAGTTGTTCGGGCAAGCCGGGTGCATCGGCGACGGCCAGCACGTTGTGCAGCGCAAGAAACGCCTTTGTTTGCGAATACATGACGTGGGCCAGACGCTTGCGGGCCTCAGGATGCGCCACGCCGGCCGCATGCGTATCGATGATCGCGTGCGCCAGCTTTTCACTGACATATCCAAGCGGCACGCCTTGCCGGGTTTCGCAAGCCGTGAACGCCGGGCCATTGGACGACAGGTTCAAACTCACATCCAATCCTTGAATGATTTCAAGCACGTCGAATTCGCTTTATATGTATGCCTAATTACATGCGCCGTCGATCCAGGCCGCAGTACGAGGACTGTTTGGCGCAGCACCCTACGCATTGCTAACAGGACTGCGCGATAGCGCGATATGCAGTGCCGGTAAGCACGGATCGTAAACGGAATGGCCCGCGCGATCTGTGGATCGTTCGTCTATATTTGTGTCGTTTTGTCATAGGCGCTTCATGTTCGCCTGGACCGGTTTGGCGCCGGATTGCCCGGTGTCGGATGTCCTTTTACGTGCCGGCCTGCATCGCTTTCGATGCGGGTCGCATCGCCGGCTATTTTGCCTGTAGAGGCGCGGCGCGGATACACTCCGGCACCCTTAGGCACGGCGTAGCGGTCCTGCCCAGAGCATCCCGCCACATTTTCTAAGATAATGCGCGCTACCGTCACCGACACGGATGCCGTACAAGTCCTGCGCTGACGCGAAACCACCGATACCCGTTTCCACTACATACAATCTTGGGGATCTCTTGAAAACTACTGCTCCGGCCGGCCGCTCCTGGCTATGGCTCATCCTGCTGATACCGTATATCGCGCTGCTCTGGCTGCCGTTCTATAACGACACGCATCCGTCGTTCGCCGGCTTCCCGTTCTTCTACTGGTATCAGTTCCTGTGGGTGCCGCTCACCTCCCTGCTGATCTACGTTGTCTACAGGGGGCTCAAATGAGCGATGCGATTCCAGTCAATCCGGTCGCCATGGCCGTTTTCATTTTCTTCTTCCTGCTGGTCACCGTCGTGGGCTTTTTCGCGGCGCGCTGGAAGCGCGGCGACCTCACGCAGTTGCATGAGTGGGGGCTTGGAGGACGGCAGTTCGGCGTGATCATTTCGTGGTTCCTGGTGGGTGGCGATTTCTACACCGCCTACACGGTGATCGCCGTGCCGGCACTCGTGTATTCGGTCGGTGCGTATGGCTTCTTTGCATTGCCCTACACCATCATCGTCTATCCGTTCGTGTTTGCCGTGATGCCGAAGCTCTGGCAGATCGCCCATACGAAGAATCACATCACCGCGGCCGATTACGTGCAGGGCGAGTACGGTGGCAAGTGGTTCCCGGGCGCGGTGGCGCTGACGGGCATTGTTGCGACCATGCCGTATATCGCACTGCAGCTGGTGGGCATGCAGGTGGTGATCAAGGGTCTGGGCGTCACCGGCGAAATGCCGCTGATCGTCGCCTTCGTGATCCTTGCGCTTTACACCTACACCAGCGGCCTGAGGGCGCCGGCGATGATCGCGTTCGTCAAGGACATCATGATCTATATCGTCGTGATCGCGGCCGTGTGGCTGATTCCGGCGAAACTCGGTGGCTACGCGCACGTGTTCGATGCGGCGGATACGTATTTCAAGGCCAAGGGCGGCGCGACCGGCATCATCCTCAAGCCGACGCAGTTCACCGCGTATGCCTCGCTCGCGCTGGGCTCGGCACTGGCGGCGTTCATGTATCCGCATACGATGACGGCGGTGTTGTCGTCGTCTTCCGCCGCGACGGTGCGCAAGAATGCGATTTTCCTGCCGGCCTATACGCTGCTGCTTGGCCTGATCGCGCTGCTCGGCTATATGGCGATCGCGGCCGGCGTGCATGTGAAGTCGGCTTCAGACGTTGTGCCGACATTGTTCGGCACGCTGTTCCCGTCATGGTTCGTCGGCTTTGCGGCCGCGGCGATTGCGATCAGCGCGCTGGTGCCGGCGGCGATCATGTCGATTGGTGCGGCGAACCTGTTCACGCGCAACCTGTGGCGTCCGATCGTGTCGCCGGACATGTCGTCGAGCGCGGAAGCCTCGACTGCGAAGATCGTCTCGTTAGCGGTGAAGTTCGGTGCGCTGCTGTTTATCGTGTTCCTGCCCACGCAGTACGCGATCGATCTGCAGCTGCTCGGCGGCGTATGGATCCTGCAGATTTTCCCGGCCATCGTGTTTTCGCTGTACACGCGCCGCCTGAATACGCCGGGTCTGTTCCTCGGCTGGCTGGTGGGAATCGTGCTGGGTAGCGGGATGGCGATTTCGCAGGGCCTGAAGCCGGTGTTTGCGCTGCATCTCGGTGATGCAACCTATCCGCTGTATATCGGCCTGATCGCGCTGGCAGCGAATATTGTCGTGACGTTTGTGGTGTCGTTGGTGACGCCCAAGCGGGCGAGCGTCAGCGCTTAACGACCTTGTTTGACTGGATCAGCCCGGAGGTTCAGGGCTGGTCCGGTTTTCGAGCGGTCGACTTCTTCGAGTTGCCGACTTTTTTGGGCGGGCTACTTTCGGGTGGCCTACTTCGTATTCAACGCTTCCACACGCGTTTTCAACGCAGCATTCATCGCCTTCATACTCTCAGCCGTAGCCTTCAAGGCATCGTCACTTAGCTTTCCGACGAGGATCCCCGTGAACTGTTCGCTCTGAATAAAGTGCGTACGGTTGCCCGACGCTTCGAGTTGAAACCGGTGCTCCCCATCGAAGAGACCCGGAACCCACAGCGCCCCTTTCCAGCGCAATTCCTGCCCGGGACGAACCGTCAGCACGGTCGGGCGGAACACCATCGCATCCTGACCCGATCCTTCGGCAAACTCGATCACCTTGCCTTCAACCAGCTCACCGTCGAGCCGCGAGATCTCCGGATTCCAGCGCGGATAATCGGCCGTCGCGGTGAGTACCTTCCAGACCGTCTGCGGCGGACTGTCGATCCAGATGTCCGTCTCTATCGACCCGTCGTGGTGCAGGAAGAGAAGCGCAAGCACGCCCGCACAGACGATGCCGAGTACAGCGAGCGCAAAACGCCTGGCTAGTCTCAAGATCGATTCCTCAACGACACGCGAGTCGCCACAACGCAAACGGGGACCAGACGCCGAACCGCCGACGCCCAGTCCCCCACCGGCTTAGTGCTTCGGCTGGAAGCCCGGCTCACCCATCTGCCACAGGGCAAACGCCCACTCATCGGCCAGCAGGTTGGCGCGCTGCGACATGCTCGAGCCCATTCCGTGGCCCGCGTCGAAGTCGATGCGCAACAACACTGGCCGGCCACTGCTCGTCGCCGCCTGCATGCGCGCCGCCATCTTCAGCATATGCCATGAGGACACACGCGGATCGTTGGCGCCCGTCGTGAAGATGACAGCGGGGTACGGCGTGCCGTCATGGATATGCGCATAAGCGCTCATCGCATAGAGACCATGGAAGCCCGCTTCATCCGACGACGAACCCATTTCAGGCACGTTCGGCGGCCCATTAGGCTCGGTTTCGAAGCGCAGCGCGTCGGACAGCCCCACGTCGTCCATCACCACACGGAACAGCGCCGGGTTGATCTCCATCGCGCCGCCCATCACGATACCGCCGGCGCTGGCACTGTTTGCGCCCAGGTATTTCGACTGCGTGTAATGCTGGTCGATCATGTATTGCGCGCTCGCGTTGAAATCGAGCATAGTGTTGATCTTCCAGAGCTTCTGACCCGCACGGTGCCACGTGTCGCCGTACTCGCCACCGCCGCGCATATGCGACACCGCGACGATGCCGCCGTGGTCGACCCACGCCTTCCATTGCGGACGGTACACCGGATCCATCGACAACCCATAGCTGCCGTAGCCGAACACGATGGTCGGATGCGAGCCGTCGCGTTTCACGCCCTTCTGAGCGATGATCGACACCGGAATGCGCGTACCGTCGTAGCTGGTGGCGAATTCGTCGTGCGCTTCGATATCGTCCGATTCCGTCTTCGAAGGCGGAATCAGGCCAGTGTCGGTGGCCGCGTTGGTCTTCGGATCGTAGGCGTACTCACGCGGCGCCTTGACCCAGCCCTGCAGGTTGAACAGCGCACCCGGCTGACGTGGATCGGCCGTCAGGCCCGCTACCCTGCCCGCGAAAGGCAGATCGATCGACTGCGTGTCTTTGCCGTCGAACGACACGCGCTTCAACTCGAAGCTGCCGCCCGCCCGCTCGCCGATATACATCGCGTCGCTACCCAGCGTGAACGCGTCGATCACGTTCGTGCCTTGCGGCACGACTACATCGGCCGTTGCGAGATCCGGATGCGCCGCCGGCAGCGACAGAATCTGGAAGCGCGAAGCACCCTTCTCGCTCAGCAGATACAGGCGATCGCCGCGCAGCTGCACATCCGTTACGCCGTCATCCGTGTCCGCAATCTTTTTCCAGGGCGTATCCGCGCCATGGATCTGATCGAGCCGCGCAACGTAGAAGATGTTCGGGTTGTTGTCCATGTTGTGATTCACCACCGCGACCGCGTACGGCGAATCCGGTGCCAGCAACACATAGGTCCCCTGGCCTTCGGCAACATCGAGCTTCGGCGAGACGCCGCGGCCGAACACGGCCTCGTCGCCATCGCCATTGGCGTTCTGACCGAGCACGTGGATGTACGTCACCGCGTTGTACTCGGTCTTCGAGAGCGGCGTGTCCGGGCCGGGTTTCGGATAGCGCAGATAGAAGAACGACTGGTTGTCCTTGCGCCAGGAGACGACGCAATCGCTCGTGCGGTCGATCACTTCGGCGAGGTCGTTGCCGGTCTGCAGATCGATCACGTGCAGTACGCTCTTTTCCGAGCCGCCGGCGGAGATGCCGTAAGCGACATAGCGACCGTCCCACGACGGCGAATACCAGTCGAGCGCGAAGTGATGCGCGCTGTCCGTGGCGAGCTTCGCCGGATCGACGAGGACGTGTTCCTCGCCGTTCACGCCGTCGCGATACGCGAGCTTGGGCAGATTGGCGCCCGGCTCCAGTACCTCATAAAAGATCCGGTCACCGCGACGCATGAATTCGCCGCGATGCAGATCGTTGCCCATCAGCGATTCGATGCTATGTGCGAGCGATGCGCGACCGGGGATCGCGTCCAGCACCTTACGGGTGTAAGCTGCCTGCCCTTTCATCCAGCTTTGAACTTCCGGGTCCTTCAGGTTTTCCATGTAGCGATAATTGTCCACCACCGGCGTACCGAAGTAGGTATCGGTGACCGGGCGCACGGGCGCCACCGGCGGGCCATCGGCAGCCTGCGCCGCACCGTTGGCGGCGAGCAGGGTAGCAGCAAGCGTTACAGCCAGAAAAGACTTGTTCTGTTTCATTCGAGCTTCCAAAAGAATGAGGCGCCGCAAGATTACCCCGACTTGCGGCTGGACGACTAGAGGGTCAATAAAGCGCCATCACCGTGCTAATGCTTCGGCTGAAAGCCAGGCTCGCCCATCTGCCAGAGTGCGAACGACCACTCGTCGGCGAGTTGATCGGCCTCTTGCGACAGGCTGGAGCCGATGCCATGGCCCGCGTCATAGTCGACCCGCAACAGCACCGGACGCCCGCTGCTGGTCGCTGCCTGCACGCGCGCCGTCATCTTCAGCATGTGCCAGGACGCCACCCGCGGATCGTTGGCGCCAGTGGTGAACAACACCGCCGGATAGGGTGTGCCGTCATGCACGTGAGCATAGGAACTCATCGAATAGAGGCCGTGAAAACCGCTTTCCGTCGAGGTCGATCCGAACTCTGGCACGTTCGGCGGTCCGTTGGGCTCGGTTTCGGAGCGCAGCGTGTCGGAGTCGCCGACGTCATCGAGAATCACGCGGAACAGGCCCGGGTCGATCTCGAGCGCACCGCCCATTACGATGCCACCTGCGCTTGCGCTGTTCGCTGCAAGCAACTTCGGTTGCGTGTAGTGCTGGTCGGCCATGTATTGCGCCGAGGCGACGAAATCGAGCAGCGTGTTGATCTTCGTGAGCTTCTGTCCGGCACGATGCCACGCATCGCCGTACTCGCCGCCGCCGCGCATATGCGAGACCGCGACGATGCCGCCGCGCTCGATCCACGCCTGCAAGGTTGGGTCATAGTACGGATCCGACGAAGTGCCATAGCTGGCGTAGCCCGTCACGATGGTTGGATGCGAGCCGTCCTGCACCGTGCCCTTCTTCGCGATGATCGACACCGGAATGCGCGTGCCGTCGTAACTGGTAGCGAACTCGTCGTGTGCCTCGATGTCGTCCGACTCGGTCTTCGCTGGCGGAATCAGGCCGGTGTCGGTAGCCGCATGGGTAGCTGGATCGTAGGCCAGTTCGCGCGGCGCCTTGACCCAGCCCTGCAGGTCGAACAGGACGCCCGGCTGACGCGGATCGGTGGTCAGGCTCGAGATGCTGCCCTCGAACGGTAAGCCGATCGTCTGCGTGTCCTTGCCGTCGAACGATACGCGCTTGAGCTGAAAGCTCGGGCCCGCACGTTCGCTGATATACATCGCGTCGCTGGCAAGATAGAACGAGTCGATCACGTTCGGGCCTTCGGGCACCACCACGTCGGCATGCGCGATGTCCGGATGCGCAAGCGGCGTCGACAGGATCTGATAGCGGGAAGCACCCTTGTTCGACAGGAAGTAGAGTTTGTCGCCGTGCAGCCGCACAGCGGTCACGCCATCCCTGGGCGCGGCGATCTGTTGCCACGGGGTCTGCGCACCATCGATCTGCGCGAGCGGTGCGACGTAAAACGAGTTCGGCGCGTCGTCCATGTTGTGATTGGCAACCGCCACCGCGTACGGCGAATCCGGCGTCAGCAACACGTAAGTCGCCTGGCCTTCCGGCACATCGAGACTCGCGGATACGCCCTTGCCGAACACCGCCACGTCGCCCTCGCCATCGGTATTCTGGCCAAGTACGTGAAGGCGCGTCACCGCGTTATATTCGGATTGCGACGGCGGCGTGTCGGGGCCGATCTTCGGATAGCGCAGATAGAAGAACGAGCGGTTGTCGTCGCGCCAGGAGACCACGCAATCGGAAGTACGGTCGATGCTCTCTGCGAGCTGCGTCCCGGTGCTCAGATCGACGATGTGCAGCACGCTCTCTTCCGAGCCGCCTTCGGAAACGCCATAGGCCACATAACGACCATCCCACGACGGCGAGAACCAGTCGAGCGCGAAGTGATGCGCGCGATCTTTCGCGAGCTTCGCCGGGTCGACCAGAACGTGTTCCTCGCCGTTGATGCCATCGCGATACGCGAGCTTGGGCAGGTTGGCGCCTGGGTCCATCACTTCGTAAAAGAGCCGCTCGCCGCGGCGTGTAAATGCATCGCGGCGCAGATCCTTTCCGCCGAGTGCAAGGATGCGCTTCGCCAGCGCGGCACGGCCTGGAATCGCATCGAGCACCTTGCGCGTGTAGGTCGCCTGCGCTTTCATCCAGTGCTGGACCTGCGGGTCTTTCAGGTTTTCCATGTAGCGGTAGTTGTCCACTACTGGTGTGCCGAAGTAGGTATCGGTGACGGGACGTACCGGGGCGACGGGCGGGCCGTCGGCCGCCCACGCAGGCGAACAGGCGGCGGAGGAGACAAACGCGACTGCGAGCGTTAAGGCAAGAACAGACTTTGTTGGTATCAAATTCTTTGTCAGTGTCAAACTCTTCGTTGCTGTCATTTACGCTTCCAAAGGAACGAGGCGCGGCAAGATTACCGCGACTCGTAACCCTTCGACTAGTGGAATCATAAAGGCGGGGTTCTAACCTCGGCGCTGCTGCAGTCTCTCGTGGTTCTGGAATCCGCGTCGACTGATAGACGCGTTCCTGGTTCGCGCTAGCTCGCCGGATTGCTCCAGTTGCTCAAGCCCTCTCTCGTGTTCAGCTCGATAAACGACGGCAGCGCGCGCAAGCGCTGGATATAGGGCACCAGGTGCGGCCAGTTCGTAGCCTTGCACGGCAGATTGCGCGACCAGCGCATCAGCATCACCGCAAGAAAATCTGCTGTACTGAGCTTTCCACCCACCAGCCAGTTGCGGCCGTCGGCGACCAGCGCGTCGAGCCGCTCCCAGGACTGTTCGATCCGGCGCTGCGCGAGCGCCTGCACTGCTTCGGCACCAGCGGGGTCGCCGTCCTCGTCGGCGTAAAACCAGTCACGCATTGCGGGGAGCACGGTATTGGCCATGAATACCATCAGCTCGAACCACTCGGCGCGATCAGGTGAGCCGGGCGCCGGCGCAAGACCGGCATCCGGATGACGCTCGGCCAGCAACATCAGCAAGGCGGCGGATTCGTGGCGCGGCACACCGTCGACGATGAGCGTCGGCACGCGGCCTGCTGGATTGAGACGCCGATACTCGGGGTCGTGTTGCGCGCCCTCGTCGATATTGATCAGCCGGGCCTCGAAGGGAATGCCCGCCTCGAGCAGCATCCAGTGAACCGCCATGCTCGCCGCGCCGGGCGAATAATAAAGCGCGTAGGTCATGCCTTCCCTCCTTCGAGTTGATTCATGTTGAACGCATCGATGCACACCGCACAAATGATGCGGAATCTGGCGCCTTTCGACAACGTGCGCGTCCTGAGGCATCATCGGCATCGGTCAGGGCGGCGAGGGCTAAATGATCGGACAGCGTCAGTCGTTGCGCAAGCGGATTCGACGTTCAACACGAGTTCGACGCGCCCATCGATTCGCCGCGCATGACATCCGCTGATGCCCGCGCGACGCCACCCTCTTTTCTATTTCTAGCGAGGTATGCATGCTTTTCGATCCGAGCCGTCATGAGCCTCTGCAAGCAATCGAATGGGATGAAACACGGGTGAGAGATTGCATCGCCCGGATCGTCAGCCAAACGGAAACTCAGATGAACGAGGACGGACTGTGGCCGGCCCACCCTCGCGACGGCAGCGATGAAGATAATCCACGCGCGCCGCTAACGCCGCTTTATCACGGCGCGTGTGGAGTCGTTTGGGCACTTGGCTATCTTGAAGCGGTTGGCGCGGTCAAACTTCAGCGCGATCCGTTGGCGCATGCGGCAACGCTACGCACGTTGAATCGGCGGTGGCTCGAAGAGGAAGCGTGCACCTTCTTCGCTTCGTGGATGATGGGCGAAACGCCGTGGCTGATGCTCGAATACGGACGCACGCCGAGCGAAGCGCTGGCCGGGCAGCTTGCCGATCTGATCAATGGCAATCTCGACAATGCCACCCGCGAACTCATGTGGGGTTCGCCGGGCACGCTGCTCGCCGCGTCGTTCCTTCATGAGCACACTCAGGACGAACGCTGGGCCGAGCTGTTTCGCAAGAGCGCTGCGCAACTCGCGAGCGAACTGAAGTGGTCGGAGGAACATGGCTGCCACTACTGGACGCAGGACATGTATGGCTCGCAGACGACTTATCTCGACGGCGTGCATGGTTTCGTGGGAACTGCGTTGCCGCTGATTCGCGGTCGCCATCTGCTCGACGCTGCCAGCTGGAGCGAATGGGAACAACGCATCGTCAATACCGTGCAACGCACCGCGACGCTCGAGGACCACCACGCAAACTGGCGCGCGTTTCTCACGCTACCGGAAGGCCGCACGCCGCGCTGGCTCATGCAGTTGTGCCATGGCGCACCTGGTTTCATTGTCTGCCTCGCGCAGTTGCCAAGCCGTGAACTGGATTCGCTGCTGCTTGCGGGTGGTGAGGCGACATGGGCTGCGGGACCGCTAGCGAAGGGCTCCAACCTGTGCCACGGGACGGGCGGCAATGGTTATGCGTTTCTGGTGCTCTACCAGCGTACCGGCGATGTCAAATGGCTCCAGCGCGCGAGGGCATTTGCGATGCATGGCATTGCGCAGACTGAGGCTGATGAAGCGGCTTACGGACAGTTGCGCTATTCGCTTTGGACCGGAGACCCGGGATTCGCAATCTACCTGTGGGACTGCCTGCGCGGGCAGGCTGCGTTTCCGACGCTGGATGTTTTCTACGGCAGCGCCGCGTAAAGCCCTCGCTCAAGCGGATGCCCGTGCGCCAGGCGGCATACGGGTTTTCCATTGAACGACCGGGTTATCTACCTATCGCATGAAGCGATGTCATGCGCTGCCGGCGCGCGCACGATCACGCCAAAACATCAAAGCCCAGGCCAACGATACTCCCACCGCCACACCCAGGAACTCGCATAGCACGCGTGTGCCGATGCCGTCTGGATCGTGAATCCCGGCAAGGGACGCGCGCATCAGAGCCGGCGACTGGAGGTCAGCGTAGTTGAAATAGAACATGTTCCACAAATCGCCGCTGGAACTGGGCAGCACGGACAGCAGATAAGCCACGGCGAGCACGCGGCCATGGCTCCACGGTTGCTTGCGCGTCAGCCAGTGCAGCAGCAGCAGCACAAAGAATCCGATCACCGCCGCAATCGCCCCCGCTTCGATACCGCCGACGATGCCGTAACCCATCCACGATTGGTCATAAAGCATGTCAGCTTCACCAGGTCATCAACATCGGCGCATTATGCCCGAACGGGTATTCCCAATGCATTTGCGGGGGGCGTTGTTGCTTCCTGCGCCGATCAGGACGGGACCAAGGAGGAAGCGCTCCCTTAACAGTCCGTCCCGAAGCGCCACACCGAACGACCACATATCGGGAAATTTCACGATGTGGAACGATCCATTGCACTACAAAAAATCGTGGTGCATGGCACAAACCAGCCGTTTCGCAATGCCGTCCCACATTCCGTAATCCGGAACAAATCCAATAAGATATTGTTTTTTATAGATAATTTTTTATCTGCCGATCTCGCTATCCGTGCTGTGCTAGCGACTCGCTCACGTAGACTCTTTTACATGAGCCGGCGTTCTGGACGACTGGTTTTAGCGGGCCACAGTAGCCGACCCGCGAAGACCATCCCAGGACCGGCCCGCGTCCCGTACGCAGGTCAGCCAGGCAAATGCATTTTTTTACGATGATCGGGAGACGAAAAATGAAAGGCTTTCGCTTTGGTTCGACGGAAGGATCGTTCTACATTTTGCCCGGCAAGGACGGCTGGGAAGCCTCGTTCGGCAACGAGACGCTTGGCGCATTTGCCAGCCCTCAGCAGGCCGCCGATGACCTCGCCAATGGTGTGTGCTGTCCGCATCTGTCCGAGGCTGATACTTCGATGCTCGAGATACCGGAGAAGATCGGCGACTGGGAAATCGTTCACGTTTGATGGGGCCGCCTAGGTCAGTTGCGCATCCCACGGCGAGGCACGCCCCGCCACAACGAAAATGGCGCCCGAGGGCGCCATTTCCTTTCTACTGCCTCCAGCTCTAACGTCCAGCCAGCTTCAACCGAAGCCGAACCTTACGCAACCGCATCCACGATCGCGTTGAGCGTCGCGCTCGGACGCATGGCCTTGCTCGTCAGGTCGGTATTCGGACGATAGTAGCCGCCGATGTCTGCCGGCTTGCCTTGCGCTGCAGCCAGTTCCTCAACGATCTTCGCTTCGTTCGCAGCCAGTTCTTTCGCCACACCAGCGAACTGAGCCTGCAACTGAGCGTCTTCCGTTTGCGCAGCCAGCGCCTCGGCCCAATACAAGGCCAGGTAGAAGTGGCTGCCGCGGTTGTCGATACCGCCAACCTTGCGCGCCGGCGACTTGTCGTTGTCGAGGAACTTGCCGGTAGCCTGGTCGAGCGTCTTCGCCAGAACCTGCGCCTTCGGGTTGTGATACGCGTTGCTCAGATGTTCGAGCGAAGCGGCGAGCGCCAGGAATTCGCCGAGCGAGTCCCAACGCAGGAAGCCTTCTTCGACGAGCTGCTGAACGTGCTTAGGCGCCGAACCGCCAGCGCCTGTTTCGAACAGGCCGCCACCTTCCATCAGCGGCACGATCGACAGCATCTTCGCGCTCGTGCCCAGCTCCATGATCGGGAACAGGTCGGTCAGGTAGTCACGCAGCACGTTGCCGGTGACCGAGATCGTGTCCTTGCCGGCACGAATGCGGTCGATCGAGAACTTCGTGGCTTCGACCGGCGTCAGGATACGGATATCCAGACCGCTCGTGTCGTGGTCCTTCAGGTACGTCTCGACCTTCTTGATGATCTGCGCATCGTGCGCGCGCGCTGCGTCCAGCCAGAACACGGCCGGCGTGTTGCTCGCGCGGGCGCGGTTCACCGCGAGCTTGACCCAGTCCTGGATCGGCGCGTCCTTGGTCTGGCACATGCGGAAGATGTCGCCTTCCTCAACCTTCTGCTCGAGCAGGACAGTGCCGGCTTCGTCGGTCACGCGGACCACGCCGTTCGCCTTGATCTGGAATGTCTTGTCGTGTGAACCGTATTCTTCCGCCGCTTGCGCCATCAGGCCGACGTTGGGCACGCTGCCCATCGTGACCGGATCGAACGCGCCATGCTTCTTGCAGTCTTCGATCACAGCCTGATACACGTCGGCATAGCAACGGTCCGGAATCACTGCCTTGGCGTCGTGCAGTGCGCCATCGGCGCCCCACATCTTGCCGGACTCGCGGATCATGGCGGGCATCGATGCGTCGACGATGACATCGCTCGGCACGTGCAGGCTCGTGATGCCCTTGTCCGAGTTAACCATCGCCAGATGCGGACGTTGTTCGTATTGCGCCTTGATGTCGGCTTCGATCGCGTCGCGCGTTTGCTCCGGCAGATCCTTCAGGCGCGCGTACAGGTCGCCGATACCGTTGTTCGGATTGAAGCCGACCTTCGCCAGCGCTTCCGCGTGTTTGGCCAGCACGTCCTTGTAGAACACCGAGACCACGATGCCGAAGATGATCGGGTCCGAGACCTTCATCATGGTGGCCTTCAGGTGCACCGAGAACAGCACGTTGTTGGCCTTCGCATCGGCGATCTGCGCTTCGATGAAGCTGCTCAGCGCTTTCTTGCTCAGTACCGACGCGTCGATGATTTCGCCAGCCTTCACCGCGGTCTTTTCTTTCAGAACCGTCTTGCTGCCATCAGCGGCAGTCAGTTCGATCTTCACGCTGCCGGCTGCGCCGATCAACGCGGATTTTTCGCTGCCGTAGAAATCGCCGTTGTTCATGTGCGCGACGTGCGACTTCGAGTCCGCGCTCCATGCACCCATCTTGTGCGGATGCTTGCGGGCGTAGTTCTTGACCGACAACGGTGCGCGGCGATCCGAATTGCCTTCGCGCAGCACCGGGTTCACGGCCGAGCCCTTGATCTTGTCGTAGCGGGCCTTGACGTCTTTCTCTTCGTCGGTCGTGGCGACGTCCGGATAGGACGGCAGCTTGTAGCCCTGATCGCGCAGTTCGGCGATCGCGGCCTTCAGTTGCGGCACCGAAGCGCTGATGTTCGGCAGCTTGATGATGTTCGCTTCGGGACGGGTGGTCAGCGCGCCGAGTTCGGCGAGATCGTCGGACCCTTTCTGTTCCGCAGTCAGATAGTCCGGGAACACGGCGATGATGCGGCCGGCCAGCGAGATGTCACGTGTTTCCACAGCGACGTTCGATGAGCGCGTGAAAGCCTTCACAATCGGCAGCAGCGAGTAGGTCGCCAGAGCCGGCGCTTCGTCGGTAAGGGTGTAGATGATCTTCGGCGATGTAGACATATCTGAGGTGGTGCTTGGTGAATTGATAAACAGAGCGTCGGTCGCGCTGAGCCAGCTGGATTGCACCGTCGCGAACTGCAGACGAATGCGCACCGGACTCCGACACGGCCCACGGACTACCTTTAGGGCGCGCCCGTGAGTATAGGCGTGTTTACCAGAATACGCTTCCAGACCTTGACATAATGGTCAGCTTTCGGGTTGCCCTGGCCGTGCTGATCCGGTGGATTCGGGGGTCACTCGCTGCGCCTGCGATCTGCCTTGTCAGGCGGGCGAAAGCACCGTGTGGCAACGCTTTCCGCGCTGCCGGCCTTGCTTCCGCTACCCTCAAGGCGCGGGCGCTTCGCGGGGCCAGCGGGCCCGAAATGGCAACGCTTCGTCAAAGCGGGGAAACACATCCTTGCTCGTCACGCCAACAATCAGGCGCACGCCGTACAACAAAAAGTACAAACAGCCAATGGGGACGCAATTTGACCACGCCAAATTTCGGCAGGCGAGGCTGACGACGCGCTCTTTTCATCGGAAACGAGCTGTTCACCCTGTCCTTTCACGCAGTCTTGCGCGCTTTCTCGCCTCGCGCCGTCACGGGCAGCGCCACGCGCTTCAGATAAGCCTCGCATAGCGTGATCAGCTGTTCGCGCAGCACCCGAAGCATTTTCGGCGGCGCGCGGCCCTCGAGCACCGCACGGGTCGACCCGACCATGGCGCTGTTGACCATAAAGGTCACGGTCGGCAGATCCTCGAACGAGGCGTCGGTCGCCGTTGCCAGCATCGCCGAGGTCGCGCGCCGCGTCCGTCCGGAGATCTCTAGCACCAGTTCGGCGGCGTTCAGCTCGGCGGCCACGAGGTACAGCGCCCGGGCTTCGTCCACGCGAGCCGTCTTGGCCGCGACGAATGCATGCACGAGCCCCTGCACCATCGTACCGAGCGGTACGTGATGATGCCGCTCGCAGGCCTGCTCGACGGCTGCGGCGACGTGCTCGAGGTGACGCTGCATCACCGCATGGAGAAGCGCCTGCTTGTTCGGGTAGTACTGGTACAGCGTGCCCACCGAGACGCCGGCCCGCTCCGCCACGCGGGTGGTGGTCAGACGCTGCGCGCCCACGCTCAGCAAAACCTGAATGGTGGCTTCGAATACTGCGTCGACGGTGACCGTTGAACGGGCCTGACGTGGCGTCTTTCTTGGCGTGAGCGCCCGGGCGTGCTTGCTATCCATATGCGAATGGTAAAGCTGAAGAATCCTTCATAAACTGGAATCCTAAACCATTCTTCAAGTACGGACGGATTGCAATGCAAAGTTCATCGTCACAAATCGCGCTGGTCACAGGCGCCAACAAGGGAATCGGACTGGAAATCGTGGGGACGCTGGCGCGCAAAGGCATTCGCGTGCTGCTCGGCGCACGCAACGCCAAACTGGGCGGCGCAGCCGCTGCGCAGTTGAAGGAAGAGGGTCTGGATGTGCAATTCATCGAACTCGATCTCGGCCGTCCCGAGACTCTCCGGGACGCGGCCGCGTGGATCGAAAAGCACGCCGGCAAGCTCGACGTGCTTGTGAACAATGCGGGCATCACCAGTGCGGGTGACGGCTCGCCTGCCAAGGCGGATATCGATGCGGTGCGGCGCGTGTTTGAGACGAATTTCTTCGGCACGCTTGCGGTCACGCAGGCTATGCTGCCGCTCGTGCGAAAGTCGGAAGCCGGGCGCATCGTCAACGTGTCCAGCGGGCTGGGTTCGATCACGTTGAATGGCGATCCCGCCTGGGAGTTTGCGAGCGTCAAGTTTCTGGGCTACAACGCCTCCAAGGCCGCGCTGAACATGCTCACAGTGCAACTCGCCGCCGAACTGCGCGACACGCCGATCAAGGTAAATTCAGCGGATCCCGGCTTTACCGCGACCGATCTCAATCAGCATCGCGGCTATCAAACCATCGAACAGGGCGCGGCCGAAGCGATTCGTCTTGCCTTGCTGCCGGAAGACGGACCCACCGGCGGGTTCTTCAATTCGAGCGGGGCGAACCCGTGGTGAGTGGCGAGTGAATAAACGAGTGAGTGGCGAAGGGTTCGCCACTCGACAGATCAACCCGGCACAGCCGCGTCGAGCAGACCACGCTTTTGCAGCATCGGCTCGACCGCTGGCTCGCGCCCACGGAACGACCTGAACGCTGTACCCGGATCGATCGAATTGCCCACGCTGTAGATCCACTTCAGCAAACGCTCCGCAGTCGCGCGATCGAACGGATCGCCCGTCTCTTCGAACGCCGCGTAGCCGTCGGCCTCGAGCACCTCGGCCCACATATAGACGTAGTAGCCCGCCGCGTACTGGTCCCCGGAAAACAGGTGCTTGAAATGCGGCAGATAGTGACGCATGCCGATATCTTCAGGAATGCCGAGCTTTTCAGCCTGCTCCGCTTCGAACTGCGTGATATCCACCGGCGTGGTATCGGTCCGCGCATGCAAGGCCATGTCCATCAACGCCGGGCCAACATACTGCACGGTCGTGAAGGCCTGGTTGAAGCGGCTCGCAGCTTGCAGCCGCTCAAGCAGTTCCGCGGGAACTGGTTCACCGGTTTCAACGTGCCGGGCGTGACGCAATAGCACCTCGCGCTCCTGGGCCCAGTTCTCGAACAGTTGCGACGGCAGTTCCACGAAGTCCGCGAGTACTCGCGTGCCCGCGAGCCGCTCATACTGCACGTTCGACAGCAGTCCATGCAGGCCGTGTCCAAACTCGTGAAACAGCGTGCGGATGTCGTCGAAGCCGAGCAGCGTCGGCGAGCCCTTCGCGAAGTTGTTGTTGTTCAGCACGATCGGCAGCGTACCGCCGTTGCGGCCCGACTGGGAGCGCAGGATGCTCATCCACGCGCCGCTTCGCTTGGTCTGCCGCGCGAAGTTGTCGCCGATGAACACGCCGATCATCTTTCCTTCGGAGTCCGTCACTTCCCACAGGCGGACATCGGGATGATAGAGCGGGATGCCGTGGCGTTCCTGGAAGCGCACGCCAAAGAGCCGCGACGCGCAATCGAACATCGCAGCCTGCATTGCATCGAGCGAGAAATATGGCTTGACCTGGGCATCGTCGATGGCAAAGCTTTTCTGCCGCACCTTCTCGGACAGATAACGCCAGTCCCACGCGGCAATCGGTGTCGGCTGCCCCAGTTCAGTAGCCAGCGCCGTCAGTTGTTCGCGATCATGCTGCGCCTTGGCGATAGCCGGCTTCCACGCACGCTGCAGCAGTTCATCCACAGCCGCCACCGAAGGCGCCATGCGATCGGCCAGCTTGTAGTCGGCAAACGTCGCGTAACCGAGCAGCGCGGCCTGCTCCTGCCGCAGCGCAACGATCTTCGCGGTCAACGGGCGATTATCGTGATCGCCCGCATAGGCACCGCGTTGGCGACGTGCATGCCAGACCTGTTCACGCAGATCACGGCGCTCGGAAAACGTCAGGAACGGCTCGGCAAGCGAAGGCGACAGCGTGATGACGTGAGCGCCCTCGGGCAACCCGCGCTCACGCGCCGCCTGCGATGCGGCGGCAAGCACAAACGATGGCAAGCCAGCGAGCTCGTCATCTGCAACCGTCAAGGCGAACGACGACTCATCGGCGAGCACGTTCTGGGAAAATTGCGTGGTAAGTATCGCCAGTTCTTCGGCAATCGCAGCGAAGCGGGCCTTGTCGTCTTTGCCGAGCTTGGCGCCTGCGCGCTCGAAGTCCAGATGAAAGCGTTCGAGCAGGCGCTGTTGCTCGGTCGACAAACCCAGACTGCTGCGCCGCTCGTAAAGAGCGTGCAGTCGCGTGAACAAACCTTCGTTCTGGTAAATCGCGCTTGCGTGCACCGCCAGACGCGGCGAATACTCAAGCTCGATGGCCTGCAACGCGGGCGAGGTTTCGCTCGACGAGAGATTGTCGAACGCCAGTTCGACGCGGAGTAGCAATTGGCCGCACGCGTCGAGCGCGGCTACGGTGTTCTCAAAGGTGGGGGCCTGCGCGGCGCTGGCAATGGCTTCGATTTCGCGCTTGTGCTGAAGCATCGCGGCGTCGAAGGCGGCAGGAAAATGCTCGGGGAGAATGCGGTCGAACGGAGGTAAGCCGTACGGTGTTTGCCATTCTTCGAGTAGAGGATTGGCTTCTTGCGAGAGGGACATGGATGGTTTCCTTAACGCGGGGTCCCTATTCTAGTCCTCGGTTGATGCCGTGACATCCGGATAGACGTAGTCCACGTACTCCTCGCCTTTCCTTACGCATTGAAATCCGGCCGACTCGTACAGAAACTGGGCCGGATTACCGCGGAACACGCTCAACGTCAGTTTCGCAAAACCCTGCGTGCGCGCGTCGTTCATGTAGTGATCGAGGAGCAGCCGGCCCAGTCCGCGTTGCCGCAATTCGGGCACCACGTGGATTGATGCGAGACACGCCGCACCGTCGATGATCTCCCAGAAGCAGTATCCAACCGGCACGCCACCCTGCTCGACGACGGACATGCGCTCGAGCGCACCGGTCCACTGTCGCAGATGAGCGTGCATCGCATCTTTCCAACGCTGCTCGTGCTCGGGTTCGATCGTCTGGATGTAGTTCAGCTCACCCTTGTAGACCATCGGGAGATCGGTAGGCCGTGCTTTTCTGACGGTATGGCTGGGATTCACAACCGCACTCCTTCGCGCAAGATCGAGATCAACCGCCTGGATCGCGCGGAGGCCGCATTCTATCTGCAATCTTCCGGGCGCGTCGCTGCCTCCAAAATACCGAGGTGCGCTCGCATAATCCTGCTCGCGCTCTAACTGCTCCAACTCGTCGCTGCGCGTTCAGTTCGCTCCACGCTCCACGCTCAGGGCTCAGGGCTCGGAGTCCCAG
This sequence comes from Paraburkholderia sp. GAS33, assembly GCF_050436645.1. Classification (NCBI taxonomy): domain Bacteria; kingdom Pseudomonadati; phylum Pseudomonadota; class Betaproteobacteria; order Burkholderiales; family Burkholderiaceae; genus Paraburkholderia; species Paraburkholderia sp. GAS33. Next base: position 210,434 of record NZ_JBNDMP010000011.1, read on the forward strand.
TAATCGAGCGAATTTTCCTTGCGTTGAATGCCGACGAACGCGCGGCTCGCTCCCGCGCCGCGCACTATTGCCTGGTACTTGCCGGAGTCGGGATACTCGACTACTTCCGGATCGTCGCGCGTGCTGATCGAAAGGTATTTCAGGGGTGCGGCAGACGAGTTGATGATCTGATGCGGGTACTGAGGACCCGGCGGAATGAAAATGACATCGCCACCGCGGATCGGCAACATTTCTCCTGCCACCCGTAGCGTGCCCTCGCCCTCGAGAATCACAAACATCTCCTCCTGCGCGTAATGAAAATGATAGGGACACGAGCGTTTGCCCGGGGCCACGATATCGATCGACGCGCCGAGTTTCTGCGCCGCCGTACCCATCGCGAGACGCGTACACAGCGTTTCATACAGTGGCGGCCGAACCTCCGCACCCAGTTCGGCATCGTTGAAGTTTCTGATGAGCTGTGCTGCAAGCTCCTTGACCTTACCGCTCATATCTTTTTCGCTCCGAGGATGGATCGAACCGTTACGCTCCGCCGTCATGACGTCCGAAGCGACGGGTCTTGTCTGATCTTTTATTATTCCGCGCCCATCGCCTTTCATCCGACAAAAAGCAGCTTTCCTGTCTGTTTAACAGGCAGGGCAACTTCACTTCCGGACGCGCACTGCGAAGCCGTAGATGCACGCCTGGCCCTCATTATTGAGTCACGTTTTCTTTTTTGCCAAACGTTTGCGAATTGCATATCAAGTTCACCGCCCAGGCTGCCGAAAACGCGTTTATAGCGTCAATGCCACTTGAGGGAGCATCTTGTGAAGCCGCTACTGATTTTCGTGGCCCTTCTCGCTTTGGCCGGATGCGCGCAAGTGCCCCCGGTTACCGCCACGCAGCCAGAGAAGACGCCTGTCTCGACCGATATCATGAGTTTCACGATCCCGCCGGATGCGCTCGGCGCTCGCGATCCGCAACTGACCGCCGTGCTCGCCAAAGTGGGCACGCTGGCGGCGGCACAGAAACAGCCGACGACGATTCTCGTGACCGCGCTCGGGCAGGACCTGCCGTACCTCAACCAGGCCATCTGGCGAGGCGTGCCCGCGCAACATGCGGTGAAACTGAATCTCGACAACCTGACGGCAGGCGCGAACCAGCCGTACAGCGTGTCGATCAAGCCAACGCCATAAGGAAGCTGGGTTTATGTATCGCCTATCCGTAATGGCAACGAGTCTGCTGCTGGCGACATCCGCGTTTGCGGGCCAGCCCGCCAGCGCAGCGCCACCCGCCGCTGCGAGCGCGCTCGTCATGCCAGGCGCACCCGCCGCATCAGACAAGGTCTATCCGCCGTTGCCGACCCTGGCGATGCTGCCGCCGAACAGCGACGACGAAGACGATCCGCAGCCCAAACTCTCGCAGCAGCGGAAAAAGAAAATCCGCATACCGGACCGCAAGAGCGTCGCGCCGGTCCCGCACATGGTTGTGTCGGATGCATCGCACGCGTACCTCGGCAACATCGAAAAGCAACTCGATCTCGCCCTGGCCAAATAACGCCCTACTACCCACAGTCGTAGCAACCCACGTAATTCCCGTCGTTCGTGCAGTTCCCGCAATTTCGCTAAGTCTCGCAAGTCCCGTAAGTCGCGCAATTCCTGTTCAACCGCGAACGCCCACTTAACACCGGGCTTCATTACGTATCGCAAGCACGCGGAGGCATGACCCGTGTTGTCCAACCATTCACCTATCGCCGCGGCGCCACTGTGCCGCCGCTCCCGCCACAACCTGCTGCGGCATGCGTACGCAGCACTCGCCGTTTCGCTGTTGTGCGGCGCAGTGCACGCGCAGGAAGACTGCTTCAATCAGGCCGCCGCGTATCAGGGCGTCAACCCGTCCGTGCTGCGCGCGGTCGCGTGGTTCGAATCGAAAGGCGACGCGAGCGCGATCAACCGCAACGCGAACGGCTCGATCGATGTCGGCCAGTTGCAGATCAATTCCATCCACTTCGGCGACCTGGCCCGCGAGGGGGTGCCCCATCGCGCGCTCACCGATCCTTGCGTGAACGTCTACGTGGCCGCGTGGCTGCTGAAGCAGAAGATGGTCAAGTACGGCAACACGTGGCGCGCGATCGGCGCGTACCACTCGGAATCGCCGAAGCTGCGCGACGCTTACGCGCGCAGCATTCAGAAAATCCTCGTGATGTGGGGTGAATTGCAGGTTGCTTCGAATTCCCAATAAGCGGGTCTGCGTGGGTGTTTGCGCGTGCCTGGGCAGGTTGATGTCAGTCTGGGCTGACAGGTTTAGGAGAGGAAGTGGTACGGGGATTGCTGCCTTGTAACGTATCCCCACTCCTGCCCGGAGATCCACGTGACGAGCCACTCTCCCGATGTAGAGAAGGACACGAAGCAGCCCGCTGATGACCCTCCGATTGACGTTTCGAGACCCATTGGCGACGCCCTCCCAACGCCTGTCGAACCTGGCCTCGACCAACCGCTGCCCGAAAAGCCAGCGGATGAGCCCGAGGAGAAAGAGAAGAATAAAGGCGATGCGAGCGCCGGCTTGCTTGGCGATACCGACACGCCGCCGAGTGTGCCAGAACCTGGTCCGTCGGACTTCGCTTAGCTGCTGCGATGGAAATCGCCTTGCGTCGTTGTCGGGCGCGGGGTTTCACTTACGTCCGCATCCGCCCGGCTCGAACCATCGCGCGCCAGCAACCCGCGCTCAATGGTGGTCGGGCGGCTCATGCGACTGGATAGGCTGCGCCGGAGTCGCCGCTGATTTCGCGGGCGGCTGCGCCTCATTCATGGCCTGCGCGATGATGCTCTTCGCCTCCGCGCTACCCGAATCGACGACCAGAGCGTTGCCGGCGTTGTGCCAGGCGCAGTTCCAGCGCTCCATATACATACAGCCCCGCGCGACATCGAGCGCGGCGTCGCGCTGCTGTTCGCGGCCGGTCAGATCCGTGCGCATGTCGAGCGCCTCCTGATTCTTCGGTTGCGTAGCGAGGGCGGCTGAGAGATGCGACTCGGCTGCGGTCAGGTTGTCCTTTTGCAGCATCGCCCGAGCGATCTGAAGATTCCTCGTTACCTCTGGACGCACCTGATCTGGCTTGCCATTGACATTGGCCTTCGTGATGGCATCGCGCTTGACGTCAGGCGTTGACGACGTCGAGGGATGCGGCGCAGCGGCCAGAGTCTTTGGCGCCGGTTTGGGCACGACGGTCGATGGCCTGGAGGCGGTTGCAATGGCAGGTGTGGACGAGGCAGGCTTCGACACGGGAGGCGTTTGCGCAATCGGACGCGGTGCCGTTGAACTCTGCACGGCTGCGCTTCGGGCGGCCGAACTCTGCGCAGTTGCGACGTGCGCAGCCGGATTCTGAGCGGCCGGATTCTGCGCAACCGGAGCCGGTGAGACCGGAGCCTGAGTGATGGTCCGACTCGGCGCTACCGCAGGCGGTAAGTTCGCGAGCTGAGACATCGGCTTGGGAGCCACTGCTTTAGGTGCGGCGGTCTCGGCTTCAGGCAGTTTCGACGCAAGCGACGCGGGCGCGGCGGGTTTGGCTGCGAGCGTTGCGGACGCAGCGGGTTTCGTCGCGAGTGACGCAGGAGGATTCGATTTAGCTGCAAGCGGCACGGAGGCAGAGGGATTAGCCGCAAGCGAAGGATTTACTGCGAGCGGCGCAGGCGTTGCCGGCCTCGCTGCAAGCGGCACAGAGGCAGAGGGCTTCGCTACGAGCGTCGCGGGCGAAGCGGGCTTCGCCGCAAGGGACGCAGGCGCAGACGGCGCCGTCGTCACCACAGAACTCGCCGCGGGCGGCGCAGGAACCGCGGCACGCGGCACGGCCTGCTGCGTCAACACCGTGCCGGACACCGCCTTTGGCACCACGGCAACCACCGGGCTACTGGGCCGCAAGGCAACGTACCCGGCCACCGCCGCCACGAAGAACAACACCACAAGTCCCGCTATGACCCAGACAAACGGAGATCGCCTGGGCGCACGCCAGGGATCATATTTGGCGTGAAACCGGTCGTCCTCCACACCCGCCGGCGTGTTCCACGCCGCAGGCGCCGCCAGTTGCGGCGCGATCGAGGAAGCGGGAGGGGGAAGACGGACGCTGGCAGAAGCGGCAGACGGCGAATACCAGCCGAGCGGATCGAGCTGATTGGCCCCGCAAGACGGACAGGACAGCAGATTGGTGGCTAGTGTCACACCACAGTGCCGGCACTGTGTCGAATCGCGCTGATCGGAGGTTATATCACTAAGCATTGTCCGAACCGCTACCTACGTTGCGATAACAGGCAGATCCTGCTTACAGGTCAGCAGGTTTAGCGCAATATGATCTGCCGGTGCACAAAGATCAATCGGCGATTTCAGACATTTGGCGGATGGATGATATTCACACGCGTTAGAGGCGAAATAACGCTAAATAAAGTGCGTTGTATCACCTGTTTTGCGTCGCCTGAGCGCAACAGCCGGCGCGGGTGGCTTCCTGTCTGAAATGACGGCACCCAGCTGGCGCAAATGTTGCGCGACAGCGCGCGCAATTCAGCGCACACTGAGTGGAGGCTCGAACAATTTCGACGAGCACACACGCAAAAGGGAGTCCTGTCATGGCAAAAGGTCAGATGCGCAGTAATCGCGAAGTCAAGAAACCGAAGCAGGCCAAAAAGCCGACGCCCACCACCCTGCCGTCAGGCTCGCCGCCCATTCGGGTAGCGCCCGCTTCGTCGTCGACAACGAAGAAGCATTAAGCTTGAGCTAATCAACGCCGGCATGCGCCGCACCTAACGGTGCAGCGCTGCTTACGGCGAGCCGGGGACGAAAGTCCCCGCGGCTCGCCGTTTTAGTTTCTGGTCAACCAGCAAGGAACTCATATGTCGAGTACCGCTCTGTTCTTCACCGCTGCGGGCGTCGGATTGGCGGTTGCGGCACCCGTCGGACCGATGGGCATGCTGTGCATCCGTCGCACGCTCGCCGAAGGCCCGCAAGCGGGACTCGCCATCGGCATTGGAATCGCCAGCGGCGATGCCGTCTACGGTCTCGTCGCGGCACTCGGACTGGTCGGGTTATCGCACTTCATGCTCGCCTACGACCGGCCGCTGCATTTCGCCGCCGGCCTGTTCCTGCTTTACCTCGGAATACGCGCGCTGCTGCAGAAAACGCCCGCTGACGCCGCAAACGACGGCAGCTCCGCCCGCAACAGCTACGCCGGCACGGCGCGAGCCTATGCGAGCGCACTGCTTCTCACGCTGACAAACCCACAGACCGTCATCATGTTCGCCGCGCTATTCACGACGCTTGCGCCACGCGGCCCGTTCTCGACGACCGTTGCGCTGACAACAGTATCGGGTGTGTTCTGCGGCTCGATTGCATGGTGGTGTTGCCTCGTCACGGCCGTTACGCTGGCCCGTCATGCCCTCGGCAGCAAACTGCGGAGGTGGATCGACCGCGGCGTGGGGATGGCGCTGGCGGTATTCGGCGTGGTCGAGATTCGCCGCGCGCTCTGAGGGTTCACGCACCCGGCACGCTCGCGTTCCAGTTTTGCGACAATAGCGCCTTTGCCGCGCCAGTTCGCGCCGCCGCGTCCACGTTTGCCGTGAGGCGCGCCGGCGTTCGGATGCGGTTCGCAACCCCACACGGCCGCCAGCGGTCCGCTCCATGTCACTCCCGCATATCGAACTGCTGTATTCCTTTTCCGGCCTGTTTGTCGGCTTTCTCGTCGGGCTGACCGGCGTCGGCGGTGGCTCGCTGATGACGCCGATCCTGGTCCTGCTGTTCAAGGTCCATCCCGCCACCGCGGTGGGCACCGATCTGCTCTACGCGGCCGCCACCAAGGCAACCGGCACACTCGTGCACGGCCTGAAGGGTTCGGTGGACTGGCAGGTGACAACCCGGCTCGCCGCCGGCAGCGTCCCCGCCGCGACCGTCACCTTGATCCTCCTGCACCGATACGGCATGGACACGCCGGGCGCGAGCCGGCTGATCCAGATCGTACTCGGTGCGGCGTTGCTGATTACCTCGGTGGCGCTGGTGTTCAGGCCGCAACTGGCGAAACTCGGCGCAGGCCGCCAGAGTTCGCTCACGCAGGGCCGCACGCTCGGTTTGACCGTGCTGACCGGGGCGGTGCTGGGGGTTCTGGTGTCATTGACCTCGGTGGGCGCCGGGGCGATCGGTGTCACGGTGCTGTTGCTGCTGTATCCGCGCCTGCCCACTACGCGGATCGTCGGCTCGGACATCGCGCATGCCGTGCCGCTCACGCTGCTCGCCGGTGCCGGACACTGGCTGCTCGGCTCGATCGACTGGTCGATGCTGCTGTCGCTGCTGGTAGGTTCGCTGCCTGGTATCGCGATCGGCAGCTATCTGTCTGCTCGAGCGCCGGATGCGCTGCTGCGTAATGTCCTCGCCGCTACGCTGACGCTGGTCGGCGTAAGGCTGGTGCTTTCCTGACGCACGCCACCAGCAGAGGGCTCTGCGAAGACCCTCGCCTTACCTCGCCGTATATGCCCGGTACACCCGGGCAAACGCCGGTTCGCCGCTGCCGCTCGACTTCTACTTGAAGAACCGGCAGGTCAGATCGGTTTCGAACTGGCGCACCCAATGGCCGGCGTCATCGACGCGATACGACTGCGCCCAGCCGCCGCGCCGCACGGTCACGAGACGCCGGTGATGGGCGACGTCGTCCGGATCGGCTGACCCGGTGATTTCAAAATGCGCCGGCGCGAAGCCGTGCCGTGCGCACACCAGTTCAAAGGCTGCCCGTTCGCCGATTGGCAGGTCCGTGTAGCGCTGAAGCATAGCGTCCATTTTGGTTCGCTCCGGGTGTGTTCCGGGTGCAGGCCGGCTCCCAACCTCAACAGTACGCTTCAACCAGCGAAATTTGTGTGTCACAGCGCACGACGGATATAGCTCGCGTCGGCCAGCACCGGAACGCCATGCCGCGCTACCCACGGCGCATCGCCTCGCCAAAAGCAGAACGGGCCCCGGCGATTCATCGGAGCCCGTTCTGGGTATAGCCGAGCGCGACGCGCTCAGGCGCTGGTCATCATCAGGAAAACTGTGCAGGCCGAACCTGCAGGAGCCTCACGGGCCTGCAGGCCGGCGCCGCTTGCAACGGCGCGCGAGCCACGGCCGATCATCCGGCCGCGGCGATCACGCCCGCGGCCTCCATCAGTTCGGCAGCACCACCGTCAGCTTGTTCGACACCGAGGTCACGCCGTCGACACCCTTGGCGACGTCACCAGCCTTGTCGATCTGGCCTTGGTCAGGCACCGAACCCGTCAGCGTCACTGCGCCGCCACGAGCGCGCACAGAGATGCTCGACACGTCGATACCCTGAGCCTTGGCGAGCGCGCTGCGCACTTTGCGGCCCAGTGTGCGGTTTTCTTTCTTGACGGCCTTGGCACTCGGGGCAGCCATCGCGCCCGACGCAGCCATTGCATCGCTTGATTGCGCATACGTGTTGCACGCTATCACCACCGCCACCACACCACCCAGCGCCTTCAGAAAATCGACCGATTTCATGATTTCTCCTTTTACTTCGGTTATGACCGCATCTACCAAGCGGCTTCGTTACGACTCCGGACTGCCATGACAGCGCGCGACAAGGCACGGCTGGGCCACGGCCGATTGGGCTTCGACACGGAGTTGCGAGAGGCGAGAGTGGCCGGCCCGGCGATCGCATTGCGATGCACAAGCCAGCATGCCGTGAGGTCCGCCAACGCGCCCGGTTCTACTTTGTCGCGCCGGGTCGCGCTGCGCAAACGTTGAAACGCGGCAGCGATGCACAATTTAATCTACGCGCGCGAGAAGCGCAAAGGGTTTAGCGAGGGTCCGCGGCCCGGCGCGTAAGGTTCGGAGGCATTGTGGACCCCATTTCAGGTGGGTTTCTCCTGGGTTTTACGTCAATTGCGTGCCGGTTGCAGGCCGGTGTTATGCGGGTTTTGCCGCTATCTCGAGCGCGATTCAAGGGCAGTTAACGCAGGTTTCGCTCGCATCACACGCGCATCTCATGCGCATCTCACGTTTTGTTACGGGTTTGTCAGCCCATCCCCACCGCTCATGCGCCGAAGCCGTGACAATCTCATGTACCATCGGCGCGAACATGCCGCTGCGGGCTTTGCCGCGAGCCGCCACGTGCCCTGCGGGCCCCCTGCGTGCCATAGCCACCGCATTCATCGAACGATCCGTAGCCCTCACGTCAGCCCATGAAGTCTTCCTCCGGCCGCAAACCGCCCCGCCTGGTCGCCCGTTTCGTGGCCATCTCCTGGCGCGATCTCGCGGTGTCGTTCGGTCCGATTGTGTTGATCGCCGCCGTCGCCATCTGGGTAGCCGTGCGCCTGATTCAGCCCGCGCCGCCCCACACGCTGACCATCACCGCCGGTCCCGAGGGCAGTACGTTCTGGAATGCCGCGCAGAAGTACAAGACAATCCTCGCGCGCAATGGCATCACGCTCAACGTCCTGACCTCCGAGGGCTCGGCCCAGAACCTCATGCGCCTCGCCAATCCGGACAGCAAGGTCGACGTGGGTTTCGTGCAGGACCGTGTCGCCCCCGGTCCGGTGCCTGACGGGCTGATGTCGCTCGGCAGCGTGGCCTACGTGCCGCTCGCGATCTTCTATCACGGCCGCACCGCCACGCGGCTGTCGGAATTCAAGGGCTTGCGGCTCGCGATCGGCGCCGAGGGCAGCGGTACGCGCGAACTGGCGCTGGCCCTGCTGAAGGCGAACGGCATCGAGCCGGGCGGCCCCACCACCCTGCTGCCGCTGTCTAGCGACGACGCCGCCCAGGCGCTGGTCTCCGGTCAGATCGACGCGGCCTTCCTGACGGGCGATTCCGCGCAACCGCCGGTGATGGGCAAGCTCTACCGCACACCCAACGTGCAGTTCTACAATTTCACGCAGGCTGAAGCCTATGCGCGGCGCTTTCCTTACCTGACTGAGATCCATCTGCCGATGGGCGCCTTCGACCTCGGCAAGAACCTGCCGCCGGCGCCGATCCAGATGGTCGCGCCGACCGAGGAACTGGTGGCGCGCGACTCGTTGCACCCGGCGCTTTCCGATCTGCTGATCGAAGCGGCCCGCGAAGTGCACGGCCGCGCTAACGTCATGCAGCGTGCGGGGGAATTCCCGGCACCGCTCGCGCACGACTTCCCGATCAGCGACGACGCCGCGCGCTACTACAAGTCCGGCAAAAGCTTCCTGTACCGGATACTGCCGTTCTGGATCGCGAGCCTCGCCGACCGCCTGCTGGTCGTCGTGGTGCCGCTGATCGTGTTGCTGGTGCCGGCGCTGCGGCTGGTGCCGGCGCTGTACGCGTGGCGGGTCAAGTCGCGAATCTACCGCTGGTATGGCGCGCTGATCGCCCTCGAACGCGGCGCGCTCAACGACACCTCGCCCGAAGAGCGTCAACAGTTGATCGAAAAGCTCGACGAGATCGAGGGATCGGTCAACGGACTGAAGATGCCGCTCGCCTATGCGGACCAGTTCTACGTGCTGCGCGAGCATATTGGCTTCGTACGCCAACGGCTGACGCTGCAGCAGGAGCACGAGGCTGCGCAGGAAGCGGCGCGAGCCTCCGGCGGCGAGGACGATTCCGACGCGCCGGGCGCCTCGGGTGGGCCGTCCGCTGCACCGCCTCAGACCGCGTGAGTTGCCTGGCCGGTGCAACGAGCGCTGCACTCGGCCCCGGCTCCGCGTAAGATCACAGCAGACTGGATGGTTTAGCAGACGCGCGTAGCAGACACGCGTAGCGGACGCTTATAAAACCTGCACGTTCCGTCCAGATCCGAGCAATCCGGGAGACACCTATGACCAATGGCATCGACGCCAGGCAACCGTTGTGGTTTTACGACTTCGTCTCGCCGTTTACGTATCTGTTGCTCGAGCAACATGACAAGTGGCCGGGATTTCCGTTCGTCTTCACGCCGGTTGTACTGAACGATTTGTACCAGCACTGGGGCCAGCGTCCCGCCTACGGCGTGCCCACCAAGCGCGTGTACATGTATCGTCACGCGCTGTTTCGCGCGGATCAGCTCGGCATCCCGTTCAAGATGCCGCCGGCCCATCCGTTCGATTCGACCAAACCGCTGCTGCTCGCCGTCGCCGCCAAGGCCGACATCCATTGCGCACGCGAGATCTTTCGCTTTATCTGGCGCGAAGGGCGGGATCCGTCAAGCGAGGAAGGTTTTGCCGCGCTGTGCGAACGGGTTGGCCTGCCTGACGGCCCCCAGTTGGTCCAGGACGAAGAGATCAAGGCGCAACTGCGCCGCAACACGGCAGATGCGATCCAGCTCGGTGTCTTCGGAGTGCCGACCTTCTGGCTCAACGACCAGTTGTTCTGGGGAGAAGATGCCCTGCCGATGGTGCTGTACAGCGCGCGCACGCCGAACTGGCTTGAATCGAAGGAAGTGAAGCGCATCAGTTCGCTGCCCTCCGGGATGTAGGCTTGCGAGCTCGCCGCAGGTACTGCCGGGCTCGCGGTGTGTGATCCCGGCCATACCGCGCCCGCTATGGCGGGCGCACGGCAAACAGGCCTAAGGTTATAGACTTCGCGCCCCGCTTCGCGAGCTCTTCGGCTGGGGCTCCAAACGGCGCACTCACAGAGTCTGATCCGCCCACCTGATCCATGGACGACACCGCTGCCTCCCTCGATATCTGGCTCGTACGCGTGCTGCGTACGCTGCTCGTCGAGCGAAGCGTCACGCTGACAGCGCAGCGCCTGAACCAGACCCAGCCTGCCATCAGCACCGCGCTGCGCAGGCTGCGCGAAACGCTGAACGACCCGATCCTCGTACGCGGTAAATCCGGCATGGTGCCGACGGAATACGGCGCGTCGCTGCTGCCGTCCGCGCAACGGGTGCTGCGTGAAGTGGACTTTGTCGCGACCCCGCATGGAGATTTCGATCCGGGCCGCTCGCGACGCACCTTCCGGGTCGCGGCCCCGGACTATCTGAACGACTTTTTCATGCCGACCGTCATCGCACAGTTTCGCGAGGCGGCGCCGCACGCGCGTCTGGAAATCGATTCGCTGAACCCCACGCTCGACCACGCTGCCGCGCTAGAGGCCGGCGAACTGGATCTGGTGATCGGTAACTGGCCAAAGCCCGATCCTCGCTTCGAGAAAAGCGATCTGTTCTCGGATACGGTGGTGTGCCTGATGCGCGCTGATCATCCGCTGGCGCAGCAGCCGATGACGCGCGAAACCTATCTTGCCGCTCCGCATCTCGCACCCACGCCGTATAGCGGCGCGCGGGGCGGCGCCGTCGATACCGGCTTTGCGCGGGCACGTGCCGAGCGCCGCATCGTCACGACACTGCCCTACTTCGGCCTCGTGCCACAGGTGCTGCTGCAGTCCGACCTGATCTTCACCACGACGCGCCGCTTTGCGATGCACTACGCAAACATGCTGCCGCTCGCGGTCGTGGACGTGCCGATTCCGTTTCCACGCATCAAGTGCTATCAGTTGTGGCATCCGCAGCCGGACAGGCCAAGCGATATCGGCTGGCTGCGGACGTTGATGTCAGACGTGTCGGAGCGACTGGTGTCGCAGAAGGCGCGGCGCGTGAAGCGCGCGCCTGCGGTGCAGCGGGAAGCGTCGGAAGCGGAGCGGTAGAAAGTTCCCGGCGTTGGGGACGAGGGTTCAGACGCTGACGCAGAGTTCGCGTGGCACGCGCGCTGTTTCGCTTGAACGCACCTGCAACAGCTCCGCGCATACTGCAATCGCGATCGAGGTCGGCGCCTTGTCGACAATTCCAGCCACGCCGATCGGGCAGGTCATCGCCCCCATTCGTTCCGGATCGACGCCACGCTCGATCAAACGCCGCTCGAATTTTACCCGTTTGGTCTTCGAGCCAATCATCCCGAAGTAGGTGAAATCGCGCCGCCGCATGATGCGTGCAGCGAGCGAGAAATCGAGCGCGTGATTGTGCGTCATCACGAGGAAGTAGGCGCCGGCGGGCGCGCTGTCGACGATCGCATCAGGCGAGTCGGTCGCCTCCACCTGCACATTGGCGGGCACTTCATCGGGAAACAGCTCGTCGCGCTCGTCCACCCACTGCACGACGCACGGCAGGTTTCCCAGCAGCGTGATCAGCGCATGCCCAACATGGCCGGCGCCGAACAGCACGATATGCATCGGCGCCCGGCGCGTCGCAGCATGGCTGCTGCGACGGCCGATCTGAATGAAAGAAGGTGCGTTGATCGCAAGCATTCCCGTTAGCTCCGCTTATTGTCGTACCGCGGGCGCGGCAGCTGTTGCTGCGCGCACGGCGACGACTGCCTTGAGGATCTCTTCGCTCGTCGCAGGCGCGTTGAGCTGCGGATTGACCTTGTAGTCACCCACAGCCGCCACGGCGTCACGGACTGCGAAGAACACGGAGAACGGCAGCAACAACGGCGGCTCGCCGGTTGCCTTCGAACGGTGAATGCTGTCCTCCACATTCCGGTTCTTGAAGAGCCTCACGTCAAAGATGGGCGGCGTGTCGTTCACCGTGGGAATCTTGTACGTGGACGGTGCGTGCGTCATCAGCTTGCCACCTGGGTTCCACCAGAGCTCTTCCGTCGTCAGCCAGCCCATGCCCTGGATGAAGGCGCCTTCCACCTGACCGACGTCGAGCGCCGGATTCAGCGAAGCCCCCACGTCATGCAGCGCGTCGGCGCGCAGCACACGCATTTCGCCAGTGAGCGTGTCGATCACGACTTCCGAAACCGCGGCGCCGTACGAGTAGTAGTAGAACGGGCGGCCCTGCAGCTTCGACTGATCCCAGTACAGCTTCGGCGTCGCGTAGAAGCCGTCCGACCAGAGCTGCACCCGGGCCAGGTAGGCCTTCGCGATGATCTCTTCGAACGGCAGCACGGCGTCGCCCACCTTCACGCGGTCATGGCCAAAGCGCACGCTCGCCGCGCTCACCTCGCCGGCGCCGAAACGCTCGGCGGCAAACGCAGCCAGGCGCTCGCGCAACTGGCGAGCAGCGTCCTGAGCAGCCTTGCCGTTCAGATCGGAGCCGGTCGAAGCGGCCGTAGCCGACGTGTTCGCCACCTTGCTGGTGTCGGTCGCCGTGACGCGCACGCGGTTAAAGCTGATGCCGAGTTCATGCGCGACCACCTGCGCGACCTTCGTGTTGAGGCCCTGCCCCATCTCCGTGCCGCCGTGATTCACCAGCACCGAGCCGTCCGTGTAGATATGCACCAGCGCGCCGGCCTGGTTGAAGTGCGTCACGTTGAACGCAATGCCGAACTTCACCGGCGTGAGCGCCAGGCCCTTCTTCAGCACTTCGTTGTTGGCATTGAACTCGCGGATCTCGGCGCGGCGCGCACGGTAGTCGCTGGTGGCTTCGAGTTCGTCGATCAGTTCGTGAATCACGTTGTCTTCGACCACCTGGCCATACGGCGTCTGGTTACGCTCAGTCTTGCCGTACAGATTGCGGCGGCGCACATCGAGAGAATCCTCGCCCAGCGAACGCGCGACGTTGTCCATGATGTATTCGATCGCAAACGCGCCCTGCGGACCGCCGAAGCCACGGAACGCCGTGTTCGACTGCGTGTTGGTCTTGCCGCAGAAACCGTCGATCGTCACATCGGACAGCCAGTAGGCGTTGTCGAAGTGGCACAGCGCGCGCGTCATCACCGGGCCGGACAGGTCAGCGGAGAAACCGCAGCGTGAGGTCATGTCGACCGTCACGCCTTCGATTACACCCTTGTCGTCGTAGCCGACTTCGTAGGTGTAGTGGAAGTCGTGGCGCTTGCCGGTGACCATCATGTCGTCGTCGCGGTCCGGACGCAGCTTGACCGGGCACAGCAGCTTCCACGCGGCAATCGCCGCGCAGCAGGCGAACAGGCCGGATTGCGATTCCTTGCCGCCGAAACCGCCGCCCATCCGGCGGCATTCGATCAGCACGTTGTGCGACGGCACGTGCAGCGCGTGCGCCACCAGGTGCTGCATTTCGGTGGGGTGCTGCGTCGAACAGTAGACGTGCATGCCGTCGTCGTCCTTCGGCACTGCGTACGAAATCTGGCCTTCCAGATAGAACTGTTCCTGACCGCCGAGCAGCATCTCGCCCGCGTCATGGTGCGCAGCACGTGCGATCTTCGCACCGGCTTCGCCGCGCGCCAGCTTCATCGGCGGCAGCACATATTGATTGGCGGCGCGCGCCTGCTGCGCGGTGAGAACCGCCGGCAACTCTTCGTAGACAACCTCGGCGCGGCGTGCGGCGAGGCGGGCCACATCGTGCGAAACCGCAACCACGATAAACATCGGCTGGCCGACATACTGCACCACGCCATCAGCGAGAATCGGATCGTCGCCGTGGATGATCGGGCCCACGTCGTTGACGCCGGGGATATCTTCGGCCGTGAAGACAGCGACCACGCCCGGCGTGGCGCGCACCTTGTCGAGCGACATCGAGACGATCTTCGCATGCGCTTTCGGCGAAAGGCCGAGCGCGGCATGCAGCGTGCCGGCCAGCACAGGGATGTCGTCGGTATAGGTGGCGCGGCCACTCACGTGCAGATGCGCGGATTCATGCGGGCGCGAGACATGCACCTGGGCGAAATTGTCGAGGTCCTGAATGTCTTTCAGGAACGGTTCTGCTTGCTGATTCATTCGAGTCGTTCTCCGTATCCGTAGGACGGGTTCAGGCGTTCGCGCCGGCTGCAAGGACCGCGCGCACGTCGAGCGCGGACCTGGGCAGCGGGTTATTCGGACGGGTTTCGAGCCAGAAGCGGTAAAGCGTGTTCTTCGCCGCGTCGAGGCGGTAGTTGCTGGTGGCGCGCATGTCGGAGAGCGGCGCGTAGTCGTTGCCGAGCGCGATCATCGCTGCCTGCGCGGTGGCCTCGTGCCATTCGGCGTCGCGCAGCACTGCTTCGGCGTGGGTCGCACGCTTCGAGGTCGCGGCCATGCCGCCGAACGCAATGCGCGGCTCGCGGATCGTATCGCCATCCGCGATAAACGAGAACGCGGCGCACACCGCCGAGATGTCGGAGTCGAAACGTTTGGAGAGCTTGTAGGTACGGAACTGCAGGTTCTGGCGCACGCCGGTGCGGGTCGGCACCTTCAGGCCGACCACGAACTCATGCTCGGCCATGTCCTTCTTCTGGTACGCGAGGTACAGATCTTCGAGCGGCATCTCGCGCTCAATCTCGCCGCCGCGCACCACCACGTGGGCACCCAGCGCGATCAGACCGGGCATCGAATCGCCGATCGGCGAGCCGTTTGCAATGTTGCCGCCGAGCGTGCCCGCGTTGCGGATCGGCAGCGAGGCGAAGCGCTTCCACATTTCCGTGAGCTCTGGATAGTGCTTCGCGAGTTCAGCGTACGCGGTTTCGACGCTCACACCCGCGCCGATCTCGATCCAGTCGTTTGACACCTCGATGCGGCGCAGCGCTTCGATCTGGCCGACGTAGACGATATTGCCCAGTTCGCGCATCAGCTTGGTGACCCAAAGACCGATGTCGGTGCTGCCGGCGAGGATGCGCGTCGCCGGTTGCGCGGCCTTGATCTGCGCGAGCGCTTCGACGGTGCGTGGCGCGTCGAACTGCTGGCCGGCGAATTCGTAATGGAACGTCTCACCGCGCTTGAGCGTGGCGAGTTTGGCCGACAGCGCGGCGACGTCGACCGGCGCCTTCGGCGCGGGAGCTTCGAACATGCGCACGGCTGCGTCGACGATCGGCCGGTAGCCGGTGCAGCGGCACAGGTTGCCGGTCAGCGCGTTGCTGATGTCATCGCGCGAGGGCACCGTCTTGTTGGCGCAGCTGTGTTCGTGGCCGTGCTTTTCGTACAGCGACCACATCGACATCACGAAACCCGGCGTGCAGAAGCCGCACTGCGAGCCGTGGCATTCGACCATCGCTTCCTGCACCGGATGGAGCGACCCGTCCGGCTGGCGCAGGTCTTCGACCGTGAAGAGCGCCTTGCCGTCGAGCGTGGGCAAGAACTGGATACAGGCGTTGACTGCCTTGAAGTTGACACCGCCGGCTTCGTCGCGCTCGCCGACCACGACCGTGCACGCGCCGCAGTCGCCTTCGGCGCACCCTTCCTTGGTGCCGGTGCAGTGCGCATCTTCGCGCAGGTACTGAAGCACAGTGCGGGTGACGGGAGCGTTCGTGATCTCACGGATCGCGTTGCGGTGGTAGAAGCGGATCGGCTGGGTCATGTCTCTTACTCGGGGATTGTTCTATGTCCGCGGGGACAGTGCTGCATTGATGATTCGAACGCTATCACCGTCAATATCTGCAACCCATAGCGAGGAGCACATGCGGGACATATCGTTTGGACGATAAGGAGACAGGTTTTGAGCGAATCGGACTTATATCTAGCATGGTTGATCGCCGTATTTTCATGCTCAATACGTTATTTCAGCCATATCGCCATTTCTCAGATCGGGCCTGACCGCCCGCCAGCCGCCCAAATCGCACCTCTATATCGACCCGCCGCCGTATTTTTGACGCGAAAAATATTAAGCAAATCCTGCAACGGAATCGGTTCCATGGGAAAATCACGGCTTTCCGCCGTTTTCAAGTCTCGTTTTCCCCATGTCCGCCGACACAGCCACATCGCGCAGCGAATTTGCGACCACTCTGCAGATCATTCCGGTCGTCTTTTTCACGTTTATTTGCTACCTGACCATCGGGATTCCGCTGGCGGTGCTACCTGGCTACGTCCACGATGACCTCGGTTTTAGCGCGATCATCGCCGGGGCGGCGATCAGCGTGCAGTACCTGGCCACGCTCGCCTCGCGCGCACTCGCCGGCCGCTCTGCCGACACGCTCGGCCCGAAGCGGACCGTGGCAATCGGACTGATCGGCTGCGGCACGAGCGGCATCATGCTGCTGCTCGCCGTGCTGTGTGGCCGCTGGCCCGGGGTGAGCCTGGCGCTGCTGGTGCTGAGCCGATTGGTACTCGGCTTCGGCGAAAGCCTGTGCGGGACGGGGGCGATTCTGTGGGGGATCGGGCGAGTCGGCGTGTCGCACAACGCCCGCGTGATCTCGTGGAACGGCATCGCTACCTACGGAGCGCTGGCCATCGGCGCGCCGCTCGGCGTGGCGATTGCGCATACGGTCGGCTATACGGCGCTCGGTATCGTGGTCATCGCGCTGGCTGCGCTTGGCTACTATCTGGCGCGGCTGATCGCACCCGTACCGGTCGTGCACGGCGAACGGATGTCGTACCGCAGCGTGTTCATGCGCGTGCTGCCGCATGGGATCGGGCTCGCGCTCGGCTCGGCCGGCTTCGGTTCGATCGCAACCTTCATCACACTGTTCTATGCGGCGCGGCATTGGCCGAATGCGGCGTTGTCACTGACCGTGTTCGGCACGCTTTTCATCGGCGCACGCCTCTTGTTCGCCAATACCATCAAGACGTATGGCGGCTTTCGGGTGGCGATTGCGTCGTTCTCGTTCGAATGCGTTGGCCTGCTGATGCTGTGGCTCGCGCCCGAGCCCCATTTCGCGCTGGCTGGGGCCGCTCTGACCGGTTTTGGTTTTGCGCTCGTGTTTCCGGCGCTGGGCGTCGAAGCCGTGGGCCTCGTGCCGCCGGCTAGCCGCGGCGCGGCGTTGTCCGCTTACTCGGTGTTCCTCGACCTGTCGCTGGGGATCACCGGACCGCTCGCCGGGTACATTGCGGGTGAATTTGGCTACGGCTCGGTGTTCCTGTTTGCCGCGGTGGCCGCGGCTGCAGCCGTGGCGCTGTCGACCATGCTGTATCTGCGAAACGCCCGCGTACCGAACGCGCCCGCTGCGACCTGACTGACAGGCTTAGCCCCGTTTGGGGCAAGCCTGCTGCGGTTCAGGCGTTCAAGGAAAGAAAACTTCTTGCGATGTTTGCGGATCGGCGTCGCCGCCGCGGGCTACGCGATGCCCGACCACTAGTCCTGCATCGTAGGCAGCCTCGAGCACATGGGCGAGGTCCTCGATATGGATGACATGCAGATCCTTCGTCAACTTTCCGGTCTGCTCAAGCGTGTCGATGCCGAGTACTTCGGTGGCGATAGTCTCCAGTAACGCGAGACGTTCGTGATGGATGGTCTTGCTCATTTGGTACCCCCTTTACAGGCGGGGCGTGACACCTCACATGAGAAATCACTGTTGCCCTGTTAGCCTTGATTTGCGTCATCGTTCAGTTGTAATAATAGTAAGGAAACGCAAACCTGGCACGTGACCTGCAGTCGCAGTTTGAGGCTCTATTCCAAAAAAGCTAACGCCATCTGCGGCGATCTGACGCGCAAAAGCGGGCAACTCGCCAGCCCGCCCGCACATTGAGGTGATCTAACGCGCCGCCGCGCCGCGTGCGCCGCCGGACAGCGACTTCTCCAACGCCGCTACGCCCGCCGGCAAATCGACCGCGACGCCCAGATCCAGCACCGTGCGGCCGAGCGCATGCAACGTGCGGAAGAGATTGTGCTCGCGGCATTGCTCGCCCATCTGCCCGATCCGCACAATCGGTAAGCCGAATGAGCCGGAGATTTCCACCTGATGCTGACGCGAGATGTGGCCGCAGATATCCGCCGGACTCAAGGTACCGGGCACCTCGATGCCGACCACGGAATTCAGACGGCATTCCTGCGGCGCATAGAGTTGCAAACCCAGCGCCGTAATGCCTTCCTGCAGCGCCACCGAACACTTCAGATGTCGCGCAAACCGCTTCTCAAGCGTCTCTGCGCACACCAAACGCAGCGCCTCATGCAAGGCCAGCACGCCCGAGACCGGCGCGGTGTAGTGATAGCCAGCGTTGTGCCAGAAGTTTTCCGCGAGCGAGGCATCGAGGCACCAGTGGGCGTTCGGCGCCTTGCGACCCTTCACGCGCGCCCACGCCGCGTCCGAGAAAGCAATCAGCGAGACGCCCGGAATCGACGAAAGCCCTTTTTGCCCACCAGTAATCACCGCGTCGATGCCCCACGCGTCCATCTCGAGCGGCATGGTGCTGAGCGTGCAGACGGCGTCGACGATCACCAGCGCACCGGCCGCCTTCGCCAGCGCGGCGATGTCCTTAAGATGGTGATTCACGACCGTGTTGGAGGTCTCGCCCTGCACGATCGTGACGATCTCGGGCCGCTCGCGGCGGATCGCTTCGGCGACCTGATCGAGACTCGCGACCGTGCGGTCCGCTACGTCGAGCATCGATACCTCGGCGCCGACGCGCCGGCCCATCTCCGCCATCCGTTCGCTGAAAAAGCCATTCTTGATACTGAGTACGCGCGTGCCAGTCCAGGCCAGGTTCGAGATAGCCATTTCCATCGCGGCCGAGCCCGGACCCGCCACACCCAGCACCCACTTCGAATGCGTCTGGAACACGTAGCGCGCCATGGTCTTCACCTGCCCGATCACCTTCACCATCGTGCTGCCGAGGTGATTGATCACCACCGTATTGGCCTTGGCGACGGCAGCGGGAATCGGCACAGGGCCGGCGCCCATCATCAGCAACGGTTCTTCGGGGAGGATGGCGTCGAGCGATTCGACGTCGGGACAGGGGACGGGCGTGGAAGATGTGGTCGGCATGATCTGATCGGTACGGAGGATTTCAAAGTGCGGCAGAGGCTGAACGCGCTCATGATCGTGAAGCGACGCATGAACACGTCAGGCTGCCCAGATGCAAACGGCCTCGCCAATCTTGACGCTGGCGAGGCCGCTCACATCCTGAACGACGATCATTAACCGATCCGGGCGATTGTGCAAGTTTTTTGACAGTGCTAGTCGCCCGCCAGCACGGGGGGATTGCCCGCGCTTGTGCTTATTTCACCGCATGTTTGTCGAGCTTGCCGCCCGTGTCCTTGTTGTACCGTTCGACATACTCCTCGATCAGCCTGCGCATCGCCCGGCCGATCTGGCGATAGTCCGACTCGTTGAGGTTCGCGAGCGACACCCGCCCCGACGGATGCTGCGTGCCGAAGCCCTTACCCGGCAGGAGCACCACCCGCGCCTCGCGCGCGAGCCGGAACAGCAGCTCGCTCGGCTCGGTATTCTTGAGCAGCCACTCCACGAATTTGCGCCCGAACATCCGTTCCCCGAGGAACTCGATATCGAGAATCGTGTAGTAGTCGACCTGGTTCGGATCGTCGTCCTTGAACGAGATGCCGACCTCTTCGTACAGCGCCTCCTTGCGGCTGCGGATCAGGCGCTTCAGCGCGTTCTTGTACGCGTCCGGCGTATCCATCAACGAGAACAGCGAGAACAGCACCATCTGCACCTGCTGCGGCGTCGACAGACCGGCCGTGTGATTCAGCGCGACGGTGCGGCTGTCGGCCACCAGCCGGTCGATGAACTTGAGCTTGTCCGGCTCGGTCGTGATCGATTCGTAGCGCGTATGCAGTTCCTTCTTCACGTCCTTCGGCAATTCTGCGAGCAGTCTGTCGAGCACATTGTCGCGATGCGTCGCGATCGTGCCGAGACGCCAGCCGGTCGCCCCAAAGTATTTCGAGTACGAGTACACGAGGATCGTGTTTTTCGGCGCCAGCGCAAACAGCGACACGAAGTCGTCGGCGAAGGTGCCGTAGACATCGTCGGTGAGCAGGATCAGGTCCGGGCGTTCCTTGACGATCTCGGCGATGTATTGAAGGCTCTCGTCACTGATCTTCACCGAAGGTGGATTGCTCGGATTGACGAGGAAGAACGCCTTCACCTTCGGATCACGCAGCTTGTCGAGTTCCTTGTTCGAATATTGCCAGCCGCTTTCCACCGTAGCCTCGAGATTCACGACATTGAGCTGGTAGTCGTTCAGACGCGGAATCTCGATGTACGGCGTGAAGATCGGCATGCCGAGCGCGATGGTGTCCCCAGCCTTGATCAGGTGGTTTTCGCGCATCGTGTTGAAGATGTACGTCATCGCCGCGGTGCCGCCCTCCACCGCGAAAATGTCGAACTCGCCGACAAACGGATGCTTGCCGACCATCTCGCGCCGCAGGTACTGGCCGACAATCACCTCGGAGAGCTTCAGCATGCGGTCCGGCACCGGATAGTTCGAGGCAAGGATGCCTTCGCACATTTCGTACAGGAAATCCCCAGCGGAAAGACCGAGTTGATCGCGCACATACGAAACCGCGCCTCTCAGAAAATCGATCCCTGGCACACCTTTGTTTTCGCGCAGGAACAGATCGAAACGCTCGGTCAGTCCTTCGCGGCGCGGAAAGCCGCCCACACCCTCGGGCATATACGCGAACGAGCGCTCCGACTCGCGCATCGCAAAGAGACCGAGTTGCCAGAAGCCGTGGCGCGGAATGGTTGCCAGAAAGTTCGGGTTGCCGCGGCCGGCATTGAGCATCGAGACGTTTGCGGGACGCTCGACCGCGCCGCCGCCGGCGGCCTTGATCAGTTCATCCTTCAGTTCGAACGGGCTGAGTGCTGCCAGCTTGTCCTGTTCGGTTTCGCCTTTGCCTTTTGCCATGATGCATTCTCCATTCAAGGGTGGGATGCGCCGGCGGGCGCGCTCCTGCGGCAGCGCCGGCGTGAAGGAATTAAGGGTTGCGAATCAAGCCTTGATCGAACCTTGTGAGAGTGAGCCAGCGTCAGACGAGACCCACGACAAGCGGCCCAAGCAGGGTCAGCGCCACATTGGCGATCGCATAAGTGATGGCGAACGGCACGGTGGGCACGGCGCTCTCCGCCTTGTCGAGCACACCGCCGAACGCGGGGTTCGCACTGCGCGAGCCGGACAGTGCACCGGCCAGAATCGCGGCGTTCCGGTAACCGAGCACGTAGCGGCCGAACAGCATCGTCAGCAGCAGCGGGAATAGCGTGACGAACACGCCGAGCAGGAAGATCGTCATGCCGCTCTGCTTGACCGTGACCACTGCCTGCAAACCGGAGTTCAGGCCCACGACCGCGACGAACGCGGCAAGGCCAAAGTCCTTCAGCAATTGCGAGGCGGCCGAGGGCAGCACGCCGTACATCGGATGCTTGCCGCGCATCCAGCCGAACAGCAGGCCGGCCAGCAGGCAACCGCCACCCGAGCCAAGCGTCAGCGGAATGCCGCCCACATCGAGCACAACCAGACCAATCAGCAAACCGAGTACGAGGCCCACGCCCATGTAGATAAAGTCAGTCTTGTTGCTGTACGGCAGTTCGTAGCCGGCAGCATCGACCGCGCGTTTGGTGTCTTTCGGCGAGCCGTAGAACGTGATCACGTCGCCGTGTTCAAGCCTGGTTTCCGGCAGGATGGGCAGCGGCTGGCCGGCACGCGTCGCGCCCTCGATATACACGCCGTGACGCAGATCGCGATCCACGTTCTGGCGCACTTCCGCGATCGTGGTGTGATTCATGCCCTTGCGTGTGAACACGCCCTGACGGGTCTGCATCACGATGCTGACGCCATCGGTTTCCGCGAGTTCGTCGCCGATCAGATTCCACAGGCCGACCACGCCTTCGCGACGCCCTACTACCAGCACCACGTCATCCGCTTCGAGCACGAGATCCGGAGCCGGCTCGAGCGCCTTGCCGCCACGGCGGATGCGCTCGATCGTAATCATGTCTTTCTGCGCCAGTTCGATCTCGGAGACCTTGCGACCCGCGCCGGTTCCCACCCGGTACGCGCGTCCCACGACCTCCGGCAACGCCGACAGTTGACCGGCTGCCTGTGTCGACGCATTGCCCGCCAACTCCTTTTCGGCCTCGATCGACGCCTCGCGCAAGCCCTGCCCCATGAACTTCGGCAAGATATTCACGCAGACGATGATCGCCCCCAACGAGCCGAACACATAGGTAACGGCATAGGCAATTGCCACGTCGGATTGCAGCGACTTGATCTGATCGAGCGGTAAATCAAGCCGCGCGATCGCGTCACCCGCTGTGCCGATGATGGCCGACTGGGTCAACGCACCGCCCGCGAGCCCTGCCGCGAGCCCCTTGTTGAGGTGAAAAAGCTTCGCACACACAATGACCGTGATCAGCGCCGATACGGCCAGGAAAATCGCCATCGCGATCTCGCGCAGCGTCTTGCGATTGAGCGAGTTGAAGAAGCCCGGTCCGGAGTCGTAGCCGACCGCATAAATGAACACGGCGAACATCACGGACTTCACCCCATTGTCGATCGTGACCCCGGCCTGACTGATCACCACCGCGGCAAGCAGCGAACCGCCCACACCGCCCAACTGGAACTTGCCGAAATTGATCTGGCCGATGTAGTAGCCCACTGCCAGGGAAAGAAACAACGCGATCTCAGGTGACTTATGAAAGATGTTGTGTAGCCAGTCCATCTTGCCCTCGCAATAAATATTGACCGGACTGCCCGGTGTGATGGCCGATGGAAGTCAGCGTTGCGGCACTCCCATCTGCGCCCTTGATTGCGCTAGCCATGCGCCAAACCTGCCCCGCGCGTCATACACCGCGCATTCGTGCGATGCGCTTTCGTGCACCGCGCGGCATCTGTTCCACGCGCGGCGTCTGTGCTGCGATTGCTGTCACTGTGCTTATCCGAACTTGCCCGCAAGGCCGACGACCACCGGCCCCATCAACGGCAGCAGAATGTTGGAAAGTGCGTAGGTGATCGTGTAGCCGATCACCGGCGTCGAATTACCGGTGACGCCGACCAGCGCGCTGATGGCCGGCGTGCTGCACTGCTGCCCGGCAATCGCACCGAGCAACATGGGGGCATCCAGTTTGAGAAACATGCGACCGATCCACAGCGACAGCAGCCCAGGAATCAGCACCATCAGGATCCCTACGAACGGCAACGCGACGCCGTATTCGCGAACCAGCTTGATCGCATCCGGCCCAGCTGAAAGACCGACCGCAGCAATAAAGGTGGCAAGACCGAAGTCCTTCAGGATCTGCGCGGCGGCGGACGGCAACGAGCCGATCAGCGGATAGCGCGAGCGGATCCAGCCGAACAGCAAACCGGACAGCAGGCAGCCGCCTCCTGTACCCAATGCGACCGAAACACCGCCGATCCGGCCGCCCAGATGTCCGATCGCCATGCCGGCCAGCACGCCCAGTCCGAGATAGACGAAATCCGTTTTCTGGGTAGGCGGCAGCACATAGCCGAGCTGACGCGCACCGCGCGCCACATCCGCCTTCGCGCCAACCAGGGTCAGCACGTCACCGCGGTTCAGTTCGGTACCGGGTAGGGCAGGAATCCGCGTTTCGAGACGTGTTACCGCGGCGATGTAGACACCTCGCCCTTGCTCCGGTCCCGCCTGTTCGCGCAGTTGGGCAACGCTTTGACCGTGCACCTCGCTCCGCGTCAACACCACGTCCACGCGCTCGACCGGCAGCGCGCCAAAGCGCGCATCGGCGACCTCCGTGCCGATTGCCGCAGCCGCCGCGACCAGCGCCTCGCGGCGGCCGGCCACCAGCACGAGATCGTCGGCTGCCAGCAGCACGCCAGGGGCGATGGG
The DNA here is from genome assembly GCF_050436645.1 of Paraburkholderia sp. GAS33. NCBI lineage: Bacteria > Pseudomonadati > Pseudomonadota > Betaproteobacteria > Burkholderiales > Burkholderiaceae > Paraburkholderia > Paraburkholderia sp. GAS33. The sequence goes on from NZ_JBNDMP010000011.1 coordinate 234,729, forward strand.
CACACTCGCGCCGTTCCGGTCGACCTGTTCGACTGTCAGATTGGAACCGTAACGCTGTTCGAGCAGCCCGATCGACAATCCCGCTGCGGGACCGACGCGAAACGCCCGCCCCACCAAAGCAGGCGCACCCATCCGTTGTCCTTCGTCTAGCGCACCGTCACCGCCGAGCTTGTGCCACACGCGTTCCGCTTCTTCGCGCAAATTGACGCGCAGCAGCAGCGGCGCAAACTGGCTCGTAAACAGCACGATTGTGATCAGGCCAAACAGGTAGCTGACGCTATAGGCGGTCACGATGTTGGCCTGCAGACGCGCCGTTTCGGCGTCGGCAAGCCCAAGTTTGGAGATCGCCTCGGAAGCCGTGCCGATCACTGCCGACTCCGTAGCGGCGCCCGCCAGCAACCCGGCGGCGGTACCCGCATCGAGACGCAGCGCGAACACCGCGACCATGAAGAGGATCAGCACGGAAACGATTTCGACTATCGACAGCAGTCCATAGCGCCAGCCACGTCCGATGTTGGCGAAAAACTGCGGACCGCCGGTGAAGCCCAGCGCGAAGATGAACAATGCAAAAGCGATATTTTTCAGATCGGGCGCGAGGCGGGCGCCGGTTTGACCCAACAGTAGCGCCACGATCAACGTACCGCAGACACCGCCAAGCTGAATGGGTCCGATCTTGAATGAGCCAATGAAATATCCGAGCGCAAGGCTCGCGAACAACGCGATTTCCGGTTGCGACCTGAGCAATTCGCCGATCATGTTCCGGTTCGTCTCTTTACGGTGAATTCAGAATATTTATGAGAAAAAATAGCCTTGAAATTCTCAAAAGCCCATTTCGGGATATTTTTGAGCTAGGACGAGCTACTGCATCAAAGGGGCGCAACATCCACCATTCGATTCAGGTTTTATTGCACCTTCATGACGGGCCATGAAGACGTTTAACGCCGTCATGCGGCAGTGCGGTGAAGACGTGCAGTACAGCTCATATTGACGACACGCATCGATTGCCTCGTGAAGTGGCCCAACACCTTATGCAAAGGTTATGGGCATGATTGCACCGTCGAATTGTTTGACTAATTCAGAATAATTCCGCCAATCCCTAATTCATTACAGACAGGTGGCGGAATGTACACACTTCCAAATTCAGCATGCCTTATCAATAAATATTGTAATTTTTTGAAATAGTCAATATTATTTTCAACAGAAGACGCAAGACCAGGATCCCGGGCGATTCCGAATTGGCCCGCATGCCGCTACGTGGCTCATAACGTGGCCTTCCAACAAATACACGAGGGCGGTTTTCAATGAACCAGATTCATGCAATGCGCGTTTTCGTCAGGGTGGCCGAGACTGAGAGCTTTCGCCGCGCCGCCCAGCAACTCGAGGTGTCGAACGCGCTGGTCACGCGCGCCATCGCCACGCTCGAAGCTCATCTGAAAACCCGGCTCATCAATCGGACCACCCGCAATGTCGCCCTGACCGAGGCCGGCACGCGTTACCTCGAAGGATGCCGTGGGCTGCTGGAAGAACTGGACCGTCTGGAAACCGCATTGGGCGATACCCAGGCCGAGCCTGGCGGTACGTTGCGCCTCGTCGCTTCCGGTGCGCTCTCGCTGCTTTCGCTGACACCCTTGCTCGACAGCTTTCGCAGGCTGTATCCGAAGATCAAGGTGCGGCTCACGCTGACCGACCGGCGCGTCGACCTGATTGAAGATGGGTACGACGTCGGTATCGTCACCGGCTTCACGGCACCAAGCCACGATCTGGTCGAACGGCCAATCGGCACGCATTCGCTGGTGGTCTGCGCGGCGCCTGCGTATCTCGCCGAGCACGGCGAGCCGCAACTGCCCGAACAACTGGCATTGCAAGCGTTTGTCGCGCTGCCATCGGAGCAAGGCAGCATCACCTGGCATTTCAGTGGGCCTTCGCATCGCACCGAAGAGGTCACACTTCAACCGGTGTATTCCGTCAACAACGCGCAGATGGTGCGGCTTGGGGTGCTGGCCGGTATGGGCATTGCGATTCTGCCATGGCAGATGGTGGCCGACGATCTCGCCGCCGGTACCTTGAAGCGAATCATGGCGGATCATCGCGTGGACGATCCCGACCTCAAGGTGTCGATCGTGTATCCGAACCGGCAGTTCCTGCCGGCGAGGACACGCTCGTTCGTGGAGCATACGCTCGAGCATTTCAGCCGTGTGGCGGCAGGCCCGTGGGACGCATCCGACGCCGCAGACATCGCAGGTATTGCGGACGCCGCCGTCGACGCCTCACGCATGCCGGACACGAATGGCGTATCCATGCCGGAACCGCCAGCACAGACGCCACCACCCATGGCGAAAGAAATGCGCACCGGTCTGCATGCGCCGCGGGGGGCTTAAACTATCGGCATCCCGTCGGTGGAGGCTCCCATGCGCATGATCCTGTTCAGTAGCCGTCAGTACGACAGCGAGACATTTCGCGAAGCGAACACCGCGCATGGCTACGATCTGCACTTTCAGGAGTCGCATCTCGACGCGGAAACCGCCGTGCTGGCAGACGGCTTCGAGGTGGTCTGCCCGTTCGTCAACGACTGTGCCGACGCAGCGGTTCTGGAGCGGCTGCATGCCGGCGGCACGCGCCTGATCGCACTGCGCTCGGCGGGCTTCAATCACGTCGACCTGGCTGCGGCTGAACGCCTGGGCATCACCGTGGTGCGCGTACCAGCCTATTCGCCGTATGCCGTCGCCGAACACGCGGTGGGGCTGATTCTCGCCCTCAACAGGCGCCTGCCGCGCGCCGCAGCGCGAACCCGCGAAGGCGACTTTTCGCTGCATGGGTTGCTCGGTTTCGACCTGCATGGCAAGACGGTCGGCGTGGTCGGCACCGGCATGATCGGCCGGGTGTTCGGGCGCATCATGGCCGGCTTCGGCATGCAGATCCTCGCATACGACCCCGGCACGCCGGCAGAGGACCTGCTGGCGCTTGGCGCGCGCTATGTGCCACTCGATACGCTGCTTGCCGAAAGCGATGTCGTCAGCCTGCACTGTCCGCTGGTGCCAGACACTTACCATCTGATCGACGATAGCGCGCTGGCCAAAATGAAGCGCGGCTCGATGCTGATCAACACGGGCCGGGGCGGCCTCGTCGAAAGCAATGCGCTGGTCGGCGCGCTCAAGAGCGGCCAGCTCGGCAACCTGGGGCTCGACGTCTACGAGGAAGAAGGCGGCCTGTTCTTCGAGGACCATTCCAACCGGCCGCTGCAGGACGACGTGCTGGCGCGCCTCCTGATGTTCCCGAACGTGATCGTCACGGCTCACCAGGCGTTCTTCACCCGCGAGGCGATGAACGAGATCGCGCAGACGACACTCGGCAACGTGGCCGCATGGCTCGCCGGTACGCCGCGCAACATGGTGCAGGCGCGCGGCTAGCGCCCTCGCCCATCCATCGCAGTGCGAACCGCCGTGCGCGCGTCGTCCGCGGCGCCGCATACTTCACGCAGCAACGCGACTTCGCGCTCATGGACTTCTACCGGAAACCAGCGTGCGCCCGCTTCGGCCAGATAGCGCGCGCGATGCTGGCCATTGCGGAACGCCACCACCCCCTCGTGCTCGAGTCCGAGCCAACCCATCAGGCCCGGCGCGCGGCGCTTCGAGATGGTCACATATGGCATCTGCGGGATGCGCGGATTGGCGGGATCGAGAAACTCGCGAATGCCACGCACCTTACCGGTGTGCCATTCGTTGACGGGTTTCAGCACGTAGTCGGTATTGTCGCGATCGGCGCATTCGAGCAGCTTGCGCGCATCGACGAGCACCACCTGGTGACGGGTGCCGTCGGCGACGAACACACGCTTGAGACGGACGTGGTCGTACCACGCATGTTCAGACAGCGGAACGATCCAGATAGGTTCCGCCATGGAGGATTCGAGAGTCGGCGTGGGTGATGACATGGACAATAACAGGTGCAGACTCAATGGGCCGGTGCACCAGCACGCGGCACGCTAAAAAAGCGCTTACGCTACGGGTGCCCTGTGAAGTATATGTGACAACGCCCTGCATTAATCAGTCAGCATGTGGCGTATATGGCGTATGTGGCGAAGACGAATAACAGTGGAGACGGCGATGACTTCAGAACACTTCGGCGACCACGTGCGGATCGAAGCAAACGATGCGGTTGCCACGATCGTGCTCGAGCGGCCCGCGCGCCGCAACGCGGTGGACCGTCCGACTGCGGACGCGTTGCGAGCGGCGTTCGAGCGTTTCGAAGCCGAGTCGGCGTGGCGGGCGGCGGTCCTGTTCGGCGCGGGCGGCACCTTCTGCGCGGGTGCCGACCTCACCGCGCTCGGCGACGAGACCCGTCGCAACGAACTGCACGCCGACGGCAGCGGTCCCGGGCCGATGGGTCCGACCCGCATGGTATTCACCAAGCCCGTGATCGCCGCGATTGCCGGGTACGCCGTCGCGGGCGGCCTCGAACTCGCGGCCATGTGCGACCTGCGGGTGGTCGAAGAGGATGCGGTGCTAGGCGTCTTCTGCAGACGGGTCGGCATTCCGCTGATCGACGGTGGCACGATCCGGCTGCCGCGGCTGATTGGCTTGTCGCGCGCGCTGGATCTGATCCTGACGGGGCGCGCAGTCGGGTCGCAGGAAGCGCTGGCGTTCGGGCTCGCGAATCGGGTAGTGGCAACCGGCACCGCGCGCACCGCTGCCGAAAAGCTTGCCGCAGAACTGGCGACACTTCCCCAGGCCGCATTGTTGGCGGACCGTTGCTCGGCTCTCGAAAGCAGCGCCCTCGACGATCTGTCCGAGGCCTTCCGCCGCGAGGGCGAGGGAGGATATCAAGCGGTATTCGCGGAGGGAGTAGCAGGCGCGCTGCGCTTTGCCGAGGGCGCCGGACGACATGGCGACGCACTTGAACCCGGCGGCGGCTAACCTCGCCGGCAGCCCTGCGGGGCAACGCCTTCAACGAAAAACAACAACTTGATCGCGCCCCACCTACGCCGTTTTGGCTTAGGTACAATCCCTTACTTGTTTGCCCTGCCTGCGCTCGCGCTCTCACTTCGAAAACGCGCGCCGGCAATGCGTGGAATGCGCAGCCTTCGTACCGATCTCCACATCATGCCTTTGCCTCTGCTCGCCCTTGCTGTTGCCGCGTTTGGAATCGGTACCACGGAATTCGTCATCATGGGCTTGCTGCCCGACGTGGCACGCGACCTCGCCGTCTCGATCCCCGCAGCCGGCATGCTGGTGTCGGCCTATGCGCTCGGCGTGACGATCGGCGCCCCGATCGTCGCCATCGCGGTCGCCAATATGCCGCGCAAAAAAGCCCTGATGAGCCTGATCGGCGTGTTCATCGTCGGCAACCTGCTATGTGCCATGGCGCCCAACTACGGTGTCCTGATGGTCGCGCGCATCGTGACGGCGTTTTGCCATGGCGCCTTCTTCGGGATCGGCTCGGTGGTCGCAGCCGGCCTGGTGGCGCCGAACCGGCGGGCCCAGGCGATTGCCCTGATGTTCACCGGTCTTACGCTCGCCAACGTGCTCGGCGTGCCGCTTGGCACCGCGCTAGGTCAGGCCGTCGGCTGGCGGGCCACGTTCTGGGCTGTAACCGTCATCGGCATGCTGGCCGCCGCAGCGTTGGCCGTGTGCCTGCCCGCAAAGATCGAGATGCAGAAGGCGAGCCTTCTGCGCGAGTTCAGCGTGTTGAAAAACCCCCAAGTGGTGATGGTGCTGGGCATCAGCGTGCTGGCCTCGACAAGCCTCTTTTCCACCTTCACCTACATCACACCGATCCTCGAAGACGTCACCGGTTTGACGCCGCATGCCGTCACGCTGGTGCTGCTGTTGTTTGGCCTCGGGCTGACGGTGGGCAGCACGCTCGGCGGCAAGCTCGCCGACTGGCGCCTGATGCCTTCGCTGGTGGCGTTCCTGCTCGCCATCGTAGTGATCCTGACGATCTTCGCCGGCACGATGCACTCGGCCGTGCCCGCGATGGCCACGATCTTCATGTGGGGTGTGCTCGCCTTTGCAATCGTGCCGCCGCTGCAGATGCTGATTGTCGATCGTGCGAGTCATGCGCCGAACCTCGCTTCCACGCTGAATCAGGGTGCCTTCAATCTGGGCAATGCCACCGGCGCATGGCTCGGCGGCATGGCGATTGGCGCGGGCGCGCCATTGACCACGCTGCCGTGGGTCGGCGTCGCCGCTGCGGTCGGCGCGCTCGGGTTGACGCTGTGGTCGGCTTCGCTGGAGCGGCGTACGCCGCCTGCTGCGGTGGCCGGTTAACCCGCAGCGCGCTTCCTGCTTCTACTTGTGCGTGTGCGCCGGCAGAATTTCCCCGACGCACTTGCCGAAACCCACCCGGTAACCATCGCCCTGGCACCATCCTGCGAGCGTCAGTTCGTCGCCGTCCTCGATGAACGCACGGCTGCCGCCTTCTTTCAGCTCTAGTGGATTCTTGCCGTTCCACGTCAGCTCCAGCAGGCTGCCATACGCGTCTTCGGCCGGTCCGCTGATCGTGCCCGAGCCCATCAGGTCGCCCACCCGCGCGTTGCAGCCGGATACGGTGTGGTGCGCCAGTTGCTGCGCCATCGTCCAGTACATGTGACGGAAATTGGTGCGCGAGATGGTGGTCGCCTGTTGCGCCTGCTGAGGACGTAGCGTGACTTCGAGCGCAATATCGAACGCGTGCGCACCGTCATGCCGCAGATACTCCAGCGGTTGAGGTTCCTGCATCGGTTGTGAAACGCGGAACGGCTCAAGCGCGTCGAGCGTGACGATCCATGGCGAAATGGTCGTGGCGAAAGTCTTGGCGTTGAACGGTCCGAGCGGCACGTATTCCCATTGCTGGATGTCGCGTGCGCTCCAGTCGTTGAGCAGCACCATGCCGAAGATGTGGTCCTCCGCGTCGGCACACGCAATCGGCTCGCCAAGCGTATTGCCGCGACCGACGATAAAGCCGGTTTCCAGTTCGATATCCAGCTTGCGGCACGCACCGAATACCGGGCGCTCCTGGTCGGGCAGCTTGAGCTGACCGTTCGGACGCCGTACCGGCGTGCCGCTCACCACCACCGATGAAGCGCGCCCGTTGTAGCCGATCGGCATTTCCAACCAGTTCGGCAGCAACGCATTCTTAGGATCACGGAACATCGAACCGACGTTGGTCGCATGCTCCTTCGACGAGTAGAAATCGGTGTAGCCAGGAATCTGTACCGGCAGATGCAGCGTGGCGTCGGCCTGCGGCACCAGCGCTCGTTCGCGCAAGCCAGCGTCGTCGCGCAGCGTAGCGGTCTCGCGGGCGAGCAGGCTGCTCAACTGGATCCGCACGCTGCGCCACGCGTCGCGGCCGAGGGCAATGAAATCGTTAAGCGTGTCGCGAGAGAAAACGTCCTGACTTGCTGCCGCACCCGGCAGACGCAGCAAACCTGCCGCTTGCAGCACCGCCAGGTCGACAATCGTGTCGCCAATCGCCACACCCGCGCGCGGCGCGCCCTCGTGCGCGTCGCTGAAAATCCCAAACGGCAGATTCTGGATCGGGAAGTCGCACGCGGGCTCGTTCGCCGCTTCGATCCAGCTTTTGCGCGACGCATCGAGCGTCGCCTGAAGATCGCTCGATACCTTCATCGCTGCTCCGGGTTGAAGTGTTTCTTGAGACCTTGCCAGCACTCGTAGTAATGCGCCTGCAGTTGCGCCGTTTCCAGCGCGAAACGAGTCGGCTTGATCAGCGTGCGGGTTTCGAACATGAAAGCCATCGTGTCGCCAACCCTATGCGGCTTCGAGGTGTCGCTATGCGAAGCTTTCTCGAAGGTATCCGCATCCGGACCATGACCCGACATGCAGTTGTGCAGACTCGCGCCGCCCGGCACAAAGCCCTCGGCCTTTGCGTCATAGACGCCGTGCACCAGCCCCATGAATTCGCTCGCCACATTGCGATGGAACCAGGGTGGGCGGAAGGTATCTTCCGCAGCGAGCCAGCGGGGCGGGAAAATCACGAAGTCGATCGTGTCGACGCCGGGCGTATCGCTCGGTGAATGCAGCACGAGGAAGATCGACGGATCGGGATGATCGAAGCTGATCGAGCCGATCGTGTTGAAGCGGCGCAGATCGTATTTGTACGGCGCGTAGTTGCCGTGCCACGCGACCACGTCGAGCGGCGAGTGGCCGATGTCCGCACGCCACAGGTTGCCGTTGAGCTTCGCCACGAGTTCGAAGGCGCCTTCGCGATCTTCATATGCCGCTTGCGGTGTGAGAAAGTCGCGCGGGTTGGCGAGACCGTTCGAACCGATCGGCCCCAGATCCGGCAGACGCAACAAGGAGCCGAAGTTCTCGCAGATATAGCCGCGCGCTGTGCCGTCCGGCAGCGAAACAGCAAAGCGCACACCACGCGGGATTACAGCGATCTCGAATGGTTCGACGTCGATCAGCCCCAGCTCCGTTGCGATGTGCAGACGCCCTTCCTGCGGCACGATCAGCAGCTCGCCGTCGGCGCTATAGAAGAAGCGGTCCTGCATCGAACGGTTGGCCGCATACAGATGAATCGCGCAGCCGCTCATCGCTTCGGCCGAGCCGTTGCCGGCCATCGTCACCCAGCCGTCGGTGAAATCGGTCGGCTCGGCAGGCATTGGCAGCGGATCCCAGCGCAACTGGTTGGGCGGGGTCGGCGGCACGTCGTGGAAGTTCGCGACCAGACGGTGCGAAGGCAGCGCGGTAAAGGGCTGATGCACCGCCGCCGGACGGATCCGGTACAGCCACGAGCGACGGTTGTGGCTACGAGGCGCGGTAAAGGCCGTGCCCGACAGTTGCTCGGCGTACAAACCGTAGGGCGCCCGCTGCGGCGAATTGCGGCCTTGCGGTAACGCTCCCGGCAGCGCTTCGGTGGCGAACTCGTTGGCAAAGCCCGATTGATAGCCCGGCACGATGTCAGGGCGCGCGCTGTGGTCGACCCGCTGGCCGGCGTGCCCGCTCGCGTGACCGCCGAGAGTCACGTTCGAAGGCTTGTATGTGGGGTTGTTCATGCAGGTTCTCCGTTAAAACTCCGGCCTGTGGCAAGCCGCAAGCCGCTTTTAGACCGCTTCCAGATCGCACTTGCCTTTATCAGGCCACGTTGATGCCCTCTTCGGCTTGTCTTTAGAACGCTTGCGCCGCTGCGCCATCGCGTTGCCGCGTCGCACCGGCCAAGGCAATTACCAGTAACGCCGAGCACAGCACCGGCACGGCGGCCGCATGAAACAGCGCAGCGTTGGACCAGTTAAGCGCAATCAGTTGACCGCCGACGAGCGGCCCGATCACCGAGCCGATTCGTCCGATGCCCAGACTCCAGCCGATGCCCGTCGAGCGTAACGAGGTCGGGTAGAAATGCCCGGCGAGCGCATTGACGGCAGGCTGGCCGCCGACCACGCAGAAGCCGCCGGCGAACACCACGACCAGCAGCCACGGCAGCGCATGAGCGACCATGCCGATCATGCCGACCGTCAAAGTGGCAGCGACAAAACAGACGAACAGCACGCGTACAAAGCCAAAGCGTTCGATAAACCAGCCGAGCAGTAGCGTCCCCACCACGCCCCCGGTCTGCAGCACGGTCCCGACGATCACCGCTGTGGCAGGCGTATAGCCGGCCTCGTGCATGACGGTAGGCAACCAGTTCGACAGGAAGTACAGATCGATCAGGTTCATGAAGCTGATGGCCCACAGGATCAGCGTCACCGGCGTGCGGCCGGCGCGAAACAGTTCCGCAACGGGCGCGCCGCTCGCGGCCTTTTCGCGCACGACGAGGCGCGTGTCAGCGCCGATGGGCAGACTCGGATCGAACCGGCTGAGCCAGCGCAGGGCGCGTTCGTGACGGCCCTTGAGCACCAGAAATTGCAGCGATTCCGGCAACGCCGCCAGCATCGCGAAGGCAAGCAGCAACGGCACCGTGCCGCCTACCCAGAACACCGCACGCCAGCCGTACGTCGGGATCAACGCCGCGCTGATGAAGCCGCCCAGCGCCGCGCCAAGCGTGAAGCCACACGACACCAGCATCATCCGTTTGACGCGGTGCGCGGTGCTCGAGAATTCGCCGACCAGCGCCATCGCGTTCGGCATGATGCAGCCGAGCCCGAGGCCCGTGACGAAGCGCAGCGCAAGCAAGGCGGGGATCGTCGTCACGAGTGGTGTCGCCAGCATCGCCAATGCGAAGAACAGCGTCGCGCCAATCAGCACTGGCCGCCTTCCAATGCGGTCAGCCAGCACCGACAGCGCTAGCGCCCCTAGCAGCATCCCGAACAGGCTCGCACTGAACACCGGGCCGAGCGCCGCCTTCGACACGTGCCATTCGCCAATCACGCTCGGCGCCACATAGCCCATCGCCTGCGCGTCAAAACCGTCGATCACGAGACACAAGCCGCACAACACGAGCAACATCAACTGAAATGCCGGGTGATGCGTTTCGCCGAGCACGCGCTCCACTTCGATTACGTTGGCAGACCCTGGTTGGGCGTTCATCGAGTCGTCTCCTCGTCCTGACTGCATCGGACTGTTTAGTGGCGCGTACGGCTCCGCAATCTCGGGCGCACATGGCTTCACCATCGCGGCTATCCCGCAATTTACGAATGGTAAAACGAATTACGAATAGTGAAATTAACGTTAACCCTGAATTTCCATACGAACCCCATATGGTTATCAGCAATTAGTTCATGACGCCGTTGTGCGGACTGCTACCATCAATAGATGCGGCCCAGGGCCGCGCTTCGACGCGCCAACGATGCGCCACCACAACCACTCATGATTCCGCAGACTGTCCCCCAACTCGTCGCACGTGCCGCCGAACATCCGTTTCTCGGCGAGTATCTGACGCTGGGCGAGGGCATCCATCACGACACCGCGGTCGCTCATTTCGACGGGCTCGAACTCGCAAGCGCCTATGAGCCGATCTTCGATATCAGCGTGCACGCGCTGGCCCAGTCGCTCTCTTCCGCGCCGGAGAGCGTGGACCGGTTCGGCGACGAACTCGGATTCCAGGCCGTCACGCGGAGGCTCGACGGCGAGCCCTTCGACCCGCTCGCCCCTTTCGACCGGATCGAAGACGACCCGCAACTGGTCACACTGGATCGCATGTCGCGCGCGCTGCACGCGATCAATTTCTTCGGTGCGCAACGTCACGGGCTGCTGTTTCTGCGCGTCCACGAACGTCTGCTGAAGAGCGTGAAGTACGACCACGGCCGGCACTTCTCGACGGTGCTGGTTTCGTTTGGGCTTAATCCATCGCGGATTGTCATCGAGTTGCCGGCGGCAGCGGTCGCGCACCGCACCTTCCTCGGCTATCTGACGAAGAGTTATCAGCGGTATGGGTTCAAGGTGGCGGGCAATCTGCCGAATGCCGGTCAGATTCTCTCTGTGTCCGACATGGCGCGGCTCGACTTCATCAAGATGGATGCGGGCCTCGCGTTGCGCGATGCGATGGTGAAGCCGCTAGTGGGTTATGCGAACCGGCTGCGGATACCGTTGATCTTCAACCGGGTGGCAACCGAAGCTCAGTTCGAGCTGCTGCAGCAGTATGACGTGCGCTTCGTGCAGGGACCGCTCTTTGCGGTGCACAGTCATGATGGGGCGGTTTGAGGTTCGGCGGAACGTGTCCTCCTGCTGCGATGCCTCAGCCCGTGTCTCCCAGCCGGCGCGCCAGCGCCTTCAGACGCGGTCCGACCGTCTCGCGAAACACCTCTTCCCCCATCGACGAAGCCGGCCCGCTGCAACTGAGCACCATCCAGCGACCCTCGCGCGGCTCGCGAAACGGCACCGCGACCGCATTGACATCGTCGTGCCAGTCGCGAAACGAGTAGCAGCAGCGTTCACGGGAGAACGCTTCAATCTCCTTCTGCGCATCCGCCACCAGCGCGGCGCCCTCCTCGCCGGCCGCATTCTTCAACTCCGCCAGCAAAGCCGTGCGCATATCGAGCGGTTGGACCGCGAGATACGCGCGCCCCATCGAACTGGTCAGCATCGACAGCTTCGACCCGGACGCGAGGCCAAGCGTGAGCGCTGTCTCGCTGCGGATCGTTTCCAGATAGATCATGTCGAGGCCGTCGCGACATCCCAGCGATACCGCCGCCCCCACCTCGCGAGCGAATGTGCGCATGTGCGGCCGGGCAAGTTCGAGCGTGTCGGTACCCGAAAGCAGCGCGAAGCCAAGTGACAGCACCCCGGCGTCGAGCGCATATTTGCCTAACGTCTCGTCGAGACGCAGATAGCCCAGCACCGTCAGCGTGTAAGCCAGACGATTGACGGTGGCCTTCGGCAAGCCCGTGCGTTCGACGAAATCGCGGTTGCCGAGCATTGTCTCGCCGGGCCGGAACGCGCGCAGGAGATCAAGACCGCGAGCGAGTGCGACGACAAATTTGCGCTCGTCCAGGGGATCGAGGGGAGTAGATGCAGGCATCAGCGGATGATACACTCAGGGCTCATTTGCAAAACATTGTTTCGCATAGCGGAACTCAAGTCAAGCGTTTCAAGTCACTCAAGATTCGATTCAGGAGATACGCATCATGGCCGACGCCGCGCAGTTTCACTGGGAAGACCCGCTGTTGCTCGATCAGCAGCTCACCGAAGAAGAACGCATGGTGCGCGAAGCCGCCGCAGCCTATGCGCAAGACCGGCTGCAGCCGCGCGTGCTGGAAGCGTTCCGGCATGAGAAGACCGACATCGAAATCTTCCGTGAAATGGGCGAACTCGGGCTGCTCGGACCGACCATTCCCGAGGAATACGGCGGCCCGGGCCTCAACTACGTGAGCTACGGGCTGATCGCGCGTGAAGTGGAGCGCGTCGATTCCGGCTACCGCTCGATGATGTCGGTGCAGTCGTCGCTGGTGATGGTGCCCATCTACGAATTCGGCTCGGATGCGCAGAAGGCCAAGTATCTGCCGAAGCTCGCCACCGGCGAGTGGATCGGCTGTTTTGGCTTGACCGAGCCGAACCATGGCTCCGATCCGGGCAGCATGGTCACGCGGGCGAAGAAGGTCGACGGCGGCTTCTCGCTCTCGGGCGCAAAGATGTGGATCACCAACTCGCCGATCGCCGACGTGTTCGTCGTGTGGGCCAAACTCGAAGAGAACGGCAAGGACGCGATTCGCGGCTTCATTCTGGAGAAGGGCTGGAAAGGCCTGTCCGCGCCGACGATTCACAGCAAGGTCGGCTTGCGCGCCTCGATCACCGGCGAGATCGTCATGGACGAAGTGTTTGTGCCGGAAGAAAACATGCTGCCGAAGGTGAGCGGCCTCAAGGGTCCGTTCACTTGCCTGAACTCGGCGCGCTACGGCATTGCCTGGGGTGCGCTCGGTGCTGCCGAAGCCTGCTGGCATACCGCGCGCCAATATGTGCTGGACCGCAAGCAGTTCGGCCGGCCGCTCGCCGCTAACCAGTTGATCCAGAAGAAGCTTGCCGACATGCAGACCGAAATTACACTCGGGCTGCAAGGCGTGCTGCGCCTCGGCCGTATGAAGGACGAAGGGACCGCGGCTGTCGAGATCACCTCGATCATGAAGCGCAACTCATGCGGCAAATCGCTTGAGATCGCGCGGCTCGCCCGCGACATGCTGGGCGGCAACGGTATCTCCGATGAATTCGGCATCGCACGGCATCTGGTGAACCTCGAAGTTGTAAATACCTACGAAGGTACGCATGACATCCATGCGTTGATTCTCGGTCGCGCGCAGACGGGGATTCAGGCGTTCTTCTGACCGTCTTGCGGCGGAAAGGCGAGTTCAGCCCAGTTGATCTCCAAATGTAAAAGGCCAACCGCAAGCGGTTGGCCTTTTACATTGCCGTAGAACTTACGCGACTTACTTGTTCGGCTGCGGCGTCAAACGCAGATACGGACGCAGTGCCTTGTAGCCCTTCGGAAATTTCTGTTTGATCACTTCCTCGTCCTTCAGCGACGGCACGATCACGACGTCATCGCCCTGCTTCCAGTTACCCGGTGTCGCCACCTGATGGCTGTCGGTAAGCTGCAACGAGTCGATCACGCGCAGCACCTCGTCAAAGTTACGGCCGGTGCTGGCCGGGTACGTAATGATCAGACGCACCTTCTTCTTCGGATCGATCACGAAAAGAGAACGGACCGTGAGCGTCTCGTTTGCGTTCGGATGGATCATGCCGTACAGCTCGGAGACCTTGCGGTCGCCATCGGCAAGAATCGGAAAGCCGACGCTGGCGGCCTGCGTCTCGTTAATGTCCTTGATCCATTCCTTGTGTGACTCCGCGTTGTCGACGGAGAGCGCGATGGTCTTTACATTGCGTTTTTCAAATTCGCTGGCAAGCTTTGCCGTCAACCCAAGCTCGGTGGTGCAAACAGGCGTGAAGTCTGCCGGGTGGGAAAACAGCACGCCCCAGCTATCGCCCAGCCATTCGTGGAACTTGATACGGCCCAGGCTCGATTCCTGTTCGAAGTCCGGTGCGATGTCGCCAAGACGTAGACTCATGATGCATGCTCCTTAGTTTGTTTGGACGGTCCGTTCAGGCTTACGCCTGCGGTACTCCGCAAATTTAGAGCATACGGGAGCGCGCGTACACCACGAACGAACATCGCGTCACAACTTTATGAGTTTTTGTAATTTCCGCTGGAATAGAGGAAACTTTGCGGGACAGATCAACTCCATCATGATCTGAGGCCAGCCACGCGCGCGCACGAAGCAAAAAAATCGTGCTCGGCGGCCCGCGGATCAACCGGGAATGGTTCGTGCGTTAGTCGGCATATGCCTGCTGCGCTCGCCACCTGACGTTTCTTTGGTTACGATTCACGCATGACATACCAAGATGGGAGCTGTAAATGTCGGAAGTCAACAAGGAGAGATTGATGTCGGATATCAAAACCGTCCTCGCGGACGCTGAAGACCTGCTGAAACAGGCCGCGAGCGCCACCGGCGAACGCGCTTCCGAACTGCGTGAAACGGCGCTGACGCGCCTGAAACAGGCCAAGGAAAAGGCCGCTGACGTGCAGGTCGTGGTGGTCGAAAAAGGCAAGAAGGCTGCCCGTGCAACGGATGACTACGTGCATGAGCATCCTTGGGCTTCGATCGGCATCGCCGCGGGCGTTGGTGTTCTGGTCGGCCTGCTGATCAACCGCAAGTAAAAACAGTCGGTATTGCCGGGCGATTTTGCCGGCATGCCGCTGACTCAGGTTGACCGGCGCAGCCATGGCCGGTCCGCTTCTTCTGGCGCATCTCACGCATCTCAGGCAACGCGCTCAAGCCATGACGATCGACAATCAATCGCAGCGCGTGGAGCACAGTCCATTGCGCCGCATCCTCAGTTCCGTGTTTGCGATTTTGCAGACGCGGCTCGAACTGATCGGCATCGAACTCGCCGAGGAAAAAGACCGCCTGCTCGGTGTGCTGTTTCTCGGACTCGCCGCCATGATGCTCGCCACCATGGCATTGATCGCGCTGACGGCGCTGATTGCGATCGCCTTTTGGGACACTTACCGGTGGCAGGCGCTGGCCGGCATTACAGCGGTCTATGCAATCGCGGCGATCGCCTGTGCACTAAAGGCGCGCAGCGGTTTGCACAATGCACCGTTGGTGTTCGAAGCCACGCTCGCCGAGTTCGAAAAGGACCGCGAGATATTTCGCAAACCGTGACATCCTGATCCAGGCCCGGCGACGGCGCGCCAACGCCGTTGGCCTTCCCGACCACCCCTGCTGCCAGACATCATGAGCCCCAGCCACCCCGATACCGCCTTTCGCAGCAAACGCCCGGCCGCCCGCGATCTGAGCGCGCCGCATCTGCGCGCGTTGCGCAAGGAACTGCTGCTGGTACGCGCGGACGTCGAGCGCATGGAGCTCGCGCAGGCCACGGTCGACTTGCGTCAGGCGGTGACGCACTTCAGTTGGCTCAAGTTCATCGTGCCGGGCTTTGCCGGCATGCGCTGGGGTAAAGCCCGGAGCGCCAGCGCGGGGATTGGCTCGCTGCTGAAGGAATATCCGCTGATCAGCTCGATTGCTTCGATGCTGCTTGCCAAGCCGTTGCGGGCAACGGTCGTGGCGAGCGCGAAGCCGGTGCTCAAGTGGGGCAGCCTTGGGCTGGCGGCATGGGAAGCGTATCGCATCTGGCAACAGATGAAGAACGAGTCGCGCCGGACGACGGGCGATGTCGTGGGCGAGCGTGTGGATTGAGTCTGGCGTCTGGCGGGCGCGGGCGGCTCGTGACTGGCTGGATCCGGATGGCGGCCCTTCAGGACGATGGACTTATCTCGTATTCCAGCAGACGTCTGAGTCTGCCGTTGCCACCCCCTCTGCGGTGCGATTGGCCCGTGAGCCGGTTGCATCGAGTATGAAACTCCCGCACGGGTCGTCGCTCATCGGCCCTGTCTCTGTGGGGTTAGCCTCCACCGCGTAGCCACCGTTTGTTTCGTCTGCTGGAAGCGTGCGCAAGCGGTAGACCGCTGTCCCGAAAGGCGGCGCCTGATCCAGACCGACCGGCAGCGGACTCACCTCGCCGGGGGCGCCGGCTTCGATAAACTGCGCGGCCCGATAAAGCGCCGATGCTGCGTCGACCCGATGCGAACGGGCGACATGTCCGCGATACGACGGCACAGCGTAGACCACCAGTATTGCGGCGATTGCGAGCGCAATGATCAGTTCGAGCAGCGTGAAAGCCTTGGCGGCATCGAAGGCCCTGAAGGCCGAACGATGCGCTTTCGAGTTCGCATGTGAATAGTGCTCATTCATACCGTTACTTCTCTAAAACGGGCGTGCAGCGACCCGCCGCCAGTGCCGCTCGATCTTCTCGCCGTCCACGACCAGTTCCAGTTGCAGCCACGTCTGCGTCTCCTGGGTGCGGCCGAATCCCCGTGCGGTTAGCAGATACGCCTTTGCCTCGGGACGCGTTGTCAGTTGCCAGGCTTCCACCAGGCATTGCGGGGGAGAGACTGAGCCGGGCCACTGTGCAATTGGTGTAAAAGCTCCGGCGGAGAAGGTCGGCTCGAGCTTCCATCCGGCTGGCTCGGCGGCGATTGCGATTCCACCGACGACGGGTGCCGTGCCCGACAGAACCGCCCGGGCGCATAAGGTAAGCGCCGAATCGGCGGCGTGGAAGGCTTGCAAGGTCTCCCGAAGGTTGTTCGTGGAGCGCGACGCCGCCAATGAGGCTTCGAACGAGGCGGCCGACGTCACCAGCATCATCGATGAGATCAACAGGACGATTGGCAAGGCTGCGCCGCGCACGCGTTGGGTGGACGCGCCGTGATCGGGCATATGCGAGGCACGGCGTAGGCCGGGAAAGCGCAGCGACGCTTGCGCCAGCGGCCGCTCCACCGACGCCGGGTCGTTTGACTGGCAGGTCGTCATAACGCGTCGCCTTCGTTGTTCCGAAGCGCCACACGCCGCCAGAAGGCCTGCCGCGCGCGCATGTCCGTTCCGATGACGCTCGCACCGTCGCAATCGACGTAACGCACGCGCCGGCCCTGCGGTGCACCGCGCACCAGCACGCAGAGGTCTACGGCAACGACGTTCGCCCATTGGGCTGTTGCGACTGCGGACGCATCCAGCGCGCTTTGTGCGCCCGCGAGCCAATACCGGATCCGTAGACGCTCGACGCCCTCCACCAGCGGCTGCGCCGAACCGGATTTGCCGTTGCCGTCGCAATACAGCTCAAATTCGCTCGTCGAGCCGCTTTGCTTCGCATAGAACCGATTGACGATCAACATGCGGCCCGCACCGAATGCTGCGTCGCCGATGCTCACCGCCTGGCCGAGACAATCGGTCGACTGCCCGGTCGACGACGGCCACGTCGAAACGTTATCGCCGACATACCGAATCGCAATGCCGTCCGACCGACTGGCCAGCGCTTCGCACGTGGGGTTGTCGTCGGCGCCCGTGGGCCTCGCAGACGAACATCCGAACAGAGTCGGTCGGAGTTGCGGCAAAGGTGCGTCAACGGGAATGAACCCGGTCATCTGGAGCTGCTGACCGATCACCGTAAGCGCTGCCAGACCCGCTTCGCGCATCTGTAGCGCGTCGCCGGCTTCGCCAAACGCTGCCCGTTGCGAGCGATACAGCGAAACGGCGCCAGCGGTCACGACGAGCCCCAGCGCCAGGGCAATCGTCACTTCGACGAGCGTATGGCCGCGCGGAAAAATGGCACGTAGTTTCATTTGACAAACGCCACGACAGAACACGACAGTCCAGCGGCAACCGGCAGATCGCCGCACGAATCGGGCTTGTCTATCACCTGCACCGATGCGGGCGTCTTGGCCACAGCCGACCATATGACGCGCGCGAACGAGACTCCCCCGCCGTGCTCGCTGATCGACGCGTCGCCCTTCGGCAGCAGACTCGCGGTGCGATCGCTCCACTGTCGCAAGGCGGTGTCGCCATCTGCCGGTGCGCGTGCCGCTTCCGCCAAGGCGTCCGACAGAAGTGCGGCGTGTTCCCGCAGTGCTGCAGCACGTGTGTCTCGCGCAATCCATAACTGCGTCGCAATCAGGCCGAGGGCCGTGACTGCTGTCAGCGCAACCGCAAGCATGACCTCGATCAGCGATGCGCCGCGCGACCATCTGGCTTGTGCAGCGTTCATGACGTTGCTCCGCATGCGCCGTCGACGATGCGCGGCCGTCCACCCGCCGCGATACGGATGCAGCGCCGCCACGACTGCCCTTGTGTCGCCCGCGAAGCGGCGTGCGGTGCGATGTCGAAGTTACGGAAGCTGCCGATCAACTGACCGGAGGGCGGCGTGAACGTGAGATTCGTCTCGATCCCGGCAATACTCACCGCAGCCAGTTCGGCCTGCGCACGTAACACCGATGGCGTTCCAGCGCGCTCGACCATCACTGCCCATCCGCATGACCAGTCCGCCAATCCGGTGCGGCAAGCTTGCCCGGAGGCAAGACAGTGCCGCGCCGCGTCGACCCGGCACACAGTCACACGCACACCGCGCCTGACGGCTTCGCTGCGCGCGTATGACAACGTCGAAAGGAGGGCTCGCGCACGCGCATCGACCTGGTCGCGCGTATGCCACGCGACGAACGATGGTGTCGTCATAACCGCAATGACCGCCAGCACGGCAACCACGACCAATGTTTCGATCAACGTAAAACCGCGGGCCACGCGCGGTAAATCTGCATCCTGCTTCATCTGCATTCCTCAACTTCAAAAGAATGCGATCAATTTACGCAAGCAGGAGTGCGTCGACAATCTGCCGAACGGCCAGGTAGCGGACGAGCGGCGTCACCCGCAACAATGTCGGTGACGACTACAGGGAGAATAAAAGATGCTATTGCGCGAACAATCAGCGCTTGCGGGTAGGCTTGGGCGGCGTCGCCGCGCGGCGAAACTCTTCGATGACGTCTTCGAATTCAGACACGTCCTCGAAACGCCGGTAGACAGAAGCAAAGCGCACGTAGGCAATCGTGTCGAGCGCACGCAACTCGTTCATCACGAGTTCGCCAAGACGCTCGCTGCGCACTTCGCGCTCGCCACTACCCAGCAGTTGGTATTCAATACGGGCGACAGCCGCGTCGACCGCGTCCGCCGCAACCGGGCGCTTGCGCAGCGCCAGTTGCATGCTCGCGACGATCTTGCGGCGATCGAATTCGGTGCGGCTGCCATCCTTCTTGACGACCGACGGCAACGCCAGCTCGACCCGCTCATACGTCGTAAAACGTTTGTCGCAGGCCGGGCAGCGGCGGCGCCGGCGAATCGCGGCGCCGTCCTCGGATACGCGCGAGTCCACGACCTGCGTATCGTCATGCCGGCAGAAGGGGCAGCGCATCGCTTACTTGTAGACCGGGAAGCGCTTGGTCAACTCGGCGACCTGCGTGCGAACGCGTTCGATCGTCGCCGCGTCTTCCGGGTTGTCCAGCAGATCGGCGATCAGGTTACCCACCTGCTCCGCTTCCTTCACGCCAAAACCGCGCGTGGTCATGGCAGGCGAACCGAGGCGAATACCGCTCGTCACGAACGGCTTTTCCGGATCGTTCGGAATTGCGTTCTTGTTGACGGTGATATGCGCCGCGCCGAGCGCCGCTTCCGCTGCCTTGCCCGTGATGTGCTTCGCACGCAGGTCGACCAGCATGACGTGGCTTTCCGTACGGCCCGAGACGATGCGCAGACCGCGCTTCACGAGCGTTTCGGCCAGCACGCGGGCGTTGTCCACAACCTTCTGCTGGTATTCCTTGAATTCCGGCGACAGCGCTTCCTTGAACGCAACGGCCTTGCCGGCAATCACGTGCATCAGCGGACCACCCTGGATGCCCGGGAAGATTGCCGAGTTGATCGCCTTTTCAAACTCGGCCTTCATCAGGATCACGCCGCCGCGCGGGCCGCGCAGGCTCTTGTGAGTCGTGGTGGTGACGAAGTCCGAATGCGGCACCGGGTTCGGGTAGACACCCGCGGCGATCAGACCGGCGTAGTGCGCCATGTCGACCATCAGGTACGCACCAACCGATTTGGCGATCTTCGACAGACGCTCGAAGTCGATGCGCAGCGCGAAGGCCGAGGCGCCGGCCACGATCAGCTTCGGCTTGTGTTCCTGAGCGAGCTTCTCAGCCGCGTCGTAGTCGATGTCTTCCGCTTCGTTCAAACCGTAGCTGACGACGTTGAACCACTTGCCCGACATGTTGACCGGCGAGCCGTGCGTGAGGTGGCCACCGTGCGCGAGGCTCATGCCCATGATCGTGTCGCCCGGCTTGAGCATGGCGAAGAACACGCCCTGGTTCGCCTGCGATCCGGAATTCGGCTGCACGTTCGCAGCTTCAGCGCCGAACAGTTCCTTGACGCGGTCGATAGCGAGCTGCTCGACGATGTCCACGTATTCGCAGCCGCCGTAGTAGCGCTTACCCGGATAACCTTCCGCGTACTTGTTGGTGAGCTGCGAGCCTTGCGCAGCCATGACAGCCGGGCTCGTGTAGTTTTCCGACGCGATCAGTTCGATGTGGTCTTCCTGACGGCGGTTTTCCTGCTCGATCGCTTTCCAGAGTTCAGGATCGACGTTGGCGATGGTGCTTTGGGCTCTGTCAAACATACGGATTCCGTTGAGTGTTTTCAGGTTGACCGGATCGTGCGCCGAATTTCGTGCAGAAAGCGTAGTGGGTACGCGGCGCTGCTGGCGGCTGTGCCAGCCCTGACGTGGCGGATGAAGATAAGCCGCACACGCGAGGCAGGACAGCCACCGGCGGCGCAATTGACTGCGCGCGGATCACGGCTGCCCAGGCGAACGGCAAAACGGCACCCTGCGCTTCACGGTGGGACGCTCCACCTTGAACCTGTTTGGTTCTATCGCCAGTCACGCAGGGATGAGCGCGTTAGTTTATTGGAACCGCCTGGAATAGGCAACCGGCCCGCCGCGTGGCCCGCAGGGGCAAGCGCCCTGCAAACATCAGACGAAATCCCGCAACGAGCAGGAGCCGTCCCGGCACCCGTAACGCCCGCCGAGGCGGACGGCCCGGCCGCGAATGACCCACCGGTCTCTCATGCCGCCTCCGCGCGCCCGGAGACGCTCCACTGGCGGCAAGGGCGTTCTTGCCGCAGCGCCGCATTGCAAGTAGGCTTGGCGACTTTCCCCTCTCCCCATCAGGAAAACGCAATGATCGTCTTCGTCACCGGGGCGTCCGCAGGATTCGGCGCTGCCATCGCCCGTACTTTCGTCAAGGGCGGCCATCGCGTCGTCGCCACCGCGCGCCGTAAAGACCGTCTGCAGGCGCTTGCCGACGAACTGGGCGACGCGCTTTTGCCGCTCGAACTCGACGTGCGCGACCGTGCCGCCGTCGCCGCCGTGCCCGCCGCGCTACCGGAGAGCTTTGCGGCGATCGACGTGCTGGTGAACAACGCGGGCCTCGCGCTTGGCCTTGAACCTGCGCAACGCGCGAACCTCGACGACTGGCAAACCATGATCGACACGAACTGCTCCGGGCTCGTGCACGTCACGCATGCATTGCTACCCGGGATGGTCGAGCGCAAATGCGGCCATGTGTTTAACCTAGGTTCGGCGGCGGCAAACTGGCCGTATGCGGGTGGTAACGTCTACGGCGCCACCAAGGCTTTCGTGCGCCAGTTCAGCCTGAACCTGCGCGCCGATCTGGCCGGCACGCCGTTGCGCGTAACCGATGTCGAGCCTGGCTTGTGCGGGGGTACCGAGTTTTCCAACGTGCGCTTTCGCGGCGACGACGAGAAGGCGGCCAACGTCTACCAGAACGTGCAGCCGCTGACCGCCGAGGACATCGCCGATGCGATCTACTGGACCGCGACGCGCCCGGCACACGTCAACGTCAACACGATCGAACTGATGCCCGTCGCGCAGTCGTTTGCGGGGTTATCGGTGCATCGCGGCTAAGGCCGCCTTATCCGGACTGACCCACGAAATAACGTGGGGTTTTGCGTTCCGGGTAAAATGCGCCGCATGAATATGTCCCCCAGCGAGCCCGATGCGGGAATCGGCTTCATCTGGCCGATTCGCGTGTACTACGAAGATACCGATGCTGGCGGCATCGTGTTCTACGCGAATTATTTGAAGTTTTTCGAGCGGGCACGTACCGAATGGCTACGAGCATGCGGCGTCGAGCAGGACCGCCTGGTGCAGGAAACGGGCGCCCTGTTCATCGTACGCAGCACCGCGCTCGACTATCTCGCGCCCGCCCGGCTTGACGATCTCGTCAAAATTGTTAGCCGCCCCGAACGAATTGGCCGCGCGTCGGTCGATTTCTTCCAGGAGGCCTGGCGCGAGGGCACGCTGCTTGCTACGGGGACCATTCGGGTCGGCTGCGTCGACCGGGTAACGCTGCGCCCTGCCGCGATTCCTGCATCTGTCCTCGCCGCATTGCGTCGAGGGGCCGATGTAAGTATGTGCAACGTGTCAACGGACAACGGTTGAACATCGTTGTTACGGGGCCAGTGAACTCGTATCGATCAAGCAACACAAAGCATGGTTCGGCCCGCGGTCTGCCGAAGCTTCCGGTTTCCTCACGGCAAGCTTCGACTGACCTTGCAGCCGGACGCCCCCTTCCGGGACGTTACAGCGAACCTATATGAACACTACACAAGATCTATCGATCATTTCTCTCGTTCTTAATGCGAGTCTGCTGGCCCAGGCAGTGATGGCACTGTTGCTGCTGCTGTCGCTGCTGTCGTGGACTTTCATCTTCCGCAAGTGGTTTGCGATCCGCCGCGCACGCGCGCAGACTGAGCGTTTCGAACGCGATTTCTGGTCCGGCGGCGACCTGCAGGCGCTCTATCAAAGCGCTGCGAACAACCGCCATACGATCGGTGCGCTCGAACGCATCTTCGAGTCCGGCATGCGCGAATTCCTGAAGGGCAAGGAAAAGCGACTTAACGACCCGGGCCTGATCCTCGACGGCGCCCGCCGCGCGATGCGCGCCGCGTTCCAGCGCGAGATGGATGTGCTCGAAGCCAATCTGGCGTTCCTCGCCTCGGTGGGTTCGGTCAGTCCGTACATCGGTCTCTTCGGCACGGTTTGGGGGATCATGAATGCGTTCCGCGGCCTCGCCAACGTCCAGCAGGCCACGCTCGCCAACGTCGCGCCAGGTATCGCCGAGGCGCTGACCGCAACGGCAATCGGCCTGTTCGCAGCCATTCCGGCGGTGGTGGCCTACAACCGTTACGCGCACGACATCGACCGTCTGGCGATCCGCTTCGAGACCTTCATCGAAGAATTCTCGAACATCCTGCAACGTCAGGCGCACTAAGGAGTCCACGATGGCCGGTTCCTCCAGTCGCTCCTCCAGTATGCGCGGCAGCCGTTCGCGCCGCGCGATGGCCGATATCAACGTCGTACCGTATATCGACGTGATGCTCGTGCTGCTCGTGATCTTCATGGTGACCGCGCCGCTCGTCGCACCGTCGATCGTCAATCTGCCTACCGTCGGCGGGGCCGCTCCGCAACAGCAGACACCGCCGGTTGTCGTGAATATCCGCGCAGATGGCAACATGAACGTCAAATATAAAGACGACAATGGCGCCATGCAGCAGGAAAGCATGACGCGGGCGGATCTCGATAGCTTCGTCACCGACCGCGAGCAGTCGCACCCGGACCAGCCGGTTGTGATCGCCGCTGACAAGACGGTGAAGTACGAAGCGGTGATGAACGTGATGTCCGACCTGAAGGCTCGCGGCGTCAAGCGCGTTGGCCTGCTCGTCAAATCGCAATGATCCGCAAGAATTCCACTTACCCGCTCCAGCCGCCGCGTGAACGCGGTACCTGGCGAGCGTTCGCGCTCGCGCTGGTGATGCATGCGCTGCTTGCGTTCTTTCTGTACCACGGCATTCAATGGCAGAACAGCACGCCCGCGGGCGCCGAAGCCGAACTGTGGACGGAGGTGCCCGACGTCACGACGCCGCGGCCGCCACCGCCGCCTCCGGTGCCGGTAGCCCCTGCTCCGCCGCTGCCTGATGAACAGGCGGATATTGCGTTGCAGGAAAAGAAACGTCAGCAGCAGGAAGCCGCACGCCAGGCCCAGCTTGCCGAACAGCAGCGACAGCAGCAGCTGCAAGCCCAGCAGGAGGCCGATGCGAAGCGCCAGCAACAACTCGCCGACCAGGCTGCGCAGCTGGCCGCCCAGAAAGCTCAGGCCGCCAAGCTGAAGCAGCAACAGCAGCAGGCTGACAAGCTCAAGCAGCAGCAATTAGCTGATCAGCAAAAGCAGGATCAGTTGAAGCAGCAGCAACTGCAGGAGCAGCAACAACAGGCCCAGGCCGACGCGCAAAAGAAGGCTGATGAGCAGAAGGCGGCGAAGGCGGCTAAAGCGGCGGCCGACGCAGCGCAAGCGAAGAAGCTCGATCAGGAGCGTCGTGCGCGGCTTGCACAGATGCAAGGTATGGCCGGGGGCGAAGGCTCGACGGGCAACGGTCTTGCGAAGAGCGGCACCGGTAGTGGCTCTGGCGGCACGTCGACTTCGCCGGGGTATGCGGACAAGGTCAGACGGCGCGTGCGGCCCAACATCGTTTGGTCGGGTGATACGCAAGGTCTGGAAACCGAAATTTCCGTACGTTGCTCGCCTACGGGCACGCTACTGGACGTGACGGTCACCCGTCCCAGCAGCAATCCCCAGTGGGATGCAGCCGCTGAGCGAGCCGTCAGGGCGTCCGATCCGATGCCGGTCGATGTTGATGGTAAAACGCCGTCGAGCTTCAAGATTACCTTACGCCCGGCTGGTTGATAGCAGGCCCAACGCCCCGTCCAGCGGGGCGTCTCCGGGAACGAATTGAGAGTTTCCCGGTCTGTCTGCTGTCATACCGTGATAGAAATCGTATTTTTTGGGAATCCATACAGCATGACTTTGATGACCAAGCTAGGCCTGCGGACATTGGTGGCGTCGTGCCTGATTGCAGCGGGCGGCGCCGCACACGCCCAACTTAACGTCCTCGTTACGGGCGTCGGAGCTACCCAGTTCCCCATCGCGACGGCGAATTTCGCCAATGAAGCGAACTCGCCGCAACAGGTCAGCACGATCGTGCGCCAGGATCTGCAACGCAGCGGCAAATTCACCAACGTCGACGCCGGCAGCGCGCCCGTTTCGGAAACCGATTCGGTCGATCTGGGTAGCTGGAAGGCCAAGGGCGCCAACGCGTTCGTGGCTGGCAGCGTGAACCACCTGCCGAACGGCCAGTACGAAGTGCGCTTCAAACTGTACGACACGGTCAAGGGCGAAAGCCTTGGCGGCCTCGTGCTGGTGAGCCCTGAAAGCGGCCTGCGGATGAGCGCGCACAAGGTCGCGGACTACATCTATGCGAAGCTGCTGGGTGATCGCGGCGTGTTCGCCACCCGTCTGTCATACGTCATCAAGACCGGCAACCGCTACCAGTTGCAGATTTCCGATTCGGATGGCCAGGATGCGCACATCGCGCTGTCGAGCCCCGAGCCGATCATCTCGCCCGCCTGGTCGCCTGACGGCACGAAGGTCGCCTACGTGTCCTTCGAAAAGAAAAAGCCGATCGTCTACATCCACGATCTGCCCACGGGCCGTCGTGTGATCGTTTCGGACCAGAAGGGAAATAACAGTGCGCCGGCCTGGTCGCCGGATGGACGCACGTTGGCTGTGGCGCTTTCGCGCACCGGCAACACGCAGATTTTCGCCGTCAATGCGGACGGCAGCGGTCTGCGCCGGCTGACTCAAGGCAGCTCGATCGACACCGAACCGAACTACTCTCCTGACGGACAGTGGATTTATTTCACCAGCGACCGTGGTGGTCAACCGCAGATCTACAAGATGCCGGCCCAGGGCGAAAGCGCCGGAGCGGCCCAGCGGGTCACGTTCACGGGCAGCTACAATACGAGCCCGCGCGTGAGCCCGGACGGCAAGCAGCTCGCCTATATCTCGCGTGTGGGCGGCGCTTTCAAGCTGTATGTTCAGGACTTGCAGTCCGGTTCCGCAACCGGCCTGACCGACACAACACATGACGAATCGCCGAGCTTCGCGGCGAATGGTCAGTACATTCTTTACGCCACACAGGTGAACGGCCGTGGCGTGTTGGCCGCAGTATCGACCGACGGTCGCACTCGGCAGGTCCTGTCCGTTCAGGGCGGCGTCGTTCGCGAGCCGTCCTGGGGCCCGTTTATGCAATAACACACAAGGAGAGTAACAATGATGTCTAAACTTCGTATCGTATTTGCCGCATTGCTGGTCGGTGCACTCGCTGCATGTCATTCGGGCGTCAAGCTCGACGAGAACGCCAATAAGGGCGGCGCTGTATCAACTCAACCGAACCCGAATGCAGTCGCACAGGTGAACGTCGACGAGCTGAACGATCCGAACAGCCCGCTCGCCAAGCGCAGCATCTACTTCGACTTCGACAGCTACTCGGTCAAGGACGAATACCAGTCGCTGCTGGCACAACACGCGCGTTATCTGAAGGCACATCCGGAACGTCACGTGCTGATCCAGGGCAACACCGACGAACGCGGCACGAGCGAGTACAACCTGGCACTCGGCCAGAAGCGTGCTGAAGCTGTCCGTCGCGCGCTGTCGCTGCTTGGCGTGCCGGATTCGCAAATGGAAGCCGTGAGTCTGGGCAAGGAAAAGCCGCAGGCAACCGGTCATGACGAAGAATCGTGGGCACAAAACCGCCGCGCTGATCTCGTCTACCAACAGTAATAGGTGATGAGCCGTATGACGCAACGTTTCTCCTGGCTGCGCTTTGCTGCAGCCGCCTGCGTGGCGGGCTCGGCCCTGACGGCCGTGCCGGCTCACGCCGGCATGTTCGACGACGACCAGGCCCGTCAGGCGATTCTCGATCTGCGTACCAAGACCGATAGCCTGTCGAGTCAGTTGTCGGCCGCGCAGCGGACCATCCTCGATCAGTCCAACCGCCTCGATCAGCTCAACCAGCAGGTCGCGACGCTTCGCGGACAGAACGAGGACATGGCAAACCAGCTCGCCACAGTGCAAAAGCAGCAGAAGGACTACTACACCGATCTCGACACGCGGCTCAAGAAATTCGAGCCGCAGCAGCAGACCGTGGATGGTGTAGAAGGCACGGTACAGCCTGGCGAGACGGATGCGTTCAATGCGGCCTCAACGCAGTTCCGCAACGGCGACTTCAAGAGTGCGGCGGCCTCCTTCCGCAGCTTCATCGCCAAGTATCCGCAGAGCCCCTATCAGCCGACCGCGCAGTACTGGCTCGGCAACGCACTGTATGCACTGCGTGACTACAAGGGCTCGACGGCTACGTGGGAAGGCGTCGTGAAGAATTACCCGCAGCATCCGCGTGCGCCGGAAGCGCTGCTCGCGATTGCCAACAATCAGCTCGAACAAGGTCAGAAAGCAGCAGCAAAGAAGACCCTCGAGCAGATCGTGGCGCAATACGGCAGCTCGGACGTCGCGCAGTCGGCGCAAGGCAAGTTGTCGCAAATCAAGTAATTTGCAGCTCGCAGCAAACGCGTAGTGTCGAATTAAACGTCACGCGCGCCTCTCGCCGGAAAGCCCGGGGCAGTCGTTGCTCTGGGCTTTCCGGCGAGAGGCGCGACAGCTGCCGGGTTGACAGGCGGCACGCCGTATCGCTATAATTCCGCTTCTCTTTTGGGTCGTTAGCTCAGCTGGTAGAGCAGCGGACTTTTAATCCGTTGGTCACAGGTTCGAATCCCGTACGGCCTACCAAGAAAAATCAAAGGGTTACAGGCCTTGGGCCTGTAACCCTTTGTCCGTTTACGGGTTCGTCTAACCCAGTGGCTGCGCGCAATGCGCAGATCGCCAAAACTCGCTTGGGCTGTCGAAGCCGCTTCTCTCTGCAAATCGAAAGGGAGAGTCCGGAGAATCGTTCGACCGGTCCCGGCAAGCCGGCGTAAATCGTCGTCGGGTACCGCTTCGAGATATCCAATCAAACTAGTGCCGCCGCACTATCTCGCACCCACAGCGCTCGTCACCTCACTCTGACAGAAAGCCGGATCCCTTCCGCAGGAGCGCCCCACTCCAGCGCAGCATATACCTACGCCACCCCGAAAAACCAACTCAATTGGACTCCGAAGTTTCTCGTTTATCGAGACACCAAGACATGTAATGATCGCGCCCGGTGAGTCAACAACGTGTTGCGCAGTGCCCCAGTCAGCATGACACACACAACGGCACAGCCGAAAAACCCGCGCTTTCATTCCGATACCATGAGCAACTTTCTGTTCGATCTGACCGCGAACCTCGTGATCCTCGCAACGCTGCTGGTCGCGTGTCACCTATGCAATCTCGCCCGGCCGGATCTCGCCTTGAACGGCGGCTATGTTTACCTCGTGCTGGCGTCGACCGCCCTGGTGTTCGATGCGGCTTTGACCTTTCTGGTATTCGCAGACGCACGGAGTCGTTACGGCCAATTCAGCACGCCCAGCGCATTCGTCGAGCGTGCGAGCGCTTATGCACTTGCCTGTGCGCTAGCGCTTTACTGCGCCAGCCGCACGCGAGTCCGCAGGGCGAAGGCCAAGACCGACGACGTACTGGTCATCCGGACTTCGGCCTACACCGAGTCCCACCTGCCGATGTAGTAACGCATCGGTCGCACCGGCATCGGACCACCCGCGTTCCTCAGGCCTTGATCACACCGGACCAGCCCGGCAGATAACGCGCCTCAGGCTTATGGGCTAGCGCCTTCGCAAGATCGAGCGCCTTCGCGAAGTTCTTCGCGATCTTGCTCGCCGGGACCCGCGGCCGCAGAA
This sequence comes from Paraburkholderia sp. GAS33, assembly GCF_050436645.1. Lineage (NCBI taxonomy): Bacteria > Pseudomonadati > Pseudomonadota > Betaproteobacteria > Burkholderiales > Burkholderiaceae > Paraburkholderia > Paraburkholderia sp. GAS33. Next base: position 263,822 of record NZ_JBNDMP010000011.1, read on the forward strand.
AGTCGGCCCACAGGAATTCGCTGAACGGCGTCGCATCTTTCGCATAGCCGCCGGCATTACGTAGCTCGCCAGCGAGGCTGCGATAGGGGTCGTCCGTCATTTCGGTGATCTCCTTCGGCAGGTGTTCGTATTCGTAACGCGAGCCGTCGGCGCCGAACGGATGGACCCACTGGTTGTGTTCCATCATGCGCCAGAAGATCTCAAAGTCGAGCCAGGAAAGATCTTTCAGCACCATCACCTTCACTTGCTTGACACCCTCTTCGAGCAGCGCCCGTCCGAGGTGATGATGGTCGACGATGTAGTAAAGCTTCTCCGGCCCCAGCACAGCAGGAAACGAGTGCGAGTCGATTGCTGCGCTGCGCTCCTTCTTGTTCAACGTCTTCCAGTGATCGCGCTTCAAGGTGACCTCGCGATAGCCCACCGTCATCTGGGTAGGCCGCAGCGCCGCGAGGTTTGCCGGGATCAAATGAACGTCTCTGTTTGGAACCATGGTCTACCTCATCAAATCGTTAAATCAATTTCAAGGGAAACTTTCGCGGGAAACTCGCGGGAAACAATAGCGCGGATCACGCGCGCCGTTAATACCCGCGAACCATTTCGCATACGGGCAGGAATGGTCCTTGCGCACGCGCGAGCCGTCGGCTATAACTTGCGAAGACCGAGAGTGAAAGGATCTCGCTCCTCATCTGGCATTGCATCTACTGTGTTGAATCGAAGTATTTTCGTCATCAGTCACGCGCAACCGACCCGAGCGAGGCCATCTTGAATCTCGACACCGTACGCATCTTCCTCATGACCCGAGGCATCGACCTCGGCACCAAGGTCCTCGGCGCGATTGTGCTGTGGATTATTGGCCGCTGGGTGATCGGCGTGATCACCGGCCTGCTACGCAAGCTGCTGTCGCGCAATGGACGCGTCGACCCCACCCTCGCGCACTATCTCGGTTCGATCCTCGGCGCCTTGCTGAACCTGCTGCTGATCCTCGCGATCCTGCAGGTGTTCGGAGTCCAGACCACCTCGTTCGCAGCGCTGCTCGCCGGCCTCGGTCTCGCCATCGGCACGGCGTGGGGCGGCCTGCTCGCCCATTTCGCGGCCGGCATCTTCATGCAGGTGCTGCGCCCCTTCAAGGTCGGCGATTTCGTCATGGCCGGCGGCGTTACGGGCACTGTTCAGGAGCTAGGCCTCTTCGGCACCACCATCATCACGCCGGACAACGTCACCACGATCGTCGGCAACAACAAGATCTTCTCCGACACGATCTCTAATTACAGCGTCTTGCCGGTGCGTCGGGTCGAGCTGACGGCGAAGATCGCTAACGGCGTCGATCCGATCGACGCGGCTAATCGACTGCGGGCGGCGATCGTCAAGATTCCTAACGTCGCGGACAGTCCGGCGCCGGATATCGAAGTGCTCTCCTTCACACCGGAAGGTCCGCTGCTATGCGTGCGTCCGTACACGCATACCGACCACTACTGGCAGGTCTACTTCGACACTAACCGGGCCATCATCGAGACCTTCCGCGAAGCGGGCTTCCCGACGCCGGAAACGCCACTCGTGCGTCGCGCCGCGAACTAAGTCCGACGCGAGCGCTACTCCGGAGCGGGCGCTACTTCTGCTGTCGCGAGCTGGAACCTAGCGGCCACCCGCTTTGGGCGCGGGCTTGCGCAGCATCTTCCACAGTGCACCGAGCAGCACGGGCACAACCGCCGCGCCAATACCGACCAGCACGATCACGTTCAGGTACTGGCGAATGAACGGGATGTTGCCGAAGAAGTACCCAAGCAGCACCAGCAGCAGCACCCAGAACAACGCACCCACGAAGTTGAACAACTGGAAGCGGCTCACGGTCATCTGCGATGCGCCCGCGACGAACGGTGCAAACGTGCGCACCACCGGGATAAAACGTGCAAGCACGATGGTCTTGCCGCCATGCTTTTCGTAGAAGTTGTGGGTCTTTTGCAGCGCTGCCCGATCGAGGAAGCGCTCGAGCAGCGGAATATGCGAGTCGAACACTTTGGGTCCGATCGCCCTGCCGATAAGATAGTTAAGCGTATTGCCCCCGACCGCCGCCACCAGCAGCAGCAGAATCAGCAGGCCGAGGTTCATTTCGCCGCTCGCGCAGAACGCGCCGCCGATGAACAGCAGCGAGTCGCCCGGCAGAAACGGCAGCACCACGAGCCCGGTTTCGCAGAACACGATCAGAAACAGCACCGCATACACCCAGGCACCGTACTGTTGAATGAAAACCCCCAGAAACTTGTCGATATGCAAGACAAGATTCACGAACTGCAGCAGCGTGTCCAAAAGCGTCCCTTATTGAGCGAGTGGTGCGAGCGGCCGAATGGGCAGGCCGTCGTGCCATGAGATGAAATGGGCAACGATCCGAGGCCCGAAGGCGCCGAAAATTGACCGCGCCATGATACCGAAAGTGCCCGGCTACGATAAAAAAACTGCGGACGGAGACGCACACCGGACGCCGGCAAGCAGGCGGGAGATGAGTCCGCGCTCAGCGGACGTAGCGGGTTACCTGCCGCTTCCCGGCAAGTCGCTATAATTTCGCCATGTCCGAATTCTCCGAAACGCCTGTCGATCCCGCCGCCCAGGCTGTGGCGCCCGTCCTACGTCCGTTGCGGGCCATCCAACCTCTGCCGGACCTGCTGATCAGCCAGATCGCCGCCGGCGAGGTGGTCGAACGGCCGGCGTCGGTCGTTAAGGAGTTGCTGGAGAACGCCGTCGACGCTGGTGCACAGACGCTGCGCATCCTGCTCGACGAAGGCGGCGTCAAGCGCATCTCGATCACCGACGACGGCTGCGGCATCCCGGAAGGCGAACTCACGCTCGCCCTGATGCGCCACGCCACCAGCAAGATCCGCACGCTCGCCGAACTCGAAGCCGTCGGTACGCTCGGGTTTCGTGGCGAAGCGCTGGCGTCGATTGCGTCGGTGTCGGAGCTGTTCATCACCAGCCGCACGGCCGAAGCGCGGCACGCGATGCGCATCGAAGCGCAAACCGGCGTGCTGAGCCCAGCGGCCGGTACGCAGGGTACGACGATCGAAGTACGCGAGCTGTACTTCAATACGCCCGCGCGCCGAAAATTCCTGAAGAGCGAGCAGACCGAACTCGGCCACTGCCTCGAAATGATCCGCCGCACCGCACTGGCGCGGCCAGACGTAGCGATTTCGGTGCTGCACAACGGCCGCGCGGTCGAACACTGGAACGCCAGCGATCCGGCCACTCGCGTCAGCAAGATCATGGGCGAGACCTTCGCCACGGCTCATCTGCCGCTCGACGAATCGGCCGGACCGCTGGCGGTCTATGGCTGCGCCGGCCTGCCCACCGCCAGCCGCGGCCGGGCCGATCAGCAATACTTCTTCGTCAACGGTCGCTTCGTACGCGACAAGCTGCTGACGCACGCCGTACGCGCCGCTTACGAAGACGTGCTGCACGGCGATCGCTACCCGTCGTATGTGCTGTTTCTCGACCTGCCCCCTGAGGGCGTCGATGTGAACGTGCACCCGTCGAAAATCGAAGTTCGTTTCCGCGATTCGCGCTCGATCCACCAGTTCGTCTTCCACGCCGTGCAGCGGGCGCTGGCACGGCATGCAGGAGCGTCGCCGGAGACCACCGCGGGTGGTCATGCTGCGCATCTTGAGCCGGTGTTGGGTGGTTCGGGGCCGTTTGGAGCCGCAGCAGGCGGTGGTGGCTTAGGTGCGGGCGCCGGCGGGAGCGCCGGTGGCGGCCTTGGCGCTAGCAGCGCAGGGTACGGAGCGAATGGCTTGGGCGGTAGCGCCGGCGGGAGCAGCAACATCGGCGGTAATGGTTTTGGAGCCCAGGCGGGCAACACGTGGCTGCGTCAGGCACGCATGACTCAAGGCACGCTGCCGGTCGCTCAACCGCTTGCGCTCTACGACGCATTATTCGGCGGCCGCAAGGACAACGGCGTCGGGACAGCGCAGGGCACGACCACGCTGGAAGCACGCGATTCCGGTGCGGATACGCCATCGTTCTTCGCCCCGCCGTCAGCCGGCAACGCGGCATTTCACAGCGCGGATGAACAACCACTTGGTTTCGCTCTTGGCCAGATCCATGGCATCTATGTGCTGGCGCAGAACGCCCAGGGGCTGGTGATCGTCGACATGCACGCGGCGCACGAACGGATCCTGTACGAGCAGTTCAAGAATGCGCTGGCCGACCGGGCGATTGCGGTGCAGCCGTTGCTGATTCCGTTGTCGATGCAGGCCGACCCGGTCGAAATCGGCACGGTGGAGGAAGAGCGCGAGACGCTCGATGCACTCGGCTTCGATCTGGCGGTGCTGTCGCCGACGACACTCGCGATCCGCGCGGTCCCGGCGCTGCTCAAGGACGCCGACCTCCAGGCGCTGGCCCGGGCGGTGCTGACCGATCTGCACGCATACGGCGGCTCGCGGGTCCTGACCGAGCGTCAGCACGAACTGCTTGGTACCTTGGCCTGCCACCACGCGGTGCGCGCGAACCGGCGTCTGACGCTGGATGAAATGAACGCGCTGCTGCGCCAGATGGAAGCAACCGAGCGCGCGGACCAGTGCAACCACGGGCGCCCGACGTGGTATCAGCTGACGCTATCGGACCTCGATCGACTGTTCATGCGCGGGCAATGACTCTGCGCGCCGCCACGTTATTACCGCAGCCGCAGGCGCTGCGGGTCCGCCATTCATGACGCAACGCCCTGTCACTCCGATTGTCTGCCTGCTGGGCCCGACGGCCTCCGGCAAGACCGCCGCTGCGCTGGCACTGGCCGCGCGACATCCGGTGGAAATCATCAGCGTGGATTCAGCGCTGGTGTACCGCGAGATGGACATCGGCACGGCGAAGCCAACGGCGGAAGAACGCGAGCGCGTACCGCACCATCTGATTGACATCGTCGATCCCGCCGATGCCTACTCCGCCGCCCAATTCCGCACGGATACGTTGCGACTGGTGGGTGAGATTACGACGCGTGGGCGGGTACCGTTGCTGGTGGGCGGCACGATGCTGTACTACAAGGCGTTGACACAGGGTTTGAACGACCTGCCGGGGGCTGATGCCGAAGTGCGGGCCGCGCTCGATGCGCAGGCGTTGCGTGATGGCTGGCCGGCTTTGCATGCGCGGCTGGCGGAGGTCGATCCGGTCACAGCTGCTCGGCTAGCACCGAATGATTCGCAGCGGATCCAGCGGGCGCTGGAGGTGTTCACGTTGACGGGGCGGCCGATGTCCGAGTTGTTGGCTGCGCCTTCTCAGGTTGACGATTTGGCGTTGCCGTGGCGTTTTGTACCGGTGGCGCTGGAGCCTTCAGATCGCAGTGTTTTACATGCACGCATTGCTGAGCGGTTTGATGCCATGCTGGCTGCCGGGTTTATTGATGAAGTGGAGCGGCTGCGGGCGCGGGGGGATTTGCATCCGGGGTTGGCGTCGATGCGGTGTGTGGGGTATCGGCAGGCGTGGGAGTATCTCGATGGTGTTGGGGATTTTGCTTCCATGCGGGATAAGGGGGTTTTTGCTACCCGGCAGTTGTGTAAGCGGCAGCTTACCTGGCTGCGGGGGATGAGCGAACGGGTCGTTGTGGATTGCTGTGCGGGGGATTCGGTTGAGCAGGTTTTGGGGGTTGTTGAGGGGGTGATTGGGCGGTGATTTTTTTGCCCCTAAGGCGGAGGGTTTGCCTGCGGCGCCTTGGTTTTTTTCTTTTGGGGCTGGCCTCTCCTTGCATTCTTATCGGTTTGCTTGTGTTGCCCCTGTGCGGGGCGACGCTAATAGACCATCAGGAATGCAAGGAAAAGCCCAAGCAGCGAGGGGGGTGTCCCGAATTTTGTGTAAACGGGTTGGTGTTTAACGCTGCACCAGCCGTTCTTCGAACTGGATGGTGAAGCGGTTCAGAGCTGCTTTC
>NZ_JBNDMP010000012.1:0-251931 GCF_050436645.1 Paraburkholderia sp. GAS33
TCTGCTCGGTCCAAAAATTATAGATGCCCATCGTCGGTTTGCAAGAATTCGCGCAGAACGTATGGCAGCGAATCTTTGATGTTTGGATGCCGATAGCGCTGTCTTCAGTGAGTAACAAGCGGTTGATCGATTGCTTCACCGGTTACAGGTATGTCATGTTCAGACGAACAGCTGACGTGCCGCCCATGCGGGATTTCGAGCCGTCAGACGAACTACCGGTAGGTCTGGTGCATTGATGAACTTATCGTTTGCGGTGACCTACCAGGACAGCTCTCTTCAGCACAGCACCCAGTAAAAGATGGCATAAGCCATTTTGTGAGGACTCCGTGTGGCTTGTATTCCGATCCCCTTAAGTCAGATCTATGAACGACGATGGTGGCAGCGCAAACCGATTGCGGTACCAAGAGGGACCGCCGCCAGAAGAGGATTTCGCATTGGACTGCCAGCTAACAATATGATGATATCGACAAAAACACGTACCGATTCCGATGGATGATGGCGCGACGGGTATAGCTGGTATAACTGAACACTTCCCTCTCCCCATGTGCGCCCACCACCATAGGGGTGGCCGGACAAACAACTCCGTTGATTTCCGCGTAGACGAAAGGAGGGCGCTCACGCTCATGCCGCTCAGATACGAAACATCGCTCAGCGTCGCAATCGTGCTGCCGAAATCCTGCTGCAGTTGCGCCAGAGATGACGAGCCCGCGCTCGAACCTCGGTTCACCACAAGCATTGGCGTCGTGGTCGTCACCTCCATTGCGTAGCGGATCGAGCCGGCGGACGTCGCGGAGGTGTCCCCCGTAAGCGTATGCCCAACGCCGCCAATGACATCATTGGCAACGCTACCGACTGGCTGTCCGGAAATGTCGGTCGAAGTCAATGTAGCCTGCAGCACTCCCGGTGATCCACCAAGGCCGAACATGAAACCGTTCACGCTTTGTGCCGCTAACTGCATGTCGTTGCCTGGATACAGCGTTCTGAAGGCCGCGGAACTCGTCACCAACGACATCTGTGTCAAGGTTGCGACGTACTGACCAATAGCCGCGCTGGTCTGTTCGTTGAATACCGTTCTGCTAACACTGGCGAGGGACAGTTAACTTCGCTAAAGCGCCCGAGAATAGCCGTTGCAGCTACACAGTGTTGCTCGAGGACAGCCTCTGGTTCGCACTCCTTGTGAGTCTGGAGACGGACCGGTCACCAGCCAATGACGACGCTTTCGTCGCCTTCACGCAAGCCCTCCAGACAAGCACTACTTAATATCTCATCAACCGGGGTAAGCGACGAGGCGAACTCTCGCGATACAGTTTCCCCGAAAGCCGCCGTCGGCATTTCAAACGCTTGACCGCTTTCCCACGCGGGCTTGTTCCCCCCGGCGAGTCGGTGTGTAGGTTGTACCGGGTCTTACCCACGGCATGACGGTCGCGGCCAAGGAGGCGGCTGTGTTGCGCGAGGTGCTCAAGGCGCACGCTTCGAATTACGACCCACTCGACGGCGTCATCGTGGATACAAGGTGTCCATCATGCTTGAAGAATTGGGCGTACCTTACGATCTCGCCGCAAGCGTCGAACCTTATGATGCGCTAAACCTTTGACCTGCGAGATGTCGATCAAAACCTGCTTGCGCGCAGACGGAAAATGAGGTCATCGAACGAATGCTCTCCCGATAATGCGGCCTGCGAAGGTCTCTTTGGTCTGCTCAAGACGCAACTGTTCTATCCTCGTGACTGACGGCTACGACCGTTGATCAATTCATCGAAGGTAGTTGGCTCTTATCCAGTAGTACGACGCAAAGTGTATCGAGATCTAACTCGGTTCTCTCAGCCCACTTGAATACCGCGAGAGTCTTGAAATCACGGCGTAAGCCACTCCAGGATTTTAGCCGTCCTGCGTCACGATTCCTTGCAAATCAACAAGTTACGCTCTGCCTGGGCAGGAGCAACCGAGACACCGGCCAGCCGATGGATTAGCTATTTTCGCGAACGATTTGAGCCGTCAGCAAAACGTGTTGCTGGATAAGGCGAACAGCCTCTTCAACGTTTCTCGCGAGCGCCGCGTCCACCATGAGCTTGTGTTCATTTTCGCGCGGCAATACCACGGCATGCCGTGACAAATTACGGTATCGTTCGGCGTGGTCGAAAAGATGCATGCACGCGTCGATCATCCATTCTGACCCACATCCGGAAAACAGCGCCTTGTGAAATTCGCGGTGGGGACGGTCATATAGCGGGTTTACGACTCGAGGGTTCTCTGAACTATACCGATGGACTTTGGAAAGTCGATGATAGCTGAGAAGGACGCGCTCTTCCCATTCGTCGTCACCCCGCAGCACGGCTTCGCGCATGGCAACTTCCGATGTCCAGGCTCGCGCCTGCGCCAGATCCATAAGGCTTTTGGTACTGACGGGTGCTACCGCGAACCCCTTCTGATTTGAATAAACCACCAGCGCTTCGGCTGCCAGTCGACTAAGCGCCTCGCGGATAGGAATGGGGCCGCAGCCATATCGCTTGCTGATATCGTTCAGGCGCAGCTTGAATCCGGGAGGCAGTCCACAGGAAATAATGTCCACGCGAAGCCGCTCATATATGGCTCCAGCGGCGGTCTGCAGACCGAGACTTCCCGGTGTCCTAGCTTCGGCGTCGGCATTTTTGGAGCGATGGTTTTCGACAACTTCCTTCATATGTAACGTAGAACCCAGCGAGCGTCAGCTGACTATTTTTACACAGCAGCTCTTTATATACAAATTGATTTGTGAAGTCAGATATATATACTTTGTGGCGCAAGCTGTTTCCAAGAACCATGTAGAAACCGGACGGCCTGTTGGTCCCCATCGTCCCGAGTCGCTCGGACCAGAAAACTGCGACCTGGGGGCTAGTTCGGCGTAGCTGACGGCGAAAGCGTGAAGACTAAAGATCATCGCCTCCGTCGAGTCGCCCATGGGCTACCTGGTCAGCAAGTGCGTTGTAAGGAAACGGCAGATGTGCTGGATACGGTGTAGTACGTGCCAGCTACTTCAAACTCTCGTGCAGGTTCTGAACGGTGACTTGCTCGACATGTTCGAACGATGGTTTGCGAGGAACACGGCACCGGCGCAGGCGAACCCGAGGGAGGTCGCATAAAACTCCCCCTACGTCCTCCTGCTCTCCCAACAAGGGCGCCTGTAGTGGCCGTTCCTGACGAGGAGATTGAAGGAAAGAGTTAGAGGCGAATCGGGACTGCTGATCGACCACGTAAGGAGCACCGGGTCGAACAAGTCCAACATTCCATTTGCGAAAAAAGCGGATAAAGCGAAGCCTGTAGGCCCATGTTGAGAGTTCACTATCGCCTGTTGAAAAACTGATCATGACTACAATCTCTAAACATAACCAGCTTATTACGTTGATCAACGTATTCACCGTCGAGCCGTCCCGGCAACAGGAACTCCTCGATTTGCTTGACCGTGCAACCCAGATCGTGCGCCTGGAGCCCGGATTCATCTCATCAAGCCTTCACCGGGGCATAGATGGCAACAAGGTCACCATGTACGCGCAGTGGCGAAGTGTTGAGGCCTATCGGGCGATGCGTGAGAATCCCACCCCTTTAAGCTACTTTGAGCAGGCAGCAGCATTCACGGAATTCGAGACCGCAGTGTACGAGGTCGTCGAAACATATTCCCCCCCAGCCGGAGAGGCGTAGGGCGATCGGCGCACGAACGTGGGTAGAGAGAAGCTTCGTCGCCATAGCGTGTAGAAGTGACTTACAGAAATAGGCCCAATGCCCCTTCGGGGACGCGCGAAGCGGACCGGGGCGAAACTCGTTGTCGTCCGCGGGGGCCAGCTGACGAGCTTTGTTCTCATTTATTTGTCGCTGTGGTAAGTCTGCGATAAGTGCACCCCGTCACCGCACCGCGTTCGCACTACTGCTCCTGCGCCACGCGCAACACCGAGTGCGGATCGTTCACCATCTCCTCGAAACAGTCGGCAGTCAACCAGCGTTGCGTCTTCTGATAGACCCGTTCCCACGGCGCAAAGCTGATAGACAGCATTTGCGCGCCGGCTCGCACCCTCCAGCGCAGCGCGTCGAACACCACGCACAATTCGTATCGGCGTGGCGGCGCGTCTTCGTTCATCTGTGTCGGGCACGGAGCAACAAAACTCCATTTCTCATTCGAAACATGCGTTGGGTATCGCTTGCGACCTGGCATCCCGCCAGGTTACCAGGTCTGGCCAAGAATGTTCAACCCGCTTCAGGTATCCCGGTGTAAGGGCCGAGATGGCCTGCGCCTCTGCATTAACGCCGAAAGCAGGCGTATACGACCATACGTAACTCGTATCGCTGAACCGTGTGAGGTTCGCATAGCCGATATTGTTCAGCAGTGGCGCCCATCCGCCGCCGAGCCACTAAAAAAAGTGACGCATCCCGATATTTACACCGTACGTAGTCCCCGGTATTTCGGTAAGAATATCTTTGTACGTCAACGACAGGCCGGTGTCCATTGCTCCGTGGTTGTCGACACGTCCGAATTGCAAATAGACGGACGTGCGTCTCGAGAGGAAGTAGGTTGTACCCACCGCTGCCAATAGTGAGTGATTGGCGGTATCGTTGCGGTCACTAGTTACCCAAACGCCGCCGTTCAATTCAAGATCCGATCGGGCAAAGTAATCGACTCCCCCACCATAAACGTTCGAGTTAAATGCACCGGCCACCTTGTAATTGGTGAACGACACCTTGGTGGTCAGTGCCCCAAACCTGTACGCTACGCCTAGCATGCGACCCGTGAATTCTATATCGGTGGGAATAGGCGTGACCGCACCACCTGCATTGCTATCGTAGATCGCGGCGTCAACCATGAACGAGCCGTTGTCATATTTGAGGCCGCCCGACCACTGCCGTCCCGCTGAAAAATCACCGGCGACGCCGCCCGGAGCAAACATCACAGTGCCTGTGAGGCCAGCCAGGTTTGGGGTGGTGTACAACACAGCATTAGAGCTGATCATGCTTGTAAAGCGGACGTTGTTGTCATACGGCAAAATGGAGCTGCCAAACGTCGAGTGCCGTGGATCCAGATCGACCGCGGCTTGAAAGAATGGCGAGTGTTGTACGCCGAGCCTGATTTTGCCGAAATTGCCCTCGAGTCCGATCCATGCCTGGCGCCCCAGGAAATAGCCGTTCGAACTGACAATGCCTCCAGTGACCGTGCTGATCCCGCTTTCAAGATCAAATTCGGCCTTCATGCCGCCACCAAGATCCTCGCTCCCTCTCAGTCCGAAAACCGAAGGACCGAGGCCTCCATTATCAATCGCGAACGTAGGGCCGGCATTTTTCCCTGTCGAACCTGGGGTCCTGTTTGCATACAGGAACCCTGCGTCGAGCATGCCATAGAGCGTGACGCTACTTTGCGCGTGCGCGACACCAATTGGCACAAGAATCGCATTGACCACAACACACTTCCACATCGAGCGAAAAGATGATCTCACCCTGTCTCCTGCATAGTTAGTACTATTAATTTATTAAATTTATATTTTTTTCATTGCACTCAACACTTCATTCGGGCAAGTCGCTGCGCCGGTTAAGTTCATGCCGATCTGGTATGGCGGTCGCTTGATACGGGTAAGAACAACGTCATTTTCGTAACGCTTTACGCCGCTATGCTGCCTGGCCGGCGAACGTACGCCTGTAGCTCAGGTGCAGGCTGCCGGCGCCAGCAGGAGCACCTCCCCAACCTGTTCGGAAGAATCAGGCTTTCCGGATTCGAAGCATGACAAGGGCGCCCATGAAGGACGCGATTGCGAGCAGAAATAACCCATACTCTGGCCGCCCGCTTATCTCGCGCAGCCAGCCAATGCCAAAAGGGAAAACGTATCCACCCGCATTTCCTATCATCGAAATCATGCCGATACCGGCGGCGGCAGCCGTGCCCGACAGGATGCTCCCAGGCACGACGAACAGCACCGCATTCGCGCTGATCAAGCCAGCCGCAGCAAGCGTCAGACCGATCAGCGACAGCACCGGAATATGTGCAAACGCGCCGCTGAGCAGGAGGCCACTCGATCCGATTATGGCCGTGCAGGCTACGTGCCATCGTCGCTCGTTTACGCGGTCTGAATGCCGGCCGACAAAGATCATCGTCAACGCCGCGAAACCGAATGGGATGGCAGTTATCAGACCTGTGTGGAGCAAGCTGGCAACTCCGAGTTCGCGAATAATTTGCGGCAACCAGAAAGCAAGTCCGTAGATGCCGCCGATCTGAGTAAAATTCACGCAAGCCAGAGCCCAAACATCTAGATCCCTAAAGGCGTGCCCAAGTTTGTGGCCCATGCCAAGAGCATCCCGCGCAGCGCGCTCCTGAACTAGCGTGTCGATGACACGTTCTCGTTCGTTAGCCGTCAGCCATCGCGCTTTCGCCGGACCGTCATCAAGAAAGAAAATCGTTGCGATGCCAGCCATGACAGCTGGGATTCCCTCGATCAGAAACAACCATTGCCAGCCATGCAGGCCACCCTGTCTGTCTAATGTCTGCATCAACCATCCGGAGAAAGGACCTCCGATTACGCCAGCGAGTGCGATGCCCAGGAGAAAATAACTGATCGCCTGAGAGCGCTGACGAGTGGGAAACCAATATGTCAGGTACAGAATGATCCCTGGGAAAAAGCCTGCCTCCGCAACGCCAAGCAACACTCGCATCACATAAAATTCCACTGGCGATGTAACGAACATCATGCCTGCGGACACCAGCCCCCAGAGGAGCATGATTCGTGCAATCCATATTCGCGCGCCCACACGCGCGAGAATAAGATTACTCGGGATTTCACAGATACAGTAAGCGACAAAGAAAACGCCAGCGCCAAAACCGTAGGCAGCATCGCTTAGTCCAATGTCGGAGGCCATACGCAGTTTTGCAAAACCGATGTTGACCCGATCCAGAAACGAGATCACGTATAGCAGGATCATGAATGGCAGTAACCGGCTGGCTATCTTGTTATATAGTCGCCACTCTGATTCATCGCCGAACCCTGCACGCGCTAAAAGATTCACTGTCTCCTCCACTGCTTCTTATAATCGCGTGCGCAAGCACGCGCTGACTTTGCACGCCGCGAGCGGCGCCAAGAGTCACAGGATCATGCTGTCATCCAATGGCATTGAGCGATTTCGCGCCGACGCTGTACGGCTCGGCATCAATCAGTACAAAAGCGATCACGCACGGCTCGGTACCCCGGTTTATCCAATCGTGAATCGTGCCGCGTTGAACCAGCACATCGCCGGCCTTCAGGTGAACCTCGACGCCATCCACATCCATATCGATCTCTCCAGATATCACCACGGCGTAGTCGATCGAGTCCGTACGATGGTTTCGCGGTTTGACACCCGGTGCATATTCGATGACGCGGAACACCGTACCGTTGGAATGACTGGTTGCTACCTTGCGTTTGGCACCGTCGAAGTCGTCGTTGTTATCGATCGGGAAGCCTTCGGTAGTCCAGATGACGGTAGCCTGTGCCCCTTCGCGCAACGAAGCGACATTTTTCACAAGCTCGTCGATGGCGACAACTGCTTTTCCGTTGGCATCGTGACCGGTCACAACGCGGCGCACAGAGAGTGTCATAGCTGCTCTTCTCGTATATTAGGTAAGGTGATTTTCACATTCGCGACTGCAACGACGATGGGGCACACGTGTTGTGGGCGACCAGATCGTGGACCGTCAAGCGGCGGTGGCGATGAGATTACGCAACAGCCCCAGCCCCGCAACCTCTGTTTCCAGAACATCTCCAGGCTTCATAAATTCCGGAGGCGTACGGGCATGTCCCACGCCCGGTGGCGTACCGGTAGCAATCACATCGCCCGGTTCAAGCGTAAGTCCATGAGATAGCTCCGCAATGATCCTCGGAATCTTGAAGTACATGTGACGTGTGTTCGACGTCTGCTTGCTCTCACCGTTCACTCGACTGGAGAGATCGAGACTCTCAGGATCGATCTCATCTGCGCTGGTAATCCAGGGGCCCATGGGGCAGGTTCCATCGATGCTCTTTCCCTTGAACCATTGCTGCCCATGCCGACGTTGAACGTCGCGCCACGTCACGTCATTGAGTACCGTATAGCCGAAGACATACTCCATCGCGTTAGCTTCCGGGATGTCGCGGCCCGCGCGACCAACGACTACAGCGAGCTCGACTTCCCAGTCCAACTGGGCCGACAAACCGCCGAAGAAGGGTATCGGGTCAAACGGCCCAATCACCGTTGTCGGAGCCTTGGTAAAAAATGTCGGAAACGCAGGCATTTCTTTCACGTGCGGACGGATCTTTGCGCCTTCCTCGAAATGATCCTGGTAGTTCCAGCCGACACAAAAGATGTTCTTACGAGGCCGTGGAATAGGCGCGTTCACCTGCACGTCGGCAAGCAAAAAATCCGTCGAGGCATGGTTGACAATAGTCCGGATCACATCCAATCCTGGTTGACCCGCTGAGATGACCGAAATCATGTCCCTCGAGTCGAAAGGCGTCTCGAGACCCAATTCAGCGGCCGACCTTCCGATGTCGACCACGCGCCTGTCGGCGTCTCGTAGTGCTCCGACGCGGCTCGCCTGGTCTCCGGTGGTCGCAAAAGTAAGGAGTCGCATTGATATCTCTGTAAAAGTAAAATTTGAACCTATTTAGCTATGATACATATCTTTTCAACAAATCATATATTTTTTTGGTCGGCACATTGCCTGCATGTCGGAAAACGGTCACCTTGATGCCAGACCATGCGGCGACAATCGCCGACATGAAGCACATCCGGTTTCCGCCTGATACGATCAGCCGCGCGGTGCGGCCGTACTACCGCTTGCTGCCGAGCCTGCACATGGTCGAAGAACTGCTGGCCGCGCGGCATCCCACCCATGTACGAGACCAAGCGAAGTCGGTCGGTAAAGTTTGACCTGGACATTGCTCGACGTATCCGGCCCGCCGCACCGACACGAGGAGACGAAGTGGCACCTGGATGGAAGTCGTCACGATCAATGTCAGGAGGCACCGGTTGTGGCGCACGGTGGACCTGCATGGCGCCATGTTCGACGTGCTGATGCCGAGGTGGAGCGACCAACTCGGCCAGGCGCCTTATGCGCGAGCTGCTCAGGAAGCACGGGCGCACATCGCGGGTGTTGATCCCGCTTCAGATCAACGCGTCGCCAGCAACGTTTTCGCTTCGGTGCATGATCAGGTCACCAACCTCTTTCGGCATTGCATTGCCATTACCACACCGACGCAAAGCAAAAGCAGACGCTCCGAGGCGAGGTCTTCGAGGCGAAGGAAAGCTTGACGGGAGCGCCGATGCTGGGGCAATTGGCTCATTAAATAGGCATCCTCAAGCGCGGCGTGCCAAGGGCGTGCCGTTCGACAACTTGACACCACCTCTCTGCCTCATCGACAAAAATCGCGCTCAATCCGATGGAGCGCCCCTGAGAGGCTAGCTAGGATTTGCGCAGTGCGGCCGCGGCTGCGTGAATAGCCTCTCGAATCTGAATGTAGGTTCCACACCGACAAATGTTGCCGTTCATCGCATGGTCGATATCCTGATCAGAAGGTCGGGTGTTTTTCATTAGCAATGCCATCGCGCTCATCATTTGTCCCGACTGGCAGTATCCGCATTGCGGTACTTCATGCTCGAGCCATGCCTTCTGAATTTCCCTGCCGATAACGCTCGCGCCCATCGCCTCCACCGTTGTGATCTCGTTGTCCTCAACTGCCGAAACGGGAATGCAGCAGGAACGAACTGCCTCTCCGTTCAGATGTATGGTGCAAGCTCCGCATAACCCAAGTCCGCAGCCAAAACGCGTTCCCGTCATGTCGAGCTCGTCACGAAGCACCCAAAGAACCGGGGTTTCAGGCGAGGCCGTTACCGGTTGTGTTCGTCCGTTGATCCTAAGCTTGTGCATAAAATTTTTGCCACGCTATCTGGTGAAAACGACGGGATGGTTGAATGCTCAGCTTCAAACCCGTGGAACCGACGATGCGCAAACACGGTTTGCGAACAGTCGATCAGTCAAGCACTCATTCAGGCTAAGACGTAGCCTGCTCCTTCTCCTTAGCCCATCCATCCGACTCGTCGCAAGGAACCTGCGACTGCGACTTCGTTTCATGCGCCTACAAACCGCAACTGAACGGTGTTGCGAGCCAAGCGGACCAGAACGGCAGGGCGCAAAGCTCCTTGTGGGCGGAGTCCTTCTCTCATGACCAGCGGAACATCAGAGCTACCGCGCGCGTCGCATTTACAGCAATCTTAGGCAAATAATATATATTTTTCAATAAAACAAAATTTGATATATGATTGGCACATTGCGCGGGGGAACTTGATGGAGTTCGAATGGCGGCCGGGCAGAGTGGCGAAGTTGTGCAGCGACATGAGGGACGCCGGCAAAGGGACCGATATGAACAACAAGGGCGAAGGCATTTCGCGGCGGGGCTTTATCTTTGGAATCAGTGCTGCGGTTGGCGGTCTTGTCCTTACAGGCTTGCCTTCGCTCGCGGAGAGTACAGGGGTGGTGCAATCGCCATTGCTCACAAATGCCCCTGGCTCAGAGGTAGGGATCTGGGTTGTGATAGACGGTGAGACCACGACGATTCGTGTTGCGCGATCGGAGATGGGTCAAGGGAATTTCACGGCGTTACCGATGCTGGTAGCTGAAGAACTCGACTGTGACTGGAGTCATGTGACGGCCGAATATGTGTTGCCCGAAGCAAACCTTGCGGATGGTCACGCATGGGGCGACATGATGACTGCATCAAGCGCGTCCATCCGTATGTCTCACCTCTATCTGCGTAAGGCGGGTGCTCAGGCGCGTCATATGTTAGTGGACGAAGCCGCGGCGCGTTGGAAAGTCAGCGCGTTGGAGTGCACGGCACGCGACAGTGTCGTAACTCACGCTGCTAGTGGGCGTTCATTGACCTACGGGGAACTCGCGGAAAACGCAGCGCGGCGTCCTGTTCCACAAGAAGTGACGCTAAAAGACCCGAACCTATGGCGACTGATCGGGACACCGGTGAAACGGCTGGACCTCGAAGACAAAGTATTGGCGAAACCGATCTTCGCGACCGACGTGCGTCTTCCCGACATGCTTTACGCAACGGTTACCGCATGCCCAACTCTCGGCGGACGACTCAAAGATTTCGACGCGTCAAAGACGTTGGTCATGCCTGGCGTACGTCATGTGGTGCCGGTTGGGGATACAGCCGTCGCCATAGTCGCCGACTCGTGGTGGCAGGCCCACCATGCGCTTGATACGCTGTTGGTCCGATGGGACGCTGGCCCTGCTGCGGCGCTATCCAACGAATCCATCCGTGAGATTTTCCTGAAGGGTCTTGACGATCCGCATCCTGCAGTTGCCCAAAGGATCGGCAACGTGGACGAAGTCCTCGCAAATGCTACCAATGTAATACACGCCGATTATGAGGTTCCATATCTCGCACACACCACGATGGAGCCCCAAACCTGCACTGCTCACGTAACTCCCGAATTCGCCGAAGTTTGGGCGCCTACCCAGAATGGCGATGGGACGCTGCAAGTCGTAGCACACACACTCAAGATTGATCCGTCCCGCGTCAAGATTCACAAATGCCATCTTGGCGGCGGATTCGGGCGCCGCGGAGTATCTCAAGATTGGGCTCAACAGGCAGTCTTGATTGCCAGGGCTGTAGGTAAACCGGTGAAAATGCTATGGACCCGGGAAGAAGATGTCAGGCATGACTACTACCGCCCCATGTCCATTGCCCGACATGTAGCAGGATTCGACAGGAATGGGAAACTTCTCGCATGGAAAGTGCGGCTGTCGTGTACGTCTATTCTGGCCAACCTTATGCCCTCTCGGCTGAGGCATGGACAGGACTTCGACATGATGGGGGCATTTCTACCGGGTGACATGAGCTACCACATCCCCAATTTTGAAGTCGGCTACGCAATGCGGCAGTTGCCGATCCCAGTGGGCTTTTGGCGAGGTGTCAATCATAGTCAGAACGGATTTTTTAGAGAGTCATTCGTTGATGAGATGGCGCATGCAAGTGGCCAGGATCCCTACGCTTTCCGGCGTGAGTTACTCGCGCATAGCCCGCGCTCGCTTGCCGTTGTGGATGAGGTAGCGACTCGCGCTCAGTGGGGGCACACTAAAGCCGGCACATACCAGGGAATGGCACTCGTCGAATGCTACGACTCAGTCTGCGCTCACGTCGTCGACCTATCGATCGATGACGAAGGACAGGTGAAAGTACATCGCGTCGTATGTGCGCTTGATTGCGGATATGTCGTGAACCCAAGCATCGTCAAAAAGCAACTACAGGGCGCCGTCGCATATGCGCTTAGTGCTGTGCTTTGGGGTCAGGTAACGATCAAAAATGGCGAGGTACAGCAGTCTAACTTCCACGACTATCCGGCGCTTCGGATCAGCGAGATGCCCGCGGTCGAAACCTATCTCATCCCAAGTGGCAACAAGTACATTGATCGCTGGGGAGGTGTTGGCGAGCCGGGTACGCCACCCGTCGCACCTGCCGTCGTTAATGCGATTTTCGCCGCAACCGGTAAGCGTATTCGACTGTTGCCGCTTGCCGGCCAAAAGCTGGTGTAGACGCTGCTCTCCTGGCTTCCTTTCGAAGCGAAATTCATCGATGAAGACTGCAATCTCAAGCAACCCGACGCGCATACGTAGATGGTTCGCGCTTGCGTCAATCCTGGCGATGGTGCTAACGGCAAGTCTACCAAGCCGGGCGGCTACGCCTGCGGATCGTTTGGTCGCTCGGGGCGGCTATCTGGCAAAAATCGGCGATTGCGCAGCATGCCACACGGTTCGAGGCGGTGCGGATTTTGTCGGCGGGCTGCCCATGCAAATGCCCGTCGGCACGATCTACACGACCAATATCACGCCCGACCCCGACACGGGAATCGGCCGATACACGCGGGACGATTTCGAGCGTGCGTTACGACACGGAGTCGCTCGAGATCATAACTTGTATCCGGCAATGCCGTATCCATCCTTTTCCAAGATCAGCGATGAGGATGTGGACGCGCTGTATGCCTATTTTATGAAGGGTGTGAAACCCATAAAACAGCGCAATCGACAATCGGATATTCCTTGGCCGTTTGATATGCGCTGGCCACTCAAGCTGTGGAACCTCTTTTTTCTTGACGATACGGTCTATCGGGCAAAGCCGAACAAAGACCCCATCTGGAACCGGGGTGCTTATCTTGTTCAGGGCCTCGCGCATTGCGGCGCTTGTCATACGCCGCGAGGCATGGCGATGCAAGAACTAGCGCTCGACGAGAAGAGTCAGACTTTCCTTTCCGGCGCATCTCTCGACGGATGGTTTGCATCGAATCTGACCGGTGATAACAATGCGGGACTCGGTAGATGGACGGAAAATGATCTGCACATGTTTCTGAAAACTGGAGCGAACGTTCATGCTTCCGCGTATGGTCCAATGACGGATGTCGTCAACAATAGTACTCAGTATTTGTCCGACGAAGACCAAATCGCGATAGCACGGTATCTCCGTTCGTTGGTTCCGTCACACGCGGGTGACGTCAACGAGAGAGAGCCGTATCGATACGACGGTCAGATAACCTCCACCTTGGTCGCAGGAACGCCGTTACCGAACGGCGCACACGTCTACTTGACCTATTGTGCCAACTGCCACGGGGTTGATGGCCGAGGACGTGCACCCTTCATCGCTCCCCTAGCAGGAAACCCGGATGTGTTGGGCACTAAT
This sequence comes from Paraburkholderia sp. GAS33, assembly GCF_050436645.1. Lineage (NCBI taxonomy): Bacteria > Pseudomonadati > Pseudomonadota > Betaproteobacteria > Burkholderiales > Burkholderiaceae > Paraburkholderia > Paraburkholderia sp. GAS33. The sequence goes on from NZ_JBNDMP010000012.1 coordinate 13,706, forward strand.
CCATTGTCGCTTATTAACGTGACGATCAATGGCGCCGCGAATCTTGTAGTCGGCGGCGTGCCCGCGGCCTATCCCATGCCCAGGTTCAGGCTAGGCCTCACGAACCAGGATATCGCCGACGTGTTGAGTTTTGTACGAAGCGGCTGGAATAACCGCGCTCCAGAAATCAAAGCACAGGATGTTGCGAAGGTGAGAGCCAGTACGAGCGGCAAGTGATAGGTGGATACACATTTTTTGAGCAAGCATCAAATACAACTAGATCTACTTTCTTGACGACCAAAGAGGGAATCATGCGCCACCCTGTCGATCACACTTTTTCTTCGAAGACGCGGCAGACTTTGCGGAACGATAGCAACAGAAAACATCGTCGCGTACATGGAGGCGGCACATTAATCGTGGTGTTGACCGCTCTAGCACTGTCGCATAACGCCGTGGCTCAAGAGTCACAGGACAAATGGCAAACGCGTTCCTGGCCTGAGCTTGCCGCCGAAACGCAGGCGCGTGCGGATCGAGGTGCCTATCCTTTGACTGGACTCAAGCCAGATGATGTTCGCGAAGCGCTCTCGCATATCCACTCCCTCGATCGCGACGAATGGGCTTCGGCCTGGATGGCGATTGGCGATCAATACGAACTGCGTGCAAAATCGGAGGAACCGACAGACTCTGGCGCCGCACGTGATGACTATCGGGCAGCATGGCTCAACTATTCGTTCGGTCGTTGGCCCTCCCCTAATTCGCCAGGCAAAGCGCAGTCGTATGCAAAAGCACAGGAAGCTTTCGCCAACTATGGGCGGCTTCTCAATCCACCGATCGAAACGATCAGCATTCCATTCGAAGGCAAGCAGATCGTTGCCTATCTGCAAAAACCGCCCGGTGTCACAAAGCCACCGATTGTCCTTGACCTCGGCGGCATGGATGAATGGAAGGACTCCGTCGCTGACCAGGGGCGCGGATTCCTTCAGGACGGCATTGCCGACGTCGCAGTCGACATGCCCGGCACTGGCGATGCACCTATGGCCCGCCCGGGAGCCGAGAGGGTCTATTCACGTCTGATCGACTATCTACTCACGCGAACCGACGTCGACGGTAGCCGCATCGTCGTACGCGGCACAAGTTGGGGCAGTTATTGGTCCGCGCGGCTCGCATTTGTTGAGGCGAATCGTCTAAAAGGTGCGGTGTATCAGAGTGGTCCGGTGGACAGTTATTTTCAGCGTGCATGGCAAGATAACTCTCTGCACACGAAGGAATACCTGTTTGATTTCGTTGCATCACGCTTATATGTTCTTGGGCAACCCTCGGTAGAAGCGCTCTTGAACTATATGCCGTCGATGTCGCTGAAGGCAGCCGGACTCCTGGGACAGCCGACGTCACCTATGCTTCTGATCGGTGGTGTACAGGACAGCCAAACGCCGTTCACCGATCTAATCGAGCTACTGCAGACCGGGACACCAAAGGACGCATGGGTCAACCCAGAAGGCCGACACATGGGAGACTCTGGCAGTTGGACGCATAAAGCTATCTTCGACAAGGTTATCCGACCGTGGATACGGGCGCGTTTGATCGTTGGGCAATGATCCATTTCGCGCGTCTCGTGATTCAAAACTGATCAAACTATGGAGCCACCACTTGCCACTAGCGGAGATGCGTTTCGGCAGTGGCATGACGTGTTGGCGTCGACCGCGTGAATGGCAGGACAACGGCGTGTGGGCAGACCCGCATCGGGCGTTCCTTGTGCGCCTGCGTGGATATGACGCGATTGACTGGAGTCGTGTGAGCATTTATAGGGCGAGCCGACCGGGCCGAACACGACCGACCGGAGCAAGCTAGGCAGCAAGCGGCATATTGCAGTAGACGCCCACGGTATCCCGCTGGCCCCGGTGGTCACAGGCGCCAACCGGCACGACTCGACGGTGTTCGAAGCTGTACTCGATGCAATACCGCCCGTGTCGGACGTGCCTGAGCGACCACGGCGGCGGCCGGACAAGGTCCATGCTGACCAGGGATACGACTATGCGCTCTGCCGGGAATCACTGCAACAACGAGGCATCACGGCACGCATTGCGCGTCGTGGTATCGAGAGCAGCGAAAGGCTCGGCCGTCATCGCTGGGTGGTCGAACGCACACATGCCTGGTTTGCCGGTTTCGGCAAACTGTGCATCCGTTTCGAACGGGCTCTCGATACTCATGTCGCGTTGCTCAATCTGGCTTGTGATGTCGTCTGCTCAAGGTTGGTTGATCAGTTTTGTTGGCAACTCTTAGCCAGATTACCAGAACACCTCATTGCGCCCCCCTCGATCACATGCTCAATCTCTTCGGAGAATCATAATGTCTCAAGAAAAAGAACCGCGCAGACGATTCTTGCGACAGATGTTCGCAATCGTACCGGCATCCGGCCTGGCCACAGGCGTCGCACTAACACAAACGGCCTGTTCCAAACCCCCACAGACGGGGAGTGCCAATGAACTGGGCGCTACCAGTCTCGGACTCTACGAACCAACCTATTTCACGAAAGAGGAATACACGTTCATTGAAGCGGCTGTCGATCACCTCATTCCATCGGATAAATTTGGTGCCGGCGCGCTTGAGTGTGACGTACCGGTCTTCATTGACCGCCAGATGGAAACGCCTTACGGGCACGGCAAGCTCTGGTATATGCAGGGACCGTTTCATCCGGATGAAAGCCCTGACATGGGCTACCAGATGAACCTGAACCCGCGCCAGATTTATCGCCACGGTGTTGCCGAGACCAACACGTACTGCGTGAAGCATCATGACAAGGTGTTTGTCGATTTGTCGAAGGGTCTTCAAGTCGAAGTCCTGAAAGCACTCGACGCCGGCACGCCGCAATTCGAATCTCTTCCCTCCAGGACCTTCTTTTCATATCTGTTGGCAAACACCAAGGAAGCTTATCTGGCCGATCCGATTTACGGTGGCAACAAGAACATGGGCGGTTGGAAAATGATCGGATTCCCGGGTGCCCGTGCGGATTTCATAGACTGGATCGACAAGCCAAACGTGAACTATCCGTACGGCCCGGTCTCGATCTCGGGAATGCGGGGATAACATGGCAATCCGAAAAGACAAGGTAGACGTCGTCCTGATCGGCTTTGGATGGACCGGGGCAATCATGGGAATCGAGTTGACGGCGGCCGGCCTTAACGTGCTGGCGCTCGAGCGCGGGGAGTTCCGCGATACACCGACGGACGCGGAATATCCGAAGGTCGCGGACGAACTGAAGTACTCCACACGCGGCGAGCTATTGCAGCACCTTGCCGACGAAACGGTGACCATTCGTCACGATATGACGAGGACAGCGGTGCCGTATCGTCAGCATGGCGCATTTCTGCTGGGAAATGGTGTCGGCGGTGCCGGCTTTCACTGGAACGGCATGATGTACCGCAACCTGCCGGAAGAACTCGAGATGCGCACGCGCTATACCGAGCGCTATGGCAAGAAATTCATTCCCGACAATATGTTGCTGCAAGATCATGGCGTGACTTACAAGGATCTCGAGCCGTTCTATGACTTTTCGGAAAAAGTCATGGCTGTTTCGGGTAGGGCCGGCAATATCAATGGCAAGCTAACTGGCGCCGAAGAAGGTAATCCGCTGGAGGGTCCACGAACCAACGAATTCCCGACAGCGCCGCTGCAAAAGCAATATAGCGGCATGTTGTTTGAAAAAGCCGCACGGGAAGTGGGTCTGCATCCGTACTCGGCACCGGCAGCGAATGCGTCCGCGCCATACACGAACCCCTATGGTGTACGCATCGGACCGTGTAACTTTTGTGGTTTCTGCGATGGCTATGGCTGCTACATGTATTCGAAGGCATCGCCACAGACGACGATCATGCCGGTTCTGCTCAAGCGTGAGAACTTCGAGCTTCGGACCGAATCGCAGGTGATCAAGGTCAATATGGACTCCACGGGCACGAAGGCAACCGGGGTGACATATGTCGACCGGCAGGGGCGTGAGGTCGAGCAACCGGCGGACATGGTCATCCTGACAGCCTTTCAGATGCACAACGTGCGTCTGCTGCTGTTGTCCGGCATTGGTAAGCCGTATAACCCGTTGACGGGTGAAGGTGTGGTCGGCAAAAACTTCGCCTACCAGATGAACGGAAGCATTGGCATCCTGATGCCCAAGGGCACACATTTTAATCGCTTCGCGGCCGCGGGCGCAGGCGCTGTCGGCCTGGACGACTTCAATGGCGACCAGTTCGACCACGGGCCGCTCGGCTTCATAGGGGGGGCGAGCATTCGAAGTTTGAGCTCGGGCGGCCGACCGATCGGCCAGGCCCCGACGGTACCGGGGACGCCGTCATGGGGCTCGGGTTGGAAAGAGGGTGTCCAGGATGCATATCAGCGGTATATGAATATCGCGATCGCTGGCTCGGTCATGTCTTACAAGGACGCTTATCTCGATCTGGATCCGACCTATCGCGACAAGTTCGGTAAGCCATTGCTGCGCATGACGTTCGATTGGCATGACAACGAGTATGACATGCTGGGTTTCATGGGCGACCAGATGGAAAAGCTGGCCAATGTGATGGGCGGTGACAGGGTAGTTCGTGGCATCCGCAAGAAGGGAAAGCATTTCGATGTGCGCGAGTATCAAAGCACACACCTGACTGGCGGCGCCATCATGGGTACCAATCCGAAGGACAGCGTGGTCAACACGTATGGCCAAACCTGGGGGGTGTCGAACGTTTTCGTGATGGGCGCCTGTCTGTTTCCGCAGAACATGGGGTACAACCCGACAGGGCTGGTAACGGCAATCGCTTACCGTTCCGTGAAAGCGATCCGCGAACAGTACCTGAAGAACCCCGGCCCGCTGGTGCAGGCTTAGGCACGCACGATGACTAAATATACGAAGCGCGTGCTGCCGGCGCTGGCGTCGGTTGTCATGTCATCGCTCGCGCTTGGACTAGCGGCATTATCCACGACTGTGCGCGCGCAGGATGCAACTAGCGCGGATATGACCCAATTGATAAGGCAGGGGGCCTACCTCGCGCAAATCGGTGACTGTGTCGCCTGCCATACCGCGAAGGATGGAAAGCCGTTCGCTGGTGGCCTGCCGATGAGCATATCGATCGGCACGATCTGGTCGTCGAACATCACGCCCGACAAAGACACCGGGATTGGCAGTTACACCCTTGACGACTTTGATCGAGCGGTTCGCCACGGGATAGCGAAGAATGGCGAGACACTGTATCCGGCGATGCCTTATCCGTCGTATGCGAAGGTCAAGCCATCAAACATCAAGGCGCTCTATGCGTACTTTATGCACGGCGTGCAACCGGTCTCGCAGGCGAACAAGACCACGGACATCATGTGGCCGATGTCAATGCGATGGCCGCTGTCGGTCTGGCGTAAGCTGTATGCACCAGACGTGGTAACTGACGACACACCTGTAAGCGCTACTGATCCGGTGCTCCGTGGCCGGTATCTGGTGGAAGGTCTGGCGCATTGCTCCGCGTGTCACACGCCCCGTAAGGTGACGATGCAGGAAGCATCGCTGAGCGACGATGGATCGACGTTCCTGTCAGGTACGGTGATCGACGGTTATCTCGCAGAGAATCTGCGCGGAGACGTGAAGGACGGCCTCGGCAATTGGAGCGAGGGGGATATTGTCGCGTTCCTGAAGAGTGGCCGTAACGAGCACTCCGCTGCCTTTGGCGGCATGGCCGAGGTCGTACAGGACAGTACCCAATTCATGATGGACAGCGATCTCATGTCGATCGCCACGTATCTGAAAACGTTGGGACCGGCGCATCCGGACCAGACGTCGCTCACGTACGATAGCGCCACGGAGAAGATGTTCCACGACGGGAGCGCCAGCAGTAACGGCGCGATCCAGTTCCTGAATAATTGCGCAGCCTGCCACCGGACTACTGGCAACGGTTGGAATGGGACTTTCCCGCGACTGGCGTTGAGCACCACGGTCAACACGAAAGATCCGTCGTCGCTGATTCGTATCGTGTTGTCCGGGGCCCAGATGCCTTGGACGGCATCCGCGCCGACGCACTATGCGATGCCTGGCTTCGCTGATCGGCTAAGCGATCAGGATCTGGCGGATGTGTTGACGTTTGTGCGTAGTAGCTGGGGGAACACGGCACCTGCCGTTACATCGGAAATGGTGGCCGCCGTGCGCAAGAGCCTTCCCGAGAAGGCGCCGGCCACGGATCTTCAGACACATCTCATCAACGGGATTTGTCGCAGTAAGACTCGATGAGTAGAGTCGAATCGATATGCAAAGTATTGCTTACGTTGCGAGTTCGTAGAATCGATCGGCGACGGGCGGATGATAAGCTCGAGCATGTTTCATCTGTCCTTTGCCGAACATATGCATCAGTTCGATGCCACTGTGATCGTCGATTAGCGCAACCCGTCAAGACGGGTTCCCGAGCCGCTTATGGTTCGTCTGCCATCATGCACAAGGATCGCTTCTACCAACGCGCCTTCCTGTCCTAGCACCGAGCTTACGGCTCATGGTTATGGACGCGATCGTTAAAGGTCGGAATCACGCAACTGATATCTGGTGACGACACGGCGCGCCTCCTCATCGCCACCATCGACGGACGTAAGCGGAGCCGGAACGACACCAACACAAGCATCTAGATCGAACGGAACATCCGTCGCCAAAGTGCTCAACAAGGTCCGTATCTTATGGCGTTGTGTCGAATAGTGCTCCTCGGCAATTTCTGCGAAGCTGGCGTAGAGCGTCGAACAGATGTCCAACCGACAGGGCATAACGGCAAGAAAACTAGCTTTCAGGCGCGGGGATTCCTACTTGACCGAGAAACTGATTCGCCTGCGCAAAATCTCTGCACGAAGACGAGGCCTAACTCGGAGGGAATTCGGGCGCCGCGGGAAGACGGCGCACGGGTACTGGGGCCGCCGCAAACTAGTTCGAGTCAGCGCAGGAGTCGGACGCCCTTTCTTATGACGAATCTGCTATCGGTGACACGCCGACTTGAGGGACTGCTAAGCGGGGCGGTGGTGCTGTCGGTAAATTTGTCTCGCGCCCCCCAATTTAAGGTATGCGCAAGAGGCACTACAGCGATCGAAATACGCTCCAACTGACTGCTCGCGAACCGATTACTCCTGCTGATGCTGCATGGCAACACAGTTTTGAGACGTGCAGTAGGCTCTGCTGTATCTGAAATATCCAGAAGCGTTTGCTGCAGACTTTGTTGTGCTCCAATATCTGCATCAAAGAAAAAGCGATTCGACAGCTTTTCCTTAGAAGTTTCTATCCAATCTCGGACCGCGCTTGAGACTCGCTCCGCTCCCTACCTTCAGCCTTTTACGGAAATATCCAACCCGCTCTGTGGACCCTCTTGGGTACACCACATTTTGATTAATAATCTGTTGGGCGGTTACCGTAGGCACGTGACGACCACGAAACGCTCAACATATGCTTCACCCCGCAATTCATTGACAAGAAATAATATTTAAAATCAATGCATTACATAAAAAATCAAACAATTTCAGCTTTTGCTTTATTTCTGCAAATAGTTGCGGGCTTTTGATTTATTCAGCGTCTGCTGCACCGATCCGCGTGCCCGATCTGACGTTCAACTTTTGGTTTATTTTTGATCAACTTTTGCTTAATTTGTCAGGGTGAAGGCAATAGACACCTTCTCCAGCACACAACCCCTTCAAGGGATAGTGACCGCATGCGCGGAGCGCTTTCACACCGAACGCGCTGACAGCCGGTAGCTGACCGTGCGCGACACACCGGCACGAAACGCGAGACCCGTTCGGCCCGCCAGCGGATGGTCGGCCGGAGGCATCACTACACGGCCAAGGTCGAAAAAGCTTTGGGCCGGTTCAACGCCCAATGCAACGTTTCGTCCGGACCATGGTTCGTATGCACGTCCGCCATTGCTAATCCAGAGCAACGCGTCCGGAAGTTCCTCGGGATTCCAGTCGAGCAGGACATCGGCCTGCTGAGTGGAATATCGCAAGACAAACGGCGGCCGACACCCTGCGATCTGTAACAGCTCCTCGGTCTTGTCCAGCAGTGGCAATCGCGTCACGTCCATAGGGCCGGTTGCTGTCGCGATCTCTTTCAGAGAAGCGAAGGCGTGGTTCGGCAAGCTCCGCGAAATGCCCGACTCCGGCGAGACCGGGTAGCTGTGAACCATTTGATACGGACATGCGAGTACCTCGACTCCCTCGTCCGGTATGGCGAATGTAGGGTGGAGAGCGAACGGCAAGACGACGTCTCTACGCGCGTGGACAGTAAGTGAGACGATAAGCGCCGGCGCTTCAGGGTCAACTTCAATGGTGCGCTCGAGGCTTTCGATTGCTTCCTCGGATGGGTAATCAATCCGCAGCGTGAGCCTGTCTGCAGTCTTCTCGACAAGGCGCCACATGTGATTCGCGCCGTATCCATGGTTCCACGTGTCAGTGGCATTCCGTGTCTCGAAGCCTGGAGGCAGACCGGGTGGTGCCGCAACCGTCCCAAACGGCAGGCACGGCCATTCGCCGCGCAATGCGCGCAGGAGACCTGGCCAGCGAGCGTCGTCACCCCATGGAGCCACGTACAGCGGCGAAACGCTGCGGCCCCCGCCCAGTTCAAATCGCACAGGAGCAAGCATTCCGCCAAGCGACTGCGCAGTCGCTTCGCCATGGGCCCATTTCAACGTCCAACGTTCCATTGAATCCATCGTCCCGTCTTTCCAGGTTAGCTAGCAGTCGGATTCCGCTGGCCTTCTACGACGGCCACCGAAACACCAGGTCGGCACGATCTCGCGTCGAATCGATCAATACTGCATTGGGCTCGTCGGTCTGCTGGACCCACTTTCGAGCAGCGTCTTCATCGCGACCAAACCTGATGTGGCGATCGACAAGCCGTTGCCTGCGCAACTCCGGATCGACGTCGACATACCAGGCCTCGTCGAGAAGTGGGCGAACCGCCTTCCAGTGCCCGCGCTCCAGTAGCAGATAGTTTCCCTCGGTGACAACGAGCGGCACGTTGGGGCTGACAGGAATGGCCCCGGCGATGGGCTCTTCGATCTCCCGCCGAAAAGCCGGCGCATAGACCGTCTCGCCATGGCGCGGTGCCCGCAGACGGCTCAGCAGCGCGACGTAACCCGCACTGTCGAAGGTATCTTCGGCGCCCTTGCGGGACGCGCGCCCTAGCCGTTCGAGTTCGACGTTCGCAAGGTGAAAACCATCCATCGGCACAACCACGGCCCGGCCAGGCAGCGCTTCAAGGATCTGCTCCGCCAGCGTTGATTTGCCGGCTCCGGGCGCGCCCACCAGGCCGAGGATACGGCGCTGACCATCGGCGACAAGCTGCTCCAGCCGGGCGAGAAAGGGGTTTTCGATCATCGATACAATCCAGAGTTATTCGGGCAGGTAGATACTGTCAACGGGCCCAAAATACCGCATGCCATGCAATATGACAACGGGAAACCGCATGACGGCACCAATCCATACGGCATCCTAATTGTATCTGCCGCTCCTCTTTGCAACAGAACAGCACGGCACTCTCAGTGATGCGCCTTCGCTTTGGCCGCAGCATTGATCCCGCCGGCAATGAAACTTCTTGCGTGTGTGGCCAGATCCATGCCGTCGTCCCACATGTTTCGCCAGATTGCCAGTGCGTTGGACAACTGTTCGTTCACGACCGCGGAAGAGAAACTCTCGAACGTGACCACCCCCTTATAGTCGATCATGGCGAGTGCGTGGAAAAACTGCGCGAAGTCGATGGTTCCAGAACCCAGATAACCGCGATTGCTTTCGCCGATATGGACGTAACCGAGCCTTTTTCCGCACTCCAGTACCGGCTGCATGAAGTCCGATTCCTCGATGTTCATGTGATAGGTGTCGAGGTGCACAACCACATTGGGCGCATCGACATCGTTCAGTATTCTGAGCGCCTGCGATGCCGTGTTAAGCAGGTTGCTCTCGTAACGATTCACCACTTCAAGCCCTAGGGTCACGTTTTTCTTCAAGGCGAAGTCTGCAATCCGCTTGAGCGAGTCGACCGCGTTCCTGCGTCCCTGCACGGTGACGGGCGCTGAATACTTGGCCATCGCGCCGTACAGGATGCCGCCGAAGTAGTTGCCCCCGAGCTCGGCGGTAATAGTGATGCCTTCTTCCAGCAGCGCCACGCCACGCGCAACCGTGGCCGGATCGTCGCTGGACACGTCCGCGTCGAAGGTCAGGCCACGCGAACAGCCGATTTGCAGCCCGTGCTCCTGCAACAGGTCGCGAGTGAGCGCCAGGTCCATTACCTTTGGCCCATGTAACGACAGTTCAACGAGATCGAAGCCTGCGGCCCTGGTCTGGCTGATTACCTTGCGCGTCGACTCCGGCGTCAGATCGCCAGCCCATACCAATGCGTGAACACCAAGCGTATTCATTGTGCAACTCCTCCCGATGCGGTCGCGCGTCTGCGGACCAAGGACTGAAAAAAGCCGTTTGCCCACGCCCAACGGAGCAGCATCACGGCAAGCAAAAACACACCCCATAAGGCGGTGGCGAGATGTTGGTTCGCACCGAGCAGATTGAGGCCAGAGGCAATCACCTGCAGGATGACCAGCGCAATCACCACCGGCACGACACGCCCGAAGCCGCCGAACGGGTCGACTCGACCGAGGAAGCAGGCGAGTACGGAAATCAGCAGGAAAGCCTCGCCATGACCGACGCGCACCGAGTTGAAACTGGCCAGCATGACGATGCCGGCAACGCCGCACATGAGACCCGACAGCATGTAAATCCGCGTGACCGCGCGTGTGGTGGCAATGCCCGAGTAGCGCGTCGCCTCGAGATTCGAGCCGATCATGCGTGTGGCAAAGCCAAGTCGCGAGCGCGTCATGACGACGTGCCAGACGGCCGCGCAACCGGCGAAGATCCATAGCGGCACCGGCACGCCAAGCAGCAGACCGTTGCCCATCACCAGCACGGCGGGCGGGAAGCCGGAGATATCGCCGCCGTGGGTCAGGAATTCGCCGAGGCCGCGCAGGAAGATCATCATCGAGAGGGAGACGAGGATCGGGCTTGCGCCGGTGCGCGCGATGATGGCGCCCATCACCCATCCGGAAGCGGCACCTGTGGCGAGTGCCGCGGCAATGCCCAGCACGATGACGCCAGCGCCGGCATCTGCCCCGCCATAGGCGTGCAACACCCAGGCCATGGCCAGTCCGGAAATATTGGCGGTGAAGGTTACGGCGAGATTGAAGCCGCCGGAGATCAGCGGCATCAGCATCGCCAGCGTGAACAGCCCCAGTTCCGGCAGCTGAAAGGCCACGGAGACAAACGTATCCGCAGAAAAAAAGCGGCTGGACGCAAGGCTCATTGCCAGGATCACGACAGCCAGAAAGCCGAGCAGACCGACGACGTCAGCAGGCACGAACCGAAGCCGCCGCTCGACAAGGTAATCGCGATCAGAATGACGGCGCCGATGATCATCTTGAACGCGTACGGAGAGACCCCTAGCAGGTTGAGTCCGTTCGCGGTGATGGCGGTGAGCAGAATGCCAAGGATCGCACCGAGGATCGTGCCGCGTCCGCCGCCCAGTCGCGCGCCGCCGAGCACCACGGCGGCGAGCACGTCCAGTTCGCGGCCGTACAGCGCGTTGGGCACCACCTCCTGAACGTAGTGCGCCTGCATCAGCCCCGCGATCCCGGCCATCATGCCAAGCCAGCCAAAGGCGATGTAGTGCATGGCGCCGATATTGATGCCGACGCGCCGCGCCGCTTCCGGGTTGTCGCCCATGGCATAGAGCTGCCTGCCGGTAGTCGTGCGCCGCAGCAGGAACCAGGTGGCCACGACCGTGCAGAACATGACGGCGACAGGCAGCCCGAGGTCGGCAACGCCGCTTGATGTCTTCAGCGCGATCAGTGAAATGCGGTTCATCCACCAGTCCGGCAGATCGTAGAGGGATACGCCTCCGGTCAGAAACATCAGGCCGCCAAAGAACACGTTAAAGGTCGCGATGGTCACCACGATGGAGACGATGCGGAACCGGTAGATGAACGTGGCATTGATGGCGCCCAGCAGAAACCCGAACGCGGCCGACGCGAGGACGCCTAGCGCCCAGTTGCCTCCGCCCAGGTGCATGACCGTCAAGGCGGTCAGGTACTGCACCACGGAAGCGCCCACCGCAAACGAGATGTCGATGCCGCCAGCGATAAGTACAACTAGCAGTCCGACCGCAAAGATGATGTTGACCGAACTCTGGTTTAGGAGGTCGAACAGATTGGGCAAGGTCAGGAAAGTCGAGGTCGTCGCGCCAAGGCCGATCACCATGACGGCGATGACGAGGATCAGCAGCGCCTCGATCGAACCGATTCCGAGTTTGCGCAGATCAGGCATGGACGTCTCGCTCGATTTGGTCGATGGATGTGGCACCCGGCACGTATTCCTTCACCATGCGGCCATTGCGCATATGCAGGATACGGTCGGCGTTGAAGTAGACCTCAGGGATCTCGTCGGAGATCAGCAGGATGGCCATGCCCTGGGCAGCCAGCTTATGGATGATGGCGAAGATGCCGGCTCGGGCGCCGACGTCCACGCCTACCGTGGGTGAATCGAGAATCAGCAGCTTCGGGTTCGTGGCGAGCCACTTGGCGAGCACGATGCGCTGCTGGTTGCCGCCGGACAGCGTGGAGACCGCATCCTCGGGCTTGCCGATCTTGACCGCCAGTTGCTGGATCCAGTCCTTGATCAGGCCGTCGCGCTTCCTGAGACTGATCAGCCGCGTGGCGTCGAGAAGATCGTCGAGCACCGCGGCCACGGTGTTGTCGCCGATCGATTGCGGCTGCACGAGGCCGAGCTGAAGGCGATCTTCGGAAACATAGGCGATACCCGCCCGTATCGCGTCGCGGTTCGAGCCCAGCGATAATTTCTTGCCGTCGAGGCTGATCGCGCCGGCGTCCGGACGCGTCATGCCGAACAGCGACAACGCGAGTTCCGTTCGCCCCGCGCCAAGGCGACCCGTGACGCCGAGGATCTCGCCTTTCCTGACGGAGAACGAAACTGCGTCATATTCGCCCCGTCGGGTCAGGCCGTCTACCTCCAGCACAGCAGGTGCAGCGGACAGGTCCGTCGTGCGCACGGCATAGTCGAAGGTGCGGCCCGTCATCAGTTCCGTGAGGCGGGTTTGCGTCATGCCGGCCGTGGGAAAAGTGCCGACGTACTGGCCGTCGCGCAACACCGTCACGCGCGTACAGACGTTGAGCACTTCGGCAAGCCGGTGACTGACGAACACCACGGCAATGCCGTCGGCCGATAGACGGCGCACGATCGTAAGGAGTGCCTCGGTTTCAGCATGACTGAGCGAGGCCGTCGGCTCGTCCATGAAAACGAGGCGCGCGTCGGCAACGAGCGCCCGGGCGATGGCGACGATCTGGCGCTGAGCGATCGACAACGAACGCACCGAACGGCCCAGATCGATTGAAACGCCGAGCCGATCGAGGATGCGACGCGCCGCCACTTTCATCTGGCGATAGTTGACGAGGCGCGGACGCGGCCCGAGGTTCTGTTCGAAAGCAATGTTCTCTGCGACCGTCATCTCGGGAAACAGCGCGAGATCCTGCCAGATCACCTGGATGCCCAGCTCCCGCGCCTTCGCCGGATCCAACCCCTCGATCGACTGACCGTCCATTAGCATGGCGGCACCAGGCTCCGGCTGATAGACCCCGCTGATCACCTTGATCAACGTGCTCTTGCCGCAGCCGTTTTCGCCGGCGAGGCACAGCACCTCGCCGGGCAGCACGTCGAACCTGATAGCCTGCAGCGCTTTCACACCGCCGAATATCTTGGAGATATTGTCGAGCTTGAGCAGCGGCGTACGAGAGGTGTCGACGACCACGCCCGCTTCGCTCGTGTGTCCCCGCTCAGGCACAGGACGATCCTTTGAGGCCGCTGAAATCATGGGAATGCTCCAATGCGACTGACAGGCAACCAAGGTCGCTTCAGAGACCTAACTTCGCGAGATCGTCAACGGTACTGGCATTGAGATCCACCAGCTGGTCGACGATCAGATCATGACCCTGCGGATGCACGACGCCCAGACCCGGGATGTTCGTGCCGTCCTTGATCGGTTCACCCTTCGCGACCATCGTGCCGAGTGTGACGAATACCTCACCCGCCTGCTCCGGATTCCACATGTAGCCGCCGGTCAGGATGCCGTCATGCACGAGACGCTTGCCTTGTCCCGGCGAGAACGGTCCAAGCACCACAACCTGGCCTTTCTTATGCGTTTCGTCGACAGCGCGAGCCGCTCCGATCGGCCCCTGGCTGCCGAATGCCAGAATGCCCTTGAGATCGGGATGAGCCCGCATCAGATCAAGCGCCGTCTGGCGCGATGCGTCGACATTCTCGGCCACGCCATAGCGGTCGCCGACCAGCTTCATGTCCGGATCATTGGCCTTCAGATAAGCAATCGCGGCGTCGGCCCATGCGTTGTGCAACGGCACGGTGAGCGAACCGACGAAGACCGCGTACTCTCCTTTGCCGCCCATGGCGGTCGCGAGGCGCTTGCCATACGCTTCGCCGAAGCCTTTGACCGAGGCCAGTTCGAAGTCCCAATCCGTATTCTCCTGGTTCGGAGATTCATGCGTAATGACCTTGATGCCCGCGGCTCTCGCCCGCTGCAGGACGGGCTCCAGTACCTTCGCATCGTTCGGCACCACGCCGATCACGTCGACGTGCTGCGCAATCAGATCCTCGATCGCCCGGACCTGCAACGCCGGGTCCGCGCTGGTCGGGCCAACCATAAACGCCTTGACGCCCAGTTGATCCGCGCGTTTCTTGATCCCCGCCTCCATGGCGTTGAACCATGGGATGCCGCCAATCTTCACGACGATGCCGATGACTGGCTTGTCGGGCGACGCCGAAGCCAGGCTTGTCGCGAGTGCAAACGCGGCGATGCCTGCGCACAGTGTGCGCACGAAGTTCTTTGACATGTCTCCTCCGTTGGACCTCGGCAAGCTTCGCCAAACGCCCGGATAGGTAATGGAAATGAGCCGATCCGCTAACCTCAGCAAAGTTTGCTGAATCCATTCAGCAAATCGGTGAGCAAATGCTGAATCCATTCAGCGAGGGGGTCAATCGGGTAGATACCCTAATATGGCTTCCGGTGGCAGAAGGTCTACCGTCTGCACAACATGAACGATGGTGCTTTGGGAGTAAAAGGCAGATGGCCCGCAGCAGTTCAGGACGCAAGTCGACTATTTATGACATCGCCAAAGCGACGGGTTCTTCGACGTCAGCGGTGAGCATGGTGCTGAACGGCACCTGGGCTCGCTATCGCATCAAGGAAGAAACCGCCAACCGGATCCTCGCGAGCGCCGCGCAACTTGGCTACAACGTGAACATGAAAGCGCGCGGACTGCGCCTGTCTCGCTCGGGACTGGCCGGCATGATCCTTCCGCACTATCGCAACCGCTTTTTTGCGGGGCTCGCGGAGAACTTCGAGGAGCATGCGAGGAGTCGCGGTTTGTGTCCAATCGTGGTCAGTACCCAACGCGACCCGGCGGTAGAAATGAGCGTGACGGAGACGCTCATCTCGCAGCAGGTGGAGTTGCTGTTCATCGTCGGCGTGCGCAATCCCACGCCTCTCGACGCACTGTGCTCGGCGGCAGGTATCCCATGCATCAACGTCGACCTGCCCGGCCCAGGTGCACCATCGGTGGTGTCGGACAATCGCGGCGGCGCGCGGGCGCTGACCGAGGCCCTGATGGAGAAGATGATCGCCGCCGGCAGTTCGCCCGGCGAACTACTTTTTCTGGGTGGCATCGTGGACGAATATGCGACCGAAATGCGCATTGCCGGCTACCGCGACGCGTTCGAGGCTCGCGGGATCAGCCCCGCGGCAGATGCCGTGGAATGCTTCGGATACGGCGCATCGTCTTCGCGGCGCGCGCTGGCGAGCCGTTATGAAAGTCTCGGCAGACTTCCCACAGGATTACTGATGAATTCGATCACCGCGTTCGAGGGCCTGGTTCAATTCGCGTCGAAATTGCCGCGCGAGGCCTGGCAATCCACGGTGGTCGGTTGCTTCGACTGGGATCCTTTTGCTGTGCATCTGCCGTTTGAAGTAACCATGATGCGCCAGGACGTGCAGAAGATAATCCTCGAAGCCTTCGCGCTGGCGGACAGGCACGACGCAATCGACCATCCTCTCGTCATGGTGCCGACGGGCTTCGGAGAAATGGTCGAGGAAGACGAACTGACGATCAAGATCGGGCGCGAATGCTGACGCGTGCGTTCATCTGATCGCCTCATCAACGTATCTGGGAGATGCGAATCGCCCGTAAGTCACTTCAAGCGCAGAGGTATCGAGGGCACGCCTAATCAGCCGCTTGTTCTGTCCCACTTTGGCGCAAGCCCAGGTGGATTGACGATCCGGCTGTCCGCCGTCGCCAACGAATGTATTGCCGTCATATCCTCGCTCTCCAGTTCGAAGTCGAATACCGCGAGGTTCTGCGCCAGCCGCTCAAGCTTGGCGGTCCTCGAAAGCGCGACAACTCCGCGCTGTTGTACAAGCCACCGCAAGACTATCTGAGCGATGGTTTTGTCGTAACGGGCCGCGATCTCCTCAAGCGTTGGCTCCAAGAACACACGGCCAATCGCCATGCCGCAGTATCCCGTCACGGCAAGCCCCGCCTGCAACGTGCTTTCAATGAGCACGGACTGGTTCAGATACGGGTGATATTCGAACTGGTTCGTCACGAGAGGAACCGCAGAGAGCCGCACAGATTCCGCCATCAATGCGCGATTGAAATTGCTCACGCCGATGTGTCGAACCTTGCCGGCGCGCGCGACTGCGTTGAGGCCGGCGATCTGTTCCGCCAGCGGCACGTTCGATCCCGGCCAGTGCAGCAAGAGCAGATCGATATAGTCTGTCTTGAGCTTTCGGAGGCTCTCGTCCACTGACGCTTCGAAGTTTCTCTCTGCATAATTGCTCACCCAGACCTTGGTCGTCAGAAAGATTTCGCTTCTTGGGATGCCGGACGCTGCGACGCAGTCGCCGATTTCGCCTTCGTTACCGTAGATTTGCGCGGTATCGATATGGCGAAAGCCGGCACGAAGCGCTGCGGGAATCAGTCGATAGATCTCCGCAGCGCTCATTCCGTAAGTGCCGAAGCCGATCGCCGGAATGGCGGCGTTACCAACATGGACGTTTTGCATGAGGTGTTCCCGATAGAGTCTTCGCACACTGCCTGAACCGCAAACCGCTTTAAGCGGACTATCCGATGCGCCCGCTGCGACGCAGTTGTACCCCGATCTCCCTGATCCTGGCTTCACCCGCACGCAACGTTTCCGACGACGTATGAACCGAGTAATAGCCAAGCACGAGATCGTGCGGATGAGGGATCGCGGAGCCGAGGACGAACTCTGAATCTTCATCGGCAGTGAATGCCAGGACGTCTTCGGACTCGTCAAACACAACGAGCTCGTCGGCAATGGATTCATCTGCAATGCGCAGTGCGCCACGCTGAACACAAACCCAGGCGACCTCGTGACCGGCCGGTGGTGTGTATTCCCAACGCTCTCCAGCCGCCAGCCGCACGAACAGATAGTTGATGCCTGGCGGTGCGGCTACCGGGCTTTCGGCGTTTCCATAACGACCCAGGACAACGCGCGCCGGACCGATGCGAGGCACTTCGCTCACCGCCAAATACTGGCTACGGGGCTCGCCTAGTTCGATCTCGGGCGGCAACGCGACCCACAGTTGAAAGCCGCGCACCGGTCCATCGCCTCGGGCGCGACCATCGTGCCACACGCCTCGCCCCGCGTTCATCCACTCGACGCTGCCAGCCGGCATGATCCCCGACGCGCCCGTCGTGTCTTCATACTCAACTTCACCTTCCAGCAGCACGGTCGTCGTGGCGAGGCCCGAATGGGGATGCATGGAAAAGCGCATGTTGGCTTCCACCGAGCTATCGAAATAGTCGAGAAAGACAAACGGCTTCAACACTTCTCCAAGGTCGGACGGACTGACCAGCCGCTTGACGGCACCGTGTTGCCGGCCGGCTGTCCGTGTGACTATCGCTCTTCCGGCCCTCAGCGGGCCGGAGGTATGGGCAGTAGTTTGCATGGCAGGCTTAGCTTGCGTTCAGAGGCGAAAGACGTGAAGCGATGCGTCCGAGCCGGGCATCCAGGCTGAACGCGCCCGCACCGAAGTACGTGATCTGCAGGAGGCCGCCAGCCATCATCACGTTCTTGAGGAAGTGAATCATCTGGTTTTGGTCTGCCCAGTTGTGATGGAAGAAAAGCGCCGTGACCACACAGAACACCGCCATCGCCACTGACACAACACGGGCGCGGTAGCCCGACAGCAGCAGCAAACCGCCACCCAGCTCGGTCAGCACGGCAAGAACGAACGCGAGAGGCGGCACAGGCAGACCCATGGCTGCGATATAACCAACTGTCGCACCGTACGCCGCAAGCTTGCCGAGACCACTCATGACAAACGGCCCACCGATCAGGATGCGGCCCAACAGCGGAAGAAATTTAAAGCGTTCCATTACGATCTCCTAAATGAAATTACGGAGGTGGATGACAAGAAAGGAAATCAGCCGGCGTCCACCATCACCAGTTCTGAATCTTCAAGTGCTGAAATCTGCGCCGTGGCGACCGTCGTAATCGCCACACCGTCTAGCGGTCCAACCGGCTCGCCGTTCACTTCGATGCGCCCCGACGCCACCACGAGATAAGCGCGACGCGCTGGCGCCAATTCGTATCGAACGCTTTCGCCTGCCTTAAGTAGTGCGCCAAGTACACGCGCATCGGCTCGAACGGGAAGCGCACCTTCGTCGCCGGCAAACCCGCTGGCAAGGACTACGAAGCGCCCGGATCGGTCGCCTTTTGGGAAAGGCTTCGTATCCCACGCTGGTTCGCCACCGCTTTCACGAGGTCGCAGCCAGATCTGATAGAGCTTGAGCGGCACCTCGCCCCGATTGAACTCGGCGTGGCGTATTCCCTTGCCTGCGCTCATGACCTGGACATCGCCTGCGTTGATCACTCCCTCGGATCCCAACGTGTCCCGATGCCCGAGCAGCCCCTGACGCACGTAGGTGATGATCTCCATGTCACGATGTCCGTGCATCGGAAACCCGCTGCCAGCGGCGATCTCGTCGTCGTTCCAGACAATCAGGGATCCCAGGGGAGCATGCGCAGGATTGCCGTCGGCGCTGACCGCGAAATGGTGTTTCGCGCGCAGCCAGCCGTGGTCCGCCCTGTCCAATGATTCCCAACGCCTGTGTGTGAGCATGTCCGCCTCCGTTTCCCGCCACCGCGAATGCGGTGCAGGCCGCCTGTATGACCGGCCGGTTTCGGCGCGGGTACAGTTGATGAGGCACATGCTATATTTGCAACGAACCCGTGCATATCTCCTATATTGGAATGCATCGTTGCCCAGGATAGAACGATAAAAGCGAGCTTGTGCCTATGAATGCGATCACCGACCTCAACGATCTTCGGCTCTTCGCAGAGGTGGTCGAGCACGGCAGCTACACGGCGGCCGCGCGCAGCCTCGGCCTGCAGACGTCGAAGCTCAGCCGGCGCATTCGTGCTCTGGAAGAAGAACTTGGCGTCCGCCTGCTTAATCGCACCAGCCGGAGCCTGTCTTTGACGGAAACGGGGCGGCAGTTCCACCAGCATTGCCTCGCGCTGGTAGCGGAAGCCAACGCTGCCAAAGATATCGTGGACCGCACGCGCGCCAGGCCGCAGGGCACCGTCCGCATTGCCTGCCCCGTCGCCTTGCTGGAGTCCGGCATCTCCACGATCATCGCGCGATACGTCGAGGAGAATCCTGATGTCCAGGTTCTGCTGGATGCAACCAACCGCCGCGTAGATGTCGTCGAGGAAGGCCTGGACTTTGCGATCCGGGTCAGGCTTCCGCCGTTGGAGAACACCGATCTCGCGGTGCGCCAGTTGGGACTGTCGATCCGCATTCTGGTTGCCAGTCCGGCCTTGGCGGCGCGCTATCCGGCGCCCAGTTCGATCGAATCGGTGAAGGAATGGCCCACCGTTTCCATGGCCAGCAGCGGCGGCCGGTTTGTCTGGGACCTCGTCGACGCCGAGGGACACGCGACATCATGGGCGCATCGACCGCGCCTCGCCACCGACGACCTGGCCAGCCTCCGGGTCGCGGCGATATCAGGTGTCGGGGTGGCCATGCTGCCGAGGGAGCAGGTCGAGGCCGATATTCAGGCAGGCCGCCTGCAGCACCTGCTGCCAGGTCTGGCCAGCACACCGGGTCTCGTGCATGCGATCTTCCCCACGCGCCGAGGCATGGTTCCGGCGGTGCGTCACCTGCTCGACGCACTCGTTTCGGGGTGCGAAGGTTTGAACCCGGCGCACTAGAGTGGCAAGTCAGCCTCCTGCGCCACGACTCAGTTGCCGGCCTCCCGGCGCCCCTGTTCCTCAACCGTATAGATCGCCTCCGGCATCACCTCTAGCCGGCCTTTTGGAATCGGGTCACCGCTTTTGTCCGAAAAGCCGTAGGTGCCCTCATCGATCTTCTGCAGGGCACGCTCGATATCGCCGATGCGCAGGTCATTCGTGTTACGCAGCGACTGGTTGATTTCATCCTGCGCCATTCCTTGCGCGTCGTCCTCGAATTCCTCGGCCTCGTCGCCGTGCTCCTCCTGGGACGCACGCTCATCGGCAATCGTGCCCTCTTCTGTACCGAGCAATTGCCGACGCAGCGCCTCGAGACGCGTGCGTTGTTGCGCGATAAACGCCTCACTCAAGCCACCTGATTGATCCGGCATGGTGTTCTCCCTTACGGCAATAGACGGAACGCAGCGTGATCCGCGTTTCGCGATTTCGTCACATGAACGACCATCATCGCGCCGAACGCATGCGGCCGCAATGCCTATACCGGCGACGAATGCCATGAGCATGTCACGAACACGCGGAAGTGGCATGATTGGGCTCGGTCAGCGAGAAGCAACCGCGCAACCGCAAACGGGTTTCGATCAGCAACGTAAAAGGAGAACACGATGGCAGAGAGCACCGTTTCTTACGGCGGATATGAAATCGTTATATCCCCTGAGACCAACAAGTTCGGCGCCTGGGTCACAAGCGTGAGCCTGAAAGATAGCGCGGGAAAAGTTGTCGAACATCGTCCCATGACCGTTCAACCCGAATGGCGGACTGAAGCGGAAGCGATTAGAGACGCAGTCGAGTGGGGGAGCCGGTTCATCGAGCGTGAACTCAACACGCCGCGGTCGCACTCATGGGTGGTCGACCGGTCCCGTGCGGAAATCTGGTTTCGCGATGTGCAGGAAAAATCGCGTGGCCCTGAAATCGACGCGTAAAGCCAGAAGGCCGAGGAGTGCAACAGAACCCGGCGAAGCGGGTTCTGTTCGCGTTCAGAGGATTTTTGCGGGATTTTCATCCTGCAAAAATCCTCAAACGATAGGTCCTCGACGGTACCACAATGCCCTATCAGAACTGGTGATTGATACCGATAGTCGCGCCGAACTGGCTACGGGACGACGCAGCAGATTGCTCGGCAATGGCCGCCGTTGCGGTAACAACCTTGCCGTTATCGATCGTCTGGCCGTTAGCCCGCTGGAACGCCTCCAGCACATAGATGCGAGTTCTCTTGGAAAGGTTATAGAGCTCGGTCAGGTTGATCTGCTGATAACTCGCCGCATCCTGGACACCGTTGGCCTGGGTAGCACGCGTGTAGCTATAGCCAACGGCCAGATCCCACGACACCACCGGCCGGTAATGGAGAACCGCGCCGCCCGTGTTGAAGATCGCGGTCGTCGAGAAGCCTGAGTTCGGACCCGCGATATATTGCACATTCGAATAGGATGCCGAAACATCCCATTGCGGATTGAACTGATAGCCGCCGGTCACAGCGAAGCGTTGCTGCGCTGCCGCGTTCTGATAACCATTCGTGATGCTCGATTCACCCTGTTCGCCCGTGCCGGAATAGGCGGTCGAACTCGAGCTCCAGGCGCCGCCGCCACTCGTTGCATTGTCAAAGCGCGCAAAGCCGACGCCTATGCCCGCGCCGCCAGCCACGTATTGCGCACCGACGCTCCACGATGCGCCCGAATTGAAGGCGCCCGCTACTCCGCCCAACGCGTACATGCCGCTTATCTTCAACCCGGCGAATGACGGCGACGTGTAGACGAGGGCATTGTTGACGCGATAATCGGTATCGAGCGCGTCGAGGTCGCCCGGATGGGCACCGAAGGCACCCGTCAGCCACGGCGTCGGACCGTATTGCGCGAGCATGTTGTAGTAAGGCGTGTACTGGCGCCCTGCCGTGAACGTACCGTAGGTATCGTTGGTCAGGCCCACCCAGGAAGCGCGGCTAAACATCAGGCCGGCCTTGCTCAATGCGCCGGTGTCGGCATTGAAACCCTCTTCGAGCTGAAAGATCGCCCTGGTGCCGCCGCCCAGGTCCTCAACGCCCTTGAAGCCGAAGCGCTCGCCACCCCACACCCCTTCAACCAGCTTGACCACCGATTGTCCACCCTTGGTCGCGCCAGTCGACGGAGCCTGGCTGCTCAGGTAACCCACCCCCGTGTCCACAATCCCGTACAGCGTGACGCTGCTTTGCGCAAACACCGTCCCTGTCGCAAGCATGGCCGTCATGCCAGCGAGTACAAACCCGGCTTCCTTGTAGCGTTTCATCTGATCATCCTTTGTTGTCGTTGGAGTTATGGCGGCATGTCATGCCGCACGAAATTGTCCGGCTGCCATCCCGGCACCCAGTTATCGCTCTCGTCGTCACGCATCTCCAGAAATGCCGTTCATGACGATAAGTTATCCTTATCACGTGCTTCGAACCCTGGTCTCCTGTCGGAAAGCGCGTTCGGATGTCGCAAGCTGGGGCCGATGAAGCTTTCTTTGCTTGTGAGCTTGTGTTCGTGCGGACGGGCGCTAGCGTTCAAAGCGTGGGTTGAAGTCGCACTGAGCCGGTGGCCGGGTCGTCGCTTCGAGCGACGTCCACGGCGCGACATTTGACTGACAACCGCACCAAATTGAACGCATTAATTCACTAAAATCCTGTTATTTGGGATATTTGGCCGATCTGCGCTCTGACAACTTTACTGTCCCAGAAACAATCCGTAAGCGAACATACCGAACCACAGGCAATGATGTCAAGCAACTTGAGATGAGCAGCAGATGTCGCCGCTTAGGGAGAAATGACGTAACTATTTGTTTTAATTTTAATATTTTATAAACGTAAGGAAAACCCGAATGTGGCGATTCCGCATACGCTTAACATCATAAAGAAAAACATCGACTCGTAATACAACTATATTCTTACATCGATCAGTGAGCCCACGTAGCCAGCAGCGCCGTTGTCCGGCCTTCTGCTGGCCCCGCGATCTCACTCCACCGCCGACCTTACCGGCTGATGCACGAGATCAGCGCCAACGCCTTCCTCCACAACCTGGCCGTAATCGAGCTTGATATAGCGATCCGCGAGTCCAAAGTAGCGATCGTCATGGGTGATCACCAGAACGGTTTTGCCTTTGGCCTTGAGATCCGGCAGCAGGCGGCGATAAAACACATCCTTGAAGGTCGGATCCTGATCTGCGGCCCACTCGTCGAACACATAGAACGGACGGTCCTCGAGATACGCAACCATTAGCGCGAGACGTTTGCGCTGCCCCTGCGACAGATTGATCGTCGACAGCTTGCCGTCGCGAATCGTCACCTTATGCTCCAGATGCAGCAGTTCGAGCAGCTCCTGTGCATGAGCGTCCAGCCCCTCCAGATGCAGGCCATGCAACTGGTCGAACAGGAAGAAGTCGTTGAAAACGACCGAAAAATGCTGACGGTAGATATCGCGCTCGGACTCGCCGACCGCCTGGCCATTCAGCAAGATTTCACCGCCTTCCGGCGCATAGAGGCCCACCAGCATCTTCGCAAGCGTCGTCTTGCCGCTGCCGTTGCCGCCAATCAGGTACACCAGCTCGCCCGGTTTGAACGCCAGGCTAACCGGCCCAAGCGTGAACACCTCGTTTTCTTTCTCGCGGAAATAGCGGTGCGTGACACCCTTCAGCGCGATGCTATCGAACACGTGAGCCGATTCTGCGGGCAGCACGTTCTCACGAGGAAGGTCGCGGTTCACCTTGTCGACACGTTCTAGCGCCACCTTCGCCGAACCCAGCGAGGGAATCGACGACAGCAGGCTCTCGATTGCCGTGCTCATGTAGAGGAAGATCACCACGTAGCCCGACAGCACATGTCCTTGCACCGGATAGATGCGTGTCAGCAGAAACAGCACGCAGCCGATGAAGGCGAGGAAAATCATGCTGCCCCAGCTCGCGGCAGCCGTGTACAGCACATAGCCGCGCGTGCGCTGCACGCGCACCGCCTCGACACTCGTAGCGAGCGAGTCGTCGACGAACGCTTGTCTGCGGCGGCGATGTAGTTTGAGTTCTTTTGCCCCATCGAAGAGCGACCGGAAGTCGCCCACCAGATCATCTTCCCGCTGACGCGAACTGCGCAGATGAAACATGGCACGTGTATTGGCCAGATGAAATCCCAGCGATCCGATCAGGATCGTAACCAGCGCAAACAGCAGGATTTGCCACGACAGATAGCCCAGATACGCGAGACAGCCCAGCACGATCGAAGTGTTCATCGCGAGTGTCGGCACGCTCAGGAAGAACACGACGATAGTGTCGAGATCCTGCGTCAGTACCGTCAACGCCTTTGCGCCGCCCTGGCGTTCGAGGTTCTGATAGGAAGCCTCAGTAACGCTGCGGATCGTCCTCATGCGTAGCGCCGCTTTGGTTGCCTGGCCGAGCCGCACGAAGAAGGTCTGCGACAGCGTTCGCGTGACGAGCACGGCGAGCGCCAGCAGCAGAAAGCGCCAGCCAAGCTCCGACAACTGGTCGGCCGAAGCGCCGAGCGCCTGATTGATGATCGCGATGAGCGCGGCATTGCTCAGACCGCCAACAATACTCGTTATCAGCGCGAGCAGCAGAATCCAGCGGGATTGCCGGACCAGGGTCAGTAGCAGGGACATGAAAACCTTGTTTTGAAGTAGTTGAAAACGTCCAGCGTATCGGTCAATGCGTTGCCAGTCAGATGCGAGGCCACCGTCATAGCTCCGCGAGAATGTCCTGCATTTCAGCCGCCATTGCATCATCGTCCTGCGCCACCCGGTTCGCGGACGCGAGCGTCTGCGCGAGGTGATACAGCGGCTGATTGTTCATCAGATCCGCCAATTGCGCTTCGATGCCTAACGTACGCCGGATTGCCGACTGCACCTGCATCGCCGCCAGCGAGTGGCCGCCGAGTTCGAAGAAGCGATCGCTACGGCGTACCTGCTGTACCTCGAGGACACTGGCCCAGATCGCGGCAAGCGCCTCTTCAAGCTGGCCTTGTGGCGGGTCGGCCGGTTCCGCGTCTGCCTGCATCAGCTCATGCGAACCGGGCATGGGCAGCGCGAGCCGGTCGATCTTGCCATTCGGGTTCAGCGGCAACGCGTCGAGCACGATCACCGCTGACGGCACCATGTAGTCCGGCAGCGTAGCAGCGAGGCCAGCGCGTAACGCGCGAACATCGAGTTGCGCGCCCGGCACCGCTGCGACATAGGCCAGCACGCGCGCGCCGCCCGCGCCTTCGCGCACCACCGCCACTGCCTCGCGCACTTCACGCTGACACAATAGCGCCGATTCGATCTCGCCGAGTTCGATACGGAAGCCGCGCACCTTCACCTGATGATCGATACGGCCCAGATAGTCGAGCGTGCCACGAGCGTTCCAGCGCACCACATCGCCAGTTCGATACAACCGGCCACCAGGGGACGCCGCATGAGGATCGGCGATGAAACGTTCCGCCGTCAAGCCTGGGCGTCCATGGTAGCCACGCGCCAGCAGCGTGCCGCCGATGCACAACTCGCCGGCCACGCCGACCGGCACGGGATTAAGCTGTACATCAAGGACCTGCAGCGAACGGCCGTCGAGCGGACCCCCAATCGAAATATGCGGCGGGATCTCAACGCCTGTGCGCAGATAGGGCGAGCAATCGAATGCGCTCGCCGTGACCGTAGCCTCACTCGGCCCATAGGTGTTCGCGAGCTCAACGTGTGCGAGGCCCGACGTGCGCCAGGCGAGCACGCCGTCAGCCGGCATCGCCTCGCCCCCGGCATGCACCCTGCGCAGGCTCGCACAAGCGACACGCGCACGCGGATTACCGGTGAAGTCCTGGGCCAGTGCGTTCCAGTAGGCAGTGGTGAGATCGGCAACCGTGATGCATTGTTGTTCGACCTCATCGAGAAAGCGCTCGCCGCTCCATAGCTGCGGTCCACGCAGGACCAATGCAGCGCCTGCGCTCAGCGTCGCAAACACCTGTTCGACAAAGCCATCGAAATTGAACGTAGAGAACTGCAGGACGCGGTCGCTCGAAGTGACACCGAACAGATCGATCGATACCTGGGTATGCTGAGCAAGCGCACCATGCGTAATCCCGACGCCTTTCGGGCGGCCGGTCGAGCCTGAGGTATAGATCACGTAGGCAAGGTTGTCGCGTGAGACGGTGCACGCAGGAGCGCGATCCATCTCCTCATCCTCAAGACCAGCGCCCGCCAGCGCCGACGCCTGCTGCACGTCGATGCTGGCTACGCCAAGCTCTGCGGGAGCGTCAGTGGACGCCCCGCCAGTCAGTGCCAGCTTGATCCCGCTATCCTCGATCATGAACGCGAGCCGCTCGGCCGGGTAGGACGGATCGAGCGGCACATAAGCGCCGCTCGCCTTCAGCACGGCAAGCACCGCGATGATCATCTCGAACGAGCGCTCAATCGCAATGCCGACACGCGATTCCGCCCCGACGCCGGCCGCGCGCAGACGATGCGCGAGACGGTTGGCTCGGCGTTCGAGCGTCGCATAGTCGAGCGATTCGCCGTCGAGCATAAGCGCCTGCCCGGCGCCCCGCATGGCTGCCTGACGGCTGATGCGTTCGTGCACCAGCGGCGCCTGCTCAAGCCCGCTGCCCGCTCCCCATTGCCGCAATTGCGCGAATTCGGCATCAGGCAACATTGCCAGCGCACCGAGCGGAGCCGCCGGATTCGCAACGAACGCGTCGATTAGCGCTACCAGGTGCGACGCCAGATGTTCGACGTGCGACGCATCGAAAGCGCTACAAGTGTAGGCGAATTCGATCCGCAAAGTCTCGCCGTCCCGTTGCGCGCCGCTATGTTGTGCGTGTCGTCCATGGGTAACCGACAGTGTCAGCGGATAACTCGTGCGATCCTCGCTACGCAGCCCGGAGAACTGCAACTCACGCGGTGTCGCCGCTTCAAGGATCTCGTCGACCGGATAGTTCTCGAACACGACGATGCTGTCGAACAACGCTTGCCCGCCTTCCAGTTTCGCCCAGCGCTGGATGTCGTACAGCGCGACGTGCTCGTGTTCGCGCGCCGCTACGCCGTGCTGCTGAATCTGTTCGAGCCATGCACCGACGCTCACCGAAGGTTGCGGCGCGGCGATCACTGGGATCGTATTGATGAACAGACCTAGGGTGCGGTGCGCACTGGCCAACGCTTCGGGGCGGCCGGCGACGGTCGCCCCGAAGCTTACCGTGCGCTGCCCCGTGTAACGCTGAAGCAACAGAAGCCAGGCCGCCTGCACCAAAGTGTTCAGCGTTACGTGCTGTGCTTTCGCGAAAGCGCTTAGCTGCGCGGTGCGCTCGGCATCCCAGATCCGCAACGTTGAAGCATGTGACTCCGCGCGTATGGTGCTGGTCGACTCGGGTGAATCGGCCCGGCTGGACGCTGCGGCCGCAGCGTCCACGGCCTCTGGCTTCGGCAACGCGCTAGCCAGCAACGTCGAACCGTCTAGGCGGCCGGTCTGCGCTCGCCACCACGCCTCACTTGCATCCTGATCGCGGGACTGCAGCCAGGCGATGAACTCGCGATAACGTCCGGGCGGCCCAACCTGCTTGCGGCCTTCATACTCACCCAGAACTTCCGCGAGCAATTGCGCGGCACTCCAGCCATCGAGCAGCGCGTGATGAAAGGTCCAGACGAAGTGATAACGCGATGCGGCCGTACGGATCAGCGTCACGCGCCACAACGGTGGACGGCCCAGATCGAAACCGCTCTCGACCTGCGCGACCGCATAGGCATCCAGCCGCGTTGCAAGCTCCGGCTCTTGCGCATCGCGCCAGTCTTCGATGAAGAACGGTAGCTCGATGTGGCGCGCCACCCACTGGCGAGGCGCATCCTCAAACGAAAGAAAGCCAGTGCGCAGAATGTCATGGCGCGCAGCAGCCGATTCCCACGCTCCCTGAAAGCGCACGCAGTCAAGTCGTTCGATGTCGACACGCAACTGGTTCACATACGCGCCGGACTGCTGCCCCAGCAGACTGTGAAACACAATGCCCGTCTGCATGGGCGCCAGCGGATACAGGTCCGCGATTTCGCCGGCGGGCACCGGTAAGTTGTCAAGCTGCGCCTGATCGAGCATGGCGATCGGAACGTCCGATGGCGTCAAGCCGCACGCACCGCTTTCACAATGCGCGAGCACCGCCAGCAGTTCACGACGAATATCTTCCGCGAGCGTGTCGAGCGTGCTCGCATCGTAACGGTCACCACGTGCGTGCAGTAGCGTCAACGACAACTCGCCACCGTGCACCTGGCCTGTGATTTCGAGCGCGTGCGTACTGCCACTGCGTTCGTCGTGCGTATGGCCGGTGCCTTCGCTCGCCAGTTGCCAGTCACCGTCGCCAGCGAGCGTGCCGTCGAACTGGCCGAGGTAGTTGAACAGCACCTCTGCATGACCGACTTCCGATAGCGCCGCACGTTGTTCTGGAGTTCCCAGATATTTAAGCATACCGAAGCTCATTCCGCCGTGCGGTACTTCACGCCGCGCTTCCTTCACGCGCTTTAACGCAGCGCCGATCTCGCCACTAGGCTCGAGCCGGAATGGATAGACCGCCGTGAACCAGCCCGTGGTGCGGCTCAGGTCTGCCGCGCCGAAATGCGTCTCGCGGCCATGTCCTTCGAGATCGATACGCAACACGTCCCGTTTGGCGAAGCGACACAAGGCACGACCGCTTGCCAGTAGCAACAGATCGGCGAGCTGGGTTCGATAGGCCACTGACGCATCGCGCAGCAGGCGGCCCGTCGTGGCAGCGTCGAAGCCCACGGTGGAGCTGACTGGAGCAAAGGATTGTGGCCCGACGCCGCCACTATCGCTTATCGAACCCGCGGGCAGCGCGGCCGGAACATCGTCCAGCGCCTGCCACCAGGCGCTGTATCGTTCAATCTCCGGCTGACGTGCAGCGTGCTGCAACTGGCGGGCGAACGCCTGATACGAGGTGGTACGCGCAGGCAACGACACTGCCTCGCCCGCAACCAGTTGCGTGTAAGCGCGCCGCAGATCATCGAGCAGGATGCGCCACGACACGGTATCGATGACGAGGTGATGGATCGCGATGAACAGACGCCAACTGCCGTCCTCGATACGCATGGCAATTGCTCGCAACAGCGGCCCGCGTGTCAGATCAAGCGTGCGCTGTGCGGCGTCGCAGAGTGTCTCGATGGCGGATGTACGCACGCTGCTCTCAACCTGCAGCATGGGCGCTGACTCCACGGGCGCGTATTGCTGACGCCAGCTAAAGCCGTCCGATTGCGCCGGCTCGCACGGCACGAAGCGCAGACGCAACGAATCATGATGTGCGACGACAGCGTGCAATGCCTGTTCGAGACGATCGGTGTCGACGGCCTCATCGAGGCGCAGCAACACCGCCTGGTTCCAATGATGACGTTCCGGCAGCGGCTCCGCAAAAAAACGCGCCTGGATCGGTAGCAACGGAGCCGGTGCTTGCGGATCTATTGTGGTGGATGCATTGCGGTCGTCCGGCAGCGCTTCGTCTGGAGCGACTGCGCAGGCCGCGAGTTGCGCAATCGTCTGCTGTTCGAAGATCTGCCGGGCGGTCAAAAGAAGTCCGGCCTGACGCGCACGCGCAACGATCTGCAGTCCCATGATCGAATCGCCGCCCAGCTCGAAGAAATTCTCATGACGCCCGATCCGCTCACGCCGCAGAAACTGTGCCCAGATATCCGCCAGGCGCTCTTCGACAGTGCCCTGCGGAGCGTCGTCGTTCGCCGGCACACATGCTTGCGTGGGGGTAGGCAATGCGTGCCGGTCCACCTTGCCGTTCGCGTTGAGCGGCAACGCGTCGAGCACCATCACGACGCTGGGCACCATGTAGTCGGGCAGCGTCGCGGCCAGTCCCGCGCGCAGCGTGGCCGTATCCAGCGAGTAGCCCGGTAGCCCGCTCACATAGCCCACCAGCCGCGTGCCGCCCGGCCCCTCCTGCGCGTCCACCACGGCGTCGCGCACACCAGGCTGGGCGCGCAATTGCGCTTCCACTTCCCCCAACTCGATACGAAAACCGCGCACCTTGACCTGATGATCGATGCGTCCGATGTACTCCAGCTCGCCGTCGCTGCGCCAGCGCACCAGATCGCCGGTCCTGTAGAGCCGCGCGCCCGGCTCGGCGGAAAACGGATCGGGCACGAAGCGTTCGGCCGTCAGTCCCGGCCGGCCCAGATAGCCGCGCGCTATACCGGTGCCACCCAGATATAACTCGCCTGGCAGACCTGACGGTACCCGGTTCATCTGCGCGTCGAGAACCCAGGCGCTGCGCTCGCCGACTGGCCGGCCAATCGGTGCGTACGCGCTGTCGAACCGGGCGTCGGCGTCAGGCTGCCAGAGCGTCGGTGTCACCACGGTTTCCGATGGCCCGTAGGCGTTGTAAATCCGCTGCGGATTCAGGTGCGTGCGCACTGCCTCGAAGCCCGCTCTCGACCATGCTTCGCCGCCCGCGATGCAGGCCCGCAGGCTCACCGCGCCGGTCTCCGTGACCCGGGCAAACGCGTCGAGATACGCAGGCGGCAGATAGAGCACTGAGACGTTCTTCGAGCGAATCTCGTTGACGAGCCGCTGCGCCGACCACACCTCGTCGTCGCGTAGCACGATTGCCGCGCCGTTCATCAAGGGCACGAGGAACTGCTCTGCGGCAGCGTCGAAACTGACCGAAGCGAAATGCAGAAGGCGGTCCGCGGCACTCATGCCGTAGCATTTCCCGATGGCATGGCAATGCGCCGCAAGTGCTCCGTGTGCAACCGCGACGCCCTTCGGCCGCCCGGTCGAGCCGGATGTGTAGACGACGTACGCGAGATTGTCGGCATGCGGCGTGAGCAGCGGATTCCCCGCAGGTTCGTTCGAGACATCGAGGGTATCGAGATCGAGCATCCGTCCCGCGCCGGATACAGGCAGGTGCGCGACGGACGCCCGATGCGTCTGCACGAGCAGCAGCTCGATACCGCTATGGTCGATCATGTAGGCGAGGCGCTCTGCCGGATACGCCAGATCGAGCGGCACATAGACGCCGCGCGCTTTCAGGATCGCGAGCTGCGCAACCAGCATCTCAGGCGAACGTGCTATTGCAAAGCCGACCCGAACCTCCGGTCCAACACCCTCGTGGATCAGACGTGCGGCGAGCCGGTTGGCGCGCTCGTTCAATTCGCTGTAGCTGAGTTGCACGTCGCCACACAGCAAGGCCACTGCATCGGGCTGCGCCTCTACATGCATTTCGAATGACCGGTGCACTAGCGGCATGCCAGCGGCCACGTCAACCCGGAGCGCCAGGAATTGCGATGGCTGGCACTCCGCGGGATCTGATAACTCAATGTCTATGAGCGCCTGGGCGGGATCCTCTGCCAACCCGCTCAGCACCTTCACATAGTGACGGCCGAAACGTTCGATCGTCTCTTTATTGAACAGATCTCTCGCATAAATCAGTTGTGCCGATAGATTTCCGTCGGAGGCCTCGACGATATTGAGCGTTAGTTCGAAAGCCGCAGCGCCGTCGGTCAGTTCGTACCATTCGACAGTCAGCCCAGGCAGCGCGTCGAGCACCCGGTAGTCACTGTGCAGATGACTGAACATCACCTGAAACAGCGGGTTATGGCTCAGACTGCGCTCCGGCTGCAGCGCATCCACCAGTACATCGAACGGTAAATCCTGGTGCGCCTGTGCGCCAACCGTCGCCTGCCGGGTACGCTCGAGCAGTTCACCTAGCGTGTCGCGGCCGGCGATCTCGGCGCGCAGCACCTGCGTATTGACGAAGAAGCCGATCAGCGGCTCCGTTTCGACGCGGTTGCGGTTCGCGACCGGAACGCCTACACGGATGTCGCGCTCGCCTGTGTAGCGGTGCAGCAGCGCCTGGAACGCGGCTAGCAACACCATGAACGGTGTCGTCGAACTGCGCTGCGCGCGCTCGCGGACGGCCTGCGCCAGTTCGGGCGGCAGCGTCACGCCATGGCGGCCTGCCGTGTACGACGCGTGCGCCTGGCGCGGTGCGTCCGTCGGTAATGCCAGCACGGGATGCGTCGGGCCCAGCGTATCGCGCCAGTAAGCGAGCTGCTTTTCCTGCTCGCCTGCTTCGAGCCACTCGCGTTGCCAAGCCGCGTAGTCTGCGTATTGCACGGGCAACGCGTGTGCGGTCAACGGTTCGCTCAGTACTGCTGCGCGGTAATGCGCCACCAGTTCTTCCAGCAGAACCTGTATCGACCAGCCGTCCGAGACGATGTGATGCAGCGACAGAACCAGCAGGCTGCGGCCTGCTTCGCCTTCGCTGCGGTACAGGGCGGCACGCAACAATGGACCTGCTGCCAGATCGAACGGCTCGCTCGCCAGTGCGTGCGCTGCCGTATCGATCTGTGTGGCCGGCAAAGCAACTTCGCGCCAGTCGAGCTGAGCATGCGCATCTATCTGTTGTTCGACCCGGCCTGCTTCGTCTGCTACGAAGCGTGTGCGCAGCACTTCATGACGCGCCACGATTGCCTCAAAACTCGCGCGCAACGCAACCGCATCGACCTCGCCGGCCAGCCACAGCCCACCTGCCACGTGATACGCACTGCTCTCAGGATCAAGCTGCCACAAGAACCATTGCCGCTGCTGCGCGTATGAAACCGGCAGTTTTTGTTCGGACACCCGCGCCCGCGCAAGAATCGGTAACTGCGCTGGCGTTACGCCCTGCTCGTTCATCCTCTGCCAGAACAGACGACGCTTGTCCGGCGACAACTCGATGAAGCGCTCGGCAATGCGTCGCGCGGTGTCTTTTTCCATGAATCTGCTCAAAGGGTGTCGATAAAGAGATCGAGACCACGCAGCGCCTCGTCATTGTTCTCACCTTGACGCGTACGATCGATAGCCGCCGCCTGCTCATGCAGCGTCGCCGCTTCGAACAACGTGGCGAGCGGCAGGTTCGCGTTCAGTTCGAGCGCGATCCGCGCGTTCAAACGCACCGCGAACAGCGAATGGCCGCCCAGCGTGAAGAAATCATCGTGACGTCCGACGCGTGCAGCGCCTAACAATGTCGACCAGATTGCCGCGAGTTGCGCCTCGACGCCCTCACGCGGCGCCTCCCAGGTCAGCTCGTTCGCGGCCTCCGAAGAAGGCTGCGGCAAAGCGCGCCGGTCCACCTTGCCGTTCGCATTCAGCGGCATCGCCGCGAGCGGTATGATCCGCCAGGGCACCATATAGTCAGGCAGGCGCTGCGCGAGTTGTGTACGCAACGCGGCGGCGTCAAACGACTCGCCCACGGCGTACGCAATCAGTCGGCTATCGTGCGCAACAACCACGGCTTCGCGAACACCGGTCTGTGCAGTCAACGCCGCCTCGATCTCGCCCAACTCGATGCGAAAGCCACGGATCTTTACCTGGTGATCGAGCCGCCCCAGATAGTCGAGCGCGCCATCGGCACGCCAGCGTACCAGGTCTCCGGTACGGTAGAGGCGCGCGCCGGGCGTACCGCCAAGCGGGTCCGGCACGAAGCGTTCCGCCGTCAGCCCCGGCCGGCCCAGATAACCACGCGCCAGTCCGGCGCCGCCAAGGTATAACTCACCGGGCACGCCCTGCGGCACAGGCTGCATCCGCGCATCCAGCACCCAGGTTTGCGTAGCCGCAATTGGCCGGCCGATCGGCACCGGACGCCCGGCTTCTGCGATGCAAGTCCACGCGGTGACATCGATCGCTGCTTCGGTTGGCCCATACAGGTTGTGCAAAACCACCTGTGGCATTGTTTCGGAGACCTTTGCTTGCAGATCGGCCGGGAGCGCTTCGCCGCTGCATACGATTCTCGCAAGCGTCTCGCCGCAGCGTGATGCCTCTCCGCTCGCGATGAACGCCTGCAGCATCGACGGTACGAAATGCAGTGTGCTCACCCGGTAATCGCGGATGGCTGCCGCCAGCCGTTGAGGATCGCGATGCGCGTCCGGCGCCGCGATAGCGAGTCGTGCCCC
Organism: Paraburkholderia sp. GAS33; assembly: GCF_050436645.1. Taxonomy (NCBI): domain Bacteria; kingdom Pseudomonadati; phylum Pseudomonadota; class Betaproteobacteria; order Burkholderiales; family Burkholderiaceae; genus Paraburkholderia; species Paraburkholderia sp. GAS33. The sequence continues at coordinate 47,979 of NZ_JBNDMP010000012.1, forward strand.
CACCATCAGCGGCCAGAAGAATTCCCAAACGGAGACGTCGAAGCTGAACGGTGTCTTTTGCAGCACCGTTTCACCACGTTTCAGGCCGTAGGTCTGCTGCATCCAGACCAGACGGTTCCATAACGCGTCGTGACGGTTGCCCACACCCTTCGGACGGCCGGTCGAACCCGACGTATAGATCACGTAGGCGAGATTCGCGCCGTGCAACGGGATGTCGTTGAGATCGGATGTTGCGTACGCAGCGGCGTCGATCGATTCCAGTTCGACGCGGCGCACGCCGTCTACCTCTGGCAACTTTATGCCACCGTGGGTCAGCAGCAGGTGAATGCCGCTATCGTCGATCATGTACGCGAGGCGCTCGGCCGGGCACGAAGGATCGAGCGGCACGTAGGCCGCGCCAGCCTTCATGATGGCGTAGAGCGCGACGACCATCTCCAGCGAGCGATGCGCTGCCACACCGACACGCGATTCGACGCCAACGCGCTGCGCACGCAGCCAGCGCGCAAGCTGGTTAGCTTGCGCGTTCAGTTCGCCATAACTCAGGACCTGCTCGCCAAAGAGCAAAGCGGCCGCGTCCGGATGTACGGTGGCATGATGTTCGAAGGCACGGAACACCGGCTCGTAGCCCACGTAACGAGTCGAATTGCGGCTCCAGTCTGCGAGGATGGAACGTTCCGTGTCGTCGGCCAGCACGATCGCGTCGACCGTTTCGTTTAGCCCGTCGGTGTGTCGCGAGAACGCTTCGAGCAGCCGCTGGTAATGGCGAGTCAGACGCTGCACAGTCGACTCGTGGAACAACTCCTGCGCGTAGGTGAATTCGAGCGTCAGCGTGCCGTCTTCCTCTTCGCGCGTATCGAGCATCAACTCGAACTGCGCCATCGTGCCCGGAAGCCGGTAAGGCTCGATGGTTAGATCAGGCAGTTGCTGCAGCACACGCCAGTCGCGTCGCTGATGATTGAACATCACCTGGAACAACGGGCTGTGGCTCAGACTGCGCTCGGGGCGCAGCGCGTCCACCAGGACATCGAACGGGAGTTCCTGATGGGCTTGCGCGCCTTCGGCTGCGTTGCGCACCTGGGTCAGCAGAGTCCCTAATGTGGTCGCTCCGTCGATCTGGCTGCGCAGCACCTGCGTGTTCGCGAAGAAACCGATCAGCGGCTCCGTTTCGACGCGGTTGCGGTTCGCGACCGGAACGCCTATGCGGATGTCGCGCTCGCCTGTGTAGCGGTGCAGCAGCGCCTGGAACGCGGCTAGCAACACCATGAACGGTGTCGTCGAACTGCGCTGCGCGCATTCGCGGACCGCCTGCGCCAGTTCGGGCGGCAGCGTCACGCCATGGCGGCCTGCCGTGTACGACGCGTGCGCCTGGCGCGGTGCGTCCGTCGGTAATGCCAGCACGGGATGCGTCGTGCCCAGCGTATCGCGCCAGTAAGCGAGCTGCTTTTCCTGCTCGCCTGCTTCGAGCCACTCGCGTTGCCATGCCGCGTAGTCCGCGTATTGCACGGGCAACGCGTGTACGGTCAACGGTTCGCTCAGTACTGCTGCGCGATAATGCGCCACCAGTTCTTCCAGCAGCACCTGTATCGACCAACCGTCCGAGACGATGTGATGCAGCGTCAGCACTAGCAGGCTGCGGCCCGCTTCGCCTTCGCTACGGTACAGGGCAGCACGCAACAATGGACCTGCTGCCAGATCGAACGGCTCGCTCGCCAGTGCGCGCGCTGCCGTATCGATCTGTGCGGCCGGCAAAGTAGCTTCGCGCCAGTCGAGTTGAGCGTGCGCATCTATCTGTTGTTCAACCCTGCCTGCTTCGTCTGCTACGAAGCGCGTACGCAGCACTTCATGACGCGTCACGATCGCTTCAAGACTCTTGCGCAACGCAACCGCGCTGAGTTCGCCCCCCAGCCACAGCCCACCTGCCACGTGATACGCACTGCTCTCAGGATCAAGCTGCCATAAGAACCACTGTCGCCGCTGCGCAAAGGACGCTTCCGTGCGCGCCCTCACTGTATCGGGCAGACGCTTGATCGAAGGCGGTCGATAAGCATCCTGCTTAGCCGCTCCACCCTTCGACTCCGTGTGAAGCGCAAGTTCGGCCAGAGTCCGCCGCTCGAACAACTGCTTCGGCGTGAGCCACAATCCAGCCTTACGCGCTTTCGCAACGACCTTGAGGCCAAGAATCGAATCGCCGCCGACTTCGAAGAAATTCTGTCCCCGGCCGATCCGGCCCGGTTCGATACCGAGCGCTTCCGCCCAGATCTGCGCGAGTGTGAGTTCGGTTGCCGTGCGAGGTGCATCGACGTTAGTGGTATCAAGGCCCACGGTCAGCTCAGACTGCACTTGCCGATGTTCGTCGAGCACCGCCTGCAGCGCGGCGCGGTCGAGCTTGCCGTTGGCGTTCAGCGGCAGCGCATCGCGCACGATGGTATCTGCCGGCATCATGTAGTCGGGCAGCGCGCGGGCAGCGTCGACCATCACGGCATCGAGTGCGCGGCTCGTCACGACAAACGCCGCCAGGCGTTTTCCCGACGACGCGTCGTATGTCAGCACCGCGGCATCTTGCACGCCATCCACGCGAAGGATCTCTCGCTCGACCTCGCGCGGTTCGACGCGATAGCCGCGAATCTTCACCTGATCGTCCACTCGACCGAGGTATTCGAGCAGGCCGTCGGCGCCGCGACGTCCTCGATCGCCGGAGCGATAGAGGCGAGCACCGGGCACAAGCGGATCGGGCACGAAGCGTTCAGCCGTGAGGCCAGCGCGGCCATAATAGCCGCGCGCGACACCCGGCCCACCGAGGTACAACTCACCCTCAGCGCCTCGCGCCACTGGCTCCATCCGATCATCGAGCAGGTAGATGTGGGCGTTGGGCAGCGGCGCACCCAAGGGCAAATCGCGGCCTGATTGCGACGCTTTCGGGAGAGCGTGCATCGCGATGCCAATCGTCGTTTCCGTTGGCCCGTAGTGATTGAAGATTCGGCAGGTCGGCTGGAGCGCACTGAGACGTTCGAGCAACGCGGCGGGCGTCGCCTCGCCGCCGACAATCAGCGCTTGTGTCGGCAGAACATCGCGAGGACGCGCTGCGGACAGCAATGCGGCCAGGTGGCTCGGCACGATCTTCAGTACACCGATCCGGTGCTCGGCCATATAGTGCGCGAATCCATCGGGGTTGAATGCGAGGTCCTGTGCAAGCAGATGCAGCGTGCGTCCTGAGCACAGCGCGCCAAATAGCACCGTATGGCCGAGATCGGCGGCAGGGGTAGACACCATCGCAAACGACGCGTCCGCGTCGACCTGCAATGTCGTGAGCATCCCGTTCACGTAGTTTGCGAGACCACCATGGGTGACGACGACGCCCTTCGGTTCACCCGTCGAACCTGAGGTGTAGATCATGTACGCCGCTCGGTCTGCGTGTGGCGCGCGGCGTGAACGTGATGCCGGTTCGGTCGAAGCGATTCGGTACGCTGACGAAGCCGTTAGGTCGTGTTGCAGCGCGAGCGTTGAGATGCTCGACGCGATACTAGTCAGGGCCGCCGGCAAGGCGCCGGCATGGAGCAACGCAACTGCGCCGCTGTCCGCGATCTGCGTGGCGATCCGTGCGGGCGGCATCTGCGGATCGAATGGCACCCAGGTTGCACCGGCCTTCAACGCCGCCAGCATGCCAAGCACCTGTTCGATCGAGCGGCTGGCCAGCACGCCAACGCGCGCTTCATCGCCTACACCGAGAACGTCAAGTTGGGCCGCGAGCGCTTCTGCTGCGGCGTCCAGTGCACCGAATGTCACACTGCGCTTGCCGTCGTAAAGAGCGATGCGTTCGGGGTGACGTGCGACGCTGGCATCCCACAGCGCCAGCACGTCTTGCGTAGTGTACGCGTCCTGTGGATTGGTGATGTTCTGAACGTTGCTTGCGCGTCGCCCGGTAGTCGCGCCGCAATGCATCAGCTCCGTAACTGAGCTCGCTACATGTCGCTCCAAAGGCGTATCGGGCGCCCCGCCGAGTCGCTCCGCCAACTCAGTAAACAAGCCCGCAAAGCGTTCAGCAAACGCGGTGTCGAACACCGTATCGTCATACGCGAGCAAGCAGTCAATCGCTTCACCGGTGCGGGTGAAATCAAGTGCAAGGTCGAAATGAGGTGCGTCATTCAACAACACATGAAGCCGCGCGTCGAGTGGCGCGAACGCGGCTTCGGCGAATGGCTGCTGTTCGGTCAGCTTGACCTGGAACAGCGCGGCCCCGCTTGCGCGGTTCGGCAGCAGCGCGCTGACGAGCCGATCGAATGGCACATCCTGATGTTCCTGCGCAGCCAGCACGGTTTCGCGTACGGCATCGACGAGCGCGCCGAAATCGCGATGCGCGTTCATGCGCGTGCGCATTACCTGCAGATTGACGAAGTAGCCAATCATCGACTGCGCTTCGGGATGCTTGCGCAGTGACATCGGCGCGCCAACGCGAATGTCGTCCCGGCCGCTCAGACGTTGCAGGGTGACATTCAGGACTGCGAGCATCGTCATGAAGAGCGACGCGTGCCGGGTTGCGGCAACGCCTTTTAGCGTCGCTGCGGTGCGGGCAGGAAGCGAGAAGGTCAAACTGCGTTGACGCCCGGCAAGGCTCGTAACATCTGCGACTGAAATCGCAGCACTTGAAGCCGGTCGTGCAAAGAGTTGCGCTGCGGCAGCGGGATCCCCGTCCGCAGCGAGTTGAGTACGCCAGTACTCGAGCTGGCGCGCAAGCGCAGCGGAATCGAGCGTGGCACGCTCCCACGCGACATAATCCACGTGCTGTAGTTGAGGCTCGATGCTCGACACCGCTGAAACCGGCCCGGCCCGTTGTGCACGATAGGCGTCCGCCAGCGACGTCAGCAACACGTTCACCGACCCGCCATCTGCGATGATGTGGTGGAGTGCAAGCAACAGGCGATGCTCGCGTCCACCGATGCTGACCAGGTGAGCGCGCAATAGCGGCCCGTGTTCGAGATCGAAGGGCTGTCGGGCCACCTGCTCGACCAGTGCATCGAGCGTAGCCTCACGTTGTGCGGCAGGCCAGCCGGTTTCAAGCCGCGTCACGGGTAACAGCACGCGCATGTCGCCCTCGATGACCTGCACGGGCTCACCGTCGTCGCCAAGCGTGAAATGGGCGCGCAGGATTTCATGGCGTCGTACCACGTCGTCAAACGCACGCTGCAGGGCGCCCAGATCCAGTTCACCTGTTAAATGCAACTCGCCGCTCATGTTGTAAGCGGCACTCGCGGGGTCATGGTGCCACGTCAACCAGAGGCCTCGTTGGGCATCGGAGGCGCGCGTCTGCGTCCGCTGGTCGTCAGAGAGACGCGCTACCACCAACTCCGGCGACACCGCTCCTTGCGCGCTCCTCTGCTCGATTAGTGCAGCAGCGTCCCTGAAAACGGGCGCACCAAAGACATCGCGCGGCGTGTAATCGATCGCCCAGCGCGCCCGCGCAGAAGCAGCCAGTTGCACCGCCGCGAGCGAGCTGCCGCCGAGTGCAAAGAAGCTGTCTTCGCGAGCAGGGCGCTCCTGCGACAAGCTCAATGCATCACGCCACAGCGCGGCAAGCTCCTGTTCAAATCCGGCCAGCGGCGCTAACAATGCAGACTCGGCCACAGTAGCGCCACCATCACGCAAGGCATTCGCTTCAACCCGACGTCCCTGCTCAAAATAAGCATAGGCGTCGAGCGAACGCTGCTGCCAACCGCGCACACAGGCCGCTCGCTGTACCTTACCGCTCGACGTCTTCGGCAACCCACCTGGATTCAGCAACACAACGACACCCGCCGGTTCACCGCAAGCAAGTGCGACTGCTTCGCTCAGCGCAGCCGAAATCGCCTCCGCCGGCGCGAGCTTCTGCATGTTGCGCGAGACTTCCGCAGCGATGCCAATGCCTTCCTGACCATCGATCTCAACTGCAAACGCCGCGACGCGACCACGACGCACCAGTTCGACCTCGCGCTCGATCGCGAGCTCAAGATCGTGTGGATACACATTGCGACCACGCACGATCAGCAGATCCTTGATCCGCCCGGCGACGTAGAGTTCGCCCTCGTGCAGAAAGCCCAGGTCGCCAGTGTGCAGCCAACGTGCGCCGTCGCGCTCGACGAACGTACGAGCGCTGTCCTCGGGCCGACGCCAATAGCCAGCCGCCACGCTCGGACCTCGCACGAGAATCTCGCCAATCTGCCCCGCACCCAGCTCAAGGCCACTCTCGCTATCGACGATCGCCAACGCGTGGCCGCTCACAGGCTTGCCGCATGAAACGATGGGTATGCCATCGCCATCCTCGTCACCTTCGCCTTCGGCACGACCGGCTGCGAATCCAGTCGCAGAAAATGACGGCGCACGAGCACCACTCCCCGGCGCGATGCCGCTGACATAGAGGGTAGCCTCAGCCAGTCCATAACACGGAAACAACGCATGCGGATCGAACCCGACACCAGCGAAGCGTTCAGCAAAAACCCCCAGAGTGGCCTTTCGAACCGGCTCCGAGCCAGAGAATGCGAGCCGCCACGAGGACAGATCTAAAGCAGCACGCTGCTCTTCGCTGACGCGATCGGCGCACAACCGGTACGCGAAGTCAGGACCACCCGAGATCGTGCCGCGATGACGCGCGATTGCTTCGAGCCATCTCACCGGCCGCTCGAGAAAATACTGCGGCGACATCAGCACCAGTGGAATCCCGCTAAACACAGGCTGCGACAGCGTTCCAATCAGACCCATGTCGTGATACAGCGGCAGCCAACTCACAAAGACGTCGTTCTCGCGAACACCAAGGCCTTCTCGGATGGCCAGTTCATTGGCCCACAAACTGCCATGTGTAACCATCACACCCTTGGGTGCCGATGTCGAACCTGAGGTGTACTGCAGAAATGCAACGTCGGACGACACGGCGCGATGCGGCTCGAAGGAACTCGATGCGTCGCTGCCCAGATCGAGCGTGTCCACCATTATGATTTCAGCGCGTGGTGCGATCTTCTCAAACGCATCGCGAAGTTTGCCGGCAAGCGCAGCAGTCGTCAGGATGAAGCTAGCTCCCGCATCTGCGGCGATCGACTCGAGGCGCGAGAGATGTTGTCCGCGCAACGACTCGGGCGGATAAGCCGGCACTGCGATAACGCCTGCGTAGAGGCAGCCGAAAAACGCTGCTACGTAATCGACACCGCTATCCATCAACAGAAGCGCACGCGGTGACATATGGGCTGCTTCCGCATCCGCCTCGCCATCCACCCCGTGCAAGACTGCGCCAATTGCCCGTGCGCGCCGGTCCAGCCCCGCATAGTCATAGCGCTTCTCACCGCTGGCATCCAGCGTCACCAGCGCGGTGCCGGTCGCGCGCGATACGCTCAATGCGCGCAAGCGTTCGATCATGTTCTCAGTCATTTCACCATCTCGTGTGGCAGGCCGCGCCCGTTGCGGCGATTCGGGCAATGCGTCACCCACTCGCTCAATCTTCGCCGCGTTCACGACGCTCACGGCGTTCGCGTTCGTGCTCGGTCTCAGTCGGGCGCCGATGTTCGGCGCCATGCCGCATCGACAAGCGCGTGGGCTGCAGCCTTCTCGCGTTGACGCTTGAGAAATGGACAACGATCGTCGGCGGGCAGGTTGGTGTCGTCGAGGAAGTACTGCTTCCATTCCAGATTGCCTGGGTCGCCGTAAAAGCCGAGGTCGGGGTGTGCGGGAATCGTGTCCCAAGTTTCGATGCGTTTGCGCACCTGATTGCGCGCCTCACGCCCGATCACCTTGTTGGTAATGGTGTCGACGAACACGCTGCGTGGCTGAAACAGCAGCACCATGCCGGGTCCAAGATTGCGACTATGTCTCTGCCGGAACGACGGGCACGCGCAAACCACGAAGGTCTCCACGCCGGCAAACGAAAACTCCCAGTCTTCGTGCGACGGGTCCGGCTGGGCATCGGCATGCGGATGGGGGTCAACGTCGTGCAGGTGCTGCAGAATGCTCCAGAACAAGTCGTGATACGCCGCGTGCGTAAGCGGCTCGCGATCGGGTTCGAAGAACACTGCAATGTTGTTCTTGCGATATTGCGGCAGCGAGACGAGCTCGGCGAACGTTTGCATCGTTGCGGGCAAATCGCGAATGTCCTTGCCGTTCACATACGAATAGAACATTTCGCCGCGTTTCTCGGCCATCGTGCCGAAGAAGCACGGATACGCTGGGTCCATCACATGCCCGCACATCGTGCCATACGACGCATCCAGCCATGCGGGCGGATTCGCTGCCGCGCCAGTCGCGCGTCCTGCGATGATCCGGCTTTTCCAGTCGCCGGGATCGAATCCTTCGCTGGGCAGCGCGTCTTCGTGTGGGTTTGGCGCAGGCGGTTCGGCGAACTGCACGGCATCCATCACGGTTCCCTCGTTTGAGCGCATCTTCAATGTCCTTTGTCGTCACACATCTGCATCGCGCAGTGGCGAGCGGGCCGGCACACGCCCTCGCGGACGTGCGTCAACTGCGATATCGGTTTGCGGGGGAACCGGCGCCCTTGTCCCAGGCTTTCCGGTGTTCACGGCGCTCGGCAACGATACGGCCACAAAAGAACCGCAAGTGCCCGCGCGCGATGCTCAGGCCTCGGCCTTCGCGTCCAGTTCGGCGACCAGCGCTTGCACCCAATCGTCGGGGATGATCGGCTGGTGATAGGTGCACTCGCCGGAGACGACGGTCGAGCCATGCAGGCGTCCATCGGGGATCAGCACCATGTCGCCCTCGTTCATCTTGAGCTGCATGCCGACGTTGCCCCAGAAAAGCATTTCGCCATCCTGAATGGTCACGAGACGATGGTCGTTGTGAACGTGCGTGGTCGAACACATCTCATGCGGCTCGACGAAGGTCTCACGGTCGATGCCAGGGCATTCCGCATCGATACGCGTGCTGATGCGATGCGCGAAATCGACGTAACGGCGAATCGACGAAAGCCACAGCAGTTGTTCGCCAAGATCCCAACGGGCCCGCTCGGCGAGACGCTCGGCAGCCGCGACGCCTTGCACAGCCTGCGTGAAGGCAGCGGCGCCGAACTGGCGCTCGATGCCCTGCAACGCCTGTGTGAAGCACGCCACCAGTTCGGTCTTGCGCTCAGCTGCGTCGCTGCGACGGCGTCCGGCAGGCTGCAGATGCGCACAAGCGCGCTCGAGTGCGAGACCGAAAGCGAGCCACTCGGCTTGCGCCGCGAAGGCGGCGCCGACGAGTGCGAACGCGCGATCCGGCCGGCGTCCCAGCGCGTACAGCAGATTGCACTTCGCCATGCTGGTGGGCAGGTAGAACTGCCAGTACGCATGTTGCTGGCGCGTGACGGCACACGCACCGGCTACACGTTGCAACAAAGCGTCGTCAGGAGGATCGCCTTCGAGCGTCGGACGAAACTCGGCAGGGAGCATATCGAACAGGCCGCTTGCGGCAGCCTTCGCCAACGCGCGGCGCTTCGACGGCGCCAGCGCCCAGCGCTGGACCATGATGAAGCGCAGCCCTTCCTCGAGATAATCGTTGCGCATCAGGCGCTCGACGGACGCGCTCCAGAATGCGGTTTCGTCGTCGACAATCCGCGCAAGGCGTCCCGCCGCCGCGGCGGCATCCATTTCGATGCCCTGGTCCTGAGCGAGGTATTCGAATGCATACGACTCGAGGAACGGCGCGAGTTGTGCGCCACGCACCTGGACATCGTCACGATAGAACTCGCTGAAATGTTGCCACTCCGCTGCCTCGGCGCTGCGCGGCAGGCGCGCGATGCCCAGTTCATAGATCGACAGCAGCGTACGGTTTGCAGCCAGCGACGGCAGACGGCTCACGTTATGTTGACGGACCGGCTTGGCGAACTTGAGGAACTCGAAGTCTTCGGGGCGCAACGGACGCCGGTGGTAGTCGTCATCGAGTAGCAACTCATCGACGGTGGCGCTGCGAAACGATTGGGCGGCGGCGAACTGCTTGATCAGCTCTACGTACTGTTCGCTTTTGCCGGCGAACGGCGCAAAGTCGAATAGCAACGGCGTAGCTTGCGTCATGGCGATATTTCCTGTGAGTGACTCGGGAGTGCGCTGCACGAGAGCGTCGGCATAGCATGCACAGCACACCTCACGAATGGCTGGCGGATAACAAATGCGGCAAACGCGACAAACCCGGCAGACACACCGCCGGCTCGACATGCTAAATACAAATACGAATGATTATCATTTATACAAAATTAGACATGATGCCCAGTCTTGTCAAGTTCTTTCAGGTCAAGCTGGCTCCGAGGCGGCACGTTTCCACAAGTGCTACGAACGCGCGGCGCTGTGCGTGAGGTCCAGAGACCAGCACGCGGCCGCGCCGTAAAGCGGAGCCGCGCATTTCATGCAGCCGCATGCGCGAAGGAATTCCCGCGCATGCCTCGATTTGCCACGTTAGAAATCCGTGCGCACCGTCAACATCAGGTTGCGCCGGTCCCCGAACTGGCTAAAGTACGTTCCGGGCGGACGCACGTAGTACTCGCGATTGAACATGTTGTTCAGCGTCAGCGAGGTATCCACGTGCTTGTTGATGCGATAGCCCACCTGCGCATTGAAGATCGCATAGCCGCCCTGCTCTACACCACGGGTAATCTCGCTTTGAGCCAGCATCCCGCCGCCCACCGTCACGCCATTCAGGAGTCCTTGCGAGAGGCGGTAGCTCGTCCACAGCTTGAACAGATGTTTCGGGTCCGTGCCGTCCGAGTAATTGGCCGTCTGGTTCGTAAAGCTTTCGTTCAGCAGGGTGTAGCCCGCATACACATTCCAGTTCGGCAGCGGCTCCCCGGTGACTTCGAACTCGAAGCCCTGGTCACGCGCCGCGCCGCCGGCGATCGAACCCGTCGGATTGTCGGGGTCCGTGATCGCGACGTTGTTGGTGTTGATGCGGAACAGAGCGGCCGTCGCACCAAGGCGTCCGTTCAGGAACGTGCCTTTCAGGCCGGTTTCGTACTGGTCACCTGTTGCTGGAGGCAACGCCGCACCCGTATAAGTGGTCGCCGTCTGCGGCTCGAAAATCTTCGAATAGCTGACGTATGCGCTCAACCACGGAACGATGTCATAGACGAGCGCCGCCGACGGCAGGAACTTGCCATTCATCCGCGCTTCCGTGCTCCAGTCGGATACGCTCGGCAAGATGGTCTGCGACTCTTCATTGAAGAACGTTTCGCGCGCACCGAGCACGAGTGTCAGCGGCTTGGCGAGATGAATCCTGGCCTGTGCGTAGACCCCGTATTCCTCGGTCCGGATGTTGGAACCATACGTGAACGGCACGTTGACGCTCGGCACCGAGTCCGCATCGAAGACGTTGTAATCGCCGTCAGCGAATGGCCCCGTGAGGGAGACAAAGCCGGACTTCGTAGTCTCGTTCTGCAGCGAGTAGTTTGCCCCGACGGTCAGCGTATGAGTCTGGCCGAACAGATTGATCGGGCCCGACACATGGGTATCGGCGCCGAACCAGTCGTAGGTAATGCGCTGCCGCTGATCGCCGTAGGCCGAGAGGCCGTCGTCGGTGACGCCCGGGCCGGAATAGGCGTAATTTGTCGACTGCAGTTCATGGCGATAGAAGACCGTGGTCGACGACTGCCAGTCGTTCTCGAAGCGGTGCGTCAGGTTGAGATTGGTTTCCGCCAGCGACGTATAGCTGTAATTCCAGCTCGGGCTGAAGTTTTGCGAGTACGAACTCGGCAGCCGCGTGCCGGAGGCCGTTTCGCCGATACCATAGTCGAAGCCCGACACCGGATTGACCTCATAGGCCGCCGACAACGACAGCGTCGTGCGCGGATTGAAGTCGTAGTCGAGCGCGCCGTACACCATGAACTTTTTTTCGCGCACGCCGTCGACCGATTGCAGTCCATCGCTGCCCACAATCACCGCGCGGCCACGCAACGAGCCGTCCTTGTTGAGCGGCCCGGTCACGTCGACCATCTGGCGCACAGCGCCGAACGAGTCGATCTGCGTCTCGGTTTCCAGATGGAACGTGTTCTGCGGACGTTTGCGCACGAGGTTGACCGTACCGCCGGCATCGGTCGGATCGGCTGCACCCGTCATCACACCTTCCGGACCGCGGAACACTTCGATGCGGTCGTACATGGCCAGATCGAACTGGGTCTGATACTGCAACCCGCTGACAACCGACACGCCGTCGAACTCGACACCAAGGTAATTGCCGCGCGACCTGTAATAGGCCGTGCCATCGCCGTAATTCAACGCTTCGACGCCCGTAACATAGAGCAGCGCGTCCTGAATCTGCGTCATGTTCTGGTCGTCCATGCGCTGACGCGTTACCACCGAGACCGAAGCCGGAATTTCCTGAAGCGGTTGTGCTACACCGCCCGCGACCGTCGCGTTGCGGGCCCGGTAGGAGCCGCTGTCCTCGGTGGTGGCATCGCTGTCGCTCGTCACCGTAACGGCCGGCAGCACACTGCTGTCGCCTGTCGTGCTTGCTGGCGTCGATTGCGCCCGGGCGTGCCCGGCCCACATCGCAATCAGCGAAATCGCCACCGGCGTCAGCCGGGACTGGAACAAGCGAGCTTTGGCTCGCCGCTTACTACGGCTATGGTCCATGGTTGTTTTCATCGTGGCTGGCAAATTCTCGGCGTGAAGACACACACCCGTCTGGTCCTTTGAAAAGGACAACTAACGAGGCATGTCAGGATGATGTATTCGTAGCGAAAGTGAATCGCGGCTTTGCACTTTCCCCAGCACCGCGAACAGCAATAGACCACTCTCGCGCAGCGGATGCCTCACGCGGACGCGCTATGCGCCAGACATCTCGTTATCGCGAATAAGATGTTAATCGATAACGATTCTCATTTGCAAATACATTTTGAGTTTTGTCTGTCGTTTGTGACCTGTGGTCCGTATAGAGGGCGAAAGTCCGGCGCGAAGCACCGGACTTTCGGAGCTCTCAGGTGGAAGCAACCGTCTTCCGCAGAGTCAGCGCAATCAGATAAGGACCGCCTATTAACGTCGCGACAAGGCCGGCCGGCATCTCCTGAGGGAACATGACCTGGCGACCAAGCCAATCCGCGAAGCCCATCAGCAACGCGCCGACGATCGACGCCACGAACATCTGCACTGCAGGCCGGCGCGCGCCCGAATAGCGGGCGATATGCGGCGCGATCAGCCCGACAAACGAAAGCGGGCCGACCAGCAACGTGGCCGTGGCGGTGAGCAACGCAGCTAGCAGCAGGATCGCCAGACGTGCTCGCGCGACGGGCACGCCGAGGCTGCCTGCCATCGGCGCGCCCAGGCTCAGCGTTTCGATCCAGCGTGCCATCAACGGACCAAGCACCAGTCCCGCTAGCGCGACGGCAGCGGCCGCATAAGAAGCCACGGGTTCGATGTAATAAGTCGAGCCGACCACAAGATCCATTAGCAGACCTGCACGTGGATCGCCGCTAGCCAGCGTCGCGCTTACGATAGCCTCGAACAGCGCGCTGATCCCGACACCGATCAGCAGCAGCCGGTCCGGCGCGAACGAGGCGCGGCCGCCCAACCACAATAGCAGCGCAAGCGTCGTCATAGCGCCGGCGAGGCAGCCCGCGAACAGGATCCCAGGTGTTGGATCGAGTCCTGCGAACAGGATGATGACGATGCCGAGGGCGCCACCAGAACTCACGCCGAGCAGATCGGGGCTCGCCATCGGATTGGCGGTGACGCGCTGGATCAGCGTGCCGGCGACCGCCAGCAGCACACCTGCCGACATCGCCGCGATGGCGTGCGGCAGCCGCCAGAACAGCAGCGCGCCGATCTGCGCAGGACTGGCAACGTGCCAGCCGTGGACACCGCGCGATATGCCGAAGGTCAGCATCAGCACCACGACAAGGCCGACCACTGCCCACGGCAAGCGTCTACCAAGACTGGCCTCCGGTGCATGCGCGATGGCGCTCGCATGCAGATCAGGCTGGCTGCGCAAACGCGGCAGCAACAGCATCAGCAAGGGAACGCCGAGCAACGAGGTGACCGTTCCGGTGGGCACCAGATGCGCCGAGAACAGTTCCGTTGAAGACACCATCTGGACGATTTCATCAGTTGCCCACAACAACGCCGCGCCAAGCAAAGGCGCCCAGATCAGGCGCTGTCTGAGTCGCCTTGCGCCAGCGAGGCGCGCCAGCGTGGGTGCAGCAAGGCCGACAAAGCCGATCACGCCGACCGTCGACACGACGCAGGCCGTCAGGACTACCGAGATCAGCAGCGCGGCAAAGCGCGTGCGTTGCAACGAGATGCCGAGGCTCTGCACGGTCGAATCGCCGGCCTCGAATACGCCCAATGGACGGCGCAGCAGCACAGTCGCGACGACACAAGCGAGCACACCCCACAGAAGTTGCCGGCTCTCTTGCCAGCCGCTCTGATCGAGCGCCCCGCCGCCCCAGATCATCAGCCCGCGCAGCAGGTCGAAATGGGACATGCAGATGGCGAGACTGATGGCGCCGCAGTAGAGGTTGACGATCATCCCTGAAAGGATCACCGAAAGCGAAGACATCCGTTGCCGCCACGCGAGCCCGAACACGAGCAGCATCGCCAGGCCGCCGCCGGCGAGCGCCACTACGGTACGGCCACCGGCGACCCAGGATGGCGCCCACAACTCGGCGATCATCAACGCGAGGTACGAACCGGGGAAAATGCCAAGCGTCATCGGCTCGGCGAGCGGATTGCGCAGCACCTGTTGCGCCAGCGTGCCCGCCAGTGCCAGTGCCGCGCCGCACAGCAAGGTCATGGCGATACGCGGCAGTAGGCCGTCGCGCACGAGCACCTGATGCAAGTCAGTGCGGTTCGGTGCAAACAGCGTCGTCCAGAACGAAGCGCCGTTCAGTTGGACATGGATACCGACGATCGCGAGAATCAGGGCAACCGCCCCAAGCACCCCGACGAGCGCCGCCCGAAAATCGCGCGGTGCAGCAGGAACGGATGCAGCAGCAAGGTTACGCAACGCCGCCTCCGCCGTTATCGATTGTGGCGAGCGCCGTCGCCACAGCTTGCGCGAAACGCTGCATCGAAACCAGTCCTCCATACGGGGCGATCACAGGCAGGACGGCAATGCGGCGCTCGCGCACCATGGGCAGCGCCTGCCAGATCGCATTCTTCCTGACGCCGGCACGTGCGGAGGCCTCCAGCGGACCCACCAGCAGCAGGCTTGCCTGCTGGACATCGGCAAGGCGCTGCACCGGCACCATCGCGAAGCCCTGTTCCGTACGCCATGGCTTGCTTCCCGCGCCGGGATTGGCAGCATTCTGGACTCCTAGCTTCCACAACATCTCGTCGAACAGGCTGCCTTGCGCATAAACGCGCAGATGGCGGTCGTCGACCAGATCCGCGACGAGAACCGGCGCGCGCAGCAGCGCAGGACGCACGCCGAGTTGCGCCCGCACGTTAGCGGTGTCGCGATCCGTCGCGGCGATCAGGTCGGTTGCGCGCTGCGGTCTCTGCAGTTTTGCGGCGAGTTCGCCCGTCTCGTTCAGCAGCGCTGGATAAGGCGTATCGCTCGACATGTAAGCGCCGAGCGTGAGCGTCGGCGCGATACGCTCGAGCCAGCGTTTGGCGGGGGCATGTCCCGGCGTAATGATCATCAGATCCGGCGCCAGCGCCTGCAGCATCTCGAAGCTCGGCTGATACAGTAGCCCCACATCGGCCACACTCGCGGGCAGCGGCGGCTCGACAATCGTATTGCGATACCAGTCGGGCAACGGTGTGCCGACCGGTGCAACGCCCAGTGCGAGCAGCGTCTCGGTCAATTCCCAGTTCAGGGTGACGATGCGGTGAGGCGCGGGCTCGGACGAAGTGCTCTGTGTCTGCGTAGCAGCCCAGGCGCTCGCCGAACCAAACGCGTCAAGCATGCTGAACGCACCGAGCGCGCCGAATCCTGCAAGCAGCCTGCGGCGTAGCGGGTCCGTGCGCGGAATCCTGCTCGCAGGTCGAATGACGGGTTTGGTCATCGCGGAAATCCAATCGCATAGCCGCTCTGCGGATCGGTGAGCACACCCATCGGCACCCCGTAGATGGCTTCGAGGCTATCCGGACGCATGATCTCCGCAGGACTCGCCTGCATCAGCACCTTGCCGCCGCGCAGCGAAATCAGCTCATTGCAGAAGCGCGTCGCCATGTTCACGTCGTGCAGCACGACGATAGCGGTCATGCCGCGCTTTTCGCACAGCGAACGGATCAGCCCGAGCACTTCGATCTGGTGACTGATATCGAGCGCCGAGGTCGGTTCATCGAGCAGCACGCAGCGACTGTTCTGCGCGATTAGCATGGCCAGCCAGACACGCTGACGCTCGCCTCCCGAGAGACTGTCGACGGCGCGGTCCGCGTAACGCGCGACGTCGGTCCATGCCATTGCTTCCTCGACGCGCGCGTCATCATCTGCCGTGACGCGGCCCAGCGCGCCATGCCATGGATAGCGGCCCAGTGCGACCAGTTCGCGCACCTGCAGACCATCCGTAGATGGCGTGTACTGCGGCAAATGCGCTACTTGCTGCGCGAAGCGACGGTGCGGCCAATTCTCGAGCGGGGCACCGTCGAAGTAAATCGTGCCGCGCGTCGGCTGATGCAGGCGCGCCAGCAGCCGCATCAGCGAGGTCTTGCCCGAACCGTTGTGGCCGATCAGACCCACCACCTGGCCCGGTGCGATATGGAGCGAAATGGATTGCAGCAGCGGCCGGTCGCCGATTGAAAAATCGACGTCGGAGAGCTGGTAAAGCGAGGAACCGCCTGATGACTGCATGACGAAAGCTGTGGTCCGGTTTTAGGTTGTCAGGATGAGGTGTCTGTGTCGCTTGTACTTGTGCGTGTCCGCGCCTCTTGCATGCTCAGCAGCTTTTGCAGTTGGGCTTTTACGCTGGCATGCAGCGCCGGATGATGCACGATTCCGGTGTGGCTCGCTTCGATTTGGATTTCTTCGACTGCCGCGGTTGTATACGGACGCCAGTCGCGCTCGCGGCCCGGTACTTTGTCGCGGGCGGCGTGCCAGAAAGTAATCGGTACGTCCAGGGTCGGCAATGTGTGGGCGAGGCGCAAGCGGTAGTGCAATGCGTCCAGTTCGGCTGCCCGTGTGAAGAGCGCTTGCAGTTGTGCGCCATCCGTCTGCTGTTCCAGCCATGCGGACAGATCGCCCTGTGCATGCTCCTCGTCCGGTGCTGCGTCAGCGGTACGCGTCGCCGTGTCGAGCAGTCCGAGGAAATCGACCTGATGGCCGCGTGCGCGCAACTGCCCGGCAACCGCCACCGCCAGGCGCCCGCCGAATGACCAGCCAAGCAGCCGGAATGGTCCTTCGGCTTGCGCCTTCAGCACGCGCTCGACGCATGCTTGTGCAAGTGCCTCGAAACTGGCGGGTTGATCGTGACGTGCGAGTGCTGTTGCATCGAGCGCCTTACTCGTTGAATCCCCCGCATCAATCGCGAAACCCGGCGAACGCAACGCGAGTACGCTGGCGGTCCCTTGTAGCGCAGCGGCAAGAAAGCGGTATTCGCCGACAAGTCCAAAGCCTGGGTAAAAGCAGAACAGCGTGAGCGGCGCACCGGTGGCGTTCAGCGGCTGCATGTCGATATCGTTTGCCGTGCCGTAAGGCGGGCACAGCAACGCCTCGGTGTAAAAGCGCTGACGCCACAGTTCGAACGCATCGAGTTGCCCGGGTTCGGTTGTGGCGGATACGGACGTTTGCGAAGCCACCGTCAGGCCATTGAACAGATGCCGCTTAGGTGTTACAAGTCCCGGTTCATCGATCGCCGTGGCGGCCGTGTGCGATGAGTCCGCGCTTTGTGATGCACCGGCCAACGGATCCACCGGTTGAGCCAATGCCCGCACATGTGTTTCGAACGCGTCGATCAGCCTGCCAAGCTGGGCCAAATCAAGCGCATCTGAAGCGACGCTCCACTCGAGTTTCAGGCAACCGCCTGCGATCAGGCCATTCAGGTCCAGCACGTGACGTGGCCCGTTGGCGATGTTCGTGCCGATGCCGTTGCCGCTGTCTTCGGGAGCAAACGTAAAGTAGCCTTCGCTGAGCCGTTCTTCGAAACGTCCGAGGTAGTTGAAGCCAATCGTCGTGGGAGGCAAAGCCGCCAGCGCGGCGCGCATCGACGCCGAGCCACCGTAGCGGAACAGGTTGAAATGCATGCCTTCCGCGGGCACCGTCTGCAGCAGGTTAGCAATTTCGCGGCGCGTCGACTCGAGTTGCGGTGCGGCACTAAGGCGTAGTGGATACTGCGTGGTAAACCAGCCCACCGTGCGGCTCAAATCGAGCCCAGGGATGCAATCGCGGCGACCATGCCCCTCCAGTTCGACGATCACGGGCAGCTGCGGCAAATGCTCGGCACATGCCTGGGTTAGCGCAGTCAGCAGCACTTCGTCGATACGCCTGCCAGAGTCGGTGAGCTGACGCGTTGTCTGCGCATCGAGTGTCCAGTTGCGATGCTGCGTGTGGCCTTGGGTGGTGGATGAAGCGATCGCGCGTTGGCGTGACGGAGCGGCATCCGTGGTCGTCCCCAGTTGTTTCTGCCACCATGCTAGTTCGCTCAGATGCTCGGGCAAACTGGCGTATTCGGCGAGACGTCGAGTCCATTCGCTCCATGCGGTACTCGCTCGCGGCAGCAGCGTCTGCGTGCCGGACAAACGTGCCGCCTCGTACGCATTCAGCAGATCGTCGAGCAGGATGCGCCACGACACGCCATCGACCACCAGATGATGGACGATGACCAGCAGTCGTGCGCCATCCGCTGTGCTCATATAAGCCGCGTGGAGTAGCTTGCCGGCAGCGAGGTCGACACTGTCGTGCACTTTGTCTGCGACTGCTTCGATTGCCACCACTTGGTCAACGGAGGCTCGCAGATCTACGATGCGCAATACGTCGTTGGAAGACTTCGGCGGCAAAATGGTCTGCGACCACTCACCCGTCTGCGGATCGCGCCGAAAGCTCGCACGCAGCGCGTCATGCGTGCCAAGCACGGCATCGAACGCCGCTCGCAGTGCTTCGACGTCGAGCGCCTCGGCACTACGCAGCAGTACCGCCTGATTCCAGCGTGCAGGGGCGTCCGGATAGTGCTCGAAGAACCAATGCTGCATCGACGCGAGTGGTGCCTCGAACGGGACGTTCACAAGCGGTTCATCCGCTGCTGGCGCGACACTCGCCCGCGCAACACGCGCCAGACCACGCACCGTGGGATGCTCGAATACCTGGCGGGGTGAGACGACCCAACCCGCGGCGCGCGCCTGCGCAATCACCCGCAGGCTGGAAATCGAATCCCCGCCGAGCGTAAAGAAGTTATCGGTTACGCCGAAGTCAGTGCGGCCGAGCACAGTCTGCCAGACTGCCAGCAGCGCCGTTTCGATCGGCCCTGCCGACGGTATCGCGGCACCCTGCACCGCATCGTCCGGCTCGGGCAACGCACGCCGGTCGAGCTTGCCGTTAGGCAGCGTCGGCAACGTATCGAGCGCGATGCAAATCGAGGGCACATGCGAGGCTGGCAGCGTCCGCGTCAGCTCTTCGCGCACGGCATCTGGATTGGCGGACCCGGTGAAGTAGGCGACAAGGCGTTTGCGCTCTCCTTCCCCCTTCAATTCGACGATAGCCTCGCGGACCTGAGCGACGCGCCGCAGTGCGACTTCGATTTCGCCAAGCTCGATGCGGTGCCCGCGCAGTTTCACCTGCTGATCGATCCGCCCGAGGAAATCGATGATACCGTCGGCACGCGCACGGCACAGATCACCGCTGCGATAGACGCGCGAACCCGGTGCCCCATGCGGATCCGGCACGAAGCGTTCGGCAGTAAGCGCAGGCCGCGCCAGATAGCCCCGCGCGAGGGTCGCACCGCCGATGCACAACTCGCCCAGCGCGCCGTCCGGCGCGCGATTACCGTCGAGATCGGCGACATACGCATGACGCGCCGGATAGCAGCGGCCAATTGCGACAATGGCGTGCTGCGCATCGTCGCGCGAGACCGGATGATGCAATGCCGCCACGGTGGTCTCCGTCGGACCATACAGATTGTCGATCGCGACGTGCGCTAGCGGGCCTTCGTACCATCGCTGCAATGCGTCGCCAGGCAACGCTTCGCCGCCTACTGTGATCTGTCGCAGCGCGATATCCTCCGCCGGCGGCAACGCGATGCGCCATTGTTGCCAGAGCGCAGTCGGAATCCGCGCGAACGTCACGTGCTCGTCGCAAAGCGTGCGGTTCAGCGAGGCGAGGTCCCAGGCCTGCGGCCCGCGCATCACGACGCGACCACCCACCATGAGCGCCGGCAAGAGCTCATGCAGGGCCACGTCGAAATTGATGGTCGACGACTGCAGCACGATGTCGGACTCGACGATCCGATGGTCGTGCAGGAAGTCTTCCAGATGCAGCGCGAGCGCGCGGTGCGTGATTGCCACGCCCTTCGGCGTGCCTGTTGAGCCAGAGGTGTAGATGACATAGGCGAGCGCATCGGGGTGCACGGACCATACGGCATCATCGCAATTCGCGGTGCTATCGGAGGCATCAGGCCGTACCGCGGATGCAAGCACCGTACGCAGCGGAGCGAGCAATGCGCGGCAATTGCTCCGAGTCGTTTCGTCGACGATCACACGTGTCACGCCTGCATCGGCGATCATCGCCTGCAGTCGCGCTGGTGGGTAATCAGGATCGAGCGGCACAAACGCGCCACCCACCTTGAACACGCCGAGCAACGCTGCAGGCAGAGCCAGCGAGCGCTCCAGCAGCAAGCCAACGCGTTCGCCCGTGGCGATGCCGTCCGCGCGCAACGCAAGCGCGACGCGCTCCGCCCACGCGTCGAGCGCAGCGTACGTTAGCGCCTCGCCCTCGCAACGCAGGGCGACACGCGTCGGGCATTGGCGCGTACGTTGAGCTATCCGCTGGTGTGCCGCGATAAACGAGCCGCGAGGGATGTCCGGTGCGGTTCCATCCCCTGTCTCTCGTTCGATATCGGTCGGAGTGCTGACTTCACCGCTGCGCGCATCGTACCGCACATGCTCGCCAATTCCCCGGCGCACAGCCAGATCCCCAACGTTGCGCTGCGGTTCCGCCGCGACCTGTTCAAGCAGTTCGACATAGTCGTCGAGCATGCGCTGCGCGGTCGCTTCGACAAAGCGGTCGCGTGAATAGGTCAATGCAAGCTGTAACGTGCCACCCGCTCCGCGATCCTGAGCATTCAACGCGAGATCGAAGCGTGCGGTCGGCGCAACGTCGAGTATCGATTCGACCGCAAGAGGGCTGCTCCCAGCGGTCCTGGCGGACTGCGCCTGCGTCGTATCAGCGGCATTAGCAGCATTAGCGGCATCGGTCGCAAGATCGAACATCACCTGAAACAGCGGTGAGCTATCGAGGTTGCGCTCGATTGCAAGCGCCTCGACCAGCCGCGCGAACGGCACATCCTGATGAGCCTGCGCTTCTAGCACGCGCTCATGGACGGTGCGTAACAGCGTATCGAACGGCTGTCCGCCAGCGAGGTCCGCGCGGACGATCAACGTGTTGACGAAAAAGCCCACCAGCCCTTCCAGTTCGGTACGTCCACGCCCTGCAGTGGGCACGCCGACCACAATCGTGCGCTGCCCCGAATAGCGGTACAACAGCACGTCGAACACGGCCAGCATCACCGTAAAGAGCGTCGTACGCCGGCTACGCGCGATCTCACGCAGCGGCTCGGCCAGCGCGGCGGCAATCGACAGCCGAACAAGGCCGCCGTCGTGGGAACGGGTCGCGCGCGGCGGCACGTCGCGCGGCAGCGTGAGCGCAGCAGGAACACCGTCGAGCCGTTCGCGCCAATAGCCGATCTGCCGCTCGAGCAGATCGTTGGCCGACCACTCCCGCTGCCACACTGCGACGTCTGCCAGTTGCACCGGCAACGGCGACAGGTTATCCGCACCGCGATAAAACGCCAGCAGATCGCGGAACAGCACATTCATCGACCACGCATCGGCGACGATGTGATGCACTACGAACTGCAGAACACACCCCTGTCCACCCGTCTCGAACAAAGCAACCCGCAGCACCGGACCATTGACGAGATCGAACGGTTCGCAGGCGAAATCGCGTAGCGCCTCGGCGAGCGTCGCCTCGTCATCCGCGAGGGTATGCTGTACGAAACCGTAGCTGGCATCAGGTGCCGGATATTGTGTCGGCACGCCCTCGTCCGCATCGAAACGCAGCGTCAGCGCTTCGTGCCGGCGCACCAGTTGGCGCAATGCACGATGCAACGCGCCAACATCGAGAGCATTTGTCAGCCGCAGCGTGTGCGTGATGTGATAACCCGCGTGATGCGGATCGAGACACCACAGAAACCACAACCGCTCCTGTGCAAACAGCAGCGGAAAGCGAGCGGGTCTCGGCGAAAGCGGAACAACCGGCAGCGTGTCTACGTCAAGCCCTTGAGCCCTCGCGCGGGCGCGAAACAGTGCTCGCTTGTCCTCAGGAAGTGCCGCGTACTGCTGAGCGAGGCGTAACGCGCCGGACGGCCGGCGAACCGCGTCCGGCGATGTATCGGACGTTACGGATGCGTCTTTTACACCGGACGCAGAGAAAGAGTGATCCGTCACGTTCATCGTTTCCTGTCTGTCTGCGAATGCGGCGAGTTCTGTAAATCCTGCGCTTCCCGCATTTCGTGCCAGGCGAGTTGCGCGACGATGCCGACTATTGCGCTCGTGATCAATCGGTTCATAAGGAATCCATCAGATCTTGCAATGCATCGAGCGTGCCTGCTCCATCGCCATTCGCGGCGGCACTGTGATCCAGTTGTGCGGCCATCTCGACGAGCGATGGATGCGCAAACAGCAATCCGAGTTCGATCTTCCGGCCGAGCGCCTCGCCGACACGCGATGCCACCCGCACAGCGAGCAGCGAATGTCCGCCTAGCGCAAAAAAATCGTCGTCAAGCCCGACCTGTGCCGCGCCCAGCACCTCGCTCCAGATCCGGCATAAGAGAACCTCGGTAGGTGTGACAGGCGGGCGATATGCGTCAGACGTCGCTGATGTCAGCAACGGCAGCGCCTTGCGGTTCAGCTTCCCGTTCGATGTCAGCGGCAACAGCTCTAGCCGAGCAATTTGCGCAGGTACCTGCTGCGCGGGCAGACGCCTTGCCAGCAGCGGACGCAATGCTGCTGGATCGGCGTCGCCCGTTATGAATGCAACGAGGCGCCGCGACGTGCCATCGCCCTGGATCCGGCATACCGCGTCGGCGACACCGTCAAGCGCGCGCAATGCCGCTTCGGTTTCTCCCAGTTCGATCCGGAAGCCGCGCAGCTTCACCTGCTGATCGGCACGGCCCAGGTACTCCAGTTGTCCGTCGCCGCGTACCCGGCACAAATCGCCGGTTCGGTATAGACGTGCACCCGGCGCGCCATGCGGATCTGGCAAGAAGCGTTCGGCGGTCAGTCCGGCGCGCCGCGTATAACCGCGTGCGAGATTGGCACCTCCGATGTATAACTCGCCTATGCCGTTGTCCGGTACCGGATTGCCGTCGGCGTCGAGCACCATCAGCGTCGTATGTTCGAGTGGTTCGCCGAGCGTAATCGGTGCGCCAACGGCATCGAGCCGCGCGGCGCTCGACCAGATCGTCGTCTCGGTCGGGCCGTACATATTCCATAGCTGGACGCCACGCGTCTGCAACGCGTCGGCGAGGTCCACCGGTAGCGCCTCGCCGCCGCACAAGGCGCGCATCGGTGCGCCCGTTTCCCGTCGACCCTGCCAGCCACCATCAAGCAGAACGCGCCAGCCCATCGGCGTCGCCTGCATGACGCTCGCACGCGACGCGTCGACGAGCGCTGCAAGGCGGCGACCATCGGCGACGGTCTCGCGCGTCGCAAGTTCGATCGTGGCACCTGCAAGTAACGGGAGATACAGCTCAAGCGCCGCGATATCGAAAGACAGTGTGGTGACAGCGAGCCAGACGTCATCGGTATTGAGGGCGAGGCGAGCCTGCATGCTGTGAAGGAAACGCATCAGCGCGCCGTGTGTGACTGCAACGCCCTTGGGTTTGCCTGTCGATCCCGAGGTGTAGATCACGTAGGCGAGCTGATCGGCTCGAACCGGTGCAAACGACAGGGAGCAAGCGCGTTGTCCGTTTGCATCCGCGTCTGCAAACGCGGCATCATCTTCCGCTTCGGTTTGATCCTGGCGGTCTGCACCGCCGTCGACCTCCACGAAGACATGATCTCCGGCGATATCCGCCAGACGCTCGCGTCCCACCACATCGACAAGTGTGCATGTCAGCAGCGCGTCGTCGATCATGCCGGCGAGATGCGCCGCTGGATAGGCCGGATCGAGCGGCACATAGGCGGCACCGGTCTTCAGCACAGCGAGTATCGCCACGACCATCTGAGGCGAACGGGAAACGCACACACCTACGCGCGCTTCCGTCATAACGCCACAACGAAGAAGCCGCTGCGCGAGTCGTGTTGCGCGCTGGTCGAGTTGCTGATAGCTGAGCGTGGCACCGTCGCAGCGCAGCGCGATAGCATCGGGAGAGTCCAGCGCCTGCTCGGCAATGCGAGCGTGCACCGGCAAAAATGGCACCGTCAAAGCAGACGATTCGCTCGCGCCGCGTTGCGCGACGGGCCGCGCCTCGAGCGTAAAATCTCGCACCCGTGCCACGCTTGCCTTGTCCTCGCGCACCAGCTGCGTCAACATGCCCACGTAATCGCGCATCAAACGCTCGACTGTGGCGTGCTCGAACAGATCTTTTGCATAGCTGAAGGACAGGCTGAGCTGATCCGCAATCGTTACATTGAGCGTCAGATCGAATTGCGCAGCCGTGCGTTGATCACTGAGCGGCCGCAACTGCAGCGCCGTTCCTGCGTGCTGATCGAGCCGAGCCGCCGGAACGTCCAGATTGAACATCGCCTGGAAGAGCGGCGTGTGATTTGCCGCGCGTACCGGTTGCAGCGCATCGACGATCTGTGCGAATGGAACATCCTGATTAACCTGCGCCTCCAGTACCCGCTGCTTCACTTGCGCGAGCAACGCGTCAAACGGCAATGAGCCCGTGAGGTCCGCACGGATCACCGCCGTGTTGACGAAGAAACCGATCAGCGGTTCGATCTCCAGCTGCTCGCGTCCCGAAAGCGGGATCCCGACGCGGATGTCGCGCTGGCCGCTATAGCGATGCAGCAACGCATGGAACGTCGCGAGCAGCGTCATAAACACCGTCGCGTCGTGCCGGCGGGCAAAGCCATGCAATGCATCGGCGAGTGGCCGATCAAGCACGCCTCCGACCTGTCCGCCGTCCGAACTGCGCAGCGCGGGACGCGCGCGATCTGTCGGCAATTCGAGCACCGGCTGCTCGTCACCGAGGCGCATGCGCCAATAGTCGAGCTGCTGTTCGAGCGCGGTGGCGCCGAGCGTCTCGCGCTGCCAGACGGCGAAGTCCGCGTACTGCACCGGCAGCGGCGCAAACGCCGGTGCGCGACCGGCGCGATGCGCCGCATAGGCGCTCAGCAATTCATCGATCAACAGATTCATCGACCAACCGTCGGCGGCAATGTGATGCACCACCAAGCCGAACACGTGCGAGCCACCGGCGAGACGTGCTAGTTGTGCGCGCAGCACCGGGCCACGCGCGAGATCAAATGCTCTGGAGGCACCATTGCGCAACCACGCAGCGACGACTGGACCGGCTGCGCCGTTCGCGTCCGCGAAGACCGTCTCGGACCACTCGCAGCCCAGATGCTCGTCGACGATCAGCCACGGCGCGCCGTCGCGTTCCTCAAAGCGGCTATGCAGTATCTCGTGACGCTGCACCACGGAGTCAAGCGCCTTACGCAATGCTGGAACGTCGAGTTCACCGTTAATCTGCACAGCCAAAGAAAGGTGATAAGCCGGGTTGTCGGGCGCCAGACGCCAGAGGAACCATAAGCGCTCCTGTCCATGCGTCGGCAGCGTCTCGCGTCGACCCAGACGTCGCACGGCCTGCAGTCCGCGTGCATGACGGGTTTCACTTGCTCCCTCGTCAAGGGCGGCCGCAAGTGATCGCAACACCGGATTTTCAAACAACGTCCGCAGCGCGATCTCACGGTCGAGCGCACGTTGCAAACGTGCCGCCACCTGCAACGCAAGCAGGGAATGTCCGCCAAGGGTGAAGAAATCATCGAGTGCGCCGACCCGGTCAATACCAAGCACCGCCTGCCAGATATCCGCAAACATCATTTCGAGCGGGGTTTCAGGCGCTATGTAATCCGTATTATCTCCATCCGCGTCGGGCAACGCCTTGCGGTCGAGCTTGCCGTTCGGCAGAGTCGGCAGCACGTCGAGCGTCACGATTGACGCCGGCACCATATACGGCGGCAACGTGCGCGTCAGCGCCTCGCGGAGTGCACTTCCAGTGACTGCGGCCACGTTGTCCGCGAGAACGACATAACCCAGCAGGCGTTTCGCCTCATGATCGCCACGTGCGATCACCACCGCCTCCTTCACGCCTGCCTGCGCGCACAGGGCGCGCTCTATTTCGCCGAGTTCAATCCGATAGCCGCGCACCTTCACCTGATCGTCGAGCCGGCCCAGATACGCGACGCTACCGTCCGCGAGCCAGCGGCACAAATCGCCAGTTCGATAAACGCGCGAGCCGCGGGGACCCAACGGGTCGGGCACGAAACGTTCGGCGGTCTGCGCAGCGCGGCCAAGATAGCCGCGCGCCAGGGTCGCACCGCCGATGCACAATTCGCCCAGGCCGCCTTCGGGCACCGGCTCGCCGTCTGAATCGAGGATGCGGTAGATGCGCGACGCCCACGGCGACCCCACCGGCACCGCGATATTTTCAGCATGCCCGGCTACGACGAGTTGACCCGACGCGGTGACGGTTGCTTCGGTCGGACCATAGGTATTCACGAGGACGATATCCTCAAGCGGACCATCGAACCATTGCGCGACCGCGTTACCGGGCAAAACTTCGCCTCCTACCGTGACACGACGCAACGCGAGCCCGGCGGTATCGTCAGGCAGTTGCTGCGCCCACTGCTTCCAATATCCGGTCGGCAAGTCCGCGACCGTGACGTGGCGCTCTTGCAGAACACGGGTGAATTCAGCAGCGCTCCACAGCACTGGCCCACGCAATTCAAGTGATGCGCCCACCGCGAGCGAAGCAAAAATGTGCTCCACCGCCGAGTCGAAATTGACGGTGGAAAATTGCAGCACGCGATCTGCCGCGCACAAACCGTTCTCTGCGATGAAGTCGTCAAGATGCAAGCTCAGCGCGCCGTGAGGGATAGCGACGCCCTTGGGCTTGCCGGTCGAACCGGATGTATAGATCACGTATGCAAGTTGCTCAGCGTGCAGCGCATGCTCAGGATCGTGGTCTAGTTCCGCCGTGGTCTCATCTACCCGGACCTCTGCGCAGACAGTCGAAGCAAACAGTTCGGCATGGGTTGCACGAGTGACCGCGTCGGTCAGCAGCGTCGTCAATTGCGCATCGTCGATCATGTCGCGCAACCGTTCGCGCGGATAGGCGGGATCGAGAGGCACGTACGCACCACCTGCCTTCATCACGCCCAGCAACGCTGCGATCAAGGCAGGCGAACGCTCGACGCAAACGCCGACGCGGGCCTCCCGCGCTACGCCCACGGCGACCAGACGGCGAGCAATCCGGTTCGCCCACTGGCTCAGTTCGAAGTAGCTCAGCGTCACGCCGTCGCAATGCACTGCGAGCGCATCCGGCTGCTGCCGCACCACGGTATCAAAACGCGCGACAAACGGACGATAGGCGTGCGCCGCAGCACCGGTCGCCGCGCCGCTCAACGCGCTCGGCCCGGCCACGCGTAACGCGGCCAGCGAGACGTTCTGAGTCTGAACTCGCGCCAACTGCGCGAGCAGGTCCACATAAGCGCTCTGCAATGCAGAGAGTGTCGTCTCCGGAATACGTTCCGCGTCCCAACTCCACTCCAGCGCAATGCGCTCGCCCGGCACGATACCCAGCGTCAACGGATAGTGCGTGCGCTCGAACGACTCGGAAGACGCGACGCTCAAACCCAGCGAACCATCGTTCAACGCAGGATCGACCGGGAAGTTTTCGAACACCAGCAGCGAATCGAACAGCGTGCCGAAGCTCGGTCCCGCCCATTGCTGGATCGACGAAAGCGGTGCATGACCGGCCTGGCGCAACTCGACGTTGTAAGTCTGCAGTTCGCGTAACCACTCGGCGACGGGCTGCTGCGCCGGCACATCGACCCACAGCGGCAGGCTATTGATAAACAGTCCCTGGATGGAAGCTGATCCCGGAAGGTCCGCGGGACGCCCCGCCACCGTCACGCCGAAGCCGACCTGACGGCGATTGCCGAAACGCGCCAGTACTAACGCCCAGGCGCCCTGAATCAGCGTATTGAGCGTCACGCCGTAACTTTTCGCGGCCTGCGCGAGCGCAGCGCCGAGTGCGACGTCGAGCGTCTGTGCACGATGGCCGAATGGGGCGCGTGCGTGTACGCCGCGCGACGTACGCGTCGCCGGCAGCGACGGCACGCTATCGAGCAGCAGCGCGGGACGGTCGACGCGTGCCAGTCGGGTGCGCCACCACGTGCTTGCGTCCGGTTGCTCGCGCAGCCATTCGAGGTACGAACGATACGGTACGACGGGATCGAGTAGCGGCGCTTCACCGCGGCTGGCAGCGTGGTAGACGCGACTCAGTTCGCCAAGCAACTGTGCACTGCTCCAGCCGTCGGAGAGCGCGTGGTGATTGATCCATGCCAGATCGTGCGCACCGTCGGGCCGTTTGATCAGCGCGACATGCATCAAGGGCGCCGCGTCGAGATCGATCAGATGCGGCGCTTCGAACTCGAACCAGCGCGCAAACGCTTCTTCGTAGTCGTCGCGGTCGCTCCAATCGTGCACGACAAATGGTTCCGGTACCTCGGCATACACGGCCTGCAGCATCGCGCCACCGTGGGCGCGCACGAAACGCGTACGCAAGACCGCGTGACGCGCGACAACCGTGCGCCACGCAGAACGCATTGCGTCGACGTCGAGCGCGCCGCGCAACGTCATGCGCTTACGGTTCAGATACGCCCCCGGCTCCATCAGACTGTGGAAAATCAGGCCCTGCTGTAGCGGCGTGGCGGGATAGAGGTCTTCGATCGTCGCAAGCGGCAAGCCGAACGCGTCGAGTTCACTCTGCGTGAGCGCTGCGAGCGGGACGTCCGAAGCGCTCACACGCGGCGTCGCCGTGGCGCAATGTGCAACAAGGTTCGCGACTTCGCTATCGAACGTGGCCAACAATGCTTCGACGTCCGCTTGCGCGAGCACCTCTGGATCGTAGCGCCAGCTAAACGACAGGCAGTCGCCGACAATCATCCCGTTCAGATCGAGCGCGTAGCCGAGCGGCTCGTCGTCAGGTTGCGGGTTGCCCGCTGCTTCGCTCGCAAAACCGAACGGGCCATCGGCGCCGAGACTTTGGTCGAACTGGCCCAGGTAGTTGAAACTGATGCGCGGCGTGGGCAAACCGGCGAGGGCATCACGTACGGCTGCCGTTCCATAGGCGTGCAGCCAGCCCCAAGAAACGCCATCGTCCGGCAGCGAACGTAGTTGTTCCTTGGTGGAGATGAGCGCGGTCTGGTTGTCCGCTTCGGGTTGCGCGGACAACCAGACCGGATAGCGCGTCGTGAACCAGCCGACTGTACGGCTCAGGTCCGTGCTTGCTACACCGCGCTCGCTTGTGCCCAATACAATCTGCGATTCGCGGCCATGACCCTCCAGCGCGAGCAGCACGCCGCTGCTACCCAACGCGTGAGCCAGCGTGCGAGTGAGCGCAGTCAACAACAGTTCGTCGATGCCAAGCCGGTAAGCGCGCGGTGCGGCATGGCGCAACGCTGCGGTCGCATTGGCGTCAAGGCGCCAATCGATCTGACGACTTGACGCGGATGTGCCACGGGGTGCTGGCAGCCCCGGCGTGGCGTTGGCCAAAACGTTTTGCCATGCTTGCAATGCAGCGGTCACCCGGCTATCGCCAACTGCTTTGCGCTGGGCGTCCGCCCAGACACTCCATGGCGTACTCGGACCGAGCACCGGCAGCTCGCGCGCGAGTGTCGCCGCATAGGCCTCCTGAAGATCGGCTAACAGGATGCGCCACGACACCCCGTCGACGACGAGGTGGTGAATGACCAGCAGCAAACGGCCTGATGCCGTGGTTCGCGGCGCGTCCTTCGCCGTCGGGGGCACCTTGAAGTACACCGCTTTCAAAAGACGCCCAGCCTGCGGATCGAGGCTCTGTTGCGCAATCTGACCTTGCTTGGCCAATGCCGCTTGCCAAGCTCCCGGCGTGTGGGACGCGTCACGCAGATCATTGACGCTCAGCAGCCCCGGTGGCGCATCGGCCAGCACCCGCTGGCTCCAGCCGTCCGGATGCCGCTCAAAACGTAGACGCAGCGCATCGTGACGCGCCACCACGGCGCTCAGCGCACGTTCCAGCGCGTCCGCCTCCAGTTCGCCGCGCACTTCCAGCAGAACTGACTGATTCCAATGCGGTTCGCCGTCCGGATAGCGGCTGAAAAGCCATGCCTGTACCGGCGTCAGCGGCAACGCGTCGCGTATCTCAACCGGCGCTTCACCGCCAACATCTTCGAGTGGACGCATCACCATCGCAAGACGCGCGATGGTGGGATGCTCGAATACCTGACGCGGCGTCAACAGCCAGCCCTGCGCGCGAGCCCGGGCAATCAGTTGCAGACTCAGAATGGAGTCACCGCCGGCGGCGAAGAAATCGTCCTCGACACTCAGGCCATCGCGTCCCAACACGGCCTCCCAAAGCGTCAGCAACAGGTGCTCGGCATCGTTGCGCGGCGCGATCTGTTGTTCGTTCTCCTCTGCGCCAATTGCCGGCAGCGCCGCGCGATCGACCTTGCCATTGCGCATCAGCGGCAACGCCTCGAGCAGTGCAATCGCCGAGGGCACCATGTGGGCCGGCAACTGCTGCGCGAGTGCATGCTGCAACGCGGCGCTCTGTACGGACTCGCCGTGTTTCGCGACCACGTAAGCAACGAGGCGCGGCGCACCCAGGTCCTTTGCGAGGACGACCACTGCATCGGCGACGCCCGATTGACGACGCAGCGCCGCCTCGATTTCCCCTGGTTCAATGCGCAGGCCACGCAGCTTGACCTGTTGATCAAGACGGCCGAGGAAGTCGATCGCGCCGTCGGCGCGGCGGCGACACAGATCGCCAGTGCGATACAGACGCGCACCTGGATGCGATGGATCGGGGACGAAGCGGTCGGCTGTCAGCGATGGCCGGTCCAGATAGCCGCGCGCGAGCGTGTGACCGCCAATGCAGAGTTCGCCTAACGCACCGACCGGTGCTTCGTTGCCATCGCTGTCGAGCACGCGGGCGGTGCGCGACGCGTAGGGCTTGCCGATGGAGACGATCGGTTGCGAGGCGTCGTCGGCGGTGGTTGCGCGATACATGCAGGCCACCGTCGTTTCCGTCGGGCCATATAGATTCGCAAGGCCAATATGGCCGAGCGGTCCATTGCGCCATTGCGCAAGCGCGTCGCCCGGCAAGCCTTCACCGCCGACTGTGATCTGCCGCAGCGCCGCGAGGGCCTCCGCCGGCGGCGGCGTGCGCAGCCACTGTTGCCAATAGGCCGTAGGCAGGCGCGAAAAGGTCACGCGTGCGTCGATCAGATGCCGGCTCGTCGTCTCGATGTCCCATGGCTCCGGACCACGCATTTCGACCTTTCCGCCGCGCAACAGCGCCGGCAGAAGTTCGTGCAACGCGACGTCGAAGTTGATCGTTGAGGACTGCAGGACGGTGTCGTTTGCAGTGATCTGATGAGCAGCGATGAAGTCGCCGAGGTGGGAGGCAAACGCTGCATGCGTTATCGCGACGCCCTTGGGCCGTCCGGTCGACCCCGAGGTGTAGATCACATAAGCGAGCTGCTCGGGATGCGGCGCGTACACGGGCGCTGCGGCTGCGGTTGCCCTTGCGCTTACGGCTTCGTTAGAGATTGCATCTGCCGCTTCAAACGAATCATCATCGAACGCGTGAACATCAATCACCGTACGGCCGGCGAACAACTCACCGCATTGCTCCCGCGTCGCACGATCGCCCAACAGCACGCGCACGCCCGCATCGTCCATCATCAGCGCGAGACGCTCGGCCGGATACGTGGGATCAAGCGGCACAAATGCACCCGGCGATCTGAGCGTCCCGAGCAGCGACGCCACCATGCCGATGGAACGCGTCATGCAGATGCCGACTCGCTCGTCAGCGCGTACACCGGCCGCGACGAGACACATTGCAATCCGCTCGGCCCATGCATCGAGCGCACCATAAGTCACGCGCTCCCCTTCGCAATGCACGGCAAGGGCCTGCGGCTGCCGTGCAGCGCTCGCCACAAAGCGCGCCGGCACTGACTCGAAAGCCTTTTGCGCAGGCATGGCCGGAATTTCTCGCACCAGTTCGAAGCTGACAAGCGGCGCGGCGGCGTTGCGTGCGATCTGCTCCAGCAGAACAACGTAGTGATCGAGCATCTGTTCGATTACCGAAGCATCGAACAGATCTTCGGCGTAGGTCAGGGCAACTTCGAGGCCGTTCGTACGGTCACGCGCAGCGAGCACCAGATCGAAACGCGCGGTCTGCGTGCCGACCTCATGATTGGACACTTCGAGGCCAGGCAGATGCGGCATATCGCGATCCGCGCCGAGATAGTTGAACATCGCCTGGAAAAGCGGCGTGTGCCCCAGGCTGCGTTGCGACTGCAGGGCGTCCACCACCTTCGTGAACGGCAGGTCGGCGCAATCGTGTGCTTCGAGCACGCGTTCACGCACCTGAGCCAGCAGATCCACGAAGGTCGTAAGGCCCGCGAATTCGGCGCGCACCACCAGCGTGTTGACGAAAAAGCCGATTGCGCGCACCACTTCATGCCGGTCGCGGCCGGCGACCGGCACGCCGACGCGGATGTCGCGTTGGCCGCTATAACGGGCGAGCAACAGGTCGAAGGCCGCGAGTAGCACCATGAATAAGGTAGCGTCGTGAGCCTCTCCAAGCTGCGCAAGTGCCGTGCGCAACGTGGCTGGCAGCAACCGCACCACGCTTGCTCCGGCGCCGCTGCGCAAACCAGAGCGTGAACGCACGTGCGGTAGTTCCAGAACCGGATGCTCCGTGCCGAGACGGTTGCGCCAGTAGTCGAGTTGTCGTTCCAACGCGGACTCGTCGAACCATTCGCGCTGCCATTGCGCGTAGTCGCCGTACTGGATCTGCGGCGCGAGCACAGACACACGTGCCGCGTCAGGCGCGCCCACCGCCATCGCGCCGGGAGCCGCAACGCAGGCACGGTAAGCCGCCGCAAACTCGGCAACGAACACCTCAATCGACAAGCCATCTGCGACGATGTGATGCACAGAGATGTGCAGCAGATGATCGTCCGCTGCTCGCCGGATCAGCGCCACGCGCAGCAGCGGCCCGCGTTCGAGATCGAAGGGCAGCGCGGACCGGCTAGCCAGCAGCGCTTCGAGTGCCGCGTCCGTATCGCGAGCACCGTCGAGTTCGAATTCATCCCAGCCATACTGTGTCGATCCGGCGATCTGGAACGGCACGCCGTCGACCTCGTTGAAACGCTGCCGCAAGCTCTCATGCGCATCGACGACCTGATCGAGCGCCGCGCGCAGCGCCCGTACATCAAGGCTGCCGCGCAAGCGCACCGCGCCGGTCACGTTGTACGCGGCGCTCGCGGGATCGAGGCGCCAGAGGAACCATAAGCGCTCCTGAGCATGCGATAACGCAAAGCGTCGTTCGCTGCCGGGGAACGGGACGATCGGCAAGCGCGATGGATCGATGCCGCGCTGTTTTACACGGGCGCGGAATGCTGCACGTTTCTCGGGCGATAACGCGACATAGGCCGTCGAAATCGACAGCAGTTCCTTCGACACTTCGCTCGCAGTTTCACTCATGGATGGTCTTGATTCGAGAGGGGTTCGGCGGCCAGCGGAGCCAGGCGCGCTGCGGCCGAAGATCAGATCGTTCAGGCGGTCATCGCAACCAGCACGCGGCGCTTGCCGGCGAACGGCGCGCGGCCATGCGACATCAGCAGGTTGTCGAGGATCAGGGTGTCGGCGGCTTGCCAGTCGAACGAGAGCATGGTGTCGCGGTACACCGCGCGGATTTCGTCGAGCATCGCGGCGTCGATCGGCGTGCCGTCGCCGAAGAAGGTGTTACGCGGCAGGCGGTCGTCATCGACGACTTCAAGCAACGCTTCCTGTACCGCGAGCGGCAGATTCGAAACATGAAAAAGGTGCGCCTGGTTGAACCACACGGTCTCGCCCGTCACCGGATGACGCAGCTCCGACTGGCAAACCTGGCGCGTGCGCAGCGCCTCGCCATCGTCGAGCCATTCGTAGTCGATCCGGTTGGCGCGGCAGTACTGCTCGACCTCGTCTCGCTCTTCCGTGCCGAACACCTGCTGCCACGGCAGATCGAGACCGTTGCCGTAGTTACGCACGTACATCACCTGCTTGTCGGCAAACTGTCGGCGCAGCGCAGGGTCGAGCCGTTCGTAGACGCGGCGGCTGTCGGCGATCGGTGTCGCGCCACCCTGCTCCGCGGCGATGTCGCAGTAGAACCAGATCGACGCCGGCCAGCTGAGCGTGTAGGACTGCTCGTTATGTTGATCGATCCATTGATCGGCCGGATACTCGGTCGAGGAGTAGACGCCTTTTTCGATTTTGCTGCGAGGCGTCGAGCCGAATTCGTAGGTCAACGTCGGTCGGCCAAAGCTTGTGACGAGACGGTCGAAACCCGACGCACCGAGAGCGTCGAAACCGCGCAGCAGCACGCCGCCGTAGATTGGCCTTGCACGCGCTACTAGAGTCTGCAACTGCGGCAGAAGTGCCTCGATATTTGTTGCGTCATTTGGGCTCAACGCCAGCACGCGGGTGCCGTTTCGCTCGATCACCTGTTCATTGAGTGCCGCGTCGATACCGCTGATCAGTGTGTCCATGCTTCGCCTTTCGTCGCGACCGGCTTAGGTGCGACCGGCTTAGGTGCGGCCGGCTTAGGTGCGGCCGGCCGCGCAAGTGCATCCGCGAGAGATGTGGCGACGCACGCCATCACGGAATCGGGCGTGCCGTCGAGATAGAAATGACCGCCGTCGAAACGATGCAGCGTGCACGTCCCGCGAGTTTCGTCACGCCAGGCCGCGACGTCTTCAGCGCACGCAGTGGCGCGATCGTCACAGCCGGTGAAAACGCCGACTGGGCAAACAAGCGGCTCGCGCACGGTGCTCTCCTCAGCCGTTGCAAGCGGCGCATAAGTGCCACACAGATGAAAGTCAGCCCGTAGCACCGGCAGCACGAAATCGATAAAGTCCCGATCGTCGAGCAATGCAGCAGGTGTGCCGCCGAGCTCGCGCAACCTCGCGACCATCGCCTCATGTGTGCAATTGAGCCAATGCGTCTCCCGGTTGCGGCGCGACGGTGCGACCGACGCCGAAGCGCCAAACCAGACTGGCTCGAGCCCATGACGCGCACGGAGCGCGTGGATCAGTTCGAAGCCGACGAGCGCGCCCATGCTGTGACCGAACACCGCGAACGGCACGTCGTCATCGAGCTGTTCGGCGAGTTCGACTATCAGCATCTCGATCAGCGCCGGCCACTCGGTATGGGCGCGCAGCCTGCAACGTGAACCGTGCCCCGGCAACTCCAGCGGCATCACCTGCACGCCGTGTGGCAGACGCTGCGCCCAGCGGCGGTACAGCATCGCGCTTCCGCCCGCATGCGCCAGACAAACCAGACGCACGGGCGGCAGCGCTCCAGGCACCGCGACGAATCCACTCATCGGTCAGGTCGCCGAACCCGCGCGCGCCGCGGTCTCTTTCGCCGCATCCTCCGCCATCGCCTTACGGAGGCTGAGCGGTCGCATATCGGTCCAGACCTCGTCGACCCAAGCAAGGCATTCCGCCCGCTTGCCCGACTTGCCGGCCTGACGCCACCCTGCCGGAATCGCCTTGTAGTCCGGCCAGATCGAGTACTGCTCCTCATCGTTGACCACTACGTGGAAGTTCGTGTCTTCATCGCCCCAGCTCATTGAACGCTCCGGTGTAGATTGTTGAGTGCTTAAATACGGATCATTCCCATTTACGTCGACCATGCGGCGTTTGATGCTGCCTGGCACGGCCGCCATGATCCAGGCATCGCGGCATCCTCTTCATCGGAAGAGAGCAGCGTCAACGAACTTCGCAAATGAGAATCATTTCTGTTTAGAGGCGTAAATTAGAGGGCACGCTACCCTTTGTCAAGCAATTTTGGCGGAGCTGAGACGCGCCCGGAGCTTGGCGAAACCGCGGCTAATCCCGCCAATTGGCACATGCAGGCGAACTTGTGGCAGTTATCGCGCCACTCCGAGATCAATTTATCAAATGAGAATCATTTGCATTTGAGGCCAAACTGTCTCATCATAGGCGCCATCGAACACGTCAATTCTCTGCGCCCATGGACTCACTTCTCGCCGTTGAACCTCTCGATGTCACAACCGCCCCGGACCCGCAAGATCGCGCGGAAACCGTATTGCAAGCGCTACTGTCGCGCCAGTCGCACTGGCCGTTGACGAGTCCCGGTCCCGGCGACAAGGAACTGGCGTCAATTTTCGACGCCGCTTTGCGCGCACCGGATCACGGCAATCTGCGGCCGTGGCGCTTCGTGGTCGTGCGCGGTGCGGCGCGCGCCGCGTTGGGTGAGGTGCTGGTCGATATCGCCTGCGCACGTTCACCGGGCGAGCCGCGCTCCGCGCATGCGCATCGCGCCCAGAAGGCGCAGGCCGCACCGGTGATCATCGCGCTAGGCGCCGCCGTGGATCCGCGTTCGACGGTGCCTGAGGTCGAGCAGTTACTCGCTGTCGGCGCGGCAACGATGAATATGCTCAACGCCATCCACGTGCTCGGCTACGGCGGGTTCTGGGCCACCGGCGCGGACTCGTACGAGCCTGCGATGCATTCGGCACTCGGCTTCGAGCCATCGGAACGGCTGCTTGGCTTCCTGTTCGTCGGCACGCCGCCCGCGAATCAACGTCCCGCTAAACGGCCCGCAAGCGCCGCTTTCGTGCGCGAATGGACCGGTCCGTCGTCGCAACGAACACCGGCCAATTGAGCGGATGCGCGGCGCTTGGGCCCGACGGCCCAAACGCTACGCAACACACGATCCAGGCGCAGCGCTGTACGCCAACCCGGCCAGCGGCAGGCAGCATTGGGCGCAGCGCGTCTCCCATTTCCGGTTGGAGGTCCCATGTATTTTCATAGCCCATCCGTGCAGCCGTACACGCTGCTCGACGAATCGCTCGCGCAGCATCCCGACGTGGCGGAGCAGACGCTCCTCTCTGCACTTCGGACATGGATGCGTCCGCAGTGCGATTCCGTGCGCAAGAATGAGAGCTGGCGTGCGGTGCTATCCGAGGCCGGCCTGTCCGCCGACTGCATGACCTGTTTCAATCTGCTGATGCATGCGCTCACCGACCCGTCGTGCCGGCCGCTCGATACACGCTGCCGCTGCGCGAGCGAACTCGCCAGAGATGAAGCCGCTCTGCTGCAAGCCATCGCACTGCTGCAGCGGATGCGCAGCGATGCTGCGGTCGAATTGCTCGACGGCTGGTTACCACGGCCGGCCTTGGGTGTCGTACTGAAGCTTGGCCGCTGGTTTGCATTCTCGCTGCTCGAGGCGGGACTCGAGATCCCGGTGCGCGAGCGCCGCGTCACGTACATGCATTAATGGCGTTGATGGCGCTTTATGATGCCCTTCCTTCTGGGCACCACAAGGCGTTAAAGACCCGCAACGCCCAGCATTTACTGCGCGCCGAGCTTCTTGATCAGCACATCCAGTTGCGCCATCTCGTCAGCAGTCAAATCGGTGAGCGGAGCGCGCACCGGACCTGCGTCGCGGCCCACCAGTTTTGCACCCGCTTTCACGATGCTCACCGCGTAGCCCTGGCGGCGATTGCGAATCGCCAGATACGGCAGGAAAAACTCGTCGAGCAGCTTGCCGACCGTCACGTGATCGTCAGCGGCAATCGCCCGGTAAAACTGCATCGCCGTCTTCGGAATGAAGTTGAACACCGCCGACGAGTACACGGGAACGCCCAGCGCCTTATAGGCAGCGGCGTAAACTTCCGCCGTCGGCAGGCCGCCGAGATACGAAAAGCGGTCGCCCAGACGGCGGCGAATCGTTACCATTGCTTCGATTTCGCCCACGCCGTCCTTGAAACCGATCAGGTTCGGACAACTATCCGCCAGACGTTCGAGCATGTCCGCATTGAGCTTCGAATTGGCGCGGTTATAGACGATCACGCCCATATTCTTCACTGACTTGCACACCTGCTCGACATGCGCGGCAATACCTTCCTGCGACGCTTCGGTCAGATAGTGCGGCATCAGCAGCACGCCCTTTGCGCCCAGGCGCTCCGCTTCCTGCGCATATTCGATCGCCACGCGCGTCGGACCGCCGGCGCCAGCCAGAATCGGCACTTTGCCCTTGCAGGTTTCCGTGGCAGTGCGAATCACATTCGAGTAATCGTCCTTGGTCAACGAAAAGAATTCGCCGGTGCCGCCTGCAGCGAACAACGCCGTCGCGCCGTAAGGCGCGAGCCATTCGAGGCGCGCCGCGTAGGTGTCGGCGCGGAAATCGCCGTTCGCGTCGAAGTCGGTCACGGGAAAGGACAGCAGTCCTTCGGAAACAATCGCTTTGAGTTCTTGAGGGGTCGTCATGGTCGGATGAGGTTCAAGTTTTGGGTAAAAGTGAACGGCCGCGACGGCCGCTGTCGAGTTGAGATCGGGTTGAAGTCAGGCTCAGCGCACCAGGCACGGGCGCTTGTTGTCGAACTTCCAGTTCGGAATCAGGTACTGCATCGCGACGCCGTCGTCGCGCGCGCCCAGGCCGTGCTGCTGATATAGCGCGTGCGCCTTCTCCAGCGCATCCATATCGAGCTCGATGCCCAGACCCGCTGCTTCCGGAACCTTAACCTTGCCGCCGACGATCTGCAGCGGATCGCGCGTCAGGTGCTGGCCGTCCTGCCAGATCCAGTGCGTGTCGATGGCGGTGATCTTGCCGGGGGCCGCCGCGGCGACGTGCGTGAACATCGCGAGCGAGATATCGAAGTGATTGTTCGAATGCGAGCCCCACGTCAGGCCCCAATCGTTGCACATCTGCGCGACGCGCACCGAGCCCTGCATGGTCCAGAAGTGCGGATCGGCAAGCGGGATGTCGACGGACTGCAACTGGATAGCATGGCCCATCTGACGCCAGTCGGTAGCAATCATGTTGGTCGCCGTCGGCAGACCGGTCGCGCGGCGGAATTCAGCCATCACCTCGCGGCCCGAATAACCGTTCTCCGCGCCGCAGGGATCTTCGGCATAGGCCAGCACATCGTGCTGGTCGCGGCACAGACGCACAGCTTCCGCCAACGACCACGCTCCGTTCGGATCGAGCGTGACGCGTGCATTCGGAAAACGCTCTGCCAGCGCGGTAACCGCTTCGATCTCAGCGTCGCCAGCCAATACGCCACCCTTGAGCTTGAAGTCATTGAAGCCGTAGCGTGCCTGAGCAGCCTCGGCCAGTCGCACCACGGCCTCCGGCGTCATCGCCTCTTCGGTGCGCACGCGCTCCCAGGCGTCGCGACCCTCGGCGCCGCTCGCGTATGGCAGGTCAGTCTTCTTGCGATCGCCGATGTAAAACAGGTAACCGAGCATCTCGACCTCGTCGCGCTGCTGGCCTTCGCCCAGCAACGCGGCAACCGGCACGCCCAGATGTTGTCCGAGCAGATCGAGCAACGCTGCTTCGAGTGCGGTCACCGCATGAATCGTGGTGCGCAGGTCGAAGGTCTGCAAGCCGCGTCCGCCCGCGTCGCGGTCGGCAAACTGCGTGCGCGCCCGGTTCAGCACGGCCTGCAGGTTGCCGATCGACTGACCGACGACGAGCGGCCGCGCGTCGTCGATGGTCTTGCGGATGTTTTCGCCGCCCGGCACTTCGCCGACGCCGGTATTGCCTGCGCTATCGCGCAGAATCACGACGTTGCGGGTAAAGAACGGCCCATGCGCGCCGCTCAGGTTCAATAGCATGCTGTCACGGCCGGCAACCGGCACGACGCGCAACTCGGTGACGATCGGTGTGGCATTCGTCTGGATGGGTTTCGTAGACATTAAAGTAGGACCCTAGAAGTGATGGAGCCAACGGGCAGAGTGGGTTCGAGTATGGTTCAGATGCTTAGTTGGCCTTGCTATGCAGCGGCTGCACCAGGCCGTCGGTAGGCGGCGCGCGGCGATTGCGCGTCAGGAACGCCGCAGCAGCAGCGATGAGCGACGCGACACCCAGCCCATACAACCCACCGCTAATCGAACCGGTATGTTGCTGCAGATAGCCAAACGTCGCGGGCGCGAAAAATCCGCCGAGGTTGCCCACCGAATTGATCAGCGCGATCACGGCAGCGGCCACCCGCGCATCCAGATAGCCCTGCGGAATCGGCCAGAACAGCGACGAGGCAGCCTTGAAGCCGATCGCGGAGAAGCAGATTGCGACGAACGAGAACACCGGATCGGCAGAGGTCGAGGCGAACAATCCACACGCAGCAATCACCAACGCACCAGCCAGCCACGCTTGCTGAAAACGCCACCTGGCCGATAGCACGGCGAAACAGTACATGGCGACCATCGCGATGAGCCAGGGGATGGTGTTAAACATGCCAACCTGGAAATCCGAGAGTGCGCCCATCTTGCGAATGATGGTGGGCAACCAGAACGTGGCAGCGTAAATGGTCAATTGAATCGCGAAGTACAGGAAGCAGAACAGCGCGATTTGCGGGTCTTTCAGCAGCTTCAAGGCCGGCAAGTGGGCGCCGCCGAGTGCGTCGCGCTCGGCCTGTTCTTTCGCAATGGACGTTTGCAGCACCCGCTGCTCTTCAGCCGTCAGCCAGGTAGCGTCACGGATATGCGATTTCAGCAGGACCCAGCTCACGCCACACAACACGATTGAAAACCCGCCTTCGATCAGAAACATCCACTGCCAGCTCTGCAGGCCAAGCCCGTGCACGGATAGCAAACTGCCGGTAATCGGACCAGACAGCACCGACGCGAGCGCCGAGCCCGAGAGAAACACCGCCACCGCCTTACCCCGCTCTTTCTGCGGCAGCCACTGTGTGAAATAAAACACCACGCCCGGGAAAAAACCCGCCTCTGCAACACCGAGCAGAAAACGCAGCACGTAGAAAGAGGTGTCGTTCCAGACAAACGCCATCGCCCCGGCGACCAGACCCCACGTCCCCATGATGCGCGTGAGCCATGCGCGCGCCCCGTACTTTTGCATCAGGACGTTCGACGGTACTTCGAACAGCGCGTATCCGACGAAGAACAGGCCGCTGCCCAAACCGTAGGCCGCCGCACCGATCCCCAGATCCGCCTGCATGTGCGAATTGACGAAACCGATGTTCACGCGGTCGATGTAATTCGCGATGAACATGATCAGGAAGAGCGGCAGGATGTGCCGCTTCACCTTCGAAACCGCTGACTCGAGCGGGTCGATCGCCGCGGTGGGAACAGATGTCAAGGTTTGTCTCCTGGCTCCAGACGCAACGCGGGCTGATTTGCGACGAGCGCGGTCGCGCTCGCTTCCCAGTCCCGGCTATGTTGTCTGACGACAGTCTACTTTTTATAGAATTAAATTCCCATTAGGTGTTTACCCTTTGAGTCAGGCTCACAACCTTGATGGACAAGGGATTATTACTACCGCAAGTCCTTAAGATGAGGACTCTCGCAGCAAGACTCGATGCCTAAGTGACTGTTTTTTAGGCATAACATCGTTTGTTATACGATGACTGATATTGGAACCCTGAGCAGGGCAGATGCAACAAAAAAGCGGCCCGCAGGCCGCTTTCTGACTTCGCGCGGGGCCGTCTCAGGCCGTGCGCTCGACACCCTCTTCCGACGCCCCCACACTCAAGCGTCGCAGCCGTTCGCGGCTACTCGACAAATGCATCCGCATGGCCGCACGCGCACCCTCCGGGTCGCGCCGGGCAATGGCGTCGAGAATGCTCTCGTGCTCGACATTGACCCGCGCCATGTATGCGGCGGGATCGCTGTGGGCAAGACTCGGCGAATCGACACGATGCCGGGGAATCAACGCGGTGCCCATCTGCGTGAGAATGTCCACGAAATAGCGGTTGCCCGTGGCGCTCGCCACCGCGACGTGAAACCGCAGATCTGCGGCTGCGCTGTCACCGCCGGCGCGGCTGGTGGCTCCGATAGCGTCCAGCGCGGCGCGAATATTAGCCAGGTCGCGCTCGCTCGCGCGCTGCGCGGCGAGCCCTGCACACTCGGTTTCGAGGCTGATACGCAGTTCCATGACCGAGAGCAGATCCGCTAACGTCGTGGCGGGCACCATCTCGAGACCCAACGGCTCACGGCGCGGCTCAAGCACAAAGCTGCCGATGCCATGACGCGTCTCGATCACCGCATTGGCCTGCAGTCGCGAGATAGCCTCGCGCACCACCGTCCGGCTGACGCCAAGCAGCGACATCAAGGTCGTCTCGGTGGGAAGCTTGTCGCCCGGCTTCAGCGTATGCGCCGCGACCTGTTCGTTGATGTAGTTCACCACCCGGTCAGCAAGACTTCCGCGCGCGCGCGCAGGCGGCGCAGTGAGGGCTGGGGACGCGGTCATCAAGGACCTCCTGTTGGTTTGCTGACCCGCTCATTATACGTTGTCCTACAACGCGGGACGGCTGATTTCAGCAATGGACGCAACCGGAGGGATTAGGCGCAAATCCTTGTCGGACGGTGCAGAGGAGCGGATTTGCCGGAGACTTGAAGCAGCGTTATCGACGACGTCAGATGACCATCGATAACGCGCGTTGAGCGCTGGGTCCGGGACGCCGCGCACACCTCACACAGAAGCCCCCGAATCCCGCGACACCCAGCCTCAAACTTCCCGGTTCGCGTCGATCACCGTCAACGCCGCCATATTGATGATCCGGCGCACCGTCGAGCTCGACGTCAGCACATGCACCGGCGCATTGGCGCCCAACAGGAAGGGCCCCACCGCCACATTGCTGCCTGCCGCGGTCTTCAACAGGTTGTAGGCAATGTTCCCCGAGTCCACGTTCGGGCACACCAGCAGGTTCGCCGCGCCCTTCAGGCGCGACATCGGCAGGATGCGTGAGCGCAGCGCTTCGTCGAGCGCGCAATCGCCGTGCATTTCACCGTCGACTTCCAGCGTCGGCGCCTGCTGCATCACCAGTTCGAGCGCACGCCGCATCTTCGCGCCGGACGCCGAACTGCCAGAGCCAAAGTTCGAGCGCGACAACAACGCCACCTTCGGCACCAGATTCAACCCAGCCATGCTCTTCGCAGCGGCAATCGTGAATTCGGCAATCTGCTCGGCGGTCGGGTCGTCGTTGACGTGCGTATCGACCAGCGCGATGGTGCGATCGTCGAGCAGCAGAATATTCATCGCCGCATAGGTCTGCGCTCCGGCCTTCTTGCCGATCACCTGATCCACGAAACGCAGATGGTCGTGATACGCGCCAACCGTCCCGCACACCATGCCGTCGGCGTCACCGAGCTTCACCATCATCGCGCCGATCAGCGTCAAACGGCGGCGCATTTCCACGCGCGCCATTTCCTTGGTGATGCCGTCGCGGCACATCAATTCCCAATACGTCGTCCAGTATTGATGGAATCGTTCGTCATACTCAGGATTTGTCACTTCGACGTCCTGACCGAGGCGCAGACGCAGGCCGTACTTTTCGATCCGCGCCATCAGCACTTCAGGACGGCCGACCAGAATCGGACGCGCGAGCTTTTCATCGACAATCACCTGGACCGCGCGCAGCACGCGCTCTTCCTCGCCTTCGGTAAACACGATGCGCGACTTGCCGCCTTCACGGACGATCTGCCGCGCCGCTGCGAACAGCGGCTTCATGAAGGCGCCCGACCGGTAGACGAACTGCTGCAGTTGCTCCGTGTACGCGTCCAGGTCCTGCAACGGACGCGTGGCAACGCCACTGTCCATCGCGGCCTTCGCAACAGCCGGCGCGATACGCACGATCAGGCGCGGATCGAACGGCTTCGGGATGATGTAGTCAGGACCGAAGTCGACGCCATATGCCCCGTACGCAGCGGCGACCACTTCGTTCTGCTCTTCCTCGGCGAGAGCGGCAATCGCATAGACCGCGGCTTTTTCCATTTCCGGCGTGATGGTGGTCGCGCCCACGTCCAGCGCCCCGCGGAAAATATAGGGGAAACACAGGA
Source organism: Paraburkholderia sp. GAS33 (assembly GCF_050436645.1). Classification (NCBI taxonomy): domain Bacteria; kingdom Pseudomonadati; phylum Pseudomonadota; class Betaproteobacteria; order Burkholderiales; family Burkholderiaceae; genus Paraburkholderia; species Paraburkholderia sp. GAS33. The sequence goes on from NZ_JBNDMP010000012.1 coordinate 92,150, forward strand.
CGTTGTTGACCTGGTTCGGATAATCGGAGCGGCCCGTCGCGATGACCGCGTCGTCGCGCACGGCCTTCACTTCGGCCGGTGAGATTTCCGGCGTGGGATTGGCCAAGGCGAGAATCAGCGGGCGCGCCGCCATGCGTTTCACCATCTCGGGCTTTAGCACGCCGCCGGCGGACAGTCCGAGAAACACGTCGGCATCCTCGATGACTTCGGCCAGCGTACGGGCCGAGGTGTCCTTCGCGAAGCGCGCCTTCTGCGGGTCCATCAACGTGGTGCGGCCTTCGTACACCACGCCTTCGATGTCGGTTGCCCAGACGTTCTCGATAGGCAAGCCGAGGTCCACCATCAGTTCGAGGCAAGCCAGCGCCGCCGCGCCCGCGCCGGACGTGACGACCTTGACCTCCTTGATGCTCTTGCCCACCACCTTCAGACCATTGATAAAGGCCGCGGACACGGTGATGGCGGTGCCATGCTGATCATCGTGGAAGACCGGAATCTTCATCCGCTCGCGCAGTTTGCGCTCTACGGTGAAGCATTCCGGCGCCTTGATGTCCTCGAGGTTGATACCGCCGAAGGTCGCTTCCAGGCCCGCGATGATATCGACCAGTTTGTCGGGATCGGTCTCGTTGATCTCGATGTCGAACACGTCGATGCCGGCAAACTTCTTGAACAGCACCGCCTTGCCTTCCATCACCGGCTTCGAGGCCAGCGCGCCGATATTGCCCAGTCCCAGCACGGCGGTGCCATTCGTGATGACGCCGACCAGATTGCCACGGCCGGTAAAGCGGAACGCGTTGAGCGGATCGGCGGCGATCTCTTCGCACGCTGCGGCAACGCCCGGCGTGTACGCCAAGGCAAGGTCGCGCTGCGTCACGAGCGGCTTGGTGGCGGTAACCGCCGTTTTTCCCGGGACCGGGAATTCGTGATAGTCGAGAGCGGCCTGGCGATCCGTCGTGTTCATTCTTGTTGAGCCCTATGGTTGGGCGCCTTGCGCGGCGCAAATCAAAAGTGATGGGCTCATTCTAGGCACGCGCCATAAGGATAATATTTAGAGTTAATATGCCCCCATCATATTTTTCTAATGGCTCGCGGCATTTATGGCGGCATTCGATCCCAACGCGGTGGTCCGCAAGCTGTCATCGCGCCTAAAAATGCGGCACCTCACCTTGCTGCTGCAAATCCAGCAACACGGCTCCCTGACGCGCGCCGCCGAGCGCATGGCAAGCAGCCAGCCCGCAGTCACCAATATGCTGGCGGAACTGGAGGACATGTTCGGGGCGCCGCTGTTCGACCGCTCCGCGCGCGGCATGGCGCCGACGGCGTTGGGCCAGGTGGTCCTGGCGCGAGCGCGGGCCATGACCGAGGATCTCGATCATCTCGTCAGGGAAATGGAGTCGGTGGCGTCGGGGCATGCGGCGCATCTGCATATCGGCGTGATCCCGTTCATCCCGGGCCAGATGGTGTCGACGGCGATTCAGCGTACTCGCCCCGAAGGCAACCGGCGTCTGACCGTTACAATTCACGAGGGTACGAGCGAGCAGTTGCTCGCCCAGTTACGCGACCATACCGTCGACATCGTGCTCGGCCGTGCATCCGCCTCGCTCGATTTGCAGCAGGTCAGCGTCGAGGTGTTATATCGTCAGCCGCCGCGGTTGATCGCGAGCCGCCGCCTCGCGGCGCACCTCGCGCGCGGACAGATCGACTGGCAGAAACTCGCGGAACTGGACTGGATTCTCGGCGCCCCGAACACGCCGATGCGCGAACAGGTCGCCGATATCTTCCTCGGCGCGGGTCTGACGCCGCCGACGCCGATCGTCGAGAGCTATTCGTCCAAGCTGATTGGCGAGATGATCGTCGCCGGCGAGCAGTCGGTGTCCATCGTCCCCGCGGATATCGCCGAGGAGCTGGTGCGCATTGCTGGTGTCGCGATCGTGCCTTATTCGTTCGAATGGACGTTGTCGCCGATCGCGCTGTTCACGCGTTTGAACGAACCTGAGAGGATGTCCAATCGACTGTTCGCAGAGTCGCTCCGTCAGGTCTGCCAGGAAACCTATAAACGAGTCGCTTCTTGAGAAAACCTTATGTCGTCATCCTGCGCGATGGGCAATTGGGGGGATCTTTTGCACGCCATTAATTCGCCCGCTTGCTCACGATCACTACGCCGCGTGAAATCCCGCTAACGTTATCAACCGATTGCGAAGCTGCGTACAGTTGCGCTATTGGAACCCAAACGGCGGGGTACTTGTACCGCGCAACGTCGAGAAGCAGCGCGCTATCTGTGTCTGCGTCATATGCCGCAAGCGGCGACCAATGGCCCCCGCCCGTCTCGCCGATCTCCGGACGCCTGAAATTCAGCAGCGCAAAGCGGTCGGATTGCGCCGTGGTATCGCGAATCAGATCGCGAAACTGCGCGAGCGTCAGGTCACTGGAATGGAATTTCTTCACGTCCACCGGGAATTCGCTCAAGACCGAACTGAGCTGGTCAAGCGTCATGCCCTCTCTCGATACCCGCGCCGCGTTGGCGACCTGCGGATCGACGCTACGGAAAAAGTCCTCTTGCGAAAAGTACGGGAAGTCGGGGTATTGCGTCGACTCCGGACGCTTGATGCCCAACGCATTCAGTGTCATGACGGAACTCGCCACTGAACAGTAGGCCTCGTTCCTCTGCGTTTCGAAGTACTGGGAAAGCGGCCAATACGACTGTTTGTCCACGCTGGACAGGAGCCGTTTCTGTCCTTCGGGCTGCATCAATGCAACGAGGTTGGGCGGGACGGGCAAGGGACCGTCGGCGGAATGGATCGCCGGAGGCGGAGCGGATTGAGCTTCCGCAGATGGCGAGGCCGCACAGCCCGACAACGAAAAAGCAACACCAGCGGCTATCAGCACGCCGAGGCTCTTGAATCGACCGGAGCACAGAAATGAATTAGTGGGCATCGAATCCTTCTCACGCAGATGATTGCGGGCGATAACTGCCAGGCCGCTATGCATGCACCCGATAAGCGACTTCGTTTTTTAACACGAAACAAAGCCGCGCGTGAGAATGGTGCTTGCGCCGGCCGGATGAACGTCCGGGGCGGCGCGAGGCACTGGTTCGTTGGGAAGACTGCAGACCATCACGATCGATCGGCGCCGCTGACGAGCGCCGATCGATCGCTTCCAGGTTGACTGTAATCAATCCGCCTTATACAGCTTGATGACGGCCGAAAAGTCCAGACGCCCCGCGCCTTTGGTGCTCATCGTCTGATACAACTGCTGCGCCAGCGCGCCGAGATAGACGGGCTGACGCACCTGCTTCGCCGCATCCGTAGCGAGACCGAGATCCTTCAGCATCAGATCCGTGCCGAAGCCGCCGGTGTAGCCCCGCGACGAAGGCGCCGTCTCGATCACACCAGGGAACGGATTGTACGTATCCGAACTCCAGCAGCGTCCCGTAGACGTATTGATGATCGTCCCCAGCACCTTCGGATCGATACCGAGCGCTGCGCCCAGCGACATCGCTTCCGCAACGCCGGCCATCGTGATACCGAGCACCAGGTTATTGCAGATCTTCGCGACCTGCCCCGTGCCAGTGTCCCCGCAATGGACGATGTTCTTGCCCATTCCCGAAAGCACCGGCTTGACCTGCTCATAGACGGCCGCGCTGCCGCCCACCATAAACGTCAACGTACCCGCCGCCGCGCCGCCCGTGCCACCCGACACGGGCGCATCCACGAACGTGTTGCCGTGCTGGGCCGCGAGTTCGGCGAACGCCTTGACGCTCGCCGGATCGATCGTGCTCGAATCGATTATCGTCACGCCGCGCGCAATCCCCGCCAGCACGCCGTCCTCCGCCGTCAGCACACTGCGCACGTGAGCGGCCGCCGGCAGCATCGTAATGACGCATTCGACATCCGTCACCGCAGCCTTCGGCGAAGCCGCTGCTTTCGCCCCCGCATCGACCAATGCCTGCACCGCCTGCGCACTTAGGTCAAACACGTTCACCGTATGGCCAGCTTTCAGCAGGTTCTGCGCCATCGGCGCACCCATATTGCCGAGTCCGATAAAACCGATCTTCATGATTGCGTCTCCACTTCGTGATCCATAGGTCTCGGCGCTAAACGACTAGCGCAGGCTGATCGTCGTATTGACGCCATCGTTGACGGTTGCGTCGTCGAACCAGCGCGCCGTCACTGTCTTGGTCTGCGTGTAAAACTGCACGACCTGCTTGCCGTACGGCCCGAGATCGCCCAGCTTCGAACCGCGCGAACCCGTGAAGCTGAAAAACGGCACTGGCACCGGAATCGGAATGTTGATCCCCACCTGACCCACGTCGATGTCGCTCTGGAATTTGCGTGCCGCAGCGCCGCTTTGCGTGAAAAGCCCCACGCCGTTGCCCATCGGATTGCGGTTGACGAGTGCAATCGCTTCATCGAGCGTCGGCACGCTCAGCACCACCAACACCGGCCCGAAAATTTCGGTGCGGTAGATTTCCATTTCGGTTGTCACGTCGGTGAAAATCGTCGGGCCGATGAAGTTGCCTTCCTCGTAGCCCGCCACCTTGACGTCGCGGCCGTCCAGCGCAAGCGTTGCGCCCTCTTTCACACCCGCTTCGATCAAGCCAAGGATACGCTGCTTCGCGGCGCGTGAGACCACCGGACCGATGTCCGTGCCAGCCTCGTTGCCTGCGTTAACCTTCAACGTCTTCGCTTTCTCAACCAGATCCGGCAACCACTGCTGCGACGCGCCCACCAGCACCACTACCGAGGTCGCCATGCAACGCTGGCCCGCTGCGCCGAAGCCGGCGCCCGCAAGCGCATTCAAGGTCTGCTCGCGGTTCGCATCCGGCAGCACCACTGCATGATTCTTCGCACCCATCATCGACTGCACGCGCTTGCCGTGTTCGCTGCCGAGGCGATACACATGCGTCCCCACCGCCGTCGAGCCGACGAACGAAATCGCTTTCACCAGTTCATGCGTGCACAGCGCATCCACGACTTCCTTGCCGCCATGCACGACATTCAGCACGCCCTTAGGCACGCCGGCTTCGATCGCCAGTTCGACCAGTTGCATCGTCGAGAGCGGATCCTGCTCCGACGGCTTCAGCACGAAAGTGTTGCCGCAGACAATCGCCATCGGGAACATCCACAACGGAATCATGGCGGGGAAGTTGAACGGCGTGATGCCGGCGCACACGCCGATCGGTTGACGTAACGTGTACGTGTCGACGCTGCCCGCAACGTTCTCAGCGAACTCGCCCTGCTGCAACGTGCCGATCGAGCACGCATGTTCGACCACTTCAAGTCCGCGGAAGATATCGCCTTCCGCATCGGGAATCGTCTTGCCCTGTTCGGCTGACAGCGTCTTTGCAATGCGCGGCATGTGTTCACGGACGAGCGCCTGATACTTCAGCATGATGCGCATCCGTGCGCCGATCGGCGTGTTCTTCCACGTGGCGAACGCGGCGTGCGCAGAACGAATGGCCTGATCGACTTCAGCGGCGGTTGCAAACGGCACGCGTGCAAGCACTTCCTGGGTCGCCGGATTGACGATATCGCGCCATTCGCGCGTGCCCGATTCGACGAACTCGCCGTTGATCAGCAGTTTCACCGTGCTGACATTTGCGTTGGACGCCTGAGTAACAGCATTCATGATCGACTCTCTTGGTTAGGTTCGGATAGCTAAGTTCAGTGGTTTATTGGTGGGCGAGCGATGGGCTTTCGGCCGACTGAGACTCGTCAGCATGCGGTCGCATCAACACCGTGCAGAACAACGCGACAATGCCCATTGCCACCATATAAGCGACCACGTATTTCGGACGGCCGGCACCCAAGGCAAGCAGCGCGGTAGCGATGATCGGCGCGATACCGCCGCCGATCACGCCGGCAATCTGCACGGACAACGAGATGCCGCTATAGCGAATCTCAGCCGGAAACTGCGAGGCGAACAATTGCGACTCGGGGGCGTACAGAATCGGAAATACGACGCCCACGCCAAGCACCATCGCCCACCACACGGTGACCGGATCGCGCGTGCCGAGCATTGCAAAGAACGGCGCAGCGAACAGGCACATGATGACGAGGCCGATCAGGAACAGACGCCGTTGGCCGATGCGATCGCTGAGGTGGCCGCAAAACGGCATCGTGACCAGCGACAGCACGGCGCCAGCGGTGATCGCATGCAGGATGGAGGCCTTGGGAATCTTCAACTGATTGGCGGCATAAGCGAGCGCAAAAGCAACGACCAGATAGAACCAGGTGTTTTCCGCAGCCCGTGCGCCGATGATGATGAGCAGTTCGCGCGGATGCCGGCGCATGGCCTCGAGGATCGGCGCCTTGACCGGCTCGCCCTGCGCTTTCACCCGTTCGAAGTCCGGCGATTCAGGCACGCGTACCCGGATCACCCAGCCAATCACCACCAGCGCGATGCTGGCGAGAAACGGAACGCGCCAGCCCCATGCAAGCAGATCGGCTTCCGGCAGTGCGGTGACAGCGGCCATCGCCAGCGAAGAGAGAATCAGCCCGAAGCCCACGCCAGTTTGCGGCAGGCTGCCGAAGAAACCCTTGCGGCCAGGCGGCGCATGTTCCACCGCCATCAGAACAGCCCCGCCCCACTCGCCGCCTACAGCCATCCCCTGCAGAAAGCGCATCGCCACCAGCAGCGCCGCGGCCCAGTAACCGATGCTCTGGTAAGAAGGAATCAGGCCGATCACCATGCTCGGAATGCCCATCATCAGCAGCGTGACCAGCAGCATCGCCTTGCGGCCGATGCGGTCGCCGAAGTGGCCAAACACGATGCCGCCCATCGGACGCCCGATAAAGCCAACGCCGTACGTTGCGAACGCGGCAAGCGTGCCGAGAATCGGGTCGAGCGTCGGAAAGAAGATCTTGTTGAATACCAGCGCGGCGGCCGTGCCGTAGAGGAAGAAGTCGTACCACTCGATCGTGGTGCCGGCCATGCTGGCCCAACCGGCGATCAGGTAATCCCGGGCGCGCCTGGGAACCGGTGCGGCAACTGCCGCCCGGTCGGGGGTCGATTGCATCTGCATCCTGTTTGTCTCCGATATCTTTATAGGCTCGCCAGTCGCGCGGATGGCGCAGGCGTCCATGCCGTGGTTGTTCCAGCGGCTTGCATCCGAGTATAGTTATTCGAATATCCACGGCATAGAGATGAAAAAGCCCATCTGATATGCAAAAAAACACAACGCAAGCCAGCTGGCATGGGCTCGGAGTAGCGCACTGAAGCGCTAACTCCGAATCGACGGGAGACTAGATGCAAAGCGTGAACTGGGATGATCTGCGCTACTTCCTCGAGGTAGCGCGGACCCAACGGGCCAGCGGTGCGGCAAAGCGGCTGGGCGTCGACCACACCACCGTGGCACGCCGGGTGAGAGAACTGGAGGCGTCGCTGGGCACCGTGTTGTTCGATAAATCACGGGCCGACGGCTTCGTGCTGACCGCCGACGGCCAGCGCCTGCTCGCCTACGCCGACGCCGTGGAAACCACCGTGCAATCCGCCGCCGAGCAGTTCACGGGTGGTGCGCACTCGCTGTCGGGGCACGTGCGGGTCGGCTCCACCGAGGGCTTCGGATGCTTTTTTCTCGCGCCGCAGCTGGCGCGCTTCGCGGGTAAACATCCGGATATTTCGATCGACCTGCTACCCGTTCCGCATTTCGTCAGCCTGTCCAAACGCGAGGCGGATCTCGCCATCATGCTGGAGCGGCCGGAGCGCGGCCAATACGTCTATACCAAACTGTGCGACTACCGGCTCAAGCTGTATGGCACGCGCGAGTATCTGCATCGTCATGCACCGGTGAACACCGTTGCCGATTTGCGCGACCACGCCTTTATCAGCTACGTCGGCGAACTCGCCTTCAGCCGCGAACTGCTCTATCTCGACCGGACCATCCCTAACGCCGCGGCCAATCTATGCAGCACGAGTGTGATCGCCCAGTATCATGCTGCGCTGCAAGGCAACGCGCTCGCGATCCTCCCATGCTTTATGGCGGAGCCGAATCCCCTGCTCGAAGCCGTCTTGCCGCATGAAGTCGTCGTGACGCGGCATTTCTGGCTCTGCTGCCGGGAGGACCTGCGCAAACTGCGACGCATCACTTCGTTGTGGGACTATCTGCGCGCCGCGGCCGATGCAAACCGGGAACTGCTAATGGGGGAATCGGCTGACACGATGTATGTGGAAGCCTAAGGGTCGCGACGAAGTCGAGGGGCTTAAGCTTTTGGCGGAGAGGCCGTTATTGCAACTGCCACCTTCTAACGACCCGCTCATGGCCAAGACAATTCCGTTTTCCGGCAACACCCAGGCAGCCCGCGCGCGGGCAGCAAAGGCCATGCTGTTGCCACTTCCGAGGGACACCGCGGATGAACTCGCCCTCCAGGTCCACCTGGCGCTCGACAGCCTGCGGCGTGGGGACGGGAACGTCGAAGCGGCCCAGACGGTGACGCAGGCGATGTTGCTCGTCGCCTTCATCGTCGAAGCAGGTTACGGCAAGCTGACACCCGAAGCGCTGCGGACGGCAGACGCTTTGAGCGCCGCCTGCTTCGAGCGCGGTCGCGCCAGCGGCGAATGGATGCTCGATCGGGCCGGCTACGACATCTTCGCGTCGATTGTGACGATTTACGACCAGCAATTGCAGAAAGCCCCTTTATGGGCGATTACCGAAGCCAGCGACCGGCTGACCCGGTTCAAAGCCGGCGAACCGTATCAGGCAGTGCAGCGGAAACGCGCGTAAGCACAGAGTATTTCATTACCGAAACTTACATCAGACACCCCTCGTAATGATCCGTAAGCCTTCGGGCTCGAAGTTCAAATCGGCGCAAGTATTGCGCTGCTATTCTCCAACGGTTCGTCTCCTCTGATTGCGTTTCATCCGCGCAACCGGATGTGAGACCCGCTGAACCATCGCTCTACCCGCCGCGCGCGTCGCCTCACGTGCCACGCCTGGCGGCGCTCTTCAACCATGTCCATCGACTCTCATCTTTCCCTCGCCTCCTCCTATCAGCAGGAGGGACGCCTTGACCTCGCCGAAAGCCATTTTCGTCAGGCGACCGGTATCGAGCCCGGTCATTGGGACGCCTGCTTTGGACTCGCCCAGGTATTGATCCGAAGGGATCGATTCGAAGAAGCGATTGGCCTGCTCGCTCAACTACTGGCGCGGCCCGGTGACCATGCCGCCGTGCACCGGCAGCTTGGCCTTGCCGAAGCCTGCACGGGACGACGGCAACGTGCGCTGAGTCATTTCAAGCGCGCCCTCGAACACGAACCGGATGACGCCGCGACGCTGCACATCGTCGCCAATTTTCAGCAGGCACTCGGTCTCGACGACGAGGCCGACGCCAGCTATCGCCGCGCGCTGAAACTGAAGCCGTTGATCACCATCCCGGCCAGCGTCGCACCGCCTGCATTCCGCGTGCTGTTTGTATTTGGACCGAATGCGGGCAATACCCCGATCGAATATCTGATCGAGCGGGCCCGCTTCGAGACCAACATCATCACCCTGTTGCCGGACGTGGAGTACGACATCGACCGCCTGCGGATCTATGCTGATGTAGTCGTGAATCTCATTTCCGATGTCGATCGCGGTCACGCCTTTCTCGCACCGGCGCAAGCATTGGTGGACGGCGTGGGCAGCCCGGTTATCAACCCGCCACAACTGATTGCGGGAACGGGCCGGGATGCGGTTGCGAAGCGGCTCGCGCAACTACCGGGTTGCTGTGTCCCGCAGACACGGCTTTATTCAGCGGCCGAACTGGCTGCGATGGTTAAAGGAACGTCACAGGAGTCCTTAACTTTTCCGGTTCTGGTAAGGCCTGCTGGCGCACACGGTGGTGATAACTTCGAGAAATTCGAGGATCCAGCGCAGCTAGAGGCATTCCTGAGCCGACTCAATGCCAGCAGCTACTATCTGACATCGTTCGTCGACTACCGGTCCAACGACGGCTATTTCCGCAAATACCGCTTCGTCTGCGTGGGCGACGAGATCCTGCCGTACCATCTCGCGATTGACGACAAGTGGAAGGTCCATCACGTGACCACCAGCATGGCGACCCACGCATGGATGCAGAACGAGGAACAAGCGTTCCTCGAAGATCCGTCGCGCGTCTTCGGAGCCACTCAGCGCGCCGCATTGCAATCGATTCGTGACGCTATCGGTCTGGATTACTTCGGCATCGACTGCGGACTTGCGCGCGATGGCGCCATCGTCGTGTTCGAAGTCAATGCGAGCATGCTCGTACATGGGAATAATCAGCGCTTCCCGTACAAGACAAAGGCCGTTGAGCGCATCAAGCAGGCATTTCAGGCTTTACTCGAACGACGGGCGCGTCCCCCGGGCAAAGCCTCTGTGCAAGAGTACGGCACCTGATACCAGGCCGGCGCGACTTCGATCGTCGGCTCGCAAACGATCGGGAAATTGACCGAGTTTGCGACGTAACATTTTTCATGCGCCGCATGATGCAGATGCTTCGCGAGATCACGATCGCCGCCCGCGCGAATCGTTACATGCGGGCGCAAAACGATCTGCGTAAACTGGCCACGCTGGGCGCTATCGACCATCGTCCCTTCTGCGTGATCCAGATATTCGAGCACCGCAATGCCCGCATCAGAGCAAAGATGCAGATACCAAAGCTTGTGACACGCCGAAGCAGAGGCGACCAGCAGATCTTCGGGATTCCAGCGCGCTGCGTCACCGAGAAACGCCGCATCCGACGACCCTGGAATATCGGGCTTGCTGCCAGCGCGAATAGTATGGTCGCGGCCATATTCGCGGTAGCCAGACGTTCCAGTGCCACGGTTACCGGTCCATTCCACCGAGACCCGATATTTATGCTCGCCATGTGCCACGCCAATCTCCTTCAAGTTGAACATGCTGGGCCCGCGAGGCTGTCAGCAGCTACGCGGGCCGCTCACTTGCGCAATGCCATCACCACGTAGCGGAACGCCTCATCGCCGGGAGCGACAATCAGCGCGGCCAGTTTCGCGGCGCTCAAACGGACCTCGAGGGTATCGGCCCGAAGCGTTGCCAGTGCATCCATCCAATAACGGATGTTAAAGCTGAGGTCTACGGGCGTTCCCGCGTAGTCTATCTCAACCTCCTCCACCGATTCCTCGTCTTCAGGGTTGCTGACGCTCACCTGCAGCCGGCCCTCTCCTGCAACCCATTGGACACTTTTGAATTTCTCGGTTGTGAGCACGGCCGCACGCTGCAAGCAGGCGTAAAACGATTTCCGGTCAATCGTGAATTCCGCCTCGAATCCGGAAGGGATCACGCGCTTGAAGTCGGGATAACGGCCCGCAATCAGCTTGCAGGTGAAGAATATCTTCCCAAAGGCGAAACTCGCGTATCCCGCGGCAGTGGTTAGCATGACCGTCGAATCGTCTTCCGGAAGCAGGCGTATCAGTTCGATGATCGCCTTTCTTGGCACAATGATCTCGCGCACTTCGTGCTCGCTTTGCGACGCAATGCGCGCGGTCGCCAATCGGTGTCCGTCGGTGGCCACCGCAGTCAGCTCACGTCCGGTGATCAGCAACGCCCTGTTGAGGAAGTAGCGAATGTCGTTGTCCCCCATGGCGAAATGCACCATGTGCAAAAGCCGCTTCAGGCTCCCGGCGTTGACGCAAAGCGACAGCTCCGGCTCTGAGCTTTGCCTGATCTGAGGAAAATCCTCAGCGCTTCCCGCATGCAGGGATATCCGGCTGCCTGGTCCCTGAATGATGAGACGGTGGCCTGAAGACGAAAGGCTGATGGGTGCATCGGGCATGGCCCGCACGACATCCAGAAGTTTGCGGGCGTTGACCGTCAGGGACGTACTGGACTCGCAGGATTCGATCGTTTCCGTCGCCCTCAGATCCAGTTCCAGGTCGGTACTACGGAAACTCAATTCGTTTCCTGCGGTGGACACAAGCACGCTGGAAAGAACAGGCAGGGTACTGCGCCGCTCCACGATGCCGCAAACAATTTGCAAGGGCTGAATCAGGGCATCACGCGGCGCTTTGAGAAACTTCATGGTGTTTCCTTATGGTTTGACGATGACGCGATTTGTCGATTCGTTCTAACATCATCATTTAATTCGCCATCCTAAATGCATACAGGCGAGCGATGCATTCCTGTCAGTGGCTCACGACGTCGCATTTGCGCGGACGAAATCCCCCGACACCTGCCCGCGATGGGCGAGGTTTAGTCTTGCAATGGATGCACGATAGCTGCCCAATCGGCTTTCGTCAACTGACAAGCTTCACTTGTCAGTCACCTGATTCGCGCAAGTGGAGGCATGAACCGCCTCTCGCAAGAACGATCAAATGCGGCTCCCGGCAATGCCCTATATTTGCTCGAAACCCTCGTCAGGAAACCCATGGATGTAGTTGCAAAAGCGCTGTGGTTCATTGAAATTGAACTGGGCCGGGAGCTGACCCTCGACCGGATCGCCAGCATCTGCGAAGTCTCACGCTTCGGTCTTGCTCGCAGCTTCGCAATCAGCACAGGATGGCCGGTGATGCGCTACGTCCGGGCTCGACGGCTCAGCCGTGCGGCACGCGAGCTTGCGCAGGGCGCACCGGACATTCTCAGCGTGGCGCTGGACACGGGATATGGGTCGCACGAGGCGTTTACGCGCGCCTTCCACGATCTGTTCGGCATCACGCCCGAACGGGTGCGAGCCGGGCGCAATCTTGATGGCATGTCTCTTGTGGAGCCACTACGCATGAAAGAAACCAGAATTGTCGATCTCGCCGGGCCACGCTTCGAGGCGGGCGGGACGCTTTTGATCGGCGGCATGGGCGGCCGGTTTACGTTCGACACCAACGAAGGCATCCCTACGCTCTGGCAAGCCTTCATTCCGTACATCGGCAATCTCGCCGATCAGGTCGGCGGTGTGACCTATGGAGTTTGCTGCAACCCGGATAGTGAAGGCGGGTTTGAATATATCGCCGGTGTGGAGGTGAAAAGCCGCGACCGGTTGCCTCCATCGTTTCGCTGCATTGAAATCAAACCCCAGCACTACGCCGTCTTTGTGCATCAAGGACACGTCACCACGCTGCATCAGACCTTCTACAGCATCTGGAATCATTGGCTGCCGCAGTCGGGAATGGAGGCCGCGGAGGCGCCCGAACTCGAACGCTATAGCGAAGATTTCGATCCAGTTGCGGGAACCGGTTTCGTTGAGGTCTGGCTGCCTGTAAAGGATCGCTCAGAGCCAGCTGACGGGTCAAAGAAGTGACTTATCAATGATCAGGAGAACGACTTGAGCTTCAGTACCGTCCGCGACATGATCGCTGCGTTGCAGTCGCGCGAGGTATCGGCAGTCGAACTGTTTGACGACGCCGTGGCTCGCATCGAACGTTACGATGGGCAGATCAATGCCGTCGTGATACGAGACTTCGAACGCGCGCGCCGCGCAGCCAAAGATGCGGATGACGCGCTCGGTCGTGGCGAACGTCGTCCGCTCCTCGGTGTGCCCATTACGGTGAAGGAGTCCTTTAACGTGGCGGGGCTGCCTAAAACGTGGGGAGTACCAGGCACCGAGAACCTCGAGGTCACAGAAGACGCGGTCGCCGTGCGGCGTCTCAAACAGGCAGGCGCCGTGATTCTGGGGAAGACCAATGTCCCGACCATGCTGAACGACTGGCAGACCTACAATCGCATTTACGGCGTGACCAACAACCCCTGGGACCTCACCCGAACGCCAGGTGGCTCGTCTGGCGGCTCCGCTGCCGCGTTGGCGGCTGGGTTCGTGCCGCTCGAACTGGGTAGCGACATCGGCGGCTCGCTGCGCGTTCCCGCTCACTGCTGTGGCATCTATGCGCACAAGCCCACTCACGGCCTGATACCGATGCGGGGTATGGCACCCCCTGGCATTCCGATGCTTTCAGTCAGCGCCGATCCCGACCTCGCCGTGGTCGGTCCAATGGCGCGCAGCGCCGGCGATCTCGCATTGGCCCTCGACGTGCTAGCCGGCCCCGACGATATGCAAGCGACAGGCTACCGACTGGATCTTCCACCCCCTCGCCATACCCGGCTCGCCGACTTCAGGGTGTTGATGCTCGAGGATCACCCTGATGCGACGCTCTCCAACGATGTGCGCTCGGCGATGCAACGTTTCCGCAAGCGTCTTGAGGGAACCGGCTGCGTTGTTGCAACGGGGAGCGCCTTGCTACCCGATCTCAGTCTGATATTGCGCACGTTCGGACAGTTACTTCTGTCATTCTCGGGTGCAGGGCTGCCGCTTGAGGAATATCGCTCGCTCCAGGGGCTTGCCGCCGGTCTATCGAGCGACGACACGAGTCCAGCGGCCGTCGAGTTGCGCAGTGTCGTGCTTGGTCATCGGGACTGGATTGACGCCGATCGCACGCGCGTTGCGCAGATGCACCGGTGGCGCCAGTTCTTTCGCGAGTGGGATCTCGTCGTTTGTCCCGTGCTTACCGTAGCGGCTTTCGTCCATGATCATTCCGACATGCGCTCGCGTCACATCGAAGTGGACGGCAAACGAGTCGCCTACACTGAGCAGGCGGCATGGCAGAGTCTCGCGAACATGGCTGGATTGCCGGCGACCACGTTCCCAATCGGCCTTGGAGACTCCGGCTTGCCGATCGGGCTCCAGGCAATCGGCCCTTATCTGGAAGACCGCACGCCTATCGCCTTTGCCAACCTTGTGGAACGCGAGTTCGGAGGCTTTATGCCACCACCCGCGTTCTCCGGTCCATGATGTCGCGCATGGCACCTGAATCATCCCGAGGCAAACCGCTACCTACAGCGTCTTGACCCACCCAAGCGCATCGTCAGCGAACCTGCGAAGAAGACGTACGAGGTCGCGTACGTCTTCCTTGTCCCAATCCGCCAGCAATCCTTCAACGATCTTCTGGCGCGCGGCGTCAAGTGCCGTCGTAATCGCCCGCCCCTGATCCGTAATGACCGCCGCGCGAACCCGTCCGTCTTCCGGACTGGGGCAACGCGCAATAAGCCCAAGGCTCTCCAGTTTTGCGATCTGCCGGCTGACCGTTGTGTAGTCGCGTCCAACTAACTCGGCCAGTTCCACGATGCCAAGCGGCCCGCGCCGCTCTACCCGGGCCAGTAGCGGGAAAAGCGCGCGGTCCAGGTCGACGCCGGCGGCTTCGATCAAGGCAGCGTCGGGCTGCGGCCGATTCAAAATACCCGTCAGATCCAGCAGGGCTTCCCGCAGCTCGCGGACTTCTCTTTTCATCGCCATTGGATTCCTTGCGCATGTTCAATATGCGTGCATTATACACATATATCGAGTTCTCTAGCCGAGGACGAAACCGATACTTTTATATTCGTCAAAGGAAAGCAAACATGAAAGCGGCACTCGTTAAAGGACCTGGCGCAACGCCAGTTTATGCAGACTTCACACAGCCGACCGTCACCGAAGGCACGGCCCGCATCGCAGTTGCAGCGTCAGCTTTAAGCCACATTACGAGGAGCCGGGCATCTGGCAACCACTATAGCTCCTCGGGAGAGTTTCCCCTCGTCCCAGGCATGGACGGTGTCGGGACGCTCGAAGACGGAAAGCGCGTCTATTTTGTGCTTCCCGAAGCGCCCTTCGGCGGCATGGCCGACTATTGCCTCGTCAAGCAGCAACGGTGCATCGCGTTGCCGCCTGAGCTCGACGATGTCACGGCAGCCGCGATCGCGATTCCAGGCATGTCGTCGTGGGCTGCATTCGTTGAACGTGCAAAGCTGGTCAAGGGAGAAACAGTGCTGATCAACGGCGCAACCGGTTCCTCGGGTAGTCTGGCCGTGCAGATCGCGAGGTACCTCGGAGCCGGCAAGGTCATCGCGACCGGACGCAATGATCTGGCATTACAGACTTTGCAGACGCTCGGCGCTGACGTCACGATCAACCTCACGCAGGATGCGGCAGCAATTGAAAGCGAATTTCAAACTCACTTTCGTGACGGTGTAGGCGTGGTTCTCGACTATCTTTGGGGGCAAAGCGCGGAACAGTTACTGGCGGCCGCCGCCCATGTTGCTCCGGATGCGGTGCCAATCCGCTTCATCCAGATCGGCGCTATTAGTGGATCAACCATTAGCCTGCCCAGCGCAATACTTCGATCGACGGCGATCGAACTCATGGGCAGCGGGATCGGCAGCATTCCGATGCCGCGCATCTTCCATGCGATTACGCAGGTGCTCCGTGCCGCTGTGCCCGGTGGCTTGAAGATCGCAACGAAAACCGTTCCTCTGTCTGAGGTGGAAAAGCATTGGGCAGACGTCGATGACCGCGCGCGGACCGTATTTACGACGAGCTCATGATCGCAGATCAGTGGCGCTCAGAGCGCCTTGCGGAAAAAATAGCGCTCATGCACGCCAGCCATTTCGGTCAGGCGTCCCCATTCGGAATAACCCAGCTTCCGGTAAAAGTCCGGTGCCTGAAAGCTGAAGGTATCGACGATCACTTTCTTGCAACCTCGGCGCTTCGCTTCCGCCTCAGCGGCTAGTATCAGTGCCGTTGCGTGACCACGTTTGCGGTATCGCGGCGATTGTCGCAGATAATCGCATGTTCAACCCTTGGACGTCGCATGAACTGGCTTGCGACATGACAGGCGAAAACAGAAGGCAAATCGTTCATGTTCGATCTCCCCTCCCTCGTCTTGCTGCTGGTCGTTTTCTCGCTTTGCTTATCGTTGATCGTGTTTCAGGCCATTACCGGCGTGCCGCCAATGTCGTCAAGCTCACCTGAAGCGGCGGATGTCGTGGCACTACTGAAGCAGGCAAGTTTGCCGAACCAGGCCATCGTGTACGAGCTGGGTAGTGGGTGGGGCTCGCTCGTCATGGCGCTAGCGCGGGCGTTTCCCGATGCGCAAATCCACGGTATCGAGGCTTCACCGCTACCGTACTGGGTAGCCCGCTTTCGAACCCGCAGGATGCCTAATGTATTTTTGCAGCGACGCAATTTCTACGCTTGCGATCTGCGCGATGCGCATGCGGTAACGTGCTATCTGATGATCAAGCCGATGCCTAAGCTGGCCGCGCATCTCGATCGCATGCTCAAGCCTGGCACGCCCGTGGTATCGCTCACATTCTGGTTTCGCGATCGGGAAGTCGCGGCG
Organism: Paraburkholderia sp. GAS33; assembly: GCF_050436645.1. Classification (NCBI taxonomy): domain Bacteria; kingdom Pseudomonadati; phylum Pseudomonadota; class Betaproteobacteria; order Burkholderiales; family Burkholderiaceae; genus Paraburkholderia; species Paraburkholderia sp. GAS33. The sequence continues at coordinate 109,199 of NZ_JBNDMP010000012.1, forward strand.
GTCCGCCAGGGCCCTGGCCTGCGCGGCGCGGCCGCCCTGTATTTCTGGCCCGCGCACAAAGCCAAAGCCACTGAGGAAACATGGTCAACGAACACATGATCTTCCCCGTGATACGCTAGCGAACGTCTGTGCGACTGCAAGCGCAACGTATGTCTGACGCAACCAATCCGGCCTCACACCCGGACAAAGATTGCACGCAACAAACGATCAACGGTTAGCCAAACGCTCACGCCCTTACTCCTACCTTTCGCGCCCCCATGAACTCCACCGAATCGTCCTCCTCGCCGAAAGCAGCATCCCCCATTTACGCTGCATTCGGCAGTTGGAAGTCGCCGATTACCGCCGCGCTGGTCGTCGGCGAATCGATCCGGCTCGGACAGCCGCGCATCGGTGCCGATGGCATTTACTGGACCGAGGGACGTCCGCAGGAAAAGGGCAGGAATGCGCTGGTCCGGCTTCGCGCCGATGGCGAAGTGGAGGACCTGACAGCAGCGCCGTTTGACGCCGCAACGCGCGCGCACGAATACGGCGGCGGTTCATTTGCCGTGACTGCTGCCGGCGTCTTCTTCAGCAACTTCAAGGATCAACAGGTCTACACGCTCGATGCCTCCGGCCAGCCGAAAGCCGTGACGCAAACCGAGGGCCTCCGCTATGCGGACCTGATCGCAGATCCGGCTCGCGGGCGTCTGATCGGAGTTTGCGAAGATCATCGCCAGGGCGGCCATGAACCGGTCAACACGTTGGTCAGCATCGATCTGGCAACCGGAAAAGCCGCAGTGATCGCGGACGGTCACGATTTCTTTTCTTCGCCCTGCATCAGCCCCGACGGAACGCGGCTTGCATGGTTGAGCTGGGACCACCCGAACATGCCGTGGGATGGCACCGAACTTTGGGTGGCTGAGATTGCAGCCGATGGCGCGTTGGGTACGCCGCGCCGTGCGGCGGGGAGCAACAGCGAATCGCTGTTTCAGCCCGCCTGGTCGCCGGCTGGCGATCTGCACGTTGTATCGGATCGTAGCGGATGGTGGAACCTCTATCGGGTGCGAGGTGCTTCATCCGTTGTACCCGACGTGAACGCCTCAGACGACACACTCGAAGCCCTTCGCCCCATGGATGCCGAATTCGGCAAGCCGCAGTGGGTGTTCGGTATGACCACCTACGGCTTCACGGATGACGGCCGGATTGCCTGTCTTTACGAACAGAATGGCATTACGCATCTGGCCGTGTACGATCCGTCAACGGGTGCATTCGACGAAATCCCCACGCCATACAGCACAATGCGCGACCTGCAGGTCGACGCTCAACGGGTGGCCTTCGTCGGCAGTTCGCCGACCGCAGGCGAAGCGATCGTCGAGCTCGATCTCGGGACTCGGGTTAGCCGCATCGTGCGCAAGTCCGATCGTGCAGAAGTCGACGCCCACTATGTATCGATTGCCGAGCCGATCCGTTTCCCGACTGAAGGCGGCCTCCACGCACACGCTTTCTTTTACGCACCGACCAACCCCGACTTCAACGGGCCCGACGGCACGCTGCCCCCATTGATCGTGATCGCTCACGGCGGCCCGACCTCCGCGACGCATTCCGGATTCAAGTGGCAAATCCAGTACTGGACCAGTCGCGGCTTTGGCGTGGTCGACGTCAACTATGGCGGCAGCAGCGGCCATGGCCGCGCATACCGGCAACGCCTCAATGGCCAATGGGGAATCGTCGATATCAACGACGCGATCAATGCAGCGCGTTACCTGATAGGCCAGAAGCGCGTGAACGAGAACGCACTCGCCGTTCGCGGGGGCAGCGCCGGCGGCTATCTGGTGTTGTGCGCGTTGGCCTTCCATGATTTTTTCAAAGCGGGTACAAGCTATTACGGTGTGGCAGATCTCGAAGCCTTGATGCAAGACACCCACAAGTTCGAATCGCGCTACATGATCCGGCTGGTCGGTCCTTACCCCGAGGAGCGCGCTCTTTACCAGGCACGTTCGCCGATCCATTTCGTGGATCGCATGTCGAGCGCGATGATCCTTTTCCAGGGCGCAGACGACAAAGTCGTGCCACCGAATCAGGCCGAATCGATCTATCAGGCGGTGCGCGCGAAGGGCCTGCCGGTTGCTCACGTGCTGTATCAAGGGGAAGGCCATGGTTTCAAGCGGGCCGAGAACATCACGCATTCGCTCGAAGCCGAGTTGTATTTTTATGGCAAGGTCTTCGGCTTCGAACCCGCCGACAAGATCGAACCGGTGGCGATCGACAACATCTGATGCGCCGGCTAGCCGAGACGCGTAGGCCCTAAACTAAAATCGCCATCTCCGCCGAAGAGCGGAAAACCATGACCCTTGATATCAGTGCATCGACAAAGACGCCCGCCCCTGTCGCCCTTGTCACCGGCTCGACTTCCGGTATCGGCGCGGCCATCGCCCGAAGGCTATCGAGGGAGGGATACTCGATCGTTTTGCATTCGCGCACTTCGGCTGACGCGGGTCATGCGTTGGCCCGCGAACTAGGCTCAGCAGTTTATATCCAGGCCGACCTGGCCGACGATGCGGACAGGGTGAGGCTTATCCGCGAAACAGTTGGCGTGTGGGGCCGCCTCGACGTTCTGGTCAACAACGCCGGGATAAGTCGCGTGATCCCACACGCCGATCTCCAGGCGGCCACACCGTACGTGTGGCACGAACTGTATGAAGTCAATGTCGTTGCTCCATTTCGTCTGGTGTCCGAAGCAGAATCTGCGCTGCGCGATGCGACCGCGCGAGGACGGCCTGGTTGCGTCGTGAACGTCAGTTCGCACGCCGGCGTCCGGCCCAAGGGAGCCTCCATTCCTTACGCAGCAACCAAGGCCGCGTTAAATCACGTCACACGCCTGCTCGCTGTTTCGCTTGCGCCGGATATCCGCGTGAATGCGGTCGCACCTGGACTCGTCGATACTCCGCTTACCGCCAACTGGACCCAGGCGCAGCAACTTTGGCAAGAGCGCGCACCCATGCGCCGGGCAGCCAGTCCCGAGGACATTGCGCAGGCTGTCGCCTTGCTGGTCGCCTCGGACTATCTGACCGGCGAAATTCTGCTCTCGGATGGCGGATTAAATCTGACGTAAGCGCGTCGCGCGAGCCATATTCGTTTACGTAGGAACATTCCCGCCGTCAATACACCGCCCCGAATGATCCAATCTGTGGGATAAGGTGTGAAATCTTCGCTAGATCACGCTTTAGAGCCCGTCCACTAAAACGTATATTGGGAATGTACTGGATAGTTAATTGGGGTCACCGTGATGGATATTCCTCTTTCCGATGAGGCTTGGTTGCGCGTCAGCCATCTCCTGTCCCGCGATTCGAAGCAGCGGTTTGGCCGCCCCGCCCGGGATCCGCGAGATGTGTTGAATGCCATTCTCTGGGTCATCACCCGCGACGAGAAGTGGCACCGGCTACCGGCCAACTTTCCGCCATCGCAGACGTGCTACATCAAATGGCTGCAATGGCGACGCGCCGGCCTCATGACTCAGATACTCGATGAACTGCAGATCGAGCAAGTCTGAATGAAAGCTCTCCTCCTCCGTGGTATGTCGGCCGCTCGGCCGCGATAGTGCACATTTTTTGCTACTCCGTAAGCACTATTGAGCACCATTGCGACGGCGACCCGCGAGCTTAGGCCGCCACCGGCCTGCAGCAACGGGCCGGCCCGGGAGGAGTAATTTATGCGAGCTGTAAATAACAAGGTACGGACTGCAATTTTTTCCGTCGCGGCCGTATTGCTTGCAGCATGCGGCGGCGGCCACGGAGGCAGTTCGACTAGCGGCGGCAGCACAACCACACCGGCAGGCGGCGTCAATCTGCAGGTTGTCTCGTTCGGCGACAGCCTCTCGGACGTCGGAACGTACGCGCCGATCGCAAGCGCGGTGGGTGGCGGGCGTTTTACGACCAATCCAGGCCAGGTGTGGACGCAGAACGTCGCGCAGTATTACGGCAATACGCTCACCGCCGCGTACACGATCGGCCTCACACATGCACTGAGTCCGAACGGCGGTATGGGCTATGCGGAAGGCGGTGCGACGGTGGCAACGCCCGCGACCGAATACAACTTCCTCACCGACGTGATTGGTGACATCGAAATGCCCGTCAATCAGCAGGTTTCGAGCTACCTGAGTACGTACAAGAGCTTTAACGCCAATCAGCTGGTGCTCGTGTGGGCCGGCGCGAACGATGTGCTTCGCGCGGGAGCGCTGCCCGCCGCTGCTTCGATCGTTCAGACTGCCGCCAACACACTCGCCCAACAGATCGGACTGATCGTCCAGAATGGCGCCACGCATGTCGTGGTGGTCAATCTGCCGAACATCGGTCTATCGCCTGACGGCCTCGCGTCGTCCGACGGCGGAGCCAACTTGACGCAGGAATCGGAACTCTTCAACAGTACCCTGACCGGCGCGCTGCAAACCGCCGGCCTGCAAAGCAAGGTGATCCAGATTGATGCCTACACATGGCTGAACGGGATCATTGCGAATTTCCAGGCCAATGGCTTCGCCGTGTCGAACACCGCACAGGCCTGCGACGCCTCGAAAACGCCCGATGACACGTCCTTGCTATGCTCGCCCGCAACCTACGTGAGCGCCAACGCAGACCAGACCTACATGTTCGCCGACGACCTTCATCCGACGACCCATTTGCACGCGCTCTTCGCCCAGTACGTTGAGCAGCAGATCGCAGCCAGCGGTTTGGGTCACTGAAGACACGACTGACCGCCCCTGCCTGCGTTGCTTGACGACAGGCAGGAGCGCTCGCCTCATTTCCTCAACCACGTAATAACAACCGCTCACGACCCACGAGCGTCAGAATTTGTACGTCGCCCCAATCTGCGCGAAGCGGCCGACATACGTGTACAGCGACGTGTCGTAGCCCTGTTGCCACAGCGGACCATCCGCCCATACCGCGTCGAACGGCGGCACGCGATTGAAGATATTGTCGATGCCGCCGTACAACGTCCAGTGCTTGAAGCCCGTGTAGGTCACCATCAGGTTGAACTGGCTATAGGACCCCATACTGGTACTTTGCGGCGTCGGCGTCGGGATGTACGTGAAGGTCTGCGTATAAGGCCCCACGTACTGCCACGTCAGCGAGGTACTCCACTTGTGATACGCCCAGTTCAAGGTCGTATTGCCCTTCCAGCGCGGGAAAGCGCCGCCGAACGGTTCATTGAGCGCGAGGTTGTTGCCTGCCGCATTCACCGTCTGACCGTCCAGCGTAAACTTGAACGACTCGACATAGGCCCAGTCTCCCGACAGCGTGAACGTACCGTACGGCGTCGGCAACGACTGACGGAAGGTGGTTTCGAAACCGCTCGTATCGAGCCCGCCGAGGTTCTGATATTCGAAGGTCTCGTATTCGGGCGTGGTCGTGCCCGGGTAATAGACCGTCGACGACGGCTGGTCGATGCCGATCACGTTGCTGACGTGAATCTTGTACCAGTCGAGACCGACATCGGTTGTGCGGGCCGGCGACAGTTCGAAGCCAATGTTGTAGTTCTTCGTGCGCTCCGGCTGCAGATCCGGATTGCCCGACGTCAGCGCAGTCACCGCACCGGACTGGTTGATCACGAGCGCCATGTTTTGCGAGGTGCTGTCTTCGACAAACGTCGGTGCACGGAAGCCGCGATCGTACGACGCATACGCGGTCAACTCCTTGACCGGCTGCCAGCGCAAAGCGAAGCGAGGCGAGAATGCACCACCGACATCGCTGTAGTGATCGTAGCGGCCCGACTGACTAAACGTCAGCCCCTTGATGATCGGGATATCGAACTGGTAGTACACCGCAGCAACGTTGCGCTGACCTTGCACCTCTTCCTCATCCGGTGTCAGCACCAGACCCTCGGCGTACGCCGCACCTTGACTCAGCGACTCGCTCTGGTGGAAGAACTCAGCACCCAGACCAAGGCCCACGTCGCCCGTCGGCAGGTGAAACAGCGTCGGGGTCGAGATCGTCGCATCGAGCGTGTCGAGCTTGGAGACGGCTATATTGTTAGCGTCCATGTACAGGCCGTTAAGCCCGTTCGGCGTCGCCGACGGATTCGCGAAGTCGTAGGTGCCGTTCTGGAAGATGTTGTTCAGAACGTTGACATTCAGCTGGTTCGAGTACGAGTTGGAAACATCGCTTTGCGAGTGGGTATAGGTGGTTGCCCAGTCCCAATCCCCGTTCGGCAGTGTGAGCGAACCCTTCACACCCGTGGCCGCCCGCCAGTAGTTGGCGTCCGTGGTTTCCGCCACGGAGTTGGGGAACGAATAGATGAGCGGCGTCGCCACCCCGAACGGGTTGTACGGGTTGCTCGCCGGCACGGTGTTGTTGAACAGCGAAAATGTCTTCGTCGATGGGTTATACACCAGCGACGAATTGGTGCCGCCCACAGTGTTGTTCCAGACCCCGCCGCCCTGCACGCTCGTGTTGTTGCTTTCCCAAAGATCGACAAAGGCGGTGGTTGTGTCGTTGATCTTGAACTGCGCATCCACCTTCGCGCTTAGACGCTGACTCCACGGTTCAATGGAGAAACCGTTGCCGGTGTACAGGCCACAGACGCTTCCGGTTGTCTGACCATAGAAGACCGAGGTGAAATTCGTGCTGGCCGGTTTGACCGAGCTGCCGTATGGACACGAACTGAGCGCCTGCGCATTGCCCGTGGTGGGATTTGTCCAGTAGGAAGGCGCGAGCATCGACATACCGCCCGGCTGCCCCGTGAAGTCCATGGACGAGGTCGAATCGCGATCGGCCAGCGTGGAACCGTTGTCCCTGACGAAGCTTGCGGATGCCGTGACGTTGTAGCCGTCCGAAGTGAGGTTGCCGAAGCCGCCGAGCGCGCTGAACTTCGCCGTGCCGTTGCCGCCGCCACCGTCAGTGGAGCCGCCATAGCTGCCATCGAGCTGCAAGCCCTGGAAATCGTGCTTCGTGATGATGTTGACCACGCCCGCGATCGCGTCCGAACCGTATTGCGACACCGCACCGGTCTTCACGATTTCGATGCGGTCGATAGCGTTAAGCGGCAGTGTGTTCAAATCGAAGAAGGTATCGACGCCGTTCGAAAAGAAGGCGAACGGTGCAACCCGCTGTCCGTCGATCAGCACAAGCGTGTATTTTTCGCTGAGCCCGCGCAACGCCATGCCCGAGGCGCCTGCCGCAAAGTTATTGGACTCGGCTTCGCTCCAGCTATCGGCCGAATTGGCGCTAGTGCTGCGCAGGAAATCGGAAACGCTGTTGGCGCCGCTGTCCTGGATCTCCTTGGCGGTGACCGTCTGGACCTGGTTAAAGCCAACCTTGTCGGAGCTACGGATCAGCGAACCCGTCACCTCGAACCGCTTGACCTGGGCAACACCGTTTTTGTCCTTCGTCATCTCCGGTGAAGACGGTGCGGTAGCCGCCGAACTGGCTCCGGCAGCCGGCGCCGCGGCAGTGGCCGCGGGCGTCGAGTCGTTCGTTGCAGCCGGTTGACTCTGAGCGAGCGCCGAGGTGCTGAGTGTTGTGCCCAATGCTGCCGACAGCGCTATTTCAGCCCAAAGGATCTTCCCCATGGCCGATACCAAAGCTCTTTGTTTCATGATTTCCCTTCACTCTTGTCAATAAGCCAAACCCGTTGCGCGACTCAACGTGTTGCGCCTGGGCATTTTTTTCGACTTCAGGTGGCCTGGAATTTTTGAAATCCCCACCCTGGTACTGCGGGACAGCAGACACAACATCAACGACTCAAAGACCTTTCAATTACATCGACATAAAATAGGATTACTAATTTATTTGCAAAACATTAAAACTGAAAGAAACTGAATTTATACGTTTCCCGTTCGGCTCCAGGGTCGAACACAGGCGATCGGGGAAAGCGTAGCCATGCCAGGCATGGCTACGTTCACAACTAATGAAGCACTTTGCGATGCGCGACACGGCATGCCGCGCGCACCGCTCGCACGGTGCGGACAGCGCGCTGACTAGTTAGCGGGGACGCCGTCTTTCCATTGCGCCCAGTTCTTGACGATGGCGTTGACCAGCGGCGAACCGGCGAGATAAAGGTTGTCCACTGCAGGAACGAATCCGCCCTGTTGCTGGTAGTTCAGCAGGTTGTCAACGTTCGATACGCCGGGCGGCGGCCGATCGAAGTCCGATCCCGCACGCAGGACGGCCACACGATTCGTGTCGGCGAGGCCCGCCGCAGCGGCGCGCTTGATGACCTCGAAGGTCGCGTTGTCTTCCTGCTGGGTGGTGCAGTACGTGCCTTTGCCGTCGGTCAGCAGTTTGGTCCAGTCACGCGCGCGCTGCCCCAACGCCTCGCCGGAGAACCATGTGTCGCCGGCGAGCGTGTCGCACTGGATGACCGTCGGCGGCTGATTGGCCGGCGCGGTCGCGTATTTCGCCCGATACGCCTGTGCTTCGGCGCTATCGGTCAGCTTCACGTCGCGCGAGAGCAGGTAAGCTTTCTGCAATAACGCTTCGTTTAACTGAAAGACTTCTGTGTGGTAGTCCAGTGGAGGCTTTTCGTTACCGCTCTTTGTGTTGATGCCGAGATAGCCTGACTTCCAGCTGCTGGGGATTTCGCGCGCATCGAGCTCCCACTGGATACCGAAGTCCACCAGATAGCGAGCCCACGCTGCCGACCCCAGCGTGCCCTGCGCCGGGTCGATGCCGGCAATGCCCGATACCAGGAAGTAGGTCTTACGCAGATCGAACTTCTTCGAATAAACCAGCGCGGCCATCGTGGCAGCCGCGTTCGCGTGTCCCATGCCCGTCGTGACAACGCATACGTCATCATGGTTGCAGTGAACCGCGGGGTAATCCGGCGATAAACCGGCCACTTCGATTGACTGTGTTTTTCCCAGATGGTCGAGCCATGTTTTACCTTCCGGCGCGAACATCGAAATGATCAGTACCTTGACGTGCCGCGGGGTCGACGGCGACTGTGCGGCGAAGGTGGTGCCGGTTTGAATAACAAATGCGAGACCTGCGCAAACAAGACTTCGAAGCAGTTTCTTTTTATGCATGAGGCGCTTTGATTAAAAAATGATTCGGCCGAACAGCCCAGCTTTGTGCTTAAGTGCCCAATAATCGTGCGGCGACGTCGCCTTACTGCGAGTTTCATAAACAAACAGTAACTTTTTGTAGCGCGCCGGCGCAGTAGGCGGGACTATAAGCACGGCGCATGCCAAAGCTTGTCCGAGGGACGGGCGTGATACCCGGTATACGAGAGGATATATAACTGCAGATGCGAAATGGGTAAGACCCAAGCCGTAAAAGGAAGAAGCCCGCGCATCACACATCGCGCATGGCAAGAGGCCCAATCTTGCGGCCAAGGCAGCAAGCAAAATGTAGGCGGATTCGCTAGCGCCCCTCTTGGGGTGCGTGAGGCCGCCACGCCAGTGCGGCCCCAATGCCCTTTGAGACGCCGCTCACGATTGCTGTACGTGGCGGGCAAATGCAGATATTCGGATGCTCTACTAGTCCTTGTCTTTGAACCGCACGGCTCGGATTCGATTCACGCCTCTTAAGAGAACAGCTTTTGCCATTCATCCTGCTTGTGCATGTCCTCACGCGTGTTGACCTCGATCAGGACGCCACCAGGCGAGCGGCAAAAGAATCGCGATCCACGCGTGTTATTAAAGACCTCAGTTTCCATGCGAACACCTCCCGCACGAAACTCCTCATAGAGGGTATGGACGTCCTTCAAGGTCTCGACCTCCACGCCGAAGTGGAAGTTCTTTGGCCAAACCGGCACCTCCTCCGTGACGCGCTCCAGAACAATGTCGAAACCGTTCCGTTTGAGCAGGCAGTGCTCACCAGCGGCGACAATCTCGCAACCAAGGTATTTTTCGAAAAAGGCAGCCGTTTCGGCCACGTTGGTCGTGGGGAAACTGAGGTGGTTCAGCTTTGCTTCTTGATGAAGATTCATGATGGATCTCGCAGAAATTTTGAAATGTGTCGTAGAGCGGTTGCTCGGCGCTCCGCTTGCATGCAGTCGCGCCGATCAACGCGATGCTCCACGAGGATTATTTTGCGAGTAATTGCTCGATTTTTAAACTCGCATTGGGCAGCGCCTGTGCTGTGGCGTGTGACCCAATATCTGCACGGGTTTAGGGGTTTGATGGAGCAACGATCTGAACAATTGCTCGCTTTTTGGAAGGCAACAAGGAACCCCGGCTATTTCCGGGCTCGCGACTTTTCGGGCGGACGCTCCACGATCCCCAGATATCCGAACAAAGCGCGGCCGACACGGCTTTCCAGGTCGCGGCGATCCGATTCACCGCGCTCCCCCGCACCATCGACGATGGCGCGAATGACGGCGATCAGGTCTTCGGTCGTGACATCCATGTTTGACTGCAGCGGAATATCCTCGCGACCCAGAATCTGTTTCATTACGTCGTGAAAGGCGGCCTTCGACGCGGCCAGTTCTTTCGCAATCGCGGGGCGGTTTTCCTCGAAGTCGAGCGCGCGTGCAAGAGCCGGACGGCGCAGTTGCTGGTGGACCGCGACGGCGACCAGATGCTTTAGTGCTTTCTGGCCGGTGGGTTCGTGCAATGCATCTTTGGCATCGGCAAAGAACACGGCTCCTTCCCGCTTGCTAAGGGAAACGATCAGCGCGTCCTTGTTTGGGAAGTATTGATAGAGCGTGCCGACGCTGACGCCCGCGCGCTGCGCGACGAGATTGGTATTCAGCCCGTCGAGTCCCTTGGTCTCAAGGATGAGGGCTGCTGCCTCGAGAATCGTAGCAACCGTTTGTTCTGCGCGCGATTGCTGTGGAATCTTGCGCGGCTTAAGTGAATGGCGCTTTTTTGTCGTCACCACGAGATCCGTCAAAAAGCGAGCAATCGCTCGGACCTTATAGCTTAACGGATGATTCGCCAGACCGCCGCGAACACAGTTCGCGGCGGCGCCATCGCATCACTACAAAGCTCCGGTCAAGACCGGACTCGAGGTTCAGCGCGATCAGACCTGCGCGGCCCATGCCACAGCGTCAGCGCCGGCAGGAATGCGCAACGGGCACGATGGGTCATTTGCCGCACGCCAGACCGCTTCGGCCACATCCAGCGAATGCGTGACCACGGAGGAGTCAGCCCATCGCGCGAAGACCCCCTGTGCAATCTCGGCGTACGCCTCGTGGATGCCACCTGCCATCCGCGGACGGCCGTTTTCAGCGAAGCGGGTCTCGGGGGCACGCCCCGGCAGCACCAGGCGCGCTCGCACATTGAAGGGCTCGAGTTCCAGCGCAAGAGATTCGGTAAATGCGTTCACGGCCGCCTTGCTGGCGGTGTACACGGAGAGCAGATGGAGCGGCCTCAAGGTCACGCTCGACGTCACATTGACGACGACGCCGTCCTTACGCTCGCGAAACTGAGGCAGCACTGCCTGGGTCATCGCTATCGTGCCGAGCGTGTTGGTTTCGAAGATCTCGCGCGCGATCTCCATCGACGTACCTTCGAGCGCGTTCAGCATGCCAATCCCCGCGTTATTGACGAGTACGTCGATCGGCCCAGCCGCATCCACAGCCGCGCGGATGCTGGCCGGATCAGTGACATCGAGCGCGAGCACGCGCAGGTTCGCAGAACGCGGCAGCACGTCCTCGCGCGGCGTGCGCATCGTGGCGATGACCTGCCAATCGCGAACGAGAAAGTAACGAGCGGTCTCGAGGCCGAATCCGGACGAGCATCCGGTGATCAGGACGGTTTTCATGGTGACTCCGTTGGTGGGTTGCCGTACCCACACGATAAGTCGCCACACCCGGACTTGCTACAATCGAGCGTCCATTTTGCATTTGCAGGAGTCCGGTTATGGTCGACCCGCTCGCGGAAGTCGTCACACTGCTTCAGCCGACCGCCAGTTTCTCGAAAGTTGTCAGTTGCGCCGGCCCTTGGCGTGTTCGCCGCTCGGACACGGGGCAGCCCTTCTATTGTTCGATCCTCGAGGGCTCCTGCCGCCTCGAGGTGGACGGGCATGAGCCAGTAATCCTCCAGACGAACGACTTTGCACTGATCCCGGCGGCGTACGACTTCGCGATGACGAGCCTCGAGCCGCCGTCGCCCAGGCACTCGGACAAGTCGCCGGTGATGCTCGCCGATGGCAGTTTCCGGGTCGGTGTTCAGGAGGGTCCGCCTGATGTGGTGGTGCTCGTGGGCCACTGCGTCGCCGGTTCGCCGGATGCGGCCCTGCTGGTGTCGCTGCTGCCGAAACTCATTCACGTCCGAGGTGAGAAAAGGCTCGCCACGCTCGTGCAACTTGTGCGAGACGAGACGCGCGCGCAGCGGCCCGCACGGGATGTCGTCCTCGCGCGGCTGCTGGAGGTTCTTTTCATCGAGGCGCTTCGATCGTCGGGAACAGCGGCATCGCCCGGCCTGGTGCGTGGACTAAGCGACCCGCGCCTCGCCGCCGCGATACGGCAGATGCACGAACGTCCAACAGAAACCTGGACTGTTGCACAACTGGCAAAAGAGGCCGCCCTCTCGCGCTCGGCGTTCTTCGAGCGGTTCAGCCGCGCCGTGGGCGTCGCACCCATGGAATACCTGCTGTCGTGGCGTATGGCCTTAGCCAAGAACCTGCTGCTACGCGAAGAGTGCAGTGTGACAGAGGTCGCAGGGCGCGTCGGCTACAGCTCCGCCAGCACGTTCAGCGTCGCATTCACCCGCCACGTCGGATTGCCGCCAACGCGGTATGCTCGGGACCGGAGACTCGTCAGCGCGCAGCCGTGAATCCGGATCGTCCAGGCTGCGAATTTGAAACCCTGCAAGGAGTACGACATGAGTTCAGCTTCACTCACGACCGGCATCGATCACGTAGGTCTTACCGTCAAGGATCTCGGCCTCACCAGCGCGTTTTTTATCGACTGCCTTGGCTGGAAAAAGATAGGCGAAAAGCCGGACTATCCTGCCGTGTTCGTCTCGGATGGCCACATCATGCTGACCTTGTGGCAACTCAAGAACACCGAATCCGAGGTCGCCTTCGACAGAAAGTCCAACGTCGGGCTGCATCACCTCGCAATACGCGCCGCGGATGAAAGCGCATTCAACGAGATATTCGAGCGTGTGTCGAAATGGCCAGGCGTCAAGGTGGAGTTTTCGCCCGAGTTGCTCGGCAAGGGGCCGAAGCGCCACATGATGATTTACGAGCCGAGCGGCATCCGCATCGAGTTCGACCTGAATCCGCCCAAGTAAGCACTCGTCAGCCATCCTGAACATCGTCTATGGGCCGGGCGCGGCTGTTCACCGCGCCCGGCGCTGAGGTGTTCGCGCGACGCGCAATTCCGATGGATCGAGGAAAAAATCCCGGTTGTCCGCCAGGCGCTCGATCATGAAGTCGATGAAGGTTTTCACGCGCAGCGGCTGTTCGGTTCGATGTCCGTAATAGATATGGATCATGCCGTAGTCCGCAATGTGCTGCGTCAGCAACGGAACGAGCCGGCCGCTTCGGATGTGAGCCGTAGCGTTGAAGGTGGCCAGCTGTCCGATGCCAAGCCCCGATAGCACAGCATGCGTTTCCATTTCTGTGTCGTTCACACAGACGACACAGGGCACGTCGCGATAGACAACCTCATCGCCGATCCGGAACTGCCACTGCGCAAGCTTGCCGGTGTTCGCGCGACGATAGCCGGTGCAACGATGCTGAGCCAGTTCCTCGATGGTCCGCGGCACGCCGTTACGCTCGATGTATTCCGGCGACGCGCAGACAATCAGATGGATCGGCATGAGCCGGCGCGCAATCGATCCGCCCGACGGTGGCGGCCCCGCCCGAAATCCCACGTCGGAACGTTCGGTCACGAGATCCGTGAAGTGATCGTCGAACTGCACTTCGAGTTGCACGTTCGGATAAAGCTGCTGGAATGCCTCGAAGCAAGGCCACAGCAGCGGAAGTCCGAGCGATCGCGGTGCGCTCACGCGCAGCAGACCGCCGACCTCCTCTTTCGAGCGCCGCGCCTCGTCGAGCGCGGAGTGCAGAGTGGCAAGCGCCGGCTTCACGCTGTCGAAAAGCCGCTGGCCCTCCTCGGTCAGGCTCAGCTTGCGGGTCGTCCGGTGGAACAGCCGCACCCCCAACTCCTTCTCCAGTTGCATCACCGCGTGGCTCGCAGCCTGAGGCGAGATGCCCTGATCGACCGCGGCGCGTCGCAGGCTGCCGAGCGCCGCGGCGCGCACGAAAGTGGTGATCGCACGAATTTCGTTCATGATCGCGCCCAGATTAGCAAATTTTAGTTGATTATGAGTCTAGCAATTGACGGCTAGTTTGTGTCAATCGTGACGCCTACCATGGCATCACCTCATCCGAGGCCACCCATCCGTAGGAGAGACATCATGGCAAGTACCCGGCAAGGCGATTTCAAGCGCGTATGGTTCATTACCGGTGCGTCGCGCGGTATCGGCGCGCTGATCGCCGAAGCGGCGCTCGCGGACGGCAACGCAGTCGTGGCAGCGGGACGCAACGTCGCGGCCATCGTCGAGCGGCTGGGCGAATCGGCCGCCTTGCTGCCGGTGGCGCTGGACGTGACGGATGAGACGCAGGCCCGAGCGGCGGTGCAACAGGCGGTGGAGAAATTCGGCCGCGTCGATGTGCTGGTCAATAACGCCGGCTTCGGCCTGCTGGGCGCAGTAGAAGAGTCTGCTGACAAGGACGTCCGCCGGATGTACGACACCAACGTATTCGGCCTGCTGAACGTGACGCGCGCTGTACTGCCGACGCTGCGCGCTCAACGCTCGGGCCATGTGATCAATATCTCGTCGATTGGCGGCTACCGCGGCTCGGCGGGATTCGGCGTGTATTCGTCGACGAAGTTCGCTGTCGAAGGCATCACCGAAGCGTTGCATGCCGAATTGAAACCGCTCGGGATTCACGCGACGGTCGTCGAGCCCGGTTATTTCCGCACGGACTTTCTGGATGGATCCTCGCTGGTCGTGGCGCCTGAGGTGATTGCCGACTATGACGCGAGCGCAGGCGCCGTGCGCCGCAAAGCCCAGGAGATGAATCACAACCAGCCGGGCGATCCGAACAAGCTGGCGGCTGCGATGATCAAACTCGTTGATGCACCTACGCCACCGCTGCGTCTTCCGCTTGGTACTGACACGCTTGCTGCTATCGCTGCGAAGAACGCTTATGTTACGCAGGAAACGGAGACGTGGAAGGCGTTGTCGGCATCGACGGACTTTGCTGCTTGAGTCGGGAAAAAACAGGAGCGCGGCGATTCGACATCCGCGCCTGAATCGTCGACAATCAACCCCGATCCAGGACCATCGGGGAAAGTGACATGAGCATTCGGGACGCGCGATCGAGCGATGCGAAAGAAATTTGCATCTTGAGTTGCCAGTTCGGCTGGACTGCTTCCGAGGAAGACATCAAGACCCGGCTTGAGGTCATATTGCCCAGATCGGATCACAAGATTCTTGTCTATGAAAATGACGCCGGAGAAGTCCTTGGATGGATTCATGCTCGCGTCGACATCATCATCTCCAGTGGAAAATATGGAGAGATTTTGGCTTTCGTGGTGCGTGAGGGTTCGAGAGGCGTCGGCACTGGCCGCGAACTCCTTACAAGCGCCGAGCATTGGATCAAAAGCCACGAATACAACGCTACATCGATTGTCATACGCTGCAACAACGAGCGAAAGCGCACCCACGAGTTTTATACGCGCAACGGCTATAGCATTACGATGATTGGCCTTAGAAAGCAGATCGGCAACTGAGCCAGCCCGCCTAAAACTCGTCCCATGACGGCTGTTCTCCATAAGCCTCAGCCAAGTAATCCATGAACCGCCTCACCTTCGAAGGCACATAGCGCGCAGTCGGATAAACCGCGTGGATCGTCAATTCGGGCGCCTTATATCCGGGCAAGAGTTCCACCAGTCGCTTCGTGCGGATATGCGGTCCGAACACGAACGTAGGCCCATACGCAATGCCGATACCTGCCAGCGTCGACGCCAGCAGCATCTGCATGTTGTTCGCCTGCATCCGGTACGGCCCGTCGATCGCATGTTGGCGGCCTGCTTCATCTATCAGTGCCCACTCAGGTATCGACACCGCCTCGTTGAAGGCCAGACGAGGCGCGTCACGCAGATCTTCGGGCGTTTTCGGCACACCCTCACGTTCGAGAAACGCAGGTGCCGCGCACAGGACCATCCTGCACGGCGCAAGACGCCGCGCGACCAGCTGCGAATCGGGCAACCGGCCGATGCGGATCGCGACATCGACTCCATCGTTCTGCAGATCAACGTAGCGATCATCAAGCGAAACCTCGATGTTCACCTGCGGATGGTTCTCGAGGTAACGCGCCACCACGTCGCCCATATGCAGTTCGCCAAAAGTAACCGGCGCGGCAACGCGCAACGTGCCGCGTGCAGTGCTGTGGGCATCGCTCGCCTCGCTGTTGGCGTCGTCGAGTTCTTCGAGTATCCGCTTGCAGCGGACGTAATAACTACGTCCGGCATCCGTGAGACTAAGGCTGCGCGTACTTCGCTGCAGCAACCGGACGTTCAGATCGGCCTCGAGCGCACTCAGATACTTCCCTGCCATGGAGGCCGACAGTCCAAACCGTCTGCCGGCTGCCACCAGGCTGCCCTCGTCCACCGCGGCAACGAATACGCCAATGCTCGCAAAACGGTCCATAGCTCGCTCATTCGATAGTTTTACGACAGGTTGATGATAGGAAATACCGGATTATCTCGCCAAACGATCCAATCTACTATGCATTCACGGTCCGGAAACGGAAATCGAATCGCTTGAACATCAGAGGAGCGGCGCCATGAAAATCGCATCAAACGGCATTCATATCGAGGTCAACGATCAGGGCAGCGGCACACCCGCTATTCTCTTTCTGCATTACTGGGGCGGCTCGTCACGCACCTGGAACGACGTGATTGCCGCGCTACCGAACTCATACCGGACAGTCGCGCTCGATCACCGCGGCTGGGGAAACTCGGACGCTCCGGCTAACGGCTACGCACTCGCTGATTTCGCCGATGACGCACAAGGGGTAATCGAGTCGCTGAATCTGGGCAAGTTCGTGCTGGTAGGTCATTCGATGGGCGGCAAGATCGCACAATTGCTGGCGGCGCGCCGTCCCGAAGGACTGGCGGGATTGGTGATGGTCGCGCCCTCCCCGCCGGTTCCACTTGTGCTTCCCGCTGAAGTGCGGGCGCAGATGGAAGTGGCCTACGAATCGCGCGCGTCGGTCGAGATGTCGATCGACCACATGCTCACGGCGAAGACGCTAAGCCCGGCGCATCGTGAGCAGGTGATTGAAGACAGTTTGCGTGGTGCCCCGCAGGCCAAAGCAGCGTGGCCGCTCCATGCGAGCCATGAAGACATTACACGCGAGGTTGCGACGATCAATGCTCCTGCGATCGTTATCGCTGGCGAACTGGATCGGGTGGACAGCGTGGAAACGCTTCAGACGAAACTGCTTCCCCATATTCCACATGCTCGCATGCATGTCGTGCCAGGCACCGGCCACTTGTCGCCGCTCGAATCGCCGGTTGAGGTCGCCAGGCTTGTCGAGAATTTCGTCGAGTCGCTTGAATTGACGACCTCGTAAGCGAAGCAATGTTTGAAATGCGCGGGGAAAGCCGCGTTGCCACTACCTTCCCCGCGTGCTCGCCTATAAAATGACGCTCCCCTGCAAAAGCCCCTCCACGGAGCAACATGACTAACGTACGACTCAGCCGCGCCACCCCGGCCGACGCAGCCGATCTGATCGCCGCCAACGTTGCGAGCCAGGCTCACCATTTGCCATGGGTTGCATCCTTCACCGATCAGGCCGGTTTCGACACCTGGTTTGCGCGTGGCCTCACCGGACCCAACGTTGGCCTGATCGCGCGTGAAGCAGCGTCGCATCAGGTAGTGGGCATCATCAATCTCAACGAGATCGTCATGGGCGCTTTCCGGAGCGCCTATCTCGGCTACTATGGAATGCTTAGCTTCGCCCGCACGGGCCTGATGACCGAGGCGCTCCGCGCGGCCGCATGCTATGCGTTCAACGATCTTGGTTTGCACAGGCTGGAGGCCAACATTCAGCCGGACAATCTCGCATCGATTGCGCTAGTGCGCCGCGTGGGTTTCAAGCAGGAAGGCTTCTCGCCGCGCTATCTTCGCATCAACGGGGAATGGCGCGACCACGAACGCTGGGCACTGCTTGCCGACACGGCGGACTAAGCATGCCCCACACACGGCGCCATCGCGCGGACCTTTTAGAACCGGTGGCGCATCCCCACTCCCACCACAATTTGCTCATCGGTCGAAGACATCGCCTGACCGCTTACATCGGCCGTTAATCCCGAGCCGTCGCTGTCGATATGCTGATAGCTCGCCTGCAAATACAGGTCCGTACGCTTGGACAGAAAATAATCGGTCATCACCGATACCTCATGCCACTTCGGATGATGCTCGCCGCTCGCCGTAGAGAGCGCCGCGTCCGTGTAGGTGTATTCGCCGATCAGTTTGAGCGCTGGGCTTAGCGTATAACTCGCGTTCACTTCATAGTTGTTAAAGCTCGCACCCTGGCCATTCTGCGTGAGGCCGAGGCTATTGGCCCCGTTGATCGTATCCAGGCCACCCAGTTGCGTGCGCGTCCAGACGAAGCCGAACCTTGCTGCGCCGAGCGCATAGTTTGCCCCTGCGCCATAAGTACGCTGCTGCGCGGCTATAAACGTCCGATCAGTCAAGGTTATCGCACCGCCGGTATTGCTACCGCCACCGTTGTTCGCCTGCAAATAACCCGCACCGAGACTCAACGGACCCGCGTCATAGGCTGCGCCGAAGCTGTACAAACGATTGTCGTCGAAGCCGCCAGCCTCATCCGAGAACCCATACAGTGCTCCAAAGCGCAGCCCCTCGTATGAGTTGCTGGCGAACTTCACCGAGTTATTCACGCGAAACGAGTTATTCAGGTTGTCGTTATCGAACGGATGTGCAGACAGATTGTTGCCGCCAGGATGCACACCGGTGAAGCTGAGCGGGGCTAGATAGTCCACCACCGAGTCGTACTGGCGTCCCAACGTGACCGTGCCGAAGCGGTTGTTCGACAGCCCCGCAAGCGCCTGATAACCAAACTCGCGACCGCCTTGCCGAGCCGTTCCATTCATTACACTGAAGCCGTTCTCAAGCTGGAAAATCGCCCGTGTTCCGCCGCCGAGATCTTCGCGCCCGACGAAACCCCAGTGGCTGCCGGTCACATCACCGCTGCCTGCTTGCCAGGCAGAATGCCCATTCTGATTGCTGGCATACAAGAGCCCAGCATCGATCACCCCATAAAGCGTCACGCTCGATTGTGCTTGTGCCCCGCAGGCGTACCCCGCCGCGCATACGGCAATAACAAGAGTCTTCTTCATTTGTGTCCTGAAGTTTTGATTTGACCGTTCGTGCGCACGCCGACGCGACGCCCCTTTCGAGAGCGTGCGTCGATGCGTTGCCGAAGCGGCGTGGTTTGGGGGCTGGCTGGGCCGTGTGGCTAACGGCTGGCGATGCCCGTCTGAGCGGCGAGTCCGTCGATCAGAACCTGATGGTGGCCGCGCGAGCATGGCTCGATACGCGCGGCGACACCGAATACCTGGCTGAGCGTCGCAGGCGTGACGACTTCGGACGGCGGTCCGAAGCACACGATGCGCCCCTCGTGCAACAGCATCGCGCGCTCGCACGCGCGCATCGCTGCGTTAATGTCGTGCAGCACCACCACGGTCACGATGCGGCTCTCACGCGTGACCTCGCGCAGCACCTGCATCACGTGAAACTGGTGGTTGAGATCGAGTGCTGAAAGCGGCTCGTCGAGCAACAACACTTGTGGGTCGCGCACCAATGCCTGAGCAATGCCAACGAGTTGGCGCTGCCCGCCCGACAACTCGTCGAGCGAACGCGCCGCGAGGTTCTCGATGCCGAGCCTGCGCAGAACGCTGTGGGCGTGCGCGAGATCATCCCCATGCGGGGAACGTCCCAGAGAACCGGCATATCCGCGCGTGGCGCGGCACGCCACCAATACGGACTCCAGAACTTGCAGGCGCACTCCGGCGGGCAACGCCTGCGGCAGATACACGACGCTATGCGAGCGGGCACTGGCCGCCGACAACGCGAGCGCCTCGCCATCAAGCGACAGCGAGCCGGCGTGAACGCGCGTAAGCCCGGCTAAAGCACGCAATAGCGTGGACTTGCCGCTGCCATTGGGTCCCAGCAGTGCAGTGATCTGGCCGCGAGGCAGCGGTCCGGCTTCGAGCGCGGTGAGCACCTGGCGCTTGTCGTAGCGCACGCTGAGATCGTGGATGTAGAGGCCACTCATCCCAGTTGTCCCTGCGAGCGCACCACAATGCCGAGAAACAGCGGAATGCCGACCAGCGCCGTGACAATGCCCACCGGAATCAGCACACCGGGGATGATCAGCTTCGAGGCGATGGACGCAAGCGAAAGCGTCAATGCACCGATCAACATGCTGCCGGGCAGATAAAAGCGATGATCTTCGCCGAACAGCGTGCGCGCAATGTGCGGCGCAATCAGCCCCACGAAGCCGATCGTACCGACGAACGACACCGCGAGTGCGGACAGCACCGATACGCGCAGCAGCGTCGACAGGCGCAAGCGCCGCACGTCGATACCGAAGCTGGCCGCGCGGTCTTCGCCAAGACGTAGCGCAGTCAACGTCCAAGCGTTGCGCATCGACAGTGGCAACGCCAGCGCCAACGCTACTGTCAGCACTGAAATCTTGGGCCAGTCCGCGCGCGCCAGCGAACCGAGCGTCCAGAACACGAGACCCTGGAGCGCATCGGCCGAGGCCACGAATTGCATCAACGAGACGAGCGCGTGAAACGCGAACACGAGCGCGATGCCGAGCAGCACGACACCTGCTGTGTTCATGCCGCGCCAGCGTGCCACCGAATCGAGCATCAACGCGGAAAGCAGTGCAAAAATGAATGCATTCGCGGAAATGATCCAGGTTTGCGATACGCCAGGAATAGCGATATCCAGCACGATCGCCAGAGATGCGCCGAACGCAGCCGCAGCCGATACGCCGAGGGTATAGGGGCTCGCGAGCGGATTGTTGAGGATCGTCTGCATCTCCGCACCCGACAACCCCAGCGATGCGCCCACCAGCAGCGCCATCACCGCGTAGGGCAGGCGAATCTGCCAGACGATCACGCTGGTCGCCGGATCAGCTGAGGCCCGTTCGAAAACCGTGTGCAGCAGCGCCATCAACGGCAAGCCGGAGGGCCCGGTGCGCAGGTCGAATAGCAGCGAGCACGCAATCAGCGCGGTGACAGCGAAGAGCCACATGACGCGTCGATGCGTGAGGCGCCGGTAATGCCGCAGGCTGATGTCCTGCGGCATGGTCTGGTGCGGTAGCGTCGCCATGCATTAGCCGCCAGTCGAATGCGACGCAACCGTAGACGCGGCACCCTTCACTCCGTCCACCCAGTACGCGCCATCAGGCGGCACAGCGAGGAAGCGGCGATACAGTTCGGCCTGCGTAGCATTCACGTCGAGGTCCTTGAACTGCTGCGGGTAAAACCACTTCGCAAACGCCTCGATCGCCACGATGTTGTACGGCGAGTCGTAGTAGTTGTGTGAGATGCCGTGCACGTCGCCGTCGTGGATTGCCTTGATCGTATCGAAGCCCGGCCGTGCGACGAGCGTCGCGAGGCTCGCTTGCGCATCGTGCTCGCTCGTCAGTGCGCCGACCCGCAACGATGCGAGGCCCGGCTTGGTGCGGCTGCCAGTGGCGATATACACATCGGGTCGTGCCGCGATGATCTGCTCCATGCTGATGTCGCCGAGCACGCCAGGCACCAGGCCCGCCGCGATGTTGCGTCCGCCTGCGGCCTGGATGAACTCGCCAAAGTTGCCGTTGCCGGCGGTATGGCAGCAACCAGCATCCCACGCGCCAGCTAACAGGTCGATAAAGACCGTGGGCCGCTGCTGCAGTGGAATCTGTTTCACCACGGCCTGCACGCGCGCTAGGTGCTGCTGATAGAACTGCGCATACGCATTCGCCTCCGGCTCGCGGTGCATCACCTTGCCGAGCAGTTCGATGCTGGGCAGCGTGTTCTGCATCGGATGCAAACGGAAGTCGACGAATACGACCGTCGTACCGGTCGCCTCAAGTTGCTTGACGAGCGCGTTATAACGGCTCGGGCCGTGACCCGCGAGACTGAAAATGGCGAGATCGGGTTTGAGGCTCAGCGCCTTCTCATCGCTGATGCTGTCTTCTGTTGCCTTGCCAATCAGCGGAACCTGCCTGATGCCCGGAAATTGCTCGGCGTAAGCGTCGAAGGTCTGCGGATCCATGGTCGGCAGATCGCCTTGCCAGCCGACGATACGCGCCAACGGCTGTTTGCCTTCCAGTAGTGCGACCGCCATCAGCAAACGGCTTTCGCCAAGCAGGATGCGGTGCGGGTTCGCTGGGATGCGGATCGTGCGGCCGGCAAGGTCTGTCACTGTCTGCGCAAACGCTGGGCTTGATATTCCGGGTGCCGAGCTTGTTCCGGGGGGCGGCCTTGTTCCGGGGGCCGGCATTTTTCCGGTTGGGGTCGTCGCAGCATGCGCTGCTCCACCGGCCCCGAGCATGGCGAAACCAACCGCCGCGCACGCCATCATGGCGCGCGCGACCGGGCCAAGGAAGTGAGCCCGTGACTGAAACCGGAAAATCGACATGGTATAGTTCTTGAATGAGAATGATTGCCATTTGCGGACTCCACTTTAGCGGTGCAATGTAATGGCGATGTGTTGAAACAAGGCTGTTTTGTAATGGAATGTGTTGGCGCGGACGCGATCGCGGTGATTGCGTCGTAGATGCGCAGATGTGTAGATGCCCCGCGCCCCGCAAACAAGAACTCACGATGGACCACATACTCGTTGTCGACGACGACCCCAACATTCGCCAACTGCTGCAGGACTACCTGCGCAGCATGGGCTATGGAGCGACCGCCGTCGAAAACGGCGTGCAGATGAAGCAGGTCATCAACACGTCGCACGTCGATCTCGTCGTACTCGATCTGATGCTCGAAGGGGAGGACGGCCTCGATATCACGCGCGATCTGCGGCGCGAACGCGGCGTACCGGTCATTATTCTGAGCGCACGAGGCGGCCTGCTTGACCGCATCCTCGGACTGGAGATGGGCGCCGACGACTACTTGCCGAAGCCCTTCGACCCGCGCGAACTGGTTGCCAAGATCAAGGTGGTGCTGCGCCGCACGCGCAGCGTACCTGGTGAACGGCTCGCCGATACGTCGGCGTTCGTAAGCTTCGCGGGATGGAAGCTCGACACTCGCATGAAGCAGATGTGCTCGCCAGACGGCATGATCGTCTCGCTCGGCGGCTCCGACTATCGCGCACTACGCACGCTGCTCGATCATCCGAACCGGCCGCTCTCGCGCGAGTTTCTGCTCGACCGCGTGTTCGGCAAGGAACGCACGCCGCTCGACCGCTCGATCGACGTATGCATCAGCCGTCTGCGTCAACACCTCAAGGACTCGGCGCGCGGTACCGGACTGATCCGCACCGTGCGTAACGAGGGCTATATGCTTGCGGCCGATGTCACACATGAAGCCTGAAGCGCCTCGATGAGCCACTCACACCGATGAAACTGCGCCTTTGGCCCGATACACTGTACGGACGGCTTGTACTGATTCTGGTGATCGGCATGTTCGCGGGGCAACTCTTCACCAGCACGATCTGGTTCGAGACACATGACAACCGCACGCTTGAAATTCCCGCGCGCCTGTTTGCCAGCCGGCTCGCGGATACCGTGCGTCTGCTTCAGAACGCCCCGGACGATACCGCGCGTGATTCGATCGCGAGGCAACTCGGCGATCAACGCTACCGCTTGCAATGGATCAACGCGCCCGCTGCCGTACCGGTTGACGGGTCGCTCGCCCAGCGCGCCGTTAGCGACCTGATAGCGGGCGTGATCCGCAGGCGCCTCGGTGAAGCCATTGAAGTACATCTGCTTGACGTTCAGTTGCGCGACGATAGGGGGCGCCATAACGGCATCCTCGGCCTGTTCAATTCGCGCATGCCGTCGGGCGATTTTCATCTGCAATTGAAACTGCCGCAGGGTCAGTGGCTCGACGTGCACGCCAACGAAGGACAGGCCGGCATGCAGACCGAGCCCGGCTCGCTGGTGCTCGACTACCTCTTGCGGATCTATCTGGTGCGTCTCACGGCCGTGTTGTTGCTCGCGCTCGTGGCCGTGCGCTTTGCAGTCAAACCGCTAAAGGAACTGGCGAAGGCCGCCGAGGCGTTGGGCCGCAACATCTATCGTCCGCCACTGCCGGTAACGGGTCCGCTGGAGGTGCGAACCGCGGCGCAATCGTTCAACGCGATGCAGGAGCAGCTCACCCGTAGTCTCGCGGAACGCACGCGCTTTTTGACGGCTGTATCGCACGATCTTCGTTCGCCGCTGACAAGGCTGCGGCTGCGCACCGAGATGCTCCCCGACACCGAAGCGCGCGAGCGCTTGCGCGGCGATCTCGACGAGATGGAAGCGATGGTCGGCGCGACACTCGATGCCGTGCAGGGCGTGGAGATTACCGAAGAGCGTCACGAGATCGAGATCAATTCGATGCTGGAAGGCCTGGCAGAGGATGCCCGCGAGGCGGGTCATGAAGTCAGTATCGAAGGTCGTGCGACGCGTCCTTTGTCCGGGTATCCGCGCAATCTGAAACGCTGTTTGCAGAACCTGCTCGACAATGCGATCCGCTATGGCGATAGCGCGAAGATCAGCGTAAGCGACGATGACGCCGTCTTGTGCATCGCCATCAGCGACGAAGGCCCCGGCATCACCGACGAAGCGTTGCTCGAGCGCGTGTTCGAGCCGTACTTCCGCGTGTCGGCGTCGCGTAGCGGGGCAAGCGGCGGAACAGGACTCGGACTGACGATCGCACGCAGCGTTGCGGCCGCACATGGTGGCACACTGACGCTGCGCAACGGCGCGGTTAAGGGACTCGTGGCGACGCTAAGACTGCCGCGTGACGGCCACACGCATGAACTGTCGTGGCGCATCGGCTGAAGCGGCAGGACGCTCCGCTTTGTTGGCCCTTCTCTAAAGATCGTACCCGGGATTACGCCGCGCAAGCCGGTGGGCGGCGGCGAGATCGAGACGAACCTGCCACTCCTCCGGTGAAACCAGATGACGGACATCAGGAATTTCGAGTGCGGTGCTCAACATGCTTTTCCTCCTGCCGCTCGCGCGGCGTGTTCTTCCTGCAGTTTGCGCCACAGGATCTTGCCGCTGCCGGATTTGGGTAACGACGTCACGAACTCGACAAACCGCGGCGCCTTGTACGACGCCATCTGTTCATGCGCCCAGTCGATGATATCGCTCTCAGTCAGTTTTCCTGCATAACCGGCGGCGGGCACGACCAGCGCCTTTACCGTTTCACCACGACGCTCGTCCTGCACGCCGATCACGCACACCTCATGAATGCCCGGATGCCGGTACATCAGCGCTTCCACCTCGGCCGGCCAGACCTTGTAGCCGGATGCGTTGATCATGCGCTTGAGGCGATCGGTCATGAAGAAATAACCGTCTTCATCGATATGCCCCAGATCGCCAGTGCGCAGAAAGCGTTTGCCATCGAGCTCGACAAACGCCTCAGCTGTCCCCTTGGGATTGCGCCAGTAACCCTGCATGATCTGCGGCCCGTTGACGACGATTTCGCCGGTTTCGCCCCGCGCCACTTCCTGCAGCGTGGCCGGATCGATCACCCGCGAATCGAGATCGAATACAGGAACGCCAAGGCACTGCGGTTTGGGACGATGAGGCGGGTTGATATGCGTCCCGGCGATCGTCTCCGACATGCCGTAGCCTTCTACATAGTCAAGGCCGGTCAGTGTCTTGAGCTTGCGCGCAATCGCCTCCGGCATGGCGGCGCCGCCGCCGCGCGTACCGCTCAGGCTGGAAATACCGTATTCAGCAAGCTTCGGATTGGACAAAAAGTCGACCATCATCGTCGAGATGGATTGCCACGCGGTGACGCGATAGCGCTGCATGCACTGCGCCGCTGCGTCGCGATCCCAGCGCGGCAATATGACGATGGTTGCGCCTGCATACAACGGACCGTTCATGCCGCCCTGCATGCCGGTGACATGAAACATCGGCAATACCGACAGATGAACGCTGTCTTGCGATCCCCCAAACCACACGCAACCACCCACCGACGTACTCATCACACTGCGATGCGTGTGCATGCAACCTTTCGGCTTGCCCGTGGTGCCGGATGTGTATGGCATCACGCACAGATCGTCTGGGCCGGCAGTGAGCGGCCCTGGAGCCAGGCGACGTTCAAGCACCGTGCTCCATGCGGTGACACCGTGACGTTCGATGGATTTTCGCGGCGCAGTGACGAACTCTGGAGGCGTAATGGGCAACGGCTGTTTCAGGTAGTCGCTATAAGTCGCGACGATTGCATATTTCAGGCCCTGCCCTGGCGCCTCGCCCAGCAAGGGCTCGATCTGTGGATACAGGCATTGCGGGACGATGGCGGTCGTCGCGCCGCTGTCCTCCACGTAATGCCGTAACTCGTCCGTCAGGTTCATCGGATTGACCGGCACAACCACCGCGTTCGCTCGCAGGATGCCGTAGTAGGAAAGCACCCATTGCGGACTGTTCTGCATGTAGAGCAGCACCCGGTCGCCGGCCTTTACTTCGCACTCCTGTTGCAAGAAACCCGCGATCCGTTCGGTTTCATCTTTGAACTCCGCAAACGTAACCGGCGTATCGTAGAAGATGATGAACGGCTTATCCGGAAAGCGGGTTGCCGCGACCTCGGCGTTATAGAACAGGCTGGTTTCCGGCAAGCTCAGGTGCAGTGGCACGCCAGTCGGCCAGTGCGCGTGATGAAGCGTATTCATGGTATCTGCTGCCCTCATGTTCTTGTATGCGTCTGCCTGTCTGCGCTCGTCGTCAGACGATGCTTGAGCCGCCATCTACCGCCAGATGCTGGCCGGTAATATGGCGCGACGCCTCGCTCGCGAGAAACACCACCGAACCCTTCAGATCTTCCTCGCCGCCGAGCCGGTGCAGCGGCGATTGCGCAATCACGGCTTCGCTCATGGTGGCGAGCAGTCCCGCCGACATCTTCGAGGGGAAAAAGCCCGGGCAGATCGCGTTGACGTTAATGTTGTGCCGGCCCCATTCGGACGCCAGCGCTCGCGTGAAGTTGATCGCCGCGGCCTTCGAGGTGTTATAGGCAATCGTGTTCATGCCGGCTGGCGCGCCCTTCAGGCCTGCTATCGAGGCAATGTTGATGATCTTGCCGGAGCGGCGAGGAATCATGCTGCGCTTGCCGACTTCGCGTGCGAGAAAGAATGGCGCATTGATGTTCAGGTTCATGACCTTGTGCCACGCCTCGTCAGGATAGTCCTCTGCAGGAGCGCCCCACGTTGCGCCGGCATTGTTGACGAGAATGTCTATGTGGTCGTAGACCCCCAGCACCTCGCTGACAAGATCGGGAATCCTGTCGAATTTCGCAAGGTCGTTGACGATGGTATGGACTTCGATGCCGAGCCCTTCGAGATGCGCTTTCGCCTCTGCCAGTTCGTCGGCCTTGCGCGCGGTGATCGCCACGCGGCAGCCCATTTCTCCCAGCGCCTCGGCCATCTGCAAACCGAGCCCGCGCGAGCCGCCGGTAATCAGCGCCACCTTGCCTTCCAGTTGAAACAGGTCTTTCACATGCATCAGGCGTCTCCTTGATATAGATGGGCTTCCGCGAAGCAGACGAGTCCGTTTTTTCAGTCCATCATACGTGTGAGCATTCGCTGTGTAAATAAAAGCATGACCGTTCAATTTATGCATAAACCGTCGGCCCCTCGTCTGTCATCGGGACTTACCCGGCTGTCGAGCCGACCGCACACCGATAGATGAGCGAATAACCGCGCGTACGTTGCGCCGCACCACCAGGAAGCCCTTGCCGGTAAAATCCCTCCTTACGAAATCAAAACTTACCGGTGCGCTCCACGCACAGCCCATCACAGTGACAACGACTCTCGACCAATTGCTTGCGGGACAACTGACCGGTGCGCAACGCCTGAAACTGGCCTGCGGGCTCCACGAATTTCCACGCGAAATTCTGGATCTCGCGGACACGCTGGAAATTCTCGATCTCGCCGGCAACGCGCTCTCGTCGCTACCTGATGATCTACCCCGCCTGAAAAGACTGCGCATCATCTTCTGCTCGGACAATCAGTTCACCGAGCTGCCCGAGGTACTCGGCCGGTGCGAGCAGTTAAGCATGGTGGGCTTCAAGGCAAACCGCATCCATACGGTGTCGGGCCGATCGTTGCCACCCGCACTCCGTTGGTTGATCTTGACGGACAACGAAATCGAAACGCTTCCGCCTGAAATCGGCAACTGCTCACAGCTGCAGAAGCTGATGCTGGCCGGGAACCGCTTGCAGACATTGCCAACGGAATTGACCGCATGTGCCCGTCTCGAACTGATCCGGCTCGCGGCGAACCGGCTTACGGAATTGCCAGCCGCGTTGCTCAAACTGCCTCGGCTCTCGTGGCTGGCGTATGCCGGCAATCCGTTTACCGCGAAACTGGAAGCCGCAGCATTGACAGAAACGCCGATCGCGGACGTGCACTGGGATGCGCTGGAATTGCATCATCAACTCGGCGAAGGCGCCTCGGGTGTCATTCATCGCGCAGCGCATCGCAAACACGAAAAAGACGCTCGCCATGTGGCCGTCAAGCTCTTTAAGGGCGACGTGACCAGCGATGGCTTGCCCCACTGCGAAATGGCGGCTTGCATCAACGCAGGCGCTCATCCCAATCTGATTCCGGTGCTCGGCAAGCTCAAAGAGCATCCAGCGGGGAGCGATGGCCTCGTCATGGAGTTGATCGATCCGCAATTCAGGAACCTGGCTGGTCCGCCCAGCCTCGATTCGTGTACGCGCGATATTTACAGCAACGACACTCGCTTCGATTTCCCCTCGGCATTAAGCATTGCATGCGGCATTGCTTCAGCAGCCCGTCATCTGCATCGGCGAGGCATCATGCATGGCGATCTTTATGCCCACAATATTCTGCATTGCGGTCAGGGAAGAGCCTTATTGGGCGACTTCGGCGCCGCGTCGTTCTATGCGCGAGACGACGGGACACTGGCTCCTTTGCTCGAGCGCATCGAAGTGCGGGCGTTTGGCTGTCTGCTTGAAGAGTTGATCGAGCGAATCGATAAACGTGAAGCAGAGCCGGACACTCTCGCTGCCTTGTTAAGGCTGCAGGCCGCATGTTTTAGCACAACGGTGGCCGCAAGACCGTCGTTTGAAGAGATCGTGGAAGGGCTTTCAGCATTAAGCGGCTCGCAAGGGAGCCTTGGCACTTAGCCACCGCAGGGCGCCGCGACAGCGCGTAATAAAACCGTCAGGATCTAACTGTGCTCCTCGCCAAGTCCGGCGACTGTACCGGTTCCAGCGGCAGTCGTGCCGCTAAGATGTCGCCTCGACGAGAGGTATATCGCTTCAGCTGCGAATCAAGGTGCGATCTGCCGCACTTTATTTTTTCTCCTCGTTATATACGCAGCGATATCACGATCTGTCCGACCCCATAGATCGCGACGTCTCCCCACACGCAATCACGACAAACGAAATGATCATCAACATGAGAAAGTCGCTACTCACAGCGGCGTTGTTACTCTCCTGGGCAGGAACCAGCTATGCACAAAGCAGTGTCACCCTCTACGGCATCGTCGATACCGCACTGATCTATGCAAACAACCAGACAACCGGCGGCGCAGGCGCACCCGGTCACAGCGGCATCGAAATGGACAGTGGCGGCATCAGCGGAACACGCTGGGGCCTGAGGGGTTCGGAAGATCTGGGCGGCGGCCTTTCCGCCGTCTTCCTGCTGGAAGATGGCTTCTCCAGCGCCAACGGAAAGCTCAGCAACTCGGGCGACCTGTTTGGCCGCCAGGCGTATGTCGGCCTGAGCTCGAACACCTACGGCACGATTACAGCGGGACGGCAGTATAGTTTTATGTCCCAATACCTCTCCGCGCTGAGCGCCGAAGGTCTCGGCTGGGCCGGCAATCTTGCTGATCACCCGTTCGACAACGACGACATGATCCGGCATCAAAGCATCCAGAACTCCGTAAGATATGAAAGCCCGACGTATCGCGGTCTGGCCGTAGGCACGATGTATGGCTTCTCGAATGAGGCCGGCGAGTTTTCGAACGATCGCGCCTATAGCATGGGCGCCAAATACGACAACGGACCGGTCTCCCTCGTCGCCAGCTATCTCCAGATCAATCGTTCGGCTGGCGCTGCTAACGTCAACGCGAGCGGCGCTGTCACCAACGACGATAGCGACGCCGTCATCACCGGCGGAAGTCAGCAGATCTGGGGGCTCGGTGGAAAATACGACTTCGGTCCGGCATCCATTGGACTGGTGTGGACCCATTCGTCGACCAACGACGTGACGAGTGTCTATCAAGGCGGCAACCTCGCGCCCTTGGTGGGCAGCCTGCTTCGCTTTAACAACTTCGAAATCAACGGCCGCTATTTCGTCACCCACGCTTTGGCGCTTTCCGCATCCTATACGTACACTGATGGACGTTTCGACTCGTCGACCGAAAGCCTTAGCCCCAAATGGCACGAGGCGATCGTACAGGCCGACTACCAGTTTAGCCGTCGCACCGATGTCTACCTGGAGAGTCTCTACCAGACGGTGAGCGGCGGCGGTGGCAATCCGGCATTCAATGCTTCGATGTTCAATGTGACACCATCCGCAAACAATCGTCAGTTACTGTTTGTAGCAGGCTTCCGTCACCGGTTCTAAAGCAGGTCTGTGCAGCAACGGAAACTAAAAAACTATTAATCCACCGTTCGCGGAAGTTAACTGCCAGACACTTGAGAAATTCCGCAGGTCCAAGACCCAGAAACGATAACGCCCAGGTTATCGTTTCGTTCCAAAAGTTTTACTGTCGCATCTTCAAACACCCCACTACTATCGCCTCCAAGGAGAGATTGACGTAACGCGTTGCTCTCCGGCCGTCGTTTTCCAGATGTAATCTCGCTGTAAATCAGAAACCTGTTTTGTTGAATGACGACACATTTCAATCGATTTCCTTTTATATAGGAATACGAAATTGTGGCGGTATATTTTTTCAAGTTAAACCACAGAAGGTAAAGAAACATGACTGACCTGTCGCGACGCAAAGTTCTGGTTGGCGCTGCAGCCTCGGCTGCAGCGCTCGGTGTAGCCGCCACTGCTAAAGCCGCGTCGTTCGGCAACCCCGATCGACCGCCCGAAGGCCAAATCAACGCAAAGAGCCCGACGAGCCTGAACGACCCCGGTCCGCAAAATCCGACACTGGCGGGTCAGTTCCCGTCGTTCCAGAATCCGCCGGCTACCGATATCAACGGCATGCCGCTTTTCTGGGCCTCGTTCAACAATGCCCACAAGCGCTACCAGAACGGCGGTTGGGCTCGCGAGGTCACGCAGGACGACTTCGCCATTTCGGAAGATATTTCGGGCGTCAACATGCGCCTCGCCGCCAACGGCATCCGCGAGATGCACTGGCACCAGCAAGCCGAATGGGCCATCATGCTCGACGGCAAGTGCCGGATTACAATTCTCGACGAACAAGGCCGTCCGCAAGTGGCCGATGTGAAAACCGGTGACCTCTGGTACTTCCCGCCCGGCCTTCCGCACTCGCTGCAAGGTCTGGGACCGACGGGCGCCGAATTCCTGCTCGCGTTCGACAACGGCCGCGCATCCGAATTCAACACGCTGCTGCTGACCGACTGGATTGCCCACACGCCGCCAGAGGTGCTTGCCGCCAACTTCAACGTTCCTGCGGACGCATTCAAGAACATTCCGGTCGACAATCTCTGGATCTTCCAGGGTGAAGACCCGGGTCCACTGGACGCCGCACAACGAGCGGTGGCTTCCCCGCTAGGCCTGCCTGCTCACCCGTTCATCTTCTCGCTCAGCGATATGCCGCCGACGAAGCTGACCAAGGGCGGCATGGTACAGATCGCCGACAGTCGCAATTTCAATGCATCCACCACGGTCGCCGCGGCCCTGGTCACGATCAAGCCGGGCGGCATGCGCGAACTGCACTGGCATCCGAACGCAGACGAATGGCAGTACTACATTAAAGGCGAAGCACGCATGACCGTGTTCGACACGGGTCCTAAGGCCGCCACTGCCGACTTCCGTGCCGGCGACATCGGCTATGTGAAGAAGAGCCTCGGCCACTATGTGCAGAACACGGGCAACACCGACCTGATCTTCCTTGAGATCTTCAAGGCTGATCACTTCGCCGAAGTGTCGCTGTCCGACTGGCTGACGCACACCCCACCGAAGATGGTCATGGAGCATCTGAACATCACCGCCGAGACGCTTGCACGGTTCCCCAATAACCGTCCTGACATATTGCCGATTTAACGGCTGCAACAGAAGTCGTACTGAGTTGCCGCCCGGGACATAAACGGTTCCGGGCGGCGCAAAAGGACCGGCATAGGCGGGTAGGCGACCGACGTCGCGCTCCATTAGCCGTTGCGTTCAATTCCGGTGGGTCAAGGTTAAGACGATGCTTCCATTTCTCAAGATACTCCAGCCGAGCGGTGCACCACTGTCCAGCGCGACGCAGCAAACTGAGCTCGCCGTGCGCGATGTGCTGAACGGACGTCGTAAAGGTGTACGCGCTTTTCTGCCGTTCGTTGGCCCCGCCGTCATTGCGTCGGTCGGCTACATGGATCCGGGTAACTTTGCGACCAATATCCAGGCGGGTTCGTCGTGCGGGTATGAGTTATTGTGGGTCGTCGTCGTGGCGAGTGTGGTCGCCATGCTGTTCCAGGCCATGTCGGCCAAACTGGGCATCGTCACAGGGCGAAATCTCGCGGAACTGTGCCGCGAGCAATTCCCGAAACCCGTCGTGAAGGCAATGTGGTACGGCTCGGAGATCGCCGCGATGGCGACCGACATTGCCGAATTTCTCGGTGGCGCCCTGGGCGTCTCACTGCTGTTTCATGTGTCGCTGCTCTGCGGCCTGGTCGTCACCGCTGTAGTGACGATGGCTATCCTGCTGCTCGACCGGGGAGGCTTTCGCCCACTCGAACTGGTCATCGCCACCCTGGTCGCCGTAATTGGGCTCAGCTACGTCTGCGAACTCTTCATTGCTCCGCCGGACTGGCATGCGACGATAATCGGCAGCATCGTGCCGCGGCTGCACGGAAGCAATGCGATCACGCTTGCCGTCGGTATCATCGGTGCAACCATCATGCCGCACACGTTGTTTTTGCATTCTGGCCTGACACAAAACAGGACTCCTGCGCGTAATGACGAGGAACGCCGCCGGCTGGTGTGGTTCTCTAACCGCGAGGTCCTCATTGCGCTCGGCATTGCAGGTTTCGTCAATCTGGCGATGGTGATGATGTCGGCGGCGGTGTTCCCGCGTTCCGCGGACGGCATCTCGGACATCAGCGTGGCGTATCACTCGCTGATTCCCCTGCTTGGCGTCGGCGCCGCCGCGGTATTCCTGATCTCGTTGATGGCATCAGGCATGTCGAGTTCGGTAGTAGGCACGATGGCGGGTCAGGTCATCATGCAGGGCTTCGTCGACTTCAAGATTCCTGTCTGGACGCGCCGCATCGTCACCATGGTGCCGGCCTTTGTAATTGGCCTGCATTTCAATGTGGTCAACGCAATGGTCATCAGCCAGGTCGCTCTCAGCTTCTTTCTGCCGATCCCGCTCGTCGCACTCGTGGTCCTTTCGTCACGCCGCAGCGTAATGGGCAAATTCACGGCCGGCAAATCTACGATCCTCGTCGCAGCGCTGGCCACCATCCTGATCGTCGCGCTGAATCTCGACTTGCTGAAGCAGGCACTGTCTTAAGGTTAATCAAGGAAACATCATGGGCTCACTAAGCATCTGGCATTGGCTAATCGTTGCGTTGATCGTCTCGCTCGTATTTGGAACGAAGAAGCTTCGCACAGTAGGCGGCGATCTCGGCACGGCGATTCGCGGCTTCAAGGACGCCGTGAACACAGAAACATCAGCCGACGCACCGACACCGGCCGCGACCACGGCGAGCACAGGAACATCATCTGTGCTCGCTGAGAACGTGACGCGCGTCACGCCATTGTCCTCGCAGGAAATGCGCTGAGTAGGGTTGCTCCTAAGCGCTGTAGATCGACACGGCCCGCAAAGCTGCCGTTAGACGTTCGCAAAGACCAAGCTTAGTGGTGGTCGACGGCAGTCACTATTTCACTGGTCTGCATCTCCCCTTCCTTGCTCAAAAACGTTTTGAAGGCTTGAGCGACGGGTGCAAGTTGCTTGTCCAGGCGGTGTACCACGTGCCACTTTTGCACTACCGGAAAACCCGCGACGTCGAGCACCGCCAGCATGCCTGCCCGCAATTCGAGCGTAACCGTATGAGCAGAAAGGAAGCTGACGCCCATTCCCGACATCACCGCTTGCTTGATCGCTTCCGTGTTGCGGATTTCCATCGGCTCGCTCAACTGCACTTGACCGTCGAAACACTGTTGCATTGCATTCCACGTGTCCGAACCTTTCTCGCGAACAATAAACCGCTCGCTACGCAGATCGGACAGGCGGATGTTTTCTTTGCCAGCAAGTGGATGACGCGGCGAAGCGACGATCAGAAACGCGTGCGGCGCGAACGGCGTACTAACGAATTTATGATCCGCTGGCGCGCCTACCATGATGGCGAGATCGATTCGATTCTCTTCCAGACGTCCAAGCAGCGCGTCGTGATTTTCCACGGTCAGATCCAGCTCGACCGCTTTGTTTTGTGCCGAGAATTCCGCCAGCAATCGCGGAAGAAAATATCCGCCGGTACTGATCACACCAATGCTAAGACTGCCTCCCGAGAGGCTTCTCATCTTTGCCAGGGTTTCCTCAGCTTCACGGAAACAGTGAATGATCGCGCGGCTATGGCGGAGCATTTCCTGACCAGCGGGTGTGAGGTAGATTTTTTTTCCAAGCTGCTCAAACAGCGATACGCCTGCATGTTCCTCAAGATGCTTGATCTGCGTCGAGACCGCCGGCGGCGACAGATTCAACTCGTTCGCCGCCCGGGAAAAACTCAGGCGGCGTGCGACAGTTTCAAAGGTCTTGAGTTGACGCAAAGTGGCATTCTTCACAGTGACCTGCACAAGGTTGAGGGTTTTACCGGGGATGCAGCGGTCTGCCGCGCGTCCCCAAGACAGGACGCACGGAGACGGCCTTAGATTAAACCGGCCCCGGAGCTAACGGGTATGACGTCAACATTGCAAGATTTTCATCTCGCATGCGATGCCGCGCGATTGCGCAAGCAACTCATACCTGCCAAAACCGAATTAAAACCCAAATCGACTCACCCCATCAGTTACACCTGTAACACAGCCCGTCTCGCATGCAATAGACCGGCAATCGGGGCCAGCGAAACTGTTACTCGACACCACTTGCAGCAGGCACACGCTCATGCAGCGAATTCTCAGCGCGGACTATGACCGGATCATCGGCAAGGTTCTCCGGGACACAGACCTCGAGTGAGTCCCGAACCATGCGCATACTTTTCGTTTCTCCACGGCATCCGGAGGCCAGCTGGTTGTATAAAGCCTTGCACGAAAGTACCCACAGCCTGTGCCGCACCCACGACGTGGTTCAGGGCGTGCGGCGGGCCATGCTGGAGTCGTTCGACGCCGTGATCCTGATGATCAACGACCCGGGCCTCTACTCTGACCTGGACTCGGCGCTAGCGAGGCTCTCGGCCGCTGCTCGTACTGCGATCCAGATCGTCATTCTCGCAGGGGCCACCGCTCAGGGGCGCACCGCAGCGTTACGCGCTGGCGCCGACGCCTGTTTTGCCCGACCGTTCTCATTCATCGAAATGCATGAACGTCTGCAGGCACTACACCGGGCCGCCCTGACACGCTCGCGTGGCGACCAGCAGGCCGTGATGCCGCTCCGGCTTGATTCCATGACGCGTGAACTGGTGAGTGGGGAGCGCCGCCTGCTCCTGACAAAGACCGAATACCTGTTACTCGAATGTCTGATGCGACAGGTCAATGTCCCCGTCCCTCACGAGCAGTTGATACGCTATGCGTGGCCCGGCAAAGACATCGTCACTTCCAGCAGTGTCAGTCCGTTAATCTGGCGATTGAGGTCCAAGCTGAAGACGCATGTGCCGCTGGTTCATATCAACACGGTGAACTGCTATGGCTATCAGCTAAGCGTCTTGCCGGGCTGAGGCGCCACTCACTGACTAAGGACTCGATGAAGCGTAAGCGCCAACTCGTCCGAACGCAGTGGTTTTCGTAGCAACGCCGCGACACCGGCGTTGGCCGCTTCGCTCTCGAGAAGCGGATTGCCGTAACCGCTGCAGAGAATAACCGGCAGCGTGTTCCGAATCGCGCGAATGCGGGCCGCCAGTTCAAGACCTGTCAGGTCAGGCATGGTCTGGTCCGTAACGATCACGTCGAAGCGGTCCGGATCGTCTTCGAACGCCCGCAATGCAGCGGTGCTGGATCGGAAGCCCACGGGTTCATAACCCAGTTCGGCCAACACCTCCTCGGCAAGCGTCACCAGCGCATCTTCGTCGTCGACGATCAGCACCACCTGCCCCTCACCGCGGGGCAGCGTTTCGGCAATATCCTCGACGGCGGGCGGCGGCGCTGCAGTGACGGGAAGGTAAATATCGAATCGCGTGCCCTCCCCGACCACGCTGTGAACGTCAATGCCGCCGCCATACTCGCGCACAATTCCGTCGACAAGCGAAAGTCCAAGTCCGGTCCCCTCACCGGTCTTGCGTGTCGTAAAGAACGGATTGAACATGCGTCCGCGTACTTCATGCGGGATTCCTGTGCCGCTATCGCTAACGCTCAGCCTGACGAAATCACCAGGCCCTACGATTCCATCCGATAACGCTTTGGCAGATATCAGATGCTGATCTTCGAGTGTTACTGCTAGTGTGCCGCCCGCCGGCATCGCCAGGACCGCGTTGCTGCAAAGATTCATGACGACCTGGTGCAGATGCGTGGCGTCGCCAGCAACGTAGGTATCCTTGGCAGTGAGCCTGATATCGAGGTCGATGTTGTCGGGCAAGCGAGCCTTTAGCAACTCGATGGTCTCAGCGACTGCAAGCAAAACATCGACGGGAACGCGCGCGGCCATACCGCTTCGACTGAAGGTCAAGATACGCTCGACGAGCGCCCGCGCCCGGTTACCGGCATTCAGAACCTGCTGGACGTATCGACGCTCGTCGCTCCCGGCAGGCAACGAGTGGAAGGCCCGTTCCCCATAGCCGAGAATCGCACCGAGAATATTATTGAAGTCGTGAGCAATGCCTCCTGCGAATGTGCCCAACGCCTCGAGCTTCTGCGATTGCCTCAGTTGTTCCTCGAGCTGGTCGCGTTCGTGTTCGGCCTCGCGGTGCGCGGTAATGTCTTCTACCGTCGCAATCAGCATGTCGTCGGTTTGCGGAAGATGGTGTTGCGAATGCGGGCGATGAGCCGCAACGCTCGCCATGCCGACGTCAGCCCAAACCACGCGCCCATCCAGATGTGTGAAGCGGGTTTGAAAGCGGACCGTATCGTGCACGCCGGATAGCAGTCTGGCGACGTACTCGCGCGCCGAAGCGACGTCCTCGCGATACGTGATGTCGAACGCACCCACCTGTTCGAGCTGAGCCGCGGAGTAACCCACCATCCGCTGGAACGCTGGATTGGTCGCCACATAGCGGCCATCTGCGGTCAATACGACAACGCCCAGCGGCGCATTTTCGAATACCGCTCGCCAGCGGCGCTCGCTCGAACGAAGCCGACTGTTCACGTCCTCCAGACGGCGCATCTGGCGGATCAGCGCATAAGCAAGGAATGCGACGAAGGCAGAGATCGAGCCCGTGCGCACCACCGCATTGATCGAACTTGTGCGCCAGTCGGCCAAAGCGACCGACTTGTCACGTGAAACGACAACTAGCAGAGGGAACCCGGGGACCTGACGCGTCGCGGCAAGCGCGTCGGTGGGCAGCTTTCCTTGAGGCTCGGCGGCAAACTCGACGATTGGCGTGCCGCCATCGCGCAGCAGCCTGATAGCGGCCCCATCGCCCAGGTCGATGCGTTTATAGAAGTCTCTAAAGTACTCCTCTTCGACGAGCGCACGCGCCACACCCACAAACCGGCCCTCCCCGTCCTGCAGACGAATCGCTACGGCGAACGTCGGCGTTCCGTCAATGAGACTTTGCAACGGCTCGCTCACCACGACCGCCTCTCCGGACGATTTCCTCAAATCCTTGAAGTACTGACGATTGGCGATATTCGGACTCGAGTTCGCGGGTGGCACCGTCGTGGCAATACGGTTGCCGTTCTCGTCGGCGATCGTCACCTCGCGAATCTGTGGCAAGCCGTCGATCTGGCGCCTAAGGAAAGCAGCTTTCTCCGCAGGCGTTTCCACCTGGTTGCGCGGGTCCCGCTCCCATACCGATGTGCGCCTCAGGATCAGCTCCACCTCCTGTAGCGAGCGGGCCGTCTGTTCAGCAAGCGCGCTCGCGAGGCTGGAGACTTCACGGTCATTGTCTGCGAGGGTCAAGCGGCGCGCCCGCCAGCTATCCCAGCCGGACGCCACACATACCAGCAATACGATCAGGCCTGCACCTATCGCGATGACCCAGTGCAGGTAGGGTCCGCTGATGACACGTCTTGTTGGCTCCGCCTCGGCCATGGTTCTCGCGATAGGGTGGACACTCACCGGACCTCAGCATCATGGAACAGCCCGCCAACCGCGGAAACCAGCTGCTCGCAGCTAAACGGCTTGGCCAGCACGCGGTCTACGCCGAGCTGTCGCGCCATCTCCGCGCCCGTCCCGGGTCCAGGCTGAAAATATCCGGAGACCGCTATGATATACGCGGTTGGAAAGCGGGCTTGCAATTGCTGCAACGCTTGCGCCGCGCCGACCTTTGGCGAGTTCAGGTCGGCGATGACGACTGCAAACGAGTGGCGTTCCTCGGTTCGCAGCGTGTGTAGCGCCTCGGAATCGCAGACAGCGTATCCGGCATCCGTCAGCCACAGCGAGACCAGTTCATGCATGAACGGATCCTCGTCCAGAACCAGAATGTCCTTTCCACGCGCCATGACGGATGCCCCATCATTGGTTGACCGGGGTCGCTTGAGTTACGGTAGTCCGGGCTATTTAAAGCGCGTGAAATTGCCGCGCTGTTTCTCTTTTGTGCCGTTCTATTACATTTGAAATGAAGCTTTGCGTTGCGCAGGCTACAGCGCAACGGAACTCAATTTTTCCACTGGTACGGCGAAGACGTAGCCGGCGCCCCGCTCGGTTTTGATAAATTGCGGCGTGGACGCGTCTTCCTCGATCTTGCGACGCAGACGCAGAATCTGCACATCGATGGAACGGTCGAAAACATCGTCGTACAGACGACTTGCTTCGAGCAACTGATCGCGTGACAAAACCCGCCCCGG
This sequence comes from Paraburkholderia sp. GAS33, assembly GCF_050436645.1. NCBI lineage: Bacteria > Pseudomonadati > Pseudomonadota > Betaproteobacteria > Burkholderiales > Burkholderiaceae > Paraburkholderia > Paraburkholderia sp. GAS33. Next base: position 148,578 of record NZ_JBNDMP010000012.1, read on the forward strand.
TGCCGACAGAAACGCACTCAGCAGAGAGAACTCGCCATTCGTGAGTTCAATGCGTTCACCGGCTGGCGTCGTCAACTTTCTGGTGCCGATATTCAGTTCCCAACCGGCGAACCGATAGGCGCGAACGTCGAGTTGACGACCGATCAGGGTCTGAGATGCGGCTGTGCGGCGCAGGACCGTGCGGATTCGCGCGAGCAGTTCGCGCGGGCTGAATGGCTTGGTAACGTAGTCGTCGGCGCCCAGTTCGAGCGCCATGACGCGGTCCGCTTCGTCGAGCCTGCCGGACACGATGATGATGGGAAGCGAGGACTGGTCGCGCACTCGCCGGGCGATCTGCATGCCGTCTTCCCCCGGCATGCGCAGGTCGAGCACGATCAGATCGATCGCAAACTCTTTAAGAGCCGCAGCCATTTCCTTGCCATTCGCTGCTGCCGCAACCCGCATGTCGTTCTCGCGGAGATAGTCCGCAATCAGCGTTCTGATTGCGGGATCATCATCCACCACGAGAACGTGAGGAAGATTTTCATTGCTCATGCCTGGCGCTCCTATAACCGCCTGGATTATAGCGTGCAGGCCTTTCAGCAAGCTCTAGGTGAAACGCTCCATGGTCTCGTTAGCGAGATCGAGAAAAGCCTGCACAACAGGATTGATGTGCTGCAATTGCGGACGCAGGGTAAAACCCCGGAACATCACATCCGGCGAAAACGGGCGGAACACGATCCGCTCCGGATTCGTGTCGAGCGTGGCAAGCGGGTTCACCACACCAATCCCGAGTCCGCGGGACACCATGGCGCAAATCGTCGCGCCGTACGGGGTTTCGATTGTCGGCACCTGGTTGACTTCTGCCTGACGCAGGGCGCGATCGACCGCCGAGCGCGTATCGTCCGCATACGAGGACAGGACAAGACGCTCGCCCCTGAGGTCGCGCGCGTGAATACGCTTTTTGCCCGCAAGAGGGTGCCCGGCCGGCAACGCGCACACGCCGGCGAGGCGATACAACTCAGCGCTCGTCACACCGAATGCATCGGGCGTGGTGGTGGCAAAGCCGATGTCGCAATAGGCAGACGACGCCCAGCGCTGGATGGTCCCTTCACTACGCATTTCCAGTGCAACGGCGATGCGCGGATACGCCGCCAGAAAGCGCTCGATCACCATCGGCACAAACGACAGCGCGAGCACCGGCGCCGCCACGAGCCGCAGGCGGCCCGTGCCGAACTGCCGGATTTCGCGCGCGGAATTCACGAGCTTCTCCAGCCCCACGAAGCTTCGATCGACCTCCCGGTAAAACGCGCTTCCCGCATCGGTTGCCTGGATGCGCCCACCGTTACGCGTGAACAGGGCGAGCCCCGTCGATTGCTCGAGCTCCGCAATCAGGCGGCTGATGCTCGGCTGCGACGTGCCCAGTTCTGCGGCCGCCGCCGTCATCGAGCCACGCAGCATCACCAGCCGGAAGGCCTCGATTTGTCGCTGATTCATTGGATAGATCCCTCCTTTGAGCCTCGATCCGGATCAGCATGCCATATCAAAATTGAATAGCAGACGTTTTTGGCCGTATTTGACTGGATGATCGACGCAAACCTAGACTGGTTCCTACGCTTGTCACTTCAAAGAGGCCATGCGACCCGACACCCTGCTCTTCCACGATGACTTCCGGCTTGCGCCCTACTGGTGGGACGCAGCGCCGCCCGAGACGGCACGCGAGCCGCTGCCGGATAGCGTCGATCTGGTGATCGTCGGCAGCGGCTACTGCGGCCTGTCTGCCGCTGCGCAAGCTGCGCGCGACGGCGCGAGCGTCGCGGTGCTCGATTCGGCCGAGATCGGCGCGGGAGGCAGCACCCGCAGCGGCGGGATGGTGTCGAGCGGACAGAAGCTCGCTTTGACCAATGCGATACGCGGGGTCTCCGCGGAGCGCCTCGTGCGTCTGATGCGTGAATCGGCGGCGAGCTTCGAGTATCTGCAACGCCTGATTGCCGACGAAGCGCTCGACGCCGATTTGCAGATTACCGGCCGCTTCTTCGGCGCCTTCACAGAGCGGCATTTCGAACACCTGCGCAAACAAGGCGATCTGTTGCGCGAGAAAACCGGCGTCACGGTGCACCTCGTGTCGCGCGACGAGCAACGCTCGATCATTGGCTCTGACTACTACTACGGCGGCATTCTCGTCGACGAATATGGCGGCCTCCATACGGCCAAATATCATCGTGCCCTGCGCGGACTGGCCCGGCGCCGCGGCGCCAGCCTGCATTCGCACGCTGCGGTAGAACGAATCGAACGCAGTGGCGCGCATTTTCTCGTGCATACCGTACGTGGAAAAATCGAAGCAAGGCAGGTACTGGTGGCCACCAACGGCTATACGGGACGCTTGCTACCGTTCGTCTCGCGGCGCGTCTTGCCCGTCGCGAGTTATCAGATCGCGACTGACGCTCTGCCGGCGGGCCTGATGGACGCGCTCAACCCGGGACGCCGAATGATTAGTGATTCGAAGCGAAATCTGTTCTATACACGCCCCTCGCCGGACGGCACCCGGATGATCTTCGGCTCGCGGCCGGCGATCCGCGAAGTGGACGAGCGCGCAGCCGCGAGGCTCCTCTACGCCAAGCTGATCCAGCTCTGGCCGGCGCTGCGCGACGTGCGCATTACGCATGCATGGAAAGGCTACGTTGCGATGACCGGCGACAAGCTTGCGCATATCGGCGTGCACGACGGCATTCATTACGCACTCGGCTGCAACGGCAACGGCGTCGCGTTGATGAGCTATCTGGGGCAGCGCACCGCGCGGCACATCCTTGGCTTCGACGCCGCCCCAGGCGCGTTCGGCGAAGGCGAGTTTCCGCTTAGCGTGGCGGGCATGGCGAGCCGATGGGCGGTGCCGGTCGGCACCGCGCTCTACAAGCTCGACGATCTCTGGAACGGTCGCGCACGCGCCACCCTCTCCTGAAACAGACCTGGACATTGCGTTGACTTCTTTGTAATACCCTTCAATCGGTGGTCCTTTCGACGGAGCAAACATCATGCGCTTTCGCCACTTTCTGCGTCTCATTGCGATAGTCGTTCCTCTTTCATTCGCGGCGCTCACCCAGGCGCATGCCGAGGATGTGGGCACTCTGACACCCGGCAAGCTCGTTGCCGGCGTGGATGCAAACAACAAGCCCTACTCGTATATCGACGACGGCAAGATGACCGGCTTCGACGTCGAATTGCTGCGCGCCATTGCGGCAAAACTCGGCCTCACCGCGGACTTTCGTGCGCAAGACTTTAGCGGCCTGTTGCCAAGCGTAGCGAACCAGCAGATCGATCTTGCTGCCGGCTCGATTTCGATCACTAAAGACCGCCTGAAGATGGTCGATTTCTCCGAGGGCTACCTGACGGGTCTGCTAAGCGTCGCGACCTTGCCTGGCAGTCCGATCACGAGTGACCCAGCCTCGGTAAAGGACAAACGGATCGGCGTCGTGCAGGGCACCATCGAAGATACGTATTCGGATAGCTACCTGCCCGGTGCGCAAATCGTGCGCTTTCCGAATCTGAATGCAGGCTTCCTGTCGCTACGCTCCAAATATATTGACGGCTACTTCGTCGACAAGACGCTCGTCGAAGGTCTGCAAGGCAAGTATCCGCAGATGAACATCGCCGACAAGCTCGATATCTCAGCGGTCAATCTGCCCGCCGGCTTTCCGGTGCGCAAAGGTAACGCCAAGCTCGAAGCGGCCTTGAACAAGACCATTGACGAACTCGTTGCCGACGGCACCTGGCTTAAGCTATACCTGCAGTTCCATCCGGGCTATCCGAAGCCGGCCAATCTGCCGCCGTATGCAATGAAGACCGGCAGTTAGCCGGGCCGTAGCCGCGACGCAACCGGGCGGCGTCTAACGCGCCGCCGACGCTCAAAACAGGAGCGCGCCATGAATGCCTTTTTGCAGAACTTTCTCGACTGGCCGTTGTTGATCGGGTCGTTGCCTTCATTGCTCTGCACCGGCCTCGTCAATACGCTCGTGCTGTCGCTGTTTTCGACGGTACTGGGCATTATGGCGGGCATGGTGCTCGCGCTGATGGCGGTCTCGCACACGCGCTGGCTGATGTTGCCGGCGCAGATCTTCATCGACGTGTTTCGGGGCCTGCCGGCCGCGCTGGTCATCCTGCTCGTAGGTCAGGGGCTGGCTCCAGTCGGGCTTGCGATCTTCGGTCCAAACCCTTATCCGCTCGCCATCGTTGCGCTCGGCCTGATTTCGTCGGCCTACATAGCAGAGATTTTCCGCTCGGGCATTCAAAGCGTGGGACGTGGGCAATTGTCCGCCTGCCAGGCACTTGGCATGACCTATTGGAGCAGCATGCGGCATGTGATCGTGCCGCAAGGCATTCGCCGTATCTTGCCGGCGCTTGCCAACCAGTTCATTTCGATCGTCAAGGACTCGAGTCTCGTCTATTTTCTCGGCCTGCTGACCTCGCAGCGCGATCTGTTCACCATTGGACAGAACACCTCGGTCAATACGGCGAATCTTTCGCCGCTAGTCGCGGCCGGTGTCGTGTATCTGCTGATCACGGTACCGCTCACGCATGCAATCAATCATATCGACCGTTGGACCAATCGCCATGCCAATCCACGGCAAGGCGGTAAAGCACGGGGCACCATGCTCATGACGCGCAGGCAGCGTAGATCTGTCCAGGCATCGGCAAGCGAGGCCGCCGTCGCTGAAACACGTCACTAAACACAATCTCTATCTGGGCAGCAACCTATATGGGACCACAAGTCGAGACTGTCGCTAGCGATACCACGCCGCCGGCTGAAGTCGATGTCGTCGTGATCGGCGGCGGGATTATCGGCGTGAGCACCGCGCTCTACCTGAGCGAAAAGGGCTTACGGGTAGCGCTCTGCGAGAAGGGGCATATCGCGGGAGAACAGTCGAGCCGCAACTGGGGCTGGGTGCGTGTCACTCATCGCGACATGCGTGAATTCGAACTGAGCATTGAAAGCCTGAAACTATGGCGCGGCCTGGACCGTGCCCTTGGAATCGAGACCGGCTTCAACCAATGCGGCATTCTCTATATGACCGAGGACGAAAAGGTCATGGAGGGTCATCGCACGTGGCTCGCGAATGCACGCGCGCTCGCAGGGGATGCGTTCGATACGCTCGAGGTCGATTCGAAGGCAGTCGCCTCGTTACTTCCTGGCGCGGCGAAATTGTTTAGAGGCGGCTTATACACACCGGGCGATGCCCGCGCCGAACCACAACGCGCTGCACCGGCGATCGCCAATGCTTTGCGTAAGCGCGGCGTGAAGATTCTGACGCCCTGCGCAGCACGCGGTATCGAAACGAGTGGCGGGCGCGTCAGCGCGGTGGTGACCGAGCACGGCACGATCCGCTGCCAGAGTGTCGTCGTGGCTGGAGGTGCGTGGTCGCGGCTCTTCTGCGGCAATCTGGATGTCGATGTGCCTCAATTGCTGGTGCGTGCCTCAGTACTACGAACCGATCCGCTGGAAGGCGGCCCGACCACCAGCGCAAGCAACAAGCAGTTCGCGTTTCGCAAGCGGGCGGACGGTGGATATACCGTGGCCTATGGATTCCGTACCTACACCGACCTCACGCCCGATTGCTTTCGCCTGTTCTTCAAGTACCTCGAAGCATTGAAAAGCCAGCTGGGCGCATTGCGGATCGGGATCGGTGCGCGCTTCTTCGACGAGTTGCGACGCCCCCGGCATTGGGCGCTCGATCAGACTTCGGTGTTCGAACATGTCCGCACGCTCGATCCGGAACCCATCGTCCGCTACGTCGATGCGGGACTGCACGAGTTCATCAAGGTGTTCCCGCAGTTTAGTCACGCACGTATCGCGCAGCGTTGGGCGGGCTATATGGACGTCACACCCGACGCCATTCCGGTGATCTCGGGGGTCGACAAGGTACCCGGGCTGTTTATCGGCACCGGCTTTTCGGGTCACGGCTTCGGCATCGGTCCGGCTGCGGGAAAGCTGATGGCCGACCTCGTGGCAAACGATGCGCCACTGGTCAATCCCCACGCGTTTCGTTTGAACCGCTTTAGCGACGGCACGAAAATCGTCATCGATGCAGGTTTCTAGGGAGGATCATATGCAGAAGGTAGCGATGATTTCCGGCGCGAGCCGCGGTATCGGCCGGGAAATAGCGGACGAACTGGACCGGCGCGGTTATCTGTTGTCGCTGGGCGTGCGCAACCCCGCGGGGTTCAACGACAGCTACGCCGACAGCCTCGTCTTCGGGTACGAAGCGCGTGATCCGGAAGCGGGACGTCGTTGGGTCGATGCCACTATCGAACGGTTCGGCGGCATTAACGTGCTAATCAGCAACGCTGGAATCTGCAAGCCCATCAGTCTGGAAGACGGCACGGACGAGCTGCTCGAAGAGACCCTTGATATCAACGTCAAGGCGCCGTTCAGGCTGATTCAGGCAGCGTTGCCGCATTTGCGCCGTGCAGGCAATGCGCGCGTCATACAGATTGCGTCGCTGTCGGGCAAACGCGTAAAGAACCTCAACGCGGGCTACCAGATGTCGAAGCACGCGATCATCGCGCTCAATCACGCGGTACGGCGCGCCGGTTGGGACGACGGAATCCGCGCTACCGCGATTTGCCCAGGGTTCGTCAATACGGAAATGGCAGCCGGTATTGCAGATCTGCCGCCTGAGGCAATGACACAGCCGGACGATATCGCGCGTCTCGTTGCCAACACAATAGAAATGCCCAACTCGGCGAGCGTCGCCGAGATTCTGGTCAATTGCCGTCATGAGGATTTGTTTTAGCGCAGCGCAACATTTCGAGCCGAAAGATGGTCGATGCTAAAACGTGACAATGCTGTGACGCAACAGACAGGTCGCATTAGGCCCTTTAATCGTGCCTCTTATGCAATTCCTAAATTGGCGCTTTTGCAGCGTCCAATTAAGTCAGTTTAATCGCGTGCAACGAGATTGTTGACGCGTCCCTCGCCTGTCACAAGGCAACTCGACAGGAAATTCTGCCCTTGTCCGCTGGAAGCCGCGTCGGAGAAACCCTTATCCATTGCGCCCAGTCTGACCAGCTCAGCGCCTTTCGCGCAGGAGATCGAGCCCTCTTCACCAGCCTGCGCATGGGTTAATGCCCGGCCTGCGGTCAAATACGCAAGGAGCATCAGTACTGCAATATTAAATACGCGTCTCATGGTTTGCCTCCTCTGACGAGAAGACTAGCGCGAACCATGCTCACACGATGTTAGGGGTTTCCCGATCAGCGTTAAGCCGATAATCAGTCAATAAGGACCCCGCACTTTGCTGCTTACGGGTTTTCCCTTTGTCAAAATGACATAGGACATGCTGCGGTGCATTATCGTGCGGCGCAGCAATTCAAAGATGCGTGGAGGTCCCTTAAGAGCGTGGGTGGTTTACTATCCGAGCTTGAACCCGACTCAGATCGATCGGGACACGTGGAGAAAGCGATGCTTCCAGCAGCGCAAACGTATGAGACATTGGCCGCCACATTCGCATGGCAGATACCGGATCGCTACAACATTGGCGTGGACGTGTGCGACAAATGGGCCGACGGCTCGGGGCGCCTCGCGCTGATCTACGAGGATCGCGACGGCAGCGCTATGCACTATAGCTTCGACGACCTCAAGGCTCGCTCCAATCAGTTTGCCAATGCCTTGCGCCGCTGCGGAGTCGAGCGGGGCGACCGGGTGGCGATCTTCCTGCCGCAATCGCCCGAAACTGCGCTTGCGCATGTGGCGGCATATAAGGCCGGCTGCGTCGCCGTGCCGCTCTTCGCGCTGTTCGGCGTCGACGCTATTCAATACCGGCTCGCGGATAGCGCCGCAGCCGCTCTCATCACCGATGCAGCAGGTCTGCAAAAGCTCGCTGAAATACGTCACACGCTGCCGGAGCTGAAAGCGGTGTATTGCATCGACGCCAATCAAGCCGCCGCGGCCAGTGACGTGCACGCGTTCTGGGAAGCCCTCAACGTAGAGTCCGATGCGTTCGAGCCAGTGGACACCTCGTCCGAAGATCCCGCGGTCATCATCTACACCTCCGGCACCACGGGCAAGCCAAAAGGCGCGCTGCATGCACAACGCGTATTGCTAGGGCATCTGCCAGGCGTGGAACTGTCGCAGGCCTGCTTTCCGGCACAGGCGCAACTGATCTGGACGCCAGCCGACTGGGCGTGGATCGGCGGTCTCTTCGATGTGCTACTGCCCGCGTGGCATCACGGCGTGACCGTCCTTGCGCGCCGCTTCGAAAAGTTCGACGGCGAAGCCGCGTTCGACCTGATGGCGCGCCATGCAGTCACACACACCTTCCTGCCGCCGACCGCGCTGAAAATGATGCGCACAGTCGCGCATCCCGAGCGCTGGAAGCTCGCGTTGCATGCGGTGGCGAGCGGCGGCGAATCGCTTGGCGAAGAACTGATCGCGTGGGGGCGCGCCGCGCTCGGCGTGACCATCAATGAGTTCTACGGGCAAACGGAGTGCAACGTCGTGGTGTCGTCGTGCGCGACGCTGTACCCGCCGCAGATTGGCGCGATCGGCAAAGCGGTGCCGGGCCACGACGTTGCGATCGTCGACGATGATGGCCAGCCCGTGCCGGACGGCATGATCGGCAACATCGCAATTGCCGGCCCCGATCCGGTAATGTTCCTCGGTTACTGGCGCAACGAGGCCGCCACGCGCGACAAATTCCGCGGACGCTATCTGCTAACCGGTGATCTCGGCCAGCGTAATAACGAGGGCTTCATCCGCTTCGTCGGACGTAACGACGACGTCATCACTAGCGCTGGTTATCGCATCGGCCCGGCGTCGATTGAAGACTGCCTGCTGCAACATCCGGCAGTCTGCATGGCCGCGGTGGTCGGTGCGCCAGATGCGCAACGCACGGAGATCGTGCTGGCATTCGTGGTGCTGAATGCGGGCTTTGTGCCGGGCGACGATCTGGTGCGCGACATACAGCAGCACGTCAAGACGCGCCTTGCCGCGCATGAATATCCACGCGAGATACGCTTTGTGGAAGGTTTGCCGATGACCGCAACCGGCAAGGTAATTCGCAAGGAGTTGCGTGCGAGTCTCACGGTGCCCGGCGGAAAAGCCCCGTAAAATACGCGGTCTCAACGCCTCGGCGTAACCCACGGGATAATCGAATTGCAAAGCCTACGTGCAGACGAAGCACTCGCCTACCCGGGCTCTCTGCTTGATACCAAAGGCCGCATCGTCGCGCCGTACGATCTCGAGCAGCGCGACGCCGAGATCGGCGAGCACGTCGCGCTCGCGAGCCAGGCCGGCATCCTCAACGCAGCCGCCCAGCCATTCGAACTCGACTACTCGCAAATCGCTGTTGCTCATGTGATCAACGGCATGGGCGTGACGCTCGGCGATTCGATTATCGGCTTGACCGCGCTGGCAGCGATCCGGCAGATCTACCCGCACGTGCGCTTCGTCGTGTACCGGCCGGAACTGGCGCCCGCTTACGTCGAACAACTCTATGCGCTCGCCGAAGGCCACGTTGCGAGCACTCGCAGCTTGCCTTGGCCGCTTGCGGATATCCCACGCGAAGAAGTGCGTATCGACCTCGGCAACCAGCTCTTCTGGCCTCGCTTCATGTCGTTGCCGATGATCGATTTTTTCCTCGATGCGCTCGGTGTGCCGCCCTCGAGCGTGCCGTCAGCGAACAAGGCCAACCGCTGGCTCCAGACACTGGAGCTGCCTTCATTGCCCGAGGCGTGGCGCAACCGTCCATATGTGCTGTTCTGTCCAACGGCCAGCACGCCGATCCGCAGCATTGCGACACCGGTGCGTAGCGCACTCGTGAGCCGCTTGTTCGAGCAGTTCGGCTTTCCCGTGATTGGCTTTGGACCTGTCGATCATCCGCAGTATGTGGATGTGACAGCAGCATCTCCAGGCACTGCAGACTTTCTTACGTGGGTCAGACACGCGCGTTACGTGCTGACTGCAGACACCGCGGCCGCGCACATTGCAGCCGGATTCGACGTGCCCACGACGGCGTTCTTCACGACGGTCGCACCTGAACTGCGGGTGCGCGACTATCCGTTGTGCCGCCCTGTCACGCTGGAGTTGCCCGGATTGAGCAATGTGCAGGCAAGCGATCGCGAGCAGGACATGGCGCGACTGAACGCGGCGTATCAAGAGGCGATGAACAGCGAGTTGCCCTTCGCACCGCTGCGACCAGCGTCGGAATGACGACGGCCCTGCAACCACCACCCGGGACAATATAAACCGACGCAACCGCGGCCCAGGCACGCCCAATGCTGGGTAGTTCTCGTACCACAACCATCTACCGGAGGAGAACTATCATGCCCTACTTACTCGGCTGGCTACTTGGCGTACCGGTAATCGTCCTCGTCATCCTTTATCTGATCTTTCACTGACATCACCGTCTCAGGCAGAGGTGCATGTGGCTACCCGCAAGGGTGCGGCTACCTCACCTCTGCGAAAATAAAGTTAACCACCCGCAAGCAGCACCGGCCAGCCTGTTAAACAGGTCCAGGTCGTATCGCGCTGCATGACTGGTGCGCGCGTCTTGATTGTGATTTTCAGCCTCGTACAATGTGATCCGGCATGTGATGTCATGTCGGGCTGATGCAGCGTCCTACGCTGTGCGGCACTCGAAAGACGATTGCGTTCGAGGAGCACATTCATGGCAAACAGCGAGTATTTGTTGTCGCATCAGGAACTGGTGAAGGCCGTGATCATTCATCAGAACATTCACGATGGATTCTGGCGCCTTAACATCAACTTCAACGTCGTTGCCACACACGGCAAGCAGATGCCGGACCCCTGCCTGTCTGTGACCATTCAGGGCATCGGCATCATGAAGGCGGACCCCACCGATGAGATGGCAGTAGACGCGGCGCTCACCAATCCGGAGAAAATCGAACCTGTTCAGGAAGCAATGCCGGAAGCTACCGCCGGCATGCAGTTTTGCCGCGACGTCTACCGCAAGGTTGCGGTCCATCTCGACGACGCGGCGAGACCGATCAGCGCGGCGACAGCCGTCGACCTGCGTGCGCGGCTACATAAATGAACGCGAACCCTCTTCGCAACACCACACGCTAGTTGCGCCGCGCCGCCCGCATCATCACCACATAAAGCACTGCACCCACCGCTGCACCGATCAGCCACCCGAAGTTATTGGCGGGCAACACGTGCAGCAGTTGCGTGCAGAGTTCCCAGCCCACCGAGATGATGCCGGAAATGACCAGCGCAGCAATGCCCACCTTGTTCCAGCCGCCGTCGTAATAGAAGCGTCCGGCCGGCGCCATGCTGTAAAGCTCGGCCGTTTCGATCTGCTGCTTCTTGATGAGGTAGAAGTCGGCCATCATCACACCATATAGCGGCGCCAGCACTGAGCCAAACACGCTGACGAAAATCGTAATCGCCTTGGGACTGTCAACAAAAATCCACGGACACACGAGAACCGCAAGAATCGAGGCCACGAGGCCGCCCTTCTTGAAGTCGATATGCCTGGGAAAAAGATTCGCGATGTCGTAGGCAGGAGAGACAAAATTGGCAACGATGTTGATGCCCATTGTCGCCACGATAAACGTCAGGCTGCCGATCACCACGGCCACCTTATTCTGGATGTGAGCGACGATTGCAACCGGGTCCATGATCATCGAGCCGAACACGGTCGCGCTGCCGGAGGTCACGATCACTGTGATGATGGCGAATACGATGAAATTGACCGGCAGGCCGAGAAAATTACCTACCTTCATCTGACGCTCGCTCTTGGCAAAGCGCGAGAAGTCGCCGAAGTTGAGCAACAGCGCAGCGAAGTAACTCACCACCAGCAGCGTGGCATTACCCATGCTGGCGAACTGCTCGCTGCCGGACAGTACCTTGCCGCCGAGCGTGAGACTCAGGCTGCCCAGCCCCGCTTGCGAAAGAATCCACGCCATCAGCGCGAACATCACCACATATACAGCCGGGCCGCAGAAATCGATGAACTTGCGGATCGCCTCCATGCCGCGCTGGAAGATGATCAGCTGGAACACCCACATGAACAGGAAGCTGACCCAGCCAAGTCCGTCGAGGCGCAGGAAGCTGAAGTCGTGCAGCGCCGCAGCCGCTGGAAAAAACAGAATGACGAGCGTCGCCACCGCTTTCGACGCAAAGTAGGTTTGCACGCCGTACCAGACAATGCCCACCACACCGCGGATAACCGCCGCGAGGTTCGCACCCATGACGCCCATGCTGACGCGGGCCATGACCGGAAACGGAATGCCATGCACATAACTGGGTTTGCCGACCAGGTTCATCAGCACATACACGACCAGAATGCCGATGGTGAGCGCAATCAATACCTGCCAGCCGGATATGCCGAGAAGAAACAGGCTTGCCGCAAACGTGTAACCGCCGACGCTGTGGACATCCGACATCCACATGGCAAAGATGCAATAGCCGGTCCACGTGCGTTTGTCGAGCGGAACCGGTGCGAGGTCATGGTTGTACAAACGCGCGTCGGTCTGTGCCGCCTGCCCGCCGGTGCCATGCGGGGCGCTACCATCGATAAGCGGTGAGGTCGACATGTCTTCCCCTGTTGCTGTACCTGACGATTGAATCCCGGCGCAATGCGCTGCCATGCTGTGCCGGGTTGTGGACGGGCTGCGTTCCGACGACCTGCCGCTTGCCATTGCAACAATATAGATTGTTCTACGAAAAAAATGACCGTGCCGAAATAATCAGCCATGTTTTACGGGGGAAAGTGCAAAGTGTGGGATGCACGCCTGTTCGGATGCTTAGGCGTGCTGGTGGAGATTGGCGAGCCCGCTACTGCAGGTGCTGTCCACCATTGATGGCGATGTTGGCGCCGGTGACGAAGGCCGCCTCCCGCGAGCATAGATAGAGTACGAGCGCCGCCACCTCCTCGGGCTGCCCAAGCCGTCCCACCGGGATCTGCGGAATGATCCTGGTGTCGAGCACTTCTTGCGGCACCGCCATGACCATTCTGGTGGCGATAAATCCAGGCGACACGGTATTGACCGTGACACCCTTTTTCGCCACTTCAAGTGCCAGAGATTTGGTAAAGCCATGCATGCCCGCTTTCGCGGCGGCATAGTTCGTCTGACCGAAGCCACCCTTGGAGCCGATAATGGACGAGATATTGACGATGCGCCCCCAACCTCGCTCCACCATGCCGTCGCAAACCGGTTTCGTCATGTTGAAAAGCGAATCGAGGTTGGTGCGCAGAACTGCGTCCCAGTTGACCTTGTCGAGTTTCTTGAAGCTGGCGTCGCGCGTGATGCCGGCGTTATTGACGAGAACATCGACATTGCCCACTTCCGCTTGAAGCTTTTGGGCAACTCGCTGACATGCATCGTAGTCCGCAACATCTACTTCGTAAGCCGGAAAGCGGCGCCCGGCCGCTTCCATCCGCGCCAGCCAGGCTTGCGCACCGGTGTTAGCGGGTGAGTACGTCACCACTGTCGTATAACCTGCGTCATGCAGCTTGACGGCGATGGCTTCACCGATACCACCCATTCCACCCGTCACCAATGCGATCTGGCTTGTCATTGCGGCTGCCTCGCGTGAGAGGATGCTGATCCGGTCACCGCGTGTTCAGCCTTCCCGGCCACTCACCCGGTTGTTGCGCCCGATGCGTTCGATGTGCGCGGCAGCACCGCTTCGAAGCCGCCTTCGGCCATGTTGACAGCTTGCCGAACCGACTTGTTGACGCTGTCGTAAAACGCGCCGCTCGAATCGATCAGCTTTTTCAGCGCAGCGACAGCCGCTTCGGAACCCGCCGGCGCCTGCTTCGACATATCTTCGAAGAGCGCCTGCACCCGGCGATTGTGCGCTTCGTACTGCGCCGCTGCAATCGCTGCGAATCCCGTCTGGGTGCCCACTGCAATCTCATACACGCGATACTGCCAAGCCTGGATTCGTTCGGCAAACCCACCGCCGGGACTGGCCTGCTGCGCGAAAAACGCCTGCGGGTCAGCGGCGGACAGCAGTTTATGCGTGTCGGCAAGGGCCGATCTGGCCACCTGCAGATTCAACACGGTCAGCTTCTGGAAGCTCTCGAAGGACAGGTTTGCCAGACCGTAAAACGTTTCGAGGCTGGCCTTTTGAGCCGCGGCAAACTGCTCCGGAAACAACTCATTCATCTTGAAGCTCCTTAAGGCGACTCGTATTTTTAAATAAGCATAACAAACTAAGTTACCGCTCTCTCAGGTTCTATACCAGCACGTCCGCTCAAATTACCGCTATCTGGAAGCCTCCTCGGGATCGTACAGACGGTGACGCGGCTTCCCGCGCTCCGGGTCGATATCAGTGAATGCGGCCAGCCGCTTTCAGGAACGAGTAACCCTCACGGGTCAAACGCGGCAATGCCTCGCCGGAGCCCGCGTGTTCGAGACTGACGAGTTGGCGCGCGAGCAGAACGTCGAGATCGGCCCGATCAACCTCCAGTTGCGCCGTGGCGTCCTTAACCAGCATCAGCGTTGCGAATTCATGAGGGCTCAGCATCTTTGTCTCCCAAGCTTTTAGGGGCTGCCTTGACGGGATTCTGACGGTCAGCCGTCGCGTCCCGAAACCTGACTCATTGAACGGATTACCGCAAATGCGACTCCTCGCCGGATCGACACGCGTCGCGTATCGAGGGAAGTCATCTTAATTCGGGCCAGCGCAAAATATCAATATGTGGGAAATGGCTTTTGAGATAAGCCGCGGCTGATGACCGGCGTGCGCGATCTCGGTGAAATATGCGCTTTGCCAGAACCGGCAAGCGTTTGAACGTAGTTGCGGCGGCAAGTCGAGCACTGCCGGACAAGTCGCCGCCAGGGTAAACAGGTAGCCCGTATATATGAATACCGGACTGGATCGACGCGCTTATCCCCGCCAGCGGCCAGCCGGGTTTTTCTGACCAGTACCGGGACGGACGCAATCGGCGCAATGCTTCGCCGCGTCGCGAACCATGAAGTGAACCAGCGTCTGCGACACATTCAGCGCGCGAGCCGTGTCCTGCAACGTCTCTTCACGCAGGCGCACGAACTCGAAGGCAGCACGCGTGCGCTCAGGCAACTGGGCCAACGCAGCGAACGCGTGGCGCAGCGCATCGCGAGTCGCTAGCGCCGCTTCGGGACCCGGGTCAGACGAAGCGATATCGAGGCCGTCCTCTGCGTCAGCCTGCCAGGTGCTTTCGAGCGTCTCGCGATCGCACGCATCCATCGCGGCATTGCGCACCATCCGCGTGACATATGCCAACGGTTGACGAATTGCATCCTGGTTGGGAAAAGCCACGAGCTTGACGAACACGTCGTGCACCACATCTTCGGCGCGGCTGCCGCAACCGACGAACGAGGCCGCGAGCGTCACCAGCGACGGGCGATGTCCGATCAGCACGTCCAGCAACGCACCGCCGCAGCCGCCCGCAGCGTCAGCGGTCTGGCCCGGTTCCCGGCGACGTTTGCCGGTCTGCGGTAGGGACGCGCGCGGCGTGCGGCCACGGTGCAAAACCTGTGCGGGTCCCGCTAGTCCATCCGCCATCGATCCAGCCTCCGTTAATCCATTGAGAGGCCGTAATCTAACTTAAATGCGAATAATTCTCAATATCATTTAAAAGTGCCATCACCCGCCAAAGGGACGAGGCGTTCCTGCGTCGACCATGCGACGCACGTGGCATAACCCGCAGGCGCAGCGAGCCACGTCGCCGCGAGATTCCGGGCCTCGTCAGGCACGTGATCGCGCAAACGTACCTGCGTACCCTCACGCGGCAGGACCGTCAGACGTTGCAACCCACGCACCACGCCGACGCCTGTTGTCTTGAGCAAGGCCTCCTTCGCGACCCAGGCGTCGTAGAAGTGCTCGAGACGTTGGTCCGCAGACGCCTCGTCGAGCCAGGCCGCTTCGCTGCCCGCCAGCGTCAGCGAGGCAAGCGAGCGCCAGTCGAGATGCGCGCTGCGCTGCTCGATATCCACGCCTACCCGGCGTCGCATGGATAGTGCGATCAGACCATGCGCGCCCGAGTGCGACACGTTGAAATCCAATGACGTGGTTTCAGCCAGCGACGGACGGCCCATGGCGTCGCGCACAAGCCGCAGCGCGTGCGGCGCGGTGGCGAGCGTACTCGCGAGTTGCTCTCGCAAAGCGGCGCGCACCGTCGCGAAGCGAAGCGCATCTTCGCTGCGGCGAAACACGCGCGCGTGCGCGCGCTCGTCGCCGGAAAGCACGCTGAACGCTTCGTCAGCGAGCGTTGCGGCGAAGTCGATATCGACTCGCCACACCTGAACATCGGACGGGCCGTCATGCAACAACGGAAAGAGAGGAATGCGTTTCATCGCGGGGTGCGGATGCGTTGCCCGGCGGGCGTGCGGAATGCGCCACTGTACCCGATACGGGACAGCCACTTTACAGATCGCCTGCTTCGGAAGCCAGCCAGACAGGCCTGTCACGGCCCCGCTCCCCCATCAGAGGGATATTCGATGCTGAGGACTCCGCTCAACATACCGAGACCATCCCACCGGTCCGGTGAGCGAGAAGAACACTGGCCGACTGCGCATCTGCAGTTCCCAAAGGCGGTAGACCGGTTCACGAACAAAGCATCCTCTGGAGAACAAGTATGGGCAAAAAAGTGGCCGAAATCATCGTGGAAACGCTCGCCGCGGCTGGCGTAAAGCATTGCTACGGGATCGTGGGCGACACACTGAACCTTATCGCTCACCACATCAACGAGAGCGACATCGAGTGGGTCCATGTGCGCCATGAAGAGGCGGGAGCATTCGCTGCCGAAGGCGAAGCCATGTTGACCGGCAACCTGACGGCCGTTGCCGGAAGTTGCGGGCCTGGCAGTCTTCACTTCATCAATGGTCTGGTGGACGCCAACCGCAACCGTGCGCCGGTGATCCTGATTGCAACCCAGGTGGCCAGCGAGGAAATCGGCTTCAACTTTCCGCAAGAGGTCGACTTCAAGGCGATCTACGGATCGTGCAGCGTGTTCTGCGACATGATCATCACGCCGGAGCAGGCCCGGCGTAAAACGGTGATTGCGTGTCAAACCGCCATTGCAAAAGGTGGCGTGGCCGTGCTGATCGTTCCGGTTGACATCTCCCACGCCACTGCGAGCGACGCGGTGCCGTATTCGGTCCACACGAATGTGCCCATGGTCCGGCCAAATGACGCGGACCTCGACCGTGTCGCCGACATTCTCAACTCGGGCGAGAAAGTTGCCATCTACGGCGGCTCGGGATGCCGCGGCGCCCACGCTGAAATTCTCGCGGTGGCCGAGCGGCTGAAGGCGCCGATTGCACACACGTCGCGCGCCAAGGACGTGCTTGAACACGACAACCCGTACAACGTCGGCATGACCGGCATTATCGGCAGCGAAGCGGGTTACCTGGCGGTGTCCGAATGCGAGACCTTGCTGTTGTTGGGTGCGGACTTCGCATGGCGGCAGTTCTACCCGGAGAAGGCCAAAATCGTTCAGATCGACATCGCACCCGATCACCTCGGCCGCCGGCATCCGGTCACGCTAGGGCTGGTTGGCGATATCAGGTCCACCATGGAAGCGTTGTTGCCACGCCTGAAACCGCGCACGTCCACCGAGTTCCGCGACAGGCTCGTCGCACGGCATGCCGATGCGCTGGAGAGCCACCGGTCCAAGGCGGTCCCGTCGGACCGTGGGACGATCCCTCCCATCTATCTGACCGAGTTGATCAACCGGCACGCGGCGAGCGATGCGATCTTCTGCGCCGACGATGGCACCCCCACCGTCTGGTTGTATCGGCACATCGAAACGAACGGAAAACGCCGCGTGTTTTCGAGTCTGCTACACGGCACGATGGCGGCTGCTCTGCCAATGTCGCTGGGGTTGCAAAAGTGCCAGCCCGGACGTCAGGTGATTTCGATGTCCGGCGACGGCGGTCTTGCCATGCTGTTCGGTGAACTCATGACGGCCGTGCAGGAGAAGCTGCCCATCAAGGTGGTCGTGTTCGACAACGGCAAGCTCGGGTTTATCGACATCGAACAGAAGTCCGAAGGCATGCTGCCGCTCTACACAGGGTTGCAAAACCCGGACTTCGGTAAGGTCGCCGAAGCGATCGGATTCTGGGGGCGCACGGTGACGAAGGCCGATGAGCTCGAAGATGCCGTCGTGACCTGGTTGAAGGAACCGGGCCCCGCACTTCTGAACGTCAAGGTGGATACGATGACGCTCGTGATGCCGCCGAAGATCGATTGGGGCTCCGCGTACGGGATGGTCCTGTACTCAGCGAAAGCGATGTTGCAAGGCCAATCCGCCGATGTCTTCGCCATGATCCGGGAAAATTTATAAGGTTTGCCAGGCGAATTCGATACGGAACGAACCATGAAAGACAGTGCAGACGATCAACGGTGGCAGCAAGTGCTGGCCTTGTTGGCACCCGTGTCGCCGCTTGCGGTCGTCAGGGCCGCCGAGGCCCGTTGGGCCTTGGCGGCGGCGGACCGGCGACGTCAGGATTCCGTACGAAACTCCACACGGATCGAGATCCTCGAGCGCATATCACCGACCTCCATCGTGGTGGCTCTCGCTGACGCGACATCGGGCAGATATGGCGACCAGACCTGGACTTTGCGCGTCGCCCGCCGCAAAGGCGTTTGTTCGCTGAGCGGCGAGACGTTCCTGGCGGGCGACCCCGTCTATCGCGCAAACGTGCGGCGGCGCAACATGGCGATTGCCCGCCAGGCGATATCCGCAGCCGCCATTGCTCGCCTCGAGGCTGGCATGTCCTCTCCGAACCCGAAAGGTTCGTGGTAACCCGAACCCGGTCCAACCCTGGGTAGAAAAGCGTCCCAAAGGGGGATAGATTGCTGACTAGAATAATCGTGTTCTAACGAACGACAGGAGACGTGCGGGAGATGTCAGGCCACGCACGCGCCGGACTGAATGGAGCCTGAAATGGTGCGCACAGATCTGGCAGTACTCGTAGGCGTCGCGATTCTCGCGTTAGTCAGCCTGCTTGCGTGTGGCTTTTACGTGCACCGGTGTAGCGATCGCTACCGCAATCGCAACCGGAAACGGCGCTCAGGGGCGCCCATCAAAGTTAGGCCTGCGATCCAGCGCATTGACGAATTGCGCGCGAAAGCGGAGGCCACCATGGGCACACAGCTCAGCCATCGTTGCAAAACCTCGCTGTATCGCGTGATATCCGGGCACGGGCGTGACGAAAGCATCGTGTTCCTGATGGCCGACAGCCGCATCGCCGCGCAAAAGGAAGCCATTGCCGCGCTGGCCGCAATCCATTGCATTGCTCCCCACGATGTCTCTCTCCACGGCCTTGCCTCATTTCGTGACCTGATAGATGGCGGTGTCAGCGAGGATGAGGACCTGCGCATATTCGAGGTTGCCTGGGAGGGTGCAAGCGTCACCGTATGGGCCGAACATCCACTGTTCCTGACCGACGATCCCAGCCTGCTTGGCAAGTGGGCCGAGCTGTATGGAGATCTTGCGCGAGAGCTGGCTACAACTGCGATCGAACGGGCGCGCAGCTAACGGACACGGCACACGGTGTACGCGCCACCCACCGGCAGGATCGGGGGCCGGCGTTGACCCACCACAGCTCCAGACAATCGGGGCGCAGCCTGCAGGCTGCGCCCCGATCTTCATACGCCATCTGAAAGTCGATCCATAAGGCATCTTCAGGATTGCCTGGTTTCCAGAATTATCAGGCTTCGTTCCTGCGCCTGATCGCCCATGGCGTTGCTATATCCCCGCCTGCTCAACCTGGAAGAATCTACGCACACCCTATCTCGCGCGCAGTCAGGTATTTATTACCCATCACCAGGGTTTGACCCAGAAATTTTTGCTTGCTTAGAAAATGCAGCCGGGAGTACATTTTTTCCTGCAGTACGGCTGTATCCGTTGGAACCTGAGAGCCTATAAAAAGCCGCGACATAAAATAACGATGCGCGGCTACACAGTAAAAACGGTCCGCACCCGGAATCCGGGCGCGGACCGTTTCTATCTCCGCCGTCATCTCCTACGTTCGTGAATGGGACTGTCAACACGCGAACGCGTCAGTAGCCTACTCGGCCACACATTGCCGGGCCTCGAGCGTGCTCAAAAATTCTTCGAAGCCTTCGATCGGAAGCGGCCGGCAGAAGTAGTACCCCTGATACGCGTGACATCCTGCTCCGGCGAGGAAGTCACGCTGCGCCTCGGTCTCCACGCCTTCGGCAATCACCCCGAGGCCGAGGCTCTGTGCAAGCGCGATGATGGCGCGGGCAATCACGGCGTCGTTCGGATCGACCAGCACATCGCGCACGAATGAGCGGTCGATCTTCAACTGATCCAATGGCAAACGCTTCAAATAGGACAACGATGAATAGCCAATGCCAAAGTCGTCGAGCGAGAACTCCACGCCTTTTGCCTTGAGCGCCGCCATCTTCTGGATGATGTCCTGTGCGTTGTCGACCAGCACGCTCTCGGTCAACTCAAGCTTCAACCTGTCTGGCCGCGCGCGGGTGCGGGCAATGATGGTCAAAACCTTGTCCACGAAATCAGGTTCGCGGAACTGCTGGACACTGACGTTCACTGCAATCGTGAGATGTTCCATGTCCGCACGCGTGGCCCATTGCGCCAGTTGCATGCAGGCCGCCTCCATGACCCAGCTTCCGAGGGCAAGGATCAGACCGGTTTCCTCCGCCAACGGAATGAACTCGGCAGGCGGGACGATACCGCGAGTGGGATGCTGCCAGCGCACCAGCGCTTCCGCACCCGTTACGCGTGTGCCGTCGACCTGAGCCTGGTAGTGCAGCAGGAACTGATTGGCCTCGATCGCATTGCGCAACCCGGCTTCCAGCGCGGCCCGCTCCAACACGACGGTCTGCATGTCCGGATCGAAGAAACACACCGCATTGCGACCCTTTTCCTTGGACTTGTACATTGCGAGGTCTGCCTGCTTCAGCAGTTCGTCGATGCACGTCTGATGTCCCTTGAACACGGTGGCGCCGATGCTCGCGGTACTGCGATATTCAATGTCTCCAAGTTGATACGGACTACCGAGGACAGCGAGAATTTTTTCGCCCAGCGTTTCGGTCTGGGTGGCGGCTTCCTCGCGATTCTCGTGCAGGCTCCCCACCACCACCACGAACTCGTCGCCCCCTACGCGGGCCACTGTGTCGTTCTCAAGTACGCTCGCGGCCAGGCGTTGCGCGACTTGCTGCAGCAGCAAGTCGCCTTTGTCGTGGCCCAGGGTGTCGTTTAGCGTCTTGAAGTGATCCAGATCGATAAAGAGCAAGGCGCCGCACGTGTCACTCCGCGCGCTCGCGGTAATCGCCTGCTTCAGGCGGTCCAGCAGCAAGGTCCGGTTAGGCAAGCGGGTCAGCGCGTCGAAGAACGCCAGTTCCTTGATTCGCTCTTCCGCGATCTTGCGCTCGGTAATGTCGTGATGCGTGCCGACATAGTGACTGATAGCCCCATCGTCGCCTCTCACCGAGGAAATCGTCAGCCACTTCGGGTAGATTTCGCCATTCTTGCGACGGTCCCAGACTTCCCCTTGCCACGCGCCGTCACACTGAATCGCTTCCCACATCGCGCGGAAGAACGCTTCGTCGTGACGACCCGACTGAAATACGCGCGGCGTCTGGCCCACGATTTCCTCGGGTGTGTAGCCCGTGCATGCGGTGAACGCCGAGTTCACGCGCAGAATTTTGGCGTCGGCGTCGGTGATCATCATCGGCTCCTGCGAGTCGAACGCAACCGCGGCGATGCGAAGTTCGGCCTCGTTGTCACGCAGTTCTTTCGTCATCGCCGAGGCGAGCCGCATCGCGCGGCCGCGGCCGGTCATGATGAGCCAGGTGAGGACGGTCAGCATCAGGCTAAGGCCCGTCCCGATAGCGGCAATCAACAGGGCTGTGTTGCGGCCGAAGCGGGCATTGAAATCGTCCTGGGCGCTCATCGAAAGCGTCCAGTCGTGACCGTCGACGACGAGATATTCGTTGGCCGAAATATCCGTGGGCAAATGATGGCCGCCCGCATCGGCTGTCTTGTACACCAGCGTCGCGGCCGAAGGCTCGATACCATCGTAGATCGCGATGGTCAGCCCGGGAGGCTGCTCGCCGTACAAACTGGCGATCACGTCGCGCATGCGGAACGAAGCATAGACCCAGCCGATCAGGTGAGCGCGGCGCTGGGCAACGCTGTCCTGCGACTGCCCGGGTGCGTAGATCGGCAGGTACAGGACGAAGCCGGGGCGAGGCGTGGCCTCGGAATCCACCGAGAGGCGAACCTTCCCTGAAATCGCCGCCATGCCGGAATCGCGCGCCCGCTCCATGGCGTGGCGGCGCACCGGGTCGGTCCAGCCATCGAAACCTGGCGGCGCGCGATTGAGGCCAATATAAGGCTCACGCTGGATGATAGGCGCGTAGTTTTCGCGCGAACCGTCAGGCTGGATCGTATAGTCGGGCAGGCCCTGTTGGCGCATGGCGGCGATGTGGTCGGCCTTTTGCGCCGCCGGCACCCACGTGACGATGCCAATGGCCTGAATGCCCGAGAAGTTGGCGTCGAGATCAAGCGTGCTGACGTAATCGTGGAAGCGCTCGCGGTCCACCGTGCCGGTCGCGCTGAACAGACTCTGCACGCCGCGCAGCAACAGCTCATACGTGCCCATACGCTGTTCGATCCGGCTGACAGCGTCGCCCAGCGAGAAGTCGAACTGGGTAAGCAGTTCATGGCGCGCAGCTTGCCGCTCATGGTCCCAAAGTGCCCACGTCACACTGAGTGAAGTGGACAAGACCAGGAGTGGCAGCAGGATAAGGCGCGTCCAGCTCACGGCGGCGTCTGGAAGTCGACCATCGAATCGGCGAGGTCAGGTTTGAAATACTTCTGGAAGATCCGCCGTACGGTGCCGTCCGCACGCATTTCATTTACCAGCGCCCGCCATTTCTCCCGCTCGGCCGGCGACAGCGACCTCTTCGACATGATCACGCCGTGCGGTACGGCGGGATCGTTGAACTCCACGATAGTGGTCACATCGCGAATTTTCGTTTCATCGATAGCGGGGTAATCGAAGGGCTCGATAATCATCCCCTGGATTTGCCCCACAAGCAGCGCCTTATACAGCGGGTCCAGCCCGCCGGCCTGGCTAACGCGGTTTTCCGCCGTCAGATCGTCAACCAGCCGGTTGGCCGATTCGCTATAGCGGAAGCTGCGGATAACGCCGAGCTGAAACTGGTCGTTGTGCTCGAAATCGCTTAACTGCCGAATGCCGGCATCCTTGCGCACCAGCAAATAGTATTTGTCGCTGAAGTACCAGGCGAAATCCGCGTACTGATTACGCTCGTCATTGGCGATCCCGGACAGGCTGAAATCGAGCGCGCCAGATTCGATCAGCTTCCAGATGCGCGCGCGCGACATCAGGCTGACTCTGATCTGGCAACCGCTGCGACGGATCAACTCGTCGGCGAAGTCCTTGTCGATGCCCGTGTCGGTGTCGACCGAATAGAGCAGACCGTGATCGTGCAACGCCAGCGTAAACGAACGGGAACAGATCGGACCAGCCGCCATTGCGCTGCCAAGGCAACTCAATGCGAGCAGCAGACCCCCGAGGCCGCGTCGAATCACAGCGTCTCCATGTGAAGGTGACCAGGATACCGCCTTCAATTCCGTCGAAAACGACTCCGCCTTCGGATTTTGCCGTCCCCGTCGCATTGAGAGCAATTGATTAAATGCGGATTTTTTCGGATGCCAGCTTACACCTATCCGCTCGAATCGCTAAAAGATTCAATCCAAAAGCGCTCCATACGCATTAACGGCAGCGCCTGGCGATTCTTGAGGGTAATGGGAAAGAAAGCGGGAAAGAAAGCGGCGAACGCCGCTAGGACGATTCACCCGCTGCAGGTTCGGGCTCATTCGACAGGCGTGCCTTGGCATGGCGCATCTTTTCGAGGGTCTTGGGCCCAAGCTTGAGGGCCACGCCGATAGCCAGCGCATCCATGATGCACAGATGCACGAGCCGCGATACGCCCGGCGTGTGTGGATCGATCGCACTCGGCACGCGCAGCAGCAGCGGAATGTCGACGAGCCACGCAAGCCGCGAGCCGACATTGGTCAGCGCAATGGTCGTGGCGCCGCGCTCCTTGGCGATCTGAATGCTTTCGTTCACCTCGATGCTGCGCCCCGAGTGCGAAATTGCGAAGGCCACGTCCCCGGGTTCGAGAAGCCCCGCATAAAGGCGTTGCAGATGACCGTCGACGAAAGCGCTGGCGGCGATGTCGAGTCGCAGGAAGCGCAGTGCCGCATCCTGGGCCACCAGTCCCGAGCCTGATCCTACGCCGAAGAAATACACGCGACGCGCGCTGGCCAGGCTCGCAATCGCCGCTTCGACTACCACCGGATCGAGCGCCTCGCGCGCGTGCGTGATGCCGTCGACCGCCGCTTCGCCGACCTTGTCGAGCAAGGTCTTGATGTCGTCATCCCGTGCGACGGCCGTGGACGCATACGGCAAACCGCCCGCCACGCTCTGCGCCAGCTGCATCTTGAAGTCGCGCAGGCCATTCGCGCCGACCGCGCGGCAAAAGCGCGTGACCGAAGGCTCGGACACGTCCGCGCGCTGAGCGAGCTCGGTAATGCTCGCGCGCATGGCGAAGTCGACGTCGCTCAGCACCATGTCGGCGACCTTGCGCTCGGCTGGGCGTAACTCGGTCAACGCACCGCGAATGTGGGGAATCAGGTTGGGAGCGGACACCAGTGTGTTTCCTTATGGGTTCAAGGTCTGGAATCCGCGCTTCGTACAACTCAAAACGGCGGCCACACGCGATTTCAGTCGAGCCTGCGTCCACTCTCCGTATCGAACAGGTGAATGTGTCCAACCGGCAAGCGTAGCGCCACGCGCTGACCAGGCTCGATGGTCGAGCGCTGGCGCGTCGTCACGCACCACGTGCTGCCGCCTATTTTCCCGTACAAGTGGGTCTCGGCGCCAGTTGGCTCGACCACTTCGACCTCCATGGAGACGCCTTCCGGCGGCGCCACGACATCAACGTGCTCGGGTCGAATGCCAAGCGTAACCTTCGCGCCGGTTTTGGCGGAGGACGGTGTCTGCGACAAGGCCACCTCACTGCCGTCCGCCAGCTTCAGCGCGAGACCGCTTGCGCCGCTCGTCAGCACGCCGTCGACGAAATTCATCGAAGGCGAGCCGAGAAAACTAGCGACAAACAGGTTCGCCGGCCGGTCGTACAGATCCAGCGGCCGGCCGATCTGTTCGATGCGTCCCGCGTTCATCACGACAATCCGGTCGGCCATCGTCATCGCTTCGATCTGATCGTGCGTGACGTAGATGACCGTGTTCTTCAGCCGCTGGTGCAGTGCCTTGATCTCGGTACGCATCTGCACACGCAGCTTGGCGTCGAGATTCGACAGCGGTTCATCGAACAGAAACAAAGACGGTTCGCGCACCACGGCGCGGCCCATCGCTACACGCTGGCGCTGCCCGCCGGAGAGCGCGCGCGGCAAACGGTCCAGATAGCTGCCAAGGTTGAGCATCTTCGCCGCGGCTTCGATGCGCGGCTTGAAACTGCTGGACGATTCCTTACGGATGCGTGGGCCGAAGGCGATATTTTCGTAGACCGAAAGATGCGGATACAACGCATAGCTCTGGAACACCATCGAGATATTGCGCTGCTGCGGCGCCAGAGTGTTGGCGCGTGTGCCGCCGATCATCAGGTCACCGCCGCTGATCTCCTCGAGTCCGGCCACCATGCGCATCAGCGTGCTCTTGCCGCAACCCGACGGCCCGACCAGCACGACGAATTCGCCGTCGTCGATATTCAGATCGATGCCGTGCACCACCTGCGTGTCGCCATAACGCTTGAAAATGCCGCTCAGTTGCACTGCTGCCATGCTGTCCTCATCGTCGTCCGGTGCAACCGCGAGGTGGGCGCACCACGTTCATCTGGTTCAAAACGTCTCGAGCGTCAAATCCTCGGCCATCAGCCGGTTACCTGCCATCAGGCCGCCGTCGACCGGCAAAGCCACGCCGGTAATCACGCGCGCCATCGGCGAGGCGAGAAACTGCACCGCGTCCGCGATGTCGTCCGGCGTTGCGAAGTCGCGCAACGGATAATATTTCTTCAGGTTCTCGAAGACCTGTGGATTCTTGTCGACGCGCGCCTGCCACGCCTTTGTTTTCACGGTGCCCGGGCAGACGATGTTCGCGCGGATGCCGTATTTGCCCAGTTCCAGCGCCAGCGCCTTCGTATAGCTGATCAAGCCGGCTTTCGCGGCGCTGTAGGCCGGGTGACCGAGCGACGCCAGCCCGTTGACCGAGCCGATCAGCACCAGCACGCCCTGCTGGCGCTCGATCATCGAGGCGCGCACGGCTTCCACCGTGTAATACGTGCCATTCAGGTTGAGGTTCACGTCGCGTTGCCAGCTGGCGATGTCGGTGGCAGCCAGCGTTGGCGATTTTGCGCCGCCCGCGTTGGCCACCAGCACGTCGACCGGCCCGCGCAGCTTGACCGCCTGCGCGACCGCCGCCTGCACAGACGCGGGGTCCGCCAGATCGGCCACGACCGGCGTGACTCGGTCTGCGCCCAGCGTGGCGGCAAGCGCATCGAGCGCGGCCGGGTTGAGGTCGAGCGCGAGCACGGTATCGCCCTGCTCGACAAAACGCCGGCACAGCGCGCTACCGATCCCGCCAGCGGCGCCGGTGACCAAAACCACTCGATTCATGTCTTCCCTCACCCTCGGTTGACCGGCGCCAAAACCCTTCGCACCCTGTAAATTTCCAACACAAACCACTCAAACCGCTTATCCTGAGTGCCTCGGCGGATTCTACGTCCGTCTTCGCACCGCACAAAATACGCCTTCTTTACAGCATCTTAAGCATAAACGGCCCAGATAAAAAATATCGTAGACCCTACGTGACAACATTTTTTAACTCCTGTAGGATTTTTTCAAACAATTTGATAACCCAGCAGCCGGCGACGGCAGCAGACCACCCCCCATCTTCGTTGGATGGGACCGGAGTAAGCGCTAAAGCGCTAACTCCGATCGACACAGGAGAGAGAAATGTCGTTGCAAGCCCGTGCTTCCTTCGCGCTAGGCAAGATTGCCGTAGCGCTCGCGTGTGCAGGTTTGGCCGTCGCGGCACACGCCGACACGGTCCGCGTGACCGTCGCCCATTACAGCGACGCCACCGCACCGTACTTCCAGCAAGTTGCCTCGGACTTCGAAAAGGCCAATCCCGGCACGACCATCAAGATCGAGGACGTGAGCTGGGACACGCTGCAACAGAAACTGCAAACGGACATCACGGGCGGCGCCAACGCCGATCTCGCGATCGTCGGCACACGCTGGCTGCTCGACTTCGTGAAGGACGATGTGGCTGAGCCGCTCGACGGCTACATGGATGCGAGCTTCAAGAACCGCTTCATCGGCCCGTTCCTCGCTCCGGGCGAGATCAACGGCAAGGTGTACGGCCTGCCGATCGCCGCCTCCGCCCGCGCGCTCTACTACAACAAGGATCTGCTGGCCAAGGTCGGTTATCCGAACGGCCCGAAGACCTGGAATGACGTGATCGATGCGTCGAAGAAGCTGAAGGCGCAAGGCATTGCCGGCTTCGGTCTGCAAGGCAAGGAAATCGAAACGGACGTCTACTTTTACTACGCGCTGTGGAGCTATGGCGGCGAAGTGGTGGGCAAGGACGGCAAAGCTGCGTTCAACTCGCCGGCTGGCGTGAAGGCAGCAACGCTGTACAAGACGCTGATCGACGACGGCCTGACTGAACCGGGCGTGACGGGCTATAGCCGTGAAGACGTGCAGAACCTGTTCAAGCAGGGCCGCGTCGCCATGGTGATCTCGGCACCGTTCCTCTCCAAGCAGATCGCCAAGGAAGCGCCGAACCTGAAGTACGGCATCGATCCGATCCCGATGGGCACGACGCACGCCACGTATGCAGTGACGGATTCGATCGTGATGTTCAAGAACTCGAAGGTGAAGAAGAGCGCCTGGAAGTTCCTCGACTATCTGTTCACGAAGGAACCGCGCGTGAAGTTCACCAGCACGGAAGGTTTCCTGCCGACCACCAAGGCCGAAGCGACCGACCCGGCGTTCGACAATCCTGATACGAAGGCGTTTATCGCGCTGCTGCCGAGCGCGAAGTTCGCTCCGACCATCACGGGTTGGGAAGATACCGCCAAGGCTGTATCCGACGCCATGCAGTCGATCTACCTTGGCAAGGCCCAGCCGGCCGCTGCGCTTAACGCGGCAGCCGAAAAGGCAAATGAATCGCTTGGCAAGTAATGCCAGGGTAATTTAACAACGTGTCAATGTAGACCGGTGCGCGCCGCTGCTGTCAGCGGCGCGCATTGTGTTGTACCCGGCCCATCCCGTTGCACCGGCCTCGAGGCTGAATCGAGCGTCCGGCGCGACTTACGATCGAGCACGCATGAGCCGTCCTGCTTCCCCGCGCCTGTCGGCGCCCTGGTTGCTGATCGCGCCTAGTTTGATATTGGCGCTGTTTATCATCAGCTATCCGATTTTCAACATCGTGTATCAGTCGCTGCACGACGTTTCGCGTTTTGGCGCCATCCGTGACTTCACCGGGCTGAAGAATTTCTATACCGTCTTTGCCGATCCGGAGTTTCTCGGTGCGCTAAGGCGAACCGTCTACTGGACCTTCTTTGTGGTGGGCGGCACCGTGCTGATCTCCGTGCCGGTAGCGCTCGTGCTTAATCAGGATTTCTATGGACGCGGCGTAGCACGCACCATTGTGATGCTGCCGTGGTCCGTGTCGCTGACGATGACCGCCGTCGTGTGGCGTTGGGCCTTCAATGACGACTACGGCATGGTCAACGTCACGCTGCACCGGCTCGGCCTCATCGACGGGCCGATTCACTGGCTCGCTACACCTGAGCTCGCGTTTCCGGTCGAGATCGCCGTGGGGATTCTCGTATCGATTCCGTTCACGGTGACCATCCTGCTGGGCGGTTTGTCATCCGTACCAGGCGATATCTACGAAGCGGCGCGTATCGACGGAGCGAGCGCATGGCAGCAGTTCCGCAAGCTGACGCTGCCGCTGCTCAAGCCGTTCGTCAACATGGCGATCCTGCTGAATGTGATCTACGTGTTCAATTCGTTTCCGATCATCTGGGTCATGACGCAAGGCGGCCCCGATGAAAGCACGCACATCCTCGTTACCTATCTATACGAAGTCGGCTTCCGGCTTGGACGTCCGGGTCAGGCGGCAGCGGTGTCGCTGATCATGCTGGTCATGCTGTTCGTGTTTTCGATGCTATATCTACGCATGCAGCCGGCGAAAGAAGGAGAGAACGCATGAGCCTCAAGATGAAACGCACGCTGTGGTGCTGGCTCGCGCTCTCTCCGCTGATCGTCCTGGTGCTGTTCCCGTTTGCGATCATGCTGTTTACCGCGCTCAAGCCGGCCAACGAGGTGTTCGTCTATCCGGCGCGCTGGTTGCCGGTGCACTGGCAATGGAGCAACTTCGCGGATATGTGGGAGGCCGCCAACTTCGGCGTGGCGTTGCGCAACAGCGTGGTGATCAGCCTGCTTTCCATGGCGCTCGCGCTGGCGGTCAGCCTGCCCGCGGCCTATGCCCTCGCGCGCTTTCCGTTCAAGGGACGCGGCTTGTACCGGCAGTTCCTGCTCGTCACGCAGATGCTCTCGCCCATCCTGCTGGTGGTCGGCCTGTTCCGCCTCGCCGCCATGATTCCCTACGGCGACGGCAATCTGGTGGACTCGAAGCTGGCGGTCATCGTCTCGTACGCGGCGTTCAACATTGCGTTCGCGGTATGGATGCTGTCGTCATACTTTCAGACCGTGCCGCGCGACCTGGAAGAGTCGGCGTGGCTCGAAGGCTGCGGCAGAGCCAAGGCGGTATTCAAGGTGTTCCTGCCGTTGGCCGTACCAGCTATTGTCGTCACCGCCATCTTTACGTTTATCAACGCGTGGAATGAGTTTGCGGTGGTTTATACGCTGATCCGTTCGCCCGAAAACAAGACGCTCACCGTGCAGGTCACCGATATGGTGGCGGGGAAATACGTCGTCGAATGGCATCTGGTCATGGCCGCGACGCTGTGCGCAACCTTGCCGGTTTCCGTGGTGTTTGCCTGGCTGCAGCGCTATCTGGTCAAAGGACTCGCTTTGGGGGCAGTGAAGTAAATCGGCAAGCTCACGAGGCGCAGACGTCGCCCATTCCGGTCACCGTTACGCTAGACTGCGGTCGTCCCGGAGGGCTTCGTCGTGTCCAACCTGAAATCCCGACTGATTCGCTTCAACGCTGCTTGCGCCCTGCTCTGCTTCGAGGCGCTTGCACATGCCGCATCCTTGCAGGCCGCCTCCGATGTCAAGGCTGCGAGCCAGGCGCAAGTCTCGCCGCGCGCGGATATTTTCGCGGCGCGGCCTGTTGTCGGCGACGACCCCGGTGCGGTTAGAGATACGCTGGCGACAGGGCGCGTCCATGCGAACTGGCCCACCTTGACCGAGCGTCTACGCGAACTGATTCCTGCCCGCAAGCCGCCGCCCAATCTCGACCTGGCCAAGGTCGGTCTCGATCACGATCTGGTTTTCGTCGTACCGCTGCCGTACGGCGTGCTCTATCGTTCGCAAAACCATTCCCTGACCGTCAAGACTGATCTGGCAAGCGACGACGCGCCGGGCATGATAGTGCTTAAGAAAATAGTCGCCGGGCAAAGCGGACGCGGTCTGGTGGTAGCCCCGGAAGCCAAAGCGAAAGGATTTGTCCAGCAGATCGATCTCGTTGAACTCAAGCTCGACGCATCCAGCAAGACCAAGGTGCGCGCGCACCTCACGGTCCCGCAAGCGACCTTCGCCAGTGTCGACGGCGACTTCGCCATTGCGCTGATGTGTGACCTGACGCCGCCCTACCTGAGCGATAAGCGCGAACACAGCGATCCAACCGATGACGAGCCGACCGACATCACGACCCGAACCTCGGTTCTGTACGCCAATATTCGCGCCGTCTGGCTGATCAGCCCGCACACGGGTACGGTGCTAACGAAGAACCTGCATTTGTCGAACTAGCTTGGCAAACTGATTTGGCGCCGCCAGAGCGGCGCCGGTCGCCTCAAACGCCTTCGACGAGAACGGCGCGATATTTCGAGCCTTTGAAGCGGTGCTGCCTGACTTCCTGATACTCAGGACCGTCGTACCAGGCGCGTGCCGCTTCCGTGGTGGGAAACTCGACAATCACGACACCCTCAGGCGCGTCACCCTCGAGCACCTGCTGCGGACCATAGGCAGCAAGGATCTTGATGGGATGCCCCTTGAAGGTTGCGCCCACCTTGCTCTGATAGATGTCGAGTTCGGCCTGATCCTGCGTGCTTTCGCGGGTGAAAACGATATACGTTGCCATGGCATGCGCTCCTGCAGTGGAGTGGAGGTGCCACAGATGATGCCACGAAAGCGCGTGATGGTCCGCCGTGCTGCTCAGGCCGTCTGCACCTGAAGCTCGTCCAGCGACCCCTCGATCGCCTTGCGGATTGCTTGCGCCAGTTCACCGGCCGCGAACTTGGCGATATATCCGTTCGCACCCGCATTCTTCACGTGGGCTTCGTTAGCGGCTCCGGTCAGCGACGAATGAATCACAACCGGAATGTCGCGAGTACGCGCATCCCCCTTGATATGCCGGGTCAGCGTAAAGCCATCCATTTCGGGCATTTCGAGGTCGGTCAGGACGAGGGCGACCTTGTCGCGTGCGCGCAGATTCTGAGCCTGGGCGTCGCGCGCGATCTGCTGCAGCATGTTCCAGGCTTCTTCACCGGTTTTGGCCATGATGTACTCCGCGCCGATCGCACCTAAAGCCTGTTCGATCAGCTTGCGTGCAAAGCCCGAATCATCCGCCGCGAGAATCTTGGCTCCGGGCGGCATGCGCAAGTGTGCGCCGACCGAATTGGGATCGACCGCCGGGTGTTGGGTCGGGAAAACGTCGCGCAAGACCTGCTCGACGTCGATAACCTGAGCGAGCCGCGAATCGCCCGTGTTGCCGTCGATGCGCGCAATGCTCGTCACCGACTTGCCGGCAGCGGCACCCTCGGCCGTCAGCACCTGGTTCCATTCGAGCCGGACGATGTCGTCCACTTCCTCGACCGCAAAAGCCTGCGTAGAGCGCGCAAACTCGGTAACCAGCAGGATGTTCAGGCCGCGCGTCGGCTGACAGCCCATCAGTCGCGGCAGATCGATCACCGGAATGATTTGCCCGCGAATATCCACCGCGCCCATCACAAACTCCGACGCGCCCATAATCGGCGTCACGTTCGGCATGGTCGAAATTTCGCGAATCTTGAAGACGTTGATACCGTATAGCTCGTGGGCATCGCTATCGGGAACCGACCCAAGGCGAAACAGCAGCAATTCGAACTTGTTCGAGCTGGTCAAGCTTGTACGTTCATCGGTCGCGCGCAATTCTGATGCCATTACTGATTCTCCGGGTTCGATTACCGGGCACAGCGCGTTGATGTCGCCCATGACACCGATCGAACGCTCCCGCCTCATAGCTGGTTATCGGCGCACTGCGCACAAAATTCAGCGCAATCAGAGCGTTTTACGCAGCTTTTCTGCGCTTTAAGGGTTTGCGAGCAACACGCAAACGATTGCGAGCCGGCAATAAACGTTAGACGAAAGCGTTTCGCACGCCGCGTATTCATCAAACGCTGCAAAGTGCGGTCATGAATCTTGCTGCTGCCTTTCGACCCAATGCCTTTCGCAGGCCTCACCAAAGAGTTCACGCCATGAAACTGAAGACGATTGCCCCGCTGGCCGTTTTGCTGCTCTCAACCGCCGCGTGGGCGGCAGATGGGGGCGACGCATGCGGCAGGCTGGTCGGAGCCAGCGGGGCGAACCAGCCGGATGGTGGCTTCCGGCTACGCAGTGGCGAACCTGTTGATTTCGTCGGCGGTGGCAAGACGGTGCACGGCGCGTTACAGGTATTCGTCGACGGAAGCGTGTATCGAGCCTATTGGCAGCCCGACGGCGGCCATGAACTCTATGTGCTCGCGAATGCCGCGGCAAACAGCACCCGTCTGATCTCGACACCGCCGCAAGGACAACCCGCCGGTGCGGGGCAGCCCGGCACCGTGCTCGCCCCGCTGAACGTGGTGTCATGTCCGGCCCTGTAAGCTGCGTGGCATACTCATCGCAGCAGCGGGTGCCGTCGTCTCCTCGCACGATGCGCCCCAGCGCCTACGTCTTCACACTTCGAAAACCGGCCAGGCAGGAGTCGATTCGATGCACCAAGCCATTCGCCATTTGCACGTCAAGGCGCCCGCGCGCGGGCTTGTTGAATTCACCGCGGACGTGCGTGAGTTTGTTCATGAAGCGTCCATCCAGACCGGCATCCTGACGCTGTTTTGCCGTCACACCTCCGCGTCTCTCCTCGTTCAGGAGAATGCCGATCCATCTGTGCGACGCGATCTGGAAACCTACTTCGGCACGCTCGCGCCCGAAGACCTCACCCGCTACGAACACGACACCGAAGGACCCGACGACATGCCCGCGCATCTGCGCACGGCCCTCACCCAGGTGCAGCTTTCCATACCGGTCGAACATGGACGCATGACGTTGGGCACGTGGCAAGGCATCTACCTGTTCGAACATCGACGCCTTCCCCAGACACGCGACATCGTCGCGCACCTCATCGGGGAGTGATGAACGGGACTGTTCGTCGCGTGCGCCTCAAGATTCGGCGGGGCGATGAATCCTTAAGGGCAGAAAGCCTGCCGCGCCCACGGTCATCAAATGAAAACCGGTCAGGACGATAAACACGACAAAAAACCGCTGCGGTTCGGCGTTCGTTGCGGCATGCATCGAAAGCGACATGACCATGGCCAGCAGGGTGGTCGCAATCGGCGCGCCGAGCCTTTGCGCGATGTTTAACGCTGTATTCGCCAGCGGAATCCTGTCCTTCGGAATCGACGAATAGGCTGCGGTGATTGACGGTATATTGATCGTTCCCTGCCCCGCTCCCGTCGCGAACAGGCTGAGTGCTGCCCATACAGGCGAGAACTGATGCTCGATCATCCATAGGAACGGCAGCATGCCAAGAAAGGCGAGGCCTGCCCCTCCGGCAGAGACCGCGCGGCAACCGTACCGGTCCGTCAGGAATCCTACTAGTGGGAACGAACACATCATCCCAACCCCGATTGCTGAGATCAGCCAGCCGGCTTGAGCGGGGGACAACGCGCAACCGGTTATGAGGTAGAGCGGAATGAGAAGCTGCCGTCCAAACATGATCCCATTCGCGCAGAATTGCGTGGCTGCGGCAACCGAAAAAATCCGGTTGCGGAAAATCCTCACGTCGATCAGCGACGCGCTGCCGCGACGTAAAGAGTGATAGAAAAAGCCGCAGAGAAACAGCGCACCCACCACTAACGTGCATTTTCCGAGCGTTATAGACGTGTTCTGCAGGCCATAGATGACGCCTACGAGACCTGGCGAGATCAACAGGAAGCCAGGAAAATCAAACGGCCGCTTTTGCTCCGCCAGCGTATCGCGCGGAAGCAGTCGAACCGCCAGGATGACGCCCAACACGCCAAGCGGCAAGTTGAGGTAAAACAGCCAGGGCCACGTGGCATGCGCGAGAATCGCCCCGGCCAGCACCGGGCCGACAACCGGCGCGACCAGGATAGGCACGGTGACATAGCCCATCGCACGCGCCATGTTCTTTCCGGCGACGCGTGCGATCATCATTTGCGTCATCGGCGTCAGCACGCCTCCCGCCAGTCCTTGAGCGATCCGGGCACAGATCAATTCGTCCATGGTGCGTGCCGCGCCGCAGAGAAGCGAGGCAAGTGTGAATGCGGCAAAGCACGCAAGGTAAATGCGCTTCGCGCCGACGCGGTCGACCAGCCAGCCGTTAAGTGGCAGCATTAGCGCCATCGCGAGCAGATAGCCGCTGATGATCCACTGCGCCGACGCAATCGACGCGTGGAGCGACTGACCGATGGTCGACAACGCTACGTTTACGACAGTCGAATCGACTTGCGTCATGATTGGCGCGATCAATACGACAACTGCGACCCGCCAGACCATTGGATCGATGCGATTCGATGTGTTCGCGCTTCGGGTGGAGCTGCTCATTTTTCCGCCAGCCGTTTGATGATTTCGCCGGCCTTGAAGAGCGTTTCGCGCTCTTCATCATCGAGTGCGTCAATCGACTGCGACAGCCACATGCGCTTGGCGTCCCCCGTTTTCTTGCGCAGCTGGACAGCCTTCTGGGTCAGCTCGATCAGCACCTGGCGCCCGTCGGTCGCATGCGGCTTGCGTTTGATCATGCCCATTTCTTCGAGCGACGCCACCGTCGTGCCCATTGACTGGGGTTTCATCCCCTCGGCACGCGCAAGATCGGCCGTGGTGGCGGGACCGTCTTTCGCGAGACGTGATACGACCATCGATTCCGTGAACGAAAGCTCGTCGCTATAGGATTCGCTACGGGTCCGCCGCACCAGCATCCCGATGGCTTGCATAAAATCGATGATGGCTTGATCGAAAGGCTTTTTAGACATATGTCTCAGGAACGTCTGGATGGAACAATGAGACACAGCATGGACAAAAACAGGCAAACTTGCAAGGTAAACTTGGAAGATTAACTTCTAATTTAGTTGGCCACGAAGCACGATGCCGGTCAGCGCGGCTCAGATTCGCCAACGATCCCGCGTGCCGGATGTCCGAATTTCGAAAGTACTTGACCTAACAACTGAATCGCTCCCCGCTAAAGTCTCTTCTGTATCCAGGGCAAAGCGCTGCCACGCCTGCTCTTAACAGCGACCGGGAGAATGCAAGGTGGACGCACTGAATTCGATGCGGGTCTTCGTCAAAGTTGCGGAATTCAACAGCTTCGCGCGTGCCTCAGAGGCGCTCGATATCGCGGTGCCGAGAACAAGCAGGATCATTTCCGAACTTGAAGACCACCTCGGTACCCGCTTGCTGCAACGAACTACACGCAAGATGTCGCTGACCGAACCTGGACGCATCTATCTGGAGCGTTGCCGGCAGATTCTCGGCGAGATCGAAGAGACCTACCTGATGCTTTCGGCCAATGCGGTGAGTACCTCGGGGCGAATCCGTGTCGTTGCGCCGGCCCTCTTTGCCCAGCGGAAACTGGCGCCGGTACTCGCCGCTTACCAGCGCGCGTATCCTAACGTCGTCGTCGAATTCGTTCTCGCCGATCGCACGGTCGATCTGATCGAGGAGGAGTTCGATCTCGGGATCCTTCCGGCACGCCGGATCCATGGCATGAGCCAGATCTCGCGCCATCTTACGCATACCGACTTTTACGTCTGCGCAGCGCCCAGTTATATCGATGCGCATGGGTCACCTAAACATCCATCGGATCTGGCCCATCACGCATACCTGGCATTCCGTACTGAACACAGCAACGAAGAAATCGTTTTCCACGCCGCCGACGGTACGCCTATAGCTGCGCATCCCAAGGCCAGCTTTGTGTGCAACAACATCGGGATGGTGCGTGAAAGCGCATTAGCCGGGATGGGCATCGCCACCCTCTCCGCGTATCTGGTCGAAGACGACATCCGCACCGGACGCTTGCAACGCGTATTGCCTGAGTATCACCTGGCGGACCGAGAGTTCCGGATCGTTTACTCGACGCGCAAGTTCCAGTCGCTCAAAGTCAAGGCGTTCATTGACCTGGCGGTTGAACACTTCCGCGAACGGGATGTCTAGCTCCTACACATAGCCCGCTTGATCGCCTGAAAGGCCGCCCCCTCCAGCACGACCCATCAGACAATTGGCCGAATCGGCATGCAGACCACCGTCTAAAGCGCCACCACCGCTCGCCCTTCCTTCCAGATGAGCCTTTCCTGGAAGGAAAGCCTGCTTGAGAATCCATCGATTATCGCGCTCCGGAAAATGCAGCAGGATGCGAAACATAGCGTTATCGCTCTTGCTCAAGAAGGAGTTTGGTATGCCATTGATCGATCACCTCGATCATCTCGTCCTGACATGTGTCGACCCCGAAGCGACCCGGCATTTCTACACGCAGGTCATGCAGATGGAACTCGAAACCTTCGGCGCAGGCCGTCTGGCGTTCCGGTTCGGCAACCAGAAAATCAATCTCCACGTCCGTGGCGCCGAATTCGAACCCAAGGCGCACGTGCCCGTGCCTGGCGCGCTGGACCTGTGCTTCATCGCCACCGTTCCCCTTGACGACGTTATCCGGCATCTGAACGAGGTGGAATGGCCGATCGTCGAAGGTCCGGTCGAGCGAACGGGCGCTACGCAAAAAATTCGTTCGGTGTACGTGCGAGATCCTGATCTCAACCTGATCGAGATTTCAGAACTCCTGAGCTGATTGGTAATGCCCAGCTCCGCACCCGGCATAAGAACCGTGGGCGGCAAGACACCACAACCTACAAATCAAGGAGACACCATGAATGCCAACAATCCGGGCATGGGCGCCACTACAGGTGCCCAACCTGCCTTTCCATCCTCCGAAGCAGGCATAGCAGCAAGTGCAGCCCCTCAGTCCGCCGACGCCTTCACGGTCGGCGGCTGGATGGACAACATGCCTGTAGGCTCGCTGCATCGATTCGTGGTGTGGGTGATCGGCATTGGCCTCTTCTTCGACATGTACGAGATCTTTCTCGTCAGCTCGATCGGCACCGCGCTTCAGAGCGAGTACGGAATCAATCCGCACAGCACCGACTTCAAGTTCCTGCTCGCCTCAGCCTTCATTGGCATGTTCGTGGGCTCATTTCTCCTCGGCAGCATCGCCGACCGTATCGGCAGGCGCAAGGCGTTTCTGTTCACCCTCGTCTGGTATAGCTTCTTTTCGCTGGCCGGTGCATTCTCGGTGAACGCCGGAATGCTGGTAGCCTGCCGCGTGCTTACCGGCATTGGCGTGGGCGCGATCTATCCCGTTGCAGATAGCTTCCTCTCCGAGATTCTGCCCAAAGAACGCCGCGGCCGGCTGGCTGCATGGGCCTACACCACTTCGTATGTGGCTGTACCGTTAGTGGGATTCCTTGCAGTGTGGCTCAATCCGCTGCACCTTGGCGGTGTGGCGGGCTGGCGGATCATCCTCGCGATTGGGAGCTTCGGTGCCGTATTGGTCCTGTTCGTTCAGCACAAGCTTCCGGAAAGCCCGCGCTGGCTTCTGGCCCAGGGACGCGTGCAAGAGGCGCACGCCATGCTGCAAAGGTTTGCCGGCAGCGCAGGTGTTAACGTGTCGAGCATTACGCCGGAAGCGAAACCGCACCAGCACCCAATGCGCTTGAGCGAACGTATTGCTTTACTGCGCCAGGCGCCTTACGGCAAGCGTTATGTGATGCTGACCATCTTCCATATGCTGCAAGGGTTCGGCTACTACGGCTTCGGCACTCTGGCCAGCACCGTGGTGAAAAGCCGCGGTTACGACATCACAGGCGGGACGTTGTTTATCGCGCTGTCGTTCCTCGGCTATCCCGTGGGGTCTCTGCTTTCGATTCCGCTTCTCAACTGGATCGAACGCCGGACGCTGGTAGTCGCGTCTATCCTCTCGATCGCAGTCTTCGGGTTATGTTTTGCCTATTCGAACAACTCAATGTTGATCGTGTGCTTCGGCTTTTTGACAACGTGCGCATCGAATGTATTCAGCAATGCGTACCACGTATATCAGTCGGAGATATTTCCGGCCAGTGTGCGGTCCACTGCGATCGGCAGCACTTACTCGCTGTCACGCTTCGTCAGCGGCGTCTTGCCGTTCATCCTGCTGCCGGTATTGAACCAGCAAGGCGCAGGGGCCATGTTCGGCATCATCGCGGCGGCGTTGCTGACCGTAGCGATCACCATACGTACGCTGGGGCCTCGCACCACGCGGCGTAGCCAGGATGAAATCAATCCCGTTTAGCAGACCGACGCCGCTATCCCTACAGAGGCAATAGCGGCGCAAATCGTCTACACAGCGACCTTTCGCTCCGCTCCAAGCGGCAATTCAGGCATGTTACGGTCAGACTGCGGCACGGCGTCGGCGCGCCGATGCACGTCATGTGTCACGAAGCCCTGTTCTCTGCTCGGCACATCGAACCACTCCCGATGGGCGAACGAGTCACGGATATCCTCAAGACCGCTCTCCCAATGCTCGTTCATCGTGTCGAGGCTGAACTCGTAGTCCTTGTAATGCCCCTCATAAGGTTTGTTCTTGTAGATGAGATGCACGACATTGATCGCGCTGCCGTCAGCGGCTTCTTCCGCGCGACGGAAT
Organism: Paraburkholderia sp. GAS33; assembly: GCF_050436645.1. Taxonomy (NCBI): domain Bacteria; kingdom Pseudomonadati; phylum Pseudomonadota; class Betaproteobacteria; order Burkholderiales; family Burkholderiaceae; genus Paraburkholderia; species Paraburkholderia sp. GAS33. The sequence goes on from NZ_JBNDMP010000012.1 coordinate 187,728, forward strand.
AGCGGATCGGACTTCAGCACTTCAGGAGGAACATGCGCAAGCAGTTCCTTGATGAAACGCGCGTGCTTCTGACGATCCGCCAGCATGTTGGTGATCGCCCGTGTGCGGCTCGAGTATTGAATGTCTTTGGCGCGTTCGGACACGTCGAGGAAGTCGCCCGGAGGATTACCGCGCGCGCTCCACAGATCCACCTGAAACACCAATGCATCCTTGTGATCCGCATCGCGCAACACCTCGGTAAGCGGCGTGTTGGACACGAGGCCGCCGTCCCAGTAGTACTCGCCGTCGATCTCCACCGCAGGAAAGCCAGGCGGCAATGCGCCCGACGCCATGAAATGCTCCGGTTCCAGACGCATTTTCGTGTTATCGAAATACACCAGGTTGCCGTTTCGTACATTCACCGCGCCGACCGACACGCGGATGTCGCCGTCGTTGATGCGATCGAAATCGGCGAACTGCAGGAGCGTTTCCCTTAACGCAGACGTATCGTAGTAGCTCACCAGGTTGGACGTCTGCTTGCCGAAGCCGGCCATCGGCAACGGTCTGCGTGGCGAGAAAAATCCCGGCTGACCTTCCGTCAAGGCGCGTCCTGCTGCCCACAGGCCGGCCCACTTGCGCGACTGATCATGCATGCCGAACACGGTCGGTATCCAGGCGCCCAGACCGCCTACCCAGTCAAGCGGGTGGCAGATCGAGTTCCAGAACTCGTGCAACGCTTCCACCCGCTTCTCCGGCGCATTGCCGGCAATGATTGCGGTGTTCAACGCACCGATCGAGACGCCTGCAATCCAGTTCGGTTGCACGCCGGCCTCGACCAGACCTTCGAAGACGCCGGCCTGATACGAGCCAAGCGCACCGCCACCCTGAAGCACCAGAGCAATTTCGTCGTAGCGCGGCAGCACGAACGCATCTGGCTGCCGGTTGTTCTTTTTCGTACTGCTGCGCATACGTTACCCCTTTATTGCATTGCCCAACCGTGGCTGACGATCACCGACTGTCCGGTGAGCGCATTCGATTCGAAGCCGGCAAGGAACGCCACCGTATTGGCCACGTCCTCGACCGTGGTGAACTCACCGTCGACAGTTTCCCTAAGCATCACGTTCTTCACGACTTCGGCTTCGGAGATGCCGAGCGCCTTGGCCTGCTCGGGAATCTGCTTGTCGACAAGCGGCGTGCGTACAAAACCCGGGCACACGACATTCGCGCGCACACCGCGCGGACCACCTTCTTTCGCAACCACCCGCGCCAGCCCTAGCAATCCATGCTTGGCGGTCACATAGGGGGCCTTCAGCTTCGACGCCTCGTGCGAGTGCACCGATCCCATGTAAACGATCGAGCCGCCCTTGCCGCTTGCGTACATGTGTTTGATCGCCGCTTTCGTGGTGAGAAAAGCGCCGTCCAGATGGATTGCCAGCATCTTCTTCCAGTCGGAAAACGCATACTCCTCAATGGGGGCGACGATCTGGATACCCGCGTTCGAGACGAGCACATCGATGCTGCCGAGTTCCTTCACCGCGCGCTCAATGCCGCTATTCACCGCTTCTTCGCTGGTGACATCCATCGCAACGGCGAGCGCCTTTCCGCCCGCAGCGGCGATGCTGCTCGCCACCTTCTGCGCGTTCTCGAGATTCAGGTCGGCAATCACCACTGCCGCGCCGAGACTGGCGAGTTTGCGTGCGCACTGCTCACCGATACCGCTTGCCGCACCGGTCACCAGCGCGACTTTATTCGTCAAAGACATGTTGCTCTCCTTTCCTGCAGGTTCATGGAGCGTTATTGATTGACCGCGAGTTTCACGGTCTCGGTCGAGGCCAGATAATCGAACGCAACCTCGCCGATATCCAGTGTCAGATTGGCGATCACGTGCCGAGCCCCGACGATGCGCTTCACCGGCAGGTCGGCGACGGGCGCCAACGCATGCGGATGCAGTTCGAGCGCTGCCGGCCCCGACCACGCGCCGAGCACGCTCACGTCGCGCAGAAAGAAACGCACGAGTTCGCACACGCGCGCTGAACCGTCGACATGCGGAATCACTTTCAACAGATAGTTCGGTGTGTCCGCCAGCTTCTTGCGCTCGGCCTCGATATCGAGCGCTGTGTGCTTGAAACCCATCGTGCCGGTTGCGATACGCTGTGTTCCGTAGTCGAGCGTGCCGAGCAGCGTGTCGTTGCCGTCGACACTCAGAGTGGGCCTGGCCAGTTTCTTCGGAAAACCCCAGATTTCGCGGCCACCCGCGATCGGGCCTTCATCATCCAGGTACATCGAGTGCGTGTAGTTGCCGAGACGCCCTTGCTGGTCGCGTACCGAGATCACCTGACCGCTTTCGGTGTAGTCGCCAAAGCCGGATGAGTCCGGCATGCGAATAAATTCGTAATGCACAAGATCGTTTTCCGGATGCAGCGGCTCCGGCACAATGGCGCGCAATGCATCAAAATCGGTCTCATACGAAATGATGAAGTATTCCCGATTGATGAATCGATACGGCGGCCGCGGATAGGCGGGATTATGAACGGGCATCGCAAAGGCATCTTTGCGGATGGAAGCGAGATTCATGACATTCCTTTTATGACTGGGGCGCAAGCAGCGCCGCGTGAAATGGTAGGGGCAATCCTCACGCCGAACGAGCCACCATTTATCAATAGACCGTTAACCAAACTGCAACGCTGGAACTGGAACCGCCTCACACATCACGGTGTCGAACGCGGCAGTGGCATAGCCAGTAAAATCATCGCTGCCTGCGCGGAATCGTTTCTCAACGCACGCGATTCACCGGGCGCGAGGCGACACGAGTCGTGTTTATAGAGCGTCGTTTCATCGTCTCCGGTACTAACCACCACCTGGCCTTGCAGCACCAGGTAGTGCTTTTCCAGCGGCGACGCTGCAAGCGAGGTGTGGCCTCCGGGCTCTATCGTCGACACACCCATCCACAATGCTTCGGAAGGGCCGGCCTCATGGCCCTGCAGTCTCACGCAACGCATCTGATGGTGCTGCGCAGGAAAGTACTCGGGGGCTTCATTAAATCGCGTCACGTTCATGGCTTAAGCAAGGCTCCGTGGGTGATGACTTCATTCGTTGCGTTGAAGTGAATGGTAGTCGCCGCATAGCAGCCGGAATGCCAATTACTTTCGCTTTTCGGCCAACCCTGTGCAGACAGTTTTCGCTGCTACGGAAAAACCTGAAGTACGCAGAATGACCGGAACTCGAAAACATCTGTCTGAACGGTCTTCGGAATTAACGCTAAGCTCTGCGGCGAACTGCACTCTTCGAGATTGATACCCATGAGCGAAACACCCGGCGACGATACCGCCCAGCGCCATCTTGTACGTCTGACTGCGGCGCTGTTCCTCTCCTACCTGGCCGTCGCGATGGCGCTGCCGGCCATTCCCGTTTACGTGACCCATCAACTGCACCTTGGCAACGCGCTGGGAGGACTGGCCGTAGGTATCGCATTCCTCTCGACAATTCTCACGCGCAACCATGCCGGCAATCTCGCCGACCAGGTTAGCAGCAAGATCTGCATGCTGCGCGGACTCAAGCTGTATTCACTGGCCAGCCTGATTTGCCTCGTATCCGCGTGGGCGGTACTGCCCCCGCCCGCCAGCTACGGATTGCTGATCGTCGGGCGTCTGCTCCTCGGTCTCGGCGAAAGTCAGGTACTGGTCGGCATGATCAGTTGGGGTGTCGGCCTCATGGGCACCCACCGCTCGGGCAAAGTCATCGCACTCGTCGGCGCCGGGATGTACGGAGCATTCGCCGCAGGCGGCCCAGTTGGTCTTTTGCTGCTTCGCTACAGCGGATTTGCAGGTCTGATGCTCGCCTGCACCGTCGTTCCGCTGCTGGGTTGGTGGATGGTTCACACCGTCCCGGAAGTGCGGTCGCCTACCGGTAAGCGCGAATCGTTCTGGCGCATCCTTGCCCGCATCTGGCGGCCCGGCGCGGCGGTGGGACTGCAAGGCGTGGGCTTCGCGGGACTCGGCGCCTTCATCTCGCTGTACTTCTCGAGCCGGGGTTGGCCGTTGGCCGGTTTTGGACTGACCTGTTTCGGTGTCGGCTTCGTGCTCGTGCGGCTCGTTTGCGGACACTTGCCGGATCGTATCGGCGGTACCCCGGTGGCCATCGTGTCGCTGATGGTCGAAGCGTGCGGACAATATCTCTTGTGGATCGCGCCCGGCCCTTCACTGGCACTGGTCGGCGCGTTGCTGACCGGGCTCGGCTGTTCGATGGTGTTTCCGTCGATGGGCTCGGAAGTGGTCAAACGCGTGCCACCTCAACTGCGCGGCACCGCGCTCGGCGGCTTTGCCGCGTTTCAGGATCTGGCTTACGGTGCGACAGGTCCCATCGCAGGGCTGTTCGCCGATCACTATGGCTATTCTGTCGTGTTTCTGATCGGCGGACTTGCGGCTGTGCTCGGGCTGGGCATGGCGATCGCGGCCCATCGGGAAGGTAGAGTACTTGCCAGTAGCTGAGGATAACTGGATATCTTTGGTGCATTGGCGCGGTAAGCCCGAGAAGCTTCGGCCAACCGCGCAAACGTCTTGTTAGAAATGCAGCACGACCGGCTTGGAGAACATGTACCGCTCCGCAAGCGCCACATAGCGGTCTGCCGATGTGGTCATCCCGGCGAGTTCCTGTTCTGTGAGTGGACGCAAGAGTTTGGCAGGATTGCCGGCCCATAACTCTCCCGACCCAACCACCTTCCCCGGCGTCAGCACCGCACCCGCCGCCAGCATGCCGCCGGCACGTACGATTGCGTTGTCTAGCACGCGCGCACCGAACCCCACGAACGCCAGATCCTCGATGGTGCACGCATGCAGGATTGCGCCATGTCCCACGGTGACCTGGCTGCCGACCAGAGTCGGCGAGCCATTGGTCGTGCCGTGCAGAATCGAACCGTCCTGAATATTCGTTCGCGCACCGATCACAATGCGCTGCACGTCCCCGCGTAATACGCAGTTGAACCAGATCGACGCTTGCTCGCCAATCTGCACGTCGCCAATGATCGATGTACCACGCGCAACGAATGCCGTTTTGTGCACGGTGGGTGTCCCGAACTGTCGGGCGTCCTGATGCTCGCTCATTTCACCAGGCCCAGTTGTTCGCGCGCCTCCCGTGGCGTCGCAATCTCTCCACCGAGCGACAGGACGATATCCCGTGCACGAGCCACCAGCACCGCGTTGGTTTCGGCCAGCACCCCTTTGGAGATGTAGATGTTGTCTTCGAGGCCGACACGCACATGCCCGCCGGCCAGCCACGCCTGCGCGACAATGGGGAACTCCGTGCGGCCAATGCCGAAAGCCGACCAGGCCGCGCCTTGCGGGAGAAAGTTGCGTGCATAGAACAGCGTCTCCGGCGTTGCCGCGAAGCCGTACTTCACGCCCATGACGAACGTCCAGAGTCCCGGCCCGTCGAGTACACCTTCCTTGATCAGATCGAGCGCGAGGTGCAGGTCACCGGAATCAAAGATTTCAAGCTCCGGCTTGACGCCCGCTTCGCGTATCACACTAGCCATGCGCCGCACGTTCTTCGGCGTGTTGATCACGACGTCGCCACCTGAGTTCATCGTATTCAGATCCAGGCTGCAGATATCTGGCTTCAATGCGGCAATATGCTCGACCCGCTTTTCAGGCGGCAACAACGTCGTTCCAGGTGCCGCTACCTTGGGATCGTGGTCGCTCGGAATAAAGCGCCCGCCGGGACCGGTGGTCAGATTGATGATCAGCTCGTGATCGACGGCACGGATGAGTTCGATCACCTGCCGGTACAGCTCGATTTCCATCGAGGGCCGGCCGGTTTGCGGATCGCGCACATGAATGTGAACGACGGCAGCGCCGGCCTGTGCTGCTTCCAGTGCCGACATAGCGATCTGATGCGGCGTGATGGGCAGGCCAGGATGCTGCTCCGGCTTTGTCAGGTTACCTGTCACCGCACAGGTGATGATGGTTTTACGTGCATGCATGATAAGTCTCGCTTAAGCTCAGTTCAGACGACGGCCACCATCGACCACAATCGCGACGCCAGTGCTGAATTTCAGGTGGGTCGCACACGCTTCGATTGCCGCGGCGATATCTTCAGGAGTGCCAATGCGACCGAGAGGTGTCGTCGCGGCCACCTTGTCGTTAAAGTCCGAGCCACGTCCAGGCACAAAGCTCGTATCCACGACGCCCGGAGAAACATTCAGAACGCGGATGCGCGGCGCAAGCGCGCGCCCCAGCGATGCGGCCATCACATCGAGGCCGGCCTTCGCCGCACAGTAGGCAATGTTGCTGCCCACACCGGTAGTGCCGGAAATCGACGATACGTTCACCACGAGACCATCACCCGACTCGTCGAGCAGCGTGCGAAAGGCGCGAATTGCCGCGAACTGCGCGCGCCAGTTCACCTTCATGATTTCGTCGATCAGTTCGTCGGTCAACGCGTCGAGGTCCGCGTGTTTGATTGGTCTGGTGAACCCAGCCGTATTCACCAGAATGTCGGCCCGCCCCAGTTGCGACTTGACGCAGTTGGCGAGGTCTGCGAGCGACGCGCTATCGGCAATCGACGTCACCGCTGCCAGGTGGCCGCTGCCCGGCAGTGAATCGACCACACGCTGTGCCTTGGCAACGCCGGACTGGCTGGTGACGACAACGGTAGCACCCGCATTGGCGAGCCGGTTTGCCGTAGCGGCACCAATACCACCCGTGCCGCCAAGAATGACTGCCACTTTTCCTTCGAGATCGTTGGACACTGTAATCTCCGCTTTATTTGATGGGGGGCGTCGGGTACGTCGGCGTCCCTTCGGCCAGCACAAATTCGTACCCGAGTGTGTAATACGGTCCGCTCACATCCACGTCAGGGGCGTTGCCGTCTTCGTGCAGTTCGAATGTGCCGACCAATGAGCGAATAACGCCGAACACGACGTCCGATCCCAGGTATTCCGAATCGTCTGCAAAGACCTGGCTCACCAGGGTTTCGTAGCCCTCAGCAATAACAACGAAGTGAATATGAGCCGGGCGATACGGATGGCGGTGCTGCTTGTCGAGCAGCACGCCAACCGGACCGTGCGTAGGGATCGGATAGCCCGCGGGCCTGACGGAGCGAAAGCGGAAGTAACCGTCGGCATCCGTTCTGAAGCGGCCACGGAGATTCATATCGGGCTGCTCCGGGTCCTGGTTTTCGTACAGACCCACCGGCGACGCCTGCCACACGTCGACCATGGCATTCGCGACTGGCCGGTTTGCCCGATCGACTACGCGACCACGCACGAACAACGGCGCACCGGGCGAGCCATCGTCGACGATGCAGTCGCCATTGCGGTATTCAGGTGAATTGCCGCGATAGAACGGGCCGAGCAGCGCGCCGGGTGTCCGGTCGGTCTTGTCAATCGTATTGAGCAGCGTGACCAATGTTGAAAAGCCCAGCACGTCCGAGCACAACACAACCTCGTTGTGATCGTCCACGGTGGCCTGGCCAATCGCTTTGACAAATTCAATGCCCTTCTCGAACTCCTGGTCCGTCAACCTGACTTCCCGGAAGAACGCGTGGGCGTGACGTACTAGCGCGTCGACGATCTGCTTGAGCCGGGCGTCGTCGGTCCGGCTCATTGCGGCAAGCACCACGTCCGTAATCGAATCAGCATCGTCCACGATACTGTCCAGATGCGATAAATCGGTCATACGAGTCTCCTTATAGGCTCACCGGACTCGCCTCACGACGGCGCTGATGAAGCGCCTGAAATTGGTTTCAATGAGTTTCGTGAGGCCATGTCTGGATGCTAGCCACTCGGGAGATGCGCGGCGGACAACCGCTTTCGAGTTTCTGCCACTTGAGCGTTTCTGCGCTGCTGGCACCCTCACCCGAGGGAGCGCGACCAGCAATCAATGATCACGCGGACGCCCGGATCCGCGTTCGCCAACCTCATCGTAAAGTCGTGCACGCGCAGCACCGCCGACACGATGCTTAGACCGATGCCAGAGCCAGCATGATGCTCCGTGCTTTTGCTCCGGTAGAAGCGCTGCAGCACCAGATCATGTTCAGCGGCCGAAATACCAGGTCCTGTGTCGGCAACGGTGACCTGTGGGCCGGCCGGTGTTTTTCTCAGTTCCACCTTGACGGTGCCGCCCTCCGGCGTGAACTTGATGGCGTTATCCACCAGGTTGCTCAGCGCCTCGAACAGCAGATTGCGGTCCCCATGGATCCCGGGAATCGGCTCCACGTGCATGACGAATTGAACCGACCGGCTTTCGGCCAACGGCTCATAAAGCTCCCCGACTTCCCGCACGAGTGTTTCCATCTCCACATCGGCAAATCCCTCGCGGCGTTTCAGCGCGCCGATCTCCGAGATCCGCAGGATTGCCCGGAAGCGCTGCAGCAAGCGGTCGGTATCGGATCGGGCACGCGCAATCAGGTCCAGCATTGGCTGGTCTTTCAGGCCTCCGGCCCGATGCGCCATGCTACCGAGCAGCACAATGACGTGCGCAAGCGGGGTGCGAAGATCGTGGGCAATGCTATCGCACGCCCCCTTCATCTCGCCTATAAGCCGCTCGACTTCATCGAGCATGTGATTCACAAGATGCGACAGCATGTCGATTTCATCGCGGCCGCCTGTTGGCAGACGCTGGTTCAGATCGCCTTGCGAAATTCGCAGCGTGACGCGACGAATCGCCCTCACACGTCTCATCTGCCGCACACTCATGGCAAGCCCCAAAGCAATGCCAGCGGCCAGGCAAAACGTGCCGCCCATCGAAAATGCCCTGATGATCGCCTTACGGATGTGAAAGATGTTCGTGACATCGCGGCTGACCAGCAATATGTCGCCGTTCTTGCGCCGCTCCGCCATCGCACGCACCATGGGCACCGGGCGCCTGTCCGTGACAGACAACGTGCGCGCCAGCGTCACGCCATCCCTGTCGACGGTCAACTGCGGGGGAAACGCCATGACGTCACCCGCAATGTGCCTGCCATCGGATGTAAATAACCCGTAGTAGTTGGCGTGCATGTGCGAATTTTCGAGGCGATCCTGGATCGCATCGGGAAGCATGTTGTCGGGCGTCGAATCGAAATAGATCAGTTGCCAATCCATCACCACGTCGACTTCGTGCTCCATCTGCCCGGTCACTGCGTGCTCCACGAAGACCAGCAGCAACAGCATTGAAAACAGAAAGGTGATCGTATAGACGAACAATAGCCGCGAGGTCATCGTGGTCCAGCGGGGCCGCCGCTCCGCAGGTTCGGTCTCAAAGGGGGATTTCACTTGCGTTGGCTTCGGATGGACGATCGACGGTCAACAGGAAAACACATTTTTCGGAATCCTGCTCTGCAGCGAACAGCTTGCAGACTAGGCTCGCTGCCCGAACCGCTGCCTGACCGCTTGATTAAAGAAAATTTAACTGGCGGTCTGCGTAGACACTGTTATCCGGCCGACAATAATCCTCCTCTATCCAATCGCTTCAGGTCCGCAAGCACCGTCGAAAGGACCACAAAATAGGGGCTCAAATCGCAGTGCTCATCTAGCCGTCAGTTCGCCGCCATTTTCGCGTCACTCCATTTTTGTATGATGAGCCTAAAGAGTGCCGGCCGATAAAGCGGCATGCGCATCCCATCCATCCGTGGTTCAGCGGAGAATCAGACTCATGAGTAAAGATCCCCAGAAACCGGACGCCACCACAGACGATCCTGCGACGGTGCTTGAACGCCCTACGCGTCGATCGTTCCTGACACGCGTGGGCGCTGCCGGGGTCGCAATCGGCGCCGGTCAACTTCATTCGGTGGCCCTCGCGGAGGCCGATCCCACCATCGAGGAAGCACCGCCAGCATCGAACGTGTCGGCAGATGGTGCCAACATGCACGTCCGCCTGAACGTCAACGGCACAAACTACGATCTGGATATCGATTCCCGCACGACCCTGCTCGACTGCCTGCGCGAGCATCTGCACCTGACCGGCACCAAGAAGGGCTGTGACCATGGCCAATGCGGTGCGTGTACGGTCCATGTGGATGGGCGGCGTGTAAATTCATGCCTCAGCCTTGCCGTCACCCACGAGGACGAGGCGATCACGACCATTGAGGGTCTTGGCAAGCCCGGAGCACTGCACCCGATGCAAGCGGCTTTCCTCGAACATGACGGGTTCCAGTGCGGGTACTGTACGTCCGGGCAGATCATGTCCGCCGTCGCGCTTCTCAAGGAGCCATACGGTCATAGCGACGACGATGTGAAGGAGGCCATGAGCGGGAATATCTGCCGCTGTGGCGCCTATACGAACATCGTGGCCGCGATCCAGCAGATTCGTCGCAGAGTTTAAGCGGAGCGCGCTCATGGAATCCTTTCAGCTTAAACGCGTCGCCAATGTCAGCCAGGCGATCGACTCCGCAAATCCTGCCGCTAACGGCCAGGCCAACGGCGCCCCGATTCGTTTCCTTGCGGGAGGCACGACGCTGCTCGATCTTATGAAGCTCGACGTCGAACGTCCTGCTCAGGTGATCGACATCCATCGCTTGCCACTCGATCAGATCGAGGCCATCGACGGCGGTGGCGTCACGATAGGCGCAACGGTCCGCAATTCGGATCTCGCCAATCATCCGCTAATCAAAAGCCATTATCCGGTTCTGTCGCAAGCGTTGCTATCCGGCGCATCCGCGCAATTGCGTAACATGGCGACGACCGGCGGCAACCTGCTGCAACGCACACGTTGTGTTTACTTTCGCGACACCGCAACACCCTGCAACAAGCGTGAACCCGGCACCGGCTGCTCGGCGATCGACGGGTTCAACCGGAACCTGGCCATTCTAGGAACCAGCGAGCACTGCATTGCGACGAACCCCTCGGACATGAACGTAGCGATGACCGCACTCGAGGCTACGATTCACGTCGAAGGCGCGCAGGGCAAGCGTGATATTGCTATCGACGATTTCTTTCTGTTGCCGGGGAGCACGCCCGAGCGTGAAACCTCGCTTAAACCGGGTGAACTCATTACTCATGTGACGCTTCCGGCGCCGGTGCCTGGCAATCGCATGGTCTATCTCAAGCTGCGCGACCGCGCGTCGTATGAATTCGCATTGGCGTCGGCAGCGGTCGTCATCAAGGTTTCAGCGGGCAAGATCGATCATATCCGTATTGCGTTAGGCGGCGTAGGCGTCAGGCCTTGGCGCTCAAGAGAAGCTGAAGCGCAATTGCTTGGACAAGCGCCGGACGCCACGGCTTTTCGTGCTGCGAGTGAAGCAGCGCTGCAATCGGCGCGCGTACAAAGCCAAAACGGCTTCAAAGTCGAACTCGCAAAGCGCTGCATCCAGCACGCACTCACACTTGCCACACAGACTGCCTGACGCAACGTCGGCGACGCGGAGAGAATATGCCATTAGCTAGCACTAAAGCGCAGCCGATTATCGGCGGCGACTTCACTCGAATCGACGGTCCGCTAAAAGTCAGCGGCACCGCCACCTATACTTCGGATGTCAATCTGCCCGGGACGCTTTACGCCGTGCCTGTTTGCGCGACGATCGCTAAAGGGCGCATCACGCGTCTGGACACCGCCGCGGCCGCAGGCATGCCGGGCGTTCGCGCGGTATTCACGCGCGAGAACATCGGCAAGTTCTATCGCGTCGGTTTTGCGGTGGACACCCGTATCGACGAAAAGCGCCCTCCTTTCGAAGACGACAACATTTACTACTATGGCCAGTACATCGGCGTGGTGGTGGCCGATACATTCGAGCAGGCAAGCGCAGCATCGCGCGCGGTGACGGTGGCGTATTCGTCGAGCCAACCCGATGTCCGCGTGGAAATGTCGGCGGACCAGACGCCGAGCGTCGATACGCACCGCGGTGACCCGGATGCAGCGTTCGCAGCAGCTCCAGAGACGCAGAAGCTGGACGAGACGTACACGACGCCCGTTGAAACGCACAACCCCATCGAATTGCATGCAACGGTAGCCGTATTCGATGGAACGAACTACACGTTCTACGAAACGTCGCAATCCATCGTCAACCAGCGCCTCGTCATGGCGCAGATGCTCGGTGTGTCGCAGGACCAGGTGCGCGTGATCATGAAGTACCTGGGCTCCGGATTTGGCGGCAAGCTGTTCCCGTGGTCGCACTCATTGCTCGCCGGCGCCGCGGCGCGCAATCTGATGCGACCCGTGAAGCTGGTGGTGACTCGCGAGATGATGTTCCACAACGTCGGTCACCGTACCAGCACGCAACAACGCATGCGCCTCTCGGCGACACCCGACGGACGCTTCACCTCGTTCCAGCAGGACTACGTCTATCAGACCGCGCGCAAGGAAATGCGCAAGGAGAACTGCGGCGAGACCACAGGCTATCTGTACAGCTCGCCTAACCTGCGCGCAACCGCCGCCTATTCGCGCCGCGACATTGCACCGAGCACGTCGATGCGAGGCCCCGGCGCCGTTCCAGGACTGTTCGCCATCGAGTCGGCTGTGGACGAGCTCGCGATCAAGCTCAATCTCGATCCTGTTCGCTTGCGCCTCGTCAACGAGCCCGAGATCGACGAAGGCCTGAAAGTGCCGTTTTCATCGCGGCATCTCAAGGAGTGCATCACGCTCGGCGCCGAGAAATTCGGCTGGGCACAACGCACGCCTGCGGTGGGTTCCATGCGCCGCGACGGCCTCGTGTTGGGCTGGGGTATGGCGGCCGGCTCGTGGGCCGCACGGCGCCTCCCGACGGAGATCCTCGTCGAGCTTCACGCCGATGGGACGGCACGCGTGTCGACCGCGACCCAGGACATCGGTACGGGGACGTACACCGTGCTGGGCCAGATGGTGTCCAACCTGACTGGCGTCCCGCTCGAGCGCGTCTCCGTGGCACTCGGCGATACACGTTTGCCACCCGGACCGCTGTCTGGTGGCTCGATGGTGACCGCATCGCTAATTCCAGCGGTGACGCAAGCCGCACAGGCCGCGATCCAACAGCTCCTGATCGCGGCGTCCCAGGCAGATAATTCGCCGTTCAACGGCCAACCGGTGACGGAGCTCGCGTTCGACCACGGCATGATCTACCGTAAGGGCACCTCACCCGGCGCGGGCGTGCCGTTCGAGCGAATCCTCGCGCCTGCGCAGGTCAATATGGTAGTCGGCCGGGGCCGCTCCGGTTCAAGCGCGGACGATCCCGACGCGGCGAAAATTTCGATCCACTCGTATTGCGCTCACTTCATCGAGGTCACCTGGCAGCCCGAAACGGCTCGATTGCGAGTCAACCGCGTAGTGAGCCTGATCGACGGCGGCAAGATCATCAACGCGCGCACTGCCCGCAACCAGATTGAAGGCGCCGTGGTAATGGGCGTCGGCATGGCGCTGTTCGAAGAGACGCACTACGACAAGCGCAGCGGAGCACCGATCAACCGCAACCTCGCCGACTATGTGATGACCACGCATGCCGATGCGCCGAAAATCGACGTGACGTTCCTCGACTATCCGGACCTTGCGTTGAATCCGCTCGGCGCACGGGGTATCGGCGAAATTGGTTTGGCAGGCATTGCACCTGCCATTACCAGCGCCGTGTATCACGCAACCGGTGTACGGGTGCGCAATCTTCCGGTTCGAATCGAGGATCTGCTAACGGCTCAGGTCTCTGCGTAAGCGGTCACCGCCAAAAGACTCCGGCCCTTCAAGGGCCGGAGTCCAGGCAAAAAATAAGCGAAATTCTCGCCTACATGGTCGAGTTGTTGGCGATAGCCAGGCTCGGGCAATAATGCGTCGCGCTCAGATACGGCGTTTGCTGTGTGCGAACGCCAGCCGCGCTAGACGTAGGCGGATCAATAAACACTTGCGCATTGTTCGATCCCGCGGGAGCGGTGAGCGTCATTGTTACTTTCCACCAGTTCCCCTCTTTCACTGCGGAGACCGACGTAGCCTGCCCCGCGCCCCACGTCCCGCGCACTACAGCACCCGTATTCGTATTGAGAACCCATGCGAATTCGGTGCCGCTCGGGTCGTCGGTCTGAATCGAGCCTCCAGGAAAGACCGTTGCGTTAGTAGTCGCAAGCACATAGTCGCTGAAACTATACGATTGTCCGCCCTGAACCCTGATGATCTCGCGGACGTTCGACACCGACGAGCCGTTTGTGCTGATAACCGTCGCGGCTCCTTTGTCCACTCCCGACACATCCGTTGCAGGCTCTGCGGTGCCGCCATTCTGTTGCGCCCAAACATCCGGCGTTGCGAGACTCAACGGCGAATCGATCAGGTTGTTCGCATAGCAGGCTGCCGTGGTCTTGTTGGCAGGCGGACCATAGAAGCTAGCAATGCTGGCCTGAATTGCGTTGTCGGTTGTGTTGGAGGTTGCCTTGGTAATCACCGCGCCTTCGAAGAACTGGATAGGCGCAGCGCTACCGTCACCGCCTTCGCCAAGCGAGAGGCCGCCTTGCCATTGCCCGTTGAAGGCATGGCCCGCATCGCTCTCAAAGTTAAGCGCTTCGGGAGGCGCCGCATCGTAGACTGGAGTGAGTACGCTCTGTGAAGCGGAACCGCCCTTGACAACGAAGATATTGGACGCCGTCACGGGTGAATATTTGGAGAGTACGGTGACAAATTTCTCCTTCGCAGGCTGCTGCGGACCATAGAGGTAGACGCCAGCTTCTGCATCGACGCCCGGCCAGTTGGTATCGAGTGCGTTGCACACAGGGTCTTTTACAGTGGACGGTTGGGCCGAATCACCGTCGCAATAGCCAAACACCGCGGCATTACCGTTCGAGAACGCCAGCGCAAACATTTCGCCCTCAATTTCTCCGTGCGCATACGTGCTCGGATTGGCGCTGCTTTCCATGTTCCCGTAAGTGCCGCAGCAGGTCGAGGACTGGCTATAGTGCGCCCCCGCGACCATGTATTCGGCAATCTCCGAGTCGCCGATCGACTGGTTCACCGTGCCGAACCGGTTGCGATATGCCTGTCCCGCCAACGTACCCAGCGCTGGAACCTCGGCGCCTTGCAGCGGCACGAAGCCGAGTTGTGCGGGCGTGCCGGGTAGCGCCGGCAGATCGTTACCAATCGATACCTGTTCGGTCGGCGCCGCCGTGGTCAACGCAGTAGGCGGCTGCAACAGTTGCACAGTCAGCGTGCCACTGGTTCCCGGAAGCGTGATCGTCGCAAAGCCGTTCAGCACCGGAACGGTCGTCGACTTCTTCGCAGCGGTACTGGTACTCGCCGCTGCGCTGGTGCTCGGAATGGTCAGTGACTCTGTTCCATCCGAGTTGAGTGTCAGCGTCCCCGTCACGTTTCCGAACGCGCCTCCCTTCAGAGGTGAAACCAGGTCGATCTGATCGTAGATGTACGTGACGGAGCAGGTTGTCCCGTTGCAGAACGAGTCTGCGCTTTTCACATTCGCCGAGCCGACCAACGATCGGTCGGAGCCATTGGGCAAGTTGCCCGACGTATAGGGATAGACGTTCAGCGTTGTATTGTCGGACGCCCGCTGAATCTGGAACAGCGGCCCCGAGTAGTGCTTTGTCAGCAGCCGTGTCACGCTATGAGCCGCGGAGCACGGTGTGTTGGCCTCGGCTGCGGTATCACACGGCAGGGGGTTCGCCGTTGACGCTTCTTCCGATGACGTATTGGCGCTCGTCTGCGCCGCGGCCTGGGCGGCGGCTTGCGTTGGCGACGAACTTGCGGCCGCTACAGCCTGAGATGCAGATGTGCCGCTACTGCCGCCGTCGCATGCGGCAAGCGCGACTGTCATCGCTAACAGAACGGAAAGTAACCCAACTCCTCTGGACATCATGACCTCCTCCTGGAAGACCAAGCTTTGGATTTAACTCAACAATTTAGTTGTACGGATTGATGTACTCAGAAACGTCACTGATCAAGCAACTGCCATGCGGAACCGTCAGTCTTTCGAAAGGGTTAGACAATGCGCTGCCAACCGGCGCACCGCGCCGTCCCGGCCACGCTCTATCCGGCAATCCAGCTCAGCCGTCGGGCACGAGTTCGCGCACGTTGGCTGGAAGCAATCCAGTTTGTAATTTGATCAGCGTGGGTTTGCGGGTGCTGTGAGATCCGGGCACCGCGGTGGGTTGGGGCAGCATTGGCTTCATCGTGTCTCACTGGGCCGGCGGCTAGCGCAAAACGCCAGCAGGCAGCATCACCAGCGTCCGTTGAAACACTCCGTGACTCACCATGCTTGTCTCCGTTGTCATTGCAGCGGTTGTCCGCCCCAGCGGGGCAGCATCCAATGCAGCGTGGCTGTCAGGCAGCCGCGTCGAGTAATAATATTAGTCAATAATATCGATTTGACGTCTAAGTACAATCCCTTACACGGAGAAAGAAGTCCAGTGGCTGCGCCTCAGCGCCCAGATCTACCATACATACGGCACGGCATTGGGTAAATATTATTGCTAATACGATCAGTCATAATCGACCGACGGCGGGCGACAGGTGGGATTTCAATTCGTTGTCCGCAACAACGCGCGTGCGAGCCAAGCCGCCTGCCCCTCGTTGTGAGGGGCAGCGTTCCGCGGCATTCGGCTCAAGCGGTTCTCGTTTTGCGAGGCTGGGGAAGACTACTGGAGGGGTCTTGCAGACTTGCGGTCAGTCAGTCCTCGGCACGATCAACCGGTCCATGAGCAGTCGCCGTGGCGAGCCGCCATGATGCACGGCCGTTGCGTTTGACTTCGTAGAGTGCGCAATCAGCGGCCTGAAGCAGTTCGTCTGGCGTATATCGGGTGCCTTCTTCGTCCAGCGCGACACCGACGCTGATCGAGACCGGGATCGCCTGTCCGCGGAAAGTGACAGGCGCCGAGAATGCGTCAACCAGTTTCCGCGCGACTACGCGCGCTGCATCGTCGTCACGCAAACGGCCAAGCAGCACGACAAACTCGTCTCCGCCGAACCGGCCGACAAGGTCATCGTCGCGTGTGGCAGTACGCAGTCGTTGTGCCACGACACGCAGCACCTCGTCGCCGGCTGCATGACCATAGGTGTCGTTGATGATCTTGAAGTGGTCGACGTCGATGTAGCAGAGTCCTACGCGCGTACCGTGACGCCGGCGGTCATTCACGGCGTCGCCGACCGCATGCATGAAAGCACGGCGGTTGGCGGAGCCCGTCAGCGGATCGATCTTGGCAGCACGCTCGAGCGCGGTGACCTGTTCGACGCGGGCGGTGATATCCGTCACTACGACGTGAAAACCGTCGACGCGTTCCTCCGCATTGCGGTGCGGGATGTATCGCACATCGACATAGATCGACCCATGTGGCGACATCACGCTACGCTCGAACTGCTGAGGTTCTCCCGCCAATGCGCGCTGGACGTATCGCTCGGAAATCTGGTACTGCGCATCGCCAAGATGCTCTCGCATCGTCCTGCCAATCACTTCTTCTGGAGGAGTACCAAGCATGGTTGCAAACGCCGCGTTCGCATACCGGTAGGTTTCCGATGTGTCCACGTAGCCGACCAGGGACGGCAAAGCGTCGGTAATAGCCCTGAGTTGCGCCTCGCTGCGTGCTGCGGTGCCGGCAGCGCTATGCTGGGCCTTGACGATCGGCACGATGCGGGCTCGAAGAAACAGTGTGCCTGCCAGCGCACATAGCGCCATCACGCCGACGGCCACCAGCAGCGCGTGCTGTACGGGAGCGAGAAAGACCTCGGTCCTGATCTTGGAGGCTGTGGCGAGTCCGGTCGTGCCGACCGGCGCGTAGGCCACCACGACGTCGTCGCTGCGCGAATCCCTGTGCCGCTGCGTGCCAGCTTCACCATGAAATGCCGGCGTGATCAGTGGGCGATTCCCCAGCGCTGGATCGATCACCAGGTTGTGCGGCAATTCGGAAGCGGTCGCCGCGAAGCAACGTAGCAGCCGGCCGTCGAGACCACATAGCACGGAGCGCCGCCCTTCGCGCGAGCGCGTTGCCGCCATCGAATCCAGTATCGGCAACGTCTGCTCGGTTTCAAGCGCGAACTGGACAGGAAGTCCATCGGCGTCTTGCAGAAAAATTTCGGAGCGCTGACGATAGACGAACCCTGCGTGCCAGAGCAATTGCGCCTTGACGCCGGGTTGACCGGCAGAGGGGCGCACCGGAACGATCTGGTCCGGCGTGGCGAGGCGCCTGCCCGCGCTGGAGAGCACCCGACCGTCGCTGCCGACCAGACGGATGCTAGCGAATGCATCGGGTCCTACATAGGCACTCATGTCGAGCGCGGCGGCACACGATTCAGGGCTGCCGGCGCAGGGCGTGTGTTGCAAACGGCTCTGCTGCCTCGTGGCGAACGCATTGGCATGCTCCTGCGTATTCTGCAGGATGACTGACAATGTGGCGGCTTGCTCAACGGTGTCGCTCAGCAACTCGCTGCGCTCTGTTGCTTCATCGCTACGCACCATCAGCGAAGCGAGCATGACGCCGACGGCGAGCGCGGAACTGACAACCACCAGCGCGGCGATCACGGGTACGCGCGCGTTGGCGCTTTCACCCAGAATGCTCACGCCAGGCTGGCGTTTTGCCCAGACACACCATAAGGTTGCACCGGCGAGCACGAAACCGGTGCCGTTCAGTGGCGCGACAACGAAAAGCTCGCCCCATCTCCACAGGCCACCAATTGCCATGCTCTGACACAACAGCCCAATAATGCCCGTGAGAATCGTGCCGTAGATGAAGACACGCGGGCCGACTGCGTTGCGCGGTGCGGCTAGTCCTCGCAAATGCAGAAGCGCCCCGCCGCAGAACACAAAGCCGATGGCAGTCAACGCCGCCACGGGATATGACTGGGACGCCGGATCGGCGAGAAGCCTATCCAGGTAACGGGCGTCGAGCGAGAAGCCAAGCCGTTGCAACCATTCGACCAGCACAACGGCGCCGCCACACATCAGCGTGAAAGGAGCAATTAGAGAGAGGCGCGTCGACCGCACGCTGCCGCCTGTCTCGCGCAGCATCCCGATGGAGGCGACCAGGAAACAGAACGCGTTGAACGGCAGCACATCGCTGCATGTTTGAGTCATTCCCGCTACGTGCAGCAGTGCCAACGAAAGTTCGTAGACTGCACCGGCGAACAGCAACCACGCGGCTCCCCGGCAACTCACCAGCGCGTCTGAACACGCACGCAGCTTCCGGCCGATAAAAGCACGGGCCAGTAAATATGTGATTGCGCGGCCACCCGGGCGCCGCGGGATAGACCAGTTCATGCGGCGGCGCTGTCGGAAGTCGAGATAGTCAGGTCGCCCGAGGCGCGAAACGCGCTCAATGGCCGCATGCGATCGCCGGCCGTGGTCAGCAGCGCGTCGAGCGAGCCACCATCAGCGGGCCACGCTGCGGTGCCGACACGTACAGCGGGCGACACCGGCAAGCCGTCGATGATGTCGATCAGCGTGTCGAGTTGACCAGCCAGCGAGACGACCATCGTCGCCGCGCGTGAACCGCCGGGGACCGGGATCCGGTCCGGCACCAGAATGGCGATCTGATCATCGGCGGCACGCACGAGTACGTCGGACGGTCCCAGCACACGGTTGATGCGTTCGAGGACGGCGCGCAACAGCACGTCGCGAGCCTCAAAGCCCCAGGCATCGCGGACCGGCTTGAGCGAGTCGATACAGAGCAGGATGATCGACAGGGAGCCCGTGTTGCCCAGCTGATGTGCGGGATCCCTGGTGAACTGCTGGGCGAGCCAGTGCCGGCTATGCAGACCTGTGGCGGCGTCAGTGTCGAGCTGCGTTTCAAGAGCGCCACGCTGACGCTCGGTCTGGGCGACCTCGCTAACGACGCGCGAGCGCAGCGCATGCAGCGTCACCACAACGAGCATGACGAGCGCTGCCAGCGCGCCCCACAAAACCAGCGCCCAGCGCGTATGGGCACGTTCGCGCCCGTTCAGCAGTTGCGCTTCCTGATCCGCGAAGGCCTGCAGCGTTGAGCGAATCACCCCGCGATCCGCTTCATAGCCTGGATCGGCAAGCAAGGCTTGCGCAGCGCCGTTGCGCCCTTCCTTCATGTCATCGCGGAGTTCGTCGAGGCGGGCACGGATCCGGGCCATCGCTCCACCGATGGTCTGCAGGCGCGATACCTGTTCCGTATTGTCGGCCGTCAGCGTGAGCAGCTGGGCGCGCAGTATCTCGGAGCTGACGTAGGCATCCTCGATTTCTTGCAAAACCGCCGTGCGATCCCCAGCCCGCGAATCCATCGTCGGGACATCGAACACATAACGCAGCATGGACGAATCGCGGACAACCATCGTAATGCGCATCTCCGACTCGAGCCGCATCACCTCGTAGGAATGCTGGATCCAGTCCGTTTGCGATTGCTGCATGGTCGCGCCGAGCCCGACGCAGGCGAGAATCGCCGCGCCTAGCGCAGTTGCGATCCGCACACGGCGGCGCATGAGAGTTTCGATATTCGGCACGATTTACCTTGAACGACATCTGTCACACAAGTTATCGGCAAATGTTTGCGCAACTTCAATCAGACCCATATGCGTAGGTGTATTTACCTAGGGTTATTTGTCCGATGAATGCTGTGAGTCGGTCACAGACCTCGCGGGCGCCGTCCGTGGGCGGCGATGATTGATCGCTATGAATACGCCCATCAGAATGAAGAAACCGAGCAGCAGCAATACGGCATTGATGAGCACACGCTCGTAGCCGAGCTCGCTTACGTTAATGAAAGGATAGGGATAGAAGTCGGTTTCGCTGCCGCGCCAAAGCGTTATCAACAGATAGCCGAGCGGATAGATCAGCCAGAAAAGGCAATCGCGCAGCAGCAGATGGAAGCGGGGAACGAAGAGCAGCCAGTACAGCGTGCATAGCAGCGGTATGACCGTGTGCAGCAATTCGTTGAGCAGTGCGCGGTAGCCGTACGGCGTCCATAGATGGCGCAGCAAGGTGTTGTAAGCAATGCCGACGAACACGATATAGACGACCACGGCGGTGAGCACCGGTGGCCTGCGGAAGAACCGCCCGGGTGCGGAGCGTGCCCGTACGGCCACAAACGAAAAGCTGATCGCGACGACGAGCGTCGTGAGGTTCGTCAGATACGCACTGATACGCTCGATACCGTCGATCACGCCCAGGCCGCGGAACAGCATCCTGCCAATCGTGATGTCGCTCTGTGCCGCGAAGCCCACCCATGCCAGCACCGCAATCAACGATGCCACGCTCAACGACGCGAAGCTCGGCGTCGGCAGTGGCAATTCAGATGAGTGCGGCTCAGGTTGAGCAGAACGCTTCAGCATACTTCCAGATTATTTCTCGGCGGTAAGCTTGTCCTGCGTGCTGGTATCGAAGTCTGTGGCGGCATGGCGCTCGTGCAACTGATCTGAAAGCTCGCCGAAGACGCGATTGACCTTGCGGCCGCGCTTGACGGCCGGGCGCTCGCCGATCGCATCGGCCCAACGCTGGACATGCTTATAGTCCTGCACCGAGAGGAATTCGGCGGCCCCGTAAAGCCAGCCCTTTACGAGGCCGCCGTACCACGGCCAGATCGCCATATCGGCGATCGTGTACGCATCTCCCGCGATGTATTCGTTCTCGGCGAGCTGCTTTTCGAGGACGTCGAGTTGACGCTTCACCTCCATCGCGAAGCGGTCGATCGGATATTCCATTTTGCTCGGCGCGTACGCGTAAAAATGGCCGAAACCGCCACCGAGGTAGGGAGCACTGCCCATCTGCCAGAATAGCCACGACAGGCACTCGGCGCGCGCGCTCGGCTCAGTCGGCAGGAAAGCACCGAATTTTTCGGCGAGGTGTACCAGGATCGCACCGGACTCGAACACGCGGATGGGTTTCGGTCCGCTGCGATCGAGCAGCGCGGGAATCTTGGAGTTCGGATTCACGCCGACAAAGCCGCTGCCAAACTGCTCGCCATCGCCAATCCTGATGAGCCATGCGTCATATTCCGCACCACTGTGACCGAGCGCGAGCAGCTCCTCGAGCATCACCGTGACCTTGACGCCATTCGGTGTCGCCAGCGAATAGAGCTGCAGCGGGTGCACGCCGACCGGCAACGCCTTGTCGTGCGTCGGCCCCGAAATCGGGCGGTTGATATTCGCAAAGCGGCCGCCGTTATCCTTGTTCCAGGTCCAGACCTTAGGCGGTTCGTAATCGACAGTGCTCATGCTTAAAGCTCCTCGCGTCCTTGCATCGTGGGATGGGTGATTGGAAGCGAGATTAACAAATTGACGGAAAACGTGCAGTCCGCCTCATAGTGCGTTCCGACCCGCAACGGAAAGTGCAGCACGATGACAGCAGTGCGTTAGTGAATCGCAAGCGGAGTTACCATACGCAAACTGGATGCAGCGCTTGCGCTGCAAAGACCGCATTTAGACTTGACCGAGCCCGCCATGAGCAACGACTCTTCAGGCAATTTCGACGAGCTAGCCTCGGGTGGCAGCCGCTACCACCAGGTATACCCACGGCTGGACGAGAGGCAACTGGCGATACTGGAACGCTACGGCGAGCGCCGCAAACTCAAGACCCACGACATCCTCTATTCCGAAGGCGACCGGCACACCGGGATGTTCGCCATTCTCTCCGGGACGATCGAGGCATCCAGACGGTCCGTTGAAGGCCCCGTACTGCTGGGCACACATGGCCCGGGCAGTTTCACCGGCGAGGTAGCCACGCTCGCGGGCCGGGCTGCAGTCGCAACGTCGCGCGCCATCTCCGATTGCGAGGTGATCGTCATCGACGAGGAATCGTTGCGCTCGCTCGTGATCGCCGAAGCGGAGTTGAGCGAAACGATCATGCGCGCGTATATTTTGCGGCGCGTCGCTTTCATCCGCGGCGAACACGTGGGCGTGGTGGTGATCGGCAGCACGTCCTCGGCCCCTACGCTACGTCTGCGCCACTTCCTGAGCCGCAACGGTCAGCCCTCGGCTTACTTCGATATCGTTGAGCACTCCGAGGCCAAAGAACTGCTGACGCACTATGACGCAACCGAAGCCGACATTCCGGTTGTAATCACGTTGCAAGGCGTCGTGCTGAAACAGCCCAGCCACCGCGCCGTCGCCGATGCAATCGGCCTCAGTCCGGACAGACTCGACGGCGAGCACTTCGATCTCGTTGTGGTAGGCGCGGGACCCGCAGGACTCGCGGCCGCGGTGTACGCCGCATCCGAGGGACTAAAGGTGGCCGTTCTGGACGCCAAGGCGCCGGGAGGCCAGGCCGGCACCAGTTCGAAGATCGAAAATTACTTTGGCTTTCCAACCGGCATATCGGGGCAGGCGCTAGCCGGTCGCGGCCTGTCGCAGTGCCGCAAGTTCGGCGCCGAAGTTGGGGTGCCTATCGAAGCGCTGACCATCGACTGCACGGATGCCAGGTCGTTTCACATCGGCCTGAATCAGGACGAGTGCGTCTACGCTCGCGCTGTCGTCATTGCCAGCGGCGCGCGCTACCGGAAGCCGGATCTCTTGCGTCTCGAACACTTCGAGGGTCGCGGCATCTACTACAGCGCGACCTTCATGGAGGGCGCATTCTGCAACAACGAAGAGCTGATCGTGGTGGGCGGCGGCAATTCGGCGGGACAGGCTGCGGTATTCCTTGCGAGGTTCGCGCGCCATGTCCACGTGGTGATTCGCGGAGAGGGACTCAGAGCGAGCATGTCGACGTATTTGATCAGACGGATCAACGCGGCGTCCAACATCACGCTTCACACGAAGACACAGATCGTCGAGTTATGCGGCGAGTCGCGACTCGAGGCCATAAAGTGGAATCGGCAAGGAGAGATTGAACATAAACCCATCCGGCACGTTTTCCTGTTTCTTGGCGCTCAGCCCAGTACCGGATGGCTTGGCGATTGCGTCACCCTGGACAAGGATGGGTTTGTGCTGACCGGCGCCGATACCGGCGCCAAATGGACAGCAGAGCGGCCGCCGCACGATCTCGAGACCAGCCGGCCCGGTATCTTTGCGGCAGGCGACGTGCGCAGCGGCTCCGTCAAAAGAGTGGCAGCCGCCGTGGGAGAGGGAGCGGCCGCCATTCAAGCGGTTCATCAATATCTTGCAGGGTGGGCGTGACTAATCCTTGGCGGGTACGCTCGGCTCCACTGCCCGGAAGTGCCAACCGTCGCCCTCCTTGACGTACACGGCCATGATATGGCCGCTCTCCTGGCGGAATGTCCCGTCGCCTTTTGGCACCTGAACGGAAAACTCTGCGACGCTGAATCCTCCGTCGCCTTGCGCGCTCGCATCGATCACGTGAATGTGATGCTCTTTCGCGCCCGAACCAAAGCGCTTTTCGTAGTACTCCTTGAGTGCTGCGCGTCCTTTGATGATTTTCCCGGCCGGGGAAACCAGCATGCCGTCTTCGGCATACAGTTGCGCCATGGCATCGGCATTTTTAGCCGCGTAGTTGGTGTCGTAAAGATGTCCAAGCTGCGCAGCCGCAGACTGCGCTTCCTGAGACGACGGCTCTGCGGCATTCGCATTGGACGTCGCTACGCAAGCCAGCGTATTGCCAATGAAAAGTGCAGCGAGCAAAAGGGAAATGTGCCGTTTCACCTTGGAACTCCTTTGATCGGGTTGCGGTAGTGGCTCTCTCGATGAGTCAGTCGAGAAGAGCAGGATCGTGGATCGCGCCTGTCAGCAGTTCGGCAAACGCCTGCAATGCATGCGGTAACGTGCGGCCGGCCATCGTCTGAACCTGAAGCCTGCGCTGGTGTAGTTCGGGATTGCTGATCGGCACGGCTGCGAGTCCCTCCATTACGAGGCGGCTGCGCACGGTCAGGAAGCCGGTTAGCGTGACAGCATCGGTAAGCAGCACGAAGCTCTGCAGCGCAGCGTGGTAGTTGCTAACGAACACGGGCTCGAAAACCAGGCCTTCCAGACTGCACGCAATATCGAACATCTGGCGGATCGTCACACCCTGGTTGTCGATGGCGAGCGGCCAGGCCATCAGATCCGCGAGCGAGACGGACTCGCGTGCGCCAAGCGGATGATCGCGCCTGACCAGTGCGAAGATCGGCGCCAGCTGCGAATACACCACATGGATGTCCTTCTCCGGCGCGACGCTGAAACACACGGCGATATCCGCGGTACCTTCACGCACGCGTTGTGTCGCAACCGATGGCGCAGACACATCCAGTTGAAACTGCGTCGCCGGATGCGTCTTCAGGAAGCGTGCAAATACCTGCGGCAGAAAATACGGCGCGACTCCTTCCGAACTTGCCACGCGAATCGTCGCGCGGCTGCCATTGCTCAGCCCGCGAATTTCGTCGGTGACGCGCTCGGTTTCCAGCAGGCTGCGCCGCGCGTGTTCGGCAAGCACACGTCCCGCATCGCTCAGCACCATCCCGCGCGGCCGCCGTTCGAAAAGCGCCGCACCGACTTCCTCTTCGAGCTTCGCAATCTGCCTGCTTAACGCCGACACCGCCACGTATAGCCGCTCCGACGCCTTGCTGAGCGAGCCGCTGCGGGCGACTTCGAGAAAGTAACGCAGTGCAGTATTGTCCATTTCGGTCAGGCTTCCCCGCTTTGCCGTTTCGGCAACGATATCTGCCAAATATTGTAATTGTCCACAAATATCGTCCACGCCAAGATCGTTACACTGCTTCGTACGAGCCAGGCGCGCGCCCACGGCGCGTGACGACGGAGAACGATGTCGACCAAGGACGCCTCCATGAGCCCTGATTCAGCAGCCGTAGTAAGCGAATCCCTCGCCAAGCCCGTCTCGCACGCCGGGGTATCACGCCTGATCCTGGCAACGTCCATTGGAAATGCGCTCGAGTTTTACGACCTGATCGTCTATGGGTACTTTGCCACCACGCTGTCGCGGCTGTTTTTTCCAACGCATGACAAGACGGTGTCGCTGCTGCTCACGCTCGGCACGTTCGCGCTGTCATATCTGGCGCGGCCGCTTGGTGCGCTGGCGCTCGGCTCGTATAGCGATCGCAAGGGCCGCAAGGCTTCATTGACGCTGTCGATTTCGATGATGACGCTCGGCACCGGGATGGTCGCGCTGATGCCGTCCTATGCCACGATCGGCCTGGTCGCGCCGATCGGCATTTTCGTTTCGCGTCTGTTGCAAGGCTTTTCCGCTGGCGGCGAATTCGGCAGCTCCACGGCGTTTCTGATCGAGCATGCGCCGGCACGGAAAGGCTTCATGGCGAGCTGGCAGTTCTCGAGCCAGGGGGCAAGCACGCTGCTCGCTTCGGCGTTCGGCGCAGTGCTCACCGGCACGTTGACGCAGCCTCAGCTCGAAGGCTGGGGCTGGCGCATTCCCTTTTTGTTCGGCATGCTGATCGGTCCAATCGGGCTTTATATCCGGCGCCGCATGGATGAAACGCCGGAGTTCGAACGGGCGGAGAAGTCGAGTTCGCCGGTGCGTGAACTACTGGCTACCCAGAAGGAACGCGTGCTGGTGTCGATCGGCTCGCTGGTGCTCACCACCACGGCCAACTATATGCTGCTGTACATGCCGACGTATGCAGCGCGGCAACTCGGCCTCGCGCCATCGTCAGGCTTCATTGCGACGCTGGCCGCCGGGTTCATCATGATGGTGCTGACACCGGTGGTCGGACACTGGTCCGACAAGGTGGGCCGCACGCGCATCATGCTGGTCGCAGGCACGTTGTTCTTCTTCACGGTCTATCCTGCGTTCATGTTCATGAACGCCCATCCGTCGCTTGCGACGTTGCTTGCCGCGGTGGTGTGGGTCGCCCTGCTGAAGGCCACCTACTTCGCGCCGATTCCTGCGTTGATGTCCGAGCTGTTCCCGACCCGCACCCGCACCACCGGCATGGCGCTCGGCTATAACATCGGCACGACCGTTTTCGGCGGCTTCACGCCGCTCGCGGTGGCGGCATTGATCGAGGCCACAGGCAATAATCTGGCGCCCGGCCTCTATCTGATGTTCGCGGCCATCATCAGTCTGTTCACGGTGGTGTGGGCGCGGGCACGTTTGAATGCCCACTAGGTCAGCCGGGCCCTTCGAACCAATCGGGATCCTACGAATGCAATACGATTTTGAACAAGCGGTGCAGTTTGCAGTTGATCATGAGTCGCTTTGGGACCGCCATGTGGATGGCATGTGGGGCGTGCATGTGAACGACCCGCCACCGTGGAACCGGTTGCTCGGGCCGGTGCATGACCGCGGTCCCGTGTCCGGCACGATCGCACTCGATGGACGCGTATTGACCTCATGGGGCGAGCCCGACCGGGCCGATCTGACTTTCAGCGTCGCGAAGATGTACCTGGCGCTACTCGCAGGCATTGCCTACGACCGCGGCCTGCTGCCGGACGTAGACGAACCGGTGCACGTGCGAGTGCCCGGCATCGGCTTTGACGATGAGCACAATGCCGCCGTGACCTGGGCTCATCTGCTGCAGCAAACAAGCGAATGGCAGGGCACGTACTTTGGCCTGTCCGATCAGGCGGACCACTATCGCGCCGTCAACTTCGCGGCACCACCGGACGGCAAAAAAGGTGATCTGCGTCCTTTGCAGCGCCCCGGGACGTATTGGGAATACAACGACGTGCGTATCAACCAGCTTTCGCTGGCGCTGCTTCATCTGTTCCGGAAACCATTGCCCGAGGTGTTCCGCGAGGCGATCATGCGCCCGGCGGGCGCGAGCGAAAACTGGCAATGGGTTGGCTACGACAATGCGTGGGTGGAGATGGATGGCCGGCGCATGCAATCCGTGCCGGGCGGGACGCACTGGGGCGGCGGTATGTCCGTCAGCGCGAACGATCAGCTCAAAGTGGCGCAACTGCTGTTGAACGAGGGCATGGTTGACGGCCGGCAGATTCTGTCTCGCGAGTGGATCGCGCGTATGCGTACGCCATGTGCGATTGCGCCGTTCTACGGTTACCTTGTGTGGCTCAATACCGATCGCAAGATTTTCCCGAGCGTGCCAGCGTCAAGCTATTTCGGCGTCGGAGCCGGTAGCTCTTTCACATGGATCGAGCCCGAGCGACGCATGACCGTAATCGTCCGGTGGTTGAATCCTGCGCACGCGAACGAGTTCTTTGGGCGAGTTCTGGAAGCGGTCGAGGCGCCCCGCGCAGCTTAATCGTAGCCGTTCCTGTTTCCCGACATGGGCAACGGCGTTGATGTCGATGCAAACGAGATTATCGAGCCCCTTGCACGTGTCGACGATGAACGCGTTGCAGTGCTGCCGAAGGTCATTCTCGTGGGCAATGATCTCTTCTGAAAGTGACGCGGTCGATAATCTGCATACCGAAGTTTTTAGTTGTGTCGCCGCCCAAGACATTTGACGTCTTGGGCGGACGTTTTCATCGCTTTCCTATCCTGTCACTTCTTGCTGGCCAAACCGTCGAGGCCGCCAAGCAATCCGCCGCCAGATGTGCCTGTGGCCGTCGTCGTGCCGCCCAATACACCCGTTAAGGTACTGACCAGCCCCGTGACCGGCGCAAGCAGATTTCCGGCGGCGCCCGTGCCACCCGTACCCGAGCCCGCGACCGTACCGAGTGAGCCGGTTAGCGTGGTCACCAACGACGTCACCGGCGCAAGTGGACTGGTGCCGCCGCTCTTCACGCCGCCTGCCACGCCGCTCAAGGTGCCGGGTAACGAGGTGAGAATGCCGGTCAGCGGTGCGAGCGGGTTGCCTGGTGTGCCGCCTGCCGTGAGCAAGCCGCCGGCCGAGGTGACGGTGTTGCCGACTGCCGTCACGACATTGCCGAGATTCTGTCCAATCGGATTGCCGGTCGCACCACTGAGCTTGGTTCCAGCGCCATCCAGTCCGTGACCGATCGTCGACAGCAAGCCGTTCAGCGGCGAGCCGAGACCGGTCGTGTCGCCGATGGTTTGAGTCGTCTGCGTGAGAACGGTTGTGATTGGCGTGATGGGCGCGCTCACTGTTTGCGTCACCTGCTGAATGAATCCTGTGGACAGCGTGGTGGTGAGTTGCGTCCCGAGCGCACTGACAGCATTGCCGACCGTGGAGACTGTGTTGCCGAGCGGCGTGGTCAGCGGGCTAAGCGGCGCAGTGGGACCACTGCCCAGGCTGCTTACGAGTTGGCCGGCGCTGTTGACCGCCTGGCCCGCGTCATAGACGAGGTTGCCCGTGCTCGACACCGTCGGGCCTAGCGGATTGGCGGAATTGCCCAACTGTCCGAGGCCGTTCGTCGCGCCAGCGCCCAATGCGGTAACGCCGGCGCCGAGATTCGACACAACGTTGCCGAGCGCTGTTGTGGTGGCAGGATTCGCGCCGGGAATCGGCGTGAGGCCAATCTGGTTGCCCACCGACGATACCGTCTGGCCGGTACTGGTCACGACGTTGCCTGCGTTCTGGACCACTACGCCGAGCGGGTTGGCGCTCGTAGGCGTTGGTGTCGGTGTCGGTGTCGGCGTTGGTGTCGGCGTTGGTGTCGGCGTGGGCGTGGGCGTGGGCGTCGGTGTCGGCGTCGGCGTCGGCGTCGGTGTCGGCGTCGGCGTCGGCGTCGGCGTCGGCGTTGGCGTTGGCGTTGGCGTTGGCGTTGGCGTTGGCGTTGGCGTTGGCGTTGGCGTTGGCGTCGGCGTGGGTGTAGGCGTACCACCACCTGTTCCTGCTCCAGCACCTGCTCCAACTCCGCCCGGCTTCGTCGGCGTACTTCCACAGCCCGTCAGGACGATCATCGACGACACGCACATCGCGATCGCCGACAGTTTGAATCTGTTCATGGTTTAGCTCCCCCGCAAATGTGGTTATCTGCTGCGGGGAGCTAACTGCAAGACCTATGCCGATTTGTAAGACGAAGGAATTGATCGAAAAAATACCATTCAAATCAATGCGTTAATTAGCGAACGCCGACTCGGAAAGCCGCATTCCAAAGTGGATGTGTCGAGGAACACCTCAACGAGCGAGCACGTGTAACGTAACGCGATGCCCCCGCGAAGCACCTCAACTTTCCGGGATTCTCTCCCACGCGCCAGATCGAGCCGAGCGAAACACAGCATTGATCACTCGCATATTCGCGCGTGCATCTTCTAGTGGTATAGCCTGCGGGCGTCCACTCAATATCGCCTCGGCGAACGTGGCCGCTGCGATGCCATATTGATCGCACACAGGAAGTTCCACCCAGCGATCAGTCGCGACACCGGCGCTGGTGTTTTCGCTCACTAACAGACGCGTCGGTCGATGGGCTGGCGCATTGAATGGAATCTCGACTTCGATCCGCCCCTTCGTGCCGTGAAATTGCATCCGCTGATAGCTATAGGTCTGGGTGGAGTAGAAGAAACTCGCCTGCACACCTTCAAAATCCATCAGCACGGAGCCGAGCCGGTCCACTTCGAATATTGGGTCCCGCTCCATCAGGGCAACCACCCGCCCCGGCTCACACCTGGTAACGAAGCGTGACGTTGTGATGGGATAACAACCAATATCGAGCAGACCACCTCCGCCCAGTTCGCTCTGGTTGCGGATATCGTTCGGGTTCGTGTTGCTATAGGTGAAGCCGCCGGTCACTGCCCGCAATTCGCCAATCACACCTTCGTCGATCAAGGTCCGCACCTTCAACCATTGCGGATGCGTGCGAACCATGAACGCTTCCTGTATGTAACGGCCGGTTCTGTCGCGCGCAGCGATGAGCTGTTCGACCTGTTGGGCGTCCAGCCCGATCGGCTTCTCACACAAGACGTGCTTGCCTGCCTCGACGGCCTTGATCGTCCATTCCACGTGGATGTGATTGGGTAGCGGAATATAAACCGCGTCGATTTCCGGGTCCGCCAGAAGCGCCTCGTAGCTGTCGTATGCCACGGCCAGACCATATTTGGCGGCGGCTTCCCGAGCCTTCTCCTGAGATCGCGACGCGATGCCCTTAACCCGACACTTTGGCGCGCTGTGCATGGGCACGACAACCTTGTTGTTGATCTTCGCGGCGCCCAGGATTCCCCAGACAATCTCATCCTTTGCCATGACTTCTCCTTTTCCGATCAGTATCTGAGGAGTAGAGACAGACTGGACAATCGCGTGAGCCGGCAAGTTCATGAGCCCGCGAAAGACCAGACGCATCCGATCCTGCCAGTCTACACGCGGCGACCACAACCACCATCGCCGGTACAAGAGCGCCCACCACCGCTTTCGCAATCGAACCGTCGCTGCCTTCTGGCCGGTCGCTGCATTCGAACCGGTATTAGCCAGAGTCGGTCATTTGACCGATACCGCAGAGACAAGTCAGGTGCGATCCTTTCTATCGACGCGAGCCTTAGCCGTGCGATAGATCACGTGCAGTCGGGCCGCCTTTGTCAAAACTTTAAGGAGTCGCAATGGTTGCTCATCACGAAGATATCACTCGCGTTCGGGAAGAACGCTGGCTCAAGCACTATTACTTTATTCGGACCGCGTTTTCCGCTATCTGGGTCGCACTTGCTTTCTCCATCGGACAGCACTCCCCGGTCGGCGCGGCTGTCTTGCTCGTCGTCTATCCTGCATGGGATGCACTGGCCAACTACGTCGACATGTCGCGTAGCGGTGGGATGGCTGAAAATCGTACCCAGGCCACGAACGTCCTCATCAGCGTCCTGACAGCGGTTGCAGTGATCATGGCGTGGACGGTGAACATGAACGGCGTTCTCGGCGTATTTGGCGTCTGGGCCATACTTGCCGGGTTGCTTCAGCTCGGCACTGCCGTCCGCCGCTGGAAGCGCTTCGGTGCGCAGTGGGCGATGATCCTGAGCGGCGGACAGTCGGCATTGGCAGGTGCATTTTTCATCGTACAAGCCCATGCGCCAATGCCTCCCGCTATTGCCAAAGTGGCTGGCTATGCAGCGGTGGGCGCCGTCTATTTTCTCGTGTCTGCGCTCTTGCTATCCGTTGGCCAGCTGCGACGCAAGGTTGCCTGAACGCCCACACGCCAGCTAGTCGCAACCGGTCCGCACCCCTCGCGTCAAGCAGCCGGCGCGACAGTTGCGCCGACGATGCCATGCCGCTCGAGAGCCTCGGCGACAAAACCGGACGCCTTCATCTCTTCAACGAACGCGTGCAACGCATGTGCCGCCGCGGCGCCACGGCTCTTGGGCACACCCATCGCCTGGCGGATGACCATGAAGCGCTCGTCGAGCAGACGCAGGCCAGACGCGTTGCGCGCATCGGCTTCGAGCTGCTGCTTGACCCCCGCCGCGACTTCGAGATTCTCGTCGAGGAACGTCTGAACGACCGTCGGCGAGGTGGGCGCACGCACAATCTGCGCGTGCTTCAATTCGCGTGTGAGAAACAGATCATAGGCGCTACCCTTGCCGACAGCCACACGATGCTGAGGTTGGTCGACGTCTGCGTTGTCGCGAATCGGCGAGGCATCGCGCACCAGGTAATAGCCTTCGATTAGCACATACGGTTCGGTGAATGCGATGGTCTCACCTCGCGACGGATCAACGGCAAAAAAGCCGAAGTCCGCGCGCTCTTCGCTAACCGCTTGAACGGACTTGCCAGCCGCATCGAACACAACGAGTTCCAGTTCCACACCGAGCTTTGCGGCGAAAGCGCGCGCAAGATCGACCGAAACCCCGACGACCGTGCCCGACGCATCCTTGCCCGCGAGAATCGGATTGCCGAGGTTGATGGATGCGCGCAGCTTGCCTGCGGGCGTAAAGGCTTGAATGACAGACGGATCGGCTTTCATGGCTATGAGTAGGTTCGAGATTCGGTTCGTGTGGGCCGCTGTCGATGCTTCACGGCGAGTTCCCAGATGCAGTGGGCAGTGATTTCAACCGGCTATGCGCGCCTCGCTCGCCTTGAGCCGGCCGGGCAAGCCCGGCCGCAAAAGAATCGCGACAGCGAGCACGCTCGCGAGCGCAATGCCACCCGCCAGCACGAAAGCGCTGAAGAAGGTATGGCTCCGCTGCACGAGAAAACCCGTCAATGCAGGGCCGATGATACCCGCGCAGTTGGCGATCGAATGCACGCATCCGCCAACGCTTCCAAGCTTCGCACCAGGAATCGTGTCCTGGATCAGCGCCCAGTACGTGCTGCCGCTCAGATACAACGCGAACACGGCGACGGCCATCAGCAGCAATGCGCTGAGCGTGGTCGTCACGGTGCCGGCGAGCGCGACGCAGATGCCCGCCGCGCCAAGACACACGATCAGCACCCATTTGCGCGCGCGCAGCGCATTGCCCGTGCGGCGGAAAATCAGGTCGGACAGCAGGCCGCTCAAGCCATAGCCGATGAAGCCCAGCAGCCACGGCAGCACCGTCGCGAGACTCATGCTTTTCAGGCTCAGATGACGGTCCATCATCAGGAAGCTCGGGAACCACGTGAGGAAAAAGAACAGGATGTAGCTGTATCCGAAGTACGAAATCATCGCTGCGAGAATGGCGGGCTGTCTGAGGTAGGCGCCGAGCGGCTTCAGATCAGCGGGATCCTCCGAGACGGCACGGTCGGAACCGATCAGTCGGCGCTCTTCTTCCGACACGTGCGCATGCTGATGCGGCCGATCGGTGGTCATGAATTGCCAGAACACCAGCCAGATCAACCCGAGACACGCGACGCCGGCGAATGCGATGCGCCAGCCGTAGGCCGCGGTCAGCAGTCCGACGACTGGGCCGGCGACCGCGCCGCCCAATGGCAGGCCGCAATTGGCGAAGCCGAACGCGGTGGCCGATTCCTTGTGCGGAAACCAGTTGTTCACGATCTTGTTGATGGTCGTCGCGAGCGGTCCTTCGGCCATGCCGAAAAACGTACGGATGACCAGCAGCGAGCCGAAGCCGGTGGCGAGGCCGGTTGTTCCGCACAACACGGACCACATCAGGATCGCGCCGGAAAAGACGCGCTTGCCGCCCCAACGATCGGCCGCCCAGCCGCCGATCGTGTTGAACACCGCATAGCCGATAAAGAACGTCGAGAACACCAGCCCCAGGTTGGCTGGCGACAAGTGCAGCTCCTGCATGACCGCCGGCGCCGCGACAGACAGCGCCGACCGGTCCAGGTAGTTGATGAAACCCGCGATGAACAGCAGCAGGACGATGCGCCAGCGGATTTTCGTCACCTGTAGCTCCTCCAATGTCGTTATGCGCTTGCGGGCCAAGCGCCGTGATGAGCCGCCTGGGTCCGCCGCGTGTCTCCTCGCCGGCGCGTCTCCGCCTGATGCGCGGATCATGCGCGAACCAGCGCTTCAGCTCTGCGGGCGCGCGGCCGCTTCCAGCATCGCGAGCTGCGCTGCGCCGATATCGATGCCGTCGGCCATCTGACGGTCCAGCCGGTCCAGCTCGATCTCGCCAGGCACGATCACGGGCGCGTTCGGATTAGCCGGCCCGGAGCCGTGCAGGATCGCGGCATAGTCGGCCATGCGCGCGGCGAGCCACGCGCCGCTGCCGAGCATCGTGACATCGATCAGGATGTAGAAGTGGCCAAGGTTTTGCGGCTGGTCCGGCTCGTTTTCCCACGACTTCACGTGCGTTAGATAAGCCGCGCCGGAAAGCAGCCCCGCGAGCAGATCGACGACCAGCGCGAGACCATAGCCCTTATGGCCGCCGATTGGCAGCAGGAAGCCATCGAGCGCGGCCTTCGGGTCCGTGGTCGGCTTGCCTTGCGCGTCGGTGGCCCAGTCGCCCGGAATCGCTTCGCCACGCTTCAGCGCGTTGCGAATCTTGGCGCGCGCGACGACGCTGATCGCCATGTCGAGAATGAACGGACGGCCACCGGGATTCGGTACACCGAAGCCCACAGGACTGTTGCCAAGCCGCGCGTCGGTGCCACCCCATGGCGCGATCGTCGTCGTCGCATTGCTGCCGATGATGCTGGCAAAGCCCTCCGCCGCGGCCAGGTAGGAATACGGCGAAACGGGACCGAAGTGATTGCTCCCACGCACGAACACACACGCGATACCCTGTTCGCGCGCGGCCTTCATCGCCAGTTCGAGAGCACGGAAGCCCACGAGAGGGCCGACGCCGTTATCGCCGTCGAGCCGGTAAAGCGCGGGGCCAACCTGCTCGGACGTAATCGACGGCGCGGGATTGATGCCGCCGATGCGCAGGCGTGAGCCGTACGATTCGATTCGGCTCGTGCCGTGCGTACGCAAGCCGAACAGATCCGCCAGCACGAGAATGGTGGCGGCGTCGGTGGCGTCGGTACGATTCAGGCCGAGCGCACAGAGCGCTTCGACCGACAGTTCGGTCAGCCGTGCCTTGCTGACGATGCCATTTGTGGACGTGGACTGGGTCATGGAACGGGTCGTCTCCTTCGATCTGCAAACCGTGCGGTTCATGCGGCTGCCGTGTGGTGCCGCTGGGTTTCACACATGATCGGACCAAACCGATTCCCATGACAAACGCATTTTTTCGCTTGATTGACGCGTCACACGCACGAATCCCGCGTCTGCCGGAAAGGCATGCAAACACGCGTTTTCAGGCGGTCGCTCGTGACTTGGCGCGCTGACGGGTGCCGCCGCGCGCCCGCACGAGCAGATCGAAGAAATGCTGCGCAGCCACCGGCAGCGGCCGGTTCTTGCGGCGGATCACGCCGAGCGTGCGCACCACGCTCGGGCCCGTCACCGGAATGCTGACGAGCGAGCGATGACGGTCGCGCGGCAGCGCGAGCTTGGGCACGATGCCGATGCCAAGTCCCGCTTCGATCATGCTTACAAGCGCAGGAACGTGCTGCACTTCGCAGAACCAGCTCGGCTGCCGCACTGCATTGGCGAGCGCGCTGTCGATCAGCGTCCGGTTGCCGCTGCCTTGCGCGAGCAGCATGTAGTCCGGGTACTGTGCGATCTCCGCCCAGCTCACCGAGCGCTTGCCCGCCAGCGGATGATCGCGCTGGCAGGCAAGCACGAACGGATCCTGCAGGATCGGTGTGAACTCGATGTCGGGTTCCTGCGTGCCAATATAGGTGAGACCGAAATCGGCTTCGCCCCGCGCCACCGCGAGGAATACGACAGACGACGTTTCATCGATCAGCCGCACGCGGATGCCGGGATAGGTCTGGTGATACGCCTTGAGGGCATTGGGAAGAAAGAAGCTTACCGCCGACGGCACGCAGGCAATGGTGACGAGTCCCGTCAGCCGGCGTCCTAGATCCTCCATGCCGAACAGCGAGCTTTCCAGTTCGGCGAGCACGTTGCGCGCCTTTTCGACGAACGAGCGGCCCGCGACTGTCAGTTCCATCTTGCGCGTCGTACGTTCGAAGAGCCGCACGCCCAACGCCGATTCGAGCTTTTCCACGCGGCGCGATAGCGCGGACGGCGAGATGTTCAGCGAGTCGGCGGCGGCGCGATAGCGCGGACGGCGAGATGTTCAGCGAGTCGGCGGCGGCGCGAAAGCTGCCGAAATCGGCGGAGGCGACGAACGCGCGCAGGTCGGACAGATCAAAGTTCATTTTGCTGGTCTATGGATGAAGGGGCATGTGTGTGCACGGCCGGTGTAACGCTGCCCGATATCAGCGACCACGCGCCACCCCAATCCCGTCAAGCATAAGATCGATTCCAACGAGAAAATCGACACGGTCGTCGTGAGCGCTCATCCGTCTCGCAACGCTGCGGGTGAACGGGTATTCATCCGGATCGAGCTGAGACCATACGGTCGACACCTCGTTCAGAAAGTTGGTTCTATCGAGGCCCTGCTCGCGAGCGAAATGCGTATTCGCCGCGTTCTGCCCACCGACGCCAAGGATGTAGCTCAGCAGCGCGGACACCGTCGCCCACTGCTCTTCGTCTGGCACGCCAAGAGCGCGCAACGGCTGGCCGATGCGTTCGAGAACGCGCACCATCGGCAACTGCCCGGGGGCACGTGTCAGTGCTGAGCCAACCCAGGGATGCGCGTCGATCGCGTCGAACATGGCAAGCGCGAGCGCGCGAATGGTTGCTTTCGGCGTCGCGTCATCCACAGGCGCGCTCATCGTGCGAGCGACGATGGCGTCGCACGCAGCGGTCAGCAGATCGTTCTTGCTGGCGATGTGCCAGTAAATGGCACCGGGACCCGTGGCAAGCCGCTCGGATAGTGCGCGAAACGTCAAGCCCTTCTCTCCGCTGCTGTCGAGAAGCGCGATCGACGCCTCGACGATTCGATCCGGAGACAGCGAGTCTTCGCGCCGTTGAGTGCTACGTGCCTTTTTACCCTGCCTCATCTTGACACCTATGGAATGTTGTTCCAATATTACTCTGGAATGACGTTCCAGTGAGTGCCCGCAGCTTGCGGCCACCTCCGGCTATCGAGGAATCAGGATGAATACTTCAGTTGCGATCGTCGGCGCGGGGCTCGGCGGGCTGACTCTTGCCCGCGTTCTCCACGTCCATGGCATTGCTGCGACGATCTACGAAGCGGAAGCCTCGGCAAACGCGCGGGCGCAGGGCGGCATGCTCGATATCCACGAAAACAACGGGCAACTCGCGCTCAAGGATGCGGGCCTCTTCGATCAATTCCGCGCAATCATCCACGCCGGCGGTCAGGCAACACGCGTACTCGACAAGGACGGCAATGTCCTCTTTGAAGAGCCCGACGACGGCACAGGCGGCCGGCCTGAGGTTCCGCGAGGCGAGCTGCGCAGGATTCTGCTCGACTCGCTTCCTGCTGACACAGTGCGCTGGGGACGCAAAGTCACAGCGGTGTCCGCACTCGGCGATGGACGGCACGAGTTGACCTTTGCCGATGGCGCAACGGTGTCCACCGACCTCCTCGTGGGCGCCGACGGCGCCTGGTCAAGAGTGCGCCCCCTTCTTTCCGATGCCAGGCCGGCATATGTCGGCACGTCATTCATCGAGACGTACCTGTTTGACAGCGACACACGTCACAAGGCGAGCGCGGAAGCGGTCGGCGGTGGCGCGCTGTTCGCGCTGACACCCGGCAAAGGCATCGCCGCGCACCGCGAACCCAATGGGGTGCTACACACGTACGTGGAGTTGAACAAGCCCAAGGAGTGGATCGACAGCATCGACTTCTCCAACCCGGCGACTGCCTTGGCCCGCGTCGCCGAAGAGTTCGACGGCTGGGCTCCGGCACTGAGAGCGCTCATCACCGATGGTGAGACCGCCCCGGTGCCGCGCGCGATTCATGCGCTCCCGGTCGAGCACAGGTGGGCGCGTGTGCCCGGAGTGACGTTGCTCGGCGATGCGGCGCACCTGATGTCGCCGTCTGGCGAAGGGGCCAACCTCGCCATGTTCGACGGCGCCGAGCTCGGAAAGGCCATCGCCGCTAATCCAGGTGACATCGAGGCCGCTCTTATCGCGTATGAGAAGGATCTCTTTCCTCGCAGCGCGGCCGAAGCTGTCGAGTCGGAAAGAATCCTGAACATGTGTCTTGGCCCCAACGCACCCGAGGGCCTGGTTGCCATGTTCACCGGTTATGAGGCCATCAGGTAATCACACGCCTTCCCTGCTCCTACCTCGCATTCTGGCGCGTGTCGCGGCGCAGCTTGCGTGATCCAGCCGGACAGGCGGCGCGTCTTCCAAGGTGCCCGCGGAAGCGAACAGGTACGGCCGAGTCGTGTAAACTGTCTCCATGTCCGAACCTATCGATTACCTCAATCCCGCTCTTCCTTCTGGGCTCCGCCGCGTGTCGATGCCCGTGGTTGACGCGACCCCGTCGACACTTGAAGGCTTTGGCAAGCTTGTCGAAGACCCGCGTGAGTGCTCAATCGAAATCGTGCAGTGGCCGAGGGTGGGTTCAAGACCCATCGACGCGGACACCGGTGATCAGGCAGGCACGACCGAGGGCGTTTTCGTGAGCGAGTGGCGTGGCGACATTCTCTACGGTCGAAACGAGGCTGTAGGCGGTCACTATGTCCTGGCATACGCAACAGAACCAGAAGCGGCCCGCGAAGACAATCCGAATGCGCCGGAGCGCATGTTGCTTTGGCATGCGAACTATCATCCTGACGGCGGGCAACTGTTTTTCCCGCTCGACCACCGCCCCTTCTACATCCCCTTAGCGTTACCCGGGGATGACATTGCGCCAGAGAAGTTCGTGTGCTTTCGCTTCGACGGACAACAGGGCCTCTACATTCATCCAAACATCTGGCATGAAGGCGTGTTCACGCTTGGCGGCACGCAACGGTTCTTCGACAAACAGGGTGCCGTCCACGCACGGGTATCTGTCGAATTTGCCCAGGAGTTTGGTTGTCTTCTCGAAGCGCCCATCCGCTGAGACGCCTAAGGGTAAGCCTTTGACCGCGGCGCCTGCCCGCCGCGGTCAACGAGCCACGCCTTCTCACTCACGAGAGTTTATCTAACGTGATATCTCAACTTATATGGTTTGTCAGCTGATGCCGGGATAGATATCCTGTTTGCCATACCCTTGGCTACAAATCTAAATGCTTAGTTATGCTGGCGGTTTCGTTCTGCTTGCCGCCCTGCTTCACGCGAGCTGGAACGCGATGCTGCATGGCAATCGCGACCGGTTCCTCTCCATGACGTGGATGAGCATCGCCATCGCGGCAATCTCCACGCTCGTCGTCCTGTTCGTACCGTGGCCAGCCCGCGCGGCGTGGCCGTACATCGGCGCATCGGGACTCGTACATATCGTCTATAACGTGACGCTCGTGCGGTCATATCGCCGCAACGATCTGGCGCAAGCGTATCCGGTCGCGCGCGGCTCGTCTCCGCTGCTTGTCACGCTCGGCGCAGCACTCTTCGCGCACGAAGCGATCGGCCCCTTGCACGCTCTCGGGATTGCGATGATCTCCGGTGGCATCATCGCGATCGCGCTGCAGGGCCAACACGTGTCGCGCGCAGGCGTGCTGGCTGCGCTGACAACCGGCGCGACAATCGCGGTCTATACGGTGATCGACGGCATCGGCGTGCGCTTATCCGGCGGCCAGGCGCTCGCCTACACCGCCTGGATGTTCATGTTCTATTGGCTGATGCCGGTGCTGTTCGTCGCGGTGCGTGGGCTCACGGCGCTGTGGGAACCGGTGCGCGAGGCGCCGCTGTCGGTCGGTTCGTCGCTGATTGGCGGTGTGGTATCGATCGCTGCGTATGGCATCGTAATCTGGGCGCTGCAGTCGGGCGCGATGGGTGCGGTGTCCGCGTTGCGCGAAACGAGCGTGGTATTTGCAGTGCTGATAGGGCGAGTATTCTTGCGGGAAACGGTAAGCGCAAAGCGCTGGCTCGCATGCATGATCGTCGCAGCCGGGGCGATCTGTCTGGGGCTTTAACCCAGCACGATTCAGATCTCGCTCAACAACGCGTTGCTTCGTGCGAAACGGAACGCTCAAAGCTCCTGCACCGCCACCCCTCCTGGACCAGAGCATCTATTTGCGACTACCATAGTCCGCGCTCGCCGAAACCGTGCGAGCATGAGGCCGCTGCCGGATAGAGCCACGATGCCGCCTCGACACGAAACCTGTGCTGGGGGCGAGCGTGAATGAGTCGTGCAAATGAACACCACTAGCAGGCTCATTCCCAGAGGCCTGTGGCGGCGCCTTGCGTGGCCTTGGGCAGCGTTCTGGCTACTCATGCTGGCTGTCGCGATCCAGGACTCCCTGTGGACAGGCCCGCTGCGTGTCTGGCCGCCGCTCGTCAACATCGGCTCGTCCGCCATCGCCGCCACCGTACTGTTTGCAATACAGATAAGACGCGCCGACCGGTTCGATCATCTCATCAGCAATCCGCTGCAATGGTTTCTCCACGCCTGGGCGTGGATGCCGCTTCAACTGGTCGGTTACGTCACTGCGATGTACGCCTTACGAATCGGCATCTACGCACTCATGGGCCAAAGATTCCACCATGGGCCGTGGGGAGAAGTCATGGCCTACGAAGCAACGGACTTCCTGCTGTTCTATGCCTTATTCGGCGGTATCCATTTCGGCCTGAGGTCCTATGGCGCGTGGTCTACCGAGCGCCTGAATTCCGAGCGGCAGTCGAACCTGGCACGGCAAGCGCAACTTGCGCAGTTAACACAGCAATTGCAGCCGCACTTTTTGTTCAACGCACTGAACACCATTTCCTCGCTGATTCACAGCGATCCCAACACGGCCGACATCCTGCTCACCCGCCTCGCGAACCTGTTACGCGCGGCCACCGACGCGAGCCAACATCCCGAACAGCCGTTGGCCGACGAACTGGCGCTGCTTCACGCTTACGCAGACATCATGGTCACGCGTTTCGCCGACCGTGTGGCGATTTCGTGGGAAATCGACGCCGCCGCGCAGACCTGCCGTGTTCCCACGTTCGGACTTCAGCCACTGCTGGAGAACTGCTTTCGCCACGTCGTCGAACAGCGCGGTACATTCACACACATCGCAATACGCGTAACGTGCAGCATGGGCCAGTTGCAGATAGAGATCGAGGACAATGGCGATTTGCAGCACCTTCCCGCCAGGCGCGGTGTAGGACTCGGCAACCTCGAGGACCGTTTGCGATCGCTCTACGGAACGCGAGCAAGCCTCGAACTGCGACTGCGGCCCGGGGGTGGGCTAATCGCTGGGATGAAACTACCATGCGTGCACTGATTGTCGACGATGAGGCACTCGCTCGCAGCAAACTGCTGCGCATGCTGCGGGCGTTTCCCGACGTCGAAGTAGTCGGCGAAGCATCCGATGGAACTGCGGCGTTGACGCTGGCTGCACAACTAAGGCCAGACGTGATTTTCCTCGACGTGCAAATGCCCGAGGTCGATGGCTTCGACGTGGCTGCATCGCTGCCGGACGACGCTCCCGCAGTGGTATTCGTGACCGCGTACGACCAGTACGCGTTGCGCGCATTCGACGCCCATGCAACCGACTACCTGCTGAAACCAGTCGAACCGGAACGTCTCGCGCGCACCGTGCAGCGCTTGCGCGTATCGGAGCACGGCGCGGCTCGCGCAAGTATCGGCGTACCAGCCCATCTGATGATTGCCGAGCGCGGGCAAACGCATGTCGTGCGCTGCGCCGACATCGAATGGCTCGAAGCAGCTGACAACTACGTCACGATCCATCTTCCCGGGCGTAGCCTGTTGATACGCCGCACGCTGACTGCCTTGCTCAGTGACCTCGGCCCAACATTTGTGCGCACGCATCGCAGCGCCGCAGTAGCGCTAGACGCGGTGCTTACCGTACGGCCACAGGGAAAAGGCGATGCCACCGTTGTACTGCGTGGCGGCGCCGAGGCCCCGTGCAGCCGGCAGTATCGGGAAGCGCTGATGCAACGTCTCCAGCAATAACGCAATCCGTCCGGGCCGCCCCGCAGCGGACCCAACTCGTCCCAGATCGATTGGCGCACAGGCATTGCCGGACTACGCTGGTTAGCATCACGATAAGGATTCGCCGGCTATGGATTTAATGCTCACCATACTCAAATACTCCGTCGCTCTGGTACTCGTGTCGGCGTTGGTCGAGGCTTTGCTGCTGTCTGTGCGGCATGGCTGGCGAGAGTTTGACTGGCGAGCTTCCGGTGTGTCGCTCACCGATTTTCTGGTTCGTGCGTATCCATTGCAGTGGTGGTTGCCTCTTGCGTACTGGAACAATGTCATGCACTGGTTTTGGCACCACAGGCTGTGGACCGTGCCGATGAACCATTGGACCGGCTGGCTCGCCTGTTTCCTTGCTCAGGAATTCTGCTATTACTGGTACCACCGTTCCGCTCATCGGATTCGCTGGTTCTGGTGCACCCATGCCATCCATCATTCGCCGAATCAGCTTAATTTGTCCGTGGCGTACCGCCTGGGCTGGACCGGTCGTCTTGCCGGTTCGACCGTTTTCTACGTGCTCGCGCCGCTATTGGGCATGCCGCCTGAGATTGTGCTGACGCTTCTTTCGATCAATCTGCTTTATCAATTCTGGCTACACGTCACCTGGATTCCACGACTCGGACCGCTGGAATGGATCCTTAACACACCTTCTGCGCACCGCGTGCACCATGCCTGCAACGTCGAATACCTTGATGGAAACTATGGTGGAGTGCTGATTGTTTTCGACCGGCTATTCGGTACCTACATTGCTGAAAGACGTGACGTGCCGTGCCGTTTTGGTCTTGTCCGGCCAATGACGAGCTATAACCTGCTGACCGTCGAATTCAATCACTGGCGTGCGCTGTGGCACGACCTGGTTGCGGCGCGCTCGATACAGGAAGCGGTGGGCTATGTAATCCGGCCACCTGGGTGGCAGCCCGATAACGAGGGGGAAACGACCGAAGATTTACGGCGACGCGCAGAAGGACGGCCGTTCGGAATAGAGCAACCGTAGTGTGCCTTGATTATATGAGCATGGGGCGCCGCACGCCCCACTGCCCTGCGCTTACAGATACGTGCAGACGTAGTCCAGCGTTTCGGTCACGTCGATATCGAAGCGGCTCTTGCCGGGCACCGAGAATGTCTCACCCGCACCGTATGTCTTCCACTCGTCACTGCCTTCGAGGCGAATGCGGCATTGGCCGGCCTGCACTTCCATGAGTTCCGGCGCGTCGGTCCCGAAGTTGAGCGTGCCGGGCAAGATCACGCCGAGGGTCTTGCGGGTGCCGTCGGCGAAGAGAACGGTATGCGAGACACATTTGCCGTCGAAGTAGACGTTGGCCCGTTTGATAACGGAAACTTGATCGAATTGCGTTGCGGCCGACATGGCGTTCCTCTGGGTAATCGTGAATGGATGCGTTGACGTTGGGCGGCCCCGCTGCGCGGGCTTTCTAACGGGCGCAAGCCTGTCATGATACAGGCCCCGACGCGGCCCAGAAAGCTAGTCGGCCAAGCGCCAGCGACCAGACTCCGGGCACACCGCGACACGTTCGCCGTTCAGGCAAACCTGCTCTGTGTCCAGTTGCAACGCGGTCGAAGGGTCGATATCGAAGTCGACCTTAAGCGCGTGCGCTACGTGGATATCTTCAATGGGTAGCTCCCAGGTCAGGAATATCTGGTGCCAATCCCGATCCGGCGTGAA
The DNA here is from genome assembly GCF_050436645.1 of Paraburkholderia sp. GAS33. Lineage (NCBI taxonomy): Bacteria > Pseudomonadati > Pseudomonadota > Betaproteobacteria > Burkholderiales > Burkholderiaceae > Paraburkholderia > Paraburkholderia sp. GAS33. The sequence goes on from NZ_JBNDMP010000012.1 coordinate 231,334, forward strand.
ATCAGGCACATTAAAGCCATTACTGCCGCGCGGAATTACGCCATGCGGCTGGCATGTGTCGAATATGACTGCCGTCCCGCGGGTTAGAGGAATACGAAGGCCTAAAGAGGGAAAATGCAGGTCCAGCCCTTTGTCCTCACTTAAGAAGAGATTGCAAAAGGCCGCGCTGCCATATTGCTCACCGTCATAGTGATAGCGCGCACCGCGGCTGGCCATGAGGGCTATGTCGCTAGACGCCAGCACTTCAGGCAATCCAAGCGAGGACGTCCAGTCGAACATCGCCTGCACGCAGCGCGAGTAATCGGGCCAGCGGGCACGTGCCCGTGCTAAAGGCATGACTTCGACGTCGCCGGGCTCCAGAACCATGCGCGACGATATCTCCCTGTCCCAGTCCGCAAGCAGACGCACGGGCGGCACGGGCACGTCGATCGTGTCGAATAGCACGATGTCGCTAACGCGCCGACTGCGGATAGCGTCGCCGCTCCAGAAATAGGAGGTCAGCATGTCTTGCTCTCGATGCGGATGCGGGACATGGTTCATCGAAGCATTGTAACGATTCGACAGGACCTTTCAGGCCAAAGCGACCGCCATCCGTCGGTTGCTGCCTGTGGATCAAACCGGCAACTGGAACACCGCCACCACATCGCTCATGCGCGTGGCCTGCTCCTCGAGCGAAACGGCTGCGGCCGCCGCCTGCTCGACCAGCGCTGCGTTGCGCTGCGTAACTTCATCCATCTGCGAGACGGCTTTGTTGACCTGCTCGATGCCGTCGCTCTGATCTTCGGACGCAGCCGCAATCTCGGCCATGATGTCGGTCACGCGGCGCACCGCGTCGTTGATCTCCGTCATCGTCTTGCCAGCGCGACCGACCAGCTCGGTGCCGTTCCCCACCCGGTTGACCGACTCGCTGATCAGCGTTTTGATTTCCTTGGCCGCCGATGCGCTGCGTTGCGCCAACGTACGCACTTCGCCCGCCACGACCGCAAAGCCCCGTCCCTGCTCACCTGCTCGCGCCGCTTCAACTGCCGCGTTCAACGCGAGGATATTGGTCTGGAAAGCAATGCCCTCGATCACGCCAATGATGTCGGCAATCTGCTTCGAGCTCGCGTTGATCTCGTCCATCGTCGTCACGACCTTTGAAACGACATCGCTGCCTTCGTGCGCAACACCTACCGCGACTCTCGCGAGATCGCTCGCCTGACGTGCATTGTCGGCGTTCTGGCGCACGGTCGAAGTCAGCTCCGACATGCTCGAGGCGGTTTCTTCGAGCGAAGCCGCCTGCTCTTCGGTTCGCTGCGACAAATCGGTGTTGCCCGCAGAGATCTGCGCGGTCGCCGTGGAGATGGATTGCGCTCCGTCGCGCACAGAGACCATCGCCTCCCTGAGGCGGGACTGCATCATGCGCAGGTCTTGCAGCATCTGACCCATTTCGTCGCGCGAACGTACCTCGATGTGCCGGCTGAGGTCGCCATCGGCGATCGCGCGGAAGTGGTGCATGGCCTCATCGAGCGGGCCTGCAATCGATTTGCGCAGCGCATGCCATGCGAATGCAGCCATCGACAGCCCGATCAGAAGACCGACCGCGGCGAGCGCGAGAATCGTGTGGAAACGATCCTGCGCGGTGTCGTACCGGCTGCGTGCCTGATCCGCCTGCATTCTCTCGAGCTCCGCGGAACGGTCCGTGATTTCGTTGAACGGCGCCGTCATCTTGTTCGAGATCAGATCGGCCAGTTGCGCGGTGTCTCGCCGGTCGATCGCGGCAAACACCTGGGCAACCGGCCCGTTCATGGCAAGCGTCCGCTTGGCTTCGACCGCTTCGGCCAGCTGCTGCTCTTGCGGCACCGAGGGTAGCGCACGGTAGGTCTGCCAGGCCTGGTCGCCGATCGCAAACTGCTCGCGTGCGCGAGTTTCGAGGCTTGCGACATCCGGACGATCTGGCTGAGCAGCAATCCGGTCCAGCACCAGCCGGCCGCGCGCATAGAAGAAATTGAACTTGCCGATCGCAATCGCCGACGCGAGTTCGTTGGAATAGAGCTCCTTCTGATCTGCGTTGCTCAGGGCAATGCCAACCACGCCCAGCACAGCGCCGATCGTCATGAGCAAGCCGAGGAAGCCCATCGCAAGGGCGAGACGGGCGCGGATCGTGATGTTGGAAAACATAGACGCCTCAAGGCACAGCCAGCGGAACAGGAAAACGTCGCACCGGAAAGGCGCGCGCGGTCATTGGGGTTTACGGCAATAGATCGGGAAAATGAAGGGGCGATTCGAACTTCAGGTGTTCAACGGGCTGAGAACGGCGTAGCAAAAGCGTAGTAACAGCGTCGTCACTATGTTACGGCCCGTTGCAGGACGCGTGATGGGTCCTGCAACGGGCCATCAGAAACGCTTGCGCCCGCACGATACGCGATGACCGTGCTGGCGTCCTTCGGTCATTGCATCGGTCAGTGCGCCTGGGCCGTGTCGCTCAGCAACTGCACCAGGTAGGGCTTCCACACTTCAGGATGAGCGAGGGTCTGGTGGCCGTAAGAATGCGCAGTCTCGGGTATTTCAACGTACCCGCCGTTCGGCACCGCCTTCATCTCCCGTTGCATGACGCCTAAGTCCGCGGCGTTGATCAGATCGTCGGCAAAGTTGACGGCAAACAATCGCGCGCGAATCTTCGACAGATCAGGCGCCGGGTTGTAGTCCCACGACGATTCGAACCAGTACAGCACGTCGTTGGCGTCGGTCTTCTGGGCGTTGTCGACCAGCGTGTCGTACAGATGCGTGGCCGCGTCGCGATCCGGAGCTTCGCTTTGCATGCGAGCCGGGTTGTTGGTGAAGATCGTGAAAACCGGCATCACGCGAGTCCATTGGGTGGGCGGCACGGTGTAGTCGCCGCCCTGCCAGCCCGGGTCGTTGCGAATCGCGCCGACGATCATCTGCCGCCAGAGCCAGTTGCGGCCGGCCATCGGGATGGGTTGGCTGGCAATCGGCATCAACGCATCCGCCATCTCCGGGTAGCGCTCGCCCCACATCCACGTCTGCATGCCACCCATCGACGTGCCGAGCACCAGGCGCAGATGATGAATATGCAAACCCTCGACGAGCAAACGATGGTTAGCCTCGACGACATCGCCATAGCCGTAATGCGGAAATCTCGCGTGCATGCCATCGCTCGGCTTGCTTGAACCGCCTCGGCCCAGGCCATCGGGCATCACGATGAAGTACCGGCTCGTATCGAGCGGCTTGCCGGGAGCGAAGAGTTCCTGGCGCATGGTCGGCGTGAGGAAAGCCTTGCCGGTGCCGGTGGTGCCGTGCATCAGCAGCACCGCGTTGTCGATCTCGCCGTGCGCATCGCGCCGTGGCGTGCCCAAGGTGGCGTAGTGGATATGAATATCCGGCAACGTAGCGCCGTCGGCGAAGTGGAAGTCGTGTTCGGTGAAATCGGCTGCCTGTTCGGAAGCAGGCTCAGTTGTCGCAGCGTGGGCCGGCACGAGGCCGGTCAGTACGAACATTCCTGCCGTGGCCAGCAGGGATGTGAAGCGAATCATAGCGGTGTCCCGTCGATTGTGCGGAAGGAGAGAATATCGTAACTGCGTGACGTCGTGCTCTGCCGGCTGTGCTGCCTCGGCGAACAGCCCACGACGCGTTTGAAAGCCTTGCCGAACGCGCTTTCGGACTCGTAGCCGAGCGATGCGGCGATGCGGGGAATGGAGTCGTCCGGATTCTTCAGCCGGTCGCACGCCAACAGCATTCGCCAGCGGGTCAGGTACTCCATTGGGGACGTCCCCACGGTCTCCTTGAAGCGCAGCGCGAAACTCGAGCGTGACATGCCTATGCGCACAGCCAGCGACTGCAACGTCCACGGATGCCCCGGGTCATCGTGCATGCAGGTGAGTGCTGCGCTTAGCTGTTTATCCGCCAATGCGAAGAGCCAGCCCACGCCCGCATTCGCCTTATCGCCCAGATGCAGGCGCAGTGCCTGAACCAGCAACATGTAGGCGAGTTGCTGGGAGATCAACGATCCCCCCGGTTGCCGATCGCGCATCTCTTCGGTCATGCGCTCGAGCGACCAACGCATCGCCGCCCTATCCGATTCCTTGCGGATATGCACGATGGCCGGTAACGAGCCCAGCAGCAACTCGGTGTGGCCGCCAGTGAGGACAAAGTGGCCGCCGACGAGATAACACCCTCCGCCTTCGCTGCTAGCGGGATTGCTATCCAGGCCGCCTGTTATCCGCAGTTGTGCAAAGTCGACAGGCTTCGCCGAAAGGTCAGTGGCGAGACAGAAAGGCGGACCCGGCGGCAGCAAATAGCAGTCGCCAGCAGTGAGAAGCACCGGGTCGGCAACGCCATCCACGGATAACCAGCATTGACCGGAGGCTACCGCATAGCACTTGATGCCTTCATGTCGCGGCCATTGAATCGCCGTGTTGGGCTTCACTGCAACACCACCCGATACAACGCTGCGAGGTTTTAGCAGGGACAACAGATCTGAGAGCGGGTCCATGAGATTCCCGGACGATTGATCTAAAAATGCGGACTATATGACATTGATCGTATCACGGGCGACGCCTACATTAGGCATCGTTGGACTGCGACTGCAGCCCTTAACCTACATAAAGGCCAATTCATCATGCGTATTTTTGTTACCGGTGCGACCGGCTTTCTGGGTTCCGCCATTGCCCAGGAACTCATCAATGGCGGCCATCAGGTACTCGGACTGACGCGATCGGAGGATGGTGCGCGTTCGCTCGCCGCGATCGGGGCCGAAGTGCACCGTGGCGATGTCGAGGATCTCGACAGCCTGCGCCGCGGCGCGGGTATGGCCGACGGTGTCATCCACACTGCCTTTAATCACGACTTCACAAGGTTCGCTGCGAACTGTGAAGCAGACCAGCAAGCTGTCGAAGCAATGGGCACCGCGCTGCTCGGCTCGCAGCGCCCTCTCGTCGTTACCTCCGTTTGCATGTTGGGTACCTCTGCGCCAGGCAAGCCGGCAACGGAGGACTACACGAATCCCGACCACCCGAGCCCGCGGAATGCGTCGGAATTAACTGCGATTGCTCTGGCCCAGCGTGGCGTCCACGTATCGGTGGTGCGGCTTCCGCAAGTCCACACTCCCGTCAAGCAAGGGCTCATTACCAATCTGATTCAACTGGCTCGAGAGAAAGGCGTTTCCGCCTATGTCGGCGACGGGCTTAACCGTTGGGCTGCAGTGCACCTCAGCGATGCAGTCCGTGTCTATGTGCTGGCGATGCAGAAAAACGTAGCGGGCAGCCGATACCACGCGGTCGACGAAGAAGGTATATCGCTGCGGACGATTGCCGAAACCATCGGTCGTGGTCTAAACGTACCGGTAAAGAGCATTGCCGCTGAGGATGCACCCGCACACTTCGATTGGCTCAGTCCATTCGTCAGCCGCGACATGCCCGCATCCGGCGCGTTTACGCAGGAACGACTTTCGTGGCAGCCGAAGGGGCCGGGACTGATCGCCGATCTTGAAGCGATGAACTATAGATAGAAGTTGAATATTTGGTAACGTGTGCTCTGGAAAAATCCGTTACCAAATATCACCCTCCGAATCAGGAGGGTGATAAATTATTAACGCAGAATAAAACGGTATAGAGAGATACCACCACATTGCTTTGACTTGGCGCACGCGTCCAACTAAAGCAATTCAAAAATATAACAGCAGGCTTACAACCAAGAAAAATGAAAAACATCAATCGACCAGGGATAGCGATCGCGGTTACTTTGTCAGTTCTACTGATAGGGTGTGGTGGGGGAGGTGGAGGTAGCAGTTCATCTTCGACTGCGGGCCTGAGTGCGGATCAGAAAGCATTCGAACAGTTTGCGCTGGCGCCGAATGCCTCATACAACGTTCAATGGTCATTGCCAGCCTCAGGCACGCCGGTAAACGGCACTAACTATCTGATTGAATCGCATGCGTCGACTGCCGCGTCTCCGTCCACCGGCACACAACCGCTGAACGGCACTCCGTCGACGTCGCTTGCCGCCACGTTAAGTGTTCCGACCACCTTCGACAATGGCCGCTACCTGATCAACGGTGCAATAGTCGTGGGCTCCGGATCGCTTAACACTGCGAGTTTCCAGGGCACCGGCATCGTGGTCGACGCTCTTGCGACCGATGGCGTGACGGTGGTAGCAAGCCAGCTGCGCAGCAATCTTTCGGTGGTCCCCTTGAGCGGAGCCGTCGCGGCCGCTCCGACCGCTCTGGCGCAATGGTTCAATGCGCTTTACTACAACGCATCGCTACTCAGTGCATCGGCCGTCTGGGGCACTGGTTCCGCATATCTTCAATACACGGCGACCGAAGTTGCTGATACCTATACGGTTGTCGATTACGCCGGTTCTACAACGGGCAATACGCCCGATCCGGTGGCAGGCGGTACGACCATCGCGGCTTTGATGGCTGCAGGAGGCATTGTCTCGAACGATGACGGCACGACCTACACGCTGACCAATGGCAGCGTGTCGTCGATCAACGGCGTGACGACGTATGTGTCTTCGGCGGTGCGCCCTAACCTGACGACACCTACCTACAGGACCTTTTACCAGCTCAACGGCAATGTCTATGAGGGTAACTTCGTTAAGGCGGGAACCGTATTGGGCGGCAGCGTGTACCTGGTCGCGGCACCCGGTACGTCCACCGGCTATACACTCAATTACTCGCACCAATATCAGATTCGCCTGAATGCCGCTGCCGTCGCCAGCTTGCGTACAGCGGTGACGTTTTAAAGGGCGCCCTCAGCCGCCGCTCAGTTGACCGGCTCGCAAAACGACACCTTGCCGCGCAGCGCGTTGCCTGCGGCGGCAGGGTCCTGTCCTGCCGGCAACGAATGTCCGGCGTTCTACCAAGCGCAAAGTTGCTTTGCAATTCAGGAGATATGCGCGCCCTCGCTGCCACTCTACTATCCGTGCATAGGTCCGATCGCCGGACGATGTCTCTTACACGATAAAGGAGTTAGCGATGGAAAATTCACCCGCCAACGGTGTATCTAACTCTTTTGTCGTGACGCATCCACTCGATCCTGAAGACGGCAAGATCATCGCGATGATGCGAGCCGGCGCCAGTTCCACCAAAGGGGTGAGGCTGGGGATCGAAGCGCGCGGGGCCTTCGATGCCATGATGGAAAGCGTTTTGCCGCACGAAAACGTGACGTTCGAACAAGACGCAGTGGGCGGCGTCCCAGGCATCTGGGTGATTCCTGAGCACTGTCGGCCGGGCGAGGCGATCATCCATTTGCATGGAGGATGGTTTAACTTCGGCTCCGCCAACGCATTCCGCCATCTTGTCGCGCATATCGCGGCGAGAAGCGGAGTAAGGGCCTTCGTTCCGGACTATCGGCTGGCTCCCGAGCATCCGTTCCCCGCAGCCGTTGACGATGTGCTGGCCTGCTATCTCGGACTTGGCGAGAGAAACATCGAGCGGATTGCTATCACTGGAGACTCGGCCGGCGGTAATCTCGCCCTGATCCTCGCCTCGCGCATCGCCGGCAACGACGTCCCTGCTAAGGCGATGCTTGTTGGCGTGGTTGCCCTGTCACCCGTTACCGATCTGACGCTCTCGGGCGCCACCTACGAGACACGCGCAGACGCCGATCCGCTTTTCACGCGCGCTCAAGTGTCCGGACTTGTGCATTCCTATTTGCGTGGCGCCGATCCCAAACATCCCCACGCTTCACCGCTCCACGCACCGCTGAGCGGTTTACCTCCCGTTCGCGTTCACGTGGGAGACGATGAAGTGCTACTGGATGACTCACGTAAATATGTCCAGCGCGCCTTCGCCGCAGGTATCGATGCACGGGTCGATGTCTGGATGGGGATGCCACACGGATTCCCCGGCAGGATCGGAACGTTGAAGGCGTCGGGAGAGGCTCTCGAGGCTATCGGTGTGTTTCTCGGAGAGAAGCTGCAGTCGGGGATCTGATCAAGCCGTTTGCGCCAAAAGCTGCGCATCCCGCTTCGCCGCATACATCCGCTGATCCGCCAGCGAACACAGTTGATCCAGCGTTCCGGCGTCTTCTGGAAAAAGCGCGATGCCAATGCTTGCGCCCAGTTGGACCTGCTCGCCTGACACCTTCGCAGGCGCCATCAAGCTATCCTGCAGGCATTTGGCGAGACTGACAGCGGCGTCCCGATTCATCGGGCACTCAAGTAGAAGGCTAAATTCGTCGCCACCGGTCCTCGCCAGAGTATCGCCGCTTTGGACGCAGCCAGCAAAGCGATGGGCGACATCCTGCAACGCCAGGTCGCCGGCACGATGGCCGAATCTGTCATTGATCGACTTGAATCCATCCAGATCGATCGCCAGCACAGCGACCCTGACGCCTTTCTGCTGTGCCCGCGAGAGCGCCGCGCCCAGCCGGCTTTCGAACAGCCTTCGATTTGGCAAGCCGGTCAGCTCATCGTGGTCCGCCAGATGTTGATTCTGCTTGAGCTGATTTTCAAGCAGCAACATGATCATGCCGACCGCAACCAGGAACTTGGGCAGATTCCACATTTCGACGTCGAACTCAACTTTGGGCAGCCAGAGGTCTGTGAGCAGCCCCATAGGAAAAACCGCCGCCCAGGTCAACAGCCCGACGAACGTGACGATAAAACCACCGGTGCGCGCCTTCAGCATGAACCAGCACTGAATGCAGCAGTACAGGTAGGCGGCGCAGAGCATCGTCGCTGTCTGCACGCCCAGGGTTGCGGGGAGCATTTCGCAAAATAACAGGGCGACGGCTAGAGCAATGTCGAGCACTACCGTTGTAAGGCGCGTGGTGGTTCGCTGCGCGGACGGAAGGACGTAGAAGATGGTCAGCGGGACCAGAGCGAGCAAGGTCGCAACAACCATTCTCGGCGGCGCAGGCACGCCGGGCCAATCCGCAAGGCAGATGTACAACGTGTAGACGAGCGCACGGCTCCAGAACATGAGCCGGCTACTCCAATGCCGAGGCTCCGCGTCCATCGACCAGCAGAAGAGCTGCGCACACCAGATGAGCGCGGCCGTGCCGATTGCATCTGCCGCTGCGCCCCAGGCTCCGGGCAACGCGAGAAACGAATACGCGGCGAAGTGTATTTCGATGCAGATCCAGCCGCGCAACCAAAGCCGGGTCATGGTCGAGCCGGCAGGCCGTGCGACCGCTACAAATGCGTAGATCAGTAATCCGACCGAGAACAGATCCGGTAATTCTCGCCAGGACATAATGCCTCAGAAATCTCGTTCACCGTTGCGATGCGGCACCTGAAAAGAAGCCCATGAAAGTTAGCGACCGCTACGTGAATTAACGGCAGGCGAAGAACATTCTGAAGGAATGATGTCAGTCGCGCGTATTTATTGGCAATTTTGATATTTCTGCGCCACGCCTTATTCTTCCCTGCTGCGGCGCAGGCTCGACGCATTCGGCTATCAAAAACCCTTCAAGCCTCAGCTTCCCGTGCCGTTAGCACAAGGAGCGTATCCAAAAAAAAAGGCTGCGCGCCCTCGCGGAATACACACCACCGACAAACATTTGAGTGAGGTTGAGGTTTGGCGTTGCACGACGAACGAGCGTCTTCCGATGGCTGACGCATCCGCACGCGAAAATCCGGCGGAGAGCACCGCGCTGGCTGCTCCGGCAATCGATGCCCAATTGCGGGCGGTGAGGAACGGCAGCCAGCCATGGGCCGAAACGTGGGCCTGGTATCGCGCGGGCGAGCAGTTGCACCTTGCCGGCCACGGCGATGCATCGCTCGACTGGCCGCAAACCATCGCCGAACAGGGTCTCGTAAAACTCTGCGCTGGCCGGGGGTGGCTGCGCTTTGCCACGGGCCGCGGCGAACGGGTGCTCGGCTGGCTCATTGCGCCAGCCGCATTTGCTGACGACGAATCCCTGCAGGAATTCGCCCGGAGTCTGGGCGAACGCGCTCAGACCGACGCCCTCGCGCGCGCCCAGAACACGCAGCGCGTGCTGTATGAAATCGCCTATCTCGCGAGTTCGGTGCCTGATCGCGCAGAGTTCCTGAGGCGCGTGCACGAGCGCCTCGGTACGCTGATCGACGCCGAGAATTTCTACCTGGCGCTGTACGACCGCAAAAGCGGCAAGATCACTTACCCGTACTATGTTGACGTGATCGACGCCGATGTCATCGAAGCGGAAAACTTCGACATTCTCGATCCTGCACGTCCGTCGATGACTGCCCAGGTGCTGACGACCGGTCAGCCGCTCTTCGTCGATGCTGCGACGATCCGCGCCGGAAAGGACGCCGGTATTTTCTACCCGATCGGCGACTGCCCCGAGTTCTGGATGGGCGCGCCGCTGAAGAATGCTTCGGATGAAGTCTTCGGCATGCTTGCGATGCAGGTGTACGACGTCTCGCGGATCTACAGCGCCGAGGACCGCGAGCTCTTCCTGGTGGTAGCGCGGCACGTAGCCATGGCACTAGACCGGATCCTGCACCGCGCCGATCTGGAGGAACAGGTCGCGCGTCGCACCTCTGAACTCTCGCAGGTCAATGCAGCGCTGCGCGAAGGCATCGCCCAGCGCGAGCGTGCCGAACACCTGCAGGCAACGCTCTTTCAGATCGCAGAGCTTTCGAGCCGCCCCGGAGACATGGTGGGATTCTTTGGCAGCCTGCACCAGATCGTCGGTGAGCTGCTCTACGCGCACAACTTCTACATCGCACTCTTTGATGCGGAAACCCAGACCGTTTCCTTTCCGTACTACGTCGACGAACATATCCACGAGCCGCCGCCGCCGCGCTTTGGACGACGCGGCCTTACCGAATACGTGATCCGCGAGCGTCGCCCTTGCCTTCTTGACGAGGACGGCGCATTACGCCTGATAGCCGAAGGCGAGATCGAAACGAACACTTCAGAAGTGCGGCTTCGCTCGTGGCTTGGGGTACCGCTGTTCGATGGAGATGACGTACGCGGAGTGCTCGCCGTACAAAGCTACGCGCCACTCGTTCGTTACTCGCAGCGCGATCAGGAACTGCTGACGTTCGTGTCGCACCATATCGACACCGCGCTGTCCCGCCGGCGAGCCGCCGATGCCCTGCATGCGGCGAACGCAGAACTCGAATCCCGCGTTCAGATTCGCACGCGGGAGCTCGACAACGCCAACGCACGCCTCGTGCATGAAAATTTGCACGACTCGCTAACCGGGCTGCCGAACCGGAGCCACCTGCTCCAAAGGCTGCAGACCGCATGGAGTGCCTATTGCGAAACGGGCAGCCAACTGACGGTGATGTTCCTTGATCTTGATCGCTTCAAGATCGTGAACGACAGCCTCGGCCATCACTGCGGAGACATGTTGCTCGTTCAGGCGGCGGATCGCTTGCGCGGCTGCCTGCGTTCGACCGATCTGCTGGCGCGTCTCGGCGGCGACGAATTTGCAATTCTCTCGCCAGATGCTCCGTTGAGCGATGCCGTTTTCATTGCGGAGCGCATACTCGCCGCATTCGATCTGCCGTTCGATATTGACGAGCACGCGGTTTTCTCTTCGTGCAGCATCGGCATTGTGAACGCCGACTGCCAGTACCACAACAAGCCAGCCGACCTCCTGCGTGACGCCGATATCGCGATGTATCGCGTGAAAAGCGCAGGCCGTGACAGCTATGTCGTGTTCAATCACGAGCTGCGAAGGGAGGTGCTGGATCAGGTGGAGCGCGAAGGTGCGCTGCGTAATGCGCTTAAACGCGACGATGAACTGCTGCCGTATTTCCAGCCCATCGTCGACGTCGCGACGGGCGACGTTGTCGCGCTCGAAGCGCTGATTCGCTGGCGGCAGCCGGATGGACGGATTGTCAGTCCCGGCGAGTTCTTGCCGCGGTTCGAAGGCTTGCGGCTTATCGGGCGACTCGACCTTTACATGCTTACCCGCGTCGCCATTATTTTGTCGGCGCCGGAGCGCGCGAACTGGCCGCCCGTCCACGTGAACTGCTCGAGCTTTAGTATCACGCGGCCTGAGTTTGCGGACGACGTGCTCGCGCTGTTGCACCGGCACGGTGTCTCGCCCTCGCGCGTATGTCTTGAATTGACAGAAGGCGCGCTCGTTGCCGAACCCGATCTTGCGCGCAGCACGATGCAGCGCCTCGCAGATAACGGCATGTCTGTTGTACTCGATGACTTCGGCGCAGGATTTTCGTCGTTGAGTTATGTTCACCAGTATCGCTTCAGCGGTCTGAAGATCGACAAGTCGTTTATCCTCGAACTCACCGCGAGCGCCCGCAGCCGCGCGATCGTCACAGCGATCGTGCGAATGGCGGAATCGCTCGGTCTGCCGGTCGTCGCAGAGGGCGTCGAGGATGCGGGGACACTCGCGATACTGCGGGAAATGGGCGCTGCCCAGGCGCAAGGGTATTTCTTCGATAAACCGATGCCGCTTGATGCTCTTCCGGGTTTGTCGAACCGTGAGCGCGGCGCGGGCAAGGTTGCGAAAGCGTCGGCTTGCTAGCGCTCTGGGCTTTGTCGGCCCCCGGCTGATCACGTGGACGCGGCGGATGTAGCGGAATTGTGCGAGCTCATCGACGGCCATGCCACGCGACATCAACGCAGACTTCTAACCTGGCTCGGCGTGACATCCCCGTCAAACCGGTTGCCGAAATGGGTTCTCGTGTAGTTGACGACAGCAGCAACCTGATCGTCACTCATCGCGTCGCCAAAGGGTGGCATCCCCTTTCGGCCGTGCAGTACGTTGACGATGACGTAGGGTGCCGCTTCGACCGCCGGATTGTCAACGAGCGCCGGATAGTGACCCGCGCCCTGTGCGCCTTTTCCATCCGGCATATGGCATCCCGCGCAGGTAGCGTTGTAAAGCGCTTCGCCGCTCGTTTCGGTGAAGCGGTAGCCAGGCGAAAGCGTGAAGGTGCGTGGTGCGTCCTGCACCACCGCCTGAGCCGATACCTTCGCGGCTACCATCAGCAAGGCCATCAACATTACGCCGGAGATCGACCACGGCCTATCCATTGACGATTCTCCGATGCAACCGGGTGATCGCATCCAGCGACGACAACACCGCGCCTTCCTGCCATGCCGGGATATGGGAAGCGTGCTCTCCGGCAAGGACGATCCGTCCGTCGATCTGACAGAGATTCTCGTAGTGCGCCTTTCTCAACGCATCTGTCCAGGCGGCGAAGCAGCCATTCGTGAACGGCGATCGGCTCCAGCTCATTGCGAAGCCGTTCTGGTACTCGCTCGCATATTGCGGATGAATCTGGCTACCCTGGCTCAATGCCATGGCGATCCGTTCCGCCGGGGGCAGTGCGCCCATTTCATAGCTGGCGGGTCCCCACATGTAGGCGCCAAGCAGTACCGCGGGACCGGTCGATCCGTAACCTGTTGCCGGATAGCCGATCGTCGAGATCGGCAGGTCGGTATAGGTGATGCCACCGTAGATCTGCTCATCTTCTTCCCAGAATCGCCGGCCGAATTGCAGCCCGATTTTCACGGATGTCTCGTAGGGCACCGCATCGATCGCGGCACGCATGGTCGGGCCGACGGCAATGTCGATCTGACTCAGAATCGAGAGCGGGATGGTGCACACCAGCCAATCCGCGTGCGCGTTCCGTTCGGCTCGAGTGACCGTGTCCGTGTAGCGCACGCTGACGCCTTGCTCGTCCTGCGAGATGGCCGTGACTCGGGCGTTAAGCACCACAGCGCTCGCAACCTGCGAATAAAGCGCATGGGCAATCCTGTCCATGCCGCCGACGGGCTGGAAAATGGTGCTCTGAAAGTCCTGCTCGTTCCCAGACGAGAGCCATTGCCACAGACGGGATGCAAGCAAGGGATCGCGCGGGAGCAGATTCGACGGCACGGCCTTGGGCATCAAACCACCGCCATGTGCGGTCGCGAATCCGCGGCGTTCACTGCTTCGCTGGTTCGGCTGATAGACACCATGCCGATCGAGCGCACCCCATTGGCGCAAGGATTCGAGTAGCAGATGCGCATCGTCGGCTGACAACGCATCATCGAGTGCTTCCTTGTGGATTGCTTTGGAAAGCAACTCGGCGATATAGCCTTGATAGTCGGTCTGCACCTCCCGGAATCGTTGCGGTTTGCCACCGAAAGCCTCCGTCGAATGCAGGTATGCGTTGTAATTCACCTGGATGAATGGCTCGAGCGGCACCTTCAGGCGTTTGGCATAGTCGAGTACGCCCTGGTGGTGATACGGAATGCGCCAAGGCCCTGGGTTCAGGTAAAGCCCGTCTGCGAAATCGCAGTACTGGGTGGCACCGCCGAGTTCTGTATAACGATCCCCACCCCTAACGGTCCAGGCCCGACCACCCGCACGGTTGTTGTACTCAAGCACCTGCACCTGGTAACCCGCGTTCCTCAATTCAAACGCTGCGACGAGGCCAGCCATGCCCGCGCCGAGCACGAGAATTCGTGTTCCTTTGGGCGCGCCATCGAGTCTGATCGGTCCGGCGTAGGTCGAGGTGGCGGCGAACCCCAACGAGCTCATGCCTTGCATCATGGCGGCCGCGCCGAGGTTCTTGCCGATCAGCGTTAGCAGTTGCCGGCGGCTTATCGCATTGGTGGTTGTTCTCGACATAAGGGCGGTCGCAATGCGACTTACGCAGATTCCCTCTGGCTATCAAATTGCCGGCGAGCCGCTGTGACTGCAGCGTGATTCTCGTCGGCCCATTGAATCAAAACGTTCAACGCCTCGAACATCGAATGACCGAGTTCGGTCAGACTGTATTCGACGCCCGGTGGCTTCGTGGGAAAGACCTCGCGATTCACGTAGCCGTCGCGTTGTAGCTCATGGAGCGTCTGCGTGAGCATTCGCTGCGAGATGTCCGGCACCAACCGGCGAAGTTCACCGAATCGATGTGGGTGCTCAGCCAGCGCCAACATCAGCAGCGAACTCCAGCGCCCGCTGATGATATCGATGACGTCGCGCACCGGGCAATTCGCCAAAGGACCGAATTGGGTCCGGGCCTCGTCCAGCCTTGTCTTGAGATCGCCAATCGACGGCTTGGTGGTTCCCATTTGGTAACTATCTCCTGAAAAACTGCCTTCTTTACGGAAGAGCGCAGACGCCTGATTATCGAGGCGCTCTCAAAACGAGAGTAACACTCAGAATGAGGCTAGTCCATGAGCGACACCATTTTCGTCACCGGTGCATCCGGTCAACTCGGCCAGCTTGTTATCAAGCATCTGCTAGCGCGCGGCGTAACGCACGACCGCATCGTCGCCGGTACCCGCAGCCCGGAAAAGCTTGCCAGCCTCGCGGCAGCGGGCATTGAGGTTCGCAAGGCAGACTTCGAAGACCCGCAAGGCCTGACCGCAGCGTTCAAAGGCGTCGGCACCGTCCTGATCATTTCCACAGATGCGCTGGATGGGGTAGGCACACGATTGAAGCAGCATCGCAATGCGGTCTCGTCAGCCGTCGAGGCGGGAGTCAAGCGTCTCGCCTATACGTCGATGCCCAATCCAGGGAGTTCTTTGCTGACCTTTGCACCGGACCATCTGGAAACCGAGCGGACCATCAAGGCCACCGGTACGCCGTACGTGATTTTTAGAAACAGCTGGTATCACGAGAATCTGCTCAGGTCGCTCCCCAACGCGCTGAAAAGCGGGCAATGGCATACAGCGGCCAAAGGTGGGAGAAAGTCGTACGTCGGAAGGGAGGACATCGCTGAAGCGATCGCCGCAGCGCTGGTCACGACAACCTCAGATAGCCGGACCTACACACTGACAGGGTCTGAAGCGCTGTCTACCGAACAGATCGCCGACCTCGCTCGCCCGGCTACAGGCAAGCCGCTTGCCGTCGTCCATGTGTCGGACGAGCAACTCGTCATGGAACTGAACGCGGCTGGTGTTCCGGGCGTGTTTATTTCTGTATTGGTGTCAATCGAGGCAGAGGTTCGGGCTGGCAATCTTTCTATCGTCACGGACCATCTCGAATCGCTCATCGGCCGCTCTCCGAAGCGGCTTGCCGATTATCTGGAAGAGGCCAAGGCCACCTATGCAGTTTGAGCGTCTTCCTGCGCTGTAGCCGGACGTCAAAGGTTCGCTTTGGGAAATGCGTGGCTTGACTGAACGCTCCGAAACGATCACTTCGCCCCGCCAGCCGGCTTCGTTCGACAAGCCCGGCTACCTGTGCACGAGTCCGGGTGGGCAGGTGGGGTTGCGCTGCCGAGGCTAGCGATGCATGTCAGCACGCCCAGCAACGTGCGCGATTTCTCTGGAATTACACGAACTGGGCGTCTTTCGGAAAACTAATCGCAACGATCAATTGTTGTCATGCGCATAGCCATCCGATGTCGTATCGACACTCACGCGGATAAGTACCCCGCTGCTCCCAGTCACACCACCGCCCTGGAAAGTAAGGGAGCCCTCTTTCTTGTAAAAGGTTTCAAAACGATAGGCATCCTTTCCAAAATAGAACGGGATAAATGCCTTGCCTGTAGTGTAAGTGTGAGAATCATTAGGCATGCCGATCAAGTCCTGGACTTCCTTCTGCCCCATACCAATCCGAAGTTTCGCAAACTTGCTGTTCTTCGAAGGCGTACCGATAATTTCGCCATTGATTTGGCCGACACGGACCTTCTGGATGGGGCGGCCATCGGCAGTTGAAGATAACTGCTGGTTGTTTGCTGCTGTAGACGCTGAAGCTTGCGGTTGTGATGAAGCTTGCGGTTGTGACGAAGACTGTTGCAGCGCCGAGCAGCCACACAGTGCCGTTGCAAGACCGATAGCGACGATAATTTTCGTATTCATGAAATTCCCAGTTTTTATTATTACAGTGTTTGAAAATCTATTTTCTTGGCCCGTTCCGCGAGGTGCTGGTCGAGCGAACGTCCGGATCGTGTTCGACCGTAGTCCGCCGGTGACTGATGCATTACCAGCCCAGAAATAATATCGGATTAAAAAAGGAAAACTTTAGACCTGCGCCCGGCTTTCTTTCATCCGGGTCGAGGCTTCAAAGACGGGGCGCTCGCCGAACACCCCTCCTATTGCAAGGTGTGACAGACGCGGCGTTGACCCCCGACCGCGCGAGGTATTCTAAAATTTATTCGGTTTGAGTTAATTGCGTATCCATTGCGCATAATTGGGTTGCCCAATTGAGGCTGCCAAAAGATTTGCCGTTTGTGTTTTTGCTTCAACGCTTTCGCTTTCGTTTTCGCAGTCGCGGCATTGCCCTCCGTCTGATATAAGTGGCCCTAGGCAGGGCCAAGCACATCCTCAGGTTTGCCGAACCATCGCGCCAAAGCTTCGGCAAGTTCCTCATCGCGGACCGCGGCCTCACTTGCCCACACAACAAACCCGTCAGGGCGCAGCAATGCCGCGCGCAATCCCAGCCGTTCCTTGACGTCGCTCGCGACGTAGGTGACCCGCTCTCGCCAACGGCTCGCGAGCGCCTGAAGCGATGCGCCTGGGTCGAACTCCAAGAACAACCCTTTTCCTTCGCGCAGAAGACTACCGACCTTAGTCCCGTCGACGAGCTCGAAATCAGGAGCACTGCGGCCTACCAGCGGATGACCGTCGCAAAGATCGTAGCGAAGCGAAACGCCCCACACGCGCTCAGCAAAGTATGTCGCGCCATCGCGGGTCTCGATGAGGTCACGGATGACAGCTGAAAGCGCACGCGTGCTTTGGGTGGGGCGCATAAGCGCAACCTGTGCGCGCGACCAGTCAAGAACGTCCGCTCCCACCGGATGCCGTTCCCGCTGATAGCTGTCGAGTAGATCGGCCGGCGCGTCGCCACGGATCGTGGCTGCCAGCTTCCAGCCCAGGTTCATCGCGTCGCCCAGACCGAGATTGAGCCCTTGACCGCCCAAGGGGGAGTGGATGTGTGCGGCATCACCCGCAAGCAGTACGCGTCCCTTGCGATACGTTGTCGCCTGGAAAGCGCGATCCGTCCAGGTGGTAGCGATCTGAAGCTTCGTCAGGTTGATATCCGTGCCGGACACGCGGCGCAACACCGCCTGTATATGCTCTAGCGTGATCGGTTGGATCCGGTGAAAAGCGCCGCCGTCGAATTCCACCATCGCGATCGTGCCAGGTCGTGCATAGGTGTACATACCATTCGACGTATAGTGCCGGCCAGGGCGGAGTGCTTGCTCGTCGGCCATCTCGACTTCAACGGAATAGCCAGTGAACTCAGGATCGGTGCCAACGAAATCGAAGCCACCCGCCTTGCGCATAGCACTGCGGCCGCCATCGCAACCGACAAGCCAGCGTCCAGCGAAAGTTTCGCCGCCCGCGTGAACCTTTACTTCTTCGTCGGACGCGGTCATCGCGTCGGCGCTAAAGCCACGCCGGATCTCAGCCCCCATCGCACTGGCTCGGCGTGCCAGGACAGTTTCGAGTGTCTCCAGTTCGACCGCCATGCTGGCGCCGGCCGGGCTTGGCAGGCGATATAGCCACTTCGATGTGTCGATGTCGTCGTGATAGAACTGGATGCCCGCGAAGTGGCCGGCTGGCCGACGCGGCTGTCCCATCCAGTGTGCAGCCTTTGCACTCTTGCCCGCGGCCTCGCTCTCACGCTGCGCCGCGACTACCTCATCCAGCAACCCACGACGATACAGCGCTTCGAGCGTAGGCGCCGAAAGGCCGCGCATTCCGAATGGAAGCTGCTTCAATGGGGAGTGTGGGTCCTCAGCTTGCTCTAGCACCAGGACCGAGAGGTCAAACAGGCGCAACTCGCAAGCGAGAAACAGGCCGACGGGGCCAGCGCCGGCAATTACAACGTCATAGATATCTGAGTGATGTCTGCGCATGAACTACTCCTGTGTCGATGTCCGACCGGAGCGTTCCTCGATTGAGAACCACACGGACGAACGTTTGGACGCCTGTGCAGCGTCGAATGTTCGTCGTGGGGATCTCTTGCGCGAGGCCAAAGACCAGAGCTTTCGTTACCGAAAGGACTTGGGCTTACCAAACCAAGTCTGCCTTTTCCGACATCGCTTTATAACATTGTGGCGATGGCGTGGCAACAACCAGCGGCCAAGGCAGGCCGATCGCAGTTGGCCTCGTTGGACCGGCATCGGCCACGAGGGGATGCTCGTCGCTCCATGGAACCCATAATTCACCGCGTAGCGTCCGCATCGATTTTTGGCCATGTTGACAACTGAAAATACGGCGCTTTAGACTTTCCTCTCACCCTGTGGCCTGACAATGACGTCCGCCCGGGGACCCGGCACAGAAGCCCTCTGACGAACATCCGTTCGTCAGAGGGCTTTTTTTTGTCCGCATTTTCCCTGTCTAGCGTTCACCTCTGGAGAATCCGCATGTTGCTGAAGCCGTCGGGCTGGATGCGTCTCGCCCTTATCGCAGGACTTGCACTGACTTCGCTCGCATCGAGCGCCGCCGATCCGGTGAAAATCGGGTTGCTGGAAGACGCCTCGGGTAATTTCGCACTGGCGACCATTCCGAAGATCCACGCGACGCAGCTTGCGGTCGAAGAGATCAATGCCAAGGGCGGCATTCTCGGCCGCCCCGTGCAACTGATCGCCTACGACACCCAGTCGGACAACACCAAGTTTCAGGAACTTGCGCGGCGTCTCGTCCAGACCGACAAGCCGGACGTCATCTTCGGCGCATTTTCCAGCGCCTCGCGCGAAGCGATCCGCCCGATCATGGACCGCGCGCATCAGCTTTACTGGTACGACAACCAGTACGAGGGCGGCGTGTGCGACACCAACACCTTTGTGACCGGTGCGGTGCCCGAACAGCAATTCTCGACGCTCATTCCCTGGATGATGCAGAAGTACGGCAAGAAGGTGTACACCATCGCCGCCGACTACAACTTCGGGCAGATCTCCGCCGAGTGGGTGCGCAACATCGTCAAGGAAAACGGCGGAACGATGGTCGGCGAGGAATTCATTCCGTTGTCCGTATCGCAGTTCGGCCAGACGATCCAGAACATCCAGAAGGCGAAGCCCGATTTCGTGGTCACGCTGCTGGTTGGCGCGAACCAGTCGTCGTATTACGAGCAGCAGGCTTCGGCGCATCTGAATCTGCCAATGGCGAGTTCGGTGAACGTCGGTCAGGCGTATGAGCACAAGCGCTTCAAACCGCCTGCACTCAAGGACATGTACGTGACGGCGAACTACGTCGAGGAAGTCGATACGCCCGCAAGCAACGACTTCAAGAAGCGCTTCCATGCGAAGTTCCCGAATGAGCCGTACATCAATCAGGAAGCAGCGAACGCCTACGATGCCATCTATCTGTACAAGGCCGCCGTCGAGAAAGCCGGTTCGACAAACCAGGACGCCGTGCGCAAGGCGCTCGAAAGCGGAACCATCTGCACTGACGGTGAGCAAGGCAAGGTCTGCATCGACCCGAAGAGCCATCACGCGAGTCACACCATCTTTCTGGTCCACGTGAAGGAGGATCACTCCGTCGAGATTCCAAAGGTGTGGCCCGACGTGCAGCCGTACTGGCTCGGCAAGGTCGGCTGCGATCTGCCGAACAAACCGGATCATCGCCAGTACACGCCGTCGAATCTCCCCAAGAAGTCCTGATTTGAGCGGGCGCGCGGCGGCAGGCGCATTGCCGCCGCGCGCCCCCTCCAGAAAGTGGAGCATGCCTGGCCCCCGTTTCGGTTCTCTATTCGCGCATCTATAAGTTAGGCGACAGCTTTTGCTATCTGGTGCTCGCGGCGCGCGGGG
>NZ_JBNDMP010000013.1:0-242017 GCF_050436645.1 Paraburkholderia sp. GAS33
GAAAGCAGCTCTGAACCGCTTCACCATCCAGTTCGAAGAACGGCTGGTGCAGCGTTAAACACCAACCCGTTTACACAAAATTCGGGACACCCCCCCCGTTGGTCCCACACTCAATTCCTGCACGGCCTTAACGCGGACAAAATAGGCCGCGACGCATCCACCAATGAAAAACCACTCGATCTGAGTCGCTGAAAATAGCGCTATGCACAGTCCTGCGCCAACAGCCACAGCCCACGCGCGACTAACAGAAACGATGGCGGCCGCGAACGGCAGGATCAGATAGAACCTCCACTCGTATACGAGCGACCAAAAGACCGTGTTTATCAGACTGGTCTGCTTGAGCCCATTGATGTCGGGCATGCCAGGTATGGTGAATAGCAACCAGGACGTTATCTGCGAGACCAGATCGGCAAGCGGCGCTGAAATGCGAAAATGTGTCAGCGCCAAAGCAGTGGCAATGAGAAGTCCCGCACTCGCAAGGTACATCGGCACGAGACGACGGACACGAGACACATAAAGCTTCAAGGTGTCGATCCTGCCGTCGCCTTCGATAACTCGCCCCCAGAAAAGGAGCGCTGTGATCATGAAGAAGAAGGCGACGGAACCGCGTCCAACAAAAGTGTTTAATCGCGACGGCGTCAACTCCCAAGTTCCCGTCCGATAGAACTGCTCGTTAATCACGACGTGGTGCAACAAAACGCCCAATGCCAGATAACCGCGCAGGCCGTCGATCGCATGAAATCTGTTGGCGGAGATTTCCCCCTCTACCACGGACTTGAAGAAGCCGAAGCGGACCAAACAGGCGGCAACCGCGAACGCTATGGCGATGACGAGGGCAGCGCCAGATGCCAAAGAAAGGCCGCCTATTTGCATGGGGTTGTATAGGGAAAGCCTCAATTATAGCGATGAGACGCTTCTCGGCGAGGACGCAAAAGTGACGCTCGGGTAGCTTCCCCATCCCGCACGGCTGTCAGATTCAGTAAGAAGCCGGCGTCGTCGACAGCATTTCAGATCCGTACAATCGCCTCAGAATAGAACTCGGGCGGCTACCAGGTGAGAGAGATGCGAGCAGACATCCGGCTTTGTTTTCGATTTTTTCTATCCCTGCCGGTCCTCGGCGCGATCTCCTTAGGTGGCGCCCAATCCGCGCATGCGAATTGCGTTTCCAGCAGCGCCAGTCAACCGCTGGATCTCACGCTTCCTTCGACGAATATCGCTGTCTCGCCAAGCCTGCCAGTAGGTGCGACGATCGGGTCGGTGCGCGTCGCGGCGCCACAAGATATTCCGTTTGTCTGCAGTGGGGCATCGAACACGCGCGAGGCCCAGTTGGCGATGGCGCCGGCTCCTGTGGCCGATTTCGCGGGCGTATATAGCACCAACATCGCTGG
This sequence comes from Paraburkholderia sp. GAS33, assembly GCF_050436645.1. Taxonomy (NCBI): domain Bacteria; kingdom Pseudomonadati; phylum Pseudomonadota; class Betaproteobacteria; order Burkholderiales; family Burkholderiaceae; genus Paraburkholderia; species Paraburkholderia sp. GAS33. Next base: position 1,389 of record NZ_JBNDMP010000013.1, read on the forward strand.
CGTCGGCATGCGTATCACCGCCAGCGGCGGAAATTTTGCCGGCATAGACGACGGCCCGCGCCTGGCCCCTTACAAAGTCCCCCTGCCGAAAGACGCGAAACACTTAACCGGCTTCGCGCTCCAGGTCGACTTTGTCAAGACGGGCCAGGTTCAGAACGGGACCTTGGCTGCGGGCAAGCTCGTGACCGTGCTAGTCGGCGGAACCGAGTTCGTTGACGTTGCGATCCCGAGCGACACAGTCGTGTTTGCGGCGAATCAGTGCGACGCAGTGCATGTAGGAGGCGCGGTCGGAATGGGCGTCAGCAACATGGGCGCATTTACGAACGAAACCATCGCCGTCGGTCTCGGCTGCAATCCTTCAATCGGCGTGCTGGTGCAGGTGAATCAGGGCTATGTCTACGGCAGCACGCCGCGCTGGGATCATGAGGATACCTACAAAAAGGTCGCAGCCGATCCGCGCGGCGTCTATGCTCGTCGAGCTGCCCGGGGCTTGCCAAATCCGGATTCAATCGATACCAATGGCACCAGCTTCAACTCGGGCGCATTCGACGCGAGTACATCCGGCTCGGGCTCTTTCAGCGCAGGTTCGCCCGGTGGAAATACGTTTGGCGGAAGTGTCGTGCGCCGCTGAATCATCCACTACAGCCACGATTGCCACGACCGACAGCGCGACGTCAGGACACAAAAAAACCCGCCGGTGCAACGGCGGGTTTGACAAGGGAGATATGTCCATGAAAGCACCTCTCACTAGAGGCAACTTCAGTGTAGGACGCACAACCTCGCTTTAGGTTTCGATGTCACTTACACGTTTTACGAACCATTTCCGACGAAACCTGCTGGGGTGGGCAGACGTCACCGTCCGGCCCAGACCCCAGAACAACGTCACTACAGTGATTTAGTGACCGGCGTAAATCGAGCGTTGGCCTGTGAATGTCGAGACTGCAGCAGCGCCCGATTCCGACGAACCGCTAACCACACCACCAACACCGCTCGTCGAACCATTCTCTGCAGCAACGCGCGCCTCTGCAGCCTGCAGGTCAGCCGGGTAAGTGGCATTGTCAGCCGACGCTGGGTTATAGCCGGCCTTTTCAAGTTGAACCAGTTGACTGCGCACCTCTGCACGGGTCACAGGTTGGTTCGATTGAGCGAATGAAGCGACCGGAGCGGAAAGAACGACAGCGATGGCAACAGCCTTGATGATCGAGTTCATGATTAAACCTCCAGAATTTGTTTTACACAGCGCCGCAGACAGGTTTGTGTGCAGCAGGTGAATACAGTCTAAGAGTCGATAAACCCAGGGTAAATACCTAAGTTTCGAAATCACTTTTCTCGCAAATCTGACAATCGTGAGCGCGTGTCAAAACATGCTGCTCAAACTGCTTCACCCCGGACGCTTCGGCGAAACACATAGATGCGCGCCACGCGACGGATAGCGCGGACGTTTAAGGCACACAAACTGCTATGCTTTCGTCTCTAACTCTCGGGAGATGTATCTATGAAGAAGATCGGCGCGACAATCCTCGTTGCAGTGACAACGCTATGCGCGGCAATGCCGGCGTTCGCTGACTATGACCATCACCATCATTGTCATTGGGTCTGGCATCACCACCATCGAGTGCACGTCTGCCGCTGACGGAAAGGGCGACGGAAACTCTCCGTCTATCCGGCCCCGCTTTCGCTCATACAACGGCCAGCAGGAAGGTCATTCACGTCGTACAGCTTGAGCGGGTCGCGTACACCCGGGCATTGCCCATTCCACGACATCACATCTGACCCACGCACACCGCCTCCAAACGGACGCGGTGTGCTTTCGTCATTTCATATGCATACGTAAAAGAACGTCAAAGACGTCAACGAAATCACGTAACCCGTCGTTAACAAAAAATGAGGGATGGCTGAAACAAGCGGTGACGTTTCCTGGCGTATGTGCACTGCAGCGAATCCGATCGCTTAAAGGCCTCGATAACCATTCTGCGTGACAGACACCTTTACGCCGTTTCTGCGGTAAAGGCTACGTAGCGCTAAAGGGCCCGGTCGGAAATACGCGAGAAACGACGACACAAGCAGGCGCTGCAATGCAGCAATGAAAGCTCGGAACTAGTAGGGCGACGTCGTCGCCAGTGAGCAGTGGCAGGCGGTACAAGGCCGTGCAGGGCGGCAGATTCAAATAAGCGCGACCGTTCGTAAAAATGCAGAGCTGGCCTTAAATTTTATTCAAACGAGTTCAAGCAAAGTGATGCTGTGCCGTTAAAGCAACAGACAAGCGTTGAAAAACAGTGTTAACGCTTTGCAGCACTAGTGCAGATTGGGGACCGCGGCAGATAATCAGTTGGTACAGGAGAAAAATCATGGATGCCAAACCGCCCAAGATTCCGACCCCGGATAAAGTCTTCAGTCCGGATCCGGAACCTGCTGGCGTTGAGTTCCTGGGCGCCGAACTGCCGGAGCATGTTCGCGCGTTCTTCGACGAACAACGCAAGTCGTGCGAGCCGAAGTAAGAGTGAGCTGGCGCGCTGCAGCATCGGGGACACGCACACCGTGCGTGACCGGCGAGCGCACGTGCGCACATTTTGCAGGCCGCAGCAGGTTGTATTGACTCATTGGTACGCGCCGGATCAATCAGCTCAGCGCCATGTTCGCGCACGTCCCCCGCTTTATACCCGTCGCTTTACCGCCGCATCGTTTATTCTTCAGGCTTTTCTCCCTCGACTGCCCGGTCCGCCCCTCTCATGAATCGTTTGTATCGTAGCGGTGTACTGTGTGCGCTCGCGCTGTGCGCCGCATTGACTCTATCGCCGCGCCTCGCTCATGCAGACAGCGACGACACCGCCCTGACCAATCTGATTTCGCTCGTATCTCAACGACTGGCTCTTGCTGAGCCTGTCGCGCGCTGGAAGTGGGCAAACCATCAGGCCATCACCGATGCACCGCGCGAAGCCGCTTTACTCGACGATGTCGCCAAGCGGGCGACCGCCGCGCAGGTCGACCCTGAGTTTGCACGAGCATTCTTCCAGGATCAGATTGACGCCAGCAAGGAAGTGCAGAACGCCCTGTTCGCCACCTGGCGCAGCACGCGCCCGCCTGAGGGGGCTCCTCCGGACCTCGCGACCAGCACCCGGCCCCAGCTCGACCGGTTGACCAAGTCGATGATCGCCGGGCTCGCACGTGTGCAGACGCTACGTACGGTCCAAGACTGCCCGTCGCGCGTGGCGCAGGGTATTGCGAACTGGAACTCATTGACCCGCTATGACTCCGCCCGCTCGGGCGCGCTCACCCACGCGCTCGGTCACGTGTGTGAATCCGGCGGGGTTGGCGCGACGGGCTAGGCGACGCTCGCTGCACTTGCCGCGATGGGCAACCCAAGCGGCATGACCCGCAGGCCGCGCGCGAGATGCGACTGCAGGATCCGGTAAGTCGAAAGTTCAAACGAACCCGCGACGCTCGACGCATGCAGGCTTGCCGCCTGGGCGAGCGAGGGGGCGTGACCGACGTAGCACCAGCGGTCGACCACGTGAAAGGCGCGGGCTTGCAACTCCGCGTCGCGCTCCTCGAAAACGATAGGTCCGTCGAACGGCCACGGCGCATCGACAGGGTCGCTTTTCGCGACCCGCGGCACGCGGTTCTGTCCCGGACGCAGCGTCGCGATCCATTGAGCCTCCGCCAGCATCGCCCCCAACTCGCCGCCGGTCGCCAGCCACTCGACGCGCCGCACCTGCTGCGCGAGCCGCATGTCCTTCGACGAGCGGCGCTCGCCGCTCAGATGCGAGCGCAAGCGTTGCCGGACCCGCACGCTGCGGCCGACATAGAGCGGCACATCGTCCTCTCCGTAGAACACATAGACGCCGCAACCGGCCGGCGCCGTATCGAGCAGGTCTTCCGTGATTTCGCCCGCCAGCCGGTAACGTCGCAACGTGCGGTCGATCTGCGTGCGCAGCACCTCGAGCGGGACCAGCCCATGCAGGCGCTGCCAGAACTGCCACAGGAGGTCGGCATCGGCCAGCGCACGGTGCCGGTCGGACGGTACCAGTGCGTGCCGCTCGACGAGCGCGTCGAGTCCGTGGCGCTTTTCTGCCGGAAAGAGTGCGCGCGACAGACGCACGGTGCACAGTACATCCGGATTGAACGCCAGTCCCGCGCGGCGAAACTCGCTGCGCAGGAAGCCGCGATCGAAACTCGCATTGTGCGCAATAAACAGCTTTCCCTCGAGGCGCTCGAACAGGGCGGGAGCAATTGAATCGAAGGTGGGAGCACCACGCACCATCGCATCGGTGATACCCGTGAGTTGCTGGATAAAGGGCGGAATGCTTTGCTGCGGATCGACCAGCGTGCTCCAGCGGGACACGCCCAATGGACCTACTTCGACGACGCCCACTTCGGTGATGCGATGTTCCCCGGTCGATCCACCTGTGGTCTCAAGGTCGACAAACGCTATCGGCAAATCGATCGCGGAATTCTGCAAAAACTGTTCTGACATGGGCAAGGATAGGGTTCGATACGTGGCTTGCTGCAAGTATGCATCAGTTGGCGCACCGGCATGCGCGCGGTCTGGCCGCTTTAATGCGGGGCTGAGGGAGCGGTACGCGGTGCGGTGGCAGTCTTTAGCGAATCTGGACGTCGTGGCAACATTATGTTTTTATGACTCGAACACGGAAAGGCCGGCCATTTTTATACTCGAAAACCCTGGGTAAATCGACGTAACAGAACGCGTGCGCTTCACTCAGGGGCAATATCGGCCACGCACATACTGCCTTAAGCCCTCTGCAGTCACCGAGATACGCCCGAGCAGGAATTAAAATAGGAATAAACCCGCATCAAACATCACCAATAAAAAAGCCCCCGGCAATGCGAGGGCTTTCCTGCTCTACGATGCAGTGTTGCGGCCGCGCGGTTGGCGTGGCCCGCACGGCTTACAGCGGCTGGATGTTCGCTGCCTGCTTACCCTTCGGGCCCGTCTTCACTTCGAAGGAAACCCGCTGGTTTTCCTTGAGCGATTTGAAACCCTCGGCGCGAATTTCCGAGAAGTGCGCGAACAGATCGTCGCCACCCGAGTCCGATGTGATGAAGCCAAAGCCCTTAGCATCGTTGAACCATTTTACGATACCAGTTTCCATATTCCAATTTCCCTCTAGATTTGATTAAGACGGGCAATGCCCTCACGCCGATTACGATACGACCTTATCGAGGTACGTGGTAGCGATATGCCATCACGTCTTCTAATCGAAAATTCAGCATTGCCGTTATACGGGGAAGAAAGATCAGCCGTCAAGAAAATTTTTAATAGAGGCTTATAAGCTGAAACAATAACGAAACGACACCTGACTGGATGCAACGAACGCGCGCATATTAAGTAACAACCGAATATCCGGCACGTCAGTTTTACTTGATAACTCCCCTCCCCGCATAAAGAGGGAATTTTTCCCTGGATTTGTAACAGAGTATGTCTTTCGTAAGTGTTTGTCCGGGTTGTTCCAGTAAACCGGTCGCCTCATGATGGTCTTGGAAGTATGTAAAGGAGATAGTCATGCTGCTGAACGAACTCCATCGCTTTACCGCATGGATGAGCCGCTCGCTCCACAAGGCGCCCGCGGACAGGGCCAGACAGCCGGCAGAGTCGGCCTTCGACTTTGATCCCATGTGGCATGGCGATCACTGGCAAAACCTGTTGTCTTCCCCAATGGATGCCCGCCATTACGTAATGGAAGACTGGAGCGTGGTTACTGATTTCGAATCTCTGCCGGGCGTCCTCGCTACCGATATCCGCTAGAACCGGCTCACGGAAAACATAGGCAAAAAAAAGCGCGACTGGGAAGTCGCGCCGACAAAGGTTTGGAGATCTTTTTCGTCAACGAAAAAGTCCGCTTCGAAAAGCAGAGAGGCCAGTATACAGCTCGCGCTTCGAAACATTGCCGGTGCGATGGACAATCATGTATTGCTCGTCCCGCAACAATCTTGATTTTCATTCTTTTCGCGTTGTTTTTGCGCATCATTTGGTGTAGCAATTGAACAACGCACGACTGTTGACACACCCTCTCCCCACCCGTTGTATCCACGCAAAGCCTTTTCCAATAAGGCTTTGACAAACATCGCCAATAATTGCGCGTCAAGTAATACTTTATTGCGCAAATCGGAAGGTCCGCTGGGCGACCACGTCCTTACACTCTGCCTGTCCGGAAACAAGCGCGCCGCTTGCATCGTGCGCACTCACGCAGACCATCGCCTCTCGCAGCGTACGCGTGACGTTTCCTCGAAGCCTGGGTTTCCAAAACCCATCCTGTTCTCGGAGTTTACAAAGATGAAAAAGACACTCATGGTCGCGGCCCTCACGGGCGTTTTTGCTACTGCAGCGCACGCGCAAAGCAGCGTTACGCTGTACGGTTTGATCGATGCAGGCATCACCTACACGAACAACCAGAATGGTCATTCCAACTGGCAAGCAACGGACGGCGCGGTCAACACGAGCCGTTGGGGCCTGCGCGGCTCTGAAGACCTCGGTGGCGGTCTGAAGGCAATCTTCACGTTGGAAAACGGCTTTAACGTCATGAACGGCACGCTCCGCCAGGACGGTCGTCTGTTCGGCCGCCAGGCATTCGTTGGTCTGGCAAGCGACCAGTTCGGCGCCGTGACCCTTGGCCGTCAATATGACAGCGTTGTGGACTATCTCGGACCGCTGGCACTGACGGGCACGCAATACGGTGGCACGTTCACGGCTCACCCGTTCGACAACGACAACCTCGACAACTCGTTCCGCGTCGACAACTCGGTCAAGTTCCAGAGCGCGAACTACGGCGGCTTCAAGTTCGGCGGCCTGTATGGCTTCTCGAACGCAGCTGGCGAGTTCTCGAACAACCGTGCTTACAGCGTTGGCGGTTCGTATAACTACGGCGGCCTGAATGTTGCAGCTGCGTACCTGCAACTGAATAACAACGTTGGTGCTCTCGGCGCAATCACGAACACCGCCGGCGCAGTCGACGGCGACAACACGCTGCTGGCAGGTCGTCAGCGCACGTTCGGTGCTGGCATCAGCTACGCATTCGGCCCGGCAACGGCAGCCTTCGTGTACACGCAAACCAACCTGAACGACTTCGCAGGCATCGCTGCGGGTTCGGCAGGTACGTCGGCAACGGTTCCGCTCGGCGCGACCAGCGGTCACTTCCAGAACTTCGAAGTGAACGGCCGTTACCAGCTGACGCCGGCTCTGAGCCTGGCTGCTGGCTACACCTACACGCAATCGAGCATCGATGGCGCGAATCCGAAGTGGAACCAGTTCAACCTGCAAACTTCGTACTCGCTGTCGAAGCGTACCGACGTGTACCTGCAAGGCGAATATCAACACGTGAGCCAGGACGGCTCGGGCCTGAACGCAGACATCAATGGTCTGACCGCTTCGGGCAACAACAACCAGGTTGCTGTGACGGCAGGTCTGCGTACCCGCTTCTAAAGCATCCGGTAGTAGAAGTACTGAAAGGCGCCGCTTGCGGCGCCTTTTTTTTTGTCACCTGTGACTTGAAGGCAGTGCGTGCCCGCACCGCCTGGCCCAGCGATTAACCGCCTTCATCCGGCGGTGGGTACACCACGTCGATGATATCGATCGGTTCTGGGCCCGCGGGAGTGTGCAACGTCACCTGATCGCCGATCCTGGCCTTCACCAGCGCCCGCGCCACGGGCGAAATCCAGCTCACCCGTCCGTGGTCCAGATCGACCTCGTCGACACCGACGATCGTCACCGTGTGCACCTCGCCATCCCCGGTCGCATAGTCGACGGTCGCACCGAAAAACACCTGGTCGATGTTTTCCTGCTTGCTGCTATCCACAATCTCCGCCAGATCAAGGCGTTTGGTCAGAAACCGGATGCGCCGGTCGATTTCGCGCAACCGCCGCTTTCCGTAGATGTAATCGCCGTTTTCGGAACGGTCGCCGTTCGAGGCCGCCCACGAGACCAGTTTCACGACCTCCGGACGCTCCTCGTCGATCAGATGCAGCAGCTCATCGCGCAGCCGCCGGTAACCGGCGGGGGTAATGTAGTTTTTCGCACCGGCTGGGATCGCAGGTTGCGCGGCGTCGAGATCGTCGTCACTCTCTTCGCTCGATTCTTTAACAAAGGCCTTGTTCATGATCTTCCATAGACTGCAGCAAACCCTGCCCATCAAGGTTACACGATCAGGGCAACCAGACAAATCGCCGTTTCACGCTTCCCTTTTTTGATACCTTTGCTATAATCTCGTTTCTGCGTGCGGCTGTAGCTCAGTTGGATAGAGTACTTGGCTACGAACCAAGGGGTCGTGGGTTCGAATCCTGCCAGCCGCACCACTTATTTCGAGGGCCTCCCTCCGGGGAGGCCCTTTTGTTTCACCCGGTTTTTCGTTGTATCCAGTTTGCCGTGCGGCTGTAGCTCAGTTGGATAGAGTACTTGGCTACGAACCAAGGGGTCGTGGGTTCGAATCCTGCCAGCCGCACCACTCATGAAGGGCCTTCCATATGGAAGGCCCTTTGTTTTTGCGTTGATGGGTTAACGGCGTTGAAGTGCGCCGCATCCATCGTGACACTCGCAGCCATGCTGCAGACCGGCGCCTTAAGGCCGCTCACACACGTTGGCACGATGGACAACCGTGGTGACAATCTCCCGTGTCCTGGCCAACTCGCGTTTCACCGCGCCGCTGATTGAATGTCGCCGATCTGCCCGTCAGGCGTCGGAATATCTTCGGGCGACATACCCGCCGTTACCTCGCTGATGAGTTCCGCCTTGAGGCCGTCGAGCGCCTGCGACTGCTGCAAGACATCTTCCACGGTATCGCCGAACCGGCTGGTCACAAACGCCCGCAGCACCGCCACGCGCAATGAGTCGCCCCGCCCCTCCGCCGTCCTGTGGCCGCCTTCGAAGTCCGCGACGCAATGCGCCTGCTGACGATTCACGTGCTCCCGCACCTCGAGCCGCTGCGTCCGCTCCAATACGGTCGCAGCCGCCTCCCATGACGTGGAGGGCGTGAACCGGCCGTCCCATGGACGTCCGCGCTCCTCGCCGCGAATCGAGACGGTCTGTCCGCCATCGGTAAAGTGGATTTCACGCACGAAGTCGTGCAGGCTGCGGGCGACCCAATAGTCGAGGTCCATGCCGTTCAGGTCAGCTACGTTCATTGCGCTCTCCCTCAAGAACAGAGTGAGACCCGAATCCGGCCCGAGTGTTCAGACCGGCGCTGCAGAATTGCAGCGGGAGAAGCCGTCAATAATCGGCGCGTTCGCGATCGATTCGCATCCCGCCATCGTGACGGTGATGCCCTTCCTCACTAGGCCGTTCGCGTGCGATGCGCATGACGTCCGGATTCGTGCGAACCCGGCGCATGACGTTGGCCAGATGCACCCGGTCGCTGACCTGAATCACGAAGCGCAAGACCGTGGATTCCTGCGACAGGTCTTCGTCCATCGCAATGTGGACGATGTTGGCGTCTGCGGACGTGATATCCGCCGCCACGCGGGCGAACACGCCCTTGGTGTTCTTGACGAGCACCTTCACCGCCACGTCGAACAGACGGCCTGGCTGCGGCGCCCAAGCCACGTCGATCCAACGGCCCGGATCGCGCCGGTGAATGCGCTGGGCGACCCGGCAGTCGGTGGTGTGAATAGCCATGCCGAGGCCGATGCCGATATAACCCATGATGTCGTCGCCCGGAATCGGCCGGCAGCAGGCCGATAGCTGCACGGACATACCTTCGGTACCCGTGATCACCACCGGCGGCGCATGCGACGTGTGGCCGGACTCAGAGCGCGGGCTGTCGTCGTCGGCATCGTGCCCGTTCATCAGCACCTCGATGCGCTTGGCCATGACCGCCGCCACGCGCCGGCCAAGGCCGATATCCGCGAAAATTTCCTGACGGCTCTTGTTGCCGGTCCACTGCACGAGCTTTTCCCAGGCTTCCGGTGTGACCTCGGAAAGCGCGAGGTCGTAGCCCTTCAACGCCTGATCGACGAGCCGCTCGCCCAGTTGCACCGACTCGTTCAGCCGCATCGTCTTCAGATAGTGGCGGATAGCCGAGCGCGCCTTGCCGCTGCGCACAAACCCGAGCCACGCCGGATTCGGCTTTGAATACGGCGCCGTGATCACTTCGACGATATCGCCGCTCTTCAGCTCAGTGCGTAACGGCAGCAGTTCATTGTTGATCTTCACCGCGACGCACTGGTTGCCCAGGTCGCTGTGGATCGAATAGGCGAAATCGAGCGCGGTCGCGCCGCGCGGCAGCGCCATGATCCGCGACTTCGGCGTAAACACGTAGACCGCATCCGGGAACAGATCGATCTTCACATGCTCGAGGAATTCGCTCGAATCGCCTGCTTCGCTCTGGATATCGAGCAGCGACTTGAGCCACTGATGCGCGCGTTTCTGCACGTCGTTCAGATCTGCACCGCCGTTCTTGTACAGCCAGTGCGCGGCGACGCCCGCTTCGGCGATCTCGTGCATCTTGCGCGTACGCACCTGGAACTCGATCGGCGCACCGAACGGGCCAACCAGGGTGGTATGCAGCGACTGGTAGCCGTTCACCTTCGGAATGGCGATGTAGTCCTTGAACTTGCCCGGCACCGGCTTGTAGAGCGCATGCAGCGCGCCGATGCAGGTGTAGCACTCCAGCGCGCTCTCGACCACCACGCGGAAGCCGTACACGTCCAGCACTTGCGAGAACGACAACTGCTTGTCGCGCATCTTCTTGTAGATGCTGAAGATGGTTTTTTCGCGGCCGGTGACTTCGGCGTCGAGCTTCGCGTCCGCAATGGCGCGCTGCACCGACTCCAGAATCTTGCCGACCACCTCCCGCCGGTTGCCGCGCGCCGCCTTGACGGCTTTTTCGAGCGTGGCGTAACGATGCGGGTTGAAGTTCGCGAAGCTCAGGTCCTGCAGCTCGCGATAGGTATTGTTCAGGCCAAGCCGGTGGGCGATTGGCGCGTAGATATCCAGCGTTTCGCGCGCCACGCGGCGGCGCTTTTCCGGCGGCACCGCGCCGAGGGTGCGCATGTTGTGCAGCCGGTCGGCCAGCTTCACCAGAATCACGCGCACATCGCGCGCCATCGCGAGCAGCATCTTGCGGAAATTCTCCGCCTGCGCTTCCTCGCGATTTCGAAACTCCATTTTGTCGAGCTTGGACAAGCCGTCGACCAGTTCCGCGACCTTGGCGCCGAAACGCTCGGCGAGTTCGGCTTTGGTCACGCCCTGGTCTTCCATCACGTCATGCAGCAGCGCCGCCATGATCGACTGGGCGTCGAGCTTCCAGCTGGCGCAGATCTCCGCGACAGCAACCGGGTGCGTGATGTAGGGCTCGCCGCTCTGGCGATACTGCCCGAGGTGGGCTTCGTCGCTGAAGTGGAACGCCGCCTTGATGTCCTTGATCTCTTCCGGCGACAGATAGCCGGACAAGGCAGAGGTCAGCTTGGCGATCGAAACGACGTCATGCCGGCGCGGCTGCTCCGGCGTGGCGGTCGGCCCGAACAGATGGCGAAACGATTGTTCGAGGACCGCGTCGATGTACTTGCGTGCCGAGGCCGGTGAGTCGCCCTCGTGGGCTTCGTTCTCCACTTCCGTGACAGGGGGCGAGGGGGTAGTGCTCATATTCGCCTCCGTATCAGGTTCAGGTTTGACGCCGGTCTGCACGCGTGTGTGAATTACATGGCACTCGAAAACGGATGGAACGTACCTTAGACCGGTACCTTCTTCAGCATTTCGACGCCGACCTGGCCAGCCGCGATCTCACGCAGCGCGACGACGGTGGGCTTGTCGCGGCTTTCGATCTTCGGCGTGTGGCCTTGAGCGAGCTGGCGTGCGCGATACGTTGCGGCAAGTGCCAGTTCGAAGCGATTCGGGATCATTTTCAGACAGTCTTCGACGGTAATGCGGGCCATGTTGGATTCCTTCTCAGTATGTTGCTTATTCTACCTTATGTGCTCGATACCTCGCCGCAGTCACGCGTGCGGGAGGTGGATGCCGAGTTGCACAAAAAGGTCCGTGTGGCGTGCGTATTGCGAGGCGAAGCGCAAGCGCGTTGAGGCTACGAGACACTGCAACTCCGCCAGCGCACGGTCGAAGTTCTCGTTGATCACCACGAACTCGGCTTCAGCCGAGTGCGCGATCTCGCTACCGGCGGCCAGCAGCCGCCGTGTAATCACGTTTGGCTCATCCTGGCCGCGCTTTTTCAAACGGTCTTCCAGCGCTTCGAGCGAGGGCGGCAGAATAAAGATTTCGACAGCATTGCGAAACTGTTTTTTCACCTGTTGCGCGCCCTGCCAGTCGATTTCGAGCAGCACGTCATGGCCGCTTTTCATCTGTTCTTCGATCCACAGACGCGAGGTTGCATAGTAGTTGCCATGCACCTCGGCGCTTTCGAGAAACTCGCCCGTGGCGTGCCGCTTGAGAAAGTCGTCGACCGTCGTGAAGTGGTAATGCTCACCGTCCTTCTCCTTCGGACGCGGCGGGCGCGTCGTGTAGGAGATGGACAGGCGGATCGCCTCGTCGCGCGCGAGCAGCGCATTGACGAGCGTCGATTTGCCCGCGCCCGAGGGCGCAACCACCATGAACAGGTTGCCAGGGTAAGCCCCAGCGTATGGATTGCGCGGTGCGCTGTTTTCGCGTGTGTGGTCGGTCATTGCAATCGTTATCCGAAAGTGGCTCGAGGATTACTCCAGATTCTGCACCTGCTCGCGCATCTGTTCGATGAGCAGCTTCAAGGTCATCGACGAATCCGCCAGTTCTTTCGCAGCAGCCTTCGAACCGAGCGTGTTCGCTTCGCGGTTGAGCTCCTGCATCATGAAGTCGAGGCGCTTGCCGACCTTGCCGCCCTTCTCGATCACGTGACGCGTTTCGTTCAGGTGGGCGGTCAGCCGCGACAACTCTTCCGTGATGTCGATGCGGATGCCGTACATCGTCACTTCCTGCCGGATACGCTCGGCGATCTCTTCACGCGAGATGCTCGTCGACACCGTGTCCGGCGCGGCAATGCCCAAGGCTTCCTGCAAGCGCTCGACAATCTTCTGCTGATGCCTGGTGATCAATTCCGGCACCAGCGGCGTGATCTTTGCAACGATCGTTTCCATCTCCGTGACGTTGCCGAGCAGCATCGCGCCCAGTTGGGCGCCTTCGCGGCCGCGCACGTCGATCAGGTCGGTAATCGCCTGCTTGCCGCACCCAAGCACCGCATCGCGCAGCGTTTCAGCGGGGACACCGCTTTCGGCGAGCACACCCGGCCAGCGCAGGATTTCGCCGGTCCGCAGCCGGCCGGCTTCCGGAAACGCGTTGACGACCGCGCGTTCCAGCAGCGCGAGCTGGCTCAGAGCGTCATGATTGATCGCTCCAGCGTTGGCCGACTGTTCGCTACGCTGCAGATTGATACGAATATCGACCTTGCCGCGCGAGAGCTTGTTCATCAGCATTTCGCGCAGGACCGGCTCGCAGACGCGCACGTCTTCCGGCATCCGGAAGTTCAGATCGAGAAAGCGCGAGTTCACCGTGCGCAGTTCGACCGATACGCTCACGCCACCACTGCCGGTATTCGCCGCGAGTTCGCGCGTGGCGCTCGCATAGCCAGTCATGCTGTAGATCATCATTTGTCTCGCGATGAGGCCATGCCGCTGACGGGATGGCCGGAAGAGTCGAATCGCCCGGCGTGTACGAGACGCGGGGCGTGGAAACGGCATTATCCCATCTTTGGCGGAACGCCCCGCCATACCTGGATCTGGCCTCTCTGCGACGCACGCCGGAGCAGACACAGAACCGCCCCGTACGATCAGCGGTAACATTAGCGTTTCCCTCCCGCCTACCCCACCCAGACCCCGAACGATGAACGACACCACCGCATTTTCCAAGGGCCGCCCCAGCGGCCGCCGCGCCGATCAACTGCGCGATGTGCGCATCACGCGTCACTATACGAAGCATGCGGAGGGCTCGGTGCTGGTCGAATTCGGCGACACCAAGGTGATCTGCACGGCGAGCGTTGCGGAGACCGTCCCCGGCTTCCTGCGCGATCGCGGTCAAGGCTGGCTGACGGCCGAATACGGCATGCTGCCGCGCGCCACCAACACCCGCAACGACCGCGAAGCCGCACGCGGCAAACAGACCGGCCGCACCCAGGAAATCCAGCGGCTGATCGGCCGCGCGCTGCGCTCGGTGTTCGATCTCGAGAAACTCGGCCAACGCACCATGAATCTCGATTGCGACGTGATCCAGGCCGATGGCGGCACTCGCACGGCGAGCATCACGGGCGCCTTTGTCGCCGCGCACGATGCGGTGACAAAGCTGCTGGCCAGTGGCCGCATCGAAACCTCGCCGATCACGGACTTCGTGGCAGCGATTTCGGTGGGCGTCTACAACGGCCTCCCGGTGCTCGATCTCGACTACGACGAAGACTCGAAGTGCGACACCGATATGAATGTCGTGATGACGGGCGCGGGCGGGTTCGTCGAGATCCAGGGCACGGCTGAAGGCACACCGTTCTCGCGCGACGAGATGAACTCGCTGCTCGATCTCGCTCGCGACGGCATCAGCACGCTGGTGGCGAAACAGAAAGAAGCGCTGGGGTTGAAGGGTGAGTGATCGCGACATCGCCGGCGGCGCAGCTCTCCCGGCTTCCGACGCAGGAAAGGCAATGACCGCGTCGCTCGGAAAAGTGGTGCTGGCCTCGAACAACGCGGGCAAGCTGCGCGAGTTTGCGGCGTTGCTCGACGCGGCCGGCATCGAACTGATCCCGCAGGGCACGCTCAATGTGCCCGAAGCGGAAGAGCCCTATCCGACTTTCGTCGAGAATGCGCTGACGAAGGCTCGTCATGCGGCGAAGATCACCGCCCTGCCGGCGCTGGCCGACGATTCCGGACTGTGCGTGCGCGCGCTGCGCGGCGCACCGGGCGTCTATTCGGCGCGCTACGCGCAACTCGCGGGTGGGCCGAAGAGCGACGCCGCGAACAATGCACGCCTCGTCGAGCAACTGCAGGGCCAGGCCGACCGTCGCGCTTACTACTTCTGCGTGCTCGCGCTCGTGCGTCACGCCGACGACCCCGAGCCGCTGATTGCCGAGGGCCGCTGGCCAGGCGAGATCATCGACGCGCCCCGCGGTGCACATGGTTTCGGCTACGACCCGCATTTCTTCCTGCCTGAACTGAACGCGACGGCGGCCGAGCTCGATCCGGCAGTGAAGAACGCCAGCAGCCATCGCGCGATCGCACTGCGGAAATTGCTCGCGCGCCTGACGGAGGAAGCGTGATTCCCATCAAGGTCGCCGGCCAGAGTGGCCCCGGGGTGATCCAGGCGTTCACACAGCCGGGCAGTATCCATCTGACGTCGTTGCCTCCGCTGGCGCTGTATGTGCATTTTCCGTGGTGCGTGCGCAAGTGCCCTTACTGCGATTTCAACTCGCACGAGTGGAAGGGCGAGGCGTTCCCCGAGAATGAGTATCTCGATGCGCTCCGCGCCGATCTCGAGCTGGCGTTGCCGCTCGTCTGGGGCCGCCAGGTGCATACGGTGTTCATCGGCGGCGGCACGCCCAGCCTGCTGTCGGCGGCGGGGCTGGACCGGCTGCTGTCGGACGTGCGTGCGCTTCTGCCGCTCGATGCCGACGCCGAGATCACTCTCGAAGCCAACCCCGGCACCTTCGAAGCTGACAAGTTCGCGCAGTTTCGCGCAAGTGGCGTGAACCGGTTATCGGTAGGTATCCAGAGTTTCAACGAGGCGCATCTGAAGGCGCTCGGCCGGATTCACGATTCGGCGCAGGCCCGCCATGCGGTGGAAGTGGCCGCCACTACGTTCGACAACTTCAACCTCGACCTGATGTTCGCGTTGCCGCAACAGACGCTCGCGGAGTGTCAGGCAGATATTGAAACGGCGTTGTCGTTTGCGCCGCCGCATTTGTCGCTGTATCACCTGACGCTTGAACCGAACACGCTGTTCGCGAAATTTCCGCCGTCGCTACCGGACGACGATGCATCCGCCGACATGCAGGACTGGATTCACGAACGTACCACCGCGGCGGGTTATGGACGCTATGAGGTCTCGGCGTACGCGCAGCCGCATCGGCAGAGCAAGCACAACCTCAACTATTGGCGCTTTGGCGACTACCTTGGGATCGGCGCCGGCGCGCATACGAAGCTGTCATTTCCGAATCGCATCCTGCGGCAGATGCGCTATAAGCATCCGACTACCTTTATTGAGCAGGCGAAGGCGGGCGCTCCAGTGCACGAGGAACATGAAGTCGCGCCGCGCGATCTGCCGTTCGAGTTCATGTTGAATGCGTTGCGGCTGGTGGAGGGCTTTCCCGTGCATCGGTTTATCGAGCGTACGGGCTTATCGATGACGTCTATTGAGCCGGCGTTGCGGGAAGCGGAACAACGCGGCCTGATTGCGCGAGATCACGAAAAGATTGCGCCGACGCCGCTCGGGCAGGCGTTTCTGAATGATTTGCAGGCGCTGTTTCTGAAAGATCCGCAGTGATAAACCGACTGTGACCGCGTGCGAAATTGCCGTAGCGAGGAGATTTCAGGTTACAATTTCGGGCTTGGAGGTGTGGCCGAGCGGTTTAAGGCACCGGTCTTGAAAACCGGCGAAGGAGTGATCCTTCCGTGAGTTCGAATCTCACCGCCTCCGCCAGGACACCGCCTTAAAATCTCGCTCATGCTTCCGCAGCAGGGCGGGATTTTTTGTTTTCTGGCCTCATACGGCAAATGGCCCACCACCACTGCACGGCAGTGGTCGTGGACCATTTAAAAAGATGAGGACGCGCAGACGATACTGCGCGCTCAGTAAGCGACGTTAGCAACCGGATAAATTGCCAACGGCTCGCCGATCTGACTGATTAGTGACCAGAGTCAACAACCGAACGCGGGCCACCCAATGCCGGAGCTGCAACCGCGCCCGATTCCGACGAGCCGTTCACCGCGCCACCGACACCGCTAGTAGAACCATTTTCAGCAGCTACGCGAGCTTCCGCTGCCTGGATGTCCGCCGGGTAGTACGGATCTCTTCCGCTGCGGGCCGGGTTGTAACCAGCCTTTTCGAGCTGGACGAGTTCAGCGCGAACCTGAGCCCGCGTAACAGGCTGACTGGTCTGCGCGAACGACACAACGGGAGCAGCGAGAACAACAGCGACGGCCACAGCTTTAATGAGCGATTTCATGATCACTACCTCCAAAGATTGTTTTTCACAGCGCCGCACATCGGTTTGTGTGCAGCAGGTGAAGACAGTCTAAGAAGCAAGAGACCTAGGGTAAATACCTAAGTTGCGAAATCACTATTCACGCAAACGTGACAATCGGTCCGCACGGTGGCTGTCGCCCCCGCACAATCCCTCCTCAACTTTTGCATCCAGCCGGTCGATAGCACAGCTACGAGCATTATCAAACTCGTCTGGGAGCCACACATGAACCTTCGTCCCGTTATCACCTTGCTGGTCTCGCTGGGCATTGGCGCTTCGCCTGCGTTGGTGAACGCGCTGGCTTCCACCGATCCGGACGCCGCCACGCTATTCGCCGGCACGAAGCTTTCGACCGTCCAGCAAACCGCCGGCACGGCGACGTCGTCAACGACGACCGTATCCGTCGGCGCAGACGTGTTGCGTGGGGCGACCGGTAACGTCGGCGTCAATGTCGCAGCGGGCGCGCTGAATGCGCAGGCCAATCAGATCGCGCTGGTCAGTTCACCATCCGCCGATGTCAACACGCTGCAGGATGCACGCACCACCGCGTCGGTCAGCGGTAGCAGCAGTGCAACGCTGGGAGCAGGCGCGTTGTCGCATGTAAGCGGCAATATTGGGTTGAACATCGTGTCGGGTGCGGGCAACGCGCAAGTGAACGCGCTTGTGATTCACTAAGGCACTCGTCTAGAAAACGCAACCGCGCCCCCCGTCTAAATACCTCACGCTTCACACCTCGCGACTGCGGCCACAAAAGCTACCGCACGTTCGAACCGATCGCATCGTTCGTCACGCATCGAAACATTCCGTCAGGGGACGCCCTAGACTCAAAGTCCCACCACGACGACGGAAGCCGATCATGACCATAGAGGCCACACAAGCCGAGATTCGCCACATCTACGAGCAATGGCACGAATCGGTCAAGAGCCGCGACCTGGACGCGCTAATGGCGCTGTACGCTGAAGAAGCCATCTTCGAAAGTCCGCTGACCCTCGCCACCTTGCCGGAGAACCAGAGCGGCATCCTGACCGGCAAAACGGCGATCGCATCGTTCTTCGCCGCCGGCCTGCGCGCCCCACCTAACGACCTGGGCCGCTGGTACCGCGCCGGCACCTTCTTCTGCAACGGCACCCAACTCACGTGGGAGTATCCGCGGCAGACTCCGGACGGCGATCAGGTCGATCTGGTCGAGATGATGGATATCGCTGGCGGATTGATCGTCCATCACCGGGTCTACTGGGGATGGGTCGGCTTCAGATCGCTGCATGCTTTGCTGGCGAAGCAGCACGACTAGCGATACCGTCATCCCTTCAGAATCTGAGATGTCAGCACAGCGAACAACCTAGGCCAAAGCCGTTGCCTCGATTTCGATCTGCAGGCCAAAGTGAAGCGCACTCACCGGCACAACGGCGCGAGCCGGCTTTGCCTCGCCGGCCCAGCGTGCATAAATCTGGTTGAAGCTCGCCCAGTGCTCGACATCCACGATATACACACGCACCTGGAGCAGTTGCCCGATGCTGCTGCCAGCGCTTTCCAGCGCCGTCTTGAGATTCGTCAACACCTGTTCGGCCTGGACTTCAAACGACGCGTCCGTGAGCTTGCGGCCCTGGGCGTCGATCGGCAATTGCCCCGATACGAACACGAGACCATTGCCCGTCGCGACGTGACTATAGTGTCCGCCCGGCGTAGCGAGACCAGCGGGGTTCGCGGTGTGCGGCACGCGCGCGTCGTGTTCGTTACCAGCCATTAAGGTGACTCCATTCGGTGATGGCGCCATCGTCGGATAGCGCGTCATGTAGTTGGGGAAACAGTGTCTCGTTCATGGGAACGCGTGTTGAATATCGCTCGCGGAGACTGGCGATCCACGTGAAGAAAATGACATTCGTCACGAAGCGTAATAGCTGTAAGAGCAGATGAAACCCAGGACGCGTCGCGCGCACCTACACTGGAAACGCCTCATCCCCCATGAGGTTTTGTTGTGAATCTCCTCAGCTTTAGCCCGCCCCGACCCGGCGGGCTTTTTTATAGCGCCGCCGCGGAGCCACGCTGACGAATTCACACAGCAATCAACACGTGCCGTTCTCGCGCGTCTGCGCAACGGAGGTTCAGATCGCGATGTATACCCGGACTATCGAGCAAGGCCGAGACATCGGATAGCCCGTGATCGAAGCGCAACACGTATTCGATATCGGTGTAGTCGTGATACGCACCGCTGTCTGCCAGCTTGCGTGCTTCGGCGATGGCGGCATGCAGCCGCTCGCTTTTAGTCAAATCTCTGATCGCCATGATTGCCGCTCCGAGGAACAGTAACGCCATCATATCAACGCCGCTCGCGCTATAAGGTCGCGCGCGCGCAACACCCGGGGTTTTCCGCAACTTTGCTGCGTCACCAGCACGTGTTTGTCGAGGTTCGCCGCATTCCATTCCTCTGACATGTGTCGAACGTAAGCATCTGTAAATGGGGCTCGCCCCTTATGACGCGGCCCACACAGTGCTGCCGCCTTGCGCCGGGAATCGGCCTCGTTCGCGTCGTAACGCACCGTCACACGCGTGGCCGCACGAATGAAGCTGCGCCGTGCTCCAATATCCAAAAGGAGAATTCATCATGACCAGAAGACTTATCGCCCTCGCCTCACTCGTAGCAATCGCGGCCAGCCTGAGCGGCTGCATCGTCGCACCGACGCCGTACGGCTATGCGCCGGCGCCGGGCTACGGATACTATGCTGCGCCAGGATACTACGCGGCCCCAGCGGTCGACGTAGGGATCGGAGTAGGCGGCGGCTGGGGTGGTGGCTGGCGTCGCTAGGCGCATGCGCGCCGCGCTCTAACGACGCGTGGCGCGCCGCCTTGCACGTTGGTGGCATCCGGTGGCGGAGCCAAAAAAATGCCCGCACGAAGCGGGCAAATATAAGACCTTCCACCGATGCCTCCTTGGGAGAGGCAATTGCAGTGTAGAGCGATTTGCTCTTCGTGGAATTTCGTCAATGTTTCGTAGAATTACATGAGCGTTGTCCCTCGCCATTATTTCTCGGCGGTTACCTCGTAACCGGCTGAAAAACATATGTAACGCCTGCAAGATCCCCATCTTCTAACATCGTCAGACGCTGCCTTACCAGCACACGCGTCCTGCCGATGAATCTCTCACGTCCCTTTATCGAACGCCCCGTTGCGACCACGCTGCTTTCGATAGGCGTGGCGCTCGCCGGTATATTTGCATTCGTCAAGCTTCCGGTCGCTCCGTTGCCGCAGGTCGACTTTCCGACCATCTCGGTGCAGGCGAGCCTGCCCGGAGCGAGTCCCGATACGGTCGCTAACAGCGTTGCCAGTCCGCTTGAGCGTCACCTCGGACAGATTGCCGACGTCACCGAAATGACGTCGCAAAGCACGGTGGGTTCGTCGCGTGTCACCTTGCAGTTCGGACTCGATCGCGACATCAATGGCGCTGCGCGCGATGTGCAGGCCGCCATCAATGCAGCGCGCGCGGATCTGCCGGCGAGCTTGCGCAGCAACCCGACGTATCACAAGGTCAATCCGTCCGACGCGCCGATCCTGATTCTCGCGCTCACCTCGCACACGCTGCCGCGCGCCAGACTCTACGATCTGGCCTCGACGATCCTCGCGCAGTCGCTATCGCAATTACCCGGCATCGGCGAAGTCGATGTCAACGGTTCTGCCAACCCAGCCGTGCGCGTCGAGCTGAATCCGACCGCGCTGTATCACTACGGCATCGGCCTTGAAGACGTACGGGCTGCGCTCGCGTCCGCCAATGCCAACAGCCCCAAAGGCATCATCGAAAGCTACGGCGAGCGCTATCAGCTCTACGCCAACGATCAGGCACGCATCGCGGACCAGTACAAGGATCTGATCATCGCGTATCGCAACGGCGCTGGGGTCAAGCTCTCGGACGTCGGCGAGATCGTCGATTCGGTCGAGGACCTGCGCAATCTCGGCCTCGCCCGGAACAACCAGCCGGCCGTGCTCGTAATGCTGTACCGCCAGCCGGGCGCGAACATCATCAGCACGGTCGACGCCGTGCGCAAACAGATCGAGCAACTGAAACCCGCGTTGCCCGCCGACGTCGACGTGATCGAAGCGTCTGACCGTTCCGCCACCATCCGCGCTTCGCTGCACGATACGGAAGCGACGCTGATCATCGCGGTCGGACTCGTGATCCTCGTAGTGTTTATCTTCCTCGGCAGCGGACGCGCGGCACTGATCCCTACCGCGGCGGTGCCGGTGTCGATCATCGGCACTTTCAGTTTCATGTACCTGTTCGGCTATTCGATCGACAACCTCTCGCTGATGGCCTTGACCATTGCAACCGGTTTCGTCGTCGACGACGCGATCGTCGTGCTCGAAAATATCGCGCGCCACATGGAGGACGGCATGCCGCGCATGCAGGCGGCCTTGGTCGGCGCGCGCGAAGTGGGCTTCACCGTGCTGTCGATTTCGATTTCGCTGGTGGCCGTGTTCATCCCGATTCTGCTGATGAGCGGCATCATCGGACGGCTGTTTCGCGAATTCGCCGTGACGCTGTCGCTCGCCATCGCCGTCTCGCTGGTGGTCTCGCTCACGACGACGCCGGTGATGTGTTCACGCCTGCTGCGCACGGCCGGCCCAAAGAACCCGACGCGCATCGGCCGCCTGTTTGCCGTGCCATTGCAACGACTGAACGACGGTTACGCGCGCTCGCTCGAATGGTCGCTACGTCATCCGTTTCTGCTGCTCATGACGCTCGTGGCAACGATCGTGCTGAACGTCTATCTCTACACGGTGATTCCAAAGGGCTTCTTTCCGCAGGAGGACACGGGGCGTCTGATCGGCGGCATTCAGGCCGATCAGGACACTTCGTTCCAGGCTATGGGGCCGAAGCTCAGGCAACTCATGAAGATTATCGGCGACGACCCCGCGGTGGATAGCGTCGTCGGCTTTACAGGCGGCCGGCAGACCAACACCGGTTCCGTCTACGTCGCATTGAAGCCGCTGTCGCAACGCGCCGAAACGGCCGACGAGGTCATCGCGCGGCTGCGGCCGAAACTCAATGCCGTGCCCGGCGGCAGACTCTATCTGCAAGCGGTGCAGGATATCCGCGTCGGCGGACGGCAGAGCAACGCGCAGTATCAGTTCACGCTGCTCGGCGATTCGACCACCGAACTTTATCAATGGGCGCCGCGCCTCACGCAGGCGCTGCAAAACGTGCCCGAGCTGGAGGACGTCAATTCGGACCAGCAGCAAGGCGGCCTCGAAGCGAACGTGGATATCGATCGCGGCACGGCCGCGCGCCTCGGCATCACCCCCGCGCAGATCGACAACACGCTCTACGACGCATACGGTCAACGGCTCGTGTCCACAATCTATAACCCGCTGAACCAGTACTACGTCGTCATGGAAGTGGCGCCGCGTTATTGGCAATACCCGGAAACGCTCGATGAGCTGTACGTAAGTACCTCAGCAGGCACGCCGAGCGGCACACAGTCGACCAATGCGGTGGCAGGCACGGTAACGACGGCAGCGAGCGCGGCAGGTTCCGGTTCGGGAGGAGGAGGCTCGTCGAATCCGGCGATGACTGCCACCGGCACCGGCCCGACGGCAACAGCCGGCGGCACGGCCACGCCGACCCAACCGCCTCCGCCGTCCAGCACGACGGCGGTCGGTATCCAGTCCACTGCGGCAGCGGCGTTGGCTTCGGCTGCCAGTAGCGCCGGCACGTCGGCCACGATCAGCGGCTCGCCTTCGACACCCGCGGCCACGCCCTTCGCTTTGGCCGGTGCCGGGTCAGGGGGTGGAGGTGCATCGTCCGGCGGCGGCTCGGCCAGTTCAGGCAGCTCCAGCAGTACCTCGAGCAGCGCGACCAGCGCGGCTGCCATCGCGGCCGACTCGGCACGCAACCTCGCCATCAACTCGCTGGCGGCAAGCGGACACTCGAGCGCATCCGCAGGCACCTCGGTCAGCACCGCGCAGGAGACCATGATTCCGTTCAGCACGTTTGCGCGATGGGATCCGGGTCACACGCCGCTCGGCGTCAATCACCAGGGTGACTTCGTCGCCACCACGATCTCGTTCAACCTGCCGCCCGGCGAACCGCTCTCTACAGCGGTCGCCGCGATCGACCGGACCATGGCGGAGATTCGCATGCCGGGCACGATTCACGGCGGCTTTCAGGGCACGGCGCGCACCTTCCAGCAATCGCTCTCGGACGAGCCGCTGCTGATTCTGGCGGCGCTCGCGGCCGTGTATATCGTGCTCGGCATCCTCTACGAGAGCTATGCCCATCCGCTGACGATTCTCTCGACGCTGCCGTCGGCGGGCGTCGGTGCGCTGCTCGCGCTGATGGCATTCCATATCGAGTTCACGGTGATGTCGCTGATCGGCGTGATCCTGCTGATCGGCATCGTCAAGAAAAACGCGATCATGATGGTGGACTTCGCGATCGATGCCACACGCGAGGGCATGTCGTCGCGCGAAGCGATCTATCACGCCAGTCTGATGCGCTTCCGCCCGATCATGATGACCACCTTCGCAGCGCTGCTCGGCGCCTTGCCGCTAGCTTTCGGCCACGGAGAGGGCGCCGATCTGCGCCGGCCGCTGGGCATTTCGATCGTCGGCGGCCTGATCGTCAGCCAGATGCTGACGCTCTATACGACGCCGGTCGTATATCTCTACATCGACCGCCTGCAGTCGTGGATGCGCACACGCGGCCAGCGCCGCGCGGCCGTCTGAGCTAGCCGCCTGAGCTGTGCGTGAAAACCGCCGACCCAAAAACAACATGGCTGCCGTTAAAAACGGCAGCCATGTTCAGGTGAAGCCAGTCGATCCGCTCAATACGCGCCAGGCGGGGGCGGAGGCGGCGAACCCGGCGGCGGCGGCGGGGTGGTGGTCACATACCCACCCCCTCCTCCGTTCGACTCCATCGTGCGCATGCGGCCCTGCACCGGAATCCGGTTGCCGTTCGCATACATGCATTGCAGATACGCGTAGTCGTAGCGGCGCTGGACATCGTAAGCCGAATTCTGAGAAGCGCCGGCACCGAACAGCGAGCCTGCCAGCAAACCGGCACCTGCGCCGACTGCTGCGCCGCTGCCACCGTTGAAAGCCGCACCGGCGGCTGCGCCGAGCGCGGTGCCGACCACCGCGCTACCCACCGCGCTGTTGGTCGCAGCCTGGTTGGTCGAAACCCCGCCCACCTGCTGGAAAGCAAACTGACGGCACGAGTTGTCGTCAACGCGGAACTGGTCGAAAGTTTTACCGGTGCCCGGCAGCGCCATGACGCTAGGACCAGCAGGCATGACCGAACACGCGCCTAGAAAGCTCAGTGAAGCGATAAGAGCAAGCCTTGAATATTTCATTTCCTTCTCTTTGCGGTAATGCGTTTTTGGTTTGCAGGCTACTGCGACTGCTGCGCCGGCACGGGGCGCCAACCCGATGAGCATGACTTCACATACGGGTAATAGCTCCTCGTGTCGTCACAGTAGTACCAGGTGCCACCCGGTTGCCCGGACGCCGCCGGGGCTGCAGAAGTCTGGCCCTGCTCCACATACTCCTGCGGCTGCACGGGTACCGGCACCGGCACGGCAACCGCCGGCGGATACGGATAGTAATACGGCACGCCCCACGGGTAGTAGTAGCCGCCGCCCCCAATGAACACCCCTACGTGTGCTGCATGGGCTACGCCGCTCGCACAGACCATTGCAGCAGCGGACAAGCCGAGCAAAATTTTCAAGCTTTTCACAACAATCTCCACGACGTAAACCGGCACCGATATGGTGTCTCACAGTACTACTGAACGCTATTCCACTCTAACCCGCAATACAATTACTTCAGAGCAAAGAATTTTTTCCGCTCGTTACACTGCAATGTTGCTGTCATGAATTTTAGCAGGGACGGACGGGGCGATCCGGCTGCTGGGCGTTTTCAACGCTTTATTGCAGCCGGCCGCCGTCCAGATGCAGACGCTGCAACAGTTCGCGACCACGCCGGGTCAATTGCAGCGTCGAGCCATGGCGGTCGTGCGAGCGCACTTCGACCAGCTCATAGCGACGCAGCGCCAGAACGTCCGGATCAAACTCTTCCAGATGCCGCCCGGTATCCCGGAACAACATGAGCGTCGCAAGTTCGTGATGGCTCAACATCGGACCTCTCCTTCGTAAAACGCATGGGCGATGTCGACATCCTAGTGAGCTACGCCAACAGTTTGGCTACGGCCTTGTTTCGAGAGGTTACGCAGTTACATCTGCCTGGGAATGAACGTGCCGCATGAATGGCCATTCTTTCCATGCCAAATCAGGGCCAACTCGAATTGAAACCTGGCGGGATTTGACTAGGATGAAACTACGTCCTGACATCGAACGGAGCCTGGATGCTCACCCGCACACGCCACCTTCGTTGCCCGGCTTCGCATCGCCGTTCGTGGTCCCCGCTCGCACGCGGCGCAGCTTTCGCACTCGTCATCGCCCTCATGGCGGCCGGCTGCACCTTCACGCCGCCTGACCGGCCGCTGCTCATTACTCCGCCCGCTGCCGTGAACAGCGCAACGCTGGATCAATACCGCATCGCAGTCGCTCGGCGCATCCTCGATCGCAATCCGTCTTACGTGTTGCAAGGTACGTTGCAGCCGATGCTGCGCTCGCTGGTGGTAGTCTCGTTCACCGTCGACCGCGACGGTCAGGTGATCCAGTCAGCCGTCTATCGCACCAACGGCGACGACGAAGCGGAAAGCACCGCACTCGCGACACTGCGCCGTGCTGCGCCGTTGCCGCAGCCGCCTGCCAGACTGCTCAATACACGCGGCCAGGTCGAGCTGTTCGAAGACTGGCTATTCAACGACAACGGCAAGTTCCAGCTCCGCGAGTTCGCCTCGCCACAAGCGCAGACCATCGACTGACGGGCCGCACGCTATAATTTCGCGATCCCTCGACGGAGCCTTCCGGCACGGGCGTGATCGTCGATGCTGCCCGCTCACCCGCCGGCACCAGCCGTCCCGCCCCTCGCGTTGCCGCGCCACCCGCGCGCCTTGCATTGCTCCAGCCGGCTGCCTACGCCGGTGCAGGCCGTCTGGCCGCGGAGCATACTAATCCAAACAAAAGACGCCGTATGCGCGCCGCCCGCGAGGCGCGCCACGCTGCGTCACGACACAGGAGAACCTTGGAATGTCCACTTCGCCGATTTCAGCGGCCAACCCCGACGACGCCGGTCAAACCAGCAGTTCGCGGATCATCTTCGCCAGCTTCATCGGCACAGCGATCGAGTTCTACGACTTCTACGTCTACGCGACAGCCGCCGCGCTTGTCATCGGCCCAGTGTTCTTCCCGCATGGCTCAGCGACTGCGCAGGCGCTGTCGGCGTTCGTTACGTTCGGCATCGCGTTCGTCGCGCGGCCGATCGGCTCGTTTCTGTTCGGTCACTTTGGCGACCGCATCGGCCGCAAATCGACCCTCGTCGCTTCGTTGCTGGTGATGGGCCTCTCGACCACGCTGATCGGTTTCGTACCCGGCTACGACTCGATCGGCAGCCTCGCGCCGATCCTTCTGTGTGTCCTGCGCTTCGGCCAGGGGATCGGCCTGGGTGGCGAATGGGGCGGCGCAGCACTGCTTGCCACCGAAAACGCCCCCGCCGGCAAGCGTGGCTGGTTCGGCATGTTCCCGCAACTCGGACCGTCGATCGGTTTTCTGGCATCCAATGGCCTGTTCTTCGGCCTCGCGCTATCGCTCTCGGACGAGCAGTTCCGTAGCTGGGGCTGGCGCGTGCCGTTCATCGTCAGCGCCGTGCTGGTTGCGCTCGGCCTGTACGTACGCCTGAAGATTACCGAGACGCCGGCGTTTCGCGCCGCCATCGAGCGTCAGGAACGCGTGCGCGTGCCGATCGCAACACTGTGCTCGAGCTACTGGCGGCCAACGCTGCTCGGCGCCCTGGCGATGGTGGTCTGCTATACGCTGTTCTACAACGCGACGACGTTTTCGCTGTCGTACGGTGTATCTGTACTGCATATTCCGCGTCAGAGCTTCCTCGGCCTGCTGTGCGTCGCCGTGCTGTTCATGGCGCTCGCCACGCCGCTGTCCGCATGGGCCAGCGATCGCTACGGGCGCAAGCCGGTGCTGATCGTCGGCATCATCGCAGCCATCCTCTCCGGCTTCACGATGGCGCCGCTGCTCGGTAGCGGCTCGATGCCGCTCGTGCTGCTGTTCCTCGTGATCGAGCTGTTCCTGATGGGCGTGACTTTCGCCCCGATGGGCGCGCTGCTGCCGGAACTGTTTCCGACCAACGTGCGCTATACCGGTGCAGGCGTGTCGTATAACCTGGGTGGAATTCTCGGCGCATCGGTGGCGCCGTACATCGCTCAGGTGCTCGCGGCGCATGGCGGTCTGACGTGGGTCGGCGCTTACGTATCGATTGCCGCCGCAGTCAGTCTGTTCGGTGTGCTGTGTATGCGCGAAACACGCGATGCCCAACTGATGTAAGCGCGCTCTTAACGTCGGGCCGCTTCAGCCCCTGGTCTCACCTGGTGGGTTTCCCTCTTGCACGTCTTTTTGACGTGCTTATACTCGAGCCAGATCCCCAGTGAGCCAGGAGGCAACCATGAGGCTGTATCTCCAGAACTCAGACGTCGTGATGATCATCGCGCTGGCACTTCTGTGCTCGCTGCTGCTGGCCATCCGCTTCCGCCCTTCGAGCTGGAAAGCCATTGTGCTAGAAGCACTCGCTGCCAATGCGGCGGCCATCGTCGCGGTGGTCGCATTCGAGATGATGCTTAGCTGATCCTCAACGAGGATCTGGCTAAACGCCCGCTTGCCATGCAGGCGACCGTCGCATGCCCGGTGCGTTCCGGCCATGCGACGGTTCTGCCCGCTGCCGGCTTTACAGCCCTCGCCTCCCATGTCGCGGCACACAACGTATGCGCGACTTCCCTGCTTATCAGTTGTAGTACCCGTGGTCGTGGTGGTAGTAGCCGCCGCCGTAATAACCCGGCGCCGGTGCGATCACACAGCCTCCCAGTGCAGCTGCCAGCAGCGCACCGGCAATCAAAGTCAGCGTCAAGCGTTTCACGTCGTTCTCCCTTCGTTTCGGTGGTATTCGAGTTCGCCTCGAATGAGATTGATTGGACACGAAGCGCACGTGCGCGGGCGTTGCATTTTGTAAGCGATGATGAGGGTTGCGTTACAGGTTTCGCGACCCGCGGCGGCTTCAACACAGGGCGCGGAGCAGGACCCATTGAGGTGTGGCCTGCATTCAGGCACTCTGTGCGAACTCGGTGCATGCATGGAACGCGTAAGCTGCGCGTCGGCGAACTACCAAATGCGACACTTTTAACAGCCGTGTAATGCGGGAAATGGGTGCCAGCCGAGTGGCAGTTGCATCGGCTTGCGTCTGCAACGCGCAGCCACATCGCGCAAAGGTGATTGAACTCGACGCACCGGGCGTAGTCTTTAAGGGTGCAGTCCTGTTGTGTTCATGTAGGATCCTCTCCGCCCGTCGTTCCCCGACGCGGGCGCTTTTAGAGGCGTGCCGCGGCAGCGTCCATACGATTGGGCGGACTGTGCGTCACGCCTTTTTTCTTGGGCGAGGAAAGAGTGCCTGCTATGGCACGCGCATTGGAGCGGCAGCGGGGCGGCTGCCTGCGGACGATCAGACAGCGGTGGCGGAATGCGCTTGCGCGCCAGTGGGACGCGGTTCGCCATGCACGTAGTCGATCGCCTGGATCGCTTCGCTGACGGGCGGCACCGACAGGCCATCGCCGATCGAGATCGAGCGATACGGCGCTTCGATACCGAAATGGTCGCGCGAGGTCGCGACAAAGATCATCACCGTGCGCTTTTGCAGCGCGTGAGCGACGTGGACAAAGCCGGTATCCGTACCGACCACAAGAGAACACGCATCGATCATCCGGGCGATCTCGGTGACGCTCATCTGCGGCAACACGGTCGCGCCCGGCACTTCTTTGGCAATTGCTTCGGCTTCCTCACGCTCGCGCGCCGAACCCCACGGCAGCACGATGCGAAACCCGCGCCGCGTCAGTTCGCGCCCTACCTCGCCCCAATGCTCGACCGGCCATTTCTTGTCGTCTTTGGAGGTGGCATGGAACAGCGCCGCGACAGGCGCGTCACCTGCCTCGAACGGTGTGGTACCGGTTTCGGGTAATTTCAGATCGAAGACAGGCTCGCCTTCGGGCTGGTAGCCGAGGGCCTCACCCGCGCTGATACGCATGCCTTCCCAGGCGCTGACGGGCGGACGAGGGCCGAATCGTGCCGTATAGGCGAACGATGCGCCCACCTCGCCGAGGTCCTTGTTGCGGTAGCCGACACGGCGCGACGAACGCGCGAGAAAGGCGATGATGGCGGTCTTGTAGACGCCCTGGATATCAATGATGCAATCGTAGCGGTAGGCGCGAAGCTCGCCGATGGAGGCGCCGATAGCCTTGAGGTCCGACCAGCGGCGCGCCTTCTTGAAGCGGCGCAGCGGTGCGCACAGGACGCGGTCCACACGCTGGCTCCAGTGGACCACTTCGGCAAACGCTTCGTCCGCCGCCCAGTCCACCTGCACCCCCGGAAATGCTCGCTTGATGTCGGCAATAACCGGAAGGGCTTCGACAATATCGCCCAGGGAAGTCACCTTGACGATAAGAATTCGCTTCATTAGTAGCCCGTCACAATATCGATCGCGGCGCTTATTATAGCCGACCGCGTTTTCGTCACATACGCGGGGCGGCGCACTGTGCGGAGCGCGGCCAGCCAAAGGTACATCTCGAAATGGCACGCAGCAGCGCTCTCGGGCACTATCCGCCGCATTTATTTCAATATCCTTTCACGGTCGCGCGAGGTGATCGATCGGTATAATTCACGCTTTGCCTGAGCGCTCATCTAATGCGGGCATTCCCACCTCTTCCCTCCAACGTCATCCGGCGCACGCGCCGCCTGTGGCGCCAATACGGTGTGTTCTGGCTCGGCGCCATCGCCGTCGGTCTGATCGCGGTGTTCTACGCCCGCCTCATCAACTTCGGCTTCGACCAGTTCAGCGCCATGCAACACCGGCATGTGTGGCTGCCGCTGATTGTGACTCCCGCGATTTCAGCCTTGTGCGTATGGCTCACGCGCACATTCTTTCGCGGCGCGGAGGGCAGCGGCATTCCGCAAGTCATTGCCACGCTGCACGCCAAACCCTCTGAATATGGCTCGCGGCTGCTGTCGTTCCGGATCCTGTTCGGCAAGATCGCCGTGTCGTTCCTCGCTATCCTCGGTGGCTTTACGATTGGTCGCGAAGGACCGACGGTCCAGGTGGGCGCCGCGCTGATGTTCAACCTGCGCCGCTTCTACCCGCGCTCGAACGCGCTGATCGAGCGGCAACTGGTGCTGGCCGGCGCAGCGGCGGGCTTGTCCGCAGCATTTAACACGCCGCTGGCAGGGATCGTGTTCGCCATCGAGGAGCTCACCCGCAGCTTCGAGGCGCGCGCAAGCGGCGTGCTGATTACGGCCATCATCATCGCCGGTGTGATCGCCCTTGGGCTGAACGGCAACTACACCTATTTCGGCACGATCCAGATTGGTACGCATTTCCCGGATCTGCTCGCCGTGGCTGTGGTGCTCACGGCTGTCGTCACCGGTATCGCCGGCGGCTTCTTCTGCTGGCTGCTGCTCAACACGGCGCGCTGGATTCCCGCGCCGCTGCGCAAGCTCCATAGCGAGCGGCCGGTTCTCTTCGCCGCGCTGTGTGGGCTGGTGATCGCTGTTGTCGGTTTGATCTCGGGTGGCTTGACCTTCGGCAGTGGCTACGCGGAGGCGCGTGGTCTGCTCGACGGCAGCGAGCATCTGTCGGTGTTCTATCCGTTTCTGAAGCTCATCTCGATGGTCGGCTCATATCTGCCGGGCATTCCGGGCGGCATCTTCGCGCCGTCGCTGTCGATCGGTGCAGGCTTCGGCAATCTGCTGCATATGGTGTTCGGCAGCATGCAACTGCAGATGCTGATCGCGCTCGCCATGGTGGGCTACCTGGCCGCCGTCACCCAGGCGCCGATTACGTCGTTCGTGATCGTGATGGAAATGATCAACGGCCACGCCCTCGTGATCTCGCTGATGGCGACGGCGCTTATCGCGAGTCGCGTATCGCGTCTCTTTGCGCCGCCGCTGTATGAAGCGTTATCGCAGCGCTATATGGCGCCTTTGCCGCAACCCGCGCCTGCGCCGGTACCGGAAGTGCCTGAGGCGCTCATCGACGAGGAGCCCGAGGCAAACGCGGCTGATGAGGCCGACGCGCCGCCGCGCTAGGTCGAGCCTGCCTCAGGCGGCGCTCACGCTGTGCCGGACAGCGCCGGCGCGTCGCAACCGCAACGCGCCGCTGCACGAAGCTTAGCCCCAGTGGCCTTCAACCCAGCGGTAGTTCGGACCATGGGCGACCCAGTGGCCAGGCACCCAGTGATAGCCGACACGCTCGGGCTGCCAGTGGCCCGGCACCCACACGTAGCGACCGTGGTCCCAACGCCAGTGACCCTGATCCCATACAAAGCCATGGCGCGGCGCAGGCACGGCTTCATAACGCATGGGCGGCGGAGCCGACGGCGCCACCACAACGACCTGTGCGGATGCCGAACCGACAGCCGCTGCGCCCGCGGCAACCAGCACAATCTGAGCGACCAGCAAACGAAGATTCCTGTTCATATTCCCCTCTTTCTTAAAAGCACCGGTGGTGGTGGTGTCCGTTTAATGCGCGAGACAGCGTTTTGGCTGACATGCCGGACGTAACGCCTGTCCCTCAAGTGCAACCGAATATTTCCGGCGGCGCCAGTGTGATGAAGAACCGCGACAGGGCCGTGTCAAGAGGCACCCAGCACTACCAGTGCGGACGCGTAGCGACGCCTCGCGGCAACAGAATCGCAGCGGGCGGCATTGAGCATTCGAGGGGAGCACACGGAGACACGAAAACCGGCAGCGGAACCGCTGCACGAAAGCGTACGACATCACGCAACACGGTGGCAAGACCCGCGTTACACCCCCTGCCCGTCACGATGCCGGACAGGGAGCGCATAAAACATCATACAGACCGCCCTTGCGGCAATCAGGCCTGCGGAATTTCGATCTTGACCTCAAGTACTTCGAGGTCGTCCTGGCGCTCGAGGCTGACGCGAATATCCTCATCGGAAATCTTCACGTACTTGGAAATCACGGCGACGAGTTCGCGTTGCAACGCTGGCAGATAATCGGCAGGCGCATGGCCGCCGGCGCGCTCATGCGCGATGATCAACTGCAGGCGTTCCTTCGCTATTGACGCGGACTTCTTCTTCTCGCCCAGCAAAAACGAAAGAATCGACATTACGTGCGCTCCCCTTACTTGGTGCCGAAGAGGCGCTGCAGGAGGCCTGGCTTCTGGTAATCGGTAAAGCGAAGCGATTTCTGCTCGCCGAGGAAACGCGACACAACATCCTTGTAGGCTTCAGCGACATCGGTGCCGTCGAGGTGCACGGCCGGCAGCCCCTGGTTCGACGCATGCAGCACCGCTTCCGATTCCGGAATCACGCCGATCAGATCGATGCGCAAGATCTCCTGAATATCGGTGAGCGAGAGCATTTCGCCTTCGCTCACACGCTTCGGGTTGTAGCGCGTGATCAGCAGATGTTCCTTGATCGGCTCCTTGCTTTCGATCGCGCGCTTGGTCTTCGACGACAGGATACCGAGAATCCGGTCCGAGTCGCGCACGGAGGAGACTTCCGGGTTCGTCACGATCAGCGCTTCGTCGGCGAAGTGCATTGCCAGCAGAGCGCCCGATTCGATACCGGCCGGCGAATCGCAGACGATATATTCGAAGTCCATCGCGATCAGGTCGTTGATGACCTTTTCGACGCCTTCCATGGTCAGCGCGTCTTTGTCACGCGTCTGCGAGGCCGGCAGGATGAACAGGTTCTCGCACTTCTTGTCCTTGATGAGCGCCTGATTCAGGTTGGCTTCGCCCTGGATCACGTTGATCAGGTCATACACCACACGACGTTCGCAGCCCATGATGAGGTCGAGGTTACGCAGGCCGACGTCGAAGTCGATCACGGCGGTTTTGTGGCCCCGTAACGCCAGGGCCGATGCAAAACTCGCGCTCGTGGTCGTCTTGCCCACGCCACCCTTGCCCGATGTCACCACAATGATTTTTGCCATTACCCTTACCCTGAGTTCGTCAATTTCGTTCAAATAAGTCCGGCGGCAGCCAGATCCCAGGCACGCGCCGGGCACGGCGCGCGCAACCGGTGATCAGGTGAGACGCAGCGGTTCAATCATCAGCTTTTCTTCATCGAGCCAGATCTGCACCGGCTTGCCGAGCACGTCGGCCGGCAGCGGGTTCTCGGTCGTACGGTAGATACCGGCGATCGAGATCAGTTCCGGCTCCAGACACGTGCAGAAAATGCGCGCGTCGTGGTTGCCCTGCACGCCGGCCAAGGCCCGGCCGCGCAACGGCGCGTAAATATGGATATTGCCTTCGGCGATCACTTCCGCCCCGTAGCTCACGAGGCCCAGCACCACCAGATCGCCCTTCGCGTAGATGCGCTGGCCGGAGCGCAGCGGCTTGTCGACCACCGTGGTTGTCGACGAGGTGACCAGCTTCGCGGGGTCGGCTGGCGCTGCCGCCTGGGTGCCCGCGGCAGGGCCGGCCGCCACAACTTCGACGGAGGCTGCCGGCGCGTCGATCGGCAATTCCCCCTGCACCGGAGCGGTGCTCTCGCCACTGTTGCCACTGTTGCCGCGCTCGCCACCCTCCGGCGCTGCGCCGCTCTCAGCACCCTGCGCGCCCTCTTCGGCTCCCGGCCTGGCGCCCGCTGCTCCACGCCGGTCGCGCGCTTCGAGCAGCGGCAACGCGGACTCGGCAGCCCAGCCCTGCTGCGGATTCGCTACCACGCCCACCGGGCGCATCCGCACGCTGTCGAGCAGTTGCGAGATCTCGGCGAGCGGCACGCGCTCGTCGTCGGCAAGGCGGCGCACGTCGATTGCGACGACGTCGTTAGCGAAGAATTCGGGGGTCGCTTCGAAGCGCCGGGTCAGTTCGGCACGCATGGCGTCGAGGTCGGTCGTCTTGACCACGAACAGGAGCGTGTCGACAGTGCCACTGCGGAGTTCGAAAAATGGCGATTTCTTGGGCGACATAGCGTTCGACAAAAAATTTTGCGTATTTTACAGGCGTCCACGCGTGGAGCCAGTATTTTCGGCGAGAGGGATAAATGCCGCTGCCCAACCGGCGACGGCGGACGCAACAGCAGCGTAGGCAGGAAGGGAGCGGCGCCCGGCGGGACCGCTCGGCGGATCACTGGGAGGAGGCTTGCGAGGCGCGCTGCACGTGGCGCACCAGCAGGCTTTCCGACTGGTCGGGCCAGCGTGCCGTGCGGGCATGCTCGCCGGTCGGGCCGAAGCCGAGGCGCTCGTAAAAGCGCATCGCCGTGCGATTGGCGTCGGCCACCCACGCGTAGATTTCCTCGGCGCCTTCAGCGGCCAGCCACTCGCTGGCGGTATTGACGAGCAGCTCGCCGCCGCGCAGATGACGCACCGCAGGCGCCACCCACAGCTCGCCTACAAAGGCACGGCGCGCGGCGCTGTCTTCGAAATGCGCTTCGATCAGCCCGGCTGGATGGCCCTCGGTATAGAGAATGAACGACGTAGCCACCGTCGAGACCGCGTGGCTGGCAGCGGTAGCATCGAAGCTTGCGGCGTCGACCGACAGGGCATCCTCGAGCGTCTCGCCGAAGGCATAGGGCGCCTCCCGCAGCGACGCAGTACGGAGTTCGCGGAATACTGCGCCCTGCTCAGCGGCGATGCGGCGAACGGTCAATGACGGACTCATGCAGACGAAAACCCCTTGAAACACTAAGGCGTAGCTTTAACCGAACCGGCGCGGGAGTCAAATCCTTATTTTCCGGATCTGTGGGCGAGCGCCCTTGACGACACCCGCTTATCTCTTTTCTCTCGGGGGATCTTCACGGCGCCTGATAGCTGCCCGTGCCGTCCGGCCAGGGCGTCAACAGCTCGAAACCGTCTTCCGTGACGGCGACCATGTGCTCCCATTGCGCAGACAACGAACGGTCTTTGGTAACCACCGTCCAGCCGTCGCGCAGGACCGTGGTGCCGGCGCGTCCCGCGTTGATCATCGGCTCGATCGTGAACACCATGCCCGGCCTCAGACGGATGCCCTGCCCCGGCTGGCCGTAGTGCAGCACCTGTGGATCTTCGTGATACACCTTGCCGATGCCATGCCCGCAGTAGTCGCGCACGATCGAAAAACCGTCGCGCTGTGCGGTCTTCTGGATCGCATGGCCCACGTCGCCGAGCGTCGCGCCCGGCTTTACCTGACGCATGCCGGCGACCATCGCCTCATAGGTGGTGTCGATCAGTTGCCGCGCCACCGTGCTCGGCTTGCCGACGCAATACATGCGGCTGGTGTCGCCGAAGTAGCCGTCCTTGATCACGGCCACGTCGATATTGATGATATCGCCGTCCTTGAGGACTTCGGTCCGGTTCGGGATGCCGTGGCAAACCACCTGGTTCACGGAGGTGCAGACCGTCTTTGGAAATCCCAGGTAGCCGACATTCGCCGGAACCGCTTTCTGGGTATTGACGATGTAGTCGTTACACAGCGCGTCAAGCTCGTCCGTCGAGATACCGGCCTGCACGTGTTCGCCGATCATCGCGAGGACGTCGGCCGCGAGGCGTCCCGCGATTCGCAGCGCGGCGATGTCCTCAGGAGTCTTGTAGGTAATGGCCATGAAGTCGGGGCAGGTTCGTGAACGCGCGACGGCAAAGCAGTTGCCCGCGTTCGTGTGAAGAAGGCAAACCGGCTGGGTACGCGGCGGCGTGTAGCACTCGCGCGGGCAACCCGATCCGGTCATCGATCAGGGGAATTGTACAGAGGATGGCGGCAGGAGCTAGCGGAAGCCGCCCCCGCGCTTTCGCAAGGAATGCTGCGAACGCACGCAAATATCTTTTGTGCGCGCTGCATCCATGGACGGACTCGACTCGTAAAGTTCGTTGAGGACTCGCCTTTTCTCAGTCGTCGCTAAAGCTTCGTCCGAGAGCAGCGATGTGTCTTCATGTCCGCGATTTGCGCATGTGCATCGCGTCAGTTGTCCTGTTGTGTACGCGTTTGCGTCGCAAATGGCGTGGCTTTCCTGAGGTCTATCTGAGGAGCACGGTCATGTCCGAAAAGTCAGAAAGCAGCCAGAGTAATTCAGCACAACTAATCGATACATTCGAGCGCCGGGTGCAGCGACGCACACAACGCAGACAATTTTTCCGCAATGCAGGCGGCCTGAGTCTCGGTCTCGTTGGCGGCACGCTGATCAGCGCTTGCGGCGGTGGCTCCGGCGTCTCGTCGATGGCTCAGTCCACCGCGCCGACCGACGAAGAGATTCTCAACTTCGCGCTCAATCTCGAGTACCTCGAAGCACAGTTCTATACCTATGCGACAACGGGTAGCGGACTTCCGGCCAGCATGCTCAGCGGCGTCGGCACGCAAGGCACCGTCATCGCGGGTGCGCAAGTGCCGTTCCAGGATCCTGTCGTGCAGGCCTACGCAAACGAGATCGCCAACGACGAACGCGAACACGTGGCGTTCCTGCGCACCGCGCTGGGTTCGTCGGCGGTGGCCATGCCGTCCATCGACGTGAGCGGCACCAACCCTAACGGTGCGTTCTCGGTAGCAGCGCGTGCGGCAGGTCTCGTCGCGGCGGGCGTCGCGTTCGACCCCTATGCGAGCGACAACAACTTTCTGCTCGGCGCGTTCATCTTCGAGGACGTCGGCGTGACGGCCTATAAAGGCGCAGCACCGTTGCTCGCGAGCAAGACCTTCCTGAGCGCCGCGGCCGGCATCCTCGCGGCCGAGGCCTATCACGCGGGCCTCGTGCGCACGACGCTGTACGCGAAAGGGCTCGATACGGCGAGCCTGATCACCGCAGCCAATGCCATCTCCGCAGCGCGCGATAGTCTCGATCAGGTGGGCAACGATGACCAGGGCATCACCGGCGCTACCGCAGGTACGTCCAACATCGTTCCGCTCGACAGCAACGGCCTCGCGTTCGGACGCACCTATTCAGATGTGCTGAACATCGTGTACCTGACCAGTACGGCGGCGGTGAAAGGCGGATTCTTCCCGAACGGCGTGAATGGCTCGCTAAACATGAGCGGCTGACATCGGCGGCTGAAAAGCTGCTGCTCACATCACCCGAGATACCGGCAACGGGCCGCCTCGACGGCGTTCGTGATCCCCGTTGGCCGGAGTTCCATCCATAACCGCTTGACCCGGGTTGACGACACACAGGAGATGTCATGAACGAAGCCATGAGTCCGGGGGTCGTGCCGCAGACGCTGACCGAGCAGACTTGTTTCCGTATTAGCGAAGCTCTCGCCGGACGCCGCCGCGGCCCGCGTGTGATGTTGTCGTTTGTCGGGCCGGCCGTGGTTGCATCCATTGCCTATATGGACCCGGGCAACTTCGCGACCAACATTCAGGCAGGCGCGGGCTACGGTTATTCGCTGCTGTGGGTGGTGGCCGTGGCGAATATCGTCGCCATGCTGTTCCAGGCGATGTCCGCCAAACTTGGCCTCGTCACCGGTCGCAATCTCGCCGAGTTGTGCCGCGAGTCGCTGCCGCGCCGTTATGTGTACGGTATGTGGGGTTTGAGCGAAATCGCCGCGATGGCGACCGATCTTGCCGAATTCGTCGGCGGCGCTATCGGGGTTTCGCTGCTGCTGCATCTGCCGATGATGGCCAGCATGCTGGTCACCGGCGCCGTCACCTTTGGGCTGCTGCAGTTCGAACGCAAGGGCTTTCGCCCGCTTGAACTGGTCATCGCCGCACTGGTCGGCGTCATCGGCCTGTCGTATCTGGCCGAATTGCTGATCGCACCGGTGCACTGGCCGTCAGTATTCCTGCATACTTTCAAGCCGAGCATCCCCGATAGCAACGCGCTGACCATTTCAGTCGGCATTATCGGCGCGACCGTGATGCCGCACGTTCTGTTTTTGCACTCGGGCCTCACGCAGAATCGTGTGACGCCGCGCAACGAGCTCGAACGCTCCAGGCTGCTGAAGTTTTCCAATATCGAGGTCGTGCTTGCCCTCGGCGTTGCGGGTCTGATCAACATGGCGATGGTCATTATGGCGTCAAGTGCGTTTCATCAGGGCCACTCGGACATCGCCAGCATTGAGACCGCCTGGCATACACTGACGCCCCTGCTAGGTGGGGCGGCGGCCGGCCTTTTCCTTGCTGCTTTGATCGCCTCCGGAATTTCGAGCTCGGTAGTCGGCACGATGGCCGGCCAGATGATCATGCAGGGGTTCGTCGGCTTTCGTATTCCAGTTGGCGTGCGCCGCCTCGTCACCATGGTGCCGGCCTTTGCAGTGGTGGCCTGGGGTGTCGACGCGACCAGGGCGCTGGTGTTGAGCCAGGTGGTGTTGAGCGTTGCGCTGCCGGTGCCGATGATCGCACTGCTGTGGTTCACTTCGCGTCGCGATCTGATGGGCGTCTACAGGAACAGCCGGCTGACGAATGTTGCCGCCGTGGTCGGCACGGTCGCCGTGATGGCTTTGAACGGCGTGCTGCTGGTTCAGGCAGCGGGAGTTTCGCTCTAGCCGATATCGCCCACGCCCCGGGCAAAGGAGAACGCCGTGCGCGAGCCTGCTTGCATCCGCCGGCGGCTGCCGTGCGTAGATAGTACGAAACCCACCCTTCGGACTATGACCCCCTCCTATGCCTCGACGCCTGCTTACCTTGACCGCCGCGCTCGCGTTCACCGCGCTCGGCGGCTGCAGTGGAACCGCCATGCTAAATGCCACTGTACCGCGCCAGACGTTCCGCGCCAGCACGGCCATCCCGTACGGTAGCGACGCGCGCCAGAAACTCGATGTCTACGAACCGTTCGAAGCAGAGGCGACAGTGCCCCCGCACGGCCGGCCTGTGGTGGTGTTCTTCTATGGCGGCAGCTGGCAGAACGGCGAGCGCGGCGACTATCTGTTCGTCGGCGAGGCGCTCGCTTCGCGCGGCTTCGTCGCCGTCCTGCCTGACTATCGAACCTGGCCGGACGTCCGGTTCCCAGGTTTTGTAGAGGACGCAGCCGCGGCAGTACGCTGGGCGCGCGACCACGCTGCTGAGTTCGGCGGCGATCCGTCGCGCATCTTCCTGATGGGACATTCCGCGGGAGCGCACATTGCTATACTGTTGGCGACGGACGGCCACTATCTGGCCGCGCAGCAGATGAGCAAGCGCGACCTGAGCGGTGTAATCGGCCTCGCGGGACCCTATGATTTCTTGCCGCTCACCGATCCGGTACTGAAGAACGTCTTTCCGGCACCGCTGCGGGCCGCCAGCCAACCCATCAACTTCGTGAATGGCGACGAGCCGCCGATGTTCCTCGCCGCCGGCAAGCGCGACACCACCGTCGACCCCGGCAACACAGACCGTCTTGCTGCGAAGTTACGAGCGGCCGGCGATACGGTCGAGGTGAAGCACTACCCTGTAGTTGGACATGCGCTGCTGGTTGCTGCGCTTGCCGCGCCGTTGCGTTTTTTTGCGCCTGTGCTGGCCGATTCCAGCCGGTTCATCGATGCCGAAAGCGGGCAGGCGGCGCAACGCGGCAACGATTCGACGCAAGCCACGGTATATGGAGGCAATGTGTATCCACTGAATTCGCTGCATCCTGTTCATGCGGACACCGTGCGAGCCGCTTCCTCTGCGCGTGCGCCAGCGGTGGCCTCGGGCAGTTCGTCGTCGGGTCACGCGGAGTAAAGCCCGACGCGCTTCTACGTAGATGCCGGCGCGTTATTGCAAGCCGCCAAGCAAATGCTTGCGCAGCGAAGGCGCACGTGTGGACGGATCGAGCCAGATGCCAAAGAACGCGCGCGCAAACGCGGGATCATCGAACTCGCCGGTCTCGCGCTCCCCTGCGTAGAAGCGCACGCCCTTGCCCGGCAGAAACACCGCGCTCAACTGATCGCCAGGTTCCACGTCGACGAACGCGC
The DNA here is from genome assembly GCF_050436645.1 of Paraburkholderia sp. GAS33. Taxonomy (NCBI): domain Bacteria; kingdom Pseudomonadati; phylum Pseudomonadota; class Betaproteobacteria; order Burkholderiales; family Burkholderiaceae; genus Paraburkholderia; species Paraburkholderia sp. GAS33. The sequence goes on from NZ_JBNDMP010000013.1 coordinate 41,500, forward strand.
GCAGCATATCTTCGCGCCAGCGATCAAGCGTCTCCGAAGGAATCGGCGCCCCAGCCTGACGTTTGATTTCGTCGATACCCGTGTCGGCAAGCCGCTTGCCCTTGATACTGCGCGTATAGACGATATGCAGCGCAAAGCGCTCGTCATAGTCCACCGGCACGCGTTCGCTCCACAATTGCGCGCGATACAGACTGAAGCCGAATACGCGGAAGTCGCCCTCGCCGACAAGCCGCGCAGACTGCACGTCGCTGCGCCAGTCGGCGCTCGCCGAAGCGGCCCACAACAGCAGCACTAAAGCGACGAGCGAGCGCATGTCAACGATCCGACGCAACCACGAACTGCATCACGTCCGTACGGCCTTCATCGAAGCCTGCCTCGCAATACGCGAGATATAGACGCCACGTCCGCACGAAGGTCTCGTCGAAGCCCTGCGCGCGGATCGCCTCGAGCTGATACTCGAAGGCACTGCGCCAGCGCCGCAACGTCTCGGCATAGTCGCGGCCGAAAGCCAACGACACGCTAGCCGCGAGCCCGGAGCGCTTCGCTACCGCGATAAAACGCTCCGGACTCGGCAGCATGCCACCCGGGAAAATGTATTCGCGGATGAAGTCGCTGGTGGCACGATACGCGGCGAAGTGCGAATCGTCGATCGTGATGGTCTGCACCAACGCTCGCGCGCCAGGCAGAAGGCGTTCGCGCAGGATGCGGAAGTACGTCGGCCAGAACCGCTCGCCTACTGCTTCGAACATCTCGATCGAGACGATGCCGTCGTACTGGGCGGTCAGCATGCGATAGTCGCGTAACTCCAGAGTGACATGGTCGCTCAGACCCTCTTCTTGCACACGCCGTTGGGCGAATTCGAGTTGCGCCGCCGAGATCGTCACGCCGTGCACATGAATGCCCTGACGCGCCGCATGCATCGCAAAGCCGCCCCAGCCGCAGCCGATTTCGAGGATGCGCATGCCGGCCCGCAAACCAAGCGTATCGATGATGCGTTGATATTTGGCGTGCTGCGCATCTTCGAGCGACGTGTCGAAGCGTCCGTCGAATACGGCGCTCGAGTACGTGAAACTCGGATCCAGCCAGCGCTCGTAGAAGGCATTGCCAATGTCGTAGTGTGCGTGGATGTTACGACGGCTGCCTGAGCGCGTATTGCGGCGCAGGCGATGCCGCAGACCGTACCAGACCTGCGCGAGCCAGCCGCCATAGACGGTGCGCTGCAAGGCGCGTTCATTGCGGATCGCGAGGCGCAGGAGTGCGGACAAATCCGGTGTATCGACCCAGAATGCGCGCCATGCATCGGCAAAACCGATGTCGCCTTTGCGCAGGATCGCACCGCACGCGCGCCAGTCGCGCAGTTCGAGCCGCGCACTGGGCGACGCATGCGGATCGCCGAACACACGCGGTTGACCATCGGGCGTGATGAGTACCAGGTGCCCGACGCGAATCCGCTCGAGCAACGACAAAAACAACCGGCCCGACGCAGGGGCGGATTCGCTTCCGCTCAGGGTCCTTGAAAGCGTCATGGCTGAGTCTCCTCAATCGACGAAGAATGGTGTGGGGCTCCGGTTTCGAGACCGGCTGCAAGAACGTGAGTGGCAACGCTGGCGGTGCGGCCCGGCGCAGGATGTTTGCCGTAAAACGGCACCTTCTTGAGTAAGAGCCGCAGCGCCTGCCAGTGAATGCGCGCGACCACGCCGAGCGTGAGTAACGGCTGGTGCGCGAGCGCGCGCAGCGCTGCGCTGCGCGTCAACGGCTGCAAACGGCCGGCGAGCAAAGTACGGATCAGCAGGCCGTCGGCATCGTGATAATCAATGACCACGGATGACGCGTGATGCGACTCGCGGACCTGGAAGCGGTAGCTGCCCTCGACCCGGCAAAACGGCGAGACGTGCAGCACTTTGCAGCAAGTCAGCTTAGTGGATGCATCGATCGGGCCACCGCCGTCCGCAGTCAGCAGATAGCTGTGGCGCGCACCGAACGTGTTGCGCACTTCTGCGAGCAGCGCGCACAGTGCCCCGTCACAGTCGTGGCAAAACCAGAAACTGACCGGATTGAACGCATAGCCGAACACGCGCGGAAAAGCCTGCAGCCAGATCTCGCCGTCGGCCGGCACACCGGCCTCGGCTAGTTGCGCGCGCATCCATGTGTCGAGATCAGTGCCGTCGCAAGGACCGTGGTCGCGCGCGAACAGGCTGAGCGGACCCCAGCGGTTGATGCCGAACCACCAGCTATCGAGCGTGGCGAGGCGCGCGAGATTGCAGCGCACGTAGAACACCGGATACGTGAAACGATGATGACGCGGTCGCAACCGCTCGTGCATCACGCGGCCGACCAGAAGCCGAGCGGCGCTTTCGCGATGCTCGTATGGCGCGCTGCTTTTCATAGCTTGGCCCATGCTGGCGAAGCGCCGAAATCGGCCGCGACGCGCAGAGCAGATTTCAGGCCGTCCTCGTGGAAGCCGTAACCGGTCCATGCACCCGCAAACCAGGTCCGGCGACGACCTTGCAGCGACGGCAAGCGATGCTGCGCGTCGATCGCGGCCAGATCGAATAGCGGATGGTCGTAGACGAAGCGGCGCAACTCGGTGCCCGGCGCCGGTTCGACCACCGGATTCAACGTGACGACTAGCGGTGTGTCGAACGGCAGCGGCTGCAACTGGTTCACCAGATAGCTGACGCAGACCGGACGTGAACCGTCCAGATGCCGGCCGCCCAGATAGTTCCACGCCGACCAGACGCGGCGGCAGCGCGGCAACAGGTTCGTGTCGGTATGCAGCACGGCGATGTTCGGTTGATAGCGCACGGCGCGCAGCACGCTGCGTTCGGCTTCGTCGGCGTCGCCGAGCATGCGGAGCGTGTCGGGTGCATGCGTGGCCAGCACCACTGCGTCGAAGCGTTGCGGACCGGTATCGGTCAACACGTCGACCCCTTGAGCATCGCGTCGCACGCCACGCACGGGGGTGCCGATACGCACGTCGTCGAGTTTGCCGACGATCCGCCGGACGTATTCGCGGCCACCGCCCATCACCGTCTTCCATTGCGGACGGCGATTGACCTGCAGCAGCGCGTGATTCAGGCAAAAGCGCAGGAACGTGGTGGCGGGAAAGCTCAGCACGTCGGCGGTAGCGCTCGACCAGATTGCGGCGGCCATCGGCAACAGGTAGTGCTGCTGAAACGCGCCGCCGTAGCCGCCGGCCGCGAGGAGATCGCCCATCGAGGCGCCGGTCTGCGCCGCGACATCGAGATTGCGCTCAGCGCTGCCGTTAAAGCGCATGATGTCGCGCAGCATGCCGATGAAGGTCGGCGAGAACATGTTGCGGCGCTGCGCAAACACAGTGTTGAGATTCGTGCCCGCCCACTCGAGACGGCCTTCATCGAGCGAGACCGAGAACGTCATCTCGCTCGGATGCGCTTGCACGCCCAGTTCGGCGAACAGCGCGATCAGATTCGGGTAAGTGCGATCGTTGAAGACCAGAAAGCCGGTGTCGACGGGATGGACATGGCCTTCGAGCTTTACGTCGACCGTGTTCGTGTGGCCGCCGGGGTACGAACCAGCTTCGAAGAGCGTCACCTGATTGTGCTTCGACAGCAGGTAGGCGCTCGCCAAGCCCGAAATGCCGGCGCCGACGACCGCGATCCGTTGACCGTGTGGCTGTGGGTTCAAAACGGGGTGACTCATTGGCAGGTCTCCAGCTTGAAACGGGCGCCCGTAAAAGTGGGATTTGGTTGGATTTGCGCACCCATGATCGAAATACGCAGCAGGTGTGGAATCGGATGCAGAGGCGTCGTGAAAATGGGGGTGGGGTTCGGGAAGCGTCGCGCCTGGGCGGGACGTGGGGAAAAGCTGGGAAGCTGCGTGAGTTAGACGCGGACCGGCATAATTAGCCGCTGACAGGGAAACCAACGTGGGCGGAAAACGTGCGCAGACATGGAAATGAAAGCGGTCAATCGGGACGCGTAAACGGCTGGCGGATGGCGCTGCCGTTACTCGGCGCGCTTGTGTTTTCCGCTGGCGCGGCACAAGTGCTTGCCGAACCAATTGGGCCAGGCAATGCGCAACAGATTGCTTCGGTAGATGGCATCGATTTGCCGGTATTTACTTACCGGCCAAGCGGCTGCCAGCCACGGTTTTTGCTGCTGGTGTTTCATGGCGTCGGACGCGACGGCGGTCCGTACCGCGATCACGCCCGGCCGCTCGCGGACCGCATCTGTGCGATCGTGGTGGCGCCGCAGTTCGATCAGAAGCGGTTTCCGCGTGACGAGTATCAGTATGGTGGAATGACGTCTGCGTCTATTGCTTCTGGTGCTTCTGGTGCCTCAACTACGTCCGCAGCCGGGCGTCGCACCGTCGACCTGATACCGGAACTTGTGCGCTGGGCACGGGACGCAGCGGGACAAACTGAATTGCCTTATATCCTGCTTGGGCATTCCGCTGGCGCCCAGTTCGTGGACCGGGTCGCCGCCTACGCGCCCGTGCCGGCAACCCGTGTGGTCGTTGCCAACCCGTCTACCTGGGTGCTGCCCGATACGAAAACTGCAATACCGTTTGGCTTTGACGGACTCGGCACGGATGAAGTGGAAGAGAAAGCGCTACGCGCATATCTGGCTGCGCCGCTGACCGTATTGCTCGGGCAAGACGACGTCCATCAACGCTGGCTCGCACAAGGCAAGCACGCGAGAGCTCAAGGGGACAACCGCTACGACCGTGGGACACATGCGTTTCACGCTGCAGAGGAAGTCGCCAGACGCAATGGCTGGGCGTTCGGATGGAGGCTGATCGAAGTGCCTGGGGTTGGGCACGACGCGGCGGCCATGTTCGGGTCGCCGCAAGCGGTAGAGGCGCTGGGTTTGGATGGTGGCGGCTAGGCGTGCTAGCTAGTCCCAGATATTCCGGAATGCGACAGCCACGATGACCGGTACGCACAGCACGAGCGGAATGGCGAAGTAAGGCACTTCCATATCGACGAAATAGCTGTAGACGAGCCAGCCGACCCCTGCGCCCAGCGTTGCGATGGCGACCAGCCAGGTCAGGATAGTCAGCGTCCGGTTTGACGGACGTTTACGCGAACGCTGATCGGTGGGGGGTGTTTTCATCGCAGGACCAGAGGGTTTTGTTGCGGGTCAATCACGCTCCAATTTTACTCCGGCGGGCAGACGATGAGCAGGTCGTGGGCGCGCCACGTATCGGCTTGCAAACCGTTGCAAACGAATCGCAAATCAGCCGCACAAACAAAAAGCCCTGCGGAATTTCTTCTGCAGGGCTCTTTTGAATTTTGGCGGAGAGGGTGACCGCCATATTCGCGCCCAACTCGATCCAACCTCATCCAATTATCACCTTTAATTTCAAACACTTGCATCCGATTTCAATCCAATTTATTCTGACGCCCTCCAAGTCCATCCAACGTCTTTCGATGGGCTGAACGATGGGCCACATCACGACAGATGCTAACCGATAAACAAGCAAAAGCACTTAAGCGGGGCGACAAGCCGGTCTTCGACGGAAAGGTCACCGGACTGCTCCTGACACCGACAAAGTCCGGCTCCAAATGGACACTGCGTTTCACCAGCCCGATAACCGGCAAACGCCGCGACGCCGGCCTTGGGACTTACCCTGAGACGACAATTGCCGAGGCTCGTGAGAAAGCGCAGACGATGCGCAAGCTAATCGACGCGGGCGAAGACCCGATTGATCAGCGTAACCGCGACCGCGAAGCCGCAGCTATCGCTGTCGCAGCCTTCACCTTTGAGAAAGCTGCCCGGAAGGTCCACGAAGAACTCAAGCCCGGCTGGAGGAACGAGAAGCATGCCGATCAATGGATTAACACATTGGAAACGTACGCCTTCGCGAAGATCGGAAACCGCAAGCTTGACGCGATCACTCCCGCCGATTGCGCGGACGTGCTTCGACCAATCTGGCTGACGAAAGCCGAAACAGCCAGCCGAACTCGGCAAAGGATGCACGCCGTCATGCAGTGGGCATGGGCACACGGCTATATCACCGCAAATCCCGTTTCTGTTGTAGATCACATCCTGCCCAAGCAATCAGGCAAGGCGGAGCACCAACCCGCAATGCCCTGGAAGCAGGTGCCTAAATTTGTCTCCGTGCATCTGGCTGAACACAAACCAACCGATAGCACCCGAGCAGCTTTGCTATTCCTGATTCTGACCGCAACCCGCAGCGGCGAGATTCGCGGCGCGACGTGGGATGAATTTGACCTGGATGCACGGGTATGGAACATTCCGGCTGCTCGAATGAAGGCGCAAGAGGCTCATCGCGTTCCGCTATCCGAACATGCCTTGGCACTTGTCAAGACGCTAAAGAAAATTCAATTGCATGAGACGCTCGTCTTCCCGTCCCCACGAGAAAAAGTGCTGAGCGACATGACACTTACCGCCCTGCTTCGCCGCGTAAAGGCCGAGAGCGATACACCCAATCGATTTGCCACTGCCCACGGCTTCCGTTCCAGTTTCCGCGATTGGGCAAGTGAGCACGGTTATGCCCGTGACCTTGCCGAACGGGCGCTCGCGCACACCGTTGCGAACAAGGTCGAAGCGGCTTATCACCGTACCGACCTCCTTGAACAACGACGTCCTTTGATGGAGGCTTGGGCCAGGCACATCTACACTAATTGAGGGCCCGCGACCTCGGCTCCGAGAAATGACTCTTAATCCGTAGGTCGAGTGTTCGAGTCACTCACGCCACACCAAACAAATCAAGCACTTAGCCCAGTCCTCGTGACTGGGCTTTTTGCTTTCTGGAATTCGTGTAGGCACCGTGTAGGCATTTTTGGTCAACAGCAATCTGTGTCAACCGCCACGCGTGAGCGCGTTTTGACGTCAACGATTTATTGCCTGCCCCTTCTTCACGCATCCAATGGCTAGAGCGATTCCCAAAACCCGTCGGAGGATTGCGCTCTCGGCTTATCGGCCAAGCCCGCGCTACACAAGCGCCACGGTTGTGGGAGTCCGGTCTCGTAGCGCGACAGTTAATATCGACCGCCCGTGATCTTGCGCTACGGTCCCCCGCGTCGAGGACACGGCTCAGAAGGCGCTCCCGAAATCTCGATCGCCCCTTGCGAAAAATGGAACACCGGCGACCTCTGCCTTCGGAGTTTTACCAGCGCGCCACGATCCCTTATAAATCAACGCCTTGCACAGCTCGCAAACTGCAAAACCAAGGCTAACCAAGGTCAATCAGGGCCGTCCAAGCCCACCCAAACTGTATTTTCACTGTACTAGCGGCCGGTTCCCTTGGCGCCCGAGAGGCGTCGTTCGCGCATCAAAACGCATCATCCGGGCGTGCCGAAATTCCCGTTGAGCGGCTTGCGGCATATACGAATACCCACCCCTAACCCGTCCATCAAAACCCACCCCACAAGAGAGGCCCGCAGGCGGGGGGAGGGCTGCGCTTTCAGCACCGGTCGTCGCATGCCTAGATACCGTCGTTGATAGGTATCGTCGAGCATGTGCTAACCTCTGGACGCTTGTAAAAGCATAGGCCATGGGGCGTTATTCACCGCGACGATATCGGTAAGGCCAATTCGCGCACACCCGGACCTCTTCGTACGGCCTGGACGGACGACCAGAACACTCCCCGCGGACTTCAGAGAATTCAAGGGGAAAAGTTAGGCACGAATCCCGCCCTTTCTGTTTTGAAATGGCACCGGCGACAGCAGAGCTTGAAGGAACTCTCACGGCCGGACATCCTTCAATTTGAGATAGAAATCGCCCGTTTCGAATGTCGTCGCGAAGCGGTGATCACGAGTTGGTACTCAAATTTCTCCGGAGACACAATCAAATTTGTCGGCGACGGCAGTGATGCCCGATACAATCCACTTCCGCTCGATACGCACCCCGCAGGATCAATCCCGTTTTCGCTTTGGCGAGCCACCTCAGTCACTAACTATTTCGACTTTCGGTCGGCAGTGCTATCGTACGGCATACACAGTCAGTTCATTCACAAGCGTCGATAGGAGTCTCACTGTGAATTTCGAGAAAGAAGAAATTTTGGCCGACTTTACAATTATTAAAAAGGAAATCGAATATCAGGTTAATGAAGACGGCACTTTTACTCGGACAGAAAAAGAGATTTGTCGAGTTAATACGGAAACCGGAATTAATTTAGTGGGCCAACGATCATTTCGATATAGCCCCCAAATAGATACTATTGATATAAAAACCGCTTTTACCACAAAGGTAGACGGTTTACGGGTTGACGTCGGGGCTGATGGAATTATCATCCAACAGAGCAAAGAGAGTGCGGGCGCGCCCATGTTCGATGACCACAAAGTCAAAACTCTCGTCTTCCCTGGGTTGGAGATTGGATCGATTCTGACAATGGAAGTGGAAAGAAAGCAATATAATCCGCTTTTTCCCGGAAATTTCTCATTTCTTGAATTTTTTAGCGTTCACGACGAGATTGTCTTTGCAAGCGTAACTGTAAAAGTGCCGGAATCATTTACGCTGCATACGCAGGCGATTAATGTTTCAGAAGGAGAAGTTACTTCTGGTAATAATCCAGCCGTAAAGATTTGGCGTTGGACCTTCAGTACATCGAGCATATATGCCCAAGAGCTTCACTCCGTGGATCAAATTGACTACAGTCCTCGCATCGTAGGCACGACCTTTCAAGATCTTGCGGCCGTCGGCCACGCGTATACAGAGCGGACCATTGGGGGCGTACATGACGTAGAGTTCGTCAAGAATTGCGCGGATGAAATAACCGGCTTGGAGACCGACCCAAGGCAGCAGGCAGAGTTAATTTACGATTGGGTAAGCCGCCAAGTACGATACGTCGCGATTCACTACGGACTCGGCGGAGTCGTACCACATAACTTTAATGAGATCGTCGCCAACAAGTATGGTGACTGCAAGGATCACGTTTTTATTTTAGGAGAAATGCTTCAAGCCAAGGGTATAAAAAGTTATCCTGTCTTGGTTAATTCAGGAAGAGCTTATTGGACTCCCGATGTGCCAACGTCACTGGCAGGCTTTGACCATGTCATCATCTACCTGCCCGAATTTGATTTATTTCTTGATTCGACTAGCCGTTACGCCAAATTTGGAATCTTACCTTTTTCGTTGCTCGGAAAGAAAGGATTAGTGATTATGGAAAACAGCTCGAATCTTGTTGATATTCCATTGGGACAACCTAAAAAAGATTCGATAATTATAAAAACAGAAGTAGAATTAACACTAGATGGAGATGCTCACGGATTCAGCGAAGTTGCTAATCACGGAACATTTGATCTTTTCGCGAGACAACTGTTTTCCCAATTTAAACCAGGGAGCGGCCCTCATGTCGCCGCTCATATATTAAGCGTGACAGGGCAAAATGGATCGGGGACCTATATATACGATGATGTTTTCGATTCAAAAAGCTCTTTCAAATACAAGACCGATTTTAAATTAATTGGGGCAGGAAATTTTCCTGGGCCTGGCGCCATTAAAATATCCCTCGGACTTGGCGCATTAAGTGGTATCGGTTCAATTTTTGAAACATGTGGTATCGAAAACAGAAATTTTGCAATCCCAGCCGTTGGCAGGCGAGTTCAGGAGACGATAACCATCCGGCTTCCGGAAGGCGTCACTATTTTGGCCGCCCCTAAACCTCTTGAAATAAGAAATAAATTTGGCACCTATTTTTCAAATTACCATTTTAACGGAAAAATAGTAACCGCGAATCGAGAACTCTCTTTTTCACCCCTCGGTGCAGTAATCGAGTCTGGAGATTATAGTGATTTTCGCGCCATGGGACTACAAGTAAACCGAGACCTCAATTCTCAGATTGTATATTCCTAACACTAGTCGCTCATACACCTCTGGACATGCTGAGGCTGGTCGACACCGCACGAATCTTTTCCGTTTTCTGACAGGCCTTCGAGATACGATTATGTCCGAGTCAACAATTTTTCGCGATGCTCTATGCATCGCCAAGCGGTTATTCCATGTGCATCCGACTGATTTCAAATCAAAATCTAAGCGTGTAATGAAATGTTATTGACATAAAAAATTAATGCATGTCCAATCTTTCCAACAATATTTTTGTTTAGACGCTTTTGGAGGCTATGTGAGAAACGTGGTAGCAGCAGTGGTCCGAATTTTTCACGTATTTCTCTTATATTTTCCGATGTCTTTTTTTTTAGGAAAGTTGGGATTGGACTCAAAAGGAATAATCTCAACTGTTGTGTCGGCATTTTTTGCCGTTTTTTTTAGTCAATTCTTTTTGTCCTACTTTAAATCGTTGGGAGAAAGTAAATGATGTGTTTCGCCGAAGCGACAGATATTTCCGTGAATCTTGTTCAATTATCTGAAGAAGAAATCGACCTTGTAAGCGGTGGAATGGACCTTACACCTCTTGCGGCATTGGTTGCTGCTATGTCGCAAGGCGCGGTAGCCGGGGGCGTTTCCGGCGCAGCGAATGCCTTCGCCACAGGCGGTAGTGTTACCGTGGGCGGAATCGGCGGAATGGCCGGCGGAGCTGCCGCAGGGGCCGTAGCGCATTTGACAGGCAAATAAGTCTGGCTAGATAGGACTGGATGCTCCCGAATCCGAGAGGTCCCGGATTCGGAGCATCTGCGTCCGGGGGTTTGCCTTAGATTGCAAGCGAGTGCGTCTTGAGTACTTTAGACTACGTCCTTCATCTGGCGAGACATTTCCCAAAACGCCCATGACGAGTCAAGTCGCATGTGAGAATAGACTAATGTCTTCATGACCGATAGGTTCATTTAGCGAGACAACTTTTTTAGGCAAGTTTTCATGCAATTTCGATGACTCAGGTCGATCAACTCGAGTAGCAGCTTGCCCTCTTTATTATAGCGCACCATGTTTCCTTTAATTATTGCGCGCCACTGTCGCCGTCTACACGGCATTTGACAATGCTGACCGGACTTACCTGACTTTCGCTACGCGCGCATCCAAATCGTTTTTTGATCCTCCGGTTCATCAAAGAGTTAATGCCTAAGCAATCCCTCCTTTTCCGTTCCGACGCGCAAAAAGCACAGCGAATGCAAGCGCATGGCGATATTTTACTGATCAGGCCACTGTCTTTGACGTTTCTAACAATCACCGCGGCTTGCATGGCGGTATGCGTTATCACACTTTTCTCCTTCGGCGCTTATACAAAGCGCGTAACAGTCGAAGGTATAATTGCGCCCGACGAAGGGCTGATCAAAATTTATCCACAGCAAGGCGGTCTCGTGCTGAAACTCGACGTGGGCGAAGGACAGCCTGTCGCCGCAGGAGAGGCGCTGTACACAATCTCGACCGAACTGCAAAGCACGGGAGCAGGAGACACACAGGCAGCGCTCATAAAGGGTGCACGACAGCGCAAAGAGTCACTACAGCAGGAAATCGACAAGACTCGTGTCTTGCAGGCCGACGAGCGCGCTACCTTGCAGGCAAAGATAAGCAGCCTGCGCGCCGAACTTGCGGACGTTGAAAGTCAACTAGTCGCGCAGCGCGCCCGCACTGCCATTGCGGCGGATGCAGCCGCCCGTTACGAAAATCTGCTTGCGAAAGACTACATTTCAAGAGATCAGGCGCAGCAACGCCAAGCCGACCTGCTTGAGCAGCAGTCAAAGCTTGGGAGTCTTCAACGGGACCGCACAAGTGTGATGCAGTCACTGCAGGAAGCGAACGACAGTTTTGCTGAGTCGTCGTTACAGCATCAGAACCAGATTGCACGGGTGCAGCGCGAGGTTATCGGCGTAGACCAAAGCGTAATTGAGAGCGAGGCGAGGCGCGAATTCGTCGTTTCCGCACCCGAGGCCGGCACGGTGACCGCGGTAATCGCGCAGCCAGGGCAAACAGTTGACACTTCAAATCCTGTCGCCAGCATCGTGCCTAAAGGCACGCGCTGGCGGGCGTATCTGTTCGTCCCGAGCGAGGCCATAGGATTTGTACGTGTGGACGATCCCGTTTTGCTTCGCTATCGGGCATACCCGTATCAGAAATTTGGGCAATACCAGGCAAGTGTTGTCTCCATCGCGCGCACGGCACTTTCAGCCAACGAACTGTCGGCGAGTGGTATCCAGAGCGCCAGTAGCCACACTTACTACCGCATCACGGTCGCGCTGAAATCGCAGACAGTTACCGCCTACGGAAAGCCGCAGCCGCTGGAGGCGGGCATGACACTCCAGGCGGATATATTGCAAGATCGTCGCCGCCTTTACGAATGGGTGCTTGAGCCGCTTTACAGCATGACCGGCAAACTCTAATAGGACTTCAACTCATGCCCCTTCTGGATCGCCTTTCCTTCGGCATTGGCAGGAAATTGCCCATCGTCCTGCAAACAGAGGCCGCGGAATGCGGACTGGCCTGCCTCGCGATGGTCGCTGGATATCATGGCCATCACGTCGATCTTGCAACGCTGCGTGCCCAGTTCTCCATGTCGCTGAAAGGCGCATCGCTAAAGCGTGTTATCGAAATTGCGGGACGCCTGGAGCTTGGCACCCGAGCGCTGAAGCTTGATCTCGATAACATCGGCCAGCTGCGTTTGCCCTGCATGCTGCACTGGAATTTCAATCACTTTGTTGTGCTTCGGGAGGTGAGCAGTCGTGGCGTGTCAATTCATGATCCGGCGCGCGGCGAATGCAAGCTGACGTTCGAAGAAGTGTCACGCTCATTTACAGGTGTCGCACTTGAATTGTGGCCGACGGGAAGTTTCAGGCCACGAGACGCGAATCCATCCGTCAAGCTTCGCTCACTGATCGGCCCCATCGCAGGTCTGTCCCGTTCGCTGGGTCAAATTCTTTTGCTTGCTCTTGCGCTTGAAGTTTTCTCGCTCGTTTCACCGTTTTTTCTGCAATGGGTAATTGATGACGTCATCGTGAGCGCAGACCGTAGTCTGTTGACGCTGCTCGTGCTTGGCTTTGGACTTCTACTGTTGATGCAACAGGCCACTAGCGCGATCCGGGCGTGGGCGTTGATGTATCTCGGCACAACGTTAAACGTGCAGTGGCGAGCCAACGTGTTCACACACCTTCTCAGCCTGCCGGTCCAGTACTTCGAGCGACGGCACCTGGGCGATGTTGTCTCGCGTTTCGGTTCGATTGACACGATCCAGCAGACGCTCACCACGTCCTTTCTAAGCGCTGTGATTGACGGCGTGATGACGATCATCACGCTGGCCATGATGTTCGTCTACAGTCGCGCGCTTGGACTGATCGCGCTAGGAACCATGCTGCTATACGGTCTGCTCCGCTGGGCATGGTACTGGCCGTTGCGCACTGCGTCCGAGAACCAGATTATCCATGCAGCGAAACAGCAAAGTAACTTTCTGGAAACCGTGCGTGGAGTCAAGACGATCAAGCTGTTTAACCGCCAGAGCGAGCGACGATCGGGGTGGCTCGCCCTGCTGGTTGAACAGGTCAATGCAGGGTTGCATGTCCAGAAACTTCAGTTGCTGTATCAACAGCTTAACGGGTTGCTGTTTGGTATCGAAGGATTGCTGGTGATCTGGCTCGGCGCCCGGCTCGTGATGGACGGTCAGTTCACCGTCGGGGTGCTTATCGCCTTCAATGCATACAAGATGCAGTTTGACAGCCGGGTGAGTAGCCTCATCGACCGGTTTTTCGAAGTCAAGATGCTGCAACTGCAAGGCGAGCGCCTCGCAGACATTGTGTTCGCAGAGCCCGAACCCGCCACCAGCATCCGGCATGTGCCTGGCGAGGGTGAAAATCTCACCCCTAGGATTGAGGCGGAGAACCTGACGTTCCGCTACGCAGATGGTGAGCCACCCGTTCTCAACGGGGTCTCGTTTCGCGTCGAGCCGGGCGAATCCGTTGCCATAGTCGGGCCGTCAGGTTGCGGCAAGACAACGCTTGTCAATGTGCTGCTCGGGATTCTCGGGCCAACTTCCGGTACGGTGCGCATAGGTGGTATTGAGGTTGATCGACTCGGCATCGAGCGACTGCGTTCGCTCATCGGTACGGTCTTGCAGGACGACGTTCTGTTCGCCGGATCGATCTCCGACAACATATGTTTTTTTGATCCGCAGGCTGATTCCCAATGGATCGCCGAATGCGCGCAGCTTGCCGCGATACATTCGGATATCGTCGCGATGCCTATGGGTTACAACACACTGGTGGGAGACATGGGTACGGTCCTTTCGGGTGGACAAAAGCAGCGGGTACTGCTCGCCAGGGCACTCTACAAGCGGCCAAAGATTCTTGTCCTGGACGAGGCCACAAGTCACCTGGACATCCAGCGTGAACAGCAAGTGAATGCCTCCGTCGGCGCGCTTCGGATGACACGCCTGATCGTCGCACATCGCCCCGAAACAATCGCGTCCGCGTCGCGCGTCATTGTCCTGAATGCCGGCAAGGTGGCGTTCGACCAACCGCCATCGGCACTTGCCGCAATGACACCCGATGCGAACATCGAAGTACCCGGACGATAAAGGTCCACCGTGAATCACACACTTCTTGTCGCGGCAGTAGCGGCACTCCTTGTCGCACGCGTTGCCAATGCCCAATGGGTCGACATCTATTCCACAAAGCAGACCGTATCCAGCTCTCCCGCCGGATCCCTCCTGATGAACGAATCATGCCTGCCGGAAGCCGTGGATCATCCCCTGGGTCTGCAAGAGATTCTGCTGCAAGCGATTTGTGCGAACCCTCAGGCGCGACAAGCCTGGGCAAATGTACGCGCACAGGCAGCGGCCGTTGGCGTCAAAGAGGCGGCGTACCTGCCAACCATTGATGCGACTGCGGGCATCGAGCGTGACACACTGGCGACGACCTACAATGCGAGCTCGCTCGGCGCGAGTTCAATTTCTTCATCGCAGAACTCGTCGAGCCGATACGGAGAACTGGACTTCGCCTGGGTACTGTTCGATTTCGGAAAGCGAAGTGCAGATCTGCGCCAGGCGCGGCAATTGCTGGCCGCCGCTAACGCTGCACAGGACGATACGCTCCAGACCATATTCTTCAAGGCCGCACAGGCCTACTACGACCTGAGCGATGCACAAGCGTCACTCGAAGCCGCAAGAGCGACAGAAAGCACGGCACACGACAGTCTCGCCGATACAACTGCAAAGCACGATGGCGGCGTTGGCACCCTGAGCGACCAGTTGCAGGCTGAGACAACCTACCGGCGCGCAGTACTCGACCGCGTGAGCGCCGAGGGTAACGTGTCTGCCGCGACCGGGACGCTTGCGAGCATGATGGGATTCGACGCGAACACACCCCTAACGATCGGTGCGACGGAGCCAGCAGTCGACAACGCGGCATTTGCGCAAAACGTGGATCAACTGATTGATGAAGCGAAGACGCAACACCCTAAACTGGTTGCTGCACGCGCCCGACTGGAGGCTGCTCGCGCGAACGTTGACGCGGTGCGGGCCGAAGGGCGGCCCACTATTTCCCTAGTGGGCAACCTCATGCAAAACAATCCGGCGTACCAGCAGCAACCGGAACAGCTACCGATCACGGGTAGCCGTGGGAGCACAATCGGCATCCAGTTGAAAATCCCTCTCTTTGAAGGCTTTGCGTCGGGCTACCGGGTCGAACAGGCAGAGCAGCAGGCCGATGCCGAGGAGGCAAACCTGCAAAACACCGAGTTGCAGGTGTCACTAGACGTATGGAAGAGCTACGAAAGTTTGCTGACCAGCACGGCGAATCTTGGAATCTCACAAGACCTGCTGACCGCTGCGGAACGCTCGATTGACATCGCACGGGGGCGTTACAGGGAGGGCGTCGGTACATTCACGGAACTGCTGAATGCCCAGGCTGCATTGACCGATGCGCGCAAGCAGCGCGTGCTCGCCGTCTCGAAGTGGAGAACCTCCCGACTCAAGCTGGCTTTAAGTCTCGGGAACCTTGGGTTCTGGTCTCCTTAAGAACGACGCGCACCATTACCGCTAGCGGCAATCGGATTTATGCCGAGCGGGCTCGCCTCGTGAGCTGCGCCAGCCCCCCAGACTACGCTGTTGCGATCACGTAGGGTTTGAAGCGCACCACCTCGTCGCCAATCCACTCGTTGATCTGTTCAAAGCGCCATCGACAGGGCGCGATTTCATTAGCACCGAACACCTCGGCGGCCGTGTTAGCTGCACCGAACCCGCCCGTATTACTCGGCACGATACCGATAAGCTGCGGGGGTACGCGATGCGCCGCGAGCAAGTCGTCACGCGTAAAGGTTCCCCTTACCGGAATGCATGCGTTCGAACCAATCTTGGGGAGCAGGACATTGCCACCGGCGCCGAGACGACGATTCATTTTGGTCTAACGTCCTTTGTTGATCGCTCGCAGAGTACGCGATCACTTAGCGTCATTCGAAATAACGGCTGGTCGTCGTAAATCTGAAGGTCCGCATCGGGATGGGCATCGCCGTGATGGTTTGCAGGACTTCGGCAAAATTCGCCTGGCGCATGAGGACCGGTGCGCCCGTTGTCAGCTACTCGACAGCGACGGGTGCGCAGCAGGTGCGTCCTTCATCGAGATCGTCGACACAGTCACATGCACGACCTCTCGCGTCAGACCTTTGTCCTGAACACATTCTCCGCGTGATACTGCAGATATTTCGCCTGAGTTGGACTCGGCCGCTTGCGCAGGTTGGTGGGCACACCAAGCACCGCACGATGCTCTTTCGGCAAATGCGGCGACACCAGCATCGCCCCTGTACTCGTGAACGCGATCAGGCCCGCGTCAAAAAGCGCGTCCAGATTTGCTACAAGGAGTAGTCCGTTGTCCGGATCAAGCCGCTGACTGTCGTCGCTATCGCTCCACGGCCGTGCGTGCGAAGCGCGCAGAATCTCGGTCACCGGGCAGGCAGTCACTGCACATTGCCCGTCCCACCGCGCAAGCAGCTCGGAACGATACTTCCCCTGCCCCAGTCGTGCCGCCACCAGCGCCTCGTGGGTCGTCGGATTATCGGCGTGGCGCGTCGCGATGTCCGCCAGATCGACCTCGATTGCCGTGCCCCGCGCAAGGAAATCACTCACCGGTACGCGCCCGGAAATCACGGCGAACTCGAATCCCTTCGTGTCCGTCACCACACGGACTAACCTGTACAGGTACCGGTTCTCGTAGTCCCTGGCGTTCGGATCGTCAGAACCCTCACCCTCCCTCAACACGGCGTAAGTGGTGCCGCCCGACTTTAGCCGGTCTATGTTTGCGCGGCGTTCGTTGCGGGCCGCCTTCGCCGGCTTTTTCCAGGGCGGTGGCGCCCACACCTCGATCCGTTCGGTTCCGTCCGGATCCTTGAAGTATCGCCGCTTCCAGAGCTTCATGACGACCACGTCGTCGCCATATGCGTCTCACGCCCACGTGCGGTTGGTCACTCGAAGCCCGAGCGTGTATAGCAGGACCTCGTTGATCGTCTGTTTGCTCGCCATGCTCCTCCGTAGGGTCCGCCGTTATGCAGGCTTGACGGACGTTCAGAATTCACGCTGTTCCGTCGCGTCCAGATCAGTTATCGGCAGACAACGCCTGGACTTGATTCGCTCCGACCGGCGACCCCGGTCCTGTCCGGATTGCCCGCAGGATTTACAGGGAATTTGCCGTCCTTTGTCCTGCACCTTCCCGGATTCTATTTCCGGTCAGTCACATATCACCTCCCTGAGCACGGCCAGCATAGGCCGCTCCGCCGATGCAATGACGCATCTGCGCATTTCGCCCAGGAGCATTCATGAATCCCCTTACCGTGTCCGTCATCGCAGTCGCCCTCGTACTTCTCGTGACGGCGATTGCCGTGTTGATCTTCTGGTTGCGTCGTCCTTCGACTGTGCCGCCTGCGACGCCACCGGCAGCGATGCCGGCTTCTGCTTTTGAGCCACAGCCCGCGTATCCATTCGAAGATGAGTGGGAGGCGCAGGCCCCCTATCCAGAGTACGCGCCGCATCCGCGCAGGTCACCGTCATCCATCTATCGTTCAGCGCCCGACACCCGAAGCGCCAACGACACCGATTTCCGGCAACGCGATGCGTTCGCCTTCGACGACATTGGTTCCTTCGAATCAAACCACACGTCAGCATCCCATCAGGCAAGGGCCGCCGCCCAGCCGGACGCCAGCTATCCAGCAATCAGATCGTCCCTCGCGCCTCTCCCCTCGCCATCTCCGTCAGGCGATGCTCCCATGCGTTGCCCACATTGCGGCTCCATGCATCTCGAGACACTCAACGTCGCGCGCATGGCAGGCGGCACGATTGGAAGCGTCGCGGGCGCGACGAGCGGCTTCGCGCTGGCACTCTCCGGGGCCGAGGCAGGCGCGGCAGTCGGCGCAATCGGTGGCCCCATTGGCGCGGTGTTCGGAGGACTCACCGGCGCAGTGCTTGCCGGACTGCTCGGCAGCGCCGCTGGCAACGCGGCCGGCTCCGCAGTCGGTGCCGCCATCGACGAGAACATGCTCGACAACTACCGGTGCCTCTCATGTGGTCATGCCTTCGGCGCGCAGCACGGCTGATCACCGCATTTGCTGCCATTGCCCAGTCGTTACACCGTTTTCACGTTCTTTTCAGCGACATCAATCTGCCCGGCTGGTGCCGGGCGTTATGCCTTTTCCATCTCAAGGGAGTACCCCATGCATCTCGTTCAGTCGATGGCCTACGTCAACGAAACGCCATGGCACGGCCTTGGCAATCAGCTTGCCAGCAACCAGCCGCTCGAAGTCTGGGCACAACAGGCCGGTATGGCCTGGACGATCGAGGAATCCGAAGTACGCTTCGTCGCTGGCACGACAGGCCTCGGTTCCATTCACGCGTTTCCCGAGCAGAAGGTGCTGTACCGTTCGGATACCAAAGCGCCCCTCTCCGTCGTATCGAGCCGTTATCAGGTCGTCCAGCCTGCGGAAATTCTCGAGTTCTATCGGGACTTAACCGAGGTCGGCGGGTTCGAACTGGAAACGGCAGGCGTACTCAAGGAGGGCAAGAAGCTGTGGGCACTCGCCCGCACGGGACAAAGCGTGTCCCTCAAGGGTCGCGACAAGGTCAACGGCTATCTGCTGCTCGCCACGGCCTGTGATGGCACGCTGGCGACAACAGCGCAGTTCACCTCGGTGCGTGTGGTCTGCAACAACACGCTTGCCATCGCACTCGGTGACAGCACGAGTGCCGTGAAGGTACCTCATCGAAGCCAGTTCGATGCACAGGCTGTCAAGCGCCAGCTCGGCATCGCAATCTCGTCGTGGGACGGCTTCATGGTGCGCATGAAGGCACTGTCGGAACGCAAGGTGACGGCCGAATCTGCCGACGCGTTTTTCAGGCGCGTACTGACTTACCCAACAGCCAATGCTTCGGACCGCGCGGCCGCCACCACCAACGACAGCGCGATCAGGGCCGTGCAGGCGCTGTTTTCCGGGCACGGCAAGGGCGCAAATCTGCCCTCCGCAGACGGTACCGCGTGGGGGCTGCTCAACAGCGTGACCGAATTCGTCGATCACCAGCGTCGTGCCCGCAGCGATGATCACCGGCGCGATGCGGCGTGGTTCGGCCACGGCGCGACTCTCAAACAGAAGGCATGGGACGAAGCGCTGAAGCTCGTCGTCTGAACCGTCCCTGCCCTCTTCACCCAACGTCATAAGACGCCCGGTCGAGCCTGCGCTCACCGGGTGTTTTGCCGTCAGGAGGATCTCACATGACACACCTTACTGCAGACGGGCCAGGCGGCAGGCGACCTCCCGCGCTTCGGCTGGTCCCCACACAGGGCTTAAGCCGTGACGACTGGCTGGCGGTGCGCAGGACCGGCATCGGCGGCTCGGATGCGGCTGCCGCCGTAGGACTCAATCCGTACATGAGCACGCTTGAACTGTGGCTCGACAAGACCGGGCGCGATGCCGGGCTGGCGAAGCCCGACCCGCATGACACCACGGAACCCGTGTACTGGGGCACGCTGCTCGAACCCATTGTTGCCGCGGCCTACACGCAGCAGACCGGCAACCGGGTACGCAAGGTCAACGCCGTCCTCCAGCATCCCACGATTCCCTTCATGCTGGCGAATCTCGATCGCGAGATCGTCGGTGTACCGGGCGTGCAGATTCTGGAATGCAAGACCGCCGGCGAGTTCGGCGCACGGTTATGGCGCGACGGCGTGCCGGAATACGTGCAGCTTCAGGTCCAGCATCAGTTAGCTGTCACGGGCAAGCGCGCTGCCGACGTCGCCGTGCTGCTATGCGGCCAGCAACTGGCAGTGCACCGTATCGAGCGTGACGACGAACTGATCGCCCGGCTCATTCCGCTCGAAGCACAGTTCTGGCAGTACGTGACCAGCGACACGCCACCTCCTGCGGACGGTTCCGAATCTGCCGACCGTGCACTACGGCACCTTTATCCGGGCAGCGCGGGCGTGTCGGTGGACTTTACGGGCGACCCGCGCCTGTCGGCGGTCTTCTCCGATCTGGTTTCGGTCCGGGCCGAGATCGAAACGCGCACGGAGCTGGAGTCAAGGCTGAAGCAGACCATCCAGCAAGCCATGGGCAGCGCGTCCCGCGCCCTCTTCGAGACGGGCGAAGTCTCGTTCAAACGCAGCAAGGACTCGGATGGCGTCGATCTGAAACGACTGCTTTCCGAGCACCCCGAACTGCAGCAGCAATACGCCATCACGAAACCCGGCTCACGCCGGTTTCTCGTTTCCATCTGATTTCCATCTGACACCTGGAGAAAACAGTCATGCTCAAAGGTCTCGCCATTACGCCGCCAGTTATCGGGCGGATTTCCATTGGCCGTCTGGTCGAGAAGAACGGCAAGCGTCTGCCGGAGAAGGACGACCAGTTCACTATCACCACGCAGATCCAGAATCGCGACGGCTGGATGCTGCATCCCCTCAACGAATCGTTGCGCAAGATGACCAGTGGCAAGCTGCGCTCGATTCCCGTCCGGTTCCTGTTCAACGATCCCGACCTGAACCTGCGGGCCGAGTATTCGCTGTTTGATCGTGACACGGGGCGCCCTGTCTGTGTCGGCAACGGCGAAACATGCAGGCGCGCTGCTGATAGCGGCATCGAGAACCTGACCTGTCCTTCACCGGACGGCTGTGCGTTCGGACAGGCCGGAAACTGCAAGCCATATGGGCGGCTGAACGTGGTGATCGGCGAGGACGACGAACTCGGTTCGTTCATCTTCCGCACGACCTCCTACAACTCGATCCGTACGCTCGCCGCACGGCTTCATTATTTCAGCGCGGTGTCGGGCAATCTGCTCGCCTGCCTGCCCCTGGAACTGAAACTGCGCGGCAAGTCCACCACACAGAGCTACCGGTCGGCGATCTACTACGTTGATCTGGGGGTAAGAAGCGGCAGCACGCTGGAAGACGCGATCGGACAGGCGCACGAACTGGATGCACGTCGCCGGGCGGCAGGCTTCGATCAAACTGCGCTCGATACGGCGGCGCGCAACGGATTCGGCAACGGCGCCTTCGAAGAAAGTATCGAGGACGGGTCGGCGGTCGTCGAGGAGTTCTATCCGGATGCCGGCAGCGGAGACGCGGGCAGCCAGGCGGAAGGCACCGGGTCAGCAACCCAGACCCCGCAGCCGACCCTGCGCGAGAAGCTGGATCGCCGCGCTGCACGGGTTGGCGATGCCGCAGCATGAGGCCGGTCCGATACGGTGTACTCGCGCTGGCAGCCGGAGCAACCGGTACGGCCATCTGCATGTCGGTGATCGCCGGCTGGCAGCGCGGCGGGTGGCTTGCCGAGCGGCTGGTGTGGATCGCAACCGGAGTCGTGCTGGTTGTCGGCGCACACCTGTTGCCGTCACTCTGTCGCACAGCGCCGACAACTGTACGCTGCGTTGGAGTCCTACTGTGGATTGCGTGTATGGCCGGAGCGTCCTATGGTCACGCGACGTTCTTCCTGCTTTCGCAGTTGCACGCAGGCGAAGCACGGGCAGGACCGACCGTGGTCACGGCTCTCCCGCGACGTAGTCTCGCGACAGTCATGGCGGAACGGGCACTCGTCACGCGTCAACGGGCGGTCGCGGACGCACAGCGCTGTGCGCACGACTGTCCGGCGTTGCGGGTCCGGCAGGTCTCGCTCGCCGCGAAGCTCGATGCGCTCGATGCCGAAGCCGGCGAACTACACCGGCAGGAAGCCAGCGCTGACCGGGATGCCGCGCGAAACGAAGCGCTGCGTGACGATCCGGTCATCGCGCGACTCGCCACGGTCCTGCCATTGCCAGCGGCCCGCCTTGACCTGTTTGCCGGACTTGCCTTTGCCGCCGTACTCGAAGGCATGGCCTGCCTGCTCTGGTATCTGGTGTTTCAATCGAATGTGGCGGACGCAGCAGATCACCCCGTCGTGATGGGGCCAGTCACCGCCGATACTCCCGCGGCCGGCACCAGCCCGCCAGCGGTCACCACGGTCACGCCCGTCGATGCCGAAGTCGCGAGGCTGGTCCGCGACATCGAAGCCGGGCATCTGCACCCGACGGTTTCCGGCATCCGTCGTCACCTTCGCTGCTCCCAGGCCAGAGCCACAGTCCTGCGTCGGCAAGTCCTTGAGTCAGCCACGCAGCGGTAACAGGGCGCGTCTGCGTCCTTCGTGATTTTTCCCCTTCCGACGTGAAATGCATCCGGATCTTCCGGAGGCCTACCCACGTCCGCTTTCTGGAGACCCTCTACTTGAACCATCCATCCTTTTTTCCGCTCCAGCCGCGCATCAGGCCGGGGCGCATTGTCGCGACGCCAGGCGCACTCGCTTCACTGAACCACAACGGCATCCCGCCGATGGCTTTGCTGCTTCGCCACATCTGCGGCGACTGGGGCGACGTGTGCCCTGAGGACTGGCAGCAGAACGATCTGTGCGTCGCCTCTGGCCTGCGTGTCCTGTCTGTCTACACGATGCCCGACCGCACGAAGGTCTGGGTCATCACGGAATGGGACCGCTCGGTCACGACAGTGCTTTTGCCCGACGACTACTGACGCAGTCCGATCAGCTTTTTACTCATCGTCTTATCCAAACCAATTCCTCTTTCGGTCGCCGGCATTTCGTCCCGGCAAACCGTAACCTCACTGGAAACATCATGCAGACAAACGATACCCATAGCAGCGTCCGGTTCAAAACGGGCAGACCCACCGTCACCCCAGCTGCCACAGCGGCACTGGAACTCGCGAAAGTGCCAGACATCTTAGTGCTCGCGCGCCACATTCACGGTGACTGGGGTGACCTGGGTGAGCGTGACTGCCTGCAGAATGAACTCGCGGTGCTGCTTGAGCTGCGCATCGTTTCACGCTACGTACTGCTTACCGGCTCAGTCATCCAAGTCGTTACCGAAGCAGACCGCTCCGCGACGACGATCTTGGTGTGTGACGATTACTGAATGCAAGCGCTCGACCGGAAACAATTGTTTAAGCAAACGCCGATCAGAATGGACTGTTAGCGCAAATCCCATTCTCAACACAAGCAATGACGAAAAGTGGAGTATAAGCGCTCCACTTTTCGTTGATCTGGAGTGTCTATGCTCCATTTTATATTTCCATTCCATCGATCAACCGGTATCGTTCATCAATCAAGACGCCGGAAGATGTCCATGGAAATCACGAATTCAACGAACAGCCCTAAGACCCTCGGGCAATATTTCAGCGAAAACCTCACGGCAATGCTCGCCGTTGGGGGCAAGCAGCGTGACAGCGGTTTGCCTGGTCCATTGTCATCGGCGAGCATGCAACGCAGGACTGGCATTGCTCGCAGTACGCTTCGTGCGTTAAAGAGACCGCGCTCCGGCGGCGCTCATGCCAATCCGGACCTTCGCACCGTCAGTCGCATTGCCGATGCCCTCGGAATCCCGCCGGCTTTCTTGCTAATGCGCCCCCAAGACTGGGCCGAAATTGCGCTCGCAATCGGTGACAGCGCGGACTACCTGACTGCAGCGACCCTCTTGCAGCCAGAAGACCAATCGACTGCGAAGAATCCGATAGAAAAAGTGTTGCGCGTTTGCAAGGTCCATCCCGATGCGAGACCCAAAGGCGTGGGCGCATCCCCCGAGGTCGAACGAGTGAACGCGAGGGACGAATGGCGACGACGCAGTTGCCTCAAGTTTGACGCCTTGATGCTCCGTCACGCCCAGGCCGGCCCGATCCGGCAGTTGCTGACCGCGGTAGCCAGTGCGATGGTTAGCCGGACGACACCACATAGTCCAAGTAACGACGATTAACGCCGGTTTTTCCGAGGAATTGCTGTATGCCAATCATTGAAGACCCCGACCTTGCCGACGTCCTCCTTAACGCGAGTGACGATGATATTGGATTGCTCATCGACGTCATTACGGATAACGGTAGCGGTAGGGTCGCTGTTTCTAATGCAGTGACGCGACAGTTAGCTGCGGCGAAAGTCAGCGGACCAGATGAACTTGCACGCGCACTGATCGCCGAAGAACTTTCGCGCTTCGGTGGTAACTCAATGATGAACTTCGTGCGCGGCGGGAAGGGCGTACGCTACCTTGAGATAGCTTCCGACGTCATGGATCACACGGGCGCACCGAAAACCTCAGGCATCGATTGCGCCGCAATGGAAATGGCTGTCATCGGGAAGGTACTGGAGCAATCGCTCAGCCGTATGAGTGATCAGGACAAAGCGACCTTATTCCAGTCAATGGGTGTCCCCTACCGGGTCGGAATGGGCCCCGCGGCCCTCGCGGCGTTGATTGCCACACTTGGTGGGTCAGGAATAGCCTCATATAGGCTCGCCACACTTGTCGCCAGCGCAACGATGAGCAGCTTGGTTGGCCGCGGCGTTATATTGGCCGCCGGATCATCTACGCTCGGCAGGGGGCTGGCAGTGCTCGCCGGCCCTCTCGGTTGGGCGATTACCGGCATCTGGACCGCGTTCGACCTGGCCAGCCCCGCCTATCGCGTAACCGTACCGTGCGTGATTCAAATTGGCTACATGAGGCAAAAGATGTCACTCACATCAGCCTGCCCAGACTGCCACACGCCGCTCGTTTCCGGCAGCAACTTTTGCAGCAAATGTGGAGCGCGTTTGATCACAGGCCTGTCGTCACCCGTCTAATTTTCTGCAAAGCCAATTTTAGGATGCGATTCCATGAGACATACGATTTCTCCGCTCGAGTTCCTGCTAGTCAATGCCATTTGCTTCTTGGCAGGTGCAGTAACGACGCTTGCGATCCAATTGTCGGCGAAAGCTGCCTACGTTGCCGGCAAACGAGCAGCACAAAGGACTTCCTAACCGCCTCATCCTCAACTAAACGCATCTTGTCGAACGTTTTGTACGAAATTAAAGGATCGATACCGTGTACCACAACCATCACGCGATTCGACTCACGTCCTTAGAGCGCGAGGAAAAACTGCTAGTCAATGAAATTCTCAGCACTCGGGAGAAGCTCGGGTGGTTCGAGAAGTTCGACATCAATCGAGCCCACTCCATCTGGTCCCAGCTGAAACGAGAGATACACGCGACGCACGAGCGGCTCGGCGAGATCGATAAGGCACTTCAATCCACCTCGGCACAACTGGCTACTGCATGCAAGGCAGCTAAGCCAGGGATTTTCGGCCGCTTCTACATGTCTAGCGAACGAAGCGTTGCCACCCGGCAGGTGACAGCCCTGAAGACTCGCGCCGACAAATTGCGGAACGAACAATCGACACTCACCGCGGAACTCGTCGAAAAAGAAACTAGCCACCGCAGAGTAGCGGCCGATCTAGAGCGCTACAGAGGTTTCGATCCCCTCGAAACCCTAGCGATTCTTCCTCACCTGGGCACCAAGTTGCAGCAGACCCAAGCCGGCATGGATCACGCCCGCAAAGCTAGCGAGCGCTGGGAGGCAACCGCAGGCGAAGTAGCTCGAGAGTATGGCAAGGCACAGCAGGAAATCCGCATTATCAAATCAGACATGGCCATTGCCGAAACTCTGCAACGGAACCTCGGCGCTGCCCAGACCGCTAGGGAGCGGGCACAGATTCATCAAGATTGTGAAACCCGCTTCGGTTCCGGCAACGGAAGCCCTGGCAACGTTATGCGAGAAGCCAAATCTACACTCCGCAAGCTTGAGCGTAACGTTGAAAAGCTCGAACACCGCCTGGAAGACATCATTCGCGTTTTGGACAAAGAGATCGCGAGGCTGATCCTGGACGGCAGCAATCTTTGCTACGCCACGACGAGTGGTGGGAAAAGGAGTTTTGTCGGCGTTGAGCCATTGAAAGCGCTAGTAGCACGTCTATGCGAAGACTATACAGTTGAATTGTGGTTTGACCCGGGCATCAGAAGGCAGACAAAAATGAACGATAGTGACCTACGTGCGTTATTTCCGAATGTTAGAGTGGAGGTCATGTCCCGCCGCGACAAGGCCGACCCCGCCGTTCTCGCTGCTGCCGAATTCGACGAGCATGCCTACGTTATCAGCAACGATCGCTACGCGGATTTTCCGGATAAGGACCCCGTAAAAAACAAGAGGATTTTTACGCATATCATCCACCCGCAATCCATCCAGATCCAGGCGTTGGACCTCAACATTCCATATCAACAACAGCAAGTGCCGCTATGACAGCAACGACATCAGCCCGGCATGATCGACATCGCGTGCGAGCCTCTTTGGTCGTCCATGCCGACGATCCTGCATTTTTTTGTTCAAAGAGCGCGCGCTTGCCGCTGGGGTGAGCTCGCAGCGCCCTTACTATTCCAGCTATCTGGAATCTGTCTAGCCTGTATCTAACTAGCCGGACATCGGCATTGCCGAAAGATACTTTAGTTTTTCTTAACAGATTCGCCGCATACTTCAGGATAGCTGGATTCTCCTAAGAAGCGGGTAATAGTCGCGTTGACCAAGCCGGCTAGCCAAACATTGCTGACTCGTCAGTTG
Source organism: Paraburkholderia sp. GAS33 (assembly GCF_050436645.1). Lineage (NCBI taxonomy): Bacteria > Pseudomonadati > Pseudomonadota > Betaproteobacteria > Burkholderiales > Burkholderiaceae > Paraburkholderia > Paraburkholderia sp. GAS33. The sequence goes on from NZ_JBNDMP010000013.1 coordinate 68,248, forward strand.
TATACGCCGAGTAATGTGCGAGCATGTACAAACGAGAGCATCGACTCAAAGAGTCGACGCTTGACCGGCGGTTGCACATCGCGAGCGCAGAGTTTGCCGTTTTTTACGAGGCTCGAACATACCGACGCGCTTCGCTAGGAGCCGATCAGCCTCAAGATTCGCATTCGCTTGTCGATAAGACAACGACATGAGCAGTATGCTGGGCAGAATGGACTTAGCACATAACAGGTCGTAAAGAATGAATATGAAGGGCCATCTTCTCTACATCGATATCACGCAAATTTGCGGCATCGGCTGTCCGTTTTGCATGTATGCGGACAAGCACAAATCCGGCATAAAAATGACGCTTTCGCACCAGGCCGCGGAGAACCTCACGTCGCTCATTAACTCGCCGGAGGTCAAGCGCATTTCCGTCAGCGGCGAGGGTGAGCCGTTGAACAATATCGAGACTTTCCATCAGATACTTAGCCTCTCGCGCGGCAACAAGGCGTTCGAATTCATCACAAGCGGCTTCCTTCCACACGACCGACTGCAGACGTTCTATGAAGCGACCAGCGCGCTCGTCGCTTCGAAGAACGACACCTGTAATATTCGCCTGAGTTCCGATTCGCACCATATCGAACGCATCAAGCATCGACCACATGGCTTTAGCATTAGCTTTCTTCGCGAGCATAAGCCTGCCGGGCTGACGTTCTCGTTCCGCTCAGTCGATACGGACCGCGCTTTCACTGGACTGTATCTCGTCGATGAACTCGCGCGTCACGGCCTCGATGCGAGTATCGTGCGGCAAAGCATGCTAGAAGATCAACTTGTGGTTGGTGAGATGCGCTTCAGTGTCGAGTACAAGAACCTCGTTCTTCCCGCCACCGATGCGCCGTCAGGTTACCTCAACTTGCAACAGTACGTCTGCGCTATCGAAGAGAAAGTACTGAAGCGCTTCACACTTGGAAGCCTCAACAAAGCGCCTTTGGACAACGGCATGGATGTCACCGTCAAGCCGAACGGCGATGTCTTTTTCTACGGAATCGAGAGCGAGCGGCTTGGCAATATTCATACCGACCCGTTCTCATGGCAACAGCTCTCGCAACGCGTGGCCGACTCCCCGTTGATCCGCACGCTTTACACGAAGCCGTTCATGGATCTCGTCACTCGGTTGCAGGACGATGAACGGGCGCAGTCGATCCTGAATCGGGTCAACAATCCGTATTGGGTAGTCAAGGCGATGGCGGGACACGACGGCATGCTGGACAGGATGATCGCACCGTGAAGATCGACTCCCACACACACACGTCCTATTCGAAGCATGCAGTCGGAAGCGTCGATGAAGTTGTAAGATCGGCTATTGCCCGAGGCATCGACATTCTCACGCTGACAGACCACGCGCCGTTCCATATCGATAGTCGCAATCGCCTGCTTGAAAGTGAACTCGACGCCTATTTCGAGGACATCGAGAGCGCCCGGTCAACCTATCGAGGAGACATCAGGATTCTTCGCGGGCTCGAATTCGACTATCTGCCGGGATCGTGCGGTTACATCGAGCGGATGCAGGCGACCTACGATCTCGATTTCGCGATCGGTTCAATCCACTACGTTCCGCTAGGCGCTGACGACACGGTCAAGGTCTGGGAACTCGACCGCCTAAATCATCCCGCCGTGCTGGCACACTACTTTGCATCGCTGTGCGAGTTGCTGGAATGCGGATTGTTCGATGCCGTCGGCCACGCCGACACGCTCGTACGCGGCGTCCCCGAACCGATCGTCTGCCGCTGGATGGAACCGCTCGCGGCGACCTTCGCGCGTCACGGCATTGCGTTCGAGCTCAACGCTTCGGGTCTGCGCAAGACGATGCTAGACACGGCTCTCGGCCACGAGGTCGATACCAGGTGGTCGTACCCGTCCCGCGCGCTACTGCCGATGCTAATCGATGCCGGCGCGGCGTTCACCATCGGCTCGGACGCCCACGCGCCCGAGGATGTCGGCGCGGGCGTGCATGCCATGCTCGATGCGCTTGTGCCGCTCGGCCTGCGCACGGTCAGCTACTTCGAACAGCACCGGCGTATTGATGTCGACGTGGCGTTGCTCACGGCATCCACATCATGACGTCACCCGGCTTTCATGAGGCACTGCGCTCGCCGCGTCACGAGGACGTTGCCGGTGGCATGCGCTCCAGAGCTGCCGCGTTGCTCGGAAGGGGCGAAATCTCAATGCGCGACTATGTGTCGGTGTTCGGCGGCCACGCGTTGCACTGCCTCACGCAGCGCGACGGCATCTTCCGCGATATGGAGAGCGGTGCAAACGCGACCGCCCTGGCGCGCATCTACAGTCGCTCGAAATACGGCAGCATCGACGATATCCGTTATCTCGCGGCGCAGGTCATCGAGCATTTGAGCCGGGAACTGGACCACTCGGAGAGTCACTGGGCGCGCCTCTTCCATGATGCGAATGCCAATGGCGACAGCGTCGTCATGATGACCACTGGCTGGCGCAACGTGCCGTCGACGGCAAATGTGCTGTACGACATCGTGGTCAAACATATCAACGTGAAGCTCGCGCATCGGGGTCTGCCGACGATCATCAACGTCAAGCTTCCGCGCATCGCGCCGCCGTGCGAGAACTATGCGTCGCTTAGCAACGAGGAGCGGGAGCGGGTGAATCTCGTGCAGGATCATGTCATTCCGGCCGCCAATTTCTATCGGTGGTCGGCGGTGCATGTCATTTTCGGCGACGATGTGCTGATCACCGGTTCGACAGCCGACAAGGTATTCGCCGAATCCATGCGCAACGGCGCCAAGTCGTTTCACGCGATCTATCCCGTCGCCGTCGACCCCACTCTGGCACTAGCCGATGCAAGCATCGAGGAGCGTCTGAATACGCTGGACATCACGGGCGGACTCGACGCCACCTTGGCCAACCTGCTTTCCGCGCGTGATTTCACGCCGATTCTGCGGACGCTTCGGCTGGTTTTTGCAAGCGGGAACCATACCGCGTTCGCGGACTTCCTGTCGCGCGTACCCGCCGCATCCTGGCTGAGCCTCTACGTTGCTGCGCTCGGCAACGAATTCCTGCGGCAGGACGATTGTCGAGAGTCACTGTCGATGCTGCGCGCCTGGCTGACCGAACACGATTACCTGAGCCCTGACGGCATGGTGATCGCGCGATGAGCCCGCGCAGAGCCGCCGATGCGGGCAGCCTGCGCTACGTGAGCTATTGGGAAACCGCGCCAGGAACCGTCATGCCGCCGTATGTCGCGCTCGCTATCGTGTCGATGCAGCGCAGCCTGGGTGATACGCTCCTGCTGCTCACGCCGCAAACCCTAACCGACTGGATCGGCACGGCATATCTGTCGAAAGCGTGGTGCTTCGAGCCACTCGACTTCGAGATGAACCACGGAATCCGCAACATCGTCGCGAAGAGTGATTTCATTCGGATGGCGTTCGTGCATCGGCATGGCGGCGCATGGATCGATGCGGACACTATACTGCTGCGCGATCCCACCGCGACGCTCTTTCCACATGGCCTGAGCGCGAAGCTGCACTGGGCGAGCGAAGCGTTGTTCGGCTCGCTCCCTGGCAACGCGCTGCTCGGGCAAGCAGTTGCCGAAGCGCTGTGCCAGCGGGCACATCGCTGGGGCGACCCTGGCCGCATCAAGGCGTTGATCGCAACGGCACCGGAGCGCTGCATGACAATACCCGCGCACAGCTTCGATCCCGGCTATCGGCCGCTGTACAACTTCACCACCTGCGATGTCATGATGCGTCGCGATCTCGACGTAAGCGAATTTCTCGTATCACCGAGCGTCGATATGCTCAAGCTGTACAACACGTATTTCACACGCACGCGTTCACCGCTTCCGTCAGTGGCACAGTTTCTTGATGAGGGCAGCCTGCTTGCCAAGCTATTTCTGCACATCGAACCGGATCGGGCTTTCTGGACGGAACGGGCGGAGGCGTTGATCGCTCGGTGCACCGTCTGAACGGCCTTGCGCGTCACCCGGCCCGGTGAAGCTGACGGCGCCAGCGCAGATAGTCAGGGCGCAGCGGGTCTCGCCGTTCAACTCGATGTTTCCCGCGATCAGTTCGTGGAGTTCAGGCGTGCGGCGATGCGGCGATCCATGAGCGACGTAAAGCCAGGTTTCGAAGTACCTACGCGATGCAATCAGCTCCAGTTGGACGCGAAGCAAATCGAACACTTCACGCGTCCTTCCGCTCGGCGTCCACGCGAGCGGCGCCGTGCGGTGATCCGGGCGCACCACCCATAGTGGACGCACCAGCATCACATTGAGCGTGCCGCGAAAGCAGCCCGACACAGCGGGAAAGCCCGCGCTGATCATCGGAAGCTGACGTTCCAGGGTGCCTCTCGCCGCGCCCAGTCCACTGACAATCTCGCCCTCCACGACGACCGTGTTCGCGTCGTAAAGACTGCGCGTTGCATCAATGACTTCAGCGACGGGAAACTGGTTCATGTCTTTGATGCCCGTCCGTGCGTAGTTCGCCAGTTTGTGCCGGCTCAGCACGACGCGATGCTCGGCCGTCGTCGGCGGCAACCAGGGATTCGGGATTGCGCCCGTATCCGCATAAATGGCGATCAAGCGCTTGCGCAGCCCCACCGCCATATGGACGATGGCCGTATCGACGCTCACGACGATACGCGACGCACTCACGGCTGCCGCCGCATGCGCGGGCGTATCGATGTGCGCGAGGCTCCGCACCCCGGCCCGGTTTACCCGCTGCTCGAGTCGCGCGGCAGCGGCGCGCGTAGAGCGTGCACTGAGAATGCCGATTTTGGCTCGCGGATAAGCATCCGCAAGCGCGTGCAGCAATTCGACGGCCTTATCGGCGCTCAGGCTCTTGTCAACTCGACTGCCGTACGGATTGAACAGAATATCAAGCCCGGTTGCGCCTCGGTTCGCGATCATTGGCACGATATAGTCCGCACGCGGGTTCGGCACGCCGAGATCTCGCAAGACCTGCAGATAGTGATCGCCAAAGCGCCATGAGTGGTCGCTCGCCTGGTGCTTGTGCGAGACCAGTCTCAGCGAGGTATCGAGCGAGTAGACGCGCGCGGCCCTGAGCAACCGTAGAAAGACGATTTCGCGTGGCGGCATGCGTCCCACGAGATGCACGACGGCATCGACTGGGCCATCCTGATTCAGCTGTCGCAGCACACGCAGGAGATCCAGGACACCGGGCCGCGCGCGCGTAACGATTGCGCGGTTCACGCCGAAGTCCCGCTCGTGCATCACAGCCAGCGCCGCGACCGTAACAACTGTCACGCGGGCATTAGGTAAATGGCGGATCTCGCGATAGAACGGCGAGGACACGATCGTGTCGCCCAATTTTGCATCCCAGCGCAACACGACGATATGACGCGGCATGTCCATTGTTGCCGTTTCCGGCGGACGATCGAAAAGCGCGCAGATGATACGGCGGGCGAAAGCCTTCCAGCGGTCGCGCAGACGTATCATGCCATCATGCTCGCCGCAACCGGACCCGTGTCGGCCACGCATACATGGACGTGGTGCACTTGAAATGGATACAGCATTTGACCATGCGCTCGCACGGTGTCCTCCCATTCTTCGATGGCGGCATCGTAACAGCCGGTGATGTCGCGAAAGCGCTGCATTATCAAGCCCGTTCAGCGGTAATGCCGTTTCGGCAGCGATGATTCACAGGCAAGATTCACGGCGACATTGGTCGCGCGCAAGAGCACGTCGCTGCTGAACTGGTCCCGCAACTGATCGTTGCGATGTCCGCTTTCGGACGGGTAAGGGACACTAGATGCCTACTGGAAGTAGTATACAGTGGTCGGCCTTGCCGATCACTGCCTCATCCAAACGGCATCGACGTCTCGAATCTTGCTGGGTTTAGATTGACTGCACGCGACCCGCTGCGGCCCCCATCTTTGCCGAAAGCGGCCATTCGCGCCTCGCCAGTCCTTGGGCCCTAGATCCCTAAGCGGCAACGTATCGCAGATCTCGCATATATCAGGTCACAGTGCGGTTCACTGCTGTATCTGGTCAACAGCGTGCTCGATACAACGGGCAAGCCCGAACGTACCCATGTCGTAGTTGGACAGGACAATCACTACGTATCCAGTGTCCAGGGCTACCCTGAAACTCGCGCTGATTCCGGGGAACCCGCCGCCGTGACCGATCATCGTGCCCGATGCCGTCTTTTCGACATTGAAACCGTAGCCATAGCCCACGCCAGCGTAATCGGTCCAGAGAGCTTGACGCATTTCCGGGCCCACGAGGGCGCCCGAAATAAGCGAGTTGGCGAACCGGTGTAGATCGCGCACGGTCGAGTAGCCACCGCCAGCTGGCCCACCCTTGGCGACATGCTCGAAAATATTCTCGCGCCAACCAGATGCGCTCCGACGATCCGGCGGATCGACAAGCGGGATGTAGCCCATCGCGAGATTCGGAACCGGGGCGTCGATGTCGTAGCAATCCGTGTCGAGCATACCGCTCGGTGCGTAGATCGCTTCGCGAACATAGTCGTAGTAGCTCATGCCCGTCACCCGCTCGATGATCACTCCGGCTAGCAGCATTCCGCTATTGCTGTATTCGAATCGTTCACCCGGCGTAAAGGCGGGAAGGTCATCGCGCACGAGTGGCTTGAAGTCGTCGATGGCACGAAACCGGGCACGTGAGCCGCTGAAGAATGTCTCGTTGAAATAGTTACCCAACCCCGAGGTGTGCGAGAGCAGATGATGAATCGTGATGTGGCGGGTCACCGATGCCGGTAGCCAGGTGTCGTCAATGTACTGGTCGACGGTATCCGTGAAGCTAAGAAGGCCGCGTTCCACCAGTTGGGCCACCGCCACTGCAGTAAACATTTTGTTAGCCGAACCAAGGTTGAATTTAGTGTCCGGATTGTTGGGCACGTCATACCGCTTGTTTGCGGCTCCGCATGCATATTCAAACAGCACTTCAGATCCGCGTGCGATAAGCACGGTTCCCGAGAACACTCCTGCGCGAGCGCCTCGATCGCATAGATCCTGGACTTGTCCCAAACAATCGGCCTGCGACCTGGCGATGCACTGCATCTCACTCGGGCCGACCTCAATCTCCAGAATCTTGCCGTCCTCAAACGGCTCAAAGCGCAAATGGAATTCGTGTGTAGCGGAGTAAATGCGGTCCTCTACAACTACCGTCTGAGTGAAATCGCTCGTCTCTACCGGCTTGATCTCACGCAGCACGATGCCTTGCGATAAACGAGAGAAAGAGACAAACCAGTCAGCATATTCGTCCATAGTCGTCGGACTGGAGGACGGCAGAGCCACATGGACGCGCAAAAAATCCAGCAAGGACTGACGACTGTTGGAGTTGATCGCCCCCAACAGCCCCTCAATGCGTGCGTCGCCATCTAGCTGCGGTGCAGTACCACGGTTATGCATCGGGGAGCCAGTATCGGGCATAACAATCCTGTGCGTTGTTCGAACCGCGACGAATGGTTGCGTCGGCGCGTCAATGAGCCTCGCCTCAGCGTCAGAGGCGATACTCCCATACTGTACTGGCTATCCATCGAGGCGGAAAGCATGCGGCGACGCGCGATGCTGACCGGAATGCAATGTAGGGCGTTGTAACCAAGGTCCGAAATTGGCTGCGTGCTGTCCGATGCGTTTCACATATGCTGAACCACTGCGGGCCGTTCGACTTTCTCGATAGCGAACTTCCACATAGGCTGGAGCATCGAATCGATCCATTCCCAAAATTAGCCTTTGTGCGATAGGAAGAACAAGCACTCTCGGAGGGACTAACTACATTTATAGTTGACTTGTGGAGCTGGCGTGCTAGTATCAACTAAACATTTAGTAGACGGAGCCGCCAGTGGAAATCACCCTGACCGACCGCGAGGCCGACGTCATGCAGATACTTTGGGAGCAGGGTCCTTCTGTGGTGGCAGAGGTGCGCGTTGCATTAAGCGATGAGCTTGCCTACACAACGGTGCTGACCATCCTTCGCACGCTTGAGACCAAGGGATATGTTTCGCATACCGAGGAAGGTCGCGGTCATCGATACCTTGCGATAGTAAAGCAGCAGGCAGCCCGGAAAAGCGCGCTACGTCATTTGACGAGCAAGCTTTTCAAGGGGTCGACGGAGCTTCTATTCGCACAGCTTGTCTCTGAAAAGAACTTGAGACCGGACCAGATTCGTCGCATGCGGGAGTTACTGGATAAAAGCTCTGGCGAGGAGAGTTCATGATGCTGACGTGGATGGCATATGCGGTCTCGGTGTCATTGATCCTTGCGGTCGCCGCCCTTTGCGCTGAGCATTTAGCTCGCCGACGTCAGACTGCAAGCCGGTGGTATTGGTTAATTGCAATCACTACCTCTTTGTTGATCCCGACCGCCATGTCGTCGATATCAATCAAGGTACCGCAGGTACAAGACTCTGCGGTTTCGCAGAAGGTCGTCGCTCTCCAGCAAGTTGCGTCCCCGCATTTGTCGCCGTTCACCTGGATCGACGTTCCGATGGCTCCGTCGACAGCGGAAACGGTGGATGCAATGCTCAAGCGCGGATGGTGTGCGGCATCACTCGCAATGTTGTTCTTCCTTTTTGTAAGTGCCCTCAACCTGCATTCCAGAAAGAGAAAGTGGGAAACAGCCACGGTCGCGGGAACGCCGGTATATCTCTCTGAAAATGTCGGACCGGCAGTCGTCGGCCTGATCCGACCGCGCATCGTAGTTCCGATATGGCTCACGCAATCCTCCCTTGCTCAGCAGTCCGCCGTTATCTCACATGAGAAGTCACACATCGCCGCGGGCGACCCTCAGTTACTGGCAATTTCCTTGTGCCTGATCGTGCTTATGCCGTGGAATTTGCCGCTCTGGTGGCAACTGCGAAGACTTCGATGTGCCATCGAGATCGACTGTGACGCACGAGTACTGAAGGGAGGACACGATTTCGCGACTTACGGTGAGACCCTCATCGCAGTGGGCGAGCGTCAGTCGCGCTATATCGGGTCGGTAGCGGGCATGTCTGAATCGCGATCATTCCTGGAAAGACGGTTGCGCATCATGACTCGCAAAGCTGTTAAACCCCGATTGATAACCGCAGTATTCCTGGTATGCAGTTCAACCGCGCTTGTAGTTTTTGCTGCGCAAGTGAGCCCACCTATCATGACTCAGCCATCAGACGACCATCAATTCATCAATGTCGCGCCAGAAATCCTCGATCGCTACGTCGGAACTTACAAGGTAAACGAAATATCCGTGCTGACGGTTACCCGTGATGGTGAGCATCTCATGACCACTTTCACTGGTGAAAGAACGATCGAGAACTTTTCGGAAAGCGAGACACAGATCTACGCTCCTTCGGTCAAAGGCACGATTAACTTCGAGGTAGACCAGCATGGTCATGTCACGGGAGCGGTTTTGCATCAATTCGGGGACACGCTGCAAATGCGACGTGTCGATGCAGCCAGCGCACAAGAGATCAATGCTTTTGTCGCTGACAAGATCAAAAACCAGACAGCTACGCCAGGCAGTGAAGCGGCCCTTCGGAGATTGATTGACGGGCTCGCCTCGGGCAACCCGAACTATGCAGAACAGAGCGCGCGCTTGGCCGATGCGACGCGTGCGCAGCTTCCTAGGCTCAGAGAAGGTTTAGATCGATTAGGTGCACTGCAATCGTTGCAGTTCATAGGTGTCGGCAGCAAAGGCTGGGACGTCTATCAGGCTCGGTTCGAACATGGATTCACCATCTGGCGGCTAGCTCTACTTAGCAACGGCATCATAGACGGAGCATTGGTGACCTCGGGCCCCTAACGCGATGCAACATGCCCGCAATTCAATGCGGCCCTTTCCGCCGAAGGGCGCCTTGTTCGATGACGGCCGCTCGACGTCGACTTTTTTACATAGACGGCACTACCTACCGCTCGGGAAATCAATAACCCGATGGCAAGCATTCGTCGTCGTTGATTGTGTGTTCGAGATTGTCGACGATTCGTGCATCGGTGTGGAACGACCGGTTGTGGCCGGCTGCCGCCCGACGCGGTCGGCCGGAGCCGACCCATTTGGGACCGTCGCGCCTTCCGAAAGGGTCACTCACGAGGGCGTTTCGACTATGAACATCCGCGCTTGCTGGGCTTCCCGACGTTCGACTTTGATCGGCGCATACCTCTCGGAATTGTAGAAAGCTAGCGCTTGGGCGAGAGTCGGAAACTCGAACACGCCGGCCATCGGCAACGGCACCTCATCCCCCTCTAGAACCTGCGCAACAGGACCAAAATGTAGAATCTTCCCGCCCGCCTCTTTTAGCGCCGCCTGAAAGCGTGGAGCGAGCGCGGCCTGCTTGGTGGAGTCGATGACGCGTAGATTGACGTGCACGAATGCTGGCATTGTGCCTCCCTTCAACAACGTATACGCATGATTATGTATGCGACGGTGAACTTCTTTTCGTGGGCGCAGTGTCTCACAGTCGCCTCGACGCTCGCGTGATACATGCGGCGTGGACCAACCCGAAAGGAACGCTCCACAAACTCAAAAGCGGTCATTGGCCCGGACTTCCGCAATTGCTCGTGCGTGCCTCGGCCGTATAGTCAGCCATGCGCGAGCCTCGGCGCTCCGATTGAAAGTTAGTCAGCCGATCTCTCGTACAGTGAATCGATATAGTCGCCATGCTCGGGTGTGGGCGCGATACCTACCCGGACGAAACCAAGCGACTCATAGTAGGCACATAGCTTCGTGTTTCTCGCATCGCACCCAAGCCGAACAAAACGTCGGTCCAAGGCGCTCACCAAATCAGCGCACCAATCGATTACAAAGCTGCCAAGTCCACGACCGTTAAAACCCTTTCTCACAGAAAGTCCGTGCACATAGCCCGCGATAGGTTCTTGCGCCCCCAGTACAGTTCATCGTTCCAATCCAGAGAGAACGTCCCCACGGGTACACCGTCTTGCTCGACAACATACACCTCTCTTCGCGAGATACTGTTTAGTACCCACCCTTCGGAAAATCCGTCTCCTTCCCTACCCCACGCATAATCACCATGAGCTACCTTCTTTGCGTGCGCATCGTTCCGGATCTGTGTAAGTACCGGTACATCCTCCGCGGTTGCTCTGCGAATGCTTCTCGAGGTCATAGCTCTTATCTCCGTTGAGCTGTCTTCGTGAATTTCCAAACCGGTCTACATAAGCCGCTTCAGGAAGAAGACCACGCGCTCGGTTTCATCGAAGCCAAGGGCGCGGTGCAGCGCTTGACCGTCGATATTGTCGACCGGTGTATCGGATGCGAATTCTGTGCAAGCGTGTGCCAAGCCCCATTGACCAACAGCGGCACACAATGCCTTCGCAATACCTTGCCGACGCGCGACCGGAATGACGTAAATACCTTCGAGGAACAGCACCGGCGACGTTTTACAACCGTTTACGTAGTCGTGACGCACCGTGGCTTCGGCGAAACCAACTGGGTCACCTTCGCAAGAAAACGCCATGAACGTCGCGAAACGATCCCCGTCGGCAAGCAGTCGTTCAGCTTCGCGGATATGGTCGTCATCGCTCACATGTTGCCAAAGCACGCGACGCAACGAACACCATGCCGCAGCGTCTTGCGGTATAGCAGCCCGGACAATGAAGGAAGCTGAAAGCATATTCTGAGGGTCGTCAATGAACGTGAAAGGCTTGACGGGCCTAAATACCCTGGATTCTCAACGATTCAGGCGATCGTGTCGAACAACCGAAACTGGCTGCTGGACACGTGTGGCTCGGTCCGACGCGCAAGAGACCTTCGCGATTTCCAGTATTGGTCGCCGCGCTAAATGAGTTCGGCGATACGAACAATGATAAATGCCGCTGGAACGAGCACCGCCTGCGCACACAGTGTCCCGAGAACGCGTGCGCCCGCGAGAGTTGTAATTGCCCGCCGGAAGCTGTTTTCCGAAATCCGGCCTTCGATTACGTCGTCCGTCATCACTGAGACTTGCGGATCGATGACGACTGCCAATACCACGGTCGCAAAGCCATTGATAACTGATGATAGATTCGCGCATGTAACCCGCAAATCGGGCTTCAGGTATCCAGCATAAAGCGATGCGAAAACGCCGGCCGTCCAGATCGCCATCGCGATAACGTTCAGTCCTATAACTTTCCAGGAAACGCCTGCGCCAGTTGCCAGTTGGGTGACGTTATGCCGGGACGGAAGCCGTGCTCCAAGCCGAATGTAGCTGACGCCCCCGCGGCTGAAGATATGGAGCAGCAGGCGAGGGATCGAGCGGTTTGCTTGAAAGTGATCGACAGCGCGGCTGAAATAACGCTGGAACGTGGGAATTAGAAACGCACCGACAGTGCTTGCCACCGTGGCGGTCAACAGAAAAAGCCGAAAGTCGCCGAGCAGACCGTGCTCCATGTGATGAGCAATGTCTAGCTCAACCCGCTTCGCTATGAATGGTCCTTGAAAGGAATTTGCCGTCCGGGAAACCAGGGCGATGATCCCGAATAGAGAAAATGATACGGCGATACGGCGCGTGCGAACACCAGCGATCCGTACCGCATACGCAAGCGTCGCGATCACATGGATTACGAATGTAAGCCCGCATATGACCAGAAGCTGGGTGTCCATGTTGTCGCCGCGAGGTTGGCAATAACCAAAGTCTACCGGAGTGCACTGCCGGCCCGATTGTCGACGAATCAGGTTACGAGGTCGAACGTCGCAAAGTGGCCACGCCATGCCCATTTTGATAGCGGGCCGCACAGTCAAAGGCTGAATTCAAGAACGTTTCTGTTGGCAGCAGCCGAAGCAAGAAGGCTTCGTAGCATGACCAGTTGGGAGATAAGATCCGTCCGCTGAACCTCGACAGTATGGGCTTCTCCAGCAGGGGACCAACCGCAAACGAAGCGCACCTTTTCTTCGCCCTGCGATTCAAGCGATCCAACCCAAATCTCTAACTCTGACGCAATTCGTACGAGAACCGCAGGCTCAGCCTCATCCTCTTCGAATTGGTCGAACATCGTTCCGAGCGAGTAGTTGATTCGATTCCAGAATCCCGACGCGAAGAGCCACTCCGAGACCGCACCGTCTAGCATGAAGACTAGCTCTGCAGAGCCACCCGCAATAAAGAAGCGCGACGCCTGTAATCTGCGCATGACGTGAAAGGTAATCTCAAAGCCAGGGAAGCACATTGTCGACGATCTGGGCTCCGCCGTCGACTGACCGAAACTGGCCGAACCCGGGCCGACGGCGAACGCACCAAGTCGCCTCATTGGGGTCCCCCACAAGCACCGAAAACGCACGTTCAAGAAGGGCGTCCCGAGCAAATGCGCCAGGAATATCGGCTCAACTGGTTGCGAGAAATTGGGCAATTTCGGCGGCTAATGCAGCGGGCTCCTCCAGCATCATCATATGGCTGCTTTCCCGCACAGATAGCGTGAGCCGACCCGATTGCACTAACTCTTCGGTTTGGTGCTGAACCCCGAGAAAGTATGCCTGAAGCATCTCCTTGTGCCACTCGGGCAGTCCGGGCGGGAGGGTTAGCCGATTTGCACGAAAAATCAGGCTTGGCGCGTCAATCGTGCGGACCAAATCGAAGAAGCTGTGGTCACTGAGGAAAGCTGTGTACAGGGCTCGAATTCCTAGTGTCGTTGCCGCGTCCGTACGAAACGCATATCGATCGTTGTTAAGCGGATTCAGCCGGCGCCTCACAATCTCCGAGCTATCGGCCGAGCAAAGGCCGTAGATCTCGGCAACACGTCGTTCGAGGTTAGCTACCGCTTTGCCGGTCAGGGTTGGCTGCGGTCGCACCCATTCGGCTCGCGCTCGCTCCTGAGATGCCGCTGCTTCTTCGCACGAAAGGCCGACATACTCACCGGCGCGCAGGGCAAATCCGTCCAGGTCGATGACGTGGCTAACGCCGCCATACCTCGATGCGTATAGGAATGCCAGGACTCCCCCGAGCGAATGGCCAACCATCGAAATGTCGGATGTCGAATAGCTCTGGAGAACGGTCTGGATGTCTCTTAAAACAAGATCGACATTCCATTCCCCCGACTCAGACAGTCCGTGGCCGCGCAGGTCCAATGCGATTACACGCCGATGCGATACCAACAGACGCGCCATTGGCAACCAATCGGCCGCGGATCTCCCGGCTCCATGCAGCAAGAGCATAACCGGTCCTGTTCCCCCGTGATTCTGCAAAGCAAGTCTTATGGAACCGGACTGAATAAGTCCTTCAGGCTTGCTTGCATTCATCTTGTGGCTAAGCAACTGCTTCGGCTGACTGCACCGTAAGCAGTGCCAACAGCCTGGCAACTTCCTCCCGCATCTGCCGCCGATCCACAATCATGTCGATTGCACCTCGCGTTATCAAAAACTCTGGGCGTTGATACCCCTCAGGTAACTTCTCATGTACCAACTGTTCGATTACGCGGGCACCGGTGAACGCAATCAATGCCTTTGGTTCTGCGATCACCACGTCGCCCAGGAACGCAAAGCTTGCCGACACGCCGCCGGTTGTCGGATCGGTGAGTATGGATACGAAAGGAAGCCCGGCCTCGGCCAATCGCGTCAAGATGGCCGTCGTCTTGGCCATCTGCATCAACGAATACACGCTTTCCTGCATCCGTGCGCCGCCAGAGGCGGCAATGCAAATAAAAGGCGTGCGCTGCTCAAGCGCATTTCTTACGCCGCGAACAAAACGTTCGCCGACGGCCGAGCCCATTGAACCGGCCATAAATGCGAAATCGAAGCATGCCACCACGACGGGAACGGAATGGACGGTGCCGCCCATAACCACCAGGGCATCTGTCTCGCCTGTTTCTTCCATTGCATTACTCAAGCGATCGGGGTACGTGCGGCTGTCCCTGAACTTCAGCGGGTCGATCGGCAGTATTTCCCGGCCAATCTCATAGCGCCCTTCCACGTCGAGAAAGTGGTCAAGGCGTTTGCGAGCGCCCATGGGCATGTGATGAGCGCATTTCGGACAGACATGAAGATTTGCTTCGAAATCACTGCGATAGAGCACTGCTTCGCATGCCGGGCACTTAAGCCACAGGCCTTCCGGAATAGCCTTGCGGCGCTTCGGGACGGACTGTTTGATCTGTGGTGGCAATAGCTTGTCGAGCCAGTTCATACTTTCTCCGGTAATCGCATGTCCGTTGCGTAAGTGATCGGGAAAATGAGGCTGTATTTGCTCTCGTCAGGGCGCTTACGCGCCAATTGAGCTATCCAAACCAGCATACTACAGCGTGTGATTTCATAGCTCATCAGCGATCGGGATCGCCGGATTGTTGTCGATTTGGGAAGGCATGGCGAACGTCAGATATTGGCCGACCTGCGCCCCACGGCTAAACTCGAAGATCGTTTCGGGTACTCGTTTCATGCAAATGGCATAAGGCGACCCAGATGGAATGGACACCGCCCTCCCTTCGGGGATCTGAGCCTCATTGAGGGCCCCCAGAACCGAACGGCATCAATGTGCCAAAGTGGAGTTGCGACACAACCACTTGAGGAACGGAGGCCCTAAATGAATGCTACGACATATGGACTGGATGTTGCAAAGCGGGTGTTCCAGATGTACTGGGTCGACGCGCAAACCGGCGAGATATCCAATCGCCGGTTCGGACGTGACGACCTGATTACCTTTCTGGCACAACGCCCTGCTGGCCGAGTGGCACTCGAGGCCTGCGGAAGTGCTCATTGGTGGGCACGTAAGATTCAGGCGCTCGGGCACGAGGTAGTGCTGCTGCACGCGCAGTTTATTCGGCCATTCGTGCAAACGAACAAGACGGACGCAGCAGATGCCAGAGCGATATGGACTGCCGTGCAGCAACCTGGAATGCGTACGGTTGCCGCCAAGACGGAGGATCAACAAGCGATGCTAAGTTTGCACCGAATGCGCTCGCTGCTCGTCAAGTTCCGGACGATGCAGGTGAATCAGCTGCGTGGGTTTCTCTACGAATTCGGCGTGACGTTTCGAGCTGGACGCCTGGCAGGGTTGACTGAAATCCGGGAACGCATGGCGGAGCTGGAAGAGACGCTGCCGCAACCGATAGTTCGCAATCTGCAAGACCAACTGCGACGCATCAACGCGTTTGAGGAAGATATCGATCAACTCGAGAAGCGGATTGGCGCCTGGCAGAAGCAGGAAGCCGCGTGTCGTGCGATCTCCGAGGTGCCGGGCATCGGCAGGCTCACCGCCACCGCTCTCGTTGCAACGATCGGAGACGCGAAGACATTCAAATCGGGTCGTGAATTCGCTGCGTTCCTCGGGCTTGTTCCCCGGCAAAACGGCACGAGCGGCAAGGTTCGATTGGGCTCGATCTCGAAGCGAGGGGATCCGTACCTGCGCACACTGCTGATTCACGGAGCGCGCTCCGTCCTGTGTCACGCAAAGGTGCCAACCGCCTGGCAGAAGGGAATGCAGGAACGGCGACCTGGCAATGTAGTGGCGGTGGCGCTGGCGAACAAGATAGCGCGAACTGCGTGGGCAATACTGGCTCACCAGAGCACCTACGAAACGAGTCACGTCAGTGTAAGACCGAGTTAGCAGTATCACGCATTGAAACGTTTGGGGACCGGTAGGTTGCTAAGGTTGAATCCATGTGATGGCGAGACAGGTCGGACCGCAAGAACGTAAACCTGAACACACTCTTGTGCCTGAAGCACGCGGCCCAGATGAGGACGTTCTTGGCGAATTCCATCAGGGCCTGCGGCTTCGGCTTGCAAAAGGCCGCATATAAGACCGCAGCCGATACCTCGTCGAGACGTCACATCAAGAACAACCTGGCAAACTGGGCGGTGTCCATATAAGAGTGTGTGAAAACGCATTGATCGCCTAAACTGAATCAACGCACTGAGACCGGGTGACTCATGAAGCGATTCGTTGAAGGCGATGACCGCAAGCAGGTCGCACTACTTCCCGAATGCGTCGATGACTACATCGGAGAGGACAATCCGGTCAGGGTCATCGATGCCTTTGTCGAAGAGCTGGATCTCGCGGAACTTGGATTCAACGGTACCACGCCAGCGCTCACGGGTCGCCCGTCCTATCATCCTGGCGTGATGCTCAAGATCTATATCTACGGGTATCTGAACCGGATACCGTCCAGCCGGCGTCTTGAGCGCGAGTGCCAGCGCAACATCGAGATGATGTGGCTGACGGGGCGTCTGGCTCCCGACTTCAAGACGATCGCCGACTTCCGCCGCGACAACGGGCCAGCCATTCGTAACGTATGCCGTCGTTTCGTCGAACTGTGTCGCGGACTGAAGCTGCTGTCGAGTGACATGGTGGCCATTGACGGCAGCAAGTTCAAGGCTGCGAACAGCCGCGACAGAAACTACACGACGGGCAAAATCGACAAGCGTCAGCAGCAGATTGAGGAAAGCGTTCAGCGATATCTAGACATGATTGAAACCGCAGACCGGACCAGTCCGACAGGTTTCGATGTTAAGACCGTGCGCCTGTACGAGAAGATTGCCAGCTTGCGCCAGCAGATGCGCGAGCTCGACCAGGTCAGGAAGCAGTTGAAGAAGCAACCAGACAAACAGCTGTCCATGACGGATCCCAACGCGCGGTCCATGGCAACAAGCGGAAGAGGCTCCGGCATAGTGGGCTACAACGTTCAAACCGCCGTGGACACCAAGCATCATCTGATCGTCGCACATGAGGTGACTAACGTCGGAAACGATCACGGGCAACTCAGCAGAATGGCAACGTCTGCAAAGAACGCGATGGGCAAAGCGAGGCTGAAGGTGGTGGCCGATCGTGGCTACTACAGCGGCCCGGAGATACGTGCATGCGATCTGGGCAACATCAGTGCGTACGTCCCCAGGCCACTCACCTCCGCATCAAGGAAGAAAGGCCTCTTCACGAAGGCCGACTTTGTCTACGAGTCAAGAAGCGACGTGTATCGATGCCCTGCCGACGAGCGTGCCATTCATCGATTCAACACCGTTGAGCATGACATGAGCCTGCGGGTGTACTGGCCCAGTGCGTGCCCCCGTTGCCACCTCAAGGACCGATGTTCGCCCAGCGACTATCGCCGGATCCGACGATGGGAGCACGAAAATATACTGGAAACCATGCAGCGCCGGCTCGACAGGAAGCCCGATGCAATGATGATCCGCCGAAGTACCGTTGAGCATGTCTTCGGTACGCTCAAACACTGGATGGGTCCCGCGCACTTCCTGACCCGGACGCTTGGGCGGGTGAGTACGGAGATGAGTCTTCAGGTGTTGGCCTACAACCTGAAGCGGGTCATCAACTTACTCGGTGTCGCGGAAACGATGAAGGCCATGAAAATGGCTGGAAGCTAAAGCCCGGAGGGGCTTCGCTGCGCTCGCGAGACTCAATCAGCGTAAGCTGGACCTACAAAACTTGATTCAGCTGAACCGAGACCGGCCGTTCAGCGCCAAAAATTGGGTTCTCACACGGCCTCGACCCGAAGCCGCCGGCCGAAGTCACCGGGACCGGACGTTCGGGCGACTCGCGACGCAGGCGAGTATCCAGAACCGATGCTACTCTCGATATATCTGCCATCTCGCCAAGACCATGACAACCCATCGAGTGAAAATTCGAGTCGCCGTGAGTGGGGACATTGCATCGCTGATCGAATTGGATTCGATCGCGCAGCGTGATACCCACCGAACCGCGTTTATCGGGCATGCAGTTATCGCCGCGCAGTGTTGGATCGCGACGGAAGCTGACGATGGTTCACCAGCTGTCGGATACGGAGTGTTGAATCAAACGTTCTTCGAGCAGAATTTTGTTCCACTGATCGTGGTTCGAGAAGGTGCGCGACGCAAGGGAATCGGAATCGCGATTCTGCGCGAATTGGCGTCTCAGTGCCGGGGTACCAAACTCTTTACTTCGACCAATGCGTCGAATACCCCGATGCGGGCGCTTCTGTTGAAGTGCGGCTTCGTAGAAAGTGGCCACGTCGATAATTTGGACGAAGGCGACCCGGAGTTGATTTTTGTGAAGCTCAAGACCGCGTGACGCCTGCAATCGACGGGCTGGGGATGACCGGCTCAGTTCGACCCGCAAGGGACGTACGATGCGACCGCAAGCGGACCTTCGGTCTTAGCATTGGTCCCACTATCTGAGGTAGCGAGACTCTCCGTTAGACGTTTCCACAGCTTCAGCGTGCCCTTGAACACCGGCAGAGCGACCCGGATCGGTTCTCACGACGTGGAAAGTACCGCAATAACGGTCATCGGTTTCATCTTGCTTTGTGATGCCCAGTGCACCATTTACCGTCGTGTCAGCCACGATGCGGCCCGATCCTCTGAGAATATTCCATCCATGTTCCACGTCAGCCTTCACACACGACGTCACGTCTGGACCATCGCCGGGGGCATCGCCTGCGTGAGATGTCTCGACGGACCCTTGCACCCGCTGTCGCAAACTCGCCCCCGGTGGCGCCGGCAGCGCAGGGCCTGAACCAGCAGGCCGGGGTTGCTTCAGATAAGTGATCAACCTCGTTCGCGTCGCGGGATCGGAGATTAATCCAGTGTCCAGTAAAAACTGGAGATTCTCAGCCGCTTTCTGCGGGTTGCCAGTCTCAATCACCTTCAAGATGCGTGCCTGTTCGGCCTTGTCACTCTCAAGTTGCCGTTGGGTCGCTCCATTTTCATAAGCAACATACACATTGCCACCAGCGGCCACTGCAGCGACCCACACGCCGACGACTAATGGGTTAGCCCATCTTGAGGCCGAGTGTTCCTTCTTCCGTAGATCAAGTTCGGCCTCATGCATACGCTGCTCGTTTTCTTTGACGACCACCTCTCGTTCGCGAAATCCACGTTCGATCTCCAATTGCTTCGAGTCCGCCAATTGCGCGTTCGATCGCACTTCGGACTCTGCGTTTGCATCGTTTTTCAATCTGATCTCCGCGAAGCGAAGGTTCTCAGAGAAACGCTCTCCAGACGCCTGAACGAAAAGCCGTGGCGCACGAGCAGTGAGCTGCAGGCCACTGTCGTCACTGCATTGCAACAGCCGATGATGACCCTATCGCCGATTGTCAACGATCTTCGAGTGAGCGTCGAGTGTCCTCTACTGGCCGTTGAGCGAACTCGGTGCAAGGGGAGCCGGCTCGTTATCGACATGATTCTGCCGCTCATTCATTCTCCGCCAAAGCTTTCAACGCGCGTCGGAGCGGCTGTCTTCTGCCGTCCTCCGGATTAGAGCGGTGATTCAAACAAGACATACGCCCAGCGCCGTATGATCGGGTCACAAAAAGCCGAGGCCCAGCATGAGCGATGCGAAGTGCATAACGTTTGAGGCGGTGCAGCTTAATGACCGGTCGGAGTACATAGTGCGCGCTATGTGGCCTGACGGTTACGAACAGCAGATCACCGGCTTTACTGACGATGCCGAGGCTCGCGCATGGATCACCAATGATAGCCGTGGCTGGCTAGATTGGATGGCGCGTCGTCCGCACCCCAGCAACTGACGCCCGCAACCGCTTTCGCTGGATTTAAGTCCATTGGCTGTATTGACGTGCAACGCGGGCCGACGATGTTGCATCGCGCAGAACCGCTTGCGACCCACAAGGGACAGTCGAGATTGCGGGAAGCGGACATTCATCCCACGTTCAATCGCCAAGTATCTTCATCGCACAGAGAAACGGTGTCCCGATTCTCATACCACCCATTTACCGTGGGCAAGGTTGCGACGATGTCAGGGATACCATCATCGAATTTCATCAGGCAAATGGTTTTCCACCCGTGCGGAATCTCATCAAACGGTTTCGCGAACTGCTGCGTGACTGCAAGGATTTCGCATTTAATCCGCAAAGCCGATTGCGGTGCTCTCGTAGGGAACACTATCGAAAATGTTCGGCCTATCGGGATATCGGCATATGCAAACGAGATAAACAGGACCTCGCAGTTCGATGGTTTTTCCTCTGGCAGTCCAGCACCGACTTGCGCCAGCACTGCAAGTGACGCACGTCCCTCTACAATGAGCATGCGTTCGTGCATTGGGACATCGCTCTCAGGATGCATCTCTAGCCTCCGTTGCGTACACCGGGTGAGATTTGGATCAGTCGGCGCGATTTGCGCCGCATGCGGCGCAAAAGCTAGCAGTAGGCGTGCGAAGCGGTTTGCCGCAAGCTGTGCATGCTGGACCATATAGCTTGAGGCGGTGATGCATCAGTGCATCTAGATGACCTGCGGGCGATCCGGTAATACGTTCGTAGGCTACTAGAGATGGAAGATGCATATTGTCTCGAAAAGCTTCTGCCAGAGACGCACCTGTTTCTTGTCGATATTGCTGTATCTGCTCTATCACAGATATGGGATTGACCAATTGCCACTCGTCCTCCGTGAGCATCGGCACGTCCATCTTGCAGCGCCAACAATAGATCATTCGAGGCATCTATCCTCCGCCTTATACCTCGCCGGATCGCGAGTCTCTTTTCTGAAGAGTCCAGCTATATCGTTCAACTAGCTTTGCGGCAGCGGAGAGCGCCTGTTCACGCCATAGTTGCTCAGCAGCCTGGATGCGAACGTCTTCACGCCTTAGCGCGTCGGGTGCCCAGTAAGCCCGAACGTCGCCGATAGGGAGGTCGTCAGTTTCCGACGCGATTGCACGAAACAGCAGAAATTCAGGCTCGTTCTCAACCTTCGTTCGCCATGCTAATGGAAGCATTGCCCGTGCGGTCTCAATGACGCCAAGACGCCCTTCAAGCAAATCCAGCGCTCTAGCGCGAGTCTTTCGACAATGCTTGCGCCAAAGCGCCTCGTTCGTTATTCCAAGGGGTATTTCTAACTCTTGACCCATGAAGCTCGGACGAATTCATCGAAATGAAGTAGGCATTGTCAACGAATTACGAGCCAGTGTCGAATGTCCCAAACTGGCCGACTGGCGTCTCTCTAGCAGGTTCACACACGGGTTAGCTGAATGCGAACATAGATACAGCAACGCCGAGCACCACAAGACCGGCAAGAATGAAAAGCGTGCGGACACGATGAGCGTCACGCCAAGCCGCTCGGCTTGCCTGTCTATCGCTCAGGGATTGCCAGCCGGTAAGATGCCCGCCAGAAACAACCGGGTATTCATCGGGATGGATCTTCTGCTCGGTGAGATCGATCCCATCCCGATCATAGTCGTGGCCAGCGATCCTGCCTCCTTCTTCCTGTGCAGTGACCACGCCCGGCAAGCGATTGCCTGCGCCGTCATGAAGTGCATCTGCCTCGCCGCGACGACCATAGCGGCCAAATCCAGCGTCCTCGCCCCCGAAATGCGCTCCTTCTCCACCGCGGCCGCCAATGGCCATTGCATTGGCGGAAATCCAGAAGGAGGCCAGCAGTAGTATTGTGAGCGTCCGTCCGTCAAGTAAGTGCTGTCGATCAGCCATTATTCTCATTGCGTTCGTCTTGGCATCGAATCTTGAGATTATCAACGATTCGTGTGGCGGCGTCGAACGTCTCAAGATGGCCGATGCCTGTCCGATGCAAAACGGATCGCTGCACCTCCCGGCACAAAATTCTCACGGCGGACTTCATTTTTCACGTGTCAATTGGCCGACCCCTACGCCTTGATCAAATAGATACGTAGCCCTTGTCGAGCCGTTGCACGATCCGATCGTCGACGAAACAAACGTCGGAAAGCTGAGTGACAGCGCACTCGGGCGAGCGTGGTCGCGAGATTTGCTAACTTGAATGCCTCGAAGGTCGACCCAACAGCCCTCGCCAACCTCCACGACGGCAGCTAGCGAATAGTAAGGCGGGGCGTTTTGAGCGCGAGGGATGCTGCGTGCTTCAAAGACAGCGAGGAATTGATGGCTGTTATTTCCGAGACCAAACGATTCAATAGAGAACGCTGCTACAGCAATGCGTCCAAATGTCGGAGCGTCCACGAACTTGATTTCGCGTGCTCGCGGATATTCTTCGGCATATTCATCCTTGATGATCGCTGCAAGGCGAGTTACCTGCCCGGAAACTTGATTGAACGGATCGCGACCCGGTTCGCGGTGGGTGGTTTCGGATGCGAACCCCGGCCCCGCAGAGAGACAAAACACTACAAACGCAAAGGCTGCAACTGAGGTAGCGTGAGCGATGGACATGACGCTTCGATGATGGCGACGTTTGTAGATCAGAGGATGCATTCTTAGACGCGATCTCGGCTGCGAGATTTGGTCGATTGTCGGCGATTCATGCGGCGGTGTCGATTGCCCGTTTCCGGCCGCGCTAAGACGGATACACCATTCAGGCTGTCCCGGTTGGGGCTGCAGTTTCAGGCGAGAAGCCGCGACTTTCGAATAGCTGCTCTGATGCGTCGTTCCCAACGGTAATCATCGCGCAGCATTCCACATAACCGAGCGCCCCGAGCGACAACAGTGCTGCGTCCAACAACCTTCCACCGTCACCCGTTCGTTTGTGCGAAGGTGAAATCGCCACCACGGCAATTACCGGACAACCATACGGTTTGTAGTCGCAAACGAGGCATGCGGATCGAAGACCGTCAGTTTTTTCAGTCGCCCACGATGCTGCTGCAATCCATTCCCCGTACCGACCGGCAACAATTGCGGTTGCCTTTGATTCGTATTGGGTCATGGCCAAACCAGCATCGTCGATTGTTCGTAAGCGGTCTTTTGACCACGTCCCTCAGAGGTTAGGTGCTGCCGATAGTGCCCATGGCATGAGCGCCGCATAGTCGTCGGCCGTGGCGGCGAGCGGTAACTTCGCGAACAGCCAGAGGAGATAGCGGTATGGATCGATGCCATTTGCCTTGCAGGTCTCGACGAGCGAGTAAAGATTGGCGGTGGCCTGCGCACCGGCAACGGTGTCGGCGAACAGCCATCCCTTTCTTCCGACGACGAATGGCCTGATGGCGTTTTCACACAGGTTGTTGGATATGGGCCAGTTCCCGTTCTCGACGTAGCGGACCAGCTTGTGCCACTGTCCATTCATGTATTGGAGAGCCTTACCGAGCACACTCGACGGTACGACCGTCGGCAAGTGCTCGAGCATCATGCGTTCGATGGTGGCGAGCACGCGGCCGCTGTAGCGAACACGTAGCCGGTGCCGACGTTCCGCCGTCCACTTCGCGCTGCGTGCTTCGGCGGCAAACAGCTTGCCGATCAATCCAATGAACCGCCTGGCCACCAGATCTGGCGTGCGCGCTGCCTTCGGCACGGTCTCCTCCGCCTTGATGAAGCCACGGCGTACGTGCGCCCAACATCCGAGATGCACGAGCTGGTGATCGTGAGCGATGCCGTTGTATAGCTCATAGCCGTCGGTCATCAGCACGGCGCCGGGCTTCACACCCGCATAGAGCCGTTGCGCATGCTGCGTGCCGCGCCCCGGCGAGTAAGAGAACATCCGAACGGGTGGTCCCGAGCCGTTGACTTGCGCCCACAGATAGCTCTTCGACTGAGGTCTTCGTCCCGGCTCCTTCAGCACCTGGAAGGTCGTCTCGTCGCCGTAGATGAGTTCCGACTCGAGCAGCACATCGCGCATCAGGTTGATCACTGGCTGCGCGGCCAGCCCGACGCGAACAACGCTCGCGGCCAGGGTGTTCGATGAGATGTCGCCGCCGAAGCGACGTAGCAGGGTCGCCTGCCGGTACAGTGGCATGCCGTACTGATACTTGCCGGTGATGATCCACGCGAGTGCCGATTCTGTGAGCAGCCCGCGAGGGATGATCCTCGCCGGTGCTGGCGTAACCTTGATGCCCAGGTCGCAGCAGGGACACGCGTATTTCACGCGCTGATGCTGGATGACGCGTACCTGTTCGGGAATCACGTCGAGTTGCTCGCTGGTCTCGACACCAATCTCAATCAGCGCATGGCCGTCGTGTGCGCAGAAGCGGTCCGGCTCGGGCAATTCATGCCGCACTATCTCGCGCGGCAGATTCGGATCTAGCGGTTTGCGACCACGCTTGCCACGCGTGTGGCCTGCAACCTGCGTGGCCGGTTCGTCCTCACGCGCCGGCGTGGCGTCAGCACCGAGCGCTTCGGCCTCGTTAAACAGGCCGAGCTGGTCAGTCGCGCGCGCCTCGCTCGACGCGCCGAACAGTTCGTGCTTGTAGGCACGTAGCCGTTCCTCCGCCAGATCACGCTCAGCCTTCGCCAAACGAAGCTCGCCACGCAGTGCTTCGCGCTCGGCGAGCAGCGCCTGATACTCTTCGACACTCAGTGTGACGATGTCGTTCGGCATGGCCGGTTAGACCATCCCGGTGCGCCGGGCGTTCAGCCGATCCGTTCGTAAAAACGTCGTGGATGCTTCTGGATAACGGCCAGGTCAATGCCGTCGAGCAACCAGTGCAGTTGCTCGACGGTGAGGGAGATGGTCTCGCCTCCCGATGGCCAGGTAAAGCGATCAGCCTCAAGTCGCTTGAGGAACAACCAGAAGCCGTTGCCGCCCCAGCCAAGTATCTTGATGCGATCGCGACGCCGGTTGCCGAACACGAATAGAGCCGATGTCATCGGGTTCAGGCGCATTGCCTGCTCGACCAGGATCGATAGTCCGTTGATGCCCACGCGGAAGTCGACTGGCTCGCGATGCAGGTACACCTTCAACCCTTCGTCGAACCGGAACATGGCAGCCTCCCGAGCATCTGGATGATCGTCTCCAGCTCTTCAGCCGGCGTCTGTCCAACCTCCATGCGAACGCCGTTGGGCAATCGAACACTCAACTGGAACGTCGTGGCTGATTTGATCGGTGGCGGCGGCAGCACAGGAGTCTCGACCGGTACGAAGGCCGGCTCATCTGATGGGGCAACCTCCGAAACCCCGGCCTGAGTCTCACGGACGAGCTCACTCGCAAGCCCGGCCACTCCGGCCCGTCCCTGCTCGCGCTGATACTGCGAAATCCAGGTCCGCACCAGGTTCGGATTGATACCATAATCCATCGCAGTGCGCGCTATCGACACACCGGGCTTAAGGCATGCCTGTATCAGCTCGCGCTTTGCACTCTCGTCGTATTTGCGCCGCCCGTCGCGCTTCGAGCCGACTACCAGCCGGCCCTGCAAGCCTTCTTCCTGTTCGCTCATGTACACGTGTCCACGTTCGTTGACATGGACAGGTAGCCTCTGTGAATCGGCCGTGCGATGGAAGGGCGTGCTTCATAGACCGCTTACGATTGTTCCGAGAAACGCTCCAAAAAGAAGCGCGCCTAGCGCGGGTACGTCTTCCCGCGTTACGCTGCGAAGATTGGCAGCTCTCACGCCCGCGCCAGAATTGGCCAACAACGTCCGTTTCCAGAGTCGGGCGTTACGCTCATATGTCTCATTCGGCATAGCGTGTTCTTCTCGTCAACATGGAAGCCGCATTGTTCGCAAAACGGAGATCGATTGTCGACTATGTAGGCTGCATGGTCGAGTGTCTCTTGGTGGCCGCGTGCCGCCCGATACGTTCGGCACATGTCGACCCATAGGAGGCAGTCGCGATTCTCGAAAGCGGTCACACGCTACTTAATCGCGACTGCTCTTCCGGGCTTCGAGTGGGTCCAGCCCGGTTTTCCCCAGCCCTGCGCATTCCGCAATCTTATTCCGCTGGCGTGTAGGGTCGTTTGCCAGATTTCTTTCAGGGGTGTGAGACTACCCATGATTCGCAGCTCAACCTTCCGTGAATCCAGTTCAGCGATCAAGTTATCAAGGACGTCCATATGCGACGGAACGACAGGGGTATTCGAAACCCACATTCCCGCGTCGTCGATATCCTCGAACTGATCAGCAGCTAGATGGTAACGATAGATGACGCCACTAGTTAGACGATCCAGCCACGCACGCTCAATGTGAGCAATAGCACGGCGATTAGTCGTCTCGCCGAACCATGCAGTTCGATCCTTTTCACTTGTGTATTGCGTGGGCCAAACAACAATGCGTGGGCATTCGCGCGGAAAGAGGTACAACAACTCATGTGCCTCGTCCGTTGCCCAGACGAGTGGCCCGTTCAGCCGTTCTTGCCCCGCTGGTCTATCGACAGCGACCCGAACGGGGCGTGGGTGGAATATCGTTATATCCGGATCATCGCTAAAGTGAAAAAGGCGCATTGTCATTTTGCAATGAGGCGGTTTCGGAAGAAGACGACACGCTCGACTTCCTCGAAGCCGAGGGCTCGGTGCAACGCCTGTCCGTCGAGATTGTCGATCTGTGTATCGGACGCGAACTCCGTGCAGCCGTGCGCTGAGCCCCACTGACCGGCGGCGGTGCATAACGCCCTCGCAATGCCAACTCGGCGCGCAGCCGGAACGACGTATATGCCTTCCAAGAAGAGCACGGGCGACGTCTTGCAACCGTTTACGTAGTCGTGGCGCAGTGCGGCTTCTGCGAAGGCAATCAGCGAGTTTTCACAAGAAAAAGCGATGAAGTTCGCATAGCGATGTGGGTCGGCAAGCAATCGCTGAGTTTCGCTAATGTGGTCGTCCTCGCTCACGTGTTGCCAGAGCAGACGCCGCAACGATGACCACCCTGCGGTGTCTCGTGGCGAAGCAGCGCGAACTGTAAAGGTAAATGGAGGCATGCCGGTAAGTCGTCGCCTATGAGATGTACAGTACCTAAGCAGAATAGCTGATTGTCAACCATCTGGCCGAGCAATGAACGGCCAGTTGTGGCCGAACGATGCGATCCGACGCTTTTCCTGTAACCGACCAGCGGGGGCATTCGCTCAGTATGAGATTTCAAAATGCGATTCCCGCTGGATCACGTGTGCGAGGTCGACACGATCGACCTGAAGCAATTCGCGAAGAAAGACGGGGCGCACCTCAATTTCAGACAGCCGTTGCCGAGCAACCCACGAGAATGTAAGGCACTTGCTCCCCTCGGACCCATGGTGCAAAACCGTCAAATCCAGCAACGGCGATCCAGCTTCCAGGCGCGCAATGAGATAGAGGCCAATCTCATGATTTGGCCGTCCGTTATGGCTGAAGAAATTTTCGACGATACAGAGAGTTTTCTCGATGTGGACGGAAGCGCCAACCTCTTCCCGCATCTCACGGATGACCGTCTGTGCGGCATGTTCTCCAGGCTCGACCCGGCCTCCGGGAAGACACCAGAAGTCGTCCCCCTCTACCTGATGCAGCAGCACGTATTCGTCTTGATAGATGACGGCGGCAGCCCTCAGATTGAAACGATGACTTCCGGTGTCAAACGAAATCATGATCTTGAGCTCGAAGATTTGTGAGCTGCCATTTTAGGCTAGTCATTTTGACGCGTGGCCGATCGTTGACGATCTTGGCCCTCACGTCGAACGTCGGCTCATGGCCGATCACGGCCGCCGTAGCTCAGTCCGATGCAATGGTCTTAGCCATATACGCCGAATATGTGCTCACCGAAAATTTTTGAGCGAGTCAATTTGACAAACTATAATCGCGCTCCATTTTCCCGGAGCGATCCATGGCAGATACGGACTTATCATCGACCTCCTTGGGCCTGGCTGCGTATGCAGAATTTGCAGATCGCTATGCTTCGGTAGCACCAACGAAAGCGCACAACGCGCTTTACGAACGCCCCGCGACGATTGCTTTAGTCGGAGATGTCTCCGGTTTGCGCATTTTGGATGCGGGATGCGGACCGGGAATTTTCAGCGAAATCTTCGCCCGCAGTGGAGCGACGGTCCACGCATTTGACATCACGCCACGGATGGTCGAGCTTGCCCGCATACGTTGCGCCGGACTTCCGGTCACGTTGGCTGAAGGCAATCTAGCTGAACCACTGAACTGGCTGCAAGATGCGTCATTCGACAAGATCGTGTGTGCCTTGGCGCTCGACTACGTTGCAGACCTGGCTCCAGTGTTTAAAGAATTCAGAAGGGTCGCCAGTCCTGGCGCAACATTGGTGTTCTCGATGTCTCATCCCATGCGCGACTGGATGGACGAGCGGACGCACGGAGCCTGGACATACTTCGATACGTCCCGCTTCGGCATGTACTGGGGCGGCTTCGGCGAACCAAAGCCGTTCGTTCAGTCGTATCGACGCCCGCTAGCAGCCGTACTCAATAGTTTGGTCGAAAGTGGCTGGAATCTGGACTCGTTCGTCGAGCCAAAACCTCTTGAAGAAATGAAGATCGTCGACCCGGAGCATTACACAGAACTCTCCATGGCCCCTGCGTTTATCTGTGTTCGGGCACGCTGCTAGGCATCTCGGTATTCATAGCGAGAAATAGCTCCGAATGTCGTCAATCTGAGAGGATGCGTCCACTGGCCGTTCCTGGCCGCACTGCGTCCCACGACCGTGCCCGACGATCACCTCGGGTGCCCGCGTTATGCGAAAGACATAACGCGACCCTCAGGCGACCTTCAACTTTCTCGACAACGGACGTTCATGCAAATTTTGGGTCGCGCGTCGTGAACCAG
The DNA here is from genome assembly GCF_050436645.1 of Paraburkholderia sp. GAS33. NCBI lineage: Bacteria > Pseudomonadati > Pseudomonadota > Betaproteobacteria > Burkholderiales > Burkholderiaceae > Paraburkholderia > Paraburkholderia sp. GAS33. The sequence goes on from NZ_JBNDMP010000013.1 coordinate 97,486, forward strand.
TCAGCAACGTGTTCAATGGCTACGTCGAGCTTCCCTAATATCCGAAAGCTCAATTCGGCGACCTCAGCAGCGGGTGGTTTTAAGTCTGGAACGACGACCACTGCCATACCGGCACTGGCAGCCGCATGCGCGCCGTTATCGCTATCTTCAAAGGCTAAACAGGCAGCCACCGGCACGCCAAGCCGAAGGGCTGCAAGTTTGTAGACCGCCGGATCGGGTTTCCCACGCTCGACTTCGTCACCGCCAGCGATCGTCTTAAAAAATTGCAGCACGCCTACGCCCCCAAGGCGCGATCTGATCTCATCCACGGAAGATGACGAAGCGACAGCGCATGGAATACCTGCTCGCGATAACTCAGTCAGCAGAACTCGTGCTCCGGATTTCAGCGGGAATACCGGATGCATGGATGGCTTGCTCAAGTGCAGCCGGACTCGGGTCAGCGCCTCCCGAAATGTAGCAGCCCCACCGAGCAACTCCGTCAGGATCAGTTCACATTCCGTAGACGACTTTCCTACAATCCGAAGATAATCGCCCGCCGACAATGTAATCCCGAGGTCCAATCCCACCGCGATCCACGTGTCCATGATCGCGCGCTCTGAATCGACCAGCAGGCCGTCCATGTCGAAGATCGCTGCTGAGAACATTTGCTGACCTGGCTAGATTGCTTTGCTCATGATAACGCTGCGGTAATTCGTATGCTTCCATTGCGCATATTCTATAAACCGATACTCCCGACGGCGGTACCATGCGACGAGATGATCGGCCGGCTCCGCCGTATCCAACGCGAGTTCAGTTGCGCCAGCTTCGACGCCTCTCGACTCCACCAGATCCATCATGCGCGCTCCCAAGCCCTTCGACCGTAACTCTGGCGCAACGGCAAATTGGCCAAGGCTGGCAACATCGGAGCGGTCGAGCCATAGACTCCCGCGGGTCTGCTCTACCGATTTGAAAATAATCGTCGCCACCAAGGCACCCGCAAAAGTTGCGACATAGCACTCACCTTCGTCGACGCGTCTCTGCGTGACCTCTTCCGACTGGTGCGTCGCCATGTAGCGCAATCCCATTGCTGCCAGGTTGGCATAGGCTCGATGCAAAAGCCGGGTGAGCTCAGATATGGAATCCGAGGGAGTAAGGCGACGTAGCTCGATCCCTTCTAGTCCGCTGTTTGTCTTCATTGGCTTCTTGGGTGGTGCCTGAGGCATTTATCGTCTGTAAGTTCAGTGAGAATGTCGGCTGAACGAACTGGTCGATCACATCTGTAAGGAGTCGCGTACAAGAAAAAAGTGGGTATCGCTATCCGAGGCGACTCTGAATCCATGCCGCAAATACAGAGAAGCAACCGGGTTCCATTTGAGATACTCCAGCCTGACCGGCTTTGCCTGAAGGTCGGCTCTCGTTAGAACGGTCCGAAGGACGTTTGTACCTATCCCGTTCCTCTGATAGCCCGGCAACAGATAGAACTCGCCAAACTGGATATGCGTGGGTGCATCGTCTATGGCGACCGTACCGGCATCGCAACCATCAACGGTGATGATGAACCATGTTCGTTGTCCCCAACGCTGCTCGTGGAACTGACGCTGGAGCTCATCATCCCACCCCCAACGAACGGCAATATGCGGCCCCAGAGATTCACGCTTGACCTCGAAAGCGAACTCCATATCGTCGTTAGTCGCCATACGAAGCTCGAACACTGACCTCACCTTGGGCGCCTGAATAGTTGCGTTCCGCATGGTTCGAACATTCCCCGCAAACTGTTAGCAATGTAACGACTGTTGACGATTAGTCGTGCGCTGTTGAACGGCCGAAGGTGGCCGCAAGTCGCCCGCAGCGTCAGACCGCAGGCGACCCGGAGCGGTCTGTCAGCTTCCTTGGGAGCGGCCATCCATGGATGGCCAGCCGGAAAGTGTTAACGCCGATCCTTCAGTTGGGCGCCACTTACAATCGCCATCGCGGAGGTTCGCCAGTTGCCCAAACCACCAAAAGAAATCCTGCACTAAGCAAGAGGACTGCTGAAAGAAAGGCTCCAAGCCGTCGGTCAGGGCGGTATACGTTTCCGATAAGAACAAGTGAAATGACGTACGCGATCAACAGCACCCAGCCTTGCCAAAGAACAGGAAATCTCCACCCCCAACCATGGGGCTTTGCCAGGAACCAGTAATGAGATGTCTCGTGCATTTTCAGTAACAAACGCTAGCAGTGAATGACATCTTATTGCATAAAACGCGACTCCGGTCCACAACGTAGAAACTGAAGTCATCCAGTAAACGCTATCGATCAAGGACTGTGAGGATTGTCACTGGCGTCCGATGATGTTTTAGCGTTTGCGGATCGGCGACAAAGTCCGCTGGACTGTACTAAATCCGGTCGAGCGTCAGGCTAGCTTTGATTTGCCGTCAGCCATCCCTCCGCTCTCATCCGATCGCGGGCCGCGTCGCCCGTCCAGGTTGTCAACACTTCTCGTGCGGTGCTGTATGATTTTGCGGCCTCAAACGCCTATTCGGATCACTCGGGGAAGCGTAGCGACCACCTTCAAAACTCGGCGTCCAGATCGATGATCATTGACGATCTGGGCGTCAGGGTCGAGTGTCTCAAAATGGCCGCACCGAGCCCTACGACGATCGGCTCGGGTCGACCCGCTACCTAAAAGATTACCGCAACCGGCCGTTCAAGATGGCGGTGCGTTGTCGCTTATACTTGGTCGCTCGCCATAGCAAAAAATCACCAGCATGAGCCCGGTTCCCAATGATCCGCAAACAGCATTTATACTGAAATTGCAGTCTCGCTACGATCAGAGGCCCACAGGATGGTTGCTTTCGGCCCCCGACATTGAACTCTGGACCCAGATTGTCGGATCGACGAGGCGGGAGGCGTATAACGCGATGGCTCGGCAAATCGCGGTCGGGTTTCACGAGGGGCGACTTCCCTTCTGGTTTTGCGACGCTGTGGTAAACGCGATTATCGGTTTCGTGTATGACGACTGGACCGCGAAGGGGGAAGACTTCCCCGCCTTGTTTTACGAAACCTACTTAGCCTTTGACGCGGGTGAAGTTAGTCGACCAGGAGTCGATCCGATTGAGACCTACACGCGTCCTATGATTGCGAAAATTGTTCTCGATTTAGGCAACGAAGCTGGATGACTCTTCCTGGCCGCGCCGAGTCCTACGACGGTCGGCTCAGGTCGACCCTGAGCCATCGCTCGACCCGCTGAGATGTAGTCGACGGCTTTCATTCGAGGCTGTGTGAAAACACGTGTTGAATGTGATCTTCAAAAAAATCGACCCATCAGATCGCGCTGTATTGGCTTGGTAGCAACTCGGGAAGGGTAAAGCGACACCCGAAAACCGAGTACTTTTGCGTTTTCACACAGCCTCATTCAAGAGCGGCCATTTCTGCGCCTCAGCGGACGTCATACTTTTCGACTGCGCTTAAGCTTGGTGGGCATCCAGTCTCGCTCCTATATACGTCTCCTAGGAGCCTCTCTGCCCCTATAGCTTTCGACCTGAGGCAGTCCGGGCAGTCTATGATGACGGGCGAAGTCGACAAATACCTATCGCGCGGCCTAACCACTCATGCGAGGTAGAAGATGAACACCCTGATGCGCGAAGCGCTCAACTCGTACCTTGAGCGGATCAAGTCCGTCTTCCCGAACTTTCAGCGCTTCGGCGTGGGAAGCGACGCGTTTGACGCGGACGAGCTCGATTACAAGTGGGAATTAATCCGCCTGTTTCAATCGACCGTAGCAGGCAGACTCGTCGCTGCACATACGACCCGGTCTATGCCCGACGATGTCGCTGACAGCCTGATAAAAATGTTCGCTGCACCCAGCCACGGATCGCGACAGAACCTCGTCGACTGGCGTTACACAGAGGCAATCGAAAAACGCCTAACCGCCGTTGGAAAAACGCAATTTGCCACACTAGCCGCGAAGCTCCTTTATGGTAACGACGACACGGAATCACGAGTGGATGACTTTGTCCATGACCTGAGGTTGCTGCTTGACGGTGCTGGACAAAAAATCGACTCGTGGCCGGCCGCAACTCGGAGCATCACGTCGTACCTCTTGATGTTGTCTAATCCATCAGACCATGTCATTTTGAAAACTCGCGAATTTCAGCGTGCCTTCAGGGCATTTCTTGGCGAACCTCTCCCCGATGGTCCCCTTACTGGCCTCGACTACAAAGGTATCCAACGCTTCGTATTCGATCTGCGCGACACACTAGCGGACGCGGGCCTCGAACCTCGCGACCTGATCGACGTGCAGTCGTTTATTTGGGTCGGTGACCCTGAGTACAAACCAGGTCTTGGCAACGCTGCGGCTGGACAGCGTCGCGCCTCAACGGGCAACCTAGGTGGGACGACTGCCACAGCGGACTCCAGCACTGCGGTCTGGCAAAGCGACCTTGTCGCCGATCTCTTGGATCTCGAACGGAGGATTCCCGATCGGACGGAGCGCCAGACGATCATCATGGCTCGCGTAGGCCAAGGGCTGTTTCGGGCGAATGTCATCGCCCTGTGGGGACTAGGGGAAACATGCGCGCTTACGGGCATTTCAGCCCCGGCGCTGCTGACGGCGTCCCACATCAAGCCATGGCGGGACTCAACTGACGAGCAACGACTGGACGGGGTGAACGGCATCATGCTGGCCGCTCATGTCGATCGTCTGTTCGACCGGCATCTGCTCAGCTTCCGCGAAGACAGGGGCGTCTTCCGGTGCGTGATTCATCCTTCAGTGCGTCGGGACGCTGAAAAGCTTCAGCTAACCGAAAAGCTTTCTATCCGGTCGACTACTAATCTACGTATGGCCGAGCACAACCGGTTTTCCGCCTACATGGTAGAGCACCTGAAACAATTTAGCTCCAGGTGATTGCGCGAACCGTGCGCTGCATCATCACGACTACCCGTGCGTTGCGGCCCCTGCGTGTGCTGCCTCATCCGTTGATTGGAGGACAATTGCTTACAGTGGCCGAAAAGGCAACGCCGCTTCGCGAATCGAATGGCAGCTTGTTGAAGCGGTGGCGCCGTCCGGACGTCCGGACGCCGACGCGGGCGAATGACGCCTCCTGGCCGCACCCAGCCGGACGATGCCTGTTTGCATCGGACCCGAATGGGATCTCAGCTTATCGAGATTGTCGCTGCAGAGATTTTCAGTCTCGCCAACGGTCGTCGCTTCCGAAGCGGGACATCAGGTAACCGCCGAGCATAAGGGCGGAGCCTATCGCCATTGCCGTGCCACAAACTCTTTCAAATCCGTCGCCGCGGATCGCCACGATCGCTGCGCATATCACGACGAAACCCGCTGTGACCGGCAGTAACCTAGCTGCCTGCGATACACCAGTTTTTCCAGCCATATATGCCCCACATTTGTCCATCGATTGTCGATGGTCTGAGCCCCTGTGTCGAAGGTCCATTCTTGGCCTGAGCTACTCACACTTCGGTCTGTTCCGCCATCTATGGAGCATCCTCACAGTTGCTCCAAAAGAACGGGACGACTTCACTCCTCAAGAGAAGCCGGCGAGATCGCTCCCGACTCGTATCGTTGAACCTGTCCGAATAGCTCGACTTCATTGCCGTCAATGACAATCCCCGAACCGTCGGGACACGCGTAGAGGTCGGGGATAGTTGAGGACAATTTCGACTGCTTTTGGGTAACGCTTTCAGAATTGAAGTGCGGCCAAAAGTGGAAGTCGACAAGACGTAGCCCTGCATCATCCTCCAGCTGTTCGTCCCGAACGTCGCCACACAGTAATGCCGAGTCCACGCTCGGTGTCATCAAAATAGCTCCCGCGCTTACACCGATCAGCACCCCTCCCTCGGATACGTATCGAGTCAGGACCGGTAGTGCGCTGCGTCGCTGCAGCCACGACAAAAATGAGAACGTATTCCCGCCTGAGAGGTGGATCGCATCGCACGACAGCAGGGTCGACCATTCCGCTTCCGATGTGTCTTGACCAGGGCCTACATACGCGACCAAATTCGCGCCAATCCCCGCGTAGTAGTCAGCCTTACGCCGGAAGTAAATGCGCTCGGGATCGCTTGTCGCGGCGATATATCCAATCTTAGGCCGTGATCCTCCGATCAACCGCAAGAGACGCGCATCCATTTCTTCGTTAGCCGGAAAGTCTTGATCACTATATAACGCCAGTTTTCGATAAAAGGACATACGGCTCTCAAATGCGGTTCGAACGGGTTGGATTTTTTCTGCTGGACGCGCGATAGGCCGGTATGCCCGTAAATTTACGCCCATTCTAAAGCGTCAGTCGAACAATCTCTTCATGGCCCGACGAAGCCCGATGCCATTCGCATATGCGCAGCGGCCCTTCGGCTTCCCCTACGGCGGAGGGGCATGGCTGGCAGGTCTCAGTGGCCTTTGGGTGCTGCCCGCCGGCCGCGTCGAGGACGGCGAGTCTTTTGAAGAGGCTCTTCAGCGCGAGATCCAGGAAGAGACCGGTCTGACGGTCACGATAGAGCAGAACCTGGGCGAGCATCTGCAGCACCTTACCGATGCGACCGTGACTCTCAACTTCTTCCGCTGCCGCGCAATTTCGAACGTCGCACGTCCGGGGGACGACCTGGAGTTGGTCACATGGCTAAGCAAGCCTGACGCATACGCACGCCTCGCCCCGCCTGTTAAGGAGACGTTCCCCTTTGCGCTGGCCGAATGGTTTCAGGACTAAGGTTCTGCCCTGCACGTACTTTGCAGAAGCGCGCGGACGCATAACGCAGCAGACACCGCTTACTCTTCATGCTCCGCAACTATGGTGAAAAGCTATCCACGCCGCGCACGTCGCAAGGCGTCCGCAGTCAGTTGTTCGGCAGTGTAATCACCCATCGCAGCATTCCAGAGTGCCGCTCCGGCTTCGACCAACGACTCCCAGTCTTCAGCAGGAATCTTTCCGTTAAGGTCCGCAAGAACCCGTGCCAGCTTGACCATGGCCCGAAGCGCATCTGTTTCGTTTTCTGTTGAGAATGCACACATTATTGCAAGCGCCATCGCTGGTTCCATGTGCGTCTCAATATCAAAGGTGATGCGCGTCCACCGCGCATTGAAAAATGCCCAAAGGAGTTACCCGCAGGGGTACCCGGAGAGACAGCCGATTCGATAGCTGCTTAAAGATTCAGGATAGGGCGTTGGAAACGATTTTCCAAACTTTGCATTGAGTGGTTGTGCAATCCACGATTGGGAGTGGTCTGGTCGTCTTTGGTTTGCAAACTCTTGTACCGACACCAGAGAGGTGGACATCCCTCACGTATCGTCCGACCGGCTGCATCGACGCCAGACTTTCGCAACGAGAGGGTCTGCGTAGTTGACCGTCATCGCGTCGGTGAAGAGCCGAGCAGGCTGGATGTCGTCGCCACTCTTCACATCAGCTTCGAGCACGGTTTTGGCAACAGTCTGCGCTTCTATTGCAATTGTGAGTCTCTCGAACCAGCTGGCGTGACACGCATTGCGCGCAAGCCATATGCGCGCGGATTCAACAAGTGATTCGGGTGACAACTGTTTCCCGTCTAATGCATAGGCAGCAAGGTCACTGACGGCAAGATAGCAGCGCAGGGATGCAGCCTGTTCGCGGGTCAAGGAATGCGCACCGGACATCATCTTCCTGATAACTCTGTTTGTCTATTCGCTCACGCAGCACGTTCGGCGTGGTTGCGCCGCGAAGTTCGGGTTCTCCGGGGGCTGCCCGCTCGGGAGTATCCACCGCTTAGTACACTAGATACCTACCATGAGGCCTCTCTCAGAGAGATTTTCGTGGCTGTCGTGACCGCGTTATGGAGCCGTGTATTCCGGTGAAGGAATAGTCAGCAATTCAGATGAAAGTGTGTAAATCCAGGCGTGTGCGCCCTGCGTCGCGCCCAGCGCCGAATAGCCATTGCAATTGCATGACACGGCCTTGGGCGTTCACACATTTGGAGTAGCAAGTGAGTGCCACTGGTTGACTAGCTCAAAGTTCTTGCGGAACCATGGTCCGCGAAACACGCCAAGACCCATCCGGTGGAGACGGCTGGCGTACTCGCCCATCAGCCAGAAATGACGGATTGAAACGAACGCCATGATTGCTTCGAAATCAGCCGGGGGTATCGGCGCAACGGTGCGATAGCCGGTCACGAAATGTCTCCACTTGGTCTCAACCTTTTCGTCCGGTCGTTCAAGCTGCCAGCCTAGCAAGTTGTTCCAGAGATAAACAGCCAGGTCATAGGCCAGATATCCGGGGCCACCATCGTCGAAGTCAAAAAATGACGCAACTCGCGCTCCCTCGGGCCCATCGTTCATGTGGGTGTTCCAGCCATGGCAATCGCCGTGGCATGCGACGGGTTGCAGGTCGTTGAGCGTAGCAATGCGCTCTTCAAGGCTAAGCGCAATCGAGTTCAGCACCCCGCGAACCTCTTCGTCGATGTCTTTGATAGCTAACAGACGCGCGAGGGGACGGCGCAGAAGATGGTCGAAGTCGAGTTGGTAGTTGCTCGGCGGCCCCTCGTAGTCTCTCGAAAGGACATGAATGCGTGCAAGCTCCGCCCCCATCACTGCGATGTCTGTAAGGTCATCGCCAGGCGGCTTACCTACGAGAAAATCAAAGACCACAAGCGAACGTGGTCCTTCAGGCGCGGCAACCTCGACGCTGAGCGCGCCGCCATTTGCTACCCAAGGCGCCGCGACCGCTGCTCCAGCGCGTTTCAGGTGTTGAAGTAGCGCAGTCTCGTAGTCGACGTTCGGCGCACCTCTTTCTAGCCGAGAGCTCAGGCGCGCGATGCAGCGTCGCCTGTCAGCCAGAGCGACCTCGTAGATGTCGTTAAAACCCGACTGCAACAACGTGCAATCATCGATTGGCCCGATTTCGAAAGTCTGCTCAAGCACTCTGCGAATCTCGTCGCCCCCGATGGTCGAGTAGACTGCCCGTATCGGGCTTGAACCATCCGTCTGAGTGGCCAGCATCATCGATATCCCTCGCGAAAGAGCACCCACGTGAGATTATGCTCCTCCTGTTCGGCCGAAAAAATCGCTGATTCATATCGGAACGGCGCTCTTAATCGCGACTTAATGCATCTCGCATCGCCATGCCAGTCATGGGTACGCACACGCACATATTTAATATGCGCCAATAGAGCCACTCTTCACTTTTTCTTCCGAGCTTGACACGGCTGCTGTCTCTTCCTATCTTTACGGCGTGGGCTAGTTGCCGCCCGTCAGCGTGTGCGCTCCCATCACGGGGGTACGGCAAAGGCAGATTCCGCAGCTCCTCAAAACCGAGTTTCCGTCAACGAGCCCGGCAAAGCACACCGTCGAAATGGCTCTGTCGACTGGAGACTGGTATGTCCTCCCTTGGCCGATTGCCCGTGGAAGCGCAAGCTTCTTCTCTTGTGTCGTTCCTTGCTCAAGCACAGCACATCCTTCCCCTTCCCATTGCTCTTGAAATCAGCGCAGCAATGCGTTCGACTGACGAGCCGCCGCCGCGCTTTTTGCAAGTCGCGTTAGCTGGTTACGGTATCCGAATCAAATACTCGTCCTGCCTGAAGGCTGTCGCATTGATGGATGGCTTTCAAGGACACGTTTCGAGACCGAGACCCGTATGGCTGACGGCCCATTACATGTTCGACACACCGGCCTTTACGCCTCGGGTAAAGCGTCACAGCAAAATCCAGGACGCAACTGCCGACCTATGCTTGCAACTCGCGGGAATCCTCTCCAGGGCCGGAGAAAGGCCATACGGTTATGTGAATCGCGCTGATGACTATGTCGAATTCATATTCGTAGGAAAGCCGCTGGTTGGAGCGCGATATATTCTTGCCCGTAAAGAGCCTGACGACTCTCCGTCAAAGATAGATGAACAAAGTACCCTGAGGGCAATAGAGCGCGTTAGACGACTTATAGAGGGGCAGTTCGGTGGCTGGCTCGATGGCGCCGCGCAAGTTCCGGGTACGAACTCCGCCAGGCTCTGCCTCATTAAGGATGGCGTCCAGCTAATGACGGGCGCTGAGTCAAGCATTCTGGCGATTTATGAGCGCGATGAAGGTTACGAGCGTCAGGTAATGTCGTCAATGATGCGGCGTTCGGGTGAAAGCGTGCGCTATCAGGTATGTAGCGTCTCGGGCGATGGCAAACCAATACCTATCGACGACAAACTCGCCGAGCGCATGGGGCAAAGGCTGGCTACGTTCCACCGGGTCAACCGGACCGAACTTGCAGCCTTCATAGATGAAAAACATAAAGAGCAGTTTCAAGGTGGCTTCGGGGTCGACGCTATTAACGTAGGTCGCCTGAACGAACTGCTTGCTGCACGCAACATCTCAACCGAACAGGTGGCTGGGATGGTTCAAATGGACGCAGCTTCGTGGTCGTCAGCTCTGGCCAGACTGCAGTTGTCGCGTGAGACGCTCTTTAAATTGACAGAAGGTCTCGGCCTGCCTTCGGCTAACGACCTTTACTTTGACTCTCGCCGACCCATTAGCCAGTTCGTCGATGGCAAACAGATGGACGAATGGATGCGAAGTTTCGAACACTTACGTCTCGTCGTATCGGAAACCGCAAGGCTCTCTCCGCTCGCGCAGCGGCTAATCGAAAGGCTCCAGCGGCTGGACCGACGTGCAGATAACTCTGTTGTCTTAAAGGAAGTCTACTCACAAGCGAAGGCCGGCGGCCTGCAGTTTACGGTAAAGGTTGAGAGGAGATTTGTTCGGGACCTGCCGATTACCCGTGAACGACTTGCGCTAGTGGGTGAGCTTTCGCTCTGGGACATGAAGTTTTTCGACGCTCTACCTAAAGGTAAGGACCGTGCCGACGCAGACCCAGCCGCCACTCAGGCCTGGACCGAAATGAAGGACGCAAATCTTTCAAGCTTAAATTCCGTGGAAATTACAGCAAACGACTTGATAGCCCTTCAAACGGAGATTACCCAGAGATGTCGCGAAGGTGAAAAGCAGGGATGGGAAACAGCAACCCTGGCGTCAGCCAAGGTGTTTAAACAGACAACGAACCCAGCTCACACAGCACAAGCAGCAACGCTGCGGGTGACTGCTCTCGGGCGGCTCATCCGGAGAGGGACTGTCAGAGAGTGGGTTGGCTTTCCGGATAAATCTGCCGACATGGAGTCCATCCCACTAAATCTGTTGGAAGCTGCTGCACGGTGCCCCTTGATTCGGACGGGTGAGTTGGCCGAGGGTAACATCGAGTTCTCGTTCGACATACCATCGTTCCGCCGTTTGGCAGTTGAATTCGCTAAGCGAGGTTGAGGCGGAAAGCCGTGGCTGGCCGTCTCGGGAGGCCAGTCATTAGCCGAGACATGCGGAGCGCGACGGTGTCGGTCGTGGGGTGAGGGGATTGCGACACTCGAGAGTGGAGTATTGACGGACTTCGTCGGGACAGGAATGCTGTACAAATACTCAGTATCTTGTATTGAAGCTGTGAGTTACTGCAAACTGCCGGAGGAGCTGCGCTGGCGCACTGCTGCATGATTAAAGCTGGCCGCTGTCGCGGTCATCGCTCAGGCGGTCTGGTCCAAGGGACCAACTCTTCGCTCCGACACGAGCCGGGCGACGAAAGTTGTGGTAGCGCGGGTACTCGTGACGGTCCTCGGCGCAGTAGTCGGGCAAATTGTTGCGACTGGCCGTCTCGTGCACCGACAAGGACATGTCGGAAGCTGTTGCATCCCCCGCTTATAGAGCCAATCTGTCCTCCAGCGACGGCTCTGTTCGGAGCTTGCAGCGTTGTTGCTAAAGCGCGCACTCACTTTCGTGATTCTTCGACAGTCGAGTCGCTGTGATCACTGGCGAAGAGAATGGTTCCGGTTGCATGCGAGGATTTCGCCTTGTCGAGTCGCTGATGTTATTGACGGCGCCTTCGGCAAGCCCCGATTCTGGGTCGCGCGACCCATTCGAGTTCCCGGCATCCACGATACCTCTCCTTAAACGCGCCATCATCGGCGCCGAATTTTCACGAAGGTACGAAAACCGCGTCGGACAGTTACCACCTCGACATCAGTGCGGAAGCTGGCGGCTACAAAGCGCCGACGACTGGTCGGACATCGGGAACTTGCGACGCATTCTGACGAATCTGGGCTTTACTGTCGGACACGTCGAAGACCCGATACAGGCTGCGTATTTTCGGTTCGAATATTTCACAGACTCCCGCTTGCCCGGGAGCCTATTTATGAATGGCTGAGTTATCCGAAATATTTGCTATTTGCGAACAGGCTGACATTCCTCAAATGGGGGATGGCCTTAATCCAGGCCCCGATTATAATTCCTGCGCCCCTGAGAGATCGTTGCGCTGCATAGTTCGCTCGCCAACTCCGGGCAACACACCGACCGCAGGTTTCGACTCCGGAGCTGCAATGAACCAGACGCGTAATCCCCGACGTGCCCGCTATGTTGCCTTTGCGTTGACGGCCGGGCTGTTGCTTTCCCTAGCGCAACGTGGGTATGGCGAATCCGCACTTTCTGAGAAGCCGCCCGAATCGTCGCAGCCTTATCAGGGCAGCACGGCCGACAGTTGGGTTTTTATCAAGGCTGAGATGCCGCTTGCCGACCTGAGCGCAGTTGTCAACTCCGCTGCACCGACAACGTTCTCGGGAAATGGGAACGGCCACGGGTGCAAAAATTTCACCCTGTTTAGAATCTGGCACAAAGGAACTGGTGGAGCATGGTGTGGCGACGTCCACTACGATTACACGGTAACCCGTGGCACCATCGCCATATCGCCTGCACCGAACAGGACCGATGCCGTGCTTGCCCAACTAACTGTTTCACTCGACGGACATCTAACAGCGAGAGGCGACCTAGGCAAACACGCCGTGAAGGACAAGCATATCGTAGCGACCACCGCGCTCCGTTTGACGGGGAGCATGAAGCTGGACGACAAGGGGTGTCCTGCTGTCGATATCGAAACGGACTACAACTGGACGAGCCATCCGAGGCTTGAACTGGCTGGGGGCGTGTGGGTTGATGTGGACGACGCGGGCAACAAGGGAATCAAGCAGGTTTTTGACGACGCGCGTGAGAAGGTTCAGCAGGCGTTATCGTGCGACAAGTTCCAAAAAATGGTCGCTGAGCACTGGAAGGCATACACGTTTACTCTCCAGATAGCTCCGCAGCAGCCCAAGATGACAGTGGTCATGGTTCCAACGCTTCTGGGCGTGGATGGAACGCATGTCATCGGTAACAACGTCACCCTTGCCGCTTATGCGAAGGCCCAGACGCTCGCAACGACAAGCCCTGAAGCAAGCTACCCAGCTTCTGCTCCGAACGTCGTTCCGTTGGCGTCAGTTCCCGACGTGCCTACCATCGCCGTACAAGCGCCGCTGCTTCACGACGTGAAGTTACCAACGAGCTCCCTCAGCGTCGTACTTCCCGTCTTCCTCGGCTACCCGGAGCTCGCTGCCGCGTTAAAAAACTACGCTGTCGGGAAGACCTTCGGGCTGGCTATTGCCGGACACGATGTCGACGTGGCCGTTCTCGACGGTGAGATTTACCCGTCTGGCGAGTCCTTGGCGGTGGGACTTAAAATTAAGACAAAATTTCCTGGCAGGCTGTTCAATACGACTGGATGGGTGTATCTCACCGGGCGGCCAGTGGTATCAGCGGACGGCAACGCGCTGACACTCGAGAACGTGACTTTCTCGCGGCAACTCGACAACGACTTCTGGACGGCAGGGACCTTCGTATTTCAGGACCTGATACGGTCGAAGGTGCAAGAGGCCATTGCCAGCTCAATCAACCTGCCACAACGCAAAGACCAGGCGCTAAAGACACTCGTGAACACAGTCAGCTCCAAGGGGAAAGGCAACGGATATTCAATTGAACTTTACAATCCGCAAATTCGGCTAAATCGGGTCGTTGTGGCCGATTCGCTTGTAGTCGAGCCGCAGGTCGATTCAGCCCTGGTCATCAATACGGACCTTAAGGAGATTTACGCGTCGATGCAGGCAAAGCCAAAGTAACAGGCGCGCCGGTGCGTGTGGTTCGTTCAGACTTGCTTTTCGCGCCTTCGTTCGCGATGAGCACATGTCGCTAGTATCGATGTTGGCGGCGGTTGCATGTCGGACCGGAGGGCGACTGGTGAAGTTGTGACCACTCGCGTTCAATCTGGCCCAACCAGCTGGAATCTATCGTTCGGTCGAACCTATGTTGTTCTTGAGCGTCCCACCTTTTCCGAACCAGACGGCGGCAAAATGTGAGAAATCAGGAAAGGGACCCGGGTGCGACGCAGCGACGAGCGGCTCGGTGAACTGGACAACCGGTCTGCGACCTTGTACCTAGGTAGGGTCGGCGAGGTTGCGCCATCCTCGAAGGCCACCGGTCTTCTCACCGTGGAATTTCCTCAGGATGATGAGCGGCGGCCGACGATGCTGACCGATGTTCCCCCTCAATTTCTCGTGGAGACCAACCCTTAGGTTCTTGCTTCGTGAAAGGACGATGTTGCTTGTAGGCTTTGATATTAGGCATTGCACCTGTCTGGGATAAATTTGTGCACCTCTGGGTCTGTACGAAGACGCTCGGTATACCACGCGAATTCGTCGGCGAAGGGCGACTGTTCAACGAGGGTCGCCATTGCATTCGCGTCCCAGACATAGAGGAAGAACGCTTGAGGCTGAAGCTCCTTAAGAGGGCGTGCCCTATCTAAAAAGTGCTTTAGCCCGCTTGCCACCTGGAGACATAACGCTCGGAATGCATTGATTGCATCAATGTTGCGGGCGTTGCGGCCGATATGAGACAGACCATAGAGAATGGCGAACAGGTCGTCCCTTCCAATTACGCTGCCAGACACAACTGCTGTCTCCGCCCGCCTGCGCCAAGAGTCGATGCAGGTTGACACGATTTGCGCGTTATCAATATAAATGGGGGCATTCGCAATCTTGTACTGGTCAAGTAGTCGAATTTCCCCGTGGCACGTGCCTATGGTCACCAGAAAGTCCAAACCGTAGGTAAGAGGAATTCCGTCGAGAAATTCGACAGTGATAGAGGATGTCTGAGCACCGGTCCGTTGAATGCAGTTCGCAGCCAGTACGGCAACGGACCGACTATATTCGCGCGGAGACGATGCGTGAAATTCTTCTTTTGTGCATGACCGAATGAGCTCTCGAACGACCCCTGTGCAATCGATGGATTTCGCAGTGTCGATATATGCGGTCATATGATTGACCATCTCGGTAGCCCCTGCGTAGTCGAGGTCATTCAGCATGTTCCCAAGCTGGCTTGGTTCCGCTAGCATTTTGTGGACATCCGCGACTTCTTGGACCCCGGTAACCGAGGTCAAAGTGAAGAATCGAATAAGCCGTGACAACTCGGATAACCGAAGGTGGCTGCGGGGCGGGGAATTCGAGCCAGAGCCGTTTGTAATTGGGAACAGGAACTTGAGTGCAGCTGCAGCCGCCGCTTTGTCCGGTTGGTTTTCCGGCAAATGCGCCTGCCACGCTGTTCGCCTCTCTTCTTTCGTGCCCGAAAAATACATTGACCAATCAGCAGAGCTGGCCTCTTCTGCCACCGACCAGAAGAACCCCGTAAACTGCTCGGGGTTCTGGACCACCGCATCGCGGATTTTTGGAAACCTTTGAAACAGCGCTTCGGCCACGATGACGTCTGATGCGTTGACTTCGTGGATTGTGCTAGCCAAGCTGAGCATAAGACGATTCATGAGTCTCACGATATCCCGTGGATATCGGCAGAGGGTGCAAGTCAGCGTCGTTGCTTTCCCGAGAACCTCGGATTCGAAGGGTTCGAGTTTGCGATGAATAGACTCGAGCAGGTTGGAAATCTCACCGGAAATGTGAGATTGCAACTGCCAAGGAAAAGCCGGTGAGATGGGGTACGCAACCTGCACAATTTTTTCGATGTAGGCGTTTCCCCCTGCAGCGGGTCCACCGCCAAGACTTTCGCTAACCACGTTTCGGTCATACGCGAGCAAATAGGAGACGCGTGGGAAGTCCGCCACAGCCTTGATTGTTCGGAACACTGCCTTGATTTCATCGGGTGTCAAGCGGTCAAGGTCGTCGACGATGACGACAATGCTGCGGTCAAGCTTGGCGAGTGCTTTGATGACCTCTTTCTTTCGCTCACTTAGTCCTGCTTTGATGGATACGAGCTTTTCAGCTTCTTCAACCACCTTCTTGGCGTTGTCCACCGCCTCACCGGCCTTGGTCGCCAGTTTGCTGGCGTCGTGAAGCGCGTTGCCAACCGTATCTGCAGCGACTCCAACGAGACTTACACCGGGCACATACTTGAGATATTTCAGGTGACGTAGTAATCCAGCGTATCCCAGTATTTTTCCTGCCGCCTCCAACGATTTTTTCGCACGCTTTTTGCCTGCGTCCATTCCAATGCCGGAGGCGAGTTCGGTCAGCAGGGCTTCGACCAGAGCATCCGCTCCAGCGAGCATCCATGGGTTGAACTCGACAACGATTGGAACGTCGTCAGTCGATGACTTAAGCGACTCGACGATATAGCGCACCACGGTTGTCTTGCCCGAGCCCCATGCCCCTTCGATACCTATGACCACTCCGGGGCTCTTTGGCGGTAGCACCAATAAGCGAGCGAGCTGCTCTGCAAACGGCTTTCGACTGTAGAGGTCATTTGCAATTTGCGGCTGGTCATGCTGGAACGCGGCAGATTGAGCAGAGGGCATTTGCGCAACTTCTGAGGAAAAGTTCCGTGTGAGGAAAGCACGATGCTAACCGTGAATGTCTATCCATGCACGCGCCCAGGCGAGTCCGGCCTGCTGCGCATCGTCCGCTGTATCGAAGTGACCCAGCACGCCGGATGCCTCAACAAGCTTGCCATTCTGAAAGATGGTCCCGCTTGCGGCATAGCGTTCCTGCATCAGGATGTCTTCCTGCTGCAGGATGGCATGTCCCCAGACCTTATAGCCGTTGTACCTCTCTGGCTCCATCAGCGCGTGACCTCAGCAGCCGTGTTGCGGGAATCAACCCGAAGCACATTTCCCTCGGGCGTTATCTGGCGCGGAATGTCAGAGAAGTGAGGCGCGCTGCCGGGCTTCATTGCGAGCTTTGGCGCCGGCGCCCGGTGAGCCCGCGCCTTCGCGATGTGTCGTACGCCACCTGAATGCTTCGCGGACCTGTGCGCGGTCGCCGGGTGCTCAAGCGAAGCGCCCCTTGCTTCCGGCGGATTCCAGATTTCCTTGTACTCCTGAGTTGCAAATGCAGAGGACGTGAAGCCGAGCAGCAACAAAACACATCCAGAAAATCTCACCGTTCCTTCTCCCTGTTGCCTCGCTTTAACCAGTCACTGCACCGGACGCCTAGACCGACGCATTCGCCGTCGCAACCATGACAGTAATGTCGGTCGCGAACAGCGTCATCGACCTGCCAGGCTTTGTCGCTCGCGGACATTGCTGTCCCAACGGCGTGGCCATTTTCGCATGCGAAAAAGACAGGCTCACCGTTTTTCCCACGCCTCACCGCGTCGTCAATGGCCTCGTCGCCGAAGGCTGAGCGTAGTTTTGCCACGAAGGCGGCCAGCTCGGGCATCGGATGGCCGGCCTGCCGAACGCGTGCATCCATGAGTCAGACCTCGATTAAAAGTGCCAGTTCGCTGCCGCAAGATTGCGTGTACGATACTGTATAAATATACAGGTTTTTTACCTCCCCATGTCCACCGCTACCGTTCCCGCCGAGGAGATTCACCCGTCCCTGTGGCGAGCGTCCCAGCTCGCGCGCGGGCGTGGGCGGTTTCTGGAAACCGGGTATCCCGCGCTGTCGGCGGAGCTGCCTGGCGGCGGATGGCCCGTAGGGGCGCTGGTCGACCTGCTGGTCCAGCAAGCCGGTACGGGTGAATTGCGGTTGCTGCAGCCAGGGCTCTGCAAGGCCGGTATCCGTCCGGTCGCATTTGTGCAGCCACCCCATGCCCTCAACGGACTGGGGCTGCGCCACATCGGCCTTCCTGTCGAGCGGGTGTTTCGCGTGGATGCGGCGAAGACGGGAGACGCGTTGTGGTCGGTTGAGCAGATTCTCCGCGCAGGCAGTTGCGCCGCGATGGTTTTCTGGACGGAGTACGCGAAAGCGTCGTCGCTCCGACGACTGCACTTGGCCGCGCAGTCGTCTGAAACGCTTTTCGTGATGGTCAGGCCGCTCGCCACCGCGCAGGATTCGTCGCCAGCGCTCCTGCGATTGACATTGAGACCATCAGCCGACGGCCTGAGCGTCGATATTGTGAAACGACGAGGGCCGACCAGCGCAGCGCCTCTATCGATTTCCCTTCAACCCAGTCCAGTTCTGTTTTCCTCACATGCGCGCCTTCCTCGCCGTTCACTTGCCGACGTTGCCTCTCGCGATATCGCGACCGATACGCTCGTGTGAACTGGCAGATGGCAGCGGTGTACGGGGGGAAGAGAAATGGAGCGGGTTCCTTCATGGCCTGTCGGGATGACACGCCATGGACGCAACCTTCACCGCTCTGCCGGCGTATGCCGAGCTGTTTTGCCTCTCCAATTTCTCATTCCTGCATGGTGCTTCGCATGCGGAGGAGCTGGCCCAGCGTGCAGCGCAACTGGGCTACTCGGGTCTGGCGATAACTGACGAGTGCTCGCTTGCGGGAATCGTGCGGGCGCATGTAGCGGCGAAGGAGGCGAACCTTCCCTTCGTCGTCGGCTCGTACTTCCGGCTCGTCAATGCCGACGGCTCGCCGGCGTTCGGTCTCATCCTCCTCGCCCAGAACCGTGAGGGATACGGAAACCTTTCCGAACTCATTACGCTTGCCCGCACGCGCGGACCGAAAGGCACGTACCGGCTCACACCTCATGACCTGTCGCGTCCAGACCCGGAGAGCAGCCACCTTCGCGGTGTGCCGGACTGTCTCGCGATACTGATACCGCATTTCCCGGCGAAGGAGGACGTGCTCGACGTCCAGCTCGAGTGGCTCGAACAGACATTTCCCGGTCGCGCATGGTGCGGCCTTGTGCTGCATCAACGCGCGATGGACGATATTCACCGGGGAGCGGTCGAATACATCGCCGACTGCCGTGGCATTCCGGTCGTCGCCCTCGGCCAGGTGGTGATGCACGTGCGCTCGCGCAAACCGTTACAGGACACGATGACCGCCATCCGTGTGGGCAGGCCGGTGCAGGAATGTGGCTACGACCTCTCTCCCAACGCGGAGCAGCACCTGCGTCCCCGCCTGCGTCTCGCGAACCTGTATCCGGAATACGCGCTCGCAGAGACGACGAACATCCTGTCGCGTTGCACGTTCTCACTCGACGAGCTGCGCTATGAGTACCCGGACGAACTCGTGCCCAAGGGCATCACGCCGACCGCCTACCTGCGGCAGGAGACCTACATTGGGGCCCGCCGCCGGTTTCCATCCGGCATCCCATACGACGTGCTGGAACAGATTGAACACGAGCTCGAACTCATCAGGGAGCTCGAATACGAGCCGTACTTCCTGACGGTCTATGACATCGTCCGCTTCGCCCGTAGCCAGCACATCCTGTGTCAGGGCCGGGGCTCGGCCGCGAACTCGGCGGTCTGTTACTGCCTGGGCGTGACAGAAGTCGACCCGGCGCGAGGCAACATGCTCTTCGAGCGTTTTATATCGAAGGAGCGGGGCGAACCGCCCGACATCGATGTCGACTTTGAACACCAGCGACGGGAAGAGGTGATTCAATACATCTACAGGAAATACGGCCGTGACCGCGCCGCGATAGCGGCAGCCGTGTCGACTTATCGTCCGCGTGGTGCCCTTCGCGAAACCGGCAAGGCGCTGGGCGTCGACCCGCAGATTGTCGATGCCGTGGCCAGGAGCCATCAATGGTTTGATGGCAAGGAGGACCTCCTCAACCGCTTTTCCGAGTCCGGTCTGAACCCGGAGACGCCACTGATTCAGCTGTGGGCATCGCTTGCGTCGCAACTGCTCGGTTTCCCTCGCCATCTGTCCCAACACTCTGGTGGCTTTGTTATCAGCCGTGGAAAGCTCACGCGCCTGGTGCCCGTTGAAAATGCTGCGATGGTCGACCGGAGTGTGATTCAGTGGGACAAGGATGACCTCGAGTCGCTGGGGTTGCTGAAAATCGACGTGCTTGCGCTCGGCATGCTCTCGGCAATCCGCCGAGCGCTCGACCTCGTATCGGACCAGCGGGGTGAACAATTCGAGATGCAGGACATACCGGCTGAAGACCCGGAAACGTACGAGATGATTTCGCGCGCCGACACCGTGGGCGTTTTCCAGATTGAATCGCGGGCGCAGATGAGCATGCTGCCGAGACTCCAGCCCCGTACGTTTTATGACCTCGTCATTGAGGTGGCGATTGTCCGCCCGGGTCCCATCCAGGGTGGCGCCGTTCACCCGTATCTTCAGCGTCGCCAGGGATTCGAACCTGTGAGCTACCCCAGCAAGGCACTTGAAACGGCACTTGGCCGCACGCTCGGTGTGCCGATTTTCCAGGAACAGGTGATGCAGGTGGCGATGCTGGCCGCGGGCTTCACTGCGGGCGAAGCGGACCAGTTGCGGCGTGCGATGGCGGCCTGGAAACGCAAGGGTGGTCTTGACAGATACTACGACCGAATCGTCAATGGGATGACCGAGCGCGGGTATGACAAGGCCTTCGCGGACGGCATCTTCCAGCAGATTCTCGGCTTCGGCGAGTACGGGTTTCCGGAGAGTCACGCGGCCAGCTTTGCACTGCTGGTGTACGCGAGCAGCTGGCTGAAACGCCACGAGCCGGAAGCCTTTCTTGCGGCGATGCTGAACAGCCAGCCAATGGGGTTTTATTCGCCGTCGCAACTCGTTCAGGATGCGACGCGGCATGGTGTTCAGGTATTCCCCGTCGATGTCACCATAAGTGGCTGGGACTCTTCCCTTGAGCCGATAGCCGGTGCCACGCGCCCAGCGGTCCGACTGGGCCTGTCCCTGCTCAAAGGGATGCGTGACGGTGCCGCAGAGCGTATCGAGAATTCACGCGCGATACGTCAGTTCACGACCGTATCTGACCTTGCCCGGCGTGCCCAACTGGACCGTCATGACCTGCAGGTGCTCGCCGCGGCGAACGCACTATCGTCGCTTGCTGGCAACCGGCGCGAGGCACTGTGGCAGTCGGTCGCCGCAGTGCCGGACAAGGACATGCTGGCGGTAGCAAAGGTCGAGGACGAAACGCCGGAACTCGGCGCGCCGTCAGAAGCCGACGATATTGTCGGTGACTATCAGTCGATGGGTCTTACGCTCGGACGACATCCTCTCGCGCTTCTGCGGCCCCAGTTGCTCGAAAACCGGTTGATGCCGGCGTCCACCCTCCATACCTACCGGAACGGCCGGCTCGCGCGCGGATGCGGCATCGTTACCGTGCGACAGCGGCCAGAGACGGCGAAAGGTGTCATCTTTATCACCCTCGAGGACGAGACCGGCAACGTCAACGTCATTATCTGGCCCAAGGTGCTGGAGCGGCAGCGCAAGGAGGTGCTAGGCGCATCGTTGCTCGGAGTGCTGGGTCTATGGCAGTGCGAAGGCGAAGTACGGCACCTTGTCGCGCAACACCTTATCGACATGTCGTACCTCCTTGGCGAGCTGCCGTCAGTGAGCCGTAATTTCCATTGATGACGTACTCCTGGACCGGCGACTGACATCTGGCTCGTGTCTTCGCTTCAACCGGTTCACCGCAACATACGAAACCATCCACGTTCGTCGGCTCACACTCAATGTGCTACCGCAGCAGGGCTTATTGGGCCGACTGCCCACGAGGGTGGATTATCATGGGACGAAAACGGGAGGGCCACATGTGTTATTCGGCACAGATTCTGGCTGACTATCGCAGGTTCGTACGGATGTTTGGCGCGACGATGAGCCTCAAGGAATTCGCACGGCTCTTCTTTGAGCGGGCGGAAGGCAGCAAAGCCAAGATTCCGAAAGCGATGGAAGATGCGTTTTCGGAGCCTCAGTCGGCTGACGAATTCGAGATTAAGGCTCTCATCGACAAATTCAACGCAGACCAGGTGACGAAGCTGGAGCAGGACCTGTTCAAGCAACGTGCACGACTCGTCGATGCAGAACGCGCACTTCAGACGAAGGTCACGAAGGCAGCAACTGAAAGCATGCGAATAGCCACCGACAAAATCGCGTGGACCAGAGGCAAGCTGGACGATATCCAGCGGACCGAACCCAAAGCGCGAGATTCTCGCATTTTCCCAGGGCACTATGCGCTAGTCATGGTTATGGAGAATGGCCAACGCGTCATTAAACCGATGCGCTATCAGTGCCGTGTCGCTGGCACACCCGCATCGTTCGATGTGAAATACCCTGGTACCTACAACGCACGCATCGATAACCTCGAAGGTTTCTGGAAACCACTTTTTGGGCACTCGCACGGAATCCTCGTAGCCAGCGTTTTCTACGAGAACGTAAGCAAGGCAAAAATGGACGGTCGCGAGCTTGCGGAGGGCGAGAAAGACGAAAACGTCGTCCTGGAGTTCAAGCCTAATCCGGCGCATGAAATGCTGGTCGCCTGCCTTTGGTCAAAGTGGACATCGCCAGGCCAGCCGGACCTGTTGTCATTCGCGGCGATCACAGACGACCCACCACCAGAAATTGCTGCAGTAGGGCATGACCGCTGCATCATTCCGATCAAGCATGAAAACATCGATGCGTGGCTCAACCCGAATCCGAAAGACCTGGCGTCGTCGCGTGCGATTCTTGACGACCGCGACCGGCCATACTACGAGCATCGTCTTGCTGCCTGAGCACCCTCAACTTTCGACTCGTGACGAATGGACCTCTGGATTCAACCTTGCGCGCGGTGTGCTGACCTCTATGGAGAGTCGGCGGCCGAACCTCCACATCAGGACCTCACCCTCAACGGCGCCGGCGCGGTGAAAGATGCCAGAGCGGAAGAGCACTACACCTGCGTTTGCTGCCAAGCGGTGTTTGCGCGGATTCTTGTTGGGCCGCCAACGCGTCAGATCTGGATGCTGTTGAACGCCGGCCAGCATTGACGGGTACTCTGCTGCATAGCTGTGTCAGCCGGAATGAACCAAAAGAGCTCCGAGTTCGACGGGCCGTTCTTTGAGTCAGGCAGCCGTTCGAATGGCCCCTTGACGACAAAGGCGAGGGCGGCTTCTGGCGGGTCTGAGTCTGCCAGCACCTTTCTTTTCCTGTTCGAAAACCCACCACCTTTCTACGTCGCCCGCTGTTATCTGTGGGCCTTTCTTCGGTCGTGCGTCTGCGTGAGCCGGCTATCCCTCAGTGGATTGTCTTTGTCTGTCCAGCTACATTGAACTCAGCGGCCATTTCCCCTCCGGTCGCACAAGGAGTCTCTCGTGGATCACGAAACGGAATTGATGAAAGCCCGGCTCAACGCGCTAGAGACGCTAGTGTCTGTTGGCGCGAAGAAAGATGCGTCCCTCCTCGCGGAAATCCGGGAGGTAATGACGCAGGAGTACCAGTTGGCGGTCAAGGAGTCCAACAGACGCGGACGAGCCTTCGTTCGCCCGACCCGTGATGATTGAATCGCGCGCACCTCGCAACCTGCTGGCCGAACGGGCCAGGGTGGAGGCATGGGACGCGCTTTGCCGGAAGTTCGGAGCACTCTCCTGACGCGATTTTCCCTCTTCAGCGTTGGTGAATCCGTGCCGATAAGATGGATAGACACTGGAGGTTGAAATGATCTATGCCATCTTGACGCCGAAGATTGATGAACCGCTCGGCTACTACTCGGCAACCGTCGCGCCGACGCCGGAGGACCTCGCTGACCACATGGCAAAAGCATCCGGCTTTGCGGATCGCGACGAATGGATGGCATCTGCGGGAGTCGACGTTATCGGATACGCGCCGGTGCACTGAAGGCCCTGGCCAGTCGAAAGGATCAGGTGAGGGCGTCGGTTTTGGCGCCGACGCTGACTTTCCACACCTGGTTCGCCCCGCTGCACTCAGTAATGCCACCAACCTGCGCGTTGACCCTGGCAGTAGTAACCTTCACATCTATGCCGTCAGGGATTGAGGCAGGAAGGTCGTTCAACTTGCGCAACTCATCTTTCACTTCCCCTACCCACTGCGTCTGGGCAGCCAGGCTAATGTCGGTGCCCAATTCGTCTCCGCTACGTTCGCGCCGCTAGCCCGCGCACCGGGCACGGGACTACAGTTATCTGGCTAACCAGGCCGCCCAGCAGTGCGCCCAGCTATTGGCCTGCCGCGGCTGTTAGCGTGACGACGACGTCAGCGTCGCGCAAACCTCGCCGTCAGCCGCTCCACGATCTCCACGATCATCTCCCGGTCTCTACTGGCCACCCCCGATAGTAACCGCACCAGGTGTTTCGCCTGATCGCTTGAGCGGCTGCTGACCTCCGTCAGCAGATCGGCAATATCGCAGTCAAAGATATCGGCCAGCTCCATGAGCCGCGCCACGTTCGGCATGACAAGTCCCCGCTCGATCCTCGAGACCGCCTCGTTTCCTATTCCCAGCTGTTCTGCGACCTGCTCCTGGGTGAGACCTGCCGCGACGCGGTTTCTCGCAATCGCCCGTCCCACCATCCCGGTCAACCGGTCCATGTCGGTATTCGCCATCCCCCCTCCTGTCCACCCGAATGGTTGGCGATCACCTCATCTATCTGAAGGGCCTTTTGGGTTGATATTCAACTTTTCAGGATGTTTGCCGTTATCTATTTTGTCCGCCGGTTTTCAGTCTGCTCCCACCGACCCGTGAGCACGATGGCCCGACGTATATGGCCGACCTATCCGCCATTTAGTAAAGCAGCCAGATAACCCGGTCCCTGACCGGCCGCAAGGGTGTCGGACGCCCCAGTCGTACAACCACTGACAAACCATAGAGAGGGTAAGAAATTGAAGACTTATGCGAATGCAGGACTTGTGAAACTGACACTGTGCGCGTCGGTATCCGTCGTGCTTGCCGCCTGCGGGGGCGGCGGTGGGGGATCTTCCGGACCAGCCAGCAGCCCGACGCCTGGGGCAACGACGCAGATCAGCGGCAAAGCGATCGACGGCTATCTGGCTGGCGCGACCGTCTGTCTCGACAACGGCTCGGGCGCGTGCGACACCTCGCAGCCGACCGCGACCACTGACGCCAGCGGCAACTACTCGCTGCAGGTTACCGGCAGCGTCACGGGCAAGACACTGGATGTCCTGGTTACCCCGACGACGACCGACACAACGAACGGTAATACCGCCTTCGCAAGCAGCTTCACGCTCTCGGCGGTGCTGCAAGGCGGCACGACCCAGAACGTCACCCCGCTTACCTCGATGGTGGCCGCGCAGATGCAGGCAGGGCTGAGCTTCCAGCAGGCCACCACCGCTGTGCAGGGTGTCATCGGCAGCAGCGTCGATCCCGGCGCCGACTATGTCGCCAATGCCGACAGCAAGACCGCGTCGCTTGCCTCCCAGGTGGTCAGTACCATAGTGGGTTACGCCGCCAGCGGTAAGCTGGCGCCGACCATGGCTCGCAACGTCCTGAATGCGATCGTTGCAACCGGCAGCCCGGCAGCGGTGACACCGGCGGCTGTTCTGGTGCAGGCAAATGCGCTGGCCACGCCGGTAGACGCCTCCACGGCACTGGCCAGCCCGCTGTATGTGACTGATGACTTTCTGGTGAATGTTTCCGCTTTCACGACGGGCCAGACCTCGACGAGTCCCACGGTCAATATCGCGCTGCGGGATGCCTACACGCTCTCCGGCTCCACGCTCACTATTGGGCAACAGCAGTTCGGCTACCCGAATGGAAGCTGGGCACCGGTCTCGCCAGTGGGCGTCTGGGATGAAGACCGGGACACCGGGCTCGGCGTCAGCCTGCTCGACGGCGCCACGGGTGTGTACGAGATGAAGGCGGACGGCACCTGGACCGGCTTCCTTTCCAATGCCCAGCTGTATCCCGCGATCAGTCTCAGTTCGACTGGCAGCAGCCTTGCTGGCACCGATCCGAACACGGGCATCGGCTATACGCTGCAATACCGTCAGACCGATGTGAGCGGCCAGCCGCTGGTGAGCGCCGTACCGTTCTATTACAGCTTCGCCGGCCAGAACCCGGCCGCTGCGCTGATGCAGGGGGTGTTCGCTTCGGGCACGACTGAATATCTTGGTAATGCTTCGTACTCGGACGATCAGGTGATCCTGCCGGTCGACGCCGATACGGTCCAGACGAGCATCTACGGCAGCGACACCACGGCCGACTTCGGCGAAGGCATCACGCTCAACGGCGTGGCGATTCCGGACCCCAACAACCTGGGCACGGTCGGCCAGACCTATACGTCCGTGCAGCAGGTGATCGGCATGCCGCTGACCGTGAGCAACAACCCGACGACCGGTGGCCCAGGCTGCACGCTGGTGCTCTCAGCCAATGGACAGTTCCAGATCACAGGCCTACCGGTTTATGTCACCTACCCACCCACCGTTGCCGCCGGTGCGGCACCAGCCACGACCAGCGTGAATGTCACCGGTACCTGGACGACCTATCCGCGCAACCCGAACGTGCTGGTCCTCAGTTTGCCGGCCACGTTCAGCCAGGCGATCTACGCACAGGACAACGTGACAGAAGCCATCCGCGACGGCGCGAAGTTCGTCATCGCGCTTCAGAACGGGCGGCTGAAGTCCGGCTTCCTGATTCCGGCCGGAACGGTGGCGATCACGCCGCAGTTCACCGGACCGATCGCCAGCCAGATTGCGACAGCGCTGCTGGCCACCGGCCCGCAAATCACCGCCCAGCCGTCGGCGGCCGCCGTCCAGCAGACATCCGCGCGCCAGATGAAAGCTGGGCGGTAAGCAGGAAACAACCCGCGTTGCGCTGTACGTGCCGCCATCGTGCGGCGCGAATCCCGGTGACTAACGTGACTTGAAAGGTCGGTGGGCTTTCACGTCAGCCGGCTTTTCATTCGTGCGCGCGCGGAACGCATACGCCTCGCCCACTCCACCTTTGGCCAACGAGAAAATGAAAACGTTCAGAAATTGCCTTCTGCTGGCAGGCATTGCCTGCTTCACGACATTCGGCCTCACGGGGTGCAACAGCATTGAGCTTCGTCGGCACTGATGCATTGCAGCTTTTGTCCCGCGGGCCGCTAGCGATTCAAGCACATTGGCAGCGCGTCGCCACATCAAAGCCAAGCAGACGAACGATTCGGCTAGAGCCCGGCGTCGACCAGCAGATCCGACGGCTTGCAGTCAATCGCCTCTGCAATGCGGACGATATTGAGGAAGGTGACGTTACGCTGGCCCCGTTCGATCTTACCCATATGCGAGCGGTCGATCTCTGCATAGTCTGCGAGTGCTTCCTGGGAAAGCTCCAAAGCCTTGCGCCGCGCGCGGACCGCCTCGCCCAGCCGGACGAGATATCGGTTTTTGTCCTGCTTGCCCGAGACGCGTTTCATGCCACATATGGTCGTGCCCGAGGGTTTTTTCGACCACGGTATTTACGACCCTATTTATGCGCACTGGTTTGCGTACCGAGGACCAGAAGCAGACTGTCTTTTTGCACCGGCAATGCTGCTAACGCAGATCTTCAGCAAAAGAACTGGGTTGTTTACGACCACGGTATTTAAGACTCTTTTTTAAATGCCGTTATACGGATGATCGGATGGCGGTAACCTCGCGACGACTAGCCAGTGTGCATAGCGTAGTGCCGGTTCCCCATCGCCATTCCAGTTCAACAATGCGGTTTAACCGAGCATCAACATGGATATCTATCAATACGCAATGCCCTTGAGGCGAACCCTTCTTCTGGCTGGCGCGACGTGCGCCGCCGCATTCGGCCTGAGCGCCTGCGGAAGCCGTACGCTGGACTTTCGCAACGCGGAAGTTGTCAACGGCAAGGTTTATTCGCAGGGGAGCGACAATTCATTCTCCGGGAAGCTGACCAATGCGCCATTGACCTCTATCGTTGGCGCCCAGCGAGGATTTGTGCAGGTTTCAAATACGATCAACGCTGCGGCACCCTACATCGACGCCCGTAATGTCTCGCTCACCTACATCGGCATACCGCTCGGTCTCGTTTGCGATGTCCAGATCGACGATGGGCTGCTGGACGGAAAATCGGTCTGTATGACGCCGCAATCCGATACTGTCCGGCTTGAGATGACGTTCAGCAAAGGCGCACTGGACGGCGCGCTGCGCTTCTACGGTGAGGATGGCAAGAAGACGGTATCAGATGCCGCTTTCACATCGGGCAGTCCTGACGGAACGCAGAAGGTCTACAGCCCTTTCTCCGGCAATCTGGTCCTCGAGGTTCCATGGACACATGGCGCCATGACCGGCACCGAGAACGGTTACAACGACGCCTCGGGAAAAAAGATTCTGGAGGCGCATCGGAACGACGCTGGAAGGCTCGATGGTGCGTTCATGGAATGGTCCGCCGATGGCACGCTCATTCACAAGCTGACCTACGTCGATGGCAAGAAGGAAGGCACCGAAGAGCTCTACTATCCTGAGACCGGCAAGACCCGAAGCCACTCGGAATGGAAGGACGGCAAGCAGGACGGCCTGACTGCAACATACAACGCCGCGGGAGACCTGGAGTCGTCGCAGCACTTCGCGGCAGGCGAGCGGGTATATACGCCTGAAGAGGCTCATACGATTGCAGATCAGCAGGCGCGGGACGCCTATGACCATTGCATCAAAAGTGCTGAAATGAATGGCGTGGGTGCGGGTCGTCCGTCGACTGAGGGCGTCACGCAGCAGCAGGAAGCTCAGTGCGGGCAAATCGCACAGCAGGTGAGCAGCGCCGCGCTCAACGATCCCGGTGCCAATGGGCGGGTGGTGAACATTCCCGCTACGGGCGACGGTGTAATGCAAGCTGTCGCTGCTGATAAACCAGCGCCCACAACGTCAACGTCCCCGGATTTGACGAACAGCGCGGCAGGCGACAGCAACGCCTGCGTCAATAGCTGGGTTGCCGACTATCAGAAGGGACGCGATGCAAATGGGCTTAGCGACGCTGTCTCAGATGACCAGTTCAATGAGTGGCAGGAATGGTGCAGACAGGGCAAACGGCCCGGGTAAATCCCAACCAGCTGACCAGCCCCTCCTCACTTGTCGTACGATCAGCGATACGAAAGGTATAGTAGAGCTGTGTCAGGTTCTGGCATGGCCCTCGGAATAGCCAGAATCATTAGCCGACCTTATGGGTCGGCTTTTTTTGTCGCAACTTACGTGGAATGCACGCTCCCGCCCCGCGAAGTTCTACGTGCCTCAGGGACAACTCGCCTATGAGCCTGCAACATATTTTCAAGTCTCGAACCGAACGTGCAGCACGCGTCCTGGATAGTTCAGACGTCGGACCCAAACAGATCAAATTCTTGTCAGCAGATCTCTCGGACGCCGATACCCTGGCCGAGCTTCACGAGCGGTTCCCACGTAAAAAGTCAGGGGGCTTCTATCTTTACCGTATGTCTCTCGATACCGAGGAAGCAGGCACCGTTGCACGGGCGAGAAGCGCCTTTCGAAGCGTCCGCATGACCGGTACCTGGAATATGAGCCGCGACAACCATGAACATCCGGATTCAAGTTCGCTCTACGTTGGAACATCCGAGAGCATGCACGATAGGTTTCGGTCCCATCTCGGCAAGGGCAACGGAAAGGCTACCTGGGGTCTCTATCTGGCAGCATGGGCTCGTCCGTTGAAAGCAGGCTTTGTGGTCGAATACTACGAACTGCAAGAAACGATTGCGGAGGATGTCGAACTGATTGAAGGCGTGCTCTGGGACTCGCTTCGACCACTTTTCGGAAAAAAGGGCGGCAGTTAGCGCAAGTTCGATTGTCTTCAGTCAAAGAACTGGGCCCGCTACCGTACATTATGCTTCCTCGCATCTGGATACCACTGCCGCCTGCAGTCCCGGCACCTGTATAAGATGCTTTGAATTCTTGCCTCGTTGATCTTCGAGATGTTCTGCCCGTTGCAGCGCGGGCAAGCAACGTCCGGCGGCACTGGCAACCGATGCCTGCGGCTCGCGAGCAGATAGGTCTGGTACCCACAGACAGGGCACTGAACGCCAGGGTTGTCGGCATCGGTGCGGTGGAAATACCTCAAGTCACGTGAGCTACAGCGCAGGCACTGGAGGCCCTGATCGGCTGGAGAAAATCCCAATCGAAACCGGGGCCGTGATACGGGTAGCGTTCCGGCTGCACGACACTGATCCAGCACTTCGAGAAACAGCGGCTCGAGTCGGCCACGATATCGTCTGAACAGGCCTGCGTCACTGGCTCCCGATATCGCCCATGCTTCAGTTGGCGTCCATGGTGCCCACAGCAACACGGCCGTCGCGTAGATGCGTGGATAGCTTTGGCGCTGAACGCGATAAAACGGAGTGTTCTTCGATCGGGAGAAATTCGAATCGCAGGCGTCGCAATGATAGAACGCCTGCTCCGGTTTCAACACTCTCACGAGCCTCCGGTTATCGCAATATGGGCATGCAACCGTCGCCAGATGTTCGGGTTGCGATGCCCACAGCATCTCAACCATCTCGCGCAACGCAAACTCGTCTCTCCAGATTTGCTCGAGCTCCCGATATGCGTCCAGAGTAACGTGAGCGAAAGCAGGCTTGAACCAGACCGGGACGCTTACTGGGGTACCCAGCACTGCCTGCCGCTCACGTTCGCTTGACCTGTTGCTCAACGGCTCCGCCATGTTCGCCGATTACCCCCCGGTGCTGGACTGGCTGGCGATCAACCTCGCTCCGCAGCCGAGTTGATCACCATCACACGCGGCTTGCTGCCCCGCAAAACTCGCGTTGCCCGACACTTTCGCAATATGCGTCTGACCGTGGATCTCGCAGATGGCCGGATCGTTTTGGCGCGCGATTGCCCGGCCCTTGATGCGGGAGTTCGGTGCACCCGACAGTACACGGCCGCCGTGGCTGTGGGTGTCGCCTTCAACGATGTATTTCTTCTCACTCATAGCGCTTACCTGTCATAGCCCAACTATTTCAAGGCTGGGAGATTGCCGCTAGTTTCTGAAAATCTGCGTCTCAGCGAGCCCATGAAATATCGCAGACATTAGGGTGCAGTCTATCGCGACTGCACCGACTATCGTCAACACGGCG
Source organism: Paraburkholderia sp. GAS33 (assembly GCF_050436645.1). Taxonomy (NCBI): domain Bacteria; kingdom Pseudomonadati; phylum Pseudomonadota; class Betaproteobacteria; order Burkholderiales; family Burkholderiaceae; genus Paraburkholderia; species Paraburkholderia sp. GAS33. The sequence continues at coordinate 128,445 of NZ_JBNDMP010000013.1, forward strand.
ACCCATGCCCATTCCGGCCGCTTGATCTTGAAAAGCCCGTAGATAACGAAGGGCGATATCAGAATCCACACGGGTGAAATCGCCGCGAGGAATAAGAACGCTTTATTTGATGCATCGCTCATATCCCCAGCGAACGCCTCATACAAGAGATCCACCGCGTAGATCACCGTCGCCAAATAGACGGCACCGACTATGGTCAATACTGCGACCGATACCCGGTTCGACCGCCCGGCCTTGACAAGCTTATTGATAACAAGAGGGGATGCAAGAACCCACGCCAGCGAAATCCACGCCTGCAAATCAACTTCGTTCATTGTTGTCCTGAAGATGCCTCCAAGAGCCCTAGAAATCCCAGCTAAATTTCTGCGGATGCGACCCGCGTGATGCTGCGTCGGGCGGCGTCACCATCACGATCGTTGCATGCAGCGGATCTCGCAGATTGATAAGCGCACTCGTCTTGCCGTCACCGTATCCCATCATCAGAGCGAGCGCCATTTGAACCCACGTCGAACTAGTGCCAGTATCACCGCCAATGCGACGCTGCATATCGAAAGCATCTTTAGGATCATCCAGGTCGATATGCTGCGCATTGTCATGCAACGCCTGCACGAGAAGGGGGAGATTGTTGGTTGATGCACCGGTGTCGAAGAACATCCGGTTAGGCTGATCACCTGCCGAGAGCGTGCCCAGCGCCTGCTGCCATCCCTCGCGAAGCTTGTCGAGACGTTCACCTTTTTTAAGTGGCTCGCCGTGACCATCGCCCAGATCGACCCGCACCGGACGATGCAGGTAGGCAAGCACGGGCGAATCGTCGTATTCCTTCAACTGCCAGGTTGTCCAGGGCACCGGCACCCACGGATCTGGCTTGAATCCTGTTGGTGCCTTCAGTGGTGTTGTCTTCCAGAATTCTGCCAGCTTACTTTGCCAGTAGTCCCAAGACATTTCCGAAACGCCGCGCGACGGGTTCGGATACGCATCCTGCTGTGCCCAAAAGTAATTCCACAGTTTGATCACGTCGTACTGTGTTTTGGTCTTGTCGATCGCTTCGGGTACGTCGACAACATACGGCCGTATGATGCGGTCGACCCTGTCCTTACGAGTCACCAGCAGAGCCACGAAACTGTCCGGTCGCTTCGGCACGAAGTAACCATCTACGTTCGATTGTTCCAGATAATTTTCCCCAGGGGTACGCATGTAAGTGCGCGTATTGAGGCCGTCCTCAACCAGCACGACTGCGGCGGGCAGGTCTGGATGTCTATCGAAAAATTCGAACAACCTAGCGACCACATCGTCGCCGTGTTCGGTATGAACCTCGTCGAGCCGGATGTACAGCGGATTCGTAATGCCTGCGCCGTTGTCGGCCTCTGAGATCTGCGCGGCCATTCGGCTAGCACTGGGGTTATTGACGTCTCGGGGCGGTCCCGCCACGATTACTGGAATCGGCCAGAAGTCTACCCAACGACGCAACGTATAACCGAATACGTTATTTTCGCGTTGAGACTCTGCTGAATCACGATCAGACGATGCCCACGGATATTCCTTCGGATTCTGTAAAAGCAGAGTGCCCTTGGGACCGGCCTCGTCGAGACGCAAGAGCATCGCACTTTGACGGAATCTGTCGACGGTCACGCCGAAGCGGCGTATCTCGAGCGTGAAACGTGGATCACGCGGTGTTGCGGCCACCGCAGATTCCTCACCTATAGCTGCGCTTTGCCTGGTAGATGAATCGGGCTGCGGTCGTGCATCGGCACGCGCCCACGCGCTATACCCCGCGTACGCGCCTCCTGCCAGCAGCAATGGTGGCAGGATCAACAGCAGCAGGCGTCGGACCATCGAGGCGTCTCCAAAGGGCGAATAACCGCCCATACTAAGCACTTTCAGCGCCACGATCCAGATCAACGCCAGAACCGGTAACGCGAACAGGAACAGTCGGACGCTCGAAGCGCGAGTTGAAGTCGTCGTCATGGCGCGTCAGAATGGCGATGGTTGGAACGGCGGATTTTGTTCGTACTTGATCTTGACTGTCTCGCTCACCACCGGCGCTGGCGGTGTCGTCGGTATCTTGTCTGAGGGAAACTTGCCATCCTTATAGTAAGTGCAGTTCGCATCGACAATTGCATAAGTCATCGCGTCGAGCTGTTGATGCCCCCCCCCGGCTTTTTCAATGGTCTTCATCGGTATGCGCCAATCCGCGATCGCGCGAAGCAGCTTCGCCCAGTCCGGGTTGTCGATTGCGCGAGCCTGCCCGATCGACACGTCGAAAGCGGTCGCGCAACGATGATTTAGCCGTCCGCTCATCACCCCCGAGTGATAAGAATCTATCGGGGTGAGCGAGTTCATTAATTGAACCTTCTGTTCGTTTGGGGTAAGGGTTCGATTCACCACGATGGTCTCTCCCTCACCGGGATCCGTCGCATCAATTACCGTGCATTGGTCATCGGGCGCCTTACCCTGGTTTAACCAGGTCTGGACTGCTTCGGGAGTGGGATAGCCTACGTTTTCGGCATAACCGGTGTTAGGGTTGTCAGGTGGCCACTGCATCACCTTCCGAGTCGTCGCAGTGGGCAATGCGCTGAGCGCTGTCTCCGCTTCGAGCTGATCAATCGACTGCGTCCCGGCCTCGAACTCATTTGGGGATTTCCCACCGAGCGGTACATTATTGCCAGGGCGCCTGTTCTTCTCCAACTCCGGATTGAACGGCGGTGGCAATTCCTCGCCGTTGATGTTGCGCATCGTGTTCTCCGCGATCGGCGCCCGCTTCAAGTCGTTCGACCCGTGCGAACTCTCGCCGTGCTCGCGCAAGTTGTATGGTCCAGGGGGCGTCCCCACCTGGACCGGCTTGCCGCCCCGCAACCGGCGGGTAAAAACCCGCTGCCGCAAGGTGTCCGACACCAGACCGGTGTCCTCCGCTTTCGCGTTGTTTTGTGCAGGACCCGTCTTTATCGAATTGGGCAACCCGATACTACCTATTCCATTCACTCCCCTGAGCCCCACTGTTGCATCCTCCGGACAGAAATACACATATGTCTTGCCGCGGTTGTCTCGCTCGGCGAACACTAAGGACGTCTTCCCCTGTGGTCCCTGCATCCGCGTCGCGTTATCTGAACGCCACACTGCCCCCGTGATTCCGTGATTGTCCGGGCCACCTTTGACATACTGCAGTTGCTCCAGCTTCGGCGTTCCGTGTTTGCCGCTCGCGACCAGACCCGTGAGGTTCGCCAGTGTTTTCACACGTGCCCAGATCGTCTGCTGGTCGTCGCCGCTCTGCAGAACTTGGTCCACGATAGATTCAGCGTATGAGTACGGCGAATCGATCAGGATCAGGGTATCGGCGGGTCGATTAGCGGGCAGGACCAGCTTCCCATCAACAAATAAACCGTCCACCAAAAGCGCCTGCGCGAGCAGCGAGATTAGCGTGCCTTGACTGTGCGCGATGATGTTCACCGTCCCGTCGGAGTCGATCAGCCGGATCTGGCGCACGAGCGCAGCCAGACGCAGGGCCGCCAGCACCATATAGTGCCGGCTTGGAGCTTCCAACAGCGGGTGTGTCGGATCGTTATTTGCGCGATTCAGCCTCTCCGTGTTCTTGCCGCCTTTGAAGTTCGTGTTGAACATGTCCGGGATGTTCGTCGTCGCATTCGCGAACATTCCACCGCCCTTCGCACGATGACTGTCCAGGCGATTGCCGAACTGATCGACGTACTGGCCATTCACGGTCTGTTGAGAGGGTTGTTTCGCAAGATCGTTGGCGTTCGCCTTGAACCCCCAGTAGAACGGAATCAACGGACTGAACGTGCCCTCCGGTTCCTGACGGCGATAGATCACGTCGTCAAGATTCTTCATCAGGTCGGCGGCCGTAACGGGGGTTGGGTCGTTCGCCATGCGCCCATGCGTGTACGTACCGGCCTTCAGATCCATGCGGCCAAGCCGGTCGTTCAGTCCCTCGCACAGTCCGCCCTCGACAGTTTCGAAGTCGGTGCCGAGATCATTCACGCCGTGAATCAGGATCGTCGTGCAGGGAAACCGGTTCGGCAGAGGCACCTGACGATGGGCATTGCTATCCCGGTTCGGTACGGTTGTGCCGGTGTGTTGCGCGATGGGCTTGCGCCCAGAATCCGTGTCGCTCATCGGAGTCACCCGTTATCTGTTCTGGATCAAATCTGGTCAAACACTTTAATATTGGTGATCCGCATCACATCGCTCTGTACAAGCTGGGTGAGCCCTTCTGCATCCGACGTTCCTTGGACCACCCGGCCGTCATCGAGCGTGATCTCATAAGGTTTGTTTGGCGCCGGATGAGGATTCTCTGAGGTTTCGGTGCCGGAGTAATGCAGACGGAACTTCTGATCGGTTCCATTTTTACCAAAGCTCGGCCGGTCAGCCTGATCGGTAGATGGGCCAACAAAATCGTGGCTCGCTGTATGTGCTTGGAATGCGCCATTCGAACCGACAGTGATCCCGCCACCGATCTTGATGTAGCTGCCGTCCTCGGCGATCAGACGGATCGTCTTGCCAGTGATCAGGACTTCGCCTGTCGAAGACGTGATCTGTGCGTTCTTCTGTGCGTTAACGACGACTTCGTCTGCCTGTGCCTGGAGCAGCAGTTTGCCCTGGTTTGCGATCGCCACAACGCCACCTTGCTGCGCAAACAAGGAGACCCCTTCGCCGGCCTGCACGTTGACGTGCTGGCCGCCTGTTAGCTGCAGATGCTTCTGCGCCACCTGGTCGATGTTCTCGCCTGCGTACGTCACGTGCGTTTTCGGCGTGATATTGACCGAGCCCGCTTGCGCACCGAACGCGATCAGCGCCTGCGAGCTACTGGCGCCCGCATTCGGGGCACTCCCGGACTTTGCTGTGCCGTCGCCTGGCGTCCAGCCCTTGAAGGCCGAGGCGACTGCTTGCTGGCCGGTCGCGTCCGTAGGCTGTCCACCGTGCTGGCCAGCGTAATCGCCTAGCGATTTGAACAGTTCCGCGCACTCACCGAGCAGTTGCACCAGTTCGTCGCGGTCAAGCTGCCCCCCGCTCGCCTGTGTACGTGCATAGGTCGTCAGCAGCATACCCTGTGCGGCTCGTAACGCTGCTGCGGCGTCGGTGCGCAATTCAACGCCTTCGCCACGATCAGCACCCTGGCCGTTGTCGCGCGGCTGCGTCAGATAACCCAGATTCAACTGCGAGTGCGCATGTTCACTGGCCAGTTGAGCGCTGATTTGCTGTGGCGTGTCATCAAGGCGTAACTGGTTATAACGCGCCCCCTTGATTTCCTTGGTCTTCACGCCCGACACGTAGCGATTGCCGGGAAGTGCACCGGTATGAGTGAAACTCGCGGGCGTGTTGGGGCCGTTCGCAAGTGCGCCGATTACGACCATCCTGTCTGGGTCACCGCCAATATGATCAATGAGTACCTCCATCCCAACGCGCGGCAAGGTGCTTTCCCCGAAGCTGGGACCGGCCAGCGCACAGGCGACCCGCACGGGCGCGCTGTCGGCCGGGGTGCCACTGGCGCCGGCGCCCTGGGCGTGTGCATGATCGTCGGGATCAAGCCCCTGGATCTGCACACGGATGCGCCCCATCTCATCGCAAAATACTTCCTCTCCGTCGGGCCCCACGACAGTAGCGGTCATGGGATGGACCGGCGGCAAATCTACACTCGGGTCGTAAGCAGGCGTTAGTTGCACACCCCGACGGATGCAGGAGAACGTATTTTCATAGCGAGTTTCGTCGTTGCTCGTCGAGCCCGACGAAGCTGCTGGCGATTCAAAGACCCAGCGGCTCGCTTCGAACAGTGCCTGGGCGCGGTCATTCAACTCTTTCGGCAGGCTGTTCTCTGCGCGGTGATGCAGGAATGTCGTGACGAATTGGCGCTGATTGGCTGGTCGTTGATCGACCTCGGGATGACCCGTCAGCGAGAACCAGTAGCCGACAGCCATGTCCCGTACCCCACTTGCGCCATCCACCGATTCGGCCTTCAGTTCGTGCGCGAGCATCCGGTCTTTGCCTAGCCGGTCATAGTCCGACCACGAGTCACCTGCGTGGGGTGCGTCGATCACCGAATCGGACAGTAACTGCGCGAGGTCGTTTCCCGCATCACCCTGGTCGACGACGGTAGGTTGCTGGGTTTGCGTCACGGTGCCCGACTTGTAGTCCGGCGTAGCGCGCTTTACTGATCCAGGTATCAACGACCGCGTGGTCGACCACAACGTTATCGAGTCACGCTCCTCGGTGGCGGCATCCCGATGAAAGCGGAGGTCGCCAGTCGCGGCCTGCGGCAACTTCATCGGATCGTCGAAAAACACCAGAGTATGTACAGGGGTGTTGTTGGTGGTGCTGTCAGTACCGCTACCCGCGCGCACGAACACATTGACACCGTCACGGCGCAGCAGTCGCCGTATAAACTGTGCATCGGTTTCGTTGACCTGTCGCGTCACCTCGCGAACCGGGTACCGGTCCCGGTTCAGACCAGACAGATCAAAATCGAACGCCCGCGCGAACGCTGGGCTTCGTTGCCGCCACTCCTGCATCACAACGCCGAGAATGTCCGGCAATGCCTTGGTGCGGAAGATGCGCGAGTTCGTGCGTCGCTCCATCACGGACAGGGCATCACGTATCGTCAACTGATAGCACGTGAGCGATCCGTCCGATTGCCCAGCACGGACATCGGTGATGATTCCGTTGATTGCGTGTAGTTGCCCCCGGTCAGTGACCATCTGGACAGACAAGGGCAACGCGAGAAAGCTCTTTTCCGGTAAGTCGGCTCGTGGGGACACGCATGTCAGGTGACCGTTGATGCCGGACATCAGGCCTTCTTTGATGTCGAGCCTCTGAAGCAAGAGCACCTGTTGCAATGTGCTCTGGGTACTGCCCCATTCAAGCCGGATTGGCCGGTTGTTCTGGTCGAGCGCACCGGATGCAATAGCGCGCAGTAAATCGGTAGGATTCACGCTGAAGCCCTTTGGTTCGTGTCAGTTTTTCTTTTTCAATTCACGCCACTAATGCAATAGCTGGATTATCCGCGGCCAAGTAGAACAGGATATCAAATGAACGATCAAGGGGAAATATTTTTACAGATATTTAAGGGTTTTTAACGCTTTTAGGAATGCAGAATGGATATTTAAAACATAACCAATCACCATCGACGCGGACTTAAGTGGGTCCGAATCGGGATTAACAAGCTCGATCTATCGAGCCGCGGTCCGTTATGCCATTTGGATGAAAGTCTGGGACCCACGAACTGCCCAATCACCAGCGTCCGGACGCTATGCAAGCTATCCATCTGGACCCCGTCGTCGGTCCGATAGCAACCGATTAGAAGAGCTACATGGTGCTGTAATTGCCTCTTGGACACCGCTGTACTACCGAACCATTTCAGGTACTGCGGATACTCGTCTTCTTGTGCCACCCGCTCCCTAGGCGAGCAAGCACCGCCCGCATGCGCTGTCGATGGATTCTGGTAATGCTCCCATTGCTCTCCAGCTTTGAAAGGACTTTGTTGAACCTTCAAAAGCAGGACGAGCAATTGGGCGGGTGTGATGAAACGCATATTCGCAATAAGCAATTCGTCTTCAGGTAATACAGCATTTTCGTCCGCTTCGTCAGCGACCGAGTTGCTCACAGCGATGTCCTCGACGTGGCAGTCTCTCTGCTCAGCGGGACTACCCAACCTTACGTCCGATACCGACATGATTAGTTCTGGATGCAATCCGGTTGTGCGTCGGCCGGATACGACTGCGGTGTGACCACTCGCGACCGGCCCGATTCCTGAAAGATACCAGTCGACGCAAGTCACGCCTTCCCGCACGACGGCGCACGCGCGACCCAGCTTTGTCCTGAGTCGCGAGTCAGTCGTACTGATCCGGTCGTTTCTCTGGTCGCGAACTGGCTCGGTACGACGCTACTCGCGGAGCGCTCTTGCGAGACTGACCTTGTTGCGAATCGAGTCTCCTCTAGTCTTGGAACGCTTCGTTTGCTTCGGAAGCAGCGCGACCAACTGGGCGCGCACTTCTCCTTTCGGATTTGAAGACCGCGACGATCTCTCTGGCCGACACGCGGCCGTCAATTCTGCACGACAGACACGAAACTGAAAGCGACCTGCGACAGGCATACAGACTCATGGCAGGCCTCCCGCACCCTCGTCTAGGGCAACGTAGCCACCAGTCTTTCGAAAAGCCTACAGAGCCAATTTAAGCAGCTTCGTCGTCGACGTCACCCCACTTGCCGAACGTGTCGTCCGCCTCCTTGATGTCGGACGGATTGAAGGGGCTCGACACCCACGAGATATCAGAGACGTTCGACGTTTCGCTCGTCTCGGGCGCATTTGCTGCCTCTGGCGGATCAGTGATGGCAGGCGTATTCAGTTGTTGCGGGTCGATTCGTGCATCCGTGGGCAACTCATCCCACACGCGCACCTTGTTACGCGGACGACCTGCGGCAGACTTCTGCTTGACGACACCGGTCTGAAAGACGCGATATTTGCTACCCGGCTTCACACGCACGTATTGCTCACGCTTGGCGAGGTAAGCTAATGCCTGATCGAGCTTCAGGCGTTTCTCAACGTCGTCGTAATCGACACGACCGATGCCCCAGTTGCGGTAGCGACGCGGATCGAGATTGCAGTTGTGCGCGAAGCCACGACCGTTCGTGATCGTGTTCTGCCAATACTCGCCAATCCGCTGGGCAATGTAAGCGCCCTTCTGTACCTTTGAGCCGTCGTAAAAGAACACGCAGTGAAAGTGATAACCGCTCCAGCGCGAGTATTCGAGCTTCCATATGTAGCCCACCATCGCATCGAAAATCGTGTTGCCACGCATGTTGCGCAGGAAGTGCGCCATGTCAGCTTTGGCCGTACGCACGTCGATGCGCGCCAGATTCTCGCGTACGGTCTTCTTGCCATTACGCAGGTCAGACTGGGACTTCATGCTGGCTGCAGCCAGACGCTCACCGGCGTTTAGAACGGTCTTATCGTCAAGGCATGCCTCGTGGTACAGCAGATCCACGCGCAGCACTTCCAGCCGTGCATAACGCTCGAACAACAGGTTTTCGTATTCGCGAATGCGAGCCAGATTCTTGTTGCCATTACGACGCCAGTCAGCCAGCTTCTTGCGCACATCCTGCGCCTCAGCTTCGCTACGCAGCAACTTCACGAAGTCATTGGCGATTTCAGCTTCCGTCGTGTCGCCATAACTGAAGCTCGGGTGATCCGTCCAGCAACCGCGAATCGGATGCTTCAACAAACAGTCGAAGAACAATGCGATATCCGGGCTATAGTCGAGATCCGTGGCGTAGAGTTCAAAGAAACTCTTGAACGCCATGAAGTGACGAGCCAGCGGAGAAGCCGCCGTGATCTTCTTCTTGCCGTTGATCACCGTCACCTTGTACGGTAGATCGTCCGTGTTGAGCACGGCTTCCATGAAGCTCACCAGCCACTGCAGGTTGTCGGTGTATTCACCTAGCAGATAGACCTTGCCATCACGACCGAAGGCGCTATTGAGTTCTTCATCAAGTGCACGACCACAGATGTCGCCTACAGCGACTTTCGGTGATTTGAATTTCTTGTTCATCATTTTTCCATCGTCAAAGTGCTTCAACGTGAAGACTGAAGCGTTGCTTCGTTAGGTATGACGAGACGTATTAGCGTCTCGCGTTATTCAGGGATGAGTAAGTCCACTGCCGATCCTTGCCGGGATCGTCAGCGTGTTCAGCCCTACCTTCACGCAGGCTTTGTCAGCCTGCTTACTGCTCTTTCTTTGTTTACATTTATCCGTACTCCTTATCTACCGATCAATGAGACTGGCAAAGATGGTTACTATCCCTTCACTACCTACAATCGCTCACAGCTCGATCAAGCTCACGCTTGTCATGCTGACACTGCTTGTCTTCCTAGCGTGATCGTTCTGGTTTCATGATCCTGATAGCAAATACCGTTTGTTACGGTATTTGCTTCACTGTCTGATCGTGATCACCAGACTGATCATTGAACTTTGTTGCTACCTTCGATCCTCGTATGAGACTGTCGTCTCTCTATCTTTCTTTATCATCTCCTCTGTGCCATATCTCCACCCCCTTCTATTCCACTACTTCTTCACTTCCATGCCTCTATAGTTCTTTATTTCTATACTTCTTGATTGAAAAACATAATCTCATTAATAACCTGAATTACCCATCCAAATATCACCACTTTCTGCTGTATTGGTAAGATCCATTCCCTGCAGAATGCGACGATTCCTCCCTATGACGGGATATGCAAAGTTATGCCGTCCTTAGGCACATGAATACGGCACTGAGACTGCTCGACACGTCAAGGTTGAACGTATCTGCAAATGGTCGATAACTGTGTGCTGCTTACCCTCCCTGACCGTCACCAAGACGATACGTTGCAGCATTGAGAACCGAACGATCCTGCGAATACCCGCCGATCACGCACGAAGTAACCAACTTCCAGAAAAGGAACTTACTTTCCGATGCACCTCCATCATCTTCTGGCGCGACCGTCAGCGCTCGGTCAAACCGACGAAGCCAGTATTCACCGTGAGCGCTCAATTCGAAAACTATAGGTTCGTCAAACCACGGTCAAGCACCATGAAAAAGCATTGGATAACTAAATACATCCATTTTCATCCAACGCAATCCAGATCAATCCAGCTATTCGATTTCCACTTTGCGGAAATACAACAGTCGATATACAGCGGCGTTAAGCATGCCGCGGCGTGCTGCGAGAGCGCGATTGTCAACCGAATCGGCAATGCTGCTTAAGCAGCCGTCTTAATTCGTCGATTATTTGCCGGTCGTATTCGGTCTCGTCGATCGATCCCGTCAAGGCTTCTGTGATGACCCGATCGACAAAGGCTGGTTCGCTCTCGCCCTGGTTTCGGTTCAGCCCGCGATACGCAGCCTGTGCCCTCGCTGCATGCCAGTTGTACGTTGGCGAGTCAAGAAGCTGTAACCACTCTTCAACTTGCTCAACTTGCTCAACTTGCTCAACTTGTGCAACCTGTTCAACTTGCTCATGACGACTCGGGAAAGACTGAGGCGCGACGAATCCACCCGTCTGATTCGCAAAATGCTGTCCGTTGCTGCCAGGTGTTGCGGCAGGGTTGCTCGAGAAACTCTGATCCGGCGAAGCGTTACCCGCGAATCGCGAAAACGGTGCGAGCGTTGCTGGCGCGTTCGGAGTGCTGTTCGGCCAATCGTGGTAAGGCGGCAGACTGAAAGGCTGTGCGAAAGTTTGCGGATCGGCGGAAACCCCTTCACGCGCAGGCCCACCCCAAGCCGCGCCAGGCTGCTGCGCCAATGCCCAAATACTTGACGCGACGCCGTTAAAGCCGGTTGCTTTTTGCGTCTCTACGCCCAGCTTCTCGCGCGCTCGCCGCAAAGTCGCCGGAGCAATGCCGGCTTCTTTGGCTTGCGCTTCAATGTCGGCACGCGGACGCGGGCCACCGGCGAGCTGATGCTTCACGAATTCAATCGCGATTTCCAGCTTGCCGACCTTCGGCTCGGTTGCATGACCCACAGCCGCCCGCAAAATATCTTTGGCGGTACCGCGCAGCGGCGTCGAATTCCACGCGATTGCCGACGAATCGGCGGTACTCATGCCGGCAGACACTGCGACCGGACAAATCTGGTATTCGAAGCCACCATCACTGGGTCCGAGATTGGATTTCGCCCGGACCAGTACGCCGTGCGATGCGGAGTCGTCGTCTGCCTCGGCCTTGCCCGTCAACATCACAATGCGCGCGACAGCGGCAAACGCGAGACTTCCCGTCACGCGATCGACCGGATCTTTGCCACCCGATCCTTTACTTACGTGGGTCAGACCGAGGATCGCGAAACCGTACTGCGCGGCCATCTCGGTCAACGGCTCCAGATTGCGGCGCACCTCGCTGTTCCGGTTCGAGTCGCCCGCCACAGCCTGAACGATCGAATCGATGATCACGAGTTTGATATTGCCGATCGCGGCAATCTCTTCACGCAGGCGTGGCATGTCACGCGTGAAGTCGAACGCACGCGAGCGCCCGCCCTCACGCGTGCCGCGAAGCACGAAAACATGCTGGCGATTGGCACCGGCGGCAACGAGACGCGGAACGATGGTGTCCGCAATGTCGTCTTCACCGCTCCAGATCAGGACGCGACCGAACGGCGCGAATGTGCCGTCAGGCCAGCGGCCCTGATCCGTTCCGCCATTAGACAATGCTGCGGCAAACGCTAACGCCAGCATTGTCTTACCGGTACCGGGCGGACCGGCGAGAATGTGCAGCTTACCCGCCGCCAGCCAGTTCTGCCAGAGCCAATGAATCGGCAGAATCGGTATCTCGCTGGCGGCGACAATATCGACGCCGTTCGCCTGCGCCGCAAACTGATTCGAGAACATGAGACGCGTCCGGCCGCTCGCGAATATCAGCCAGCGGCATAAAGCCAGCTCGGCATCAACGTCGAGCTGGTACGGTTAAATTGGCGGTGGAACAGTCCGGCGACAAAACCAGCCCAGCTTCGACGCTGAACTGGCTCGCTTAAATTAGCGGAGGAAAGGCGAGACAGTTTGAGCAGGCGATTCCGCAACCATGGTCGAAACCGTTGCACTGCGGCTCTGGATTTGCGCCTCCAGCCACGCGTCGACTTCCGATTCCAGCCAGCCCACCGAACTAGCTCCGAGACGAACCGGCTTCGGAAAGGTCGGGTCATAGTACTTGCTGCGCGGATTGGTCTTGTTGTAGACGCTGCTCCCCGAGATGCCCGTCTTCAGCTTGAGTGCTTTCAGACGCAGGATTTTGTGCAGGGATTGTCCGTTGGTCGTCATCGAAGAACTCCTTGTGGTTGATTGTTTTCGATGACTGCAGTTTAAAAACGGCGATCTCGCGGCGAAAGCACCTTTGCCGGTAAAAGGGGGACAAAATTTGGGGTTCGGGGGCGTCGTTTCTGCCCCATCGTCGCATGCGGCGGCAATTGGAAGAGCGATGGTGGCTGACTATGGAATTGGGATCGGCGGACATGCCGATCCGGGGGGGCACTGCTACTAAAACTGACAGAACACAAAGGTCGCAGCTCAGCTGAAAATCCGCCGCGCCTTAGGACCGTGACGCGATGTTGACTTACGGAGAATCCGAACTTCTTGCATCGAAGCTGATTTCCAACGACTCCGCAGCCAATTCAAATGCCGGCCTACGTCCGTCGTAGAGACTAACCAATTCATCTCTGGGGTGCTTGCTAGCTGGCTTCTTCTTAGAGGCTTTGTTCCTTTTAGACGGCGGAAACAGGTCCCCTGCATCAGGCATTTTACTCAGCCATTCTTCGAGTTTCTTTTGCGCATTGCTCTCACTCAGCGTCACAGCTTTTCTGTCTTTCAATTTGTTAGCCGCTGAGAAATCGAGCACCGGCTGTCGGATGGTGTTAACCGCATGGGCCTTTGATTGCCATCCTTTTATCGGCGGACGCATGTCCCTCACAAGTTTATAAGCGTGCTGCCGGATCGGCTCGTAAGCCTTGCCCTTGCCCGCCCCGCCTGCTGCCCCCTTCTCTCTATGGGTCTGTATGATCGTACGCTCCCGGGCCTCGTCGATACCCTTACTCGATATAGCAACTCCACACCAGTAACGTGCGTCGGCCATGTAAGACCATCCCAATCCGACATCCTGCCCCCGTATTGCGCTCAGCGCTCGAACGCAATACGCACAAGAGACAATCAGCGGTCCATACGGCGATTTGGCAATCCAGTCTGGGCCCTTTGCCTTATCTTGTTCCGAAGCGAACTGCATTACGATCTCGATTGGCTCCTCGATACCGGGATGATCCTTGATGGCGATTACATTAAGGATTTCATAGACAAAGTCCTCTACTCCCGCGCCCGGCTTGGCATGGCTATAACAATTTGAGAGGTTCATCAAGGTCAAGTTGGCGAACATTCTAAGATCCAGTTCGCGACGGAGCGGTCGGCGGGACGTATCCATGCTGGCTTTTTGAGAAATTGGCGAAATGGTGAGCTTACACAAATTCGACAAAGGCGCACCGACCAATAAGAGAGACGCAGCGGACGTAAGCACGTCACTAGAAGATCAACGAACGCTACCCGGAGCTTGCTGATGGGCCGAGCGATAGGCCATAAACAAAAATCCCCGCAAGTCGTTGAACTTGCAGGGATTTTTTTGAATTCTGGCGGAGAGGGTGGGATTCGAACCCACGGTACGGGAAACCGTACGCCTGATTTCGAGTCAGGTACATTCGACCACTCTGCCACCTCTCCGGCATCGGCGACGGCTTGCTAAACTACGCTCCACCACCTAAACCAAGCGGGTCGTTGCTTGGCGAAGCGAAGATTATAGAACACTTGAAACAGGTTTCCAAGCCCCTTTTCACAGAATCTGTGAAGCTATGGCCTGGAAACCTTCGGTCCAGTTTCAGGCAGCCGAAACTTCTAGCCGCTCCATGCCACCGACGTACGGACGCAGCGCCGTCGGCACCGTTACCGAACCATCGGCGTTCTGGAAGTTCTCCAGCACGGCGACCAACGTCCTGCCCACGGCGAGCCCCGAACCGTTCAGCGTATGCACCAGTTCAGGCTTGCCCTGCGCGTTGCGATAACGCGCCTGCATGCGGCGCGCCTGGAACGTCTCGGTATTCGAGCAGCTCGAGATTTCGCGATACGTGTTCTGCGCCGGCAACCAGACTTCGAGGTCATAGGTCTTCGTTGCAGAAAAACCCATGTCGCCGGTGCACAGCGTAATCACGCGATACGGCAGCTCGAGCTTCTGCAGAATCGTCTCTGCATGGCCCACCATTTGCTCGAGTGCGTCATACGACGTTTCCGGCGCGACAATCTGCACCATCTCAACCTTGTCGAACTGATGCTGACGAATCATTCCGCGCGTATCGCGGCCGTACGAACCCGCTTCCGAGCGGAAGCATGGCGAGTGCGCCGTCAGTTTGATCGGCAACGCGTCCGCTTCGACAATGCTCTCGCGCACCGTGTTGGTCAGCGAAATTTCCGAAGTCGAAATCAGATATTGCGTCACCGTATTTTCAGCGCCGCCCTTCTCGACGCGGAACATGTCGTCGGCGAATTTCGGCAACTGGCTCGTGCCGTACAGAATCTCCGGATTGACGATGTATGGCGTATAGATTTCGGTATAGCCGTGGTGTAGCGTATGCGTGTCGATCATGAACTGCGCGAGTCCGCGATGCAGACGCGCAATCTGTCCGCGCAGCATCGTAAAACGCGCGCCGGAGAGCTTCGCACCCGTCTCGGCATCGAGACCGAGCGGCGTGCCGACATCCACGTGGTCCTTCACCTCGAAGTCGAACTGACGCGGCGCGCCCCAGCGGCGCACTTCGACGTTGCCGGCCTCGTCCTTGCCCACCGGCACGCTTTCGTGCGCCAGGTTCGGCATGCCGAGCATCAGGTCGGACACGCGTTTCTGGATGTCTTCGAGTTGCAGCGCCGACGCCTTCATTTCGTCGCCAATGCCACCCACTTCCGCCATCACCGCCGAGGTGTCCTCGCCCCGCCCTTTCATCCCGCCAATCTGCTTCGACAGGCTGTTGCGGCGAGCCTGCAGCTCTTCGGTACGGGTTTGCACGGCGCGGCGTTCCGCTTCGAGTGCGGTGAAAGCCGCCACGTCGAGGGTATAGCCGCGGTCGGCGAGGCGTTTCGCCACGCCGTCGAGGTCTTTGCGCAGCAACTGGATGTCAAGCATGGGGTGGGAGCGGAAGTTCGTTGTATGAGTCTGGGATTTTAGCGCACCGGCGCGGGCTGCCGACGGATCGGCGGTTCAGTTCTTTTTCGGCTTGTTCTCGCTGCGCCACTGTGCATCGAGTTCGGACAGACGCGCCAGCTTCTCACCGATCTTGCCTTCGAGACCGCGCGGCGTCGGTTCGTACCAATGCGGCTCACGCATGCCGTCGGGCAGATAGGTCTCTCCGGCCGCGTATGCGTCGGGTTCGTCGTGAGCGTAACGGTATTCGTGGCCGTAGCCGAGTTCCTTCATCAACTTGGTCGGGGCGTTGCGCAGATGCACCGGCACGCCGCGCGACTGGTCCTTGCTGACAAAACGCCGTGCCTCGTTATATGCCATGTAACCGGCGTTCGATTTGGGCGCCACCGCCAGATAGATGAGCGCCTGGGCCAGCGCGAGTTCGCCTTCGGGTGTGCCTAGGCGTTCATAGGTTTCGGCGGCGTCGAGCGCGATACGGGCGGCGCGCGGATCGGCGAGGCCGATGTCTTCCCACGCCATGCGCACGATGCGCCGAGCGAGGTAGCGTGCGTCGGCGCCGCCATCGAGCATCCGGCAGAACCAGTACAGCGCACCGTCAGGATTGCTGCCGCGCACTGACTTATGCAGCGCGCTAATCTGATCGTAGAAGGCGTCGCCGCCCTTGTCGAAGCGGCGCAGGTTCTCAGCGAGCGCGCTGCCGAGCAACGCACCGTCGATCTCCGTAGTCTTCTGCTGCGCCGCGGCCCGCGCGACGATTTCGAGGTTGTTGAGCAGCTTGCGGCCATCGCCGTCGGCCGAGCCGACCAGCGCATCGCGGGCTTCGTCCGTGAACGTCAGCCCGCCGAGTTCTTTCTGCGCGCGATCGAGCAGCTCACGCTGCTCGTCGTCATCGAGACTCTTCAACACATAGACCGCCGCCCGCGACAGCAACGCGCTGTTCACCTCGAATGACGGATTCTCGGTGGTCGCCCCCACGAATACGAACAGCCCCGACTCGACGTGCGGAAGGAACGCATCCTGCTGGCTCTTGTTGAAGCGATGCACTTCGTCGACGAACACCAGCGTCTGATGTCCATGTGCACGATGCACTTGCGCGGTCTCGACAGCTTCGCGGATATCCTTGACGCCCGAGAGCACGGCCGATAACGCGATGAACTCGGCGTGGAATGCATCGGCCATCAGCCGCGCGAGCGTGGTCTTGCCGACGCCGGGCGGTCCCCAGAGGATCATCGAATGGGCTTCGCCGGACTCGAAAGCGACCCGCAACGGCTTGTTCGGACCGAGCAGATGTTTCTGGCCGATCACCTCATCGATATTGCGGGGGCGCAGACGCTCAGCGAGCGGGACGTTGGCACGGGTTTCTTCAAACATGGCGTTTTGTGGATAATCTCGGCTTTCCGGGCTTGGTTCGGCAATATGACGCAAACCCAGCACGACGCGCGCCCGGCCAGCGAAACAGCCGGCGCGCGATCTGCGGCACGGTCCTGCATTATGACAGTCAGTGCGCCGCGACGAGCCTGAAGCGTGTGCAAGCACAAAATTCACGACCAAACATAGACAACGACAGGGATATCACCTGATGGCACAAGATCCACTCGCCGGCGACGCCGGTTCCACCTACGCACCGCTCACGCCGGTGCCCGACGCGCGTCGCGCGTTCCGCACCGGCGATGCGTTCGCGTTGTGGTTCTCGCTCGGCATCGGCCTGCTGGTCGCGCAGGCGGGCGCGCTGCTGGTGCCGGGGCTGTCGCTGCCGTATGCGCTGGCGGCCATCGGCATCGGCAGCGTGATCGGTGTCGTGCTGCTGGCGCTTGCCGGCGTGATCGGCACGGATACGGGCCTCGCGGCCATGTCCTCGCTGCGACCGACGCTCGGCGTACGCGGCGCCTCCGTGCCCGCGGTGCTCAATGCCGTGCAACTGGTCGGCTGGGGCTCATTCGAAGTGATCGTGATGCGCGATTCCGCCGACGCCCTCGCCAAGCAGGCGTTCGGTCTCTCGATACCGCTCATCTGGACGATCGTCTTCGGCCTGCTTGCGACAATGCTCGCGATTAGCGGCCCGCTGTCGTTCGTACGGCGCTTTTTGCGGACCTGGGGAATCTGGCTGCTGCTGGCAGGCGCCGTGTGGCTCTCGTGGAATCTGCTTGCCAGGCACGATCTGGCCGCGCTGATGCGCCGTCCGGGCACCGGCGATATGTCGTTCGGCGGCGCGATCGATCTGGTCGTCGCGATGCCGCTGTCGTGGCTGCCGCTGATCGCCGATTACACGCGCTTTGGTCGCCGCGCCGGCGAGTCGTTCCGCGGCACGCTGCTCGGCTACGGCATCGCCAACATCTGGTTCTATGCGCTCGGGGCAATCTATGGGCTCGCCGCGGGTGGCGGCGACGCGCTGCTGACCGGTGCGCTCGCGCAAGCGGGCGGCGGCTTCGCGTTGCTGCTAATCCTGATTGATGAAGTCGACAACGCATTTGCCGATATCCACTCGGCCGCCGTCTCGACCGGCACGTTCTGGACGCGCGCAACGGTGCCGCTGCTGTCCGCGGCGTTCGGTGCGCTCTGCACGGCGATCGCACTGCTCGTGCCGATGGCGAAGTATCAAAACTTCCTGCTGCTGATCGGCTCGGTGTTTGCACCGCTGTTCGGTGTGGTGCTGGTGGACCATTTCATCGTGCGCAAACGCCGAATCGAGGCCGCCGCGCTCGCCGATCTGCAGGGACGTTACGGTTTCTCGGGTGGCTGGCATCTGAGCGCCTTCATCTCGTGGGCAATCGGGATCGCCGCGTATCAGGCCATCAATCAATGGCTGCCAAATCTCGGCGCGACCTTGCCTGCATTGGCAATCGGCGCCCTCTGCTATTTCGTCATGGTGTCGACACGTAAAACGGAATACGCGTAAGCAGAAGCCATTCGACGATTCGACGGCCCGTGCAAGGCGGGCCGTTTTCGCGTCTTCCCACCCTCCGTCTGTGCCTCCACTCGCAACCTCTCCCTCGACTTTTACGTTCGTCCTATGGCTTCCGGCGGAGGGGCATTTCTATTGCGAAATCCACGCCTGGATGATGTAGTTACTATCTGGCATGCATATTTTCGAGATAGATTTCCTCACCACTTAACACTTCCGAAAACGAATCGCCGACATATCTCGAGCATGCCTACATCCATTTGGTTGTCACTTGACAACCAAATTCAACGAACTTATGATGAGGCTATTGATGATTCGAGGGACACACGCGAAGAAGGAAGTTGAAGACGCACTGGCCTATGCCGAAGCATCCGGCTGGCGCATCAGCAGCGGTGGCAAAGGGCACGCCTGGGGAAAAATGTACTGTCCGTACAACGACTCGGAATGCCGGTGCGGAGAGTTCTGCATCACCAGTGTCTGGAGTACGCCTAAGAATCCAGGGAATCACGCTCGGCTTCTCAAAAGGGTAGTCGACAATTGCACGACACACCGGCAAAAGCGCGTGCCTCAAAGCACGAACAAGAACGCCGAAAAGCAGGAGTAACAGATGGAATACGACTTCACCTTGAAATACCAGCTCGCAGCAGACGACAGTGACCACGACGAGATCGTGGAACGTCTGGCGGAAGCAGGATGCGATGATGCAACGATCGGTGTCGGGCAGCCGGGGCGCATCGCCCTTGTCTTCGCTCGCGAGGGTACCAGTGCGCTTGGCGCGTTGATGAGCGCGCTCGCGGACGTGAAGCGGGCCGTGCCGTCGGCCCGCCTTGTCGAAGCCGCGCCGGACTTCGTCGGCCTGACGGACGTGGCCGACGCAGCGGGTGTCTCGCGCCAGAACATGCGCAAACTCATGCTGAGCCATGCCGCCGATTTCCCCATCCCGGTCCACGAGGGCAATCCGTCGGTCTGGCATTTGTGGGACGTTCTCGCATGGTTGAATACGCGAGGAGGTTATGACATCAAGCCGGACGTGCTCGAAGTGGCGAAGTCAGCCAAGCAGGTCAACCTCGCGAAAGAAGCGCGAGAACTCGAGCCTCTGGTCAATCGACAACTCGAGGACCTGGTTGCGTAAGGCCTCGGCCATCCTAAGTGTTTGACAGGCCGATATCCCGCGCCAAATGGCAGATACCCAACAAAAAAGGCCGCGCAAACCTGCGCGGCCCCGGGCAATAACAGACCAACAGTTGCGATGCGCGCTTAGCCGTTGATCACATCCGCGCCCTTCGGCACGGTGAACTTGAACGCATCCGCGGGCAGCGGCGGATTTTTCTGGATGTTCGAGAAGGTCAGCAAGGTTACGTTGCCGAACACGTCGTGTAACTCCATGGCTTGCAGATTGCCGTCGCGAAAACCGATACCCACGCTTTGAAACTGCGTGTCTTTGGCCTTCGGAATCAGCTCGAGCCAATCGATCCCAGCCTTCACACCCGCGTCGCGCAGCGTGAAATTCTTGTCCAGGTCGTTGCTGCCGAACAGGATCGCGGCAGGGCTAGCGCCCAAGGCACCCCCAAGCGGGCGCACCGTAACCTGATTCAGATCCTTGTCGTATACGTAGAGCTTGTCGCCGTCTGCCTGCAGAATCTGTTGATAGGGTTTCTCGTACGACCAGATGAACTTGCCTGGTCGCGCGAACACAAACGTGCCGCTGGACGTGCTGTTTTTCGGCATGACCTGCACAGCGTCGCTCGCGCTTTGTGCCTTGCTCGGCGCGCGCACTTCCTGCTGCACGAAATCGCCGCGCGCCGAATGCACCTGTGAAACAAACGCCTTCAACTGCTCGGTTCCGCTCGCGAATGCGTGTTGCGCGACCAGCAGCGACGCACCGATCGCGACGCGGCCAATCCCGCGCACGAGCGTTCGAACCAGATGTCCGAGACGGTCAGGGTGGGCGCGGTGCCCAGCGTTTTGCTGCATATCATTCTCCGTGAATTGAATCGGACCGGCGACGGGGTGGCGACGCGCAAGGTCAGCGTCGCCGGCCGTCTATGTTGGGGCGTGGGCCACTTGAATGTTCATCTAAGATGTTCCCTAAGCGGACCACGCGGGTGAGGCCGCCTACTCGGCTTCGCGCGCCGGGGTGAGAATCTCGCGATTGCCGTTCGACGACATCGCGGACACGAGCCCGGATTGCTCCATCTGCTCGAGCAGGCGCGCTGCGCGGTTATAGCCGATACGCAAATGCCGCTGCACCAGCGAAATCGACGCACGGCGATTCTTGATAACGACTTCCACCGCCTGATCGTACAGAGGGTCCGACTCGCCGCCGCCCGCGCCAGTTCCCTCGGCGCCTGCAGATCCTTCGTCGCCGTCGCTGGTCACTCCACCTTCGAGAATGCCCTCGATATAGTTCGGCTCGCCCTGTTCCCGGAGTTTCTCGACGACGCGGTGCACTTCCTCATCGGACACAAACGCGCCGTGCACGCGCACCGGCAGGCCGCTGCCAGGCGGCAGGTAGAGCATGTCGCCCATGCCGAGCAGCGATTCGGCGCCCTGCTGATCGAGAATCGTCCGGGAGTCGATCTTCGACGACACCTGGAAGGCCATCCGCGTCGGCACGTTGGCCTTGATCAGGCCGGTGATGACGTCGACCGAAGGCCGCTGCGTCGCCAGAATCAGGTGGATGCCGGCCGCCCGCGCCTTCTGCGCGATCCGCGCGATCAGTTCCTCGACCTTCTTGCCGACCACCATCATCAGGTCGGCCAGTTCGTCGATCACGACAACGATATTCGGCAGGCGCGTGAGCGGTTCGGGTTCGTCCGGCGTCAGGCTGAACGGATTCGGCAGCTTTTCTTCGCGCTTGGCCGCTTCGTCGATCTTGTTGTTGTAGCCGGCGAGATTACGCACGCCAAGCTTGCTCATCAGCTTGTAGCGGCGCTCCATTTCCGCAACGGCCCAGTTCAGCGCATGACCGGCCTGACGCATGTCCGTAACTACCGGACACAGCAGATGCGGAATGCCTTCGTAGACGCTCATTTCCAGCATCTTCGGGTCGATCAGGATCATCCGGACCTGCTCGGCGCTCGCCTTGTAGAGCAGCGAGAGGATCATCGCGTTGATGCCGACGGACTTGCCCGAGCCGGTTGTGCCCGCCACCAGCAAGTGAGGCATCTTGGCAAGATCGGCGCACACCGGCTTGCCGCCGATGTCCTTGCCGAGGCCCATGGTGAGCGGCGAAGCAGCGTCCGCGTACACAGCCGAGCCGAGAATCTCGGAGAGGCTGACGGTCTGCCGGCGCTGGTTCGGCAACTCCAGCGCCATAAAATTCTTGCCGGGAATCGTTTCGACCACACGGATCGACACCAGCGACAGCGACCGCGCCAGGTCCTTCGCCAGATTGACGATCTGGCTGCCCTTCACACCAGTGGCCGGCTCGATTTCGTAGCGCGTAACAACCGGGCCTGGATAAGCCGCCACCACACTCACTTCGACGCCGAAATCCTTCAGCTTCTTCTCGATCAGACGCGAGGTGAACTCGAGCGTATCGGGCGAAATGGTTTCCTGTGCGGCCGGCGCGGGGTCGAGCAGCGAGATGGGCGGCAGTGTCGAGTCGCCTGGCAGATCGGTAAACAGCGGCACCTGACGTTCTTTCTCGACGCGCTCGGACTTGGCCGGCGTGACCACCGGCGGCACGATCATGACCGGCTCGTGCTCTTCGATGCGCACGCGACCCTGCTCCACCTTGCCCTCACGCTTCACGGCGGCGGCCTCGCCCAGCTTGCGGTCGCGGCCAGCCTCGCGGCGCAGACGGGCAAACGTGACGGCAGAGATGATCGATTCGCCGACCCGTTCAGCCACGGAAAGCCACGAAAAACGAAAATACAGCGATAAACCGATGGCCAGCGCCACGATCAGCGCCAGCGTGCCGCCCGTGAAGCCGAGCGCGTGCGAAACGCCCCGAGCCACCGCCTCACCAATCACGCCGCCCGGCGCGCGAGGCAACTGCACCTTGAGGGACCACATACGCAGCGCTTCGATGCCGTCGCTAGCGAGCAGGACCAGAACGAAAGCGAATACCTCGGCGAGCCAGCTCGCATCACGTGGCTTGTCCTCGTTGAGTTCTTCGTGACGGGTGATGCGCCGGTAGTTGGCCGAGATGCTGCGGCCGAGCAGCACCACCCACCAGTAGGCGGACAGGCCGAACAGCAGGAGAAGAATATCGGAGGTCCAGGCGCCGACCCGGCCGGCCCAGTTGGCTATACGGTCGACCTGGGCAGCATGCGTCCAGCTCGGGTCGTGCCGGCTGTAGCTGACGAGCGCCATCAGCAGGAAAACGCCAAGCGCGACCTGCAGGATCCAGCGGATTTCGGTGAAGAGGCGCGACATGCGGTGGGGCAATGCCTGCGCGCTCGCGGAATAAGGAGCTTTTGCCATTGATCCTGTTGCGGGTGCGGCCCAAATGCGCGCCCCCAGGCGGTGCTGGGCGCCCGGTCGTGGCCGCCGGGTCGTTCGATCCGGGCTATTGTAAACGTAGTGTCGCGCACAAGGCTGTAAATGACGGTAACTGCTGCCGGGCAGCGTGGTTTTCGGGCCAAAACTGCCGCAACAGGCTATCGGAACGATCAGGAAGCTTCATGAAGCAGCCCTGCGGCCCGCCCTTTATAATGCTGGTCTGATACCCATCTACAGTTTCAGCTCACGTTCAGCTGTAGTCGCGCGGCCTCGCATGGGCGAGCCGGGCGCTTTTAACGGATTCCGATCATGCCCGCATCCACCACGAAACACGCCAAAGTCCTGATTCTCGGTTCCGGCCCCGCAGGCTACACGGCCGCCGTCTATGCGGCGCGCGCGAACCTGAATCCGGTCCTCGTCACGGGTCTGGCCCAAGGCGGCCAACTGATGACCACGACGGACGTCGAAAACTGGCCCGCAGACGCAAACGGCGTGCAGGGCCCGGAACTGATGACGCGTTTCCTGGAGCACGCCGAGCGCTTCAACACCGAAATCATCTTCGACCACATCCACACGGCGAAGCTCGACGAGAAGCCGATCCGCCTGATTGGCGACTCGGCTGAATACACCTGTGACTCGCTGATCATCGCGACCGGCGCGTCGGCGCAGTACCTTGGCCTGCCGTCGGAAGAGGCGTTCATGGGCAAAGGCGTGTCGGCCTGCGCAACCTGCGACGGCTTCTTCTACAAGCAGCAGCATGTAGCGGTGATCGGCGGCGGCAATACCGCGGTCGAGGAAGCCCTCTACCTCTCCGGCATCGCTAAAAAGGTGACGGTGATCCATCGCCGCGACAAGTTCCGCGCCGAGCCGATCCTGATCGACCGTCTGCTGGCCAAGCAGAAGGAAGGCCTCGTCGACATCAAATGGAACCACGTGCTGGACGAAGTGACTGGCGATCAGTCGGGCGTGACCGGTCTGCGCATCAAGGATACAAAGACCGGCGAAGCGACGGATCTCGCGCTGCAAGGCCTGTTTGTCGCGATCGGTCACAAGCCGAATACCGATATCTTCGAAGGTCAACTGGAGATGAAGAACGGCTACATCATCACCAATGGCGGATTGTCGGGCAACGCGACGGGCACCAGCGTGCCGGGCGTGTTTGCCGCCGGCGACGTGCAGGACCACGTGTACCGCCAGGCGATTACCAGCGCCGGTACGGGTTGTATGGCTGCACTGGACGCCCAGCGTTACCTCGAGACCATTGATGAAATGGCCGGCGAGCACGCAATGAGCGCCGAAGCAGAGCGTTAAACGGGGCGATGGCGATCAAGCCGGGCAAGCACGCCGGCTTGATGAAGCGGCAAAGGTAAAATGGCAGCAGGCCTCGGGCCTGAACGCTTACCGGATACCGCTGGCAGCATACGAAGGGCCGCGGCTGGCAAGCTGGCGGCCCTTTTGCTTTTGCGCCGTGTCGCGGCCGTGCGGTCGGTTGCTTCGAGCATCAGATGCACTGCGAGACGCGCGATGGCCTCACGCGACGATCGACTTTCCACCGTGTCACCGTTATGGCAAAGAATCTGCCCCACCCTAGCGAACCTAAACGCCCACGCGCGGCCGCTGTTGAGCCGACGCCTGCGCCAGTTGCGCCGTCCAAACCGGTGATCGAGCCGGCGGCTGGGCTTGCCGGTTTGGGCGCCTTGCGTGCCGCGCTGAAAGGCGATGCCGAGCGGCGTGAACGCGAGCGCGCGGCGGCGGCGCAAGCTCAGCGGGAGGCGTCGGCGGATGCCGATCTGTTCCGGCGGGAAGTGGGCGCCGTGGCACCCTTGGTGGTGCCGGCCAGGGTGCCACCGACACGCACGCCTCCATCGCCGATGCCGGTGCAGACAAAGCTGGATGAAGAGGCCGTGCTGCACGAAGCGATTTCGGATGAGTTCGATCCTGAGGTCTTGCTCGAGACCGATGAGACGCTTTCCTATTGCCGACCTGGAGTGAGTCAGGAGGTCGTGCGCAAACTAAGGCGCGGGGCGTGGATCGTGCAAGCTCAACTGGATCTGCATGGAATGCGTCGCGACGAGGCACGTGAGGCGCTGGCTGAGTTTATTCGTGAGTCGGTCAAACGCGGACTGCGTTGCCTGCGCGTGATTCATGGGAAGGGGCTTGGGTCTATCGGCAAGGAGCCGGTGTTGAAGGGCAAAGTGCGGGCGTGGCTGGTACAAAAAGAAGAAGTCATCGCGTTCTGCCAGGCAAGGGCGCATGACGGCGGCGCAGGCGCCGTGCTCGTGCTGCTGCAACCGGGCGCGCAGGCCGCTCACTCCAAACCGTGACAGGGCTTTATCAATGCATCCGAGGCTGACCCTCGCGCTTGGCATCATGGAGGCGCTGGCGATTTTCGCCTATGCCATCTCCGGTTTTATTGAGGCACGGACGCGACGGCTCGATGCCGTCGGAACATTTCTTGTGGCGATGGCAACTGCATTTGGCGGCGGGACCGTACGCGATGTGCTGCTGGAGCGCAGGCCGTTCTACTGGGTCGAGCATCAGCCGTACGTGATAGCGATCTTCGTGATGTCGCTGTTCGCGCCGACGTTGTTGAAGATGACGTCGAAGCTGCTGTCCGAGCGCGTGCTACTGGTGGCGGATGCAATCGGGCTTGGCCTTTTTAGCATCTCCGGCACATCGTTGGCGCTCGATGCGCAGATGCCCTGGTTCACATCGGTGATGCTGGGTGTCCTGACGGGCGTGTTCGGCGGCGTGATCCGCGACGTGGTCTGCAACGAAGTGCCGCTGATTCTGCGCGATTCAAGACCCTATGCGACCTGCGCGTTTCTTGGATGCTGGCTGTATCTACTGCTCGATTACTTCAACTTCGATACGGTCTACAGCGTACTGATCGCCACCGCGTTCATCCTGCTCACGAGACTCGCCACGTTTAAGTTCAACGTACGGTTGCCGCACTGAGCCAAGTCATGCGAGAGTAACTTCACTCGCATCTACATACGAACATAAGGCTGCGAGAGCGCTTTCGACGATCGGATCAGATCTTCCAGCATCGTGGTGCGTTTTTCCGGCGCCGTATCGCGGCTCGTCATGAAGCAAAGCGCAGCGACCGGCAGACCGGTCCGGTCGCGTATCGGCGCTGCCATGCAGTATCGAAAGGTGTGCGACAGTCCTTCGGTACAACAGTAGCCCTGTTCGGCGGCCTTTTCGACGTCCCGCAGGAAATCCCCGAATTCAACCCGGCTGCCGTTGTCGAGGACAAAGTCCTCGTCCGGAATCAGCGCGCGAATCTCGTCCGGACGCAGATGTCCGACCAGCAATCGACCCGTCGCGGTCCACGGAATCGGAACCTTCACGCCGATGTCCGAGCTGATGTTGAACGGCCGCGAGCTATTCTCCGACAGCACCACGGTGTACTTGTTGCCCTCGAGCATGCACAACTGCGCGGTCTCGTCGTGGTTCCTGACGAGCGCGAGGATCGTCTGATGAGCACGGCTGATCAGATCGTTATGCACCGCGTAGTCGGCGCCGTAGTAATGCATCTCGCGACCGAAAAATACGCTACCGTCGGCCGCTATCTCGAGCCACCCCGCTTCCGTGAGAATCGTGACCAGTTCGTAAATGCTCGAGCGCGGCGCGCCAGTCGCTTCGATCAGTTCGCGCATCGTCATCGGACGGCGCGCGATATGCAATTGCTTGAGAATACCGACGACGCGGTCAACGCCTCGCGCTCTCGATGACTCTGGTGCTGACATTCCTTCAACTCCGTCGGCGATAGGGTTCGCAGTTTAGCGCACGGTGAATGGTCAATGGTCGAGCACGCGATGCAGGAACTGCCGGGTGCGATCATTCTGCGGGTTCACGAAGATATCCTCAGGCGCGCCCTGCTCCGCTATCACTCCTTTGTCCATGAACACGACGCGGTCGGCGGTTTTGCGCGCAAAGCCCATCTCGTGCGTGACGACGACCATCGTCATACCGTCGCGCGCCAAGCCGCGCATGACCTCCGTCACCTCGCCGACCAGTTCCGGGTCGAGTGCGGAAGTGGCTTCGTCGAAGAACATGATGCCCGGCTCGACCGCCAGCGCCCGGGCGATCGCCACCCGCTGCTGCTGGCCGCCGGAGAGCTGGCTCGGATAGTGATCGGCGCGATCGGCGAGGCCCACACGATCGAGGGCATCGATCGCGCGTTTGCGCGCATCCGTCTGGCTCATCTTGCGCGCCTTGATCAGCGCAAGCGTAACGTTGCCGAGCGCAGTCTTGTGGGGAAACAGGTTGAATTGCTGAAACACCATACCCACGTGCCCGCGGATTTCCTTGGCGCGACGCGCGTCGTGCAGCGGCACTTCGTTGACCCAGACTTCGCCGGCGTCGGCCGTTTCCAGACCACTCATGATGCGCAGCACCGTGCTCTTTCCGGACCCTGATGCGCCGATCAGCACGAGCACCTCACCCGGCCGCACATCCAGGTTGATCTCCTTGAGCACCTGCGTGGCACCAAAGGACTTGCTGACGCCAGTCAGATTGATGATCGGCCTGGACGCAGCAGAAGCGGTGGTAGAGATAGTAGCGGTCATGACAACAGGCTCCTTCTTCGATCATGGTGGCGCACCCACTGCGACAGTGGGAAGCACACAACGAAATAAAGCACGGCAACGAGTCCATAGATTTCAACCGGTTTGCCAACCCGATCGACAATAGCCTGACCCGCATGCATCAACTCCGACATGCCGATCATGCTGACGATCGACGTGTCCTTGATAAGCGATAGATACTGACCAATGAGCGGCGGCATCACGATCTTTCCGGTCTGCGGCAGAACCACCGAAAAGAACGCCTGCGTCTTGCTGAGCCCGAGGATCTGCGAGACTTCCCACTGTCCTTTGGGCACGGCTTCGATGCCGGAGCGGAATATCTCGGCAATGTAGGCACCTTGATAGACGCTCAGGCCCACCACGCCTGCTGCAAAGACATCGATCGCATAGCCGAAATACGACACGCCGAAATAGATAAACATCAGCGTGATCAGCACAGGTGTACCGCGAAACAGTTCGGTATAGAGCCTGGCAACGCGCGGCGTCCCCCACGGTCCGAATGACCGCAGTACGGCTGCGAGCAGTCCAATCAGTGTTCCGCCAATAATCGACGCCACAGATAGCAGCAATGTTGCCACCAGCCCCTGAATCAGGATCGCGAGGCTCGTGGTTAGCAATTCGCTTGACATGTCCGGTCTCCTGGTTGCGCGCTCAAGTGCGATCGCTTTGCCGCGCCATAAAGAATGGGCGACGCGAGCGTTTCGTCATGACCAGCGGAGGATGGAAAACACGCGTGCCGATCTGGCCTGCGATCCACGACAGCACGCCGCTCAACACCAGATAGGCGATCAACGTGATCGTGAAGGTCTGGAGATAGAGCAGCGTGCGTGCGTTGATCACCGTCGCCGTCCCGCTCAACTCCGGCAACGCAATCGCCGACAGAAGCGACGTGCCGAGCAGCAGTTGAATCAGGTTATTGACGATCGCCGGAAAAACGGCACGCGCGGCCTGCGGCAAAATCACTTCTACAAAGATCTGCGAGCGCCCCAAGCCGAGAATCGACGCAGCTTCCAGTTGACCGCGCGGCACCGACTGAATGCCCGCACGAAACACCTCGGCGAGGTATGCGCCGACGTTCACGCCCAACGCAATAACGCCCGCCGTATAGGCATTCAGCGTAACCCCGAGCGATGGCAACCCAAAGAACACGATGAATATCTGTAGCAGTACTGGCGTATTGCGGATCGCTTCGATATAGACACTTGCGATCGCGCGCAACAGTCCGACGCGCGATGCGCTCGCCAGCGCGGTCAGCAAGCCGAGCAGCATCGCGAGGATGAAGGCCAGCAGCGTGATCTGAAGCGTCAACCACGCCGCTCGAACAAAATCGTTCCAGTAACCCGCAAGGGTCAGCCATTCATAGCTCATGGTTCCTCCGTCCTTGAGACGACGTTGAGCCGACGTGGAGCACGCGCGGATTCAATACTGCGGATTCAGCGGGAAGCGCGGATCTGTGCCGAACCACTTCTTGTAAAGCTGCGCGTTCAGCTTGGAGGCGTTGGTGTTGAACAGGAACAGGTTCAGATAATCGAGCCAGACCTGATCTCCCTGCTTGACGCCGAACGCGTTGTATTCGAGCGGCACCAATGCTTCGTTGGTCACGGTCAGATCCGGATCGAGCGTTGCCTGATACGCGAGGAAGTTGTTGTCCTCGATCATGGCGTCGGCCTGGCCTTGCTTGACCGCCAGGATCGCGGCCTCCGAGCTGTCGAACTCCTGAATCTTGACCTGCATGTTCAACGAGCGCACTTCATCACCGTTCGTCGAGCCTTTGACGGTGGCAATCGTGCGATTCGACATATCGGCAATGGACTTGATGCCGCTGCTTTTCTTCACCAGCAGCGCTTCGCTCGCCACCACATACGGGTTCGTAAAGGAGATTTCCTTGGCGCGCTCGAGGTTGCGGGTGAAGTTGCAGAACACCACGTCGACCTTGCTCGTTTGCAGATTCGGAATGCGATTGGCACTCGTCGTATTCACGACTTCGAGCTTGACGCCCATCTGCTTGGCCAGTTCTTTCGCGAGGTCAACGTCGTAACCGTCGGGCTGGCCGTCCTTGTTGTAGAAGCCGAATGGTGCAAAGGTCAAACAGTCGCCTACGCGCAGGGTGCCGCGCTGCAGAACCTGCTTGAGCGCCGAATCGGCCGCGCCGCCCTGATCTGACTGGGCGATTTTCGTGCAGCCGGCGAACACCATCAGACCGGCCACTGCGAGCAAACACGCGACTCTTGCGCTTTCCCTGACGATTCTCATTTTTCAATCCCGATCTGAAGTGAGAAGTCCACGCATGGACGGAAACGGCGATCAGCCTCGCCTTCGCGGCGCGCCCCAATCGAGGAGCTCAAAGGCAATCGCACGCCAGAATTCATTTGTCTGGTATATCGGATAACAGTCCGACACAGCAGATGGACAGAAGTGTTTCACGGGAAAAAAATCGTTGCAATGGGGTATACGCCAGCCTGACTTCACTGTGCCTCGCGGCTACGGAATGCTCGAAGCGCGAAAGCCTCGCGCGTTTTTGGCGAATCCGCCCGTGCCCGGGCGGCTCTTTTAACTTTTCGCCGCGTAGAATTGCTTGCTGAAATCCAGCGGGGCTTCGCCCTGGCGCATCGCCCTTCCGTTTGACGTCGCTAACCAACAAGGATCAGCACGATGGCGAAGATCTCCCCAGGAGTGGGTCCGCGGTTTCCCCAAGTAGTCGTCCTCTTCGGCGCCACCGGCGATCTGGCGCGACGCAAGCTCTTGCCCGGTTTGTTCCATCTGGCGAGTGCGGGCTTCATTCCCGGCTGCCGGGTGATTGCGGTCGCGCTCGATGACATCACGCTGGATGACTTTCGCCGTATTGCACGGGAAGCGCTCGAAGAGTTTTCCAGTCGCCCGATCGTCGAGGCGGAATGGGAGACCTTTTCCGCGCATCTCGACTATCTGTCGCTGGCCGCAGGTGCCGAGGCGCTCAAGGTCGCGGTTGAACGCGCCGAACAAAGCCTCGAAGCTCAATGCCAGCGGCTGCACTATCTGAGCGTGCCGCCAAACGCGGCTTTGTCCGCAGTGGGGATGCTCAAGGACGCGGGACTGGTCGAGCGTTCCCGGATCATTATGGAAAAGCCGTTTGGGACCGATCTGGCAAGCTCGGTGTCGTTGAATGCCAGGCTGCACGAAGTGTTCGAAGAAGAGCAGATCTTCCGCATCGACCACTTCCTGGGGAAAGAGCCGGCGCAAAACATCCTCGCGTTCCGCTTTGCGAATGGGCTATTCGAACCTATCTGGAATCGCAACTTTATCGACCACGTGCAGATCGACGTGCCCGAGACGCTCGGGCTCGGCAAGCGCGCAGGGTTCTATGAGCAGACCGGGGCGTTTCGCGACATGGTGGTCACGCATCTGTTCCAGATCCTCGCGTTCATGGCGATGGAGCCTCCGACCTCGCTCGAACCAGCGCCGATCAGCGAGGAAAAGAACAAGGTGTTTCGCAGTATGTTGCCGATTCAACCCTCCGATGTCGTGCGAGGGCAATACACCGGGTATCGGGCCGAGGAAGGTGTTAGTCCTGAGTCGGAGACGGAGACATTCATTGCGTTGAAGTGCTCTATCGACAATTGGCGTTGGGCCGGTGTGCCGTTCTATCTCCGTACCGGGAAGCGGCTTGCTGAAGGACAACGAATCATTTCCATCGCATTTCGCGAACCGCCCAAGAGCATGTTTCCCGCCGGGTCTGGTGTCGGTTCCCAGGGACCGGATCATTTGACGTTCGACCTGGCGGATGCGTCGAAGATGTCGCTGTCGTTCTATGGCAAGCGGCCGGGTCCCGGGATGCGGCTGGACAAGCTGAGCCTGCAGTTTGCCATGCGTGACACGGGGATGATTGGCGACGTGCTTGAGGCGTACGAGCGGCTGATTCTTGATGCCATGCGAGGCGACCGTACGCTGTTCACAACCGCTGAGGGCATCGAGCGCTTGTGGCAAGTGTCGACCGCGTTGCTGGAATCTCCACCGCCTGTCCGGTTCTATTCACCGGGGTCGTGGGGGCCGAACGCTATTCATCAGCTCGTCGCGCCGCGGGCGTGGCGACTACCGTTCGAACGGGCCTGGCGGGATCCGAACAAGTTGGGGAGTTGAAGCGAACGCAGTCTTTGCACACGTCCGAATTGAAACGGGCACAACCCTCTGGCATGCAGGGTTGTGCCCGGTTTCAGGCAGGCTTACTGTTCGCGGACCTGCAGTGCGTTGGTCACCGACGTCACGCCCGCCACGCCTTGAGCGGTTTGCGTAGCAATGTCGCTTTGCCCTTGATCGGACACCCGACCTTCTAACGTCACGACACCGCCGCGTGCACGGACCGTGATGTTTTCAGCGGTCAAGCCCTTCGCCTTGGCCAGTGCCTTAAGCACCTTGCGTTGCAGAGCCCGGTTGGAAGCCCTGGTCGCCTTGGCGCTCGGGGCAGCTGACATGGCGGGCGCCGCCGTCGCATCGCTGCTTTGCGCATAGGCGTTGAGCGAGGCCATTACGATGAGCGCGCCGCTGATGGCCTTGATCACCTGGAATGCTTTCATTTAGCTTCTCCTTTTATCATGATTCGTCGTGATTCCTCTCGGGTCTTATATTGACACGGGTCAATCAGAATGAGTGTTCAATACCGGCGTACACGCCGCTCTGGCTGTGACCTGGGAGCGGGTTATCCGAATTGCCCGGGAGGTTGGCTTCAAGGCTGAAGTCAGCGTTGTTGCTGTTACGCACGGTAGCCACCTGGACGTCAAGCAACGTGCGCTTCGAGAGGTTGTACGAACCGCCGATGGTGTACATCGTGGCATTGCCCGCGCCGTTGTTCGCATTGACGTGGTACACGGCTGCAATCAGCTGTGCGGCCGGCGTAGCATGCCATGTCACACCGCCGTATTCCTGGTTTGCTGTCGTCGGAATGCCAGTCGGGGCGCCGCTCACCCCCGAGCTACGCAGGCCGTCATACATCGCGTTCAGCGTGAATGGTCCCAGGATCACGTTGCCGCCAGCCATATATTCGCGCGAAGAGCCCCACACGCCGTTGGTTGTGTCGCCAAGGCCGCCGTTCACATTGCGAACTTCGTCATACACAGCGCGGAGCTGGAGAAGACTGTTGTTGTACTTGAGCTCCACAGCGTCTGAACGGCCTTCATTGTTCAGTTGACCGCCGTTGCCCGTAGCGCCATCGTTAAAGTTCGTTGTGTTACCCAGTGAGTACTGGACGCGCGCAGCGAAGCCGCCGAAGGTTTGCGAGTCAAAATTGATGTTGTTGCTCGAAGCCTGCCAGTTGCGGCCACGCACAAGCGATGCCGACGACCACGACGACTGGGCGAACGGGTCATATGCCCACAGGTCCTCGCCATCGAGGGTCAGCTCGCGACCCAAGGTCAGGGTACCGACCTGGTTGTCCTGGATCCCAACCAATGCATAACGATTGAAGAGGTTGTTAGGGCCGCCGAGGGCGCCCGTCGCTGTGCTGAAAGAACCTTCCAGGTGGAACACCGCCGACAAGCCGCCACCCAGGTCTTCCACGCCCTTCATACCCCAGAGGCTGGTACCCCAGTCACCGCTTTCCAGTTTGACGCGAGACGTGGAACCCGTGCCAGTCGCACTAGGTATGCCGCTCATGTATTCAACGCCCGCATCAAGGCGGCCGAACAGCGTCACGCTGCTTTGAGCGTGGGCAATGACGCCAGCCGACATCAACGCAGCGGCGAGTAAAGCTTTTTTCATCGTCTCCTCCATACCTTATCAAAAAGAAAAAACAGGAAGTACTACTAATGGTGCTCGGGCACCGGAGGCGCCGAACAGACATCTCATACGAGGGAGACAGTCAGACGATCCTGGTGTGTTGTCCTGACCATAGCCTTGGGGGCCATCTTTGCGTCACGTGGATCTTGCGTCGACCGGTCTCCCCCCGGCGCGGCGTAGTCAAACTACTTTCAAATTACTTTCTTTTCGTACTTTGCCTACTGATTTGTCAAGAATACCTGAGACTCGGATAAAAAAATCGACGTCGGCCAGACTGGTGTGGCGAAATTGCCATATTGATCCGTGTAAGCGGATCGTCGAAAAGTGCCAGAACCTCATATAACAAGGGAATTAAAGTTCTCAGGGGCTAGCGACAAGGATTGTCACTATTGACACTCAAAATCGATGAGAGTAACGCTCACTCAGCAAGAGATTAATGCAGATAATGAAATTTCGATGGGAAATTTATTCAAACAATGGCAATAATGCACAGCTCAGTAAAATAACGTAACAAACAGGTAATATAAGTAATGCTCCACCCCACCAATCCTCATATCAGGGCTTCGCTATGCCGCGAAACACCTTTCGGGTCGCCATTTAATACGACTCGGCGAGTCCCGCGGGACGTCAATCGGGCTGGAGGCCTTATGCGTAAAGGACTTGATATTTTTCGGAGAAAGGCAGATGTAGTTCGCAAAACACGACGCTGTCGATTATTATCATTATAGATAAAAGTCTTTTGCTCAATATCATGATATTGACCATTTTCTGCAAAAATTCACATGACGATGAGCGGTTACGAGCGAACAAGTAAAACCATGCAACAGACCGCCAATATAAGCAGCGGTCAATTTGCTGTAGCATGCCCATTGATGCGCGTTATACGAACCTCAAATCACACCTCATCTTTGTGTGCCGCTCGTTCATGAACAGGGCAAAAGCAACACCCACATGCGCAAATTGAAATACAGAATTTCAGTTTAACCACGCCCGGTAATGGTGGAGGCTGATAGGTTTAAGTCGATATCGGTCCAGCGGAAAGATTGCCGAGTTGCAGGTCAGTAGTGTTTGCTTCAGCTTCTGCAGACGAGATATAGCCGAGCGGCTCCATCAGCCGAGGGTGGTCGAGCAAGGCCAACTATCCCGGCATCGCCAGTCCAACAGACTCACGTGTTTTTCACGGCGCACGACGATGAATCAGTTCCGCCTTCTACAGGCCGTTGATCGTTTCAGTCAGCGTGTTGTCGTAGCCGCCTTCCCGGCTGTCGACCGACAGCTCGATGCCTGCGTGGGCCGGCCGTTCGCTGTAGCTAATGTCGATGTACCAGGAACCGCTGTCGGAGCGATAGATCAGCGCTCCATCATTGCCCGCCCGGCGAGCGTGCCGCGCCGGTTCAGCTACATCCAGAACGATTTGCTCGACCTTTTCATTGCCCCATTTGCTGAGGAGTCCAAGCCTCCACCAAACTCGAGCGGTTCAGTTTCGTAGTTGCACGTCCCGGGTCAATGCCGCATGCGCGTGTAAGACAGTCGATGTCCGCGCTGAGGCAAATGGGTCGTCTATTTCTGTTGATTGCGGGACCGCGCAAGCTCGGCGTGCTGAAAACCGCCGCCGCTGCGCCATAAAAAAATGCCATCTCAATGCTGGCAAACGACAACGGAGTGAGACTCGATGCCTACTGGTGTGAGAAGTAATGCTGCCCCGGGTGCGGGCCAGCACGCTGACGGACCGAGGCTGCTAGCCGACATCGGCGGCACCGACGCGCGCTTTGCGCTGGAGACAGGGCCGGGAGAGATTTGTCAGGTGCGGATCTACCCCTGTGCCGACTATCGGGGCGTCGCCGAAGTCATCAGGAAATACCTCAAAGACTTGAGGATTGGCCGCGTAAGCCACGCGGCGATCGCGATTGCGAATCCCGTCGACGGCGACCATGTCAGCATGACCAATCACGAATGGACCTTTTCGATTGAAGCGACACGGCGCGAGCTGGGCTTCGACACCATGCTGGTGGTCAACGACTTCGCGGCGCTGGCGATGGCATTGCCAGGCCTGACCGACACGCAACGCGTGCAGGTGGGCGGCGGCGCACGCCGCCCGAACAGCGTGATCGGACTGCTGACCCCCGGCACGGATCTCGGCGTCTGTGGCCTGATTCCCACTGCCGACCGCTGGATAGCACTCGGCAGCGAAGGCGGCCACACCACCTTCGCACCGGTTGATGAGCGCGAAGATCTGGTGCTGCAATATGCGCGCATGCAGTGGTCACATGTGTCGTTTGAGCGCGTGTCGGCGGGGCCCGGCATCGAAGTCATTTACAGGGCGCTGGCAGCACGCGACAAGAAAGGCGTGCCCGCCAACTTCGACACCGCCAACGTGGTCAAGCTTGCGCTCGAGGGCGAACCGCTGGCGGCGGAATCGGTTAATGTGTTCTGCGGCATCCTCGGCACCTTCGCCGGCAACATGGCGGTGACGCTGGGCGCGCTGGGCGGCATCTACATTGGCGGCGGCGTGGTGCCGCGGCTGGGCAAATTCTTTGCGCGTTCGTCGTTCCGTGAGCGTTTCGAGGCGAAGGGCCGCTTCGAGGCGTATCTGCAGGACGTGCCGACTTACGTGATCACCGCTGAGTATTCGGCGTTCCTCGGAGTCTCGGCGATTCTGGCGGAACAGTTGTCGAATCGCCCGGGCGGAAATTCGACGGCGGTGTTCGAACGCATCCGCCAGATGCGGGACGCGTTGACGTCCGCAGAGCGGCGCGTGGCGGATCTGGCGTTGAATCATCCACGTTCGATCATCAACGACCCGATCGTCGACATCGCACGCAAGGCCGACGTGGGCCCGTCGACGGTAATCCGTTTCTGCCGCTCGCTAGGCTGGCCGAGATTGTCCGATTTCAAGCTGAAGCTGGCGACCGGAGTGACCGCAACGATTCCTGTGAGTCACAGCCAGGTGCATCTGGGCGACACCGTGACGGACTTTGGCGCGAAGGTACTGGACAACACGATCTCGTCGATTCTGCAGTTGCGTGAGCATTTGAACTTCGAGCATGTCGAGCGGGCAATCGAACTGTTGAGCGGTGCGCGCCGGATCGAGTTCTACGGGCTCGGCAACTCGAACATCATCGCGCAGGATGCGCACTACAAGTTCTTCCGGTTTGGCATTCCTACGATTGCTTATGGCGATCCGTACATGCAGGCGGCGTCCGCGGCGCTGCTTGGGAAGGACGACGTGATTGTTGCCGTGTCGAAGTCAGGGCGTGAGCCAGAGTTGCTACGAGTGCTGGAGGCCGCGATGCAGGCCGGAGCGCAGGTGATTGCCATTACGTCAAGCAATACGCCGTTGGCCAGGCGCGCTACCGTGGCGCTGGAGAAGGATCATATTGAGGTTCGTGAGTCGCAGCTCTCCATGGTTTCGCGAATCTTGCATCTCGTGATGATTGATATTCTTGCGGTTGGGGTGGCTATCCGGCGCGCTGTACCTGGCGAGGATGTGGCCGAGACGTTCTCCAAGGTGCGCGGTAGCGCGGATGATGATGCCATTGCAGCGCTCGATTGGCTCAGTCATGGAGCGGCTGTTTGCGCCAAGGATTCCCGCATGAAGTCGGTCCGGCAGAATGGCGTGAAGCCAGACGTGCGGCTGGAACGGGCGTGAATTAGGGAGCGCTGGGCGAACCCCATGAAGAACTGATCAAGACTCTTTCACTTTACGGCATACATTGGTGTGCCCTGCGAAGGACCGATTGCGCCCCATTGAAACGCCCGTCCGCGAACGCTCCCAAGATTGTTGTCCCTCGAAGAATAGTAAATTCGGGTTATCAACATAAAATTCCAATAGTACGGGTATACACTCCGTTCGACTGTGCTGCGACGCGAAGTTCTGGTTCCTTCCGCAGCTTCTCCCGAACGCCGAAAATCTATTGGAGGTATCTCATGAACACCAAACTTATCGCCGCTGTCCTGATCGCGGCTTCGACCGCCATCGCCGCCCCTGCTTTCGCGGGCGGCACCGGCCCTGCCGGCCCGGTTGGTTACGACTGGGGCGCTACGCCGCAAGGTCAGCAGGTACAAAAAGCCTGGGCTCAACGGGCTGAGCGTCAAGCCGCCCAGCGCAATGCGAACGCGGCTTACGGCGGCAGCGACAGCACGGGATCGCAATCGGGCGCACCGTCGTCCGCTGGCGAAGCTCACTGATCGCAAGCGGAGTCCCTGCCTTGCACCTGTTGGCCAAATCCGGCTGCGGCGTGTGATTGCGGTGGAGAATCCCAACTGCCTCATGTGAGTGGATCAGCGTCGATCGCATCTTTCGAAAGCGGACACTCGCAGCAGTCGCAAAAAGGCCCCATACGTCTTCCGACGCATGGGGCCTTTCTCTTCTTCGCTAAACCTACCGCGAAAAACCCTTACGCAATCCGCTCTTCATTAGCCGGATCAAACAGCACTGCCTTGGAAACATCAAACAGCAGCGTCATGTTGCTAAGCGGTTGCGGATTCGAAGCCGGATGCACGCGGCTCACCACGCGCTTACCGTTGACCTGAGCAAACACCAAAGTGTCGGGCCCGGTAGGCTCGATCACATCGACCTTGACCTCGATCGGCTGCAACTGCGCATCTTCGACATTATGCGCACTGCGAGCATCCGTAATCCGCTCAGGCCGCAGACCCAGGATAACTTCCTTGCCGACGTGCGCCTTAACCTTGGCCGACGTGAACGGCAGATTCAGCACGCTACGCTTGATGCCGGTATCAATCTCAACGCCCACGCCCGATCCTTGCTCAACCAGCTTGCCCTGGATGAAGTTCATCGGCGGCGCGCCAATAAACCCGGCTACGAAGAGGTTGGAAGGCGAATCGTAGATGTCCTGCGGTGCGCCAAACTGCTGCACCACCCCGTCTTTCATGACCGCGATCCGATCGCCCAGCGTCATAGCTTCGATCTGATCGTGCGTCACATAAACGATGGTCGTCCCAAGACGCTGATGCAGCAGCTTGATTTCCGAGCGCATCTCAATCCGCAGCTTGGCATCCAGATTGGACAGCGGCTCATCGAACAGGAACATCACCGGGTCGCGCGCCAGCGCACGTCCCATCGCCACACGCTGCCGCTGACCACCGGAGAGTTGCCCCGGCTTCCGGTCCAGCAAATGCTGAATCTGCAGCATGCTGGAAACCCGATCGACAATCTGCGCCTGCTCCGTCTTGGGCACCTTGCGGATACCCAGGCCGAACGAAATATTTTCACGCACCGTCATCGACGGATACAGTGCATACGACTGAAACACCATCGCGATGTCGCGATCCTTCGGCGACAGGTTGTTCACCGTCTTGCCGTCGATCTGAATATCGCCCTTCGTCACGGTCTCGAGACCGGCGATCATGTTGAGCAGCGTCGACTTACCGCAGCCCGAGCCGCCCACCAGGATCAGGAACTGGCCATCTTCGATGTCGATGTTGACACCCTTCAGGACCGGCACCCCATTCGGGTAGGTCTTGTACACGTCACGGATGGAAAGACTTGCCATGCTGTGAATCCTCTTGTCTCTGGTACAGCTTCAGCTGCGTCACACTCAGGCGGCGCAGGCCGGATGCCGGTTCGCACCGCAGCCGCCAGGTAGCGCGCTGCGGCAATCGTTTTGGGTTAGCCCTTCACTGCGCCTGCCGTCAGGCCACGCACGAAGTATCGGCCGGCGATGATGTAGACGAGCAACGTAGGCAGTGCGGCAATAATGGCGCCTGCCATGTCGACGTTGTATTCCTTCACACCGGTCGACGTATTGACGAGATTGTTCAGCGCCACCGTGATCGGCATCGAATCGACACCCGAGAACACGATACCGAACAGGAAGTCATTCCAGATCTGCGTGAATTGCCAGATCAGGCAGACCATGAAAATCGGCAACGAAACCGGCAGCAGAATCTTCGAGAAGATCAGGAAGAAGCCTGCCCCGTCGATACGCGCCGCTTTCACGAGTTCCGCCGGAATGCTGACGTAGAAGTTGCGG
Organism: Paraburkholderia sp. GAS33; assembly: GCF_050436645.1. Lineage (NCBI taxonomy): Bacteria > Pseudomonadati > Pseudomonadota > Betaproteobacteria > Burkholderiales > Burkholderiaceae > Paraburkholderia > Paraburkholderia sp. GAS33. Next base: position 167,827 of record NZ_JBNDMP010000013.1, read on the forward strand.
AAGAACATCGTCGTGAACGCAATCCCGTACACCACGTGCACCAGCACCAGTCCGCCCACCGTGTTCGACAGGCCCATGAAGCCTTCGAAACGCGCCATCGGCAACAGGATGGCCTGGAACGGAATGAAGCAGCCCACCAGCAGCATCGTGAACAGGATGTCCGCGCCACGGAAGCGCCAGTGCGTCAGCACGTAACCGTTGAAGGCACCGATGATCGACGAAATCAGCACGGCCGGAATCACCATGCGCACCGAGTTCATGAAGAACGGTTCCATACCGTCGCAACGCACACCGGTACATGCCTGGCTCCACGCCTTGATCCACGGCGCGAAAGTCGGATGCGACGGCGGCGTCAGCAGGTTGCCGGTGCGCAGCTGATCGATGTCCTTGAACGACGTGGACAGCATCACGTAAAGCGGAAACAGGAAGTACAACGCAAACAGAATCAGCGCCGCATAAATGACGGCACGGCTGATCGTCATCTTAGGCTGCATTACGCGTGCTCCTCGATTCCATATACATCAGCGGCACGAGCACGGCCACGACGGTCGCGAGCATCATCATCGACGATGCAGCGCCGACGCCCAGTTGCCCGCGGTTAAACGAAAACGTGTACATGAACATCGCCGGCAGCGACGACGAGGTACCCGGGCCACCCGCCGTCAATGCGACGACGAGGTCGAAGGTCTTGATCGTGATGTGGCAGAGAATCAGCAGCACCGAGAAAAACACCGGGCGCATGCTCGGAATCACGATCTTGCGGTAGATGGTGGGCAGCGTCGCGCCATCCACCTGTGCGGCCTTGAAAATTTCCGCATCCACGCCGCGCAGGCCGGCGAGGAACAGCGCCATCACGAAGCCGGTGGACTGCCAGACGGCCGCGATCACGATACAGAAAATCGCGCGGTCCGGATTGTCGAGCCAGTCGAACTGGAAGCTCGTCCAACCCCAGTCGTGAAACACCTTTTGCATGCCAAGATTGGGGTTGAGAATCCATTGCCATGCCGTGCCGGTCACGATGAACGACAGCGCCATCGGATACAGGAACACGGCGCGCAATGCACCTTCGTTACGGATGCGCTGATCCAGCAGGATCGCAAGGAACAGCCCGAGCGCAACGCAGATCGCAATGAACGGAATGCCGAACCAGCCGAGGTTAGCGGCCGAAGTCCACCAGACGTCGTTATCGAACAACTCGCGATAACGGTCGAGGCCGACGAATTCGTAGCGCGGCATCAATCGCGAATTCGACAGCGACAGATAGCCGGTAATAAAAATGAAGCCGTAAACGAAGACCAGACTGATCACGATGCTGGGAGAAAGCACCAGCTTCGGAATCCAGCGGTCGGCGAGCGCCGCCATTGGCGACGTGCGGCGGGTCGCGGTGGCCGTGGCCTTTCCGTTTCCGCTAAGAGAAGCAGTCACTACTCGACTCCTGAAACTGTGCCGCCGGGAGCAGCGCGGCGAGCGCGCGACACTGGGCTGGCATAGGCTGTGACTCTGGGTACATCTTCATGCCCGGTGATGCCTGAAGCGAACGCCCGGTTGCGCGTGGAGTCGCAACCGGGCGCCCTGCTACGTTGCTTACTTCGTCTTCGCAGCCTTCGCGAGCGCTTCAACTGCGCTCTTCGAATCCTGGTCCGAGTTCATGAACTTCGTCACGACGTCGGTGATCGCGCCAGCCGTTGCATCCGGCTGAGCCATACCGTGCGCGAGCGACGGAACATAACCGCCGGCCTTGATCGCCGTTTGTTCATCCGCGTACGACTGCTTGCCGCAAGCGTCGAACTTGTCCATGTTCACGCCCAGACGGACCGGAATCGAACCCTTGTACAGGCTGAACTGCTCCTGGAATTCCGGGCTCATGATCGTCTTGGCGAGTGCCAGCTGACCAGCGGTTGCATCCTTCGCGCCCTTCTGTGCGAAGAACACGAACGAGTCGACGTTAAACGTGTAGCCCTTCGACGTGCCCGGCACCGGTGCGCAGATATAGTCCGTACCCGGCTGCTTGTTCGCGTTCGCGAACTCGCCCTTCGCCCAGTCGCCCATGAACTGCATGCCGGCCTTGCCGTTGATGACCATGGCCGTTGCGAGGTTCCAGTCACGGCCCGTACGGCCCGTGTCCATGTACGACTCGATCTTGCGGACCGTGTCGAACACGCCAACCATCTGCTGCGACGTCAGGGTCTTCTGGTCGAGGTCGACAATCGCCTTCTTGTAGAAGTCAGCGCCTTGCGACAGCACGACGTCTTCCCACAGCGTCAGGTCTTGCCACGGTTGACCGCCGGCAGCAACCGGCTGGATGCCGGCGGCCTTCAGCTTGTCAGCGAGGGCGAAGAATTCCGGCCACGTGGTAGGCGGCTTGGCGCCGACCTTGTCGAGTGCAGCCTTGTTGATCCAGATCCAGTTCACGCGGTGCACCGAGAACGGCGCTGCCACGTAGTGACCGTCTGCGTGCATGATCTTGTCGATCTGCGGCGGCAGGTTCTTCTTCCAGTCACCCGCGACCGAGTCGATCGGCACCAGCACGCCCTGCTCCGCCCATTCCTGGATCAGCGGACCCTTGATCTGCGCAGCGCTCGGCGCGTTGCCCGAGATCACCTGCGTCTTCAGTGCCGTCATGGCCGCCGCACCTGCGCCGCCCGCAACCGCGAAGTCCTTCCAGGTGTAGCCCTGCTTCTGCATGTCGTCTTTCAGCACGCCGACGGCTTTCGATTCGCCGCCTGACGTCCACCAGTGCAGCACTTCGATCGACTCGGCAGCTTGCGCTGCGGATACACCACACATCAGACCTGCGGCGCACAAAGCGCCCATGATCGCGCGAAATTTCATTGCTTATCTCCTCCAGACACCTGAACAAAAAACGAATGGCCCCTGACTCTCCAGGGCGCTGTGGTTGGTTCAAACAGGCAAAACACTGGGCGGCGATCGAGCCTCGGGCAGACGCATGCGCATGCATGTGCCGGCAAGCCGACGTTCGGCCGCTGGAAGCTCAGAAGATGAGTGGTTCGGGATGCAACTGACTGTCTCCTCTTTTGATTTTTGCCTGCCCGCGTCGCGCGCGGCAGACTCGAGGCACCTCACACGTTAACCCTGACACCCGCATGGCTGTTTGCCGCCCCGCGGCAGCCAACACATGCGAAAAGGCAATGTCCGTTAACATGCAGGGGACGCCAGCCGACTCGGGAAACGCGCATCTCGTCTGACCATGCCCGCTTTTTTCATCGATTTAGCGCTACCTCTTGATTTGGATTGTAGTTAAACTACAATTCAGTGTCAAAAAAAATTTTATCGGACTACGGTCGCTGCGGGCGGCCTTCAGGACATCGACGGAGACTCATGTTTACCGATTCAAGTTTCACCTTCGTGCTCTTCGGCGGAACCGGCGATCTGTCGATGCGCAAGATCCTTCCTGCACTGTATGAAGCACACCGTGCGGGAATGCTGGCGGAAAGCGGCAAGATCGTTGGGGTGACGCGTCATGTCGAAGATCGCGCAGGGTATATCGAGTGGGTCAACGAACACGTCAAGCCGTACGTCTCGCAAAACGGTCTCGATGAAGCAGCATGGGCTGGCTTCCTCGAGCGCATCCAGTATGTGAAGCTCGACCTGGGCAAAGCCGAAGACTTCGCGCTGCTGCGCGATGCAGTGAGCGAGTTGCCCGGTATCCGTGTGTTCTATCTCGCGACCGGGCCGTCGCTGTTCGTGCCTATCTGCCGTGCGCTCGCCGCGGTGGGCCTCAATACGAATTCGCGCATCGTGCTGGAAAAGCCGCTCGGTTACGACCTGAAGTCGTCCAACGCGATCAACGACGCAGTGGGCGAAATCTTCGCCGAAGAACAGATCTACCGCATCGACCACTATCTCGGCAAAGAGCCGGTGCAGAACCTGCTCGCGCTGCGCTTCGGCAATGCGCTCTTCGAACCGCTGTGGCGCCGCGAGTGGGTCGAGAGCATCCAGATCACAATCGCGGAAGAACTGGGCGTGGAAGCGCGCGGCGACTTCTACGACAATACCGGCGCACTGCGCGACATGGTGCAGAACCATTTGCTGCAGTTGCTCTCGATTGTGGCCATGGAGCCGCCCCACTCGATGGATTCGGACTCGGTGCGCGACGAAAAGCTGCGCGTGCTGCGGGCCTTGAAGCCCATCGATCAGCGCGACATCAGCAAGATCGCAGTGCGCGGCCAGTATCATGCGGGCGGCATCCGCGGCACCTCGGTGCCGGCGTATGCCACGGAACCGGGCGTCAAGGCGAACACCAACACCGAGACCTTTGTCGCGCTGAAGGTGGAAATCGAAAACTGGCGCTGGGCCGGCGTGCCCTTCTTCCTGCGCACCGGCAAGCGTTTGGCGGATCGCGTCGCCGAAATCGTGGTGAACTTCCGTGCAGTGCCGCATTCGGCGCTCGGACCGACAGCCCTGCGTCCGGGCGCGAACCGGCTGGTGATCCGCCTGCAACCGAACGAAACGATCCGTCTGTATTGCCTCGCCAAGCAGCCTGGCGAGGGCATGAACCTCGCCAGCGTTCACCTCGACCTCGCGTTCGACCAGTTCTTCCGCGAAGGACAGATGGAGGCTTATCAGCGTCTGTTGCTCGACGTGATCAACGGCCGGCTCGCGCTGTTTGTCCGGCGCGACGAACAGGAAGCCGCATGGCGCTGGGTCGAACCGATCCTGAACGAATGGGCAGCCGCTAACAAGCCGCCCAAGCCCTATGCAGCAGGCACGTGGGGGCCGGCGGCCTCGAGCGCGATGCTGGCGCAGCACGGCACCTGCTGGCTCGAAGAAGAAAACTGATCTGCGGTGACGCAGCGCATCTGAAAAGCCGCGCCGCGTGCACCGTATGCGATATACCGATCGACTGAACGGGGTGGCGCCGTAACAGCGGCAACGGCAGCGTAAGGAACCGGTCCCTTAGGCAGCAGTTGTCCAGCGTGACGGCATATTCCGCAGACCCGACAAAAAAGCAGTACGGAGGAGAAATGATCGAGCTTCACACTTTCGACGACCAGCGCGCCCAATCGGACGCGCTGTCGAAAGCGGTGGGCGACGCGTTACAGGCGTCCCTGACCGCTCGCGCGGCCTCGGCCGGTAATGGGCCGAACCACGTCACGCTCGCAGTGTCGGGCGGCAGCAGTCCGCGTCCGTTCCTGCAAACGCTGTCCACACAACCGTTTGACTGGGCGCGCATTGCCGTGACGCTGGTCGACGACCGCTGGCTTCCCGAAACGGACAGTGACAGCAATTCGCGTTTTGCGCACGAGACGTTGTTGCAGAACGCCGCGAAAGCTGCCGCATTCTGGCCGCTGGTGGACACCAGTCAATCGCTCGAGGCGCACGTTGCGGCGTTGAACGCCGACGCGCGTCGCACGCTGCCGGATGTCGCCGTGCTCGGCATGGGCGAGGACGGTCACACAGCGTCGATCTTTGCGGATGCGCCCGAGTGGGACTTCGCCATCACGACGCAGGAACATTTTGTTGCCGTGCATCCGGGCGCTGCGCCGCATGCACGCGTGAGCTGGTCCATGTCCGCGTTAAAGCAGATGGGCCGGCTATTTCTGTTGATTGCAGGACCGCGCAAGCTGGACGTGCTCAACGCTGCCGCCGCTGCGCCACAAAAAAATGCCATCTCACAGTTGGCAAACGACAAGGGAGTGAGACTCGATGTCTACTGGTGTGAAAAGTAACGCTGTCCCGGGCGCGGGCCAGCACGCCGACGGACCGCGCCTGCTGGCCGACATCGGCGGCACCAATGCGCGTTTTGCACTGGAGACGGGGCCGGGCGAAATTGGCCAGGTGCAGGTGTATCCCTGCGCCGACTACCCGGGCGTCGCTGACGTCATCAAGAAGTACCTGAAAGATACGAAGATTGGTCGCGTGAACCACGCGGCGATTGCGATTGCGAACCCGGTCGACGGCGACCAGGTCAGCATGACCAACCACGACTGGACCTTTTCGATCGAAGCCACGCGCCGCGCGCTGGGCTTCGACACACTGCTGGTCGTCAACGATTTCACGGCGCTGGCGATGGCATTGCCGGGCCTGACCGACACGCAACGCGTGCAGGTAGGCGGCGGCGCGCGCCGCCCGAACAGCGTGATCGGACTGCTGGGTGCGGGCACGGGTCTGGGCGTCTCCGGTCTGATTCCGGCAGACGACCGCTGGATTGCGCTGGGCAGCGAAGGCGGCCACGCCACCTTCGCGCCGGCTGACGAACGCGAAGACCTGGTGCTGCAGTACGCACGCAAAAAGTGGTCACACGTATCGTTCGAACGCGTGTCGGCGGGTCCGGGCATCGAGGTGATCTACCGGGCGCTGGCGGCGCGCGACAAGAAACGCGTGCCTGCCAGCTTCGACACCTCCGAGGTGGTCAAACGCGCGCTCGAGGGCGAGCCGCTGGCGGCGGAATCGGTAGATGTGTTCTGCGGCATCCTGGGCACGTTCGCCGGCAACATCGCGGTGACGCTGGGTGCGCTGGGCGGCATCTACATCGGCGGCGGCGTGGTGCCGCGGCTGGGCGAATTCTTCGAGCGTTCGTCGTTCCGCGAGCGCTTCGAAGCGAAGGGCCGCTTCGAGGCGTATCTGCAGAGCGTACCGACTTACGTGATCACGGCGGAGTACCCGGCGTTCCTGGGCGTCTCGGCGATTCTGGCGGAACAGTTGTCGAACCGCGCGGGCGGCAGCTCATCCGCAGTGTTCGAGCGCATCCGCCAGATGCGCGACGCGTTGACGCCGGCAGAGCGCCGCGTGGCCGATCTCGCGCTGAATCATCCGCGTTCGATCATCAACGATCCGATCGTCGACATTGCGCGCAAGGCTGACGTGAGCCAGCCGACGGTGATCCGTTTTTGCCGCTCGCTGGGCTGCCAGGGCTTATCCGATTTCAAGCTGAAGCTGGCGACGGGGTTGACCGGAACGATTCCGGTGAGTCATAGCCAGGTGCACCTGGGTGACACGGCGACGGACTTTGGCGCGAAGGTACTGGACAACACGATCTCTGCGATTTTGCAGTTGCGTGAGCATTTGAACTTCGAGCACGTCGAGCGGGCGATCGACCTGTTGAACGGCGCGCGCCGCATCGAGTTTTATGGGCTCGGCAATTCGAACATTGTCGCGCAGGATGCGCACTACAAGTTCTTCCGGTTTGGCATTCCTACGATTGCTTATGGCGATCTGTACATGCAGGCAGCGTCGGCGGCGCTGCTTGGCAAGGGGGATGTGATTGTTGCGGTGTCGAAGTCGGGGCGCGCGCCGGAGTTGCTGCGCGTGCTGGATGTGGCGATGCAAGCTGGGGCGCAGGTGATTGCTATTACGTCTAGTAACACGCCGCTGGCCAAGCGTGCGACGGTGGCGCTCGAGACTGATCACATCGAGATTCGCGAGTCACAGTTGTCGATGATTTCGCGGATTTTGCATCTTGTGATGATTGATATTCTTGCTGTTGGTGTCGCCATTCGGCGTGCCATGCCTAGTGAGGATGTGGCGGAGGCTGTCGCTAAGGCTCGTAGCGGGGCTGATGATGATGCGACTGCTGTGCTGGACTGGCTTAGTCATGGGGCGGCTTCTTCGGCGCCGGACTAAGGTGGGTGGTTTTTTTTGCCTGTGCGGCCGCTTGTCGGTGTTCTTGCTGCTTTGGCCTTTCCTTGCATTCTTTTTGGTTTGCTTGCGTTGCCCCTGTGCGGGGCGGCACCTACTTTTCTTTGCCGCCGCAAAGAAAAGTAGGCAAAAGAAAGCGGGCTTCCAACCGCTAGCCGGTAGGTGTCCACCACTGGCATGAAGCCGGAGAGGTCCGCGCACGGGACCGTCCCTCGCATCACATCCCTTAGTGACAAAGCGCTCATCCACCCCACTCCGCACTACGTGCGTCGCGGATGGGTCTGCAAGGGAAAGCGGGGTTGCGGGAATGCCTGGAGCGCCGCGCTTTACGGCGCCCCCGGAAGCGAGATGAAGAAACGGCTCAAGCTGCCGAACAAAGGCCGCCTAATATAGTTAGCATCCCTACAGATCTTCCTGAGGATGTTATACCCGACGGCGGGGCGCGTAGCGCGACGCTGGAACGGATGACTGCCTTGTCACTAAGGGACGCAGCGCGAGGGCGGAACGCGTGCGCGGACCACTCTGGTTTCATGCCAGTGGGGGACACCTACAGGCTAGCGGTGTGAGCCCGCTTTCTTTTGCCTACTTTTCTTTGCGGCGGCAAAGAAAAGTAGGTGCTGCCCCGCACAGGGGCAACGCTAATAGACCACTAACAAAGCAAGGAAAGGCCAAAGCAGCAAGAACACCGACAAGCGCCGCGCAGGCAAAAAACCCCTAAACCCCACTCCTATGCCACCGCAAAACCAACCCCCTGCCACAAAAACAAAGCACCCCAGCAACCCCAACAGTAACCCCCATACCCGTAGGCGAAACCCCTTGCCAAAGCCCCACAGCAAGACTGGAAGCCGCGCCAAGCGCCAACTGCACTGCCCCAAAAACCGCCGCAGCCGCCCCCGCATTGTGAGGATACCGATGCATCAAATCCGTCGTGCAATTAGCCGACAACAACCCCACCACCCCGACCACAAAAAACAACCCGGCAACGATCGACCACAACCCGCCCCACCCCGTCAGGCAAACCAGACAAACAAACAACGAAGCCACACAACTGACGATCGCCGAAAACGAAATGATCGGCAACGACCCCAACCGTCCAATCAACCGTGTGTTGAGAAAATTGCCAAACATGATTCCAACAATATTCAGCCCAAACAAAAACCCATAATGCTGCGCGGAAACATGGAAATACTCGATGTACACAAATGGCGTCGCGGTGATGTACGCGAACATCGATGCAAATGCCATCCCGCCGCATAACATCAGCCCCCATGCCACCGGATCCCTCAGCAACTTCCCGTACACCCCAAACGATTGCAGCACCGCCGAATGCTTGCGCTTCTCAGGCGGCCAGGTCTCCGGAACCTTCAGGTAAGCCGTCACCGCGCACACCGTGCCAAACAAAGTCAACGCAACGAACACCACGCGCCATCCACCCAGCAACAGCAACTGCCCGCCAATCAGCGGCGCCAGCAACGGTCCAATAGACGTCACAATCGATAGCATCGACAACACCCGCGCCGCATCGGCCGGTTCGTGTGCGTCGCGCGCAATCGCACGTGAGAGCACGGATGCCGCACCCGCGCCAAGTGCCTGCACAAAACGGAACGTCACCAGCGATCCAATCGAAAACGAAAACCCGCATGCGATGCTCGCGAGCGCATACATGATGATGCCGCCCAGCAACACCGGCCGTCGTCCGTAGGAGTCGGAGAGCGGTCCGTACAGCAACATCCCGACCGAAAAGCCAAGCATGAAACTCGTGAGCGTCGTCTGTGCGGCACTCGTGCTGACCAGAAACGCCTGCGCAATTGATGGCAGGCTCGGCAGGTACATGTCGATCGAAATCGGCCCGCACGCGGCGAGCGCGCCGAGCAACAGGATCAGCCGGCCATCGGGCCGGCGTCGGGTGACGTGAGACATGGGAATCCAGAAGAGGCAGCCCGCCAACCACGCGTCGGACTGCAGGGAACAGCAAAGATTGCGGTATTACCGCTGTAATTGTACGCGACGGTTAACGGGGCGTCGCCCTCTCGCCTGGGTGCAGTGGACCTTCGGCACGCGCAGCGGACGACGAACGCAGCTATGCCGTCAATCGGTTAAGCTCCCGCCTGAGCCCGTCACGGCCATTCCAACGCACCCGCTTCTAGCCCGTTATGACCGCCTTCCTGTTGATCTGGAGCCCCAAGAAATGGCCTTGGCCAGAACTGCCCGATGTCGCCAAACGTGTCGCCGCCGGCGAAGCGGTAACCGATGTCTGGGGCTGTGGCGTCGCGCGCAGCATCCTGCCGGGCGATCGCGTGTTCGTCCACCGCGTCAGTCAGGAACCGCGCGGGGTATTCGGCTCCGGCTACGTCACGCGCGCTCCGTACGAGGTGCCCGATGTCCATTCGAAACGTGGCTATCGTCTTTGCATTGATTTCGTCTACGACTGGCTCGTAGACGCGAATCATGAAGTCGTCGTCACGCGCGAGGCTTTGCGCGTACACCCGTTCTCCGTGCAGACGTGGGATGCGCAGGCATCGGGAACCTCGATCAAGCCGGTCGCCGAAGGCGCGCTAGAGAAACGCTGGGCCGAGCTGACAGGCAAGCGCAAACCGCCGAAGCTCGATGCGCCGGCGGGTCCGACCCACTCCAGCAAGGTCTCGGCTCATGCGGCGGCGAAACAAGCCGCAGAAGCGAAGCTGAAGTCCGGCAGCGTGACGCGTAAAAGCCCGCGTCGAAGCAAGTCTGCAGCCTGACGCGTTTGCCTGCTGTGTCGACGAGGCGCGTTGCAGGGCCTCGCCAACGCCCCACCACTAGCAACTCCACAACGCTTAACGCGCCAGCACCTTCAGGAAGCGTCCACGTGCCGGCTTCAACACCAGCATCGCCAGCGCGGCCGTGCCGAGGTCGAGCGCAATCGCGCAGCCAAACACCGGGATCCAGCTACCCGTATGCTGATGCAGCAGTGCGGCCAGCGGACCGCCGAAAATCGAGCCCACGCCGAACGAGATATAGAGCCAACCGTAGTTCGCGGTTGCGTAACGGGTACCGAATGTATCGGTCAAGGTCGACGGGAACAGCGAGAAGATTTCTCCCCAGCCAAAGAACACGAGGCCCGAAAGCAGCACGAACAGCACCGCGTTATCGCGCGTCAGCAGCCAGAGCGTCATGGCCACGCCCTCCAGCGCGAAAGCGAATCCCATTGTGTTTTCACGGCCCAGGCGATCCGAGACCCATCCGAACAACGGCCGCGTCAGACCGTTTGTGAAGCGGTCGATGGTCAACGCCAGAGGCAACGCCGCCAGCCCGAACACCATGACTTTGCTCACGCCGAAGTCGGCGGCGAAAGTCGCCATCTGCGATGTGACCATCAGGCCGGAGGTCGCCATCATCGTCATCATCAGGAACATCAACCAGAAGAGCGGCTGCTTGAGCATCTCAGACGGTCGAAAGTCGCGCGTAGCGCCCCCCGTGAGCGCACTCGGCACGCTCGCGCCCAGATCCGCCGGCGGCACGCGCAGCCCCTGTGAAGCGATGAACCCGACCGCGGCAAAGACGATCCCGAACAGCCACAGCGTCGACTCCACGCCGCGCGAAGCCAGCGATGCCGCGATCGGAAAGGTCGTCACAATAGCGCCCATGCCGTAGCCGGCCGCCACCGCGCCGGCCGCGAAACCGCGTCGGTCGGGAAACCAGCGGACCATCAGTCCCACCACGCCGACATAGACGATGCCGGTACCGAGACCGCCGACGCCGCCATAGGTGAGATACAGCATCGGCGTGCTGTGCGCGTAGGAAGCCAGCACCCAGCTCACGCCCGCCAGCAGCGTGCCGATCGAGATCAGCAGGCGCGGGCCGAAGCGATCGATGAGCGCGCCCTGAAACGGCGAAAAGAACGCCTGCAGCAACACAAGAATCGAGAAGGTGACCTGCAACTCCGGCAAGGCGATGCCGAGCTTGGCGGCAAGCGGTTTGGTCATCAGGGTCCAGACATACTGCGGGCTCGAGATCGTCATCATGCAGACGAGCCCGAGGGCAAGCTGAAACCAGCGGGTGCGTGCGATTGACGGCGCGATTGGCGTGGCCGTGGCGTTCAACGCATGCGTGCGGCTATTCATTGGTGCTCTCCGGTTCGAATGGCGCGAGCCGCTCGAATCACCCCGGATTCGCTTGGACTACAGCCGGCGCCCTATGTATACAAGCTCGTCGACATTAGCGAGAAACATGCCGATTGAATGCCCGAGCCGGTCCGATCGAGAGAAGATCCTTATGGGACGGGGGTTTCCAGCCGGAGGAACAAAGCCGGCTGCGGGCATCGCGTTGCCGCCGAGTGAGCCCCAGGTGAATCTAGATGGTGCCGCGGCCCTTCGGCGGTGCGCCCGTCACTGCGGCGCGATCCGCCTTGGTGCGCACGCTATGGAGCCGGTGCACGGTCAGCTTGCGGACTTCGGCCTGACTGCCGTGAATGTGCCGGGCGATGCAGTCGAGCGCCGCGTTGGTATCGCCCGCACGGATCGCCGCGAGGATGGCGGCGTGCTCCTCGTAGGTTTCGTCGATGCAATTGCCGTACACGAGATCGAGCCGTCGCACGACGCGAATGCGGTCCGTGACGCGCTGCAGGGCGGCCGCCAGTTCGTCGTTGTCGGTTGCCGACACCAGCGCCAGATGGAACGCTTCGTCGAGCGCCGCCACTTCGCGGCCGTCAGTGAGACGTTCGCCCGCCGGCGCCTGCCAGATCACATCAAGTTGATCGAGGAGACCGCTCAACGCGGCGGAAAGCGGCCCATCGCGCTGACAAAGGCGGCGAATCGCGAAAGTTTCGATCAGCTCGCGCATCTCGTACAGATCGTCGAAGCGCTTGAAGTCGATCGGCACGACTTCCCAGCCGCCGCGCACGTAACCTTGCATCAGACCGTCGCCCTGCAGCCGCTGCAAGGCTTCGCGCGCAGGTGTACGCGAGACGTTGAAACGCTCCGCGATGCCGCCTTCGGTCAGACGGTCCCCGGGCAGCAGCCGCAATTCGAAGATGTCGTCGCGCAGTTGTGCATAAACGTAGTTCGCGCGCGACGCGCCCGCACCCGGCGGCGTGGCTGCCGATGCAGGAGCGGGCGGGGTCTCGGGTTCGGCGGTCGCGGCCGCTGCGGAAATAAGGGTGTCGCGCATGATGGACGAGGATACCAATAAATATCGGCGCTTCAAAAGCGGCATTGCCTCGCCGCGCCGCACGCCCGGCCAATCTCCCCAACCCCCGCTGCGCCCCGCCGCCCGCCGACTGTGCGCGACTCCGGTACAATTTCAGATAACCATTCAGCCGCCGCGAAACAGGGAAACGAGCATGCGGGCCGGAGTCTCCTCCGGCTGCCGGTCGACCCTGCTCGCCTCTGTGCATCCCTTTCTGACAGGTCCAACGTCCATGTCCAGCAATTCCCGGAACGAAGCGCTTTTCGAGCGCGCCCAGCTCACCATCCCGGGTGGCGTCAACTCGCCCGTGCGCGCTTTCCGTTCGGTCGGCGGCACGCCGCGCTTTATCGAGCGTGCGCAAGGCGCCTACTTCTGGGATGCGGACGGCCAGCGCTATATCGACTACATCGGCTCGTGGGGCCCGATGATCCTCGGCCACGTCCATCCCGAAGTGCTCGATGCCGTGCAGAAGGTGCTGATCAACGGTTTTTCGTTCGGCGCGCCGACCGAATCCGAAGTCGAGATTGCCGAGGAAATCTGCAAGCTGGTGCCGTCGATCGAACAGGTGCGCATGGTGTCCAGCGGCACGGAAGCCACCATGAGCGCGCTGCGTCTCGCCCGCGGCTTCACGAACCGCAGCCGTATCGTCAAGTTCGAAGGCTGCTATCACGGACACGCGGACAGCCTGCTCGTCAGAGCCGGCTCGGGCCTGCTGACGTTCGGGAACCCGACTTCGGCAGGCGTGCCGGTGGATATCGCCAAGCACACCACCGTCCTCGAATACAACAACGTCGCCGCGCTCGAAGAAGCGTTCAAGGCTTTCGGCGACGAGATCGCTTCGGTGATCGTCGAGCCGGTGGCGGGCAACATGAACCTCGTGCGCGCCACGCCCGAGTTCCTGAACACCCTGCGGCGCCTGTGCACCGATTACGGCTCCGTGCTGATCTTCGACGAAGTGATGTGCGGCTTCCGCGTCGCCCTCGGCGGCGCCCAGCAGATCTACGGCATTACGCCGGACCTCACGTGCCTCGGCAAGGTGATCGGCGGCGGCATGCCGGCGGCGGCATTTGGCGGTCGCCGCGACATCATGGCCCACCTCGCCCCGCTCGGCGGTGTCTACCAGGCGGGCACGCTGTCGGGCAACCCGATCGCCGTGGCGGCCGGTCTGAAGACGTTGCAACTGATCCAGGCACCGGGCTTCTACGAGACGCTCAGCACACGCACCACGCGTCTCGTGCAAGGACTCAGCAACGCAGCTCGCGAAGCAAAGGTACCGTTCGCGGCGGATTCGCTCGGCGGCATGTTCGGCCTCTACTTCGCGGACAAGATTCCGGCGAGCTTTGCCGAAGTCACGAAGAGCGACGTACCGCGCTTCAATGCGTTCTTTCACAAGATGCTCGACGCGGGCGTGTACTTCGCGCCGTCGGCTTATGAAGCGGGCTTCGTATCGATTGCTCATGACGACGCGATCCTCGACGCCACGATCGATGCGGCACGCCGCGCCTTCGCCGAACTGACCGTCTGAGGCGCCAGAAGCATGCATCAGGTCACCACTACTCACGACAGAACACGCCACAGCACTTAACGGACGCCGATGTTCTCGCAAACCGATTTCGTCCATATGGAACGCGCGCTGGCTCTCGCGAAGCGCGGCATGTACACGACCGATCCGAACCCGCGCGTCGGCTGCGTGCTGGTCAAGAACGGCGAGGTGATTGGCGAGGGCTTCACGCAGCCGGCAGGACAGGACCATGCCGAAGTACGGGCGCTGAAGGATGCGCGTTCGCGCGGCCACGATCTGCGCGGCGCTACGGCCTACGTCACGCTCGAACCATGCAGCCACTTCGGCCGCACGCCACCGTGCGCCAACGCGCTGATCGAGGCGCAAGTGGAACGCGTGGTCGCGGCCATGGAAGATCCGAATCCACAGGTGTCGGGGCGCGGCCTCAAGATGCTGCGCGACGCGGGCATCGAAGTGCGCTGCGGCCTGCTCGCCAATGAAGCCGCTGAACTGAACGTCGGCTTCGTGTCGCGCATGACGCGCGGCAGGCCATGGGTGCGATTGAAAGTGGCCGCCTCGCTCGACGGCCGCACCGGACTGCCATCCGGTGAAAGCCAATGGATCACCGGAGAAGCGGCACGCGCCGATGGCCATGCGTGGCGCGCCCGCGCATCGGCGATCCTCACGGGCATTGGCACTGTGAGGGAAGACGATCCGCGCATGACGGTGCGAGCCGTAGATACGCCGCGCCAGCCGCAACGCGTATTGATCGACAGCCAGCTCGATGTGCCGCCTACGGCGCAAATTCTGGCCGGCGCACCGACGCTGATTTTCTGCGGCAACCTGGATGAGCGTCACACCGAGCGCGCTAGCGTATTGCGCGATCGTGGCGCGGAAATCATTCAAATGGCGAACGCCACCGGCAAGGTGGATCTGCCTGCCATGCTGAAGGTGCTCGGCGAACGCCAGGTTAATGAGTTGCACGTCGAGGCTGGCTATAAATTGAACGGCTCGCTGTTGCGCGAAGGCTGTGTCGACGAGTTGCTGGTCTATCTGGCGCCGAGTCTGCTCGGCACCGACTCGATGGGCATGTTCAGCCTGATCGCGCCGCTAGCGCTCGAGGACCGTGTACGTTTGAACTTTCACGCCGTCGACCGGATTGGCGACGACCTGCGGATTCTGGCGCGCTTCGCGCCGCCATCCGCGCCCCGCCCTACTGGGAATTAAACAAGGAACCAGCACGATGTTTACCGGAATCGTCGCGGCGGTCGGCCGCATCGAATCAGTCAAACCCCTTGGCAGCGACGGGGACGCGGGCGTCCGCCTGAATGTCAAAGCAGGTGGCCTCGATCTCGAGGACGTCCAGCTTGGCGACAGCATCACGATTCAAGGCGCCTGCATGACCGTGGTGGCCAAGACGTCGGATTCGTTCGAAGTGAATGTGTCGCGCGAGAGCCTGAACTGCACGGCCGGGCTTGGCGAGCCGGGTGAGGTCAATCTCGAGAAAGCGCTACGCGCGCATGACCGGCTTGGTGGGCATATCGTGTCGGGTCATGTGGATGGACTTGGGACGGTGACGCATTTCGCGCCGGTTGGCGAGTCGCACGAATTGCGTGTGCTGGCGCCGCGGGAGATTGGGCGTTATCTCGCGTACAAGGGCTCGATTACTGTGAATGGTGTGAGCCTGACGGTCAACGCCGTGAAGGATCGCGATGATGGTTGTGAGTTTTCGATTAACCTGATCCCGCACACGGTTGAGGTGACTGCGCTTAAGAATCTGCGTGAGGGGGCGAAGGTTAATCTGGAGATTGATCTGATTGCAAGGTACGTGGAGCGGATGCTCAGTACGTCTCAGGACGGCCATAAGCCATTGAAGTAATTCGGCTTTTGGCTAAACGACCGTCTACCGTCGTCTCGCCAAATGCAGCCAGATATACAGCATTGTGACGGTATACTTGACGGTATACTTGACGGTATACGGTCGTTTTCTGCGCCAAGTATACCGTCACGCTTCCGGGAAAACGCCTCCCCGAGGGATTCAAACCGGCTGTCTGCCACGCCGGCATTGGGATCAGCGGCGATCCCCGGAGATACAGCAGAGCAGAGAGTTCGCGACTTTTTGCCGGTTTTCCGGGTATCCCGCTCAACATTCGAAACTGCGGATCGAGCGCCACATCAGCCATCCGCCATGCCACCGACCGCGACATACAGACATGGATTGCCGAGTCAGCTACGAACACAGCCTCAAAAGCGATCCTGACGCGTTCATCGTTCAGGTTCCTTCGCAACTCGTAGACGGGATTCCTGGCAACATCCCACGCGCACTACTGCCCGAGTACATCATGGAACTCATCCTGAGTCGGTCGCCGACCATCGGAAAAATCCGGAACCTGCGGGTCCTCTGAACACTATCCTCCCTGTAAATCAGGCAGGGAATTTTGTCGTTCAAGGCTCGCATAATGCTACTTGGTTCATCGATTCTGCCATACCGGGAAATCACTTCTTTCGTGGCCTTTACAATCCTGCTTTAGACTTGTCAATATCTGAACGATTGCTGCTTTAAGGTTTTAATAACAGCCCCCGGCCGTCAAGCGAAGAGACCCACAAGATGGAGAACCTGTTGCCACCCGAGACCAACTTGCTAGCTCAACCAGCAGGCCAGTTGCTCGACGCTTTCGGCGCTGGGAAGGCTTCACCCGGCTCCGGCAGCGCTGCCGCCATGATGGGATTGCTGGCCGTGAAGCTGATTCGCACGGTCTGCCTGAAGAGCCTTGAAAAGAAACCCGACCGGGAACTTGAGGTCATCCTGCGCCACATTCTGGAGCAGTTGGCCGATACCGAATCTGCCTTGGTCGCGATCTTCGAAAAAGACGCTCGCGAGTTTGATGAGATCGTCCGGCTTCGAATAGCGCGCGACGCCGCGGACAACGCGGACGAACGAAGCACGCTTCAGCGCCGTGCCAACGATCTGCTTGAAACGGCAACCGACAACACCTTCCAGATAATCGACCTGTGCCTGCCGCTGATCAACCACGGCGTGACCGTGTTCCAACACGGCTGGAAAGCGGTACGGGGCGACTCCGGCGCTGCCATCAGCGGCGCGATTGCCGCGGTCACATCGGGACTGTTTATCGTCAACCTGAATATCAAGAGTCTGAAGGACCGGAATTACGCTAAGGACAACATCGGCCGTTGCACGGAACAATTTGCAGAGCTGCAGCGCAAGCAGGTCACTGCATTCAGTTGTGTAACATCGTTAAACGTCGAAGCGCTGACGTCGCTCGGCGATGGAGCCCTAGACCCGCAGCAGTTGCCGCTCGCGTTTCAGGACGAGACTGGCGCCGCACCCGCTGACGAAGCTGCGGCATGAGTAAATTCTGTCGTCTATCAAAAATGGCCGCGAAGCGTTGGCTCGCGGGCTGCTTGAGTACCTACCTCATCTCGGGGAACGGACGTTCGCCACATCTATCGCTTGACAGCTTCGCCAACTAAAGCTGCCCCCGGTCTGTCAGCACGTCGATGCCCGGTGGAGGTTGTTCAACCGACAACAGGCCAACAGTCACATGTCGCTGCCTACTAACGCGATCCCGCCAAAGCTGACGACCGTGCTGCTGCGTCCCTATGCGCTCCGCCTTCGGCTTCCGCACCTCGCGAACAGCCGTCGAAGCCAGCTATCCGCCACCGGCCCGGGTTGCGGCGGGTCTCCATCCGCTCTGCTGATTTCCGGCTTAGGACCCACCTCACCTACCGTCATAATCACGCCAGACGCGTCATCCGGATTACGGCGACGAGCGTCTATAGCATTGATTTGCATCAAGTGTTGTGATGCGCTTGATGTGTTGAAAAGCGACCGCAATATGGCGACTTCTGGAATACCTACACGTTGAAGATACAGCGCCCGTAGCAAGTGTCGCATGCGAACATTTGCCACATATTGTTGTTGGCCATCGAGCACGTTCACGCGAAGTTCTTCGTCCCAATGCGTGTAATAGTTCCGTGTGTCAATCCATGCACGAGGTATCTTCCCGTCCGCACCGAGAATAGCTCTTCTAATCGGGATCGGGAGAATCTCCGTGAGAGCATCCAAACGCTTCCTGAGCGAAATTTGATTTCCATAACGGATACGCGAGCGAAGGGAATCCCGGTGGTCGCGTCCAATATCATCCGGAATAGCATCACCGAGACTCTTCTTGACTCTCTCGTAGTCACTGTCTGGCATGTAGTTACCTGCATACAGACCGCGATGAAATCCTTCTAGTGATTGAATCAGCGACAGAAATTCGACATGCAACCACAACTTCTCAGAAGCCAGTACGCTAAGAGCCAGTTGGCTCGGCATTTGTACGCGGGCATATAGCTCGAACCAACTGGCAATTACGGTAGAAAGCTCAATGTCCATCGCCCCCCGGATCATGAAGAATTCGCTCAGGTTCGTGTACGTGCAATAGCGGACGTCTCGCATCGTGACCAGCACTGAGACATCACGAAGAGGATCGTCTGTGGCTGCGACAATGCAATCGGGCGACATAGGAGTACCGGCCAAAAACGCAAGCAAGGGGGCAAGCTTTCCCTGCTGCTCCATATACCAGCCAATAGTCTGTGGCGTATCTGGCCGAATTGACACCCAAGCCGCCGACGTCACCGTCGCCGAGAAATGATCCGAAGTTGACGTACACCTGATGTCAAACTTGACGGTCGCGTTAATCGACGGGACACGGATACTGTCCTCGGGAGGATGCAGGATGCGAAACGAATGAGAGAAGCTGCCTGTTTCGGCGTGGATCTCACTCGATTCCTTGACCGTCGGCTTCGACAGCCAAACCTGTAGTCCAGGAATTCGCAACTGCACTTCAGGGAAAGTGGCTTCTGCTTCAACGTGAGCCCCAATGAGCAACCACGATGCGATCACCCTTTCCGATTGACGCATGCCGCCGGAACCAAAATTCACCGAAATCCCCGCCCTCTGGGCGCCAAGTATGGTGACTGCCTGGCTCTTGGTTGTCAGCCCATGAATAACGGAGTAGGCAGGTACCTCATCCGCAGCGCGAACAGTGCCGCTTACCGGCAGAAACGCCTCATTGAGATGAAGCTCGGTCCGCTCTTGACTGTAGTGGATCTGACCTGGGATCAAGCGTGACTTATCGTCGGGAAGATACCACTCGCCGGACAACTGGAAAGCATCAGATAGGGAAAGTTCGGCCATTTTTATTCGCGTATGAGAAGATCAGCACATCTGGCGTCGTTGCCTGGAGGCTCAAACAGAGTTGAACTGACGATCCAGCATTCGGTTATGTTTTAGTAAAACTCACGATGCTCTTTCGGACACGCCCGTGAATCCGCATTCAAACAACGGGGGAAAGCATACCCAAACTTACTACTCGACGCGCATTGCTGGAGAGGAAACTATTCGGGCATAGCCCATTACAAACCACCGACGATGCGCCAGCTTGCCACAACGCCCGACAGCCTTTGATTGAACTGCAGCTTACTCTCTGCTTTCCAGTTGCAATCAACCAGATCGGCTCTAATCTCAGTTCAAATTAAAATGCCGACGCCAACGGGCCCAGCGTTTCCGCATAGCCGAGATGTTCGCGCGCTGTTAGGGCTCGTACTGCACTGTGTTCAGCATGAGGTCACTTGTAGCGAGCAGGACGCCGACCAGCTTTCTGCAACACCACCGTGGTCGCCGAGTCACCAGGTGGTCAACGACGGTTTGGCAGAACCTCTTCTTCCCTCATGGTCGCAGTGCCTGCCGCAATTCCTGGAGTATCTTCATGTTCACCTCCCAACCGTCCTCGAAATCCTCCACGAGGACCTTCCCTTCATATTCCGGGTAAGCCAGCTCAATAACGGCGGCCCAAAATCTCGGTTTGGATAGAAGCCACTGGTCATCGCCGATCAGGCTGACCAGGATGTTTCTTACGTGCGCCAGGCTATACGAGACGCCGAACTGAGCCTGCAACAATCCCCTCACGCGCGCAAGCGTCCAGCGAGCGGGTTTGGCCGCGGCTCTACCCCGTCGTCCAGACTCACGCACGTAACTGTCTGCCAGCAATCTGACAAATGCCAGTTTCTGCTCATCCGTCAAACCACGGGGGCGACCCATTGGCCGCTTGCGCCACGGTTCATCATCGGGATAGGCGGCCTTCAGCTTCGCCCATCGTGACACTGTCTGGCGAGTTACGGAGAGTTCCCGCGAGACGTCCGACTGCGACATACCCTCATCCAGCAATGCCATCGCTTCCCACCTGCGATCACTCAACGCATCAAAGTCCCGCTTCGTCCGTTGCTCCGCCATTGTGCCGTTCGCCCATCAGATACATTGTCACTTACTATATTTAAAATACCCGGAATCTGTCAAAGTTATTTAGCTCACACGACTCCGATATCAATCTGTATCGTTTCAACATCGATAACTTCCATGTTGAACAACAGAAAAATGCCTCTAACAAACATTGAAATCAGTCAGGCGAAGACTGACGGCAAGCCCTTCAAGCTATTTGATGCGAACGGCCTCTACCTGCTCGTGACTTCTACCTCGAAGTCGTGGCGGTTCGATTACCGCATCGGTGGCAGAAGGGGCACCGTAGTGTACGGACTAACCACTGAGCTTACGGCATCCAAAGCGCGCGAGCGGCACCGGGAAGCCAAACAACTGCTCGCCAGCGGTATCGATCCAGCAACGCACAAGAAGCTCGAGAAACTTGCTCTTCAAGCATCTTTCGGTGACACGTTCGAAGCCACCGCAAAGCACTGGTTCGACAGCAAGAGCGCCTTGCGCTCGAAAGCCTGGCAAGAAGCTCACAGCCTGTACCTGCGCCGCGACCTGAACCCGATCCTCGGCAACGTGCCGCTCGACCAGATCGACGCACGTACGCTGCTTAACGTGCTCGAATCGGTGCGTCGTGACCGCGGTGTCAAGACCGCTGAACGCGTCCGGCAAACAGCGGCCCAGGTATTTGACCACGCAATTCGCAAACTCAAAGTTCAGGCCAATCCCGCTCGCGTCCTGCAAGGCTGGGTTGATGTCCCGGCCCAGGTCAGCCATGAGCCGCTACGCGAGGATGAGATTGCGGAGTTCGTCGAGCGGCTTGATGCCGACACCGGGTCTACTGCTACGAAGTTGTGTATTCTCCTCATGCTGCTCACCTTCGTTCGCAAGAACGAGATGGTCCAGTGCCGTTGGGACGAGTTCGATATTGATAACGCTGTATGGACTATTCCGGCCGAACGCATGAAGATGCGCGATGCGCACGTCGTACCGCTCAGCCGGCAGGCGTTGGCGGCGCTAGAGCAACTGAAGCCGCTTTCGTTCGCATCTGACTTTCTGTTTCCCAGCTTGAGCAGCCTCTATAAGCCGATGAACCTTGCCACACCCAACGTTGTCTTTGAGCGGATGGGTTACGGCGGTCGCTTCACGCCGCACGGCATCAGGGCGACCGCATCCACGTGGCTGAACAATCGCGGCGTGCGCGCGGACGTGATCGAACGCCAACTCGCGCACGTCGAGCGCAACCGTGTGCGGGCTGCCTATAATCGCGCGGACTACATGTTCGAGCGCATCGCCATGATGCAGATGTGGGCGGACTTCGTGCTGCCCGATCAGGTGACGAGCGGCGACAAGCTCGTGGTGCCGCTCCCCCAACAAACTCAAGAAGTCTGACACTATCTACTGACCGACCGAGAGCTATATGAACACTCAAAATGACTTTAAGTTCGATCCGAACGTGTTTGCTCTAACCACTATCGAGAAGGGATTCGAATCTGACGATACGGCCTGGCAGTTTCTCAGGTGGAATCCCGACTACCGGGAAGCATTCCATCGGCTACGCGACGAGAAAAGCGATGCGGATGCGCTCGAAGCGATCCTCGCTCACATCAAGGCCCCTAATCCCGAGTTGCTGGCCTGCGCCCAAGATAAAACGTGCGCGAAGAGGTTTGGTATTGCTGCATGGCTCGATCCCGAGGAAGAACGATTGCCGGCGTTAAACAATCCTGGCGATTCGTGGTTCTTTCCGCTCATGAAACCGCTGCAGGAGGACACCATGATTAAGTCCCAGCAGCGAGGCGCATCGTACGAAACGCGGCCTGGTGGCCCATGGTTGACTGTGCGTGAGACGCCTTTCGGGTATCGCGAAATACTACGAACAGGGCCACGCCCTCCGGCGCGCCCGCCCGCGAAAAAGGACTCTCACAGTGAAAGGATGGTCTTCACCGCTATTGACTGCAGCGTCCCAATTGACGCGCAGCTTATCGCGCTTGAAAAGCTCGTCCGCACGCACCGCGAGTACTGGAACGAGGGGATCTGCACTACCGATACCCCAACCGTGGTCATCGAACCGATCGGATGGAACGATGTGATTCTCCCGAGCCGCGTCGAGAACGCCGACTTTTGGCGAACCGTGGGTATCGACGTACTCGGTCCCATAAAAAAACAGATCGAAGAATGCAGATCGACGCTTGCCGACGTACACGGAAGGCTAAAGGGCGACGACCTCATCCTGCGCTTTGGCGAGCGCTTTCCCATGCCAAAGGTGCCGGGCAGCAAAAACGCAGCACCCAGCAGCAACCGGTATCTAAAAGCCCTCCTCCTGATCGCGGAGCGGATACCACACGACGCATTCAGGGCGAACAACATCGACGCTGATTGGCCTGGGCTCGCCCATCAGATCGCTAAAGAACTTCGGATTGTTCATCCTGAGCGGCCGCAGTGGATGCAGGCTTTCGATGAAGGTATGTCAACATGGCACCTGCGTCGCACCAAAAACCTCGTCATGCACTTCTACGCATGGCTGGTACACGCGCAGTTGTCGTTCGCTGATGAGGCGAAAAAAGTAAAAGAACAAACCGCAGCAACCTGACCGCTCTCTGCCGGTCACACTCTCCCCGCACTAGCACAGCACGCATATCGACCCATCGTGGTCGATGTGCGGCCACCTTCCCCACACGCCCCTCCTCCCGCCATTCTCCTCGCGTTGACCTGTAGCAGCATGCCCTCGTCGCCGCCCATCGTTCTGCCAGCCCACCACCGTGATTACCAATGTGCCCTCTGATCGAGGCACTTCGCAAGCTCTTCACGTCATACCTCTTCCGCAACCAAACACTTTTCCCGGCGCGTGTCAAATCTCAAATCGGAGGTTTGAAAAAACACCAGCATCAAACCTCCGATTTGACATTCTGAGCAGGAGTCCGTTTTCCGGACAATTCGTTTTTGTTCACTCCTGAACAGACCTGAATAGACAAACGGAGCCATCAATGAATCGAAATATTTTCTCTGCACCCAGTCGTGATGTACAGGCAAATGAACCGCCTTCGGTGATTACGCGGATTCGCCATGCACGTCATATCCTCCCGGCCCGCGCGGGCAACGGCGTGAAAGACAAGCATCTGCCCGCGAACTCGGATTCCGGCTCGACCAAAGCCATCAGCGTGAAACCCGATGCCAGCACCGTGTATTCCCCGGACACCCCGCTTCTCGGCCAATTGATCGGCTGGGTGCACTCCCGTACCAGCGACCGCTATATGAAAGAACCCGAAGTTCTGACGATTATCGGCCGCTCGAAGGCGGCGATGCGCAAGGACGTTTCTCTCGGACTGTTCCCAGCGCAGGTCAGGACCGGGCTCAAGTCCACCGGCTGGCGCGAATCGGAGGTCATGGGTTGGGTCGAAGCTACGACGATCCTCTCGCGCGTTGCCAATCCCGGCTTCGACATGAAGGAGTTCGTGGCGGCTCTCATGGCCAGCCGTATCCCGCTGTAAGCCTGTGGCCAGCAGACCTGCCAGCAACCAGCCCAAACCAACGCTTAATCAAGGTAACGAAGATGAACCGCAAAAGCTCTAAGACCCGAACGACGCGGTCGGTTTTGCCGAAGAAGTTGGACAAGTTTTTCTTCGAACATTTCCGCGCCGAACCGTTCAACTTCTTCCGAGATGCAGAGCAACTTCCGGGTACCCCTGGGACGTTTGCAATCGGGAGAGTACCGATCGAATTTCCCGACCTACCTGAATTCCCGAATGGGCACGTGTGCAACGCTGAAGCCGCTCTTACAGAGTTCTTCCATCTCCGAGCGGATTGGCAGCGAGATCTCCCGTATTTCACTGGGCCGTTCTCCTTTCAGCGAGAAAACGGACAGATGTGCGTCGTCAAGGTCCGTACCAAGTGCGAACCGAAGCTTATTCGCGTCCAACAAACCCACAACCGCATCACGATCTTACTGCCGCACCCACGTCAGTGGATTCGTTCCGGGCTGGGGTGGCTGTTTGAACCGCCCTGCCCCTGCGGAGATCCGAAGTGCATTCCTGCACCGTGGCGTAACACCGGGTGCCGAAATGGCTGGGTAGAGTAGTTAGCCATAGACCTAATGCCAGGATGCCGCGATGAATCGGGAACAGGCACGATCGACTCGCCGCTCGACACCACGGCTAAAACGAACTGATCAAACATATTGCTAGCGAGACTCGAAATAATGCGTACCAACAAAAGGCAACCTCAGAGTAATCCTCAATCAGATCTTGGGAGAAGTATGGTCAAACGCCGAGAGGCGGACCTGATGCGCTGTGAGAATGGCCGGACGCCAGACTCCAGAAGCCCCGTCAGCCTGCCCGGCTCTGACTCGCACCCCTCGGAAGCGTTCATATACGACAGGGACGCTGCACTCCTTGGACTGGATAACTGCGCGAAGTTTCTCGTGGGCCAAAACGAATACTGGCTCTATCCCGTGCCATTGCATCCGGAAAAAGCGATGACCCTAGTCATGCATACAATGGTCGAATTGAGTAATGACCAAGAGTGGCTGTCGCTCCTGCTTAAGTCGTCAAAACCGATCCAGCACATCTTGGTGAATGGCGGTCAATGCTTCCTCACGCTCGACAAAAACAGGAAGTTTCGGCATGTCAGCGTCGAATATAGTCAGGGCGCACTAAGTTTCACCTTCCCGCCCTTCGGATTGTGGACGGCTGCTTCTCTCGACTGGATGATAGACAAGAAATGTCCCCGCAAACGACTGGACTGCCACCCGGCGCCATGGCGTGGTACGCCTTGCCCCTGTTCGGGCAGTGATAGGAAGCCGACAAGCAACCCTTTCGAACGTGACGCCACCCTAAAGGCAAAGGGCAAGCTCTGAGGTAGCGGGACGGTGATCTTCGGATGAAGATCACCTTTCTATTTTTAGGACTACTTTTTATCATGAAAATACGAGATAAACTCTCACATTCACCCGACGGCCCCGCCGCGGCGCAGCACCGCCGCAAAATGGTGCTCGGGGTGCTGGCATTCGCAGGGCAGGTGACGCTCGTTGAGCAGGAAGGGAGGCACGAGGCAGCCATGTTCCGTTTCCTGTGCCCGTATACTGGTGCTGGGGGCAAAAATTTGCTGCCTCTGGGTGTCGGAGCAGGTGTTAGAACGCTCTATTGCTGTGACCGGTTTTACGAAGATGAGATTGAAGAGCGTAGGCAACGCGTGACGCGCCGCGACCCCTACCAGTCTTCTCGGGACCGGGCAAAAGAGAACCTGCAGTTTTACTACCTTGAACTTGATCAGGACACACGGCATTCGCAGTCGCTACTGACACCCGAAGGCCACCAGCGGTTGATGGACCTGGTACGCCGTCACAACGTCCAGTTACTTGTCATCGACGACGTGGAGGTCTGGACACCGCAGGTGGGAAAGAAAACCGGAGAGTACTCTCAGGTCTCTTTCAGCGGACTGCTCGAAGAACTGACGGCGCGGGGAATTAGCGTCCTGATTTTCACGTCTGGGGCGAAGGGGCGAAGGGCCGTGCCCACGTTGCTCGGCTCGCTGCCTCACAAAAAGCTCTCCATTAAGGAGGACAAGCGTCATCCGATGCCGGGCGGGGTTCGGCTGGTCATCTCGCGTGAGGCGTCGCACGACACCAGCCTGGTTCCCCGAAACTTCGTCTGGTGGTCAAAGATCGACACGGATGAGAATTTCGACTTCAGTTGCAGGGAGGGTGACTTTGTCGAGCAAAAATCGCCCTCTAAAAAGGCAATCGAAGACCACCGCGAAGCAATCAAAGCGATGATCGGAGAGGGTGTACCCACACAGAAGGAAATTGCGGATCGTCTTAGAGTACATCCTTCGACGATCTGCCACCACGTCGACTATCTTGTGCAACACGGCGAGGTACTGATGGACAGGCAGAAGAAAAAACTCTCGTTGCCCAACCCCGACGCCTCAAAGGCCAAGGGTACCGATGACAATGCTTCCGGCTGAGTCCCGAGGCGAGTTTTGCTAACCCCCTGCGGCCGCTAAAGCGATTGCATGATTGCGCGATTGCACGTTGTTGTTAGTGCGATTGCGTGATTACGCGTTGCGTCAGCGGCCATTTCATTTCGGCTCACTCGTTGTCGTCTGGGTGACCATCAGTACGATCCGAAGGCAACGACGGCGGTGAGTAGTACCTGGTCCCCACCGCCCAAACAGGCACAGGCCGCACGTTCCCCAGTGAAAACAGCGCCTTCAAATCGACCGCGGGCTGCACTTCGGTCCGCCGGTCCACCCCAATATTCACGCCGAGCTTCTGCTGAATCACCGCAACGTACCGGCCCGCCGTTCCCCTGTTAGCAAACTGCTCCTTGACGCTGCGCCCGAGGAGCCAGTTCGTGAAAACCTGCAGTTCCTTCGGCTTCAGCAGCTTGAGCTGGGCGCCCGTGGGCACAGGCTGCACCGCATAGACAATCCTGTACCGGTTGAAAACCTCGAAGAAGAGCGCGGCGACGTCAACTTTGGCCCAACTCGCCACCTTCTTCAGGTTGAGCCCGCCCAGCCCCCCCGACAGCGACTTGAGGCCCTGCGAGTACAGCTTGACCTCTGCGCGAAGGCCCTTCTCCGCCTCAACCGTTAGCAATCGCTGGTACTTCGTAGTCGGCCAGAGAAACGCCCCCATCTCCTCCAGCTTGTCGTAGAGCGTCAGGGCATGGTAAGTCGAGCGGCCCTTTGGCGTGAGCCCTAACGTAAGCCAGGTGGGCAGTATCCGCTGCTTGCCCTTCCGGTTGCTGAAATCGATAGCGTCCAGGATCGGCACCACCAGTTCCCGGGCGCAGGTGAAATTCGCGGTGAGGTGGATACCGGTGAGATGTACCTCGCCTGCAAGCCACATCGCCCGATCTTCAGCACGCACCTCGATCCCAAGCGCCCTCGTCACCCGATCCAATATCTCATACACGTAGTCCTGCAACACAGCGTGCCCGAACAGGTTATGCCCTTGCAGCACTTTGGGCGGGCAGCAGTCGATGAGTACGGCGTGGGCCGCCTTCAGCTGATGGCTGATCTGCTTCGACTGGACATAAACATCGGCATTACCATCCTCCAGCGATTGCTGGATTGCGGTCGCCCCGAAGAATATCTCGCCGGTCTCGGGATCACAAATCTGTACCGGTTTACCACGAGGGAGATGCAGGCATGGCGCCAGTATCCGGATACGGTCGATGAAAACTCCCGATTGCGCATTGCGCGTTGCGTGGGCGGACACGGGCTGCGGGCGCAGCGACTGTCCAGCCGTTGCAGCGATAGCTGTTCGTTTCATAAGTTCTACCCTTCCAATGATGGTTGAGTAGAGCCTTTAACGAATAGCT
This sequence comes from Paraburkholderia sp. GAS33, assembly GCF_050436645.1. Classification (NCBI taxonomy): domain Bacteria; kingdom Pseudomonadati; phylum Pseudomonadota; class Betaproteobacteria; order Burkholderiales; family Burkholderiaceae; genus Paraburkholderia; species Paraburkholderia sp. GAS33. The sequence continues at coordinate 195,683 of NZ_JBNDMP010000013.1, forward strand.
GGGAAGCATGAGTTTCCAACGGGGATCGTAGATCGGATTGAAGTTCCAGCGATAAACAGAAGCTTCCAGATATTAAGCTGTCACGTTTAGCCAATAAGTTCTAGAGCTATATCAGCTTAACTATCAAATCTTAAACACCAAGCTCTAGATCTATGTTGATTGGTTGTTCAAATTTGAGCGTGAAAGCTGCGCAACTATTAACTAATATAACTTTGGCAACAACAGCAACCTGCCGCCGACATCCAGACTGGTTTAGCCAGGCCATTCCCACCTGCAATTGCGCAATTGCAGATTGCGCATAGCTCTGAAGCTCGCGGACGCGAGATCGACAAATCTTCGCCGATCAACGCTGCGAATGGCATGTGGCGTGCAACCGCGCAATCACGCAATCGCGCGATCAGATACCGCAGCAGGACGTTGCTGCATGTGTGGCCGGCCCGTCGCGCCGGGTGTTCGCCGTTCAAATGTCCCGCGGCAGCAATCCAGGTGCGAACTTCACCTGTCCGCAATTGCGCAATTGCAGATTGCGCGAACATATTCCGTTCCCCACAGGCAACGGGTCCGCAGACGACGTTCGGCGCCGAACTCGGCGAACAACGTACGGCACGCAATGCGCAACCACACAATCGTCGTCAAACCTGCCGAACTTGCGCAATCACGCAATGCGTCAATCAGCATTTTTGGTAGCAGATTAAATGTTCGATATTGACAAAGTTATTCATAAAACCGGCAAACGGTAACTATTGATAAAATACATTATCAATATAATCGCCGCGCGCTTTTAATTCGTCAACTTTGACGCATTCAACAAAAGACCGACTTCATTATATCCCGGTTAATCGCGTGCGACGCAACCTACTGGGAGAATCCGTGTCAACCAGAATCATTGCTGCGCGCGACAATACCTCTCGCGCACTCACCGCCGCCGAATTCCTCAAGTTATCGAATGTTCCTCCAGAGATCGAATGGTCCGCCAACATCGACGCGCCACAGACCCGCCGTGCTTATCGGATCGACCTACGCGATTTCATGGGTTTCGTGGGGATCGTACAGCCGGAGGAGTTTCGCACCGTCACGCGTGCGCACGTCCTCGCCTGGCGCAAACACCTCGAAGCTCGTCAGTTGTCCGGCGCGACAATCCGGCGCAAACTCTCGGCGCTGTCATCGCTGTTCGACTACCTGTGTGAACGCAATGCCGTTTTGCTGAATCCGGTTGCGGGAGTCAAGCGGCCCCGGGGTAACAGTAACGAGGGCAAGACGCCGGCACTCGGCGACCATCAGGCGCGCGCGCTGCTCGATGCGCCTGATGCCGATACGCTGAAGGGCAAGCGCGACCGCGCCATGCTCGCCGTGCTGCTGTACCACGGTCTGCGCCGCGAAGAGCTATGTTTGCTCAAGGTCCGCGACATCCACCAGCGGCGCGGCGTGCTGCACCTGAGGGTGCATGGGAAGGGGAACAAGCTCCGCTTCCTGCCGCTGCATCCGGCCAGCGCCGAACGTATCCATGCCTACCTCGAGATGGCCGGACACGGCACCGCACCCGACGCGCCGCTGTTCCAGCCAAGGCGCAAGACCGGCGCGTCGATCACGGCTGACGGCATCTATAAATGTGTGCTGGCGTATGCGGTCCAAGTGAAGATTGCGGTAGCCGGTTTTGGCGTACACAGCCTCCGCGCAACAGCCGCTACCAACGCGCTCGACCACGAAGCCGACATTGCCAAGGTTCAGGAATGGCTCGGGCACGCGAACATCGCGACCACCCGCTTGTATGATCGTCGCAAGACTCGGCCCGAGGACTCACCGACGTTCAAAGTCATATATTGAACGCTGTATTTTGCCGGGTCGTATCCACAAGAAAACAGCTGCTCCGATCACCGTGAAATGCCAAAGCTCGGGCTCGACCTGCGGTAGCAGGTGAAACGATCCGCGATTCGACAGCACATCGGAGGCGCGCCGATGTGCTACAGTACATAAGGTCCTGGTTAGCGTTTATGGCGAAAATGCTAAAAAGGCCTCTAGTTGCCATCGCCTTAAGACACCCATATTTGCAAGAAGCGATCTCTCGTAGTCGAGGTCGCGATGGACGTAACTTTCATTGTAGTGTTGCACTTCAACGTTGCCCACATCGGAACGTTGATTGCGCTAACGTTTGTAATACGGCGCAAGAAGTCAAAATAATCGGCGGGACGGAAGGCCACCCTTGGGTGGCCTTTCCTTTTTCAAGGCACACGGCACACGAAATCGACGTTTAGAGAGCTGAAAGCAACAACGCCCGCATATGCATATGCGGGCGATGCAAGGGCATGATCTATAGTCTGCCGAAACAGAGGAAATCGAACCCCCACCTCCGCATTACGAATGCGTTTTTCATGTTAGGTGGGGGTAGTATGCGATAACTGGAGACAAGCAATTCAGCGACTTACACGATACCTGGTGGGATTTGCTATCGCCGTTTATCGCGTGCTTTCATTGTCGTTGTGCCAGCAGTGTGCCAGGGCAACAAAGGCGACGCAATAGCCCGTGTCGTCGACGATATGTGATCAGCCGCTAGAGGTGATATACCGAGTGATCCGCTCATGCCCCCAAGACGCGGTATTCTGCAAACAGCAGTTTCGATGTTAAACAGTCGTCGCTTCGGTCATGCTTACCGGCGGAGCGCTGACAATGAAGGTCACCTATTCCTCGTGATCGAATCTCCGTCTCCACGGTTGGAAAGCGCCGCTTGGCTCGACGCTACTGAAACATGCTGGTGAGCTTATTATTCTCGTGAAAATAGATGTTGAACCCATAGGTTGAGTGCGCGCCTGGAACAAGTTTGACGAGATTCGTCGCTGCTGTGTGCGCCATCGACCGAGCAGACAATTTCCCCTTCTTCTTGCTCTTGTTTTCCACGTATAGCTCGGCGAGCTTGGAAAAAAATATCATGTCTATGGCTGTCCCATCGATCCAATGCACACTATCGCTGTATCCCGCGAACCAATCAAGTTTGGTTTCCGGTTTTTCAAGAAAGAATTTTGCGACCGCTGTGTTTCCAGTCAAGCATGTGCCCAAGAAGAGTCCTTTTATCTGCCCCTTGCCATTCGCCGCGATGAAACAATTTCGAGCTTCAGCGCGACTGATCGCATTGGCAGAATCTGGGCCGATATGGTTCTCGTTACCGTGGCTTGCCAAGTAGATGATCTCGGTCCGCTTGTCTTTCCCTCGCATGCCTAGCACGGTGGACAACGACGCTCGGTTAACAAACATATCGTATAGAAACGCACTTGGATTGTCATAGTGAAGCGCAGCAACCGCCTCGAATAATGGCCTCACGCTATGGTTGCCGGTAGACCACCATCGAGATTCAACTACTGAGAAGGGGCATGAAGTCATGTTTGAGTTATTTCCTTCGTCTCTTAATCAAAAGCGTCGGGTGTGCTCGTAGGTACTACGATACCTCGGGCTTCGTCTAGTCGCGCAGGCTCATCAAGCGCATCGATGATAATGGATTTTTTCCCATCGAATACGTCTAGTGCATATTGAAGATCATTTTTGAGGTCTTGAAACTGGTGACCCGACGCTTTCTCGGTTTTTGGAATGCCCACATTGTTCCACTCCCAGTAATCGACGTGCCCAAGCAAGTTAGTCATTGCACTTTGAACTCTGAACAACGGCTCCACTGTGCGCGTTTCGACCAACTGATTGAATTCGACCCGTCCGAGCAGATCTGTTATCGCGCTGGCCTTGCGCTTAATTGCGCCACGGTAGTTAGGCACGCGATCGTCGGCCTTGTCGAACTTGATCGTTTTGTAGAGTATGCCATGGCCGATTTCGGTATGAACAAGACGATGCGCCTGGAATACAATGCGTCGAAGAGCGGCGCGGGCATCCTTCTTAACGCTATCTCGCTGCCGCCTCTCGTCGTGCGACTGAAAGACAGGGACAAGCACACCGACACCAACCAGTGCAATTGTTCCCAAGGCGGTCGCCCAAGCAACCGCTTGGTCTAGATTCTGTGGGGGGAAAGTTCGGAACATGGCGGCGATCAGGCCGCAAATGAAAACGGTGGCCAGAATCGTCGCACTGGACAATACGTCAAACATAAACAAGCTCCTCGGGAAAAGTATTGCGATCGGACGCAATGGTACTCCTAGGTTAGAATGCGATGCCCTTGACGGAGCACTCCATAGAGACTCTCCTTTAAGGCCACAACGGCAGGATCATTGTTTTCAATTATTCTTCTTCCTCGTCCATCGCTTGACCGATTCTCTCCTGCTGCTTGATCTCAGCCTTAGCATCATTCAACAGGGCCTCATATAACTCATATGCAGGCTCGAATCTACCTATCCTTGACAATACTGCTTCGGCCGAATCCCGAACCGCCAAATCCCGAGGAAAAGGTTTGCCCGGAACACCGGTGCGCACCCCACCAATCGCGCTCGCATAAAGTGCATTTACGGCACGTTCCATGAACTCAAAGCCAAAAGACTTTGCCCGCCGAAGAAATCGAATGACAAATGTCTCCCTCTCAAAGACAAATGTGTGGGCGGTTTCTCTCAGGATCGTCATTACCAGCTCAAGGTCACTACTTTTTCCAGAATCAATGAAATTTTCAAGATAGGAAAAGAAATCGTCGTTGAATGGGGCGCAAAGTCCTTCGATAAGGTAGGAAAACTGATACCTAAACGGCACGTCATCTGAACGTGTGCGCGCCCAACCAAATATATAATCGAGCCAATATTTCGAGTCAGGCAACGTTGTCAATCCGAAGCTCCCGTGCCTGAATGAGCTATACGGAATAGGTTGGTACCAACTTTCCGATTCTAACGCGCGTTCTACACGTGACTTGAAAAATTCAATCATTAATTCAGTTTTATGCCGAATCGCCTTCCCAAGAAATTCCTGAATCCAATAGCTGTCAAGTCTATCCAACTGAGTAAGTTGATGGAGAATTGACTGCAACTGACCTTGAGTTATCTCATCGACGGAGATAGCGTTCGTATTGCAAAGCCACATCAAATAATGATCTGCAACATCGGAGTCGATAGATAAATTTGCAAGTGCGAGCAGTTCCGCAGCCAACTTCCTATCGACTGACGCTACCAATCCGATGCTATCCGCGCCATGCAAAGCAATTCGCTTTGAATTAGACGTAACGATCTGCTTGAGTGCTCTGATGTCTGTCTCGGAATATCGATCATTTGGGCGATAGCGGGCATATGCTTCAGCCACCATCTGCATGCCAACTGTATCGTCGATTGTCAGATTAGAGGCCACTACATCGACTGCGTATGTTGCATTGTCGCTCAGCAGCCTCGCGAGGGCGAGTCCTGCAAACGGCTGGGTGAGTGAATCGCTCCTAAGGCACGCGTCTTCCACCAAGGCCTTGGCAAAACCGCTAGACGACCAGATGATGTGCGTAACAAGTCCGAAAGGGGAGTTTGGCGAGTCTTCCTTCGCGCCCGCAATCTCTCGAAGACAATCTTCAATGAAAGAGCGAAGCTTCGATGGATCAGGATACGCGTGAAGAATTTGCCCGGTAAACTCTCTGAGAATAGCGTCGCGCTTTTCGATCGAGTATTCATCCCCCGCCTCACCAATGACTCTTCCCCATCCACTCATCAAAAAATTAATAGCTTTGGAATGTAGGCTATCTTTCTGCCTAGTCATCGCCTTCTTTGCTAGTTGTGTAGTTGCTCCGTCGAAATATTTGGCGTGCCACGAGACAGCATGAGCCAATCGGTTAAAAACGACCGGTGACGTTTCGCGCGTCTCGAGTTGATCGTTGATGGACTTCAGAGTGCAGCAGAACTCGTCCACCCACTGATCACGACCCTCGGAGGACACCGCCATATTAAATAGCCCCATTGGAAAGCGAAGAGCGCTTTCCAACAAGCCGGCTGCTCGGTATCCGCGCGATATATTCGAATGAAAAAGTAACTCGATGCAGGTATTTATAACTTTTTTTCGAACCGGTGTCATATTTACGCCGGAGACGAGGAACGCATTCATCCTCATTTCCCGTTGAGTCGACGACGTCGTGTGTCCCTCTGTAGCCAAGGCGCTAACCATGATATCAAGCGGGGTATATGGAGATTCCCAACTACTGTCCATCGGGATGAGTGAGATTGCGAAATCCACGACGCATTCGATGTAAGCGATGGGCTTGGAAGGTTCCGGCGACGCGAGTTCGGCGAGTATGCGGATCGGATGGGATGGATTCCGCCCAAGCGGACGCGGATCGTGCTGGCCCATTTCCCATAACAACTGGCACGCCTTCGGCAGGCATTCATAGTTGTACGCGGCATTGCGGATGATTTTCGCAGCGCTCTCTTTCTCTTGACCTGCCCGAATCAGCCGGGCAGCAAAATTCAAAGCTTGGTTCGGCTGGTAAAAGGCGACCGCAGCAGCCGCTCGCAGATAAGCCGAAGTATGTTCAGAGTCTGTAAGAACCCGCTCCCACAGAGCGTCCAGTAGCCGGCTCTGACGCGTATCACCGCTCGACTTGATCCAGTCTAGGCGACCTAGGTTCGCGAGTATGTGCTCGACGTACGCGGCGGGCACCGCATCAAACACGCTCTCAGCAAATCCCGTAGACAGGCCCGTTCGACTAATGCATTCTTCTTCAACAACGAAATCTGCGAGCAAGTCTGGCGCAATACGGCTTGAGAACCCTCTTTGGAATAAAACGCCAGCCTCCCGGAGGCGCCGGGTAATCTGAGCAATCTCGCCAGATTTGAGCCCTGCGATACTAGCCAGTGCGTCGATTAACGCCGGATCCTCGTCTTTGATTGGTTGAAGCAAGGAGATTGCAGCAAGCGTTATCCGCACCGCGCTAGCATTTAGACCCTTGCTCACGCCCTCCACAATGCTCTCTACCAAGCGACTGAGTAATTCAGCGCGGAAGGTCTCTTCGCTGAGAAGGAATTCCGGCGGAAGCACCTTGCTCGTTGACAAAACTTCGGCCCCTATAACGGTAGCCAAAGGGCAATCGCGCGTGTAAGCAGCTAGTCGGCCAGCGTGACTTTGATTTCCGCCAAATCTTTTGAGGGCCTGCAGAGCAAGCGCCTCGCTGTCGGCCTGAGACATTTTCGGTAGGTAGACGCACGTAATCTCGCTGCCTGAGACAGCGCGCGCCTGCCTCTTGATCCGCTCCATGCCGTAGTGCCGCAGTGAGATAACTAGGCGCGCATGCCTTGACGGGTCGGCGGCGTAATCGAACAGTAGCCCCAGATCCTCACGTTCGTGTGCGTCATCGCAGATGAGTAGTTTCGGCCGAGGGCCTAATTCGTCTAGGCTCTTTGTGGTAAGCGCGTCACGCGACAGGAAGTAAATATCCAGCGGTAGGCGAGCACCTGCGATGCGGTCTGCGACTGCTTTGAGCAAACGTGATTTCCCCGAACCTCCGTTTGCAACCAGCAACGCCACCGGTCGGCTGCTTTCGTCCGCAAAGCGAAATAATTCATCGAGCTCAGCTTCTCTGCCCACAAGTTCCCAAGAATGCGAAAACGCGCGGTTTATCTGCAGCGTGGGCGCAAAAAATGCGTCCGGCGTATACCAAGGCGACGCATCGAGTTCACCGGTCAGCGTGCGATGCTGCCCGGAAAAAAACACATCGACGAGAGTTCGCTGTTTGGCTTTGGGTAGGTCCTGTCTGATTAGACGCGAAATGTCTTCCCGATCCCAGAGCTCCCAGTCGGAGTATTTCTTGATTGCATCGCGAGCCTGAGTACTGGCTACGCTGCTTAGCAGGATGACCTTTTGGGTCGCTTTTCTCGTGTGAGCTTTTACGGCGTCGTCAACCTTCTTCGGGCCGAACGCCGCATGGCGTTTGCATTGAAACGTGGAAACGCGTCCGTCGGGAAAGATAGCTTCGATGTCTAACCCGTGCTGCTTATGTCCCTGATCGCCGTAGCGGTGTACGTCGGCTTCGGGATAAAGAGATTCCAGGAAGTAAGTGCAGAAGCGCTCGAATGAGGTTGGGCTAAGCGCATCGATTGGCCAAGGCTGATCGAAGGTGGCTTGTGGCGCAGACTTAGGAGCGTAACCGGCCGCCGACAGAAGTTCGCCCGTGTCACAGCGTAACGCCGATGCGATTTCTGGTATCTGGCCTGCTCGGGGTCGGGAGAGACCCTGCTCCCAACGACTGACCGTTTGCTGCCGAACTCCGAGCAGTGCTGCAAGTTCAGTTTGATTCGCTATGCCTATCGCTTGTCGCGCCGCGTTGAGCCGCCGCCCAAATTCTTGCCAGCCCATAACTCACCCATTTAATGTGTGCGGAAATATCATACACATTAAATGGGTTCCGTTTCAAGGGGTTTCGTGCGTCTGTAGCGAGTAACGGTGGCTGCATCGACCACAACCAGCGACAAAGGATGGACAGACTGCACTGTGTTGCATTTGGCTAAACGCCAACGCCACACGCCTAAGCAAAGTTAAACCGTTGCGTATTATGTTGCAAATATATAGGGTTCGATGCAAAATAATATATATACCCTATTGCAACAACGACAACAATCACCACCATGAGCATCATTTCGTATTTGCGCGTTTCGACCGCCGGGCAGACGGTCGAAAACCAGCGGCAGGCCATCACCGCCGCTGGCTTCAAAGTTGGAAAGGAGTTTGCTGACCAGGCGACGAGCGGCACCACCGCCGCCGACAGCCGCGACGGCTGGGCGAAGTGCGCGGCCTACCTCCGCGAAGGGGACACACTCGTCGTCTACGCGCTCGACCGGCTTGGCCGCAGCACCGTTGACGTACTGACACAAATCAACGCGCTGAGCGCGCGAGGTGTGCGTCTGGTCATCCTCATGCAGGGATTTGATACCGACACGCCGGCCGGCAAACTGGCGCTGACCATGTTCGCCGCATTTGCGGAATTCGAGCACGGGATCAGGAAGGAACGACAGCGCGAAGGTATCGCGCGTGCTCGTCTGGAAGGTGGGAAATATCAAGGCCGTAAGCCGAAGCTCACGGCTGAACAGCAGGCCGAATTGAGGCGGCGCTTTGATGCTGGCGAGAATCGCACTGCGCTCGCGCGGGAATTCGGTATTGACCGCGTAACGGTACACAGATATTGCGCAGCGCCGACGGACCGTTGACGACCCACTAGGGACGATCAATATTCCTGAGAGCGGACATTCACGGTTGATCCACTTCCAATCGCGACTACAAAGTCGGCCTATGCATTCCCGATAAATGGCGAGCGTACCGCCAGTCTTCGTTCGGCGACCTCTCACCACGCTGGTATCAGCTTCGCAAAAGCAGCTCTTAACGCAAGGACAGTGCGAGCGACCGACGGTTGGCCAACACAACAACTCGGCCCGCATTGAAGTGCCCTACGAACAGACCATACAGGGCGCTGATCCACAAGATACTGCCGACCGCAAAACACGCGACAGCAAGATTGGGCACCGCTGCGATGAACGGGCACGCGAGTCCCACCACGAGCAATGCGAGACCGGTCAGGTAATGCGGTCGGTGCTGCGCGGCCTTGCCAAGTGCGAAGCAAGCGAGTCCTGTCAGCACCATGAGGATCGGCAGCAGCCAACCCGGATGGCCAAGCAGTTCAAGCACGAACACCAGATTGAACAACAGCCCGGCGCCGCATAGCAGACCTTCCAAAGCGGATCCCGCGCCTGATTCGCGCGCAGATTGAGAGCGGCGCGCGCGGTAAACCTCGACGCCACTGCGCGCGGCACGGTGATCGCACCAGGCCCACAGAAAAATCGCGGCACCGGCCACGAATACCACGCACAGCGTCGACAAATCCTGTGCATGCTTTTGCAGACACCAACCCACCATCCAGAGCGAGCCAATCGCACTGAAGACCATCTGATCCGATGCTCGGAACACTTGAATCGATTCTCTATATTTCATCGCAACTCCTGAGAAGGATGAGACGCAGCCCGGTAGATCTTCTACTCGCCACCGTCGAGGATGCTTCGCAAGTGATCGACATACTGCTGGAAGGCCCGTCGCCCCGCCGTGGTCATCGCAACCCGGGTGCGCGGCTTCTTGCCGTTGAAATCCTTGACTACCTCGATATAGCCGGATTTCTCTAGCGTCGCGATGTGCGCTCCGAGATTGCCTTCCGTCGCATTGACAATTTCCCGCAGGCGCACAAATTCGATCTGCTCATTTTTAGGTAACGCCTTCAGGGCTGCCATGATCTTCAGTCGAACCGGCTGGTGGATGGTCTCGTCCATTTGCGTCATTCAGGTTCTCCTCATCCAGAAGCCAGCGAGGATTAGAGAAACACCGCCCACCACCGCCATCCACAAGTCGTAATGCGCGTGCACTTCGTAAAAGCCATACGCAGTCAACGCTGCCAACGCTATGCCCGTCCATCCCATCCGCGGGCTGCCCCACAGACCGCGCAGCAAGTAGAACATCGAGACGATCAGCATCATCAGGGACACAACCTGGCGCTCGGCCGTAGGCTGCATGACCAGTTGGACCGCGACGAAGAAACCCATAATGGTGAAGATCGAACCCAGCCAGCGCCAGATCTGGTTCATCTTGCTCATGCCTGGCTCGTCTCGCGCGCGAGGGTTTCTGATAGCCATATAGGTGCCGCATGCAATCCCGAGAATGTTCAACGGAATCCAAACCAGATTAATGTGGCTGGGGAAGAAATCGTTCAGGCTGAAACCCATCAGCCAGATAAAGCCCCACAGGAAAAGATGCGGCGAGGCTTTCTGATATCCATAGAGAGTGCTGCTCAGTGCTCGCGTCTGCTCGACCTCGCGCAACGCCTGTGCTGCTTGTTCCGATGAAATTGGCATCGCCTGGTATCCTCGTCGTGTTGATGTAGATAACTCTATATCACAGAGTATTCTGTTGCAAGCGGGATTTTAGGGGCTCTCAACTGGCCAAGTGGCTTATGGCAAGTACCCGACCACGCTGATGGGCTAGACAATGGGGGCTTGTTTGTGGGGCCAGGTCTGAAGTTGGCAACAGAGAAAATCTTATGATGCGTGCCGATTGTTGACGATCTGCCCCTTGATGCCGAACGACTCAAACTGGCCGGTTCGCGGCGGTGGTCTAACCGGCACAACGCCGGCTATACGCGGTCACCTACTCGATGCGCTCGACAAGATGCGCACGATTGGCGGGGGCGGCATATGACTCCGGCCAATATTCAACGATGCGAGTGATTTTGCCGGCTTCGACTGAGAAAAACGATACGGCTCGCGCGGTCATAGATCCATCGGTAACCGTCACATCGGATACTGCTTCACTAACCGTGTTAGCCACGACTCTGTTCACTGCGAAGCGCCACGGACCCTGCGCAGGGTACTCCGAGTTCATCTGTGCGAACCGCGCGGCACCACGGATGCGTTCGTTCGACTGGGGCCATTCAAGGATAAATTGCTCACCTAACACCGCCTGCACGGATGCAAAGTCGTTTGAACCCATGAGCGTCCAAAACTCACGGACGAGCACCGAGATATCGTTAGTGTCTTCTGTCATGGTTGCTGCGTTCGGCAAATTGAAGGACGTGTGATTCGAGATTGTCAGCGATTCCGCCGCCCGTGTCGAACGTCTCCTGTTGGCCGATCACTGTCTTATGCGCGCGGCTGGACTGGCTGAATCTCAAACGGCCGCGATCGGCAGGACGCGACCCGCTCCTGCCTTTCATCCTTCTCCTAAGCAGACCCTCCGCCCGCATCAATCAATGCAGATCGTCCAAGCGTACTTCGGCTCGCCAGCACGCGTATAAGGTTCGGATCAGATCAATTGAGCCGGTCACTTACCGTCGCAAGTGACCGGCCTCTCGTCAAAAAGCCAAACACGCCGACTAACTTACTTTAAGCTCGCCGAGCGACATCTGCTTCGGCACCTGGCGACAGGTTCGGCTTGATGCCGCTAACGAGATACATCAATGCTGCACCGCCAAGCACAACGGATCCAGCGCCGATGGCCTGCGCATATCGTGCTTGGTTCTCAACATCTCTCGCCCACAGTGCATCGAATTGCGAGGCATCGCCGCCTCCGGCAACAAAGAACCCCCGCGTCTCTGATTTCCGAGCCGGGTCGTCAGCTTGTTGCCACGCTTTCATACCGTCAACAATGATTCGTTGCTCCGCTCGTTCGTACGGCGGATAAAGCGGAATAGCCTTATCCGATATCCATGTCCGTATTTGCTGGAGGCCGACCTGATTGAAATAGCCGGGAACAAGTCCGCCAAGTGAATGATCCCCGCGCCCCAGTACTCGACGTCCACGCTCGATTGTCAAGGCGAACTCGTAACCTTCTGCACATTCTTTCGAGGTGAATTCGTCGCCGAACGATGAGCGCATCGTTGTCGCACACAGGTTGTCGGGTTCTACACAAAGAAGCAATCCGCCTGGCTTCAGAACACGAAGCATCTCGCGCATCGCGTGCTGAGGATCGCTTACGTGAATCAACACTGTCTGGCACGTGACGAAGTCAAAACTGGCGTCAGCGAATGGAAGTGATAGCGCATCGCCATACTCGACACGAACGTCCAGTCCTCGATCACGCATCGTGGCTGTCCACGCGGGAGCATCGCGCACCCACTTCGGATCCGTGTCCACGCCATGCACTATCGCACCTGCGGCCAGGTGCGGCGCGATGATCCGCGTCCAATGCCCCAATCCGCATCCGACATCGAGCGCGGAGTGCTTCGATGCCAAATTCAACCGCTGGGCGATCAAATTGACGAAATCCGCGTTCCACCAATGATCGCGGTAATCGCCGAAATACTCTTCTGAATGACCTGTTTCGTTCATGCTATTGACCTTTTGATTGTGCATACGCTCGACAAACGAGCGAAAACACGCTCGGCAGAAAACCCATGCTAAGCGGCTTATGTGTGGCAATACGCACAAGGTCAAGTTACAAGGACAAATTCCTGTTTCAGTTGATGATCTGGCCTGCAAAGATACTCGGACGAAATACGGGACGCAATATCTCCTTGCGCACGGACACGCGCGACATGAACGGTTGCGAAATGCCGAATGACTGTCGACAATCTACGGATGCATGCCGATTGACCGTTGTTGGCCGATCACGGCCGCCGTAGCTCAGTCCGATGCAATGGTCTTAGCTATATACGCCGAATATGTGCTCACCGAAAATTTTTGAGCGAGTCAATTTGACAAACTATAATCGCGCTCCATTTTCCCGGAGCGATCCATGGCAGATACGGACTTATCATCGACCTCCTTGGGCCTGGCTGCGTATGCAGAATTTGCAGATCGCTATGCTTCGGTAGCACCAACGAAAGCGCACAACGCGCTTTACGAACGCCCCGCGACGATTGCTTTAGTCGGAGATGTCTCCGGTTTGCGCATTTTGGATGCGGGATGCGGACCGGGAATTTTCAGCGAAATCTTCGCCCGCAATGGAGCGACGGTCCACGCATTTGACATCACGCCACGGATGGTCGAGCTTGCCCGCATACGTTGCGCCGGACTTCCGGTCACGTTGGCTGAAGGCAATCTAGCTGAACCACTGAACTGGCTGCAAGATGCGTCATTCGACAAGATCGTGTGTGCCTTGGCGCTCGACTACGTTGCAGACCTGGCTCCAGTGTTTAAAGAATTCAGAAGGGTCGCCAGTCCTGGCGCAACATTGGTGTTCTCGATGTCTCATCCCATGCGCGACTGGATGGACGAGCGGACGCACGGAGCCTGGACATACTTCGATACGTCCCGCTTCGGCATGTACTGGGGCGGCTTCGGCGAACCAAAGCCGTTCGTTCAGTCGTATCGACGCCCGCTTGCAGCCATACTCAACGATTTGGTCGAAAGTGGCTGGAATCTGGAGTCGCTCGTCGAGCCAAAACCGCTTGAAGAGATGAAGACCGTCGACCCGGAGCATTACGCAGAACTCTCTATGACCCCTGCGTTTATCTGTGTTCGGGCACGCTGCTAGGCATCTCGGTATTCATAGCGAGAAATAGCTCCGAATGTCGTCAATCTGAGAGGATGCGTCCACTGGCCGTTCCTGGCCGAACCACGTCCGACGACGGAATCACGGTGCGAAGCGATACGTCATTTTTCTGGATAGCGGGCGACGGACCTATGCTTCTGGGGTTGCGGTTAACTCCAAAGCATAAATCCCCCGCTTTGCGACGCATTGAACAGCCGGATCAATCGTTCGCACATTCCGCAACTCCCAGCAAATATAGCCCGCACACCATTGCTTGCCTTGCGAAAGAGCCTCTTCTGGCGTCCAATCATGCGTCCCAACGACGTCGACCAATGCGAGAGCGACGCCTTTAGGGTCTTCCTGCCCGTCCTGCCGCAAGAAAACACTGTTTTGCACCAGTACGAGGTCAATTAGAGGGAGCGCAGGAGGAGCCCATGAGCGAATTTCTACAAGCTTCCTTCCCTCCAATATGTCATCGACGGCGGGCGTCACAATCGACAGCGCATGATGTGGCATTGCATGTAACCTTTGAAACATGGAAACAGCGGAAGTCTAACGACGGTTTAGAAAAGATTGTTGCGGATTCCCGCGATCTTGTCGAAGGTCCGCAGTTGGCCGCGCGCTGCCTCATGCAATTGGCATACCCCTCTTCGGGGTCGCTCGGTTTCGATCGGCAGCACGCGACCCACTGCGGCCCCCGTCTTTGCCGAAAGCGGCCATTCGCGCCTCGCCAGTCCTTGGGCCCTAGATCCCTAAGCGGCAACGTATCGCAGATCTCGCATATATCAGGTCACAGTGCAGTTCACTGCTGTATCTGGTCAACAGCGTGCTCGATACAACGGGCAAGCCCGAACGTACCCATGTCGTAGTTGGACAGGACAATCACTACGTATCCAGTGTCCAGGGCTACCCTGAAACTCGCGCTGATTCCGGGGAACCCGCCGCCGTGACCGATCATCGTGCCCGATGCCGTCTTTTCGACATTGAAACCGTAGCCATAGCCCACGCCAGCGTAATCGGTCCAGAGAGCTTGACGCATTTCCGGGCCCACGAGGGCGCCCGAAATAAGCGAGTTGGCGAACCGGTGTAGATCGCGCACGGTCGAGTAGCCACCGCCAGCCGGCCCACCTTTGGCGACATGCTCGAAAATATTCTCGCGCCAACCAGATGCGCTCCGACGATCCGGCGGATCGACAAGCGGGATGTAGCCCATTGCGAGATTCGGAACCGGGGCGTCGATGTCGTAGCAATCCGTGTCGAGCATACCGCTCGGTGCGTAGATCGCTTCGCGAACATAGTCGTAGTAGCTCATGCCCGTCACCCGCTCGATGATCACTCCGGCTAGCAGCATTCCGCTATTGCTGTATTCGAATCGTTCACCCGGCGTAAAGGCGGGAAGGTCATCGCGCACGAGTGGCTTGAAGTCGTCGATGGCACGAAACCGGGCACGTGAGCCGCTGAAGAATGTCTCGTTGAAATAGTTACCCAACCCCGAGGTATGCGAGAGCAGATGATGAATCGTGATGCGGCGGGTCACCGATGCCGGTAGCCAGGTGTCGTCAATGTACTGGTCGACGGTATCCGTGAAGCTAAGAAGGCCGCGTTCCACCAGTTGGGCCACCGCCACTGCAGTAAACATCTTGTTAGCCGAACCAAGGTTGAATTTAGTGTCCGGATTGTTGGGCACGTCATACCTCTTGTTTGCGGCTCCGCATGCATATTCAAACAGCACTTCAGATCCGCGTGCGATAAGCACGGTTCCCGAGAACACTCCTGCGCGAGCGCCTCGATCGCATAGATCCTGGACTTGTCCCAAACAATCGGCCTGCGACCTGGCGATGCACTGCATCTCACTCGGGCCGACCTCAATCTCCAGAATCTTGCCGTCCTCAAACGGCTCAAAGCGCAAATGGAATTCATGTGTAGCGGAGTAAATGCGGTCCTCTACAACTACCGTCTGAGTGAAATCGCTCGTCTCTACCGGCTTGATCTCCCGCAGCACGATGCCTTGCGATAAACGAGAGAAAGAGACAAACCAGTCAGCATATTCGTCCACAGTCGTCGGACTGGAGGACCGCAGAGCCACATGGACGCGCAAAAAATCCAGCAGGGACTGACGACTGTTGGAGTTGATCGCCACCAACAGCCCCTCAATGCGTGCGTCGCCATCTGGCTGCGGTGCAGTACCCCGGTTATGCATCGGGGAGCCGGTATCTGGCATAACAATCCTGTGCGTTGTTCGAACCGCGACGAATGGTTGCGTCGGCGCGTCAATAAGCCTCGCCTCAGCGTCAGAGGCGATACTCCCATACTGTACTGGCTATCCATCGAGGCGGAAAGCATGCGGCGGCGCGCGATGCTGACCGGATTGCAATGTAGGGCGTTGTAACCAAGGTCCGAAATTAGCCGCCTAGCGCCCGACGACAGAGCGCGACGATCGCCTCGGGCGCAGCCTCTCTTGCAGCGGGCATAAAGCGACCCACAGGAGGCAGTCGCGATTCTCGAAAGCGGTCACACGCTACTTAATCGCGACTGCTCTTCCGGGCTTCGAGTGGGTCCAGCCCGGTTTTCCCCAGCCCTGCGCATTCCGCAATCTTATTCCGCTGGCGTGTAGGGTCGTTTGCCAGATTTCTTTCAGGGGTGTGAGACTACCCATGATTCGCAGCTCAACCTTCCGTGAATCCAGTTCAGCGATCAAGTTATCAAGGACGTCCATATGCGACGGAACGACAGGGATATTCGAAACCCACATTCCCGCGTCGTCGATATCCTCGAACTGATCAGCAGCTAGATGGTAACGATAGATGACGCCACTAGTGAGACGATCCAGCCACGCACGCTCAATGTGAGCAATAGCACGGCGGTTAGTCGTCTCGCCGAACCATGCAGTTCGATCCTTTTCACTTGTGTATTGCGTGGGCCAAACAACAATGCGTGGGCATTCGCGCGGAAAGAGGTACAACAACTCATGTGCCTCGTCCGTTGCCCAGACGAGTGGCCCGTTCAGCCGTTCTTGCCCCGCTGGTCTATCGACAGCGACCCGAACGGGGCGTGGGTGGAATATCGTTATATCCGGATCGTCGCTAAAGTGAAAAAGGCGCATTGTCATTTTGCAATGAGGCGGTTTCGGAAGAAGACGACACGCTCGACTTCCTCGAAGCCGAGGGCTCGGTGCAACGCCTGTCCGTCGAGATTGTCGATCTGTGTATCGGACGCGAACTCCGTGCAGCCGTGCGCTGAGCCCCACTGACCGGCGGCGGTGCATAACGCCCTCGCAATGCCAACTCGGCGCGCAGCCGGAACGACGTATATGCCTTCCAAGAAGAGCACGGGCGACGTCTTGCAACCGTTTACGTAGTCGTGGCGCAGTGCGGCTTCTGCGAACGCAATCAGCGAGTTTTCACAAGAAAAAGCGATGAAGTTCGCATAGCGATGTGGGTCGGCAAGCAATCGCTGAGTTTCGCTAATGTGGTCGTCCTCGCTCACGTGTTGCCAGAGCAGACGCCGCAACGATGACCACCCTGCGGTGTCTCGTGGCGAAGCAGCGCGAACTGTAAAGGTAAATGGAGGCATGCCGGTAAGTCGTCGCCTATGAGATGTACAGTGCCTAAGCAGAATAGCTGATTGTCAACCATCTGACCGAGCAATGAACGGCCAGTTGTGGCCGAACGATGCGATCCGACGCTTTTCCTGTAACCGACCAGCGGGGGGCATTCGCTCAGTATGAGATTTCGAAATGCGATTCCCGCTGGATCACGTGTGCGAGGTCGACACGATCGACCTGAAGCAATTCACGAAGAAAGACGGGGCGTACCTCAATTTCAGACAGCCGTTGCCGAGCAACCCACGAGAATGTAAGGCGCTTGCTCCCCTCGGACCCATGGTGCAAAACCGTCAAATCCAGCAACGGCGATCCAGCTTCCAGGCGCGCAATGAGATAGAGGCCAATCTCATGATTTGGCCGTCCGTTATGGCTGAAGAAATTTTCGACGATACAGAGAGTTTTCTCGATGTGGACGGAAGCGCCAACCTCTTCCCGCATCTCACGGATGACCGTCTGTGCGGCATGTTCTCCAGGCTCGACCCGGCCTCCGGGAAGACACCAGAAGTCGTCCCCCTCTACCTGATGCAGCAGCACGTATTCGTCTTGATAGATGACGGCGGCAGCCCTCAGATTGAAACGATGACTTCCGGTGTCAAACGAAATCATGATCTTGAGCTCGAAGATTTGTGAGCTGCCATTTTGGGCTAGGCATTTTGACGCGTGGTCGATCGTTGACGATCTTGGCCCTCACGTCGAACGTCGGCTCATGGCCGAACCCGGAATTTGTGGACAGCGGCGACTAGCCTATCGCTACAGCGCGCTCATTCAGAAGTTCCGATATCGTTGTGACGCTGTCAGATTACCGACGGACCCGAGTATTCAATTGTTGTCGATCTAGCTGCTGGCGTCGAACGGCGGTTCCTGGCGCGCTCTGCCCATCGCCGATCAGCGGCAGGGAGCTGCGGGTTACTCGATATCCTTAATCCGTTGATCGTCTTGCACGAGAGCATACACATAGACATCCCGCGGCATTGGCGAAACGTTGGGGTGCATCATATAAGCGCGAAGGACGCCTTCTCGTTTCATCCCAAGCTTTTCCATCACCCGTGCGGACGCAACGTTTTCGAGATCGCAGACTGCCTCGATGCGAAAGGTCGGCGGATTTGACGAAAACAGAAATTCGATGACCGCCGCGCATACTTCGGTCATGCAGCCTTTTCCCCAATAACTACGCGCTAAGACGTACCCAAGATTTACCCGATGACCGGTACGACGGAGCTCAATCATTCCGACGACACACTCGGTATCACGATCCTGTATGACAAATGGCTGAGACTGTCCTGAGGTCCATTGATCAATGCAATAGGTGACGAACTGCTTCGTCGCTTCAATGTTCGCATGCTTGCGCCAGACGAGATACTGAACGACGAGATCATCCTGCGCATAGGCGTCAAAGATTGCCGAAGCGTCAGACAAGTGAGGCTTTCGAAGTAGAAACCGGTTTGTTTGAATATGCAATTCTGTCATTGGGCTAATGTTTGGTCGACCTTAACAGCACGCGGAGGGAGTAGGTTAGATTGTCGGCGATTCTTGCGGCGACGTCGAAGGTCCGTTCCTGGCCGTACCTCGCCGGTAAAGGAATGTTTTGGCCTCAGTGCCGCCCCGTCGACTAGTCGTCGTTCAGGCGCGCATACAACTGGAAATTTCCTGGTATGCCACGGACAGTGCGAAACGAGCGAAGCAGCCCCTCGTGTCGATATCGGCATTTCTGCAGCACGCGTGCTGAGCCCACGTTCGTCTCAAGGACCGCTCCGTGAACGCGGACGAATCCAAATGCCGAGAACGACCACTGCGTCACCGCTGAACATACCGCGCTCGCAACTCCTTTTCCCCAATAGGCGGGCGCAAGGTCGTAAGCGATTTCCGCAGTACGGTTGACATCGGAGACGGTGTGAAACCCTATCGTGCCGATCAGTTCGCCGGTAAGATCATTGATGATCACCAACCGCCTGATTGAGGACGGCAATTCAGAGTCAAGCGCGTCAAACATCGGCCCTCTTTGTCGGACCACATACGCCTACCATTTGTGCTGAGATCTGGGCGATCCTGCCGACCAGGTCGCTCCCGCTTATTGAACGTAGTCAAGTGGCTGAACCGTGAAATCGAGGACCGCGCCAGCCCGGAGAACGACAAGCTTTATAAGAGCATCATTCAGCGCCCGTAGCTTGGACATGGTAGCCGAGACCACCGGTCCGGAGACTTCCTGTCCATTGATCTCGAATATGTGGTCCCCTTCTCGCAATCCGACTTCTGCGGCGGGCGATCCGTCTCTGATATAGCTGACGGTCGCAACATCACCGGTCAAGTATGCGATGCCGAAGCCCGCTCTGTTATAAGGCAGGATATAAGGGCTGCTCGAATCGTCAAGTCGCGTAAGCCAGAAACGCCGCCCCCTGTAATCGAACGTCACGGCGTGCGACCTCAGCAGAACGTCGCCCACGTCAGCGGCGAACTCTGAATCTGTATTCAGGCCCCCGTCGGCGTTCGAAAACATTCCAATGGTGTCGGCGAAATTTGTCGACCCGATCGTTATCGAGGGAATCCGGCCTACCTTGATCGCTACGCCGCCGCCCACAGCGGACAGCGCCCCTCCGATGTCATACAGCCGCTTTGGCATAGCCCCAGGATGAGCTATTCCGAACGTCCGGTTAACGAGGATTGCTCCATCAAATCCGGTGTCGATCCAGAAATAATCTACGGCACCGCCCATCTCACCTTCTACGGCCGGGACGGTGTGGTCGAGCGTCATAGGCGACGCGGGCGCATTGCCGACCGCGGCCTGAGCGGGCGTCAACGAGAGACTCACGGTACGCCGGGCAAAATCGAAAGTCGTCGTATAGCGCGCGAGCACTTCGTATCCAATCGATCCGGCAATCTGCGGGACGCCCCCTCCGGAACCCTGGTCGATTATCGAAACATACTGATCCCGCAGATGTGCGCTCCCTATGCGCAGATCCTTTATCCTGGAGAAGCGTGTCGTGACTGCAGAACCGGTCATCCCTGTCTCGTGCGCACCGCCAGATAACTTGAGGCCCGCCGCCGCAGCCGTAGCCGGTGTTATAGAAAGTGCACCGCCCGTGTCGAACAGAAAACTGAACGGACCTTTTCCGTTGATGAAAACGTTGACGAGAGGCAGACCTGCTGCGCCCATCGGCATCGTCGTGATGCCACCTCCGTCGATCCAATAGTCGCTCAACGTTGAATCGGGTTTGCCAGCCTTCGTAGCGATCACTTCCGGGGCAACACCAGTCTGTACCCGAGTGTCGCGTAGATCCCATTTATTGCCGTCGCGATCCACCACGCGCTGTCTGAAGGGAATCATTCGATTGCTGACGCGACGGTAGTCAGCGTATGTCGTTGTCGCCACATCCGGTTCATCCCTGCGTAACCAGCGCAGCGGCAAATGCGTCGCGTGAGAGACCCAGACCGTCGTTACTTTTCCTCCCTGTGGCCGCACTTCCAGCACGTCTGCAGTCTCACCATTTATCCGCTCAGTTCTCAGGAAGTTTATGTTCGCAGGCCAGCATCTGTTCGATATTCCGCCGGTTAGCCAATATGCATCGCTCACGATGCCTTGCCGAAATCCATCAAAATCCGCGTCGCTGACAACGCCGTTCGCATCTCTGACCCATGCGCGAGAGCCCGACACGCCAAACGCGAAATCTGCGGGACCCGCATCGGTAATCTGGATAGTGGCTACCTGCTCGTGCGGATCGGTGGCGATCAAGAATTTCCCGACGAAACCTTTTGAACGGGCAGTGCCTTCAATCAGAAAGGGGCGGCAGTCTGTCTGCTGTTTTGGATAACCGAGGTTATCTCGGCTGCTGACGCTTTGCTCCGTATTCGCAATATCGGGCGCTGGGTCCGCCCTCGCATCGTCAGCCGTCAATGCCATAAACGCCGTCAACGACAATACGATTGAACAAGACGATCGAATAAATAGAAATGACAGGTACCGTCGGCGCAGGGCAGTAACGAGCATGGGCAGGTTGGGCAATATGAGCGCGATGAAAGATAAATTGTACGGTCTGCAAAAATACTGCGAGTGGTAGTTGGCTACCCAAGCGCTTTAGGCAAGTTGTCAATTGTTGAGGTTCTGATCGTGCTTGTTTGTCGGTCACTCTTTCGCAAATACGGCAGGCCCCCCAAGGATCTCGCAAGGTCGCGAACGGTCGAAACGCAACTCAGCGTTTCGTGATGTCTCGAATATGAAGCTGATTTTAGACCCCCTCAGCCGTTATACGACAGTCCGTCACGGTCGCACCCGTTACGGGTGATTATTGACGTTCTATAGACGATGCCAAATGGGTCGTCCGTGGCCGAAGCCGGCTCAACGACGATGAACAGCAGCCGACCCATAAAAGACTTTCGGCTTTCTCGCAAACGGACGGTCACGAACAGCAACTCTGATCGTTCAGTCGAGAACTTGCGATCTTGACCTGCCGCTCATTTCGGTTGGACGATTCTTTCGTATTGTGCGCTATCGGCCTCATCTTTTGTCCAGCCCTCACCGGCGCCCACCCATGTTCTCTCGCATCTCATCGAATCGGGAAGCGCAAGTGGATCCCTCCCGTTGAGAAAGCAGAGATTGGTAGATACCGACGCAGGATTGATGGGCCGGCCCGACGCATCGTTCTTGCCTAGAAACGCTTGCACCTGGAGATCAATCTCAGCCTCACCGTCCAATCTCTGAGGCGGTACGACCCGTCTATCATCGACACTGACATCGAATTCCATCCCGGGAAGATCTCTGCCGGGCCAATGGTCCAGAATTGACACGACAGCCTTTTGACCCGCCCCGAGATCACACTCGAAGGGATGTTTTGAATATTGCTGGATGAATTTCCTCAGTTCGTATATCCCCTGCCTTGCCAGCGGTGCAGCTTGCGAGCATCCCACGTCGCACACATTCCACGTAATGAATGTGCTGACCTCAAGCCGGTTGATAGCGCCCATACACTGGATTCGAATGAAACTGTAGGGGGCATCTGCCCAAGCGCCCTGCGAGAGGAAAATTAGCCCAGCCAGTACGAAGGTCGCTCGCAAAACAACTCGCAACAGTTTGTAATCGGACATAACCCCTCCTGATTCATCGACTGCCAGATTGTCAACGATACATGCCTATACGTCGACTGGCCGGTTCTGGCCGGCTGTTGACAAGTGCATATCGCATAAATCAAGGCGGGACGGCCTACCACCGGATCGGCTCGCGACGGCGCCGCTCAGATGGTTGGGGCAAACTGCCGGCGGTATTTCACAAAGCCACGCTTGAGGTCGGCACGGAACCCGACATGTTCGAAGAATTTGTGGGCGTCGGCGCGGGAGGCCGAACTAAGCAACATCATCTTCGAACAATTCCGCGATAAGCAGTACTGCTCGACCTCACGTAGCAGAGCCTGTCCGATTCCATTTCCGCGGCATCGATAATCGACGACCAGATTTTCGATCACGGCGAAAGGTTGGCCGGCGTACATCACGTCTGCGCAAAGAGAGACCAGTACGGTAGCGCGGACGTCGCCATCAACCTCGCAGACGAACACCCGAGTGCGTGGGTCTTCCGCAATCATTTGAATCTGCGCTTCGGTGACATTCACGTTCACATCGTCCACCAACTGGCAATACAACGACTGGAGGGCCGCAGCGTCTGTGCGGTCTGCTACGCGAACGACCGGAAGGCAACTCATGATGTACCGTGAACGTTTCGGAAATAAACGTCGATTTTAGATCACTAGAGCCGCCGACTGGTGGTGTTGCCCGGGCAGCTGATTGTTGACGATTTAGAGAGCGCCCCCGACCGGCGGCTTCTGGCCGACCACCGCCCGACGATCCCGTTAGATGCGGATCTCATACAAGAGGCATAACGGCTCAAAGCGGACCTTAGCTGCGATGATTGAAGCGTCGTTAGCGTCCAAAACGCGTTTTTGCACCGATTTCAATCAGATACGGCGAGCGCCGTTTACAGGTCGCGCTTCATATAGCGAACCCACCCGATTCTTCCTTTGTCCCGGGTTCCCAGATCAACCCAGCCGGCCTTTGCATATGAACGGCGGCCGGCCTCATTCGCTTCGTCGACGGAAAGCATAATGGACTTGGTATCTGCCCACTGGGCCAAAAGCCACTCCGGCAGACGCCGGAGCGCCGCCGTTCCGATTCCCAAACCTTGAAATCGCAAGTCGATACGTAGGGCAGAAATGACGGCGGCTCCTGTTGAAACCCAACTCGGGGCGGCGTTTCGTCGCTTCAGGACGAGAAACCCAACAATTGTGTCCCCATTGAAGATAGCCGCGCCGCGGATGTCGCCAGTCAAATCCGATGTGCAAGCCTCCACCGCGCGATGAATCGGCCCGGCAAATTCAATCTGTTGATCGGAAATCTTCAAATTCTCAACGTCGATTTTCTGGGCTGGACTTAACTCGTCCCATCGGACGATGCGGATCACACGAGCCATTGGTTTTTCCAACTCGGCGGGCACGGGAAAGGCTAACGGGGACGCAGCGCCACACTCTACCACCTGTCCTCTGCGTCGAAATTGTTGACGATTCGGCACCGGCTGGTGACTGTCTCTTCATGGCCAAGGTGTGATGCCCGCCCCGCGTCCGAAGACACTACCATCGGTGGAGTCGCGCTCACAAGCCTCCGTCCACTTTTGGTCAGTCTCGCTTGAGTTCGACCAACTGGAGTTGCTCCTCGCCGACTGTTCGATATCTGAAAGGCACGAATCCGAAGGTGGAGTAAAGCGCCAAAGCCGGCTCGTTTCGCGCCCCTGTGGAGACTGTTACCACCTGGGTTCCGGCTGCGGCCAATAACGTCGATAACAGTTGTCGTGCCGCCCCTCGACGCTGGTATTGAGGCAGCACCGTCAGCGAAGAAATCGAAGGTGGCGTTTGAGCGTCAGACGATTCTATGCTCGCGACTCCAATCAGCACTTCATCAATGTACGCGCCGAAGAAACGATCGGTAGAACGCTGAATATCTGCAGCGGTCCTCTCAAGTGGGGGAAACCACGTGGCGTCCAGCAGTTTCGCTTCCTGCAAATAAGCAGCGTATTGAACCACCTGAATTTCCTCGGCGATCTTCTCGTTGGAGTTATCTATGGTTGAAACAAGGATGGACCTCATGGCATTACCGGAAATCAAATGTTGGACGGCAGGTACTCAACGATGGCGCATTGTCGACGATTTGAGTCGATGCGTCGAATGTCGCTTACTGGCCGAGGCCGTGTAAAAACGCGTGAGCCGGCAGTCTGTCGAGCGACTGGTGAGGCTGCGCCTTCGCAGCTTCGTGCCTTCTACGACTGAACTGATTGCGCCACGCCAGCAAGCATAGGCAGGTGTGAGATTACGCGCCTGCCAGCTTCATCGCTCGCAGTGTCTTTGCAAATCCGAGGATCTTCATGACGCGTTTGAGGTTGTACGCCAGCACATGCAAGCTCATTTCAGTCGAGACGTTCCGAAGCCTGCGCATCTGGAAGTGGGTTGAGCCCATCCAGTGCTTCAGCGTGCCAAACACGTGTTCGACCGTTCGTCGCCGTATTGTCATCGCGTCAAGCTGACGATCCAGTCTGCGTTGCATTCTGTCGAGTACCGCTTCGTGTTCCCATCGGCGAATGCGCCGATACGGGGCCGGCGTGCACTGTTTTCTGAGTGGACAGTGTGGGCAGGCACTGCTCCAGTAGGTCCGCAATTTCAGCAGATTGGCACTCTCCAACGAGGTGTAGCGGTATATCGCGCGTTGCCCCGCCGGACACAGATACTGGTCGTCTCTGGCGATGTAAATGAAGTCGGCCCGGTCGAAGCGGCCGTCAGCCTTTGCCCCCGAGGTTTGTGATTTGGGCACGAGGGCCGCAATACCCGCGTCGTCGCATGCCTTGATCTCTGGTGCGCTGAAATATCCACGGTCTGCCAGTGCCCTGATTTTCTTCTTGCCCATCGCGTCGCGCGCCGCTTTGGCCATCGGGCTCAACTGCGTCCGGTCATTGCCGACGTTCGTGACTTCGTGGGTTACGATGAGATGGTGCCGGGCGTCAACGGCAACCTGGACGTTATACCCAACCACGCCCGTACCCTTGGCCTGAGAGATCATCGAGCGTGAGTCCGGGTCGGTCAGCGAGATCTGCTTTTCCGGCAGATCGTTCAGAAGCTCCGCTGCGCGTTTCAGATCGCGCATCTGTTCACGCAGCGTCTCGATCTTCTCCCGTAGGCGTTCAGTCTTCGCTTCTACCTCGGCTGGCTGAGTGCGATCGGCGGTCTCTAGCGCGTCCAGATAACGCTGGATGCTTTGCTCGATCTGCTCCTGACGCCGCGCAATCTTGTTGGGCGTGAAGTTATTGTCGCGGCTGTTGACCGCCTTGAACTTGCTACCGTCGATGGCTACGACCGCTTGTGTGAACAGCTTCAGGTCCCG
The DNA here is from genome assembly GCF_050436645.1 of Paraburkholderia sp. GAS33. Classification (NCBI taxonomy): domain Bacteria; kingdom Pseudomonadati; phylum Pseudomonadota; class Betaproteobacteria; order Burkholderiales; family Burkholderiaceae; genus Paraburkholderia; species Paraburkholderia sp. GAS33. The sequence continues at coordinate 221,574 of NZ_JBNDMP010000013.1, forward strand.
GCATATCATCACGAAGCGACGGCACACGTTGCGAATGCCTTCACCATTGCTCCGCCTGAACTCGGCAATCGTCTTGAAGTCTGGCGCAAGCCGGCCGGTCAGCCACATCAGTTCGACATTGCGTTGACACTCCCGCTCCAGACGACGGCTCGACTGCACACGATTGAGATAACCGTAGATATATATCTTGAGCAGCACTGCGGGGTGGTAAGACGGTCGCCCTGTGCTCGCGGGCATTGTTCCGTCGAATCCGAGGGATGCCAGTTCGAGTTCTTCGACGAATGCGTCGACAATCCGCACAGGATTATCTTCAGCGATAAAATCATCGAGACACTCCGGCAGCAGTGTCGTCTGACTGCGTTGCGCACCTTCGACAAATCGCCCCATCTGCGCCTCTCATTCCAGCAGTTTGATTCAGTCTAGGCGATCATTCGAGTTTTTACACAGCCTCGGCCGACCTCGGTCTGATGCAATTGGCATGATCTGCGTCTAGTTGACGGGGAGCGTTACAGCGCGATTGTTCACGCGAAGCGACTCTCCACTCGAGCCGTTTATTGGCCGTGTTGGCTCAATAATTCGGGAAGGTTAAGGCCGATGGTAGCCAATTGCGTCGTTACGTGAACACGCTCGATATAACCGTATTCGAACGCATTTCGTGGGCCGTCTCCGATGGTGCGTGAAAACATTCCAACTACCTGTCCGCTTGAATCGAACACCGGAGAGCCGCTGTTGCCCATTGAACCGTCGAGGTCGGTTCTGAAGTAATCGGACCGGTCCACTGACTTGACCTTCCCAGTCGAGACCCGCAGCGAGCCGTCTGCATCTGCGTAGTTGAGTTCGTTCAGCTTTTGCTTATTGCGCGCGCTACGCAGTGGAAATCCAGCCATCCAAACGGTCTCCCCCGGCTCCGCGATCCGTTCGCTGAGTGCCAGATATGCCTCGGGCGATGGCTCGATCCGAAGAAGCGCCGTGTCTTCCCGCAATTCGCTGACGTTTTCACCGGTCTTGCGCAATGCCCTTACTTGCGGAGGATTGGATACGAGCCATACAGCCTGCGCGTCGTGCCATTCCCACTCACCGGTCGATCCTCGCCGTGCAATCTGAGCCTTGAGTGATTTGCAAAGCGTCTCGATTGCTGCGACGCCGTTCTCTCGCTGATGATTAGCAACTTCCGCGGTCACAAGATGATAGTTTGTCAGCACGTATCCGTTGGGTGATATCGCGAAGCCGCTGCCTCCTCCATCCAGTTCGATTCGTGCCGGCCAGTCTGCATTACGCCGGACGAGTTTGGCGAACTCGTGTCGAACCATCCCCATCGCGAATACTGGATCATCGATCTTCTTCACGTCGTCCAGAGTGAAATAGCGGAACCAGCATTCCGACCCGTCCGGCAATGACTCATTGCGTGCGAGCGCAGCAGCTTCCTCGCTGCTGTTCGCAATGTCGATCACAAGAATAGTCTTTGGCATGATGCGTACCATCGATGCGATGAGCCTGTCTTTGTCGATCTGTGGCACGGCCAGTTTAGACGGGTCGAACATTCCTTCGGACATGCATACCTCATGGCATCGATAGTTGAACGATGACGGGGCAATCTGGCCCCGAATGCCGATTGTCGACCATTTCGGGACGACTGTCGAACGTCTCAAGTTGGCCGATCACCGACAGCTATCGACCGATGAGCTTGGTCAGGTATTGCGGCCATTCATGTGTAAGGGACCGCGTACAAGAAAAAAGTGCGTATCGTTATCTGTGTCGACTTTGAAGCCATGCCTCAAATATAGAGAAGCAACCGGGTTCCACTTGAGATACTCGAGCTTGACCGACTTCGCCTGATAGTCGGCCCTCCTTAGAACCGATCGAAGGACGACCGTACCTATTCCCTTCCGTTGATAGCACGGCAATAGATAGAACTCGCCAAACTGGATATGAGTAGAAGCTTCGTCTATGGCGACCGTGCCGGCTCGGCAACCGTCGACGGTGATAATGAACCATGTTCGTTCTCGCCAACGTTGCTCATGAACCCGGCGCTGCAGTTCGTCATCCCACCCCCAACGAACAGTAATGTGCGGGCCAAGAGGCGCGCGTTTGACCTCGAAGGCGAACTCTACATCGTCTTCCGTCGCCAATCGAAGCTCAAATAGCGCCGTCTCCTTAACCCCCTGTTGAGTTGGGTTCCACATGGTTCGATCATTCCCCCAGGTTATTAGCGATCTCTCACGATTGTTGCCGATTCGTCGGGCACTGTCGAAGGTCCGCAAGTGGCCGCACCCAACCGGACGGCGAGCTGCTTGCATCGGCCCTGAATGGGCTTTCCGCCTATCGAGTATCGTCGCTGTGGCGAGTTTCAGTCTCGCTAACGGTTATCGTTTCCGAAGCGGAACAGTAGGTAACCACCGAGTATCACGGCGGAGCCTATCGCCATTGCCGTGCCACAAACTCTTTCGAATCCACCGCCACGGATCGCCACGATCGCTGCGCATATCATCACGAAACCCGCTGTGACCGGCAGTAAGCTAGCTGCCTGCGATACACCCGCTTTTCTAGTCATATATCTTCCCGCGTAGAAGCTGCTATCGTTCGGCCAATTGCAGTGTGGATGGAATCTGAGCCGAGCGCAGCTGATGGTTAGCGATTCCGGCACTAGAGCCGAGTGACTGAAAGTGGCCGACCTGCGCCCCACGGCTAAACTCGAAGATCGTTTCGGGTACTCGTTTCATGCAAATGGCATAAGGCGACCCACTACAGCCCTTCGGCCCGACGGATAGCGGACCTTCGGCGGTGGTGGACTCGTGACCTCACCAAACACGACCGTCAAGGAATTTCATGCCCAGCCATAACTCGAGTAGTTGACTCCATCCCGAATGCAGCTTATGGCTTGGCGGACATAAGGGATCGTATTTCCTGGCAGATTCGAGTTATCTTTCCATGCCAGCAAATCATGTTTGTCAGTTTCGATTAATACAGGTTCGCCTTCCGGCTTACGTATCGCGAAGAAGAAACCGAGCCACTCGGTCCCGTCAGGATTGCGAACGTGGATGGTGTGGGCAAGTCGGAACGATTCTGGCGAAGCAGTAAGGCCGGTCTCCTCCGCGAGTTCCCGAGCAACTGCTACTTCCAGTCGCTCTTTGCAGTCTAGCGCTCCTGCCGGAAGGCTGAAATCGCCGTCGTGCCACCCGGTATTCGAGCGGCGTAGCATTAACACACGGTTACCGAATTCGACGTAAGCAAAGACACTAACGCTAAGTGCAAACCGTTCCCGACTTACCATATCATTCGTTCCTCACGGTCTCTTTGCGAGCAGACTCGGAATTATTTTTGAGTTCCCATCTTGATAACCTTCAACACGCCGCACGATTACACTTCCATCTTGTCATCCACCGAAGGTGATCGCAAGACCAGCGAACGATGCGGAACTTCAACGCGTATAACCTGATGTGCCGTTCCTGCCGGTACACACAGGACTTCACCAGCAGCGATGGTGAATAACTCTGCGTTAACGGCGATTACCATCGGACCTTCGAGAACGATGTAGATCTCGTCGCTTTCCCGGTGGGCATGGGCCACAGCATCCTGCCACGGTGTCGAGGTGTCGTTGAAGATGACTTGTAGCCCCTCGGACCGAAATGACAGCTCGTCAGTGGGGCTTCGTCCACTGATCAGGGCCCAGTGGCTCGTGGTCACTTCCAGCTTGCGGTGAATCGGTTTTCTCATGTCCGTTTAGTCCAGAAGAGAAGCACATTAATTCAAGCAGGTCGCTGTCACCTCATAGGCACTGTCGGTCGGCTGTCACGGTCCGCGCGATTGCCGCCTGACGCAGTCAGGTCATGGCTAACCCTACGGAGACGGATGCAGGCCGTTAAGGAACGAGTACTTGCTCCGACCAACCCGCGTGCGTCAGGCTGTACGCCCTCCGATCGTGCAGACGGTCTTCGACAGACCCGAGCCAAATTTCCACTAGCGTGGGTTTAAGTAGAAGCGTCGCGACCGTCTCGGGGCATTCAGTCAGGTCGCCTGAGGCACGCGCCAGGGCGTCGACCTCGGCCAGCAATACTTCCCTCGACGCGATCGGCGAACTTTGCGACCGCCCGCGTGCGTGGTAAGTATCGGCGAGTCGACTGGCTTTGGGTCTCGCGCGCCAACTGGCGACTGTCGCCTGGTCGTGTTGGATGCGCGCATGACCTCGAAGTCGGCACTGGATCATCAGGGACGGCCAGAAACACAAGACTTCCCATTTATCAGCAGCGAGCTGCGCAACCTTCGGGCTTGTCGCACTGATCGATGCTATCAGGCCGTTGTCCGTCACTTCTCGCACTGTGATGACTCGCGCGACCGGCATACCGCCGTCGTCCAAAGTGACAAGCGTGACAAACATAGCACATGGGTCGCTCACGCGACTGGCCTGTTCGAAGAGATCGAGTACACGGTGCAGTGGATTGGTCATATACGCGAGCGAGATTCAACCATTGACGAAAGGGAGCGACCATTTGCTCATCGGACAGCCGTTCATCCAAATTTTGTGTCGCGCGTCGTGAACCAGTCGGAAACATGGTCAACGGCTACGTCGAGCTTCCCTAATATCCGAAAGCTCAACTCGGCGACAGAGGTCGCCGGTGGCTTTAAGTCTGGAACGACGACCACTGCCATACCGGCACTGGCAGCCGCATGCGCGCCGTTATCGCTATCTTCAAAGGCTAAACAGGCAGCCACCGGCACGCCAAGCCGAAGGGCTGCAAGTTTGTAGACCGCCGGATCGGGTTTCCCACGCTCGACTTCGTCACCGCCAGCGATCGTCTTAAAAAATTGCAGCACGCCTACGGCCCCAAGGCGCGATCTGATCTCATCCACGGAAGATGACGAAGCGACAGCGCATGGAATGCCTGCTCGCGATAACTCAGTCAGCAGAGCTCGTGCTCCGGATTTCAGCGGGAATACCGGATGCATGGATGGCTTGCTCAAGTGCAGCCGGACTCGGGTCAGCGCCTCCCGAAATGTAGCAGCCCCACCGAGCAACTCCGTCAGGATCAGTTCACATTCCGTAGACGACTTCCCTACAATCCGAAGATAATCGCCCGCCGACAATGCGATCCCGAGGTCCAATCCCACCGCGATCCACGTGTCCATGATCGCGCGCTCTGAATCGACCAGCAGGCCGTCCATGTCGAAGATCGCTGCTGAGAACATTTGCTGACCTGGCTAGATTGCTTTGCTCATGATAACGCTGCGGTAATTCGTATGCTTCCACTGCGCATATTCTATAAACCGATACTCCCGACGGCGGTACCATGCGACGAGATGATCGGCCGGCTCCGCCGTATCCAACGCGAGTTCAGTTGCACCAGCTTCGACACCTCTCGACTCCACCAGATCCATCATGCGCGCTCCCAAGCCATTCGACCGTAACTCTGGCGCAACGGCGAATTGGCCAATGCTGGCAACATCGGGGCGGTCGAGCCATGCACTCCCACTGGTCTGCTCTACTGACTTGAACATAATCGTCCCGACCAAGATACCCTCAGAAATCGCTACATAGCACTCACCCTCGTCAACGCGCCGCTGCGTGACTTCCTCTGACTGGTGCGTCGCCATGTAGCGCAATCCCATTGCTGCGAGATTGGCATATGCTCGATGCAAAAACCGGGTGAGATCAGGTATGGAATCCGAGGAAGTAAGACGACGTAGTTCGATCCCTTCTAGTCCGCTTTTTGTCTTCATTGACTTCTCGGGTAGCGCTTGGGGAATTCATATTGTTGATAAGTTTTCGGGCAATCTCGATGCACCGAAACTGGCCGGGTAGCGGCCAGTGCCTGCGAGCTTAGGCGATCAATTGCCGTCGAAGAAAGCAAACAACATAACCAGCGTCGCAGCCGTCGAAGCGTGAAGGACGACATGCAAGGTGTTGGGTACGATTCCATTATGCAAGGGTAGGAACGAGTGCGTGTTGCCGAACATGATTTGATAGCGCGCGGCACGCTTTGCATCGACCCGGACAAGGTAAGGAACCCACCAGGCATATAGTTCACCTAGGAAGAGAATGACATACGTACCCCTCAACCAACTACCCAGCCAATCCGGATAGGACTGGCCGAAATACAGGCCGCTGAAGACCAAGCCTATGGTCCAGGGCACGCTCTGGATAAGAGTAACCACTATGAGACGCTGCAGCGTGTCTTGGTTACGCACTGCGCGGACGTCGTTTAGTCGACCGAGCGGAATCCAGTCGTGGAACCAGAGGAAGGCAACCTGAAAAACTTGCAGCGCTATCAAAACTATCTGATCTGTCATGTCCATTGAATTGACTGTCGCACCCGCAAGACTTTGCATATTCCTGACGGCCCCATATTGAGCCGGCTGATTTACCGTTAGCGTCGAAGTTTGCATCAGACATTATTTTTCAACAACCGTCTTTGAAAATCTATTTCTCAGGTATGCGAAATAGATTTCGAATTCCCGATACCGGTCTTATGCGGTCTGCAACTTAGTCGCGTAGCCTTTCGATGCCAAATCCAGCGCTCCATGCATCTGCTCAGACGGGGGATTGTCAGCAATTCTGCCCTGCTCGTCGAATGTCTCTTTCTGGCCGAGGCCGTGTCAAAACGCACGCATCAATCCGAAGTTTTCGAAATCGGCTTGCGAGAAGCGCCTACAACGGCTTCGGCGGGTGACGGCAAGGCTAAAGCGCCCCCTCAAAACCTAGTGATTTTGAGTTTTGACACGGCCTCGGCCGCGTGCGGCCCAACGCATCGAAGCATGTTATCCCGACGATCGCTTAAACCGCCCTCGGGCGACGCTCGGAGATTGCAGGTTCTGGCACGCCGCTCGCGCCGGAGACTATTCTAGTCGGATGAGAAATTCCTCTGTAAGTACCGTAACCAGCTTGCCCACATCGTTCTCTTCATCGTCGTGAAAAATGACACCCATGCCGAGCGCCTTCGGTGCAATCAGATTTTCCGGATTGTTATCGATGAAGAGGCTCTCTTCTGGTCGTATGTCCAGACAACTCAAGGCGTATTCAAAAACGGCCGGGCTGTCCTTACCTGAACCGAACTCGGCGGACACAACTATCGGATTGAACACCGCATCGAGACCCTGAGACATCCTCACGCAATCGATTCTATCTTTTTTGTTATCCGTGATGATTCCGAGGGCGTACTTCGGCTGCAATCTTCGCGCAAGTGCAAACATTGCAGCGTTTGCCGGAGTGCTCAGGAACGCCTGTTCGAGCAAAGAAAAATCGATCTTGCAACGCATGGACTCGCAGACGTCGTCCCAAATCTCCCGATGCGTGATCTTTCCGACAAGCAATTCCGGGTTGTGTTTTGAAAAGGCTTTTCGAACTGCTTCGTACTCCACCGCGGCCATCTTGCTCAAGTATCGGTTCGTTGTGAGCGACCCAGTCTTATCGGTCGTGAGTACGCCGTCGTAGTCAAAAAATATTCCTCTTATCACAGCCCGTCGTTCCTATCGAGTTGCACTTCGCATGAAGGTCGTATTCGTGCCTGGTGATCGATTGTCAGCGATGCAGGCGGCCATGTCGAATGACCCTAACTGGCCGGTCACTGCCTGATGCCGATCCGCAGCACGCGACTCTCAATGGTCACCCAGCAGTTGCGGCAGTTGTTCCAGAGTGGGCAGGAAGTAATCCGGACAAACTGCACCATTGCGCTCCGCGCCCAGGGTGTATTTTCCGGTACCCACCAGTAACGATCTGGCGCCTATGCGTGTCGCACCAAGCACATCGGTACTGATGTCGTCACCGATGATCAGCGCTTCGTCGGCACGGCAGCCAACATGAGCGAGTGCCCGCTGGAAGAACAGTTCTGACGGCTTGCCGGTTACCGTAGCCTGTCTGCCCGTGGCCGCTTCCAGCCCTACGATAAAGCTGCCGCAGTCGAGCTTGGGACCGTCATGGTCAAACCAGAAGAGCCCTTTTTGAGGCACAACCAATTCGGCTCCAGCTCTTAACATCAGAAAGGCCTGGTTCAGTACATGAAAGTTGAACTGCTCGCCGATATCACTGATGACAACCACGTCGGGTTCTTTATCATTGATCGCAATGCCATCAAACATCGGGCGGATTGAAGACGGCACGATCAGGTGACATGTAATGCCGGGCCGCGATTTCAGATATCCAACGCATGCGGTGCCAGCGGTCTGGATTTCGTCGCTCTCGATCGCCAAGCCCCGGCTTTGCAATTCGGCAGCTAACAGGTTGGGACTCCGGCTGGTCGTGTTCGTCAGGAAGCGAACGGCCAGGCCTTGGCGTCGGGCACAAGCCACGGCGCCGGCGGCACCGGGTAAGGCTCTTCCTCTTCCCACAAGCGTACCGTCGACATCGAAAAGGATGGTCTTGATTGCGCCCGGCAATGCCATCGCGGAATTCATAGTTTGCGCTCCCCAAGTTTGCCACCGATTCTTAGCAGTCTGAGCGCCCGTGTCGACAGATGTGGAAAGTCGGCCGGCGCCGGGACTACAGTCCTGGCTTCGCGATAAATGCGAGCTTCTCATGTCCGTCAAACCCCGCTGACTCATAGAAGTGCACAGTTGCTTTATCCTTTCTTCCCGTCAGCAACATGACTTTATAGCAGCCAGCCGTCCAGCTCGATGTCAACGCCTCTCGAAGCACTGCTTTGCCGTAGCCCTTCCCGCGATGAGCGCTGTGAGTGACGACGTTCTCCAGGACACCGTAAGGCCTGCAACCACGGGTGAGATTTGGTATGACAGTCAGAGCACAGCTAGAAACCAACTCGCTATCCAGATATCCACCGAACAGGGTGTGGCGAGGGTTCGCCATAAGCTCATTCCAGATTGAGCGAATAACCGGTTCATCCGGGAGCGCTTCATCGGCTGGATGCAGGTGACGATAGAGAAGGAGCAGTTGATCAAGCTCGGTCGGGGAAACGCTGCGTACTTGCAATTCAACACCCTCCTTTTTTCGAGAAGCGATTTTGCTTCGTGGTGGACCGAGTTATGGATAGTCCGAAACCGCCGGGCCTCTGTCGGTGAAGACCGACACGACGGCGCGCCGCTTTCCAAACGATGACCGGAGCGGGGCAGCGGTCCAGATAGCCCACGTTCGACCATGTGGTCTGGAGTGTCAACCAATTCATGTGTGGTTGTCGAAGGTACGCCAATGGCCGCTGACTGCCGGTTACAAGCGCTGCATTTGCAACGACGTGGGAGTTGTATTGACTACCTGAAATCCAAGGCGTTGGTAAAGATTAATCGCGCGATTTCCTTTCAAAACGCCTAGCTTGACAGGTACGCCGGCGGCATCTGCCTGCTGTAAAAATTCCCCAACCAGATAGGTCGTGATGCCGCGTCCCTGATGGGTCGGCGAGATCTGGATCTGTACGATCGTCCGTTCATCCGGGTCCCGGAAGAATTTGAAAATTCCAAGTCTTTCTGATCCGCAACAGATTATGTAAGCGTCGTTATAGCGATAGCGAAGACGCTCCCAATGAGCGCGCTCGTCGGTCGACTCGCCAGCGCGTTCCAGGTGTTCGTCCATCGTCGCTCTCCGCAAGTCGAACAGAAACGTCTCGTCGGCCGCGGTCGCCGCGCGAAGCATGACTTCAAAATTTTCCATTCGAAAGCGTTGACCGCAGCATTGCGATATCGACGATTGTTGACGATTCCCGCGATGTTGTCGACCGTCCGAAACTGGCCGAACCCGGGCCGACAGCGACCGCGCCATATCGACCTACAACGGTCCGCCGGGCTTCTCCAAAGCGGACGCTCATCGATGCCGGATCGCTTACCAAGCTGTTCAAGAAGGCATCGGCAAACAATTCGATTATCGAGCCTAACGTTGGCCCACCGCCGAATTGTGCACGAACTTCGAAATCACTTCGACGACATGATCGGCCAAGGGACGATCTGGGTCCGAGTAAGCTGCGAGATTGTCTTTCCTGTCCCGCGTTCGTACCGCTTTGAGGACGTGATTGGCGTTGGCGACGAGCACGAGTTCGGCCTGGGGATCTGCATGCTTTAGCAATTGCGCATCCCCGGGGCCGACCTGAAGATCTTGCAATCCCTGCACGATCAGTACTGGCTTTCCGTAACCTGCCAGAAGGGTTGTTGGATCAACTGCCAATTCGCTCAAGAGAAAACGTTGCACCCGCGGCCTGAACAACGGCATCAGTGACGGACCGATTTTTTCTGCGTCTACCGTTTGCCCTGCTTCGAGGGCATCGAGTATCGACATCGCATTGTCCAGGATAGGGGCGTTCGCTGAGTTAGATCGGAGTTGTTCTCTCAATACCTTTCCGAGCGGCCGTCCCGCTGTGGACAACAGGATCAGACCGCAAATGTCGCCCGTGTGCTGTGCGGCGACCAGCGCCACCAGTCCCCCCTCGCTGTGGCCCAACACCCATACGCAGGACACACCTGTGCGCTTTCGGATGGTTGTCACCCAAGAGTCAACGTCCGCCGCGTAGTCGTCGAGCGTGACGTCATCTGCATCAGGTATCGCCGATGCACTTCCGTACATGCCCCTCTTGTCGATTCGAACTGACGCGATGCCGCGACTTAAAAGTCCGTCGGCGAGCAGCCGGTAAGTCGAAGCCCGGAGACCATTCGGGCCGTTACCGTTCCGGTCGGTTGGCCCCGAACCCGGTACGATCAGAACCACTGGGACGTCCTGGTTGATAGGCGAAAGTAGTGTGCCTTGCAACGGGCCCGCGGGTCCAGGCGCGGTGATGTTCGCCCGTACCGTCTGCAATGGAATTCCTGACCGGATAGCAGCCGCCATTGCGAGAGTGGCAAGAATACCCATTCGAATCCCCGACGTGCATGCAGAGCGCATATAAGCGGCGTACGTTTGTCGACGAAGTAGACCGCCGCGTCGACTGTCTCTTTGTGGTCGATTGCTGCCCAATGCGTCCTGCATAAGATGACGCAGAACCGCCTCCAGCAGTGATAACGGCGACCAATTTCGGTCTGTTAAGCTAAGCGCAAATCCTCTCTATAAGAGTCAGAATGCTCCGCGCGTCGATTGTCATCCGTACTCTCTTTGCAGTATGCCTTCTTGCTGCAACCTTCAATCATGCCCGTGCCATTCTGCAGCACGGTGTGCTCTGGGACTATGGTTACGGAAGCAGAATTGCCCTTACCAGCAGGCTCTATTGGGCTGTGCTGACTATTCTTGATCCGCTCGCCGCCGTACTGTTGTTCGTTAAACCGAGAGCGGGAATCTGGTTAACTGTCGCGATCATCGTAAGCGACGTAATACACAACACGTACTATGTCGCGGCTAACGATCAATGGCTCGCGCCATTCTATTTAGCCCAGGTCGGATTCCTCGTGATCGTTCTTGGTCTCGCACCGCTCGCGGCAAGGGCGGCTCCATCGCGGGTCAAGCACGGGTTCGAAAGACTGACGTAATCACGTCTTCACCATCGATTGTTGACGATGTAGGATGCGGCACCGGGTGTCCCTTCCTAGCCGAGTGTCGCCTCATGCGGCGCACATTTTCCGCGGGTGCTTCGAACGCCCTGAGCAACATCACGCGATCCTACATAGTCATTGGAGAACGCCAAGATCGGACATCGACGGGAGTACAGCGCTTGCATGTATCGTTTCGGCAGCCTAACACCTACGATGCGCATGGGCAGTCAACAAAATTATCGGCGCCCCTTACTTAGCCAATGCAACGCATTGCTCCGCGAAAATCTTTATGCGACTTGTCTGTTGCGCGGCTTTCCCACACCAATATAAGGCTGCAGTTTTGTCTCTGGACAAGCCTGACGATGCCCATGCATAAGCCTCGCCAAGGTTCAGTTGAGCAACAACGTCGCCCTGTTCGGCGGCTTTCCGCATTTGCTCCACCTCTTTCCGATACCAGTATGCAGCCTGCGCAGAATCCTGCTTAACGCCGATGCCAAACTGATAGTCGATGCCGACTCGGCCTTCGGCGAGCGTGTCCCCCATCTCTGCGCCTCTTCGATGCCACGCGGCTGCCTGAACAGTATCTTTCGGAACACCAAACAGACCGTTTCTATACAGCTCTCCGATTGATTCCGCGCAGCTTCCACTTCCGTGATCAACAGCCCTACTCATAAGGGCCAACCCCTGAGAAACGTCGCGGAGTTGTACGCGGAGCCCTTCCACATATCGCAAACCCAATGTACATTCACCCTCGGCAAAGCCCTGATCCGCAGCTCTCTGGAACCAGACCGTAGCTTGCGCCGGGTCTTTGGGGACGCCCGATCCGGAATCATAGAGTTTGCCCATGCCAACTTCTGCTGCCGGGTTGCCTTGTTCCGCAAGCAGCCGCCAAATTGCAGCAGCCGTTGAATAGTCCATTCTGGTGAGCGCTGCTGTCGCTGCTTTGAGTCTTTCACCAGTACTCGCCGTTGTGCTTGGCATTACTTCATTTGCAGAAGGTGGAGGCGTTGTCGGCGGCCTTTGGCACGACGTCAGGAATCCCGCTGCGAACAGCGTGACGAAAGAGAACGAACAGCGTCGCATCATGTAATGCCCCCTGTTTTAGTGTCGGCATCATGTGACCAGATTGTTGACGATTTCAGGGAACGTGTCGATCGTCTGCTTCTGGCCGCAAGTCGCCTGCCGCGTCAGATCGCAGGCGACCCTATGCCGTCCTTCGATCTCGACGATACCGGACATTCAGCGACTGACCAGAGGGAGCGATCATTTGCTCATCGGGCACACCCCTGGATAAACGTCATCAACTTCATGGGTGTCCCGGCTGAACATCGCCAAGACCCGCCGGTCGAGCGACGGTCGGGACGAACCACCCCCTCGTTTTTTGTAGCAACCCGTACATCAGCCCAAAGGGGAGAGTGCCTTTCAGGATCACAATGATCCACCAATCGAGCGTGGTTAACGGATTCTGCACATGAGGTAGGGGACCCGCGAAGAATAGTGCTTGCAGCGTCACCCAGACATTCATCGCCGTATGCGCGCCGATCGCAAGCTCAAGGCGCTGGTCGCGTAAGCTCAAGGCGGAAAATCCGAGCGAGCAAAGCATTATTAGCGCCTTCCCTTCTAAGTCATATTGCGAATGGTAAGCCGCAAATAGCACGGCAACCAACGCAACAACGGTAATCGTCGAGCGTATATAGTGCCCGAGGGTCTGCGTCAGCCACCCCCGGAAAACCAGTTCCTCCGCGAATGCAGCGAACGGGATGGCGAGTAGCATGCCTACCGATGCGACAATCTGGTGATTGTGATGCGGCCATTCGAAGTGACGGATTGGAGCACCCCAGACATCAGCTCGCATCGAAAAGAAAAGCGAAATAGCCATCAGGCTGAGGGCATTGGCGGGGAGGTATAACACGGCACCCAGAAAGCAACGTCGAATATCGAACGTCATGTCTGTAGAGATCAGCGATCGAAATGGACGGCTTAGGATTTTTTTGCATGCGAGCCAAAATCCGAAAATGCTGGCAGCGGCAGCCAGTGCATCGAAAAGGGCGATCATGTTCGCGGGATGTTTGGAAAAGGTTGGCGAAGCCACGTCGACTGAGCTAATCACGCAAATCGCGCTTATTACGAAAAGCACGATACTTATGAACGCAACTAGCAGGAACGTCAAAGCAACACTGCGCCAGTCGGTTCGCCCCATTCTGGCGAGATCGATGAAGGCGCGCGAAAAATTTTTCCCTGGTTTCATGAACACGGCTCAAATGAAACAAATTTGCTTTGTCGGGCAACACAACTCGATGCCGCATCCAGTGCCACAACGACGAAGATTACGTCATCCAGGCGCGGGCCGTAACGTCTTGGGCGCGTGCTGCCTGATGCGTTCGGCATAGGGCAGTTAAGTTTCGATGTCGACCTTGCGCAACCTGATCCATTCGCCAGCCACCTCCCCAATGTTCCTGGGTACTCCGCTTTTAATCCAGGCCATGAAAACTCGATCGAACCTGAACGTCTCACCACGCTCACTCGTCAGAAACCGACGAACGCTCTGGGTGTTCTTGTAAGTTTCGTCAACTTTGGTGGCCCGGTTAATCGGGCCTCGGTGCCAGTCAAATTTCATAGCGGCTCTTCGTCTTAAGAGTTACTGTGGAAGAGATCAGCTATTGTTAGCGATCTAAGCCACAGCGTCGAGTGACCGAAATTGGCCGCGTGCTGCCCGACGCTCCAGGTATATGTCTACGTTGAACTGCCGTTCGGGTTCGAACACCGCAATGCCCGCTTCCGGAATGCAATCGCCGCTCGACCATCGGGCCGGGGACGCGCCATCAACCTTTCCCACAAGCACACAAGGCCGCGTTCGCGACCCCCTTTGTTCTCATCGAATCAGTTCGTGCCGGGGAGCACGCTACCGCTGCAATAGAATTTTTTGGGCACAGGTGCGAGTTGCGCGACGCGTACCCATTGGGTCGTCGGGTTGTAGGCCGTGTTTTGAATAAGAGCCAACGGCAGCTTTACGTCAATCACCATTCCTAGGTTGGTGTTCATGCCGGGCTGGGGATTTTGCTGAATGGCTCTTAACTGGTCCTGATAACACTGCTGATTGTTCTGATCGATTTCGCGCTTTGTTTGCTCGGTCAAGACTTCTTCGCTTTTCCGTTGCGCATAACCGTCCTGATTGTAGTAATAGAACGTCGCATATCCCGCAGTCATCTGGTCACCGTAGCTCGCGGTTCTAGTGATTTCAACTCGATACGCACCCAAGACCTTCTCTGGAGCCTGCTTATCCAAACAAACTCCTTTCAAGTCGTCACCACTCCCTCGATAGACCCCACCGTTTTCTTCGCACCACGCCTCGAGTTTCGTCCGGAAAGTGATGTAGTAGCCTCGTCGATCGATAAAGGTCCAAAGGTTCTTGTTCACTCGCTTGGCACGGTATGCATCATTGGGGAAATCCCCTTGATGTCCCACTTCACTGCCCGGCGAGCTGTCGATGAACTGGTCGAAGGTGGTCGGGGACGCATCGTCCGCGTGAGCGTACATAGGCAATGTGACCATAGAGACAAAGACCAAAAACACAGTTTGCGGGACAAGATCGGCGTATTTCATCGCGACTATAGCGAGTGGGATTTTTTTAAACAGATCAAATTGATATGTCGGCATCCCGAGGCAACATCTTTAGCGCTTCGCGTTTCCGGGGGAGGCAACCGGTTTTTCGAAAGTCGCAATCGGCCGCACCCAACCCAATTGGGCCGTTCAACAAGCCTCCCTCCCAAAGGTCGTTTCCAAAGTAAAGCGGTCACTCGCATGATGGAGCGGTCCGATGTCTATTCGGCGTAACCGATCATCTACGCTGGCGACGTTGCCCTTCGATACCTGGGGAGGACCTCGCGTTGCTCGTCGATAGCCCGACATATCGTTTTGACTGGGCGTCGACGGGGCAACGTCGGTTGCCGCCCAACCTCTCACTCGTCGGAATGCTCAGTGTATCCGCCGAAATGCGCGCTTCGGTGGCAGTTCGGGCACAACGCGATTGCGTTGTCGATCGTATCCTCCCCGCCTACCGCCAAGGGGATGCGATGGTGCACCTCAAGGTAAGGGGAACCGTCGCTTCGACGACGGAACGGTGCCGGCATGCCGCACCCCTCGCATCGCCCGTCTGCTCGAGCTAGGGCCTCGACAATCACGTCCGCGCTCCGCCGAAATACGGTCGTCATCACCTCCAACCGGGCCGGGAACCTCGGCGCCGCCGCCAAGCGCTCCAAGCGCGCTTCCCGGGAGAGTCCGCTGGATTGCTGGATAGCCTGCTGCAGATCCGCTTCGACATCAAACGGGAAACGGACCGGTTCGTCGTCGACCACCAAGGCTCGGATATCGATCGTCCGTGTTTGTTGCGGCGGCTCCTTCGTCGGGATAAGTTCCATCCAGAACGCGTCGCCGCTCACCGAGGATAACGTGCGACCGACCTCAAACACATGTTCTAAGGAGCAACGTCCGGTATGCACGTCCTTCAACACACCGACGATCGGTATCCCGTTGCTCCGCGCAAGCTCAAGCCGCTTCCAATGCGTCATCCATGTTGTGCGCGTCGTACCGGGCGTCGGTTTGCTCACGGAATACCAAAGGCCGCCGTCTGACACGTCTTTGCAGATCGCCACTACCGTCGGTACGCGCTTACCTTGCTTATCTTTGACGCTGTGGTAATTCCAGATCGTCGTGACCAGGCGCGTCGCGTGACCTTCGCGCGCTTGGGCCATGGATACGTCGAACGCAGCCCAATGCTGGCTGGGGTTCTGGCCGCCGAGCGCCATGATCGCTTCCACATGCCCAGTCGTGAATGCCATCGGAGTCTCCTACCTACACGCGAACAAGTCGATGGCCAGCCTCCTTTGCGGTTTCCCGATGGCGCCGCAAGAATTCAACTTGTGGCGCAGAAGGGATCTCACGCAAACACGTTCGACCTCCGGCCAACACCAAAGCGCGCACACCCGCGTCGATACCATGAGCGAGCAGCAGGTGCCCGTCTGTATCGAAGCCAAGCAGATGTGAGTCGAGCAGAGCATGAAGATGGGCGCATAACATAAGGCCGTTGTGAGCGCTCGTCCGGTCCTCCGGCGTAGCATCACGCCACGGGACGATGTGGCACGCTTGAACCAATCTCGGCGCTTCTAGGTTAGTGAGCGCACATCGCCTACCCCAAACGTTGACGACGCGCTGAACAAAGACATCGTGACCAACGCGCTGTGCCGATATCCCCGGCACGTCATACCCGCCTTCGCCGTCCTGTTGGTCTTCCTCGTCATCGGTCCTCTCCCGATCGATCTCCTCGCCTCGGGGTGACACATAGCTATTCATATCCGCCCAAAGCACAGTCGGGTTGGAACTCATCAGAAAGCCTTCGAAGAACCTCGAGAAAGAAACTTCGGTGTGCCCCTCACCTTTCCATTGCCGTGCCGCTGTGAGGGTATAACGCGACTTTCCGTCCTTGGTGTGCCCCGTCTCGCGCTTGGAAACGCAAGTGCCGATGTAGACGGTTGCAGCGCCCTTGTCGGAATAAAACAGCACGATATTTCGCCCCTCAATGCCGTGATCCAGGACGGCCTTCGTAAGCGGCCAATGACCCGTCTGATTCTTGAGGAAAAGCTTGTTGTTCGTCTCTCTGCTTGTCGGTTTCGAATTACTGAGATTGATCGCGAGGAACGGCGTGCGAAGGTTCGGAATGTCGAACCAACGGTTTAGTTGAGGCATGGCCAGGGCCTTTACATTTTCTTTGTCCAACGATCGTATCACGCAAGCGTGGTGCCCATCAGCCCGGTGCGCGTTCCCAAGCGCTGCAGTCTTTGCCTCGGCCGCGTAGCGAGTCCGGTGTCCGTCGTGGCGGACATTCAATGGACGCCGCTAAAGATGTCCGCCGTGCCGGACGTTAACAGGGGACATACCGCTGCGCGCCCGATAAAGTCTGGCCACACGCTACGGAACAACAACACCGGAGAAGAAGAACGTGGATATAGCCGTGCACGAGAACGAGATCAATGTGCCTGAGGTCGAGGAGCGGGTCTTCGCCTTGACCCGGGCCAGCTTTCGCGAAGCGCTGAATCGGGCTCTACGCGTGAGTGACGAAGCGGACGACAGCTCACCGAAACGCATGACTCAGGTGGAGTTGGTGAAACGGACCGGCATGGCCCGTTCCACGCTTGCCAAGTACCTTGCGGACGGCGCGGACGACGAAGATCCGATCAACCCGGACCTGAAAATGCTGTGCCGCCTGGCCGACGCGCTGAACGTCCCGCCCGCCTTCCTGCTCATGCGCGAGGAGGACTGGAAGCGCCTCGCACACGCGGCGGCCACACTCGTGAGCGTGTCGAAGGCCGAGGGTGCATCCGGCAAACCGAGCATCAGACCGGAGCGATACGCAAACGCAGCCGAGCAATCCATCGCTGGCTACAAGGCCGCCAAGGACATGGGCGTGGCGCCATCGAACGTCCGCATCGAAGTGACGCACGCGGGTGACGCGGACCTCGCCCGGGAGGTCGAGGAACGGCATGCGCGAACGCGGCGCAGCATCCGGACTACGTGCGCCCTGCCCCCGCTGAATCACCTGTCCGAGGAATACCACCTTTCTTTGCTATACCTCTGCGCCAACGTGGGCGCCAATACCAAATAAGCGAGTGACTATGAGCACCAATGCGAGCCTGGCCGATCTGTTAAAAGCCGCGGACGTCGAGGACCTGGACGTTCTCACTGACTACCTCACCGACAAGGGCGAAGGTCGCCTGATGCTGGACGGCGATGTCTGCAAGCGCCTCATCCGCTGCAAAAAGAACGGGGCTTACGATAGCTCCGACCGCTCCCTCATCGCCAAGGAAATACTCGCGTTCGGCGGCAACACGCTGGTGAATCTCTTCCGTGGCGGCGGTGTCGAGTACCCCGAACTGGCCCGCGACGTCGCCAGCCATCTGAAGGTCCCGTTCAACAAGACAGGGCCAACAGCGAACGTCGAAATGGCGCTCCTGCAAAAACTGTTCACCGACGCGCTCGATCGCATGTCATCCGAGGAGCGCAAAAAGACTCTCGATGAGCTTAACATCGGGGACTTGGCCGGCATGGGGCCGGGTGCCGTGGCCGCAGCCATCGCAGCAGGCCGATTTGCCGGTTTCGCGGCGTACAAGATGGCGCTCATTGTGGCCAATGCAATCGCTCGCGCCGTCCTCGGTCGCGGCTTGCCCTTGGTGGTCAACGCGGCCCTCACTCGAACGATGGGCGTCATGCTCGGGCCAGTGGGCTGGGTGCTGACGGGGATCTGGACGCTCGCTGACTTGGCTAGCCCCGCCTACCGCGTCACGGTCCCGTGCGTGGTGCAGATCGCGTACATGCGCCAGAAGGCGATCTCGGCGACAACCACAACAACATGCGGGAAGTGCCACGCCATAAATGCCCGATCGGCTAAGTTCTGTGCCGAATGCGGCACCGCAGTCAAGTAATTGCCTTACATCGCCGGTCCATCTGAGGAAATTCCATGTTTTCAAACAACACTCCTGCGCCCCTTGAGAATCTTGCTGCCTTTGCGGTGGTGTTCACGGCCGCAGTTGCTGGAACGATTGCGTTTCAGAAATACATCGAGATGGTCCGACGTGATGCCAGGGTTGCGGCCCAGTGCAAAAATAACGAGAGCTGATGCTGGATGTAATCACGGCTGTACTGATAACGGTCAACGTCGGATCAACTATTGAAATCGACGTGAGTCACGAGAATAAATTTCTACACTGAGGAGCAAACAAAATGGCATATCGGCATGACCCCGACCTTGAATTTTTTGGCAGGCTTGAGTCTAAGGATTTGAACGACCTCGTGGTCCACCTTACTCACGACAAGGATGGCAGCGTTCGTTTGACCGAAGAGTTGACCATGTCAGAGGTGTACAAGAAGTACAACCCGGATCATCACAAGTATTGGGAACTGGTTGCCGCTGAGATTCAGTGTTTTGGGGGGAATACGTTCGCCACAATCATGCGGGGCGGGAAGGGTGTCGTTTATAGGGAAGTCCTCATCGACGTTTGCGACAAATTAAAGGTTAACTACAACGCGAAAGCATCAGTGGATGTCATCGAGAGCAACCTCCTGCTCAAAGTGCTAACCGATGCGGTAGGACGGATGACACCGGAAGAGTTGAAAGAACTCGCGACTTCACTCGGCATCACGGATATCAAATCGCTCACTGGCCCCGCACTATTAGCTTCGTTTCAGGCGATCTTCCGCGCCGGAGGCTTCAAGTCCTTTCAACTAACCGTCATTGTAGTAAACGTCGTTTTGAAGGCATTGATCGGCCGTGGTTTGTCGTTTGGTGCTGGCGCCGTGCTCACTAAAGCTGCCTCCATCCTGACGGGTCCTATCGGCTGGATCATCAGCAGCGTATGGACCGCATTTGATATTGCTGGTGCTGCATATCGAGTAACCATCCCTGCCGTGATCCTTGTAGCAGCGATGCGTCAGAAATACCAGAACGAGGATCAGTAATTGCGACGTGCGTCGATGCGTACGTGAGACGTGCAATCGCAGAGGACTGGCCCGCGGTTGAAGCGGAGCTAGTTCGGCTACCGCTTCCGAATGTTTAGCGATGGCAGCAAAATGCATTTGTTGATGCGCGGCGCCCATGCGTTGGGTCCGCTGCGGAAAATCCTGGTCTGGAGACGGAGCGCGCATGACGCAAAGCGCGCTCCGCAGGCAATACAAGAACGCGGCAACGCACAGTCTTATCCACCACTCAAACAGAACAGATCTGCGATCCACGCTGCTTGCTGCGAATGCACCGATCGTGCATCCGCTGGAGTTTGCTCAAGAGTCCGAGAGAATTCTGCGATAGCCGTTTCCGTCATTGCCTCGTAGCTTACTGTGACGGAGCGCCCGGCAGACTGAATAATTTTCTCGCCAGCAAGCCGTCGGGAGAAATACGCGGGCGCGGCGCAGTACCGTAAGCGCCTCGGCTGGGCCGTTCGTCCATTCGCGTGCGCGTAAAGCATGATGGTGAACTGAAGCTGCCAGTCAGGTAGAGGTATCTGGCGGAC
>NZ_JBNDMP010000014.1:0-182521 GCF_050436645.1 Paraburkholderia sp. GAS33
TCGGTCAGAACTTCAATGCTTTCCACGATTTGCCTAGGCTTGAAACTAGTCACAAGACTCCCTCTTATTTTAAGGGGTGTCTCGTGTCCTGAGAATCAAGGGGCTACTCCACTTCCCCACGTCACCCCTCCTGCCTAAACCCCTCCACCAAAATCCTCAACCTGCGAAGCTTGTCATACAACGTAGGCTTAGGTAACCCAAGCGCCTTAGCCGTCAGCGTCACATCGCCATGATTCCGCCTCAACTCTTCAGCAATCATCGCCCGTTCGAAATGCTCAACCTGTTGCGGCAAACCACTAAGCATCTCCTGACCGTCCGTTGTAGCAGTCAGGCGATCCCCAAGCAGGCCCAGCACAAACCGGTCTGCTACGTTGCGCAGTTCCCTCACATTGCCCGGCCACGCATGCGCCATCAACTCAGCCAGTTGCGCACCATCAAGCACAGGCGCCATGCGCTCATAGCGAGTCGCCGCCAGCAACGTAAAGTGTTCGAACAGCAGCGGGATATCCTCTCGCCGCTCGCGCAGCGGCGGCAACTTAACAAACGCAACGCCAATCCGGTAATACAGATCCGAACGGAACTTCTGCTGATCACTCAGCACTTTCAGATCATCCTTGGACGCCGCAATCACCCTGCAATCCACCGGAATAGCCTTGTTCGACCCAATCCGCTCAATACTGCGCTCCTGCAGCGCACGCAGGAACTTGACCTGCACGGCCATCGGCATGCTTTCAATCTCATCCAGAAACAAGGTACCGCCTTGCGCATACTCGAACTTCCCGATCCGCACCTGCGTAGCCCCCGTGAACGACCCCACTTCATGCCCGAACAGTTCACTCTCCGCCAGCGACTCCGACAAGCCCCCGCAGTTCAGCGGCACATAGTTGGCACGCCGCCGGCCGCTATGGTCGTGAAGGCATCGCGCAATGAGGTCTTTGCCGGTGCCAGTCTCGCCGTAAATCACCACATCGGCCGAGGTACCCGCCAGCGTCAGAACCGTTTCCCGCACATGCGCCATCTGTGCAGACTGCCCCAGAATCGCGGCCTCGATGCCTCGTGAATTCTCCAGCCGCTCGCGCAGCACCTGCACCTGCAGCGTCAGACAGCGTTTTTCGGCAGCCCGTCGCACCACCACCACCAGGCGCTCCGAGGGAAACGGTTTTTCGATGAAGTCGTAGGCACCCTGGCGCATCGCCTGTACCGCCATCGCGATGTCGGCGTGGCCCGAGACCAGGATGACCGGCAGATCAGCATCGATAGCGCGGATCTCATCCAGCCACTGCGTGCCATCCATGCCGGGCAACTTGACATCACACAGCACCACCGCCGGCACGCCGCTGCGGACGTGCGGCCGGGCCTCCTCGACACTCGCAAAGGCATCGACCTCGAAGCCCGCCAGCTCCAGAGCCTGCTGGCTGCCCATGCGCACATCGGGCTCATCCTCCACGAAGATCACGCGAATGGTCTGTTTGTCACTCATCGACGTTTGTCTCCGGTGTCGCCGCAAGCGGCAATTCGATTGTGAAGCATGCGCCCCCGCCGTCGATATTGCGCCCAAGCAGGTTGCCGCCCAGCTCCCGCACAATGTGGGCCGAGATCATCAGCCCCAGCCCCAGGCCAGCACCGGCCGGTTTGCTGGTCGTAAAGGGCTCGAATAGCCGCGGCAAAATGTCAGCACGGATGCCCGGACCGGTATCGCTGACCTCGATCACACAGCGTGTCCCGGTAGCGTCGGCGACGCGCGCTTCGACACGCAGTTGCCGTCGCGGCCAAGCCGCCATGGCGTCGATGGCATTACCGAACAGGTTGACCAGCACCTGCTCCAGGCGGGCCTCTTCTGCAAACGCACAAAGCGTGGCGGGATGGATCTGCACCTCCAGTCCCACGTTGTTGTCCTGAAGACGTTGCGTCACCAGGAACTGGGCGCCGCCAACCACCTTCTGGACGGACACCGGTACCCGGGTCGGGCTGGCCTTGTGCGCAAAGGCCTTGAGCTGATAGGTCAGGCGCCCGAGCCGATCGACCAGATGCGCAATGCGGTGCAGGTTCCCGCGTGCATCGTCCAGCCGGGCATTCTCGATAAGGACACACGCGTTGTCGGACAACGTGCGCAAGGCAGCCAGAGGCTGATTGAGTTCGTGGACCATGCCGGCCGACATCTGCCCCAGTGCCGCCATTTTGCCCGCGTGGACCAGTTCGGTTTGCGTGACGCGCAGATCAGCCTCAACGGCCTTGCGGACTTCCACCTCCGCGCCGAGCTGGGTCACGGCGCTGCGCAACTCGGCTGTGCGCTCCGTCACCTTGGATTCGAGGCTGTCATGTGCGGCCTGGAGGGCGGCCTGTCCGGCCAGCCGGTGACGCAGCGCGCGTTGGCGCTGCACCAGCATCGTCGCCAGCAGCACGATCACGACGGCGCCCAGCGCGGCCGTCACGGCCAGGTTGCGCGCGTTCGCACGCACAGGCTCCACGTCGTCCAGCACGATCAGGCGCCAGCCGTTTTGACCGAAGGGCCGCGTCGTCGCCAGCGGGCGACTGTCGCCGAGGCTGACAAGCGACGTGTCGGGCGCGAGACGCTGCGTCACACGCCAATCCAGCGGCACCAGTGCAGCGTCCCCATAGGGGCGCGTCGTGGCGATCTCGGCGCGTACCTGCGGGGTGAGAGGCGCCAGCGGTCTGAAGTTCCACTCGTCGCGCGACGACAGGATCACCACGCCGCGCTGGTCAACCAGAAGCACGCTGCCCGGAAGCTTGTTCCAGCCCAATGCGGTTTTCTCGAGATCGACCTTGACCGTGGCGATTCCGCTCATCTGGCCGCGATGATAGAGGGCATAGGAGAGGTAGTACCCTGCCCGCTTGCTGGTGAAGCCCATGCCGTAGAAACGGCCCCGGCCACGCGCCAGTGCGTCTTTCACATACGGCCGAAAGGAGAGATCCGTGCCGATAGGTGTGCCGGGCTGATCCCAGTCTGACGCGGCAAGGCCCACGCCCGCGAGGCTCAACACGTAAAGGCTGGACGCACCAGCCGTTGCATTGACGCCCTGCAGGTAGCGGTTCACCTCGTCACGCAGGCTGGCATTCCCTGGCGAAGCGAGCAGGTCAAAGACACTGGGGACCATTTCGAGCAACGACGGCAGGTAATCGAGGCGCGCCAGATCGCTTTGCAGTCCTGCGCCGACCAGGTCGAGACGGTGCTGCGCGGCATCGTGCATGCGAGCCAAACCCGCGTGCATGCCCACGGCATGTCCCGTCATTGCGGCAGCGGCGATGAATGCCAGGGCGGCACATCCGCTCAACGCGCGTCGAATGCCAGCCCTGGTATTGCGTCGCCCCATCTGCTCCAGGCTCATGGCTCGACGGGCCAGCGCCCGCGGCGGATAGCGCCGCAGTGCTGCAGTCTGATCCCGGGCGTGAACGGCGTCACGATGATGTCTCCTCTCAGGGGTCAGCCGAAAGCCACTTGCCACGCATGCCCCTGTGTATCACCCATGATACCTTCGACATAGCCTGCCGGGCGGGACGCCCGGTTGCAAACCATCCGGCATCCCCTGGTGTTTGCACCAGGACGCCCGCCCGTTCATCGCGGGCGTCCTGAAGTGTGGATGCGTTACAGCGTCACTGCATGTGCTGGCCGCCGTTGATGGCGATGTTGGCGCCGGTCACAAAGGCGGCTTCCTCCGAAGCCAGGTAGATGATCAGTCCCGCCACTTCCTCCGGCTTGCCGAGACGGCCGACCGGAATATTGGGCAGGATCTTCGAGTTCAGCACTTCCTCCGGAATGGCCGTGACCATCTTTGTGCCGATGTAGCCGGGCGAAATGGTATTGACCGTCACGCCTTTCCTGGCGACCTCGAGCGCCAGTGCCTTGGTGAAACCGTGCACCCCTGACTTGGCCGCCGAGTAGTTGGTCTGGCCAAACGCCCCCTTGGAGCCGTTGACCGACGACACGTTGATCACGCGCCCCCAGTTGCGCTCGACCATGCCGTCCGCGACCTGCTTGGTCATGTTGAACAGGCTGTCGAGGTTGGTACGCAGCACCGCGTCCCAGTTGATCTTGTCCATCTTCCTGAAGGTCATGTCGCGCGTGATGCCCGCATTGTTGACGAGGACGTCGACCGGGCCGAGCGTCTCCTGCACGAACGCGACGGCCCTCGCGCACGAATCGATGTCGGTCACGTCGCAGGGCACGGCGAGGATGCCATAACCCTTCTCCTTCATCTGCGCCACCCATTCGCCGTGCCGGCTGTTGCCGGGCGAGTAGGTCACGGCCACCTTGTAGCCGGCATCCACCATCTTGGTGGAAATCGTTTCGCCGAGGCCGCCCATGCCGCCAGTGACGAGTACCACGCGTATGTTTGTCATGCTCTGTCTCCATGTTGGTAGATACAACCGCCCAGTGCCACTCAAGCCCGCTCGACGGCGAGCGCCACGCCCATGCCACCGCCGATGCACAACGACGCCAGGCCCCTGCCCGCGCCACGGCGCTTCATCTCATGCAGCAGCGTCACAAGGATCCGGCAGCCGGACGCGCCAATCGGGTGGCCGATGGCAATCGCGCCGCCGTTGACGTTGATGCGGTTCGTGTCCCAGTCCATTTCCCGGTTCACCGCGCAGGCCTGCGCCGCGAAGGCTTCGTTGATTTCCATCAGGTCCAGCGCATGCGCCGACCAGCCTGCGCGCTGCAGGCACAGACGCGAAGCCGGCACGGGCCCCATGCCCATCACGCTCGGGTCGAGCCCCGCCGACGCATACGCACGAATCACCCCCAGCGGCTCCAGACCGAGCGCCGCTGCGCGCTTCGCGCTCATCACCAGCACCGCGGCCGCGCCGTCGTTGAGGCCCGAGGCATTGCCGGCGGTCACCGAGCCGGCCTTGTCGAAGGCGGGCCGCAGACCGGCCAGCCCATCGGCGCTGGTCTTGCGGTTGACGAATTCGTCGGCGCTGAAGACGATCGGATCGCCCTTCTTCTGCACAATGGAGAACGGCAGGATCTCGTCCTTGAATCTGCCGGCGTCTTGCGCGGCGGAAGCCTTCCGCTGCGAGGCGAGCGCGAGGGCATCCTGCATCTCGCGCGTAATGCCGTAAGCCCGGGCCACATTCTCGGCCGTGATGCCCATGTGGTACTGGTTATAGACGTCCCAAAGCCCATCCACGATCATGCTGTCGACAAGCCTGGCGTCACCCATGCGGAAGCCGTCGCGCGAACCCGGCAGCACGTGTGGCGCGGCGCTCATGTTCTCCTGGCCGCCGGCTATCACGACCTCCGCGTCGCCGCATCTGATGGCCTGTGCCGCCAGCATCACAGCCTTGAGGCCCGATCCACACACCTTGTTGATGGTCATGGCGGGAACGCTTTGCGGCAGCCCGGCCTTGATGACGGTCTGCCGCGCCGGATTCTGACCTGCCCCGGCGGTCAGCACCTGACCCATGATGACTTCGCTGACGGCATCGGCCGGCACGCCGGCCTGGGCCAGCAGCCCCTTGACGACGTGAGCGCCGAGATCGACCGCAGAGGTCCTGGCGAGCGTGCCGCCGAACCTGCCCACGGCGGTGCGGGCGGCGGCAACAATAACGATATCGGACATGTTCACTCCTTCCCGGTGGATCGATGAAAAAAGCACGAAGTTAGTTTTCCTGTCCTGATTGACTGAATCATCACGCGTGCAGCGACGCTTCCCGTCTCGCCACCGCGCCACGCCGGTACAGCACCCAGGTGCCGATCAACCCGCAGCACGCAGCGAAGCTCATCCACAGGCCCGGGGCGCCCTTGTTGCCGGTCATCTCGATCAGGACGGTAGACACAACCGGTGTGAAGCCGCCGAAAATTGCCGTGGCCAGACTGTAGGCGAGAGAGAAGCCTGAAGTTCGCACATCGACCGGCATCACCTCGGTGAGCGCCACCACCATCGCACCGTTGTAGCTGCCATACAGGAACGACAGCCATAGTTCGGCGATCAGCATCTTCTCGAAGGTGGGTGCGACCACCAGCCACGCCATGACCGGATAGGCAGTCAGAATGGTCAGTACGGTAAACACGATCAGCAGCGGCTTGCGGCCGACCCGGTCGGACAGCGCACCCATCACCGGCAACCAGAACAGGTTCGACAAACCGATGCAGAAGGTGACGATCAGGCTATCCCCTGCGCTCAGCTTGAGCACGCTACGTCCGAAGGTCGGCGTGTACACGGTGATCAGATAGAACGACACGGTGGTCATCACCACCAGCATCATGCCGGCGACCACAATGCTCCAGTTATGCACCATCGAGCGGAAAATTTCGCGCGCGTTCGGCCGGTGCTTGCGGGCCATGAACTCCTCTGTTTCCTGCAGCGAGCGACGAATCACAAACAGGAACGGCACAATCATGCAGCCGATAAAGAACGGAATCCGCCACCCCCATGCCGCGATCGTGTCGTGCGCCATGGTGGCGTTGATGGCGAAGCCGATCAAGGCGGCGACGATGATCGCGACCTGCTGGCTAGCCGACTGCCAGCTCACATAAAAACCCTTGTGGCCGGGAGTCGCCATTTCCGCGAGATACACCGACACGCCCCCCAGCTCCACGCCGGCCGAAAACCCCTGCAGCAGGCGTCCGATCAGTACCAGCAGCGGCGCGAGCAGGCCGATCGTCGTATAACCCGGCACAAACGCCACCAGCATCGTGCCCATCGCCATGATGCTTAGTGTCGTAATGAGCCCCTTCCTGCGGCCCACCTTGTCGATATAGGCCCCTAGCACGATCGCGCCCACCGGCCGCATGATGAAGCCGGCACCGAACGTGCCGAACGTCAGCATCAACGAGGCGAATTCGCTATCGGCCGGGAAATAGGTTTTGGCGATATAGCTCGCGTAAAACCCAAACAGGAAAAAGTCGAACATCTCCAGGAAATTGCCGCTCGTCACCCGGATTACCATTCCGACTTTGGACTGTGTTGCACTTGCGTTCGACATGTTCGTCGTCTCCGGAATCTGAATCCTGATCTCACGTTCGACCGGCATGGCCAACTGCTGGCCATGCCGGTCAGAACATCCGGCCGCTATCGTTCAGGTAACGAACTGGCACTGCGATGCCGGCGTACGGGTGTCCATGTTGCGGCCGCGGTTCATGTGGTCATCCACCTCCGCGGCGCAACCGAGCATGCGGGGGTACAGGAAAATCGTAAAAGCCGCGGTCTCCAGCGCGGCGCTGTTGTATTCGCCGCGGCGGTACGGTTGCCACAGCATCTTCAGCAGCAGCGCGGCGATGACCGCATCCACATTCACGCAATAGACGTTGCGCGATACCCCTGCCTCGAACAGCGTCTGCACCAGGGTCGAGTAAAACTCATGAAAGACGTTGTACTCGTGATGCTCGGCCATCAGCTTGCGGATGAAGACTTCGCGTGGATCGTGATTGACCGGCTTGTCCTTGAACACCGGATGATTGACGCCGGGGATCTTCTGGATGTCCAGGCTGCCGGCGTTCTTCTTGTTCGACTTGTAGCGGGCGTATGACTCGACATACTTCAACGCCAGGGCCTTCAGATCGATGCCATGACTGGGGTCGCCCGGATCGGTCAGACCGGTCTCCCTGAACTGCTCGATCAGGAAGGCGATACCCTCGTAGCCGTTGCCGCCATGCGTATAGCCCGTGTGGGTGAGAAAGCCGACGAGGCCCTTGTTGAGCTGAATCCGCTCGGGATCTTCCGGGCCATCCGCCGACACCGCGCCTTTGGCGCCCTGCGCCGAGATCGTGCCCGGGCCGTTGGACAAAAGCAGTCCCACCAGCACCTGGAACGACAGCAGGTCGGCAGGTGTCGGGTTCACACCGAGCAGCGCGACGAAGGCGACTTCACTGATCGGTCGCTGCTGCAGAATGTCCGTCGTCGCGATTCCACAAAAACTGTTCGGCCGATGCTCTTCAGCGCGGACCGAGGCGCCGATCAACGCGCCGAAGAGCCGCATCCACCATGGCAGGCTTTCGGCCGTCAGGCGTGAGACGCGCTTGCGCATCAAGGGTCCCCACGCGAGAGTGGTGGTGATCGCCGCGAGCACGGCATCCTCAGTGGGATGACCGGGCAAGCTTTCCAGGTGACGCACGAAGATCGACTTCGCGCCGCGGGCGCGCAGGCCGGCGAGCATAGCCTCGGCGCGGGCATCCGGGTCGGTGCCAACGAAGAGCGCCGGGTCGTCGACCTTGATGCGGGCGGTATCGAAGTCTTCGTCCAGTGCATCGCTCACGCCCGCCGCTGCGAAGCTGTCGATCAGCACGCGCGCCGCCTGGCGCGCCCGCCCTTGGCTACGCGGCCCGAGAATGCTGGCCGCAGCCGCCAGTACGCTGTTCGGGGCGTTACCTGCCTCGCGCGCCGCTTGTGCCGCAGCCAGCGCCGGGTGGCCGTAGAGGTTGAGACCGGCGCCGATCGCCACGTTGATCAAACGCTTGTCGTTCGCGCCGCCGGGTTCGTGCAGCAGCGCAAGGCTGACGTTCGCTTCCAGTGGATATTGCGCGGCATCGAGCATCGAGACCCCGTGCAGGCTGGTGACCTGGGTTTTCGCATCCATCTGCGAGGCGCCCGAAGCGTCCTTGAGGCTCTGGCGCGGCGGCACAGCGCCGATCTGCTGATTGAGCGCCGCGATCTGTTCGTTGTACGGAACAGCGGCCTCAACGACCGGCAGGTCCAGCTCGGGTGGCAACGTCAAGCCGTGGTTGGCGCCAAACCATGGCTTGAGCGCGAGGTTACCTTCGGATTCGAAGTCGGGACGGCAGGCATTCTCACGCATCACCGCAGTCAGGGCCGCCGGAATGTGGGCGATGTTGGCCACTACCGCACCCTTGGCCGAGAACACCGGATGCTCGGGCGTGAAGATGCCATCGACGCCGAACTTCTCCATGAACCAGCCTTCCTTGCTGAGTGCGTCGTCGGCGCCACCCGCCATCGCGCCGGCGTGCCCGACCGAGCGCGTCAGCCTTGACTTCCAGCGTCCCACCACGCAAGCCACCACAGGCTTGGTGAAGTGGGCGTCGTACTCGTAATAGCCGCCGGGCTCGACGTAGAGTACGGCCGCCTTACTGCGGGCATCGTTGGATAACGCAAACGCAAATTCGGGCGCCGCAAAATGAATGTAGACATCTTTGCCGCTGGAAATCGATGTCGTGGTACCCCAGCCGGCCATGCGCAGATAGGTTGCAATGGTCGTGGTGAAGTTGCCCGAGTTGGAGAAGATCGCAATCGAGCCGCGCCGCAGTGCCTCCTCCGGATGATCGCCGCCCAATGCGCCACCGATCCGCACCTGGTTCCACGTGTCGGCCACTCCCAGACTGTTGCCACCGAAGATGTCGATACCATTGGCCTGCCCCATTGCGCGGATTTCGCGTGAATCGTGTACCGCCAGCTTTTCGGTAACGATGAAAATCTTCCTGAGCTCCGGATTGACCCGGATCAGTTCGGCCACGCCGTCGCGGGCAGCCGCCGGCGGCAGATAGATCACACCGCAATTGAAGCGGTGGCCGTCGTTGATGCCCTCGAGCACGTTGTTGTACACGGGCACGTTGCCAAGCGCCGTCTCCAGCACCTGACCGCGCTTGCCTGGCGACGTGCCAAACACCACATTGCCGCCCGAATAGGCATGGCCCACTGGCGTCACGTCGCTCGACTCGCCGCCGAGGATATTGAGCACGCAGACCCGGTCGTCACGCGTCGCCACCTGAGCGAGCGAAGAGGTCCCCACAAAATATTTGAAATCGCCTACGCCTTGTTTGTACATGTCTCTCTCCTTGTGCGCGATTGCAATCTTCAGGCTGCGAGGCTGGGCACGATGCCGAGCCGGGCCGCGACCTGCTCGCGGCCACCGGCTTTCATCCAGGCGTCAACCTGCTTCGCATGCAGCACCACTTCGCTCATGTCGGAGTCGAAACCGAAGAAGCGGTATGGCAGGCCCAACGCATCGAGGGTGTCGCGCATAGCGCCCATGCCACGCACGAGGTTCGGGCCGCCGCGGCCGATCACCACATACAGCGGCGTGGCCCCGTGCCGGCCGAAATGCTCGCGCAGCGCATCAGCCATCGCGCGGAAGGTCTCGAAGATGTCCGTGTTGTTCGATTTGCCGCCGATGATGAACAGCACGTTGCTCTGTTTGAGCCAGTGCTTGAAGCAGATGCTCGCCACTTCCTTCATCTTTTCGTAAGGCGGGTTGCCGCCGAAGTCCGAGGAGATAATGGCGTCATCGCCGAGCATCTGGGTCACCAGAGAATTGGCGCCACCACCGAAGGTCGGGGCGAGAATCGTGCCGTTCGCGTTGATCACGTAGACGTCGCTCTGCCCCTGGTAGGTGCGCAACTGGTTGATCTCCTGCTCGAAGTCGGAGTAGTCGACCGCAAACAGGCTGGCCGGCAGGTTCAGGCGGCGCCAGCGCGGGTCGTCGCGGTCGAAACCGCACTTGAAGTCACACGCTACGGGCGTCATGCGACCTTTCCTGTCCACCCGCATGCGGATCGGATTCAACTCGAGCGTGGTCATGCCGTAGTCGTGGTACAGCTCCCAGAGCTTGGGCAGGTGCTGCACCAGCGGCGAGATGATCTGCCTGGGCGCCCCGAGTGCAGAGAGCGCATTGGCCACGACGAACGCCTTCAGTCCGGTGAGCGGGTCGAACGGCACCTGCGCCACCTGGCTCCTGTCAAGTTCCTCGATGTCCATGCCGCCGTGGTGGGTGAGCGTCATGGTCGGCGCACGGAAATGGGTTGAGTCGGTGATCGAGAAATAGACCTCGTGTTCGGCGGGCACGCCCGCTTCGAAGGTCACGCCGTTAGCCTTGGCCACCGTTTCGCCGACGCGGTGCTCCACGAAGTACAGACGTTCCTTTTCCTTAAGCGCGGTTTTCAGGTCAGTGGCCTTGCCGATCAGGCCGGCCTTGCCCTTCTTGCCGACACCGCCCTTGAACACCGGCTTGATGAAAATCAGGCCGTGCCTGTCGATCAGCGCGCGGATATCTTCTTCACTCGCGTCTGGGCCCAGCACTTCGGTGGTAGGGAAATCGACGAACTGGAGCATCCTTGAACCATGAAACATACCGGTGACTTGCATGATGTGCCTCGTGAGAAGAGCATTTCGCTAGCGGTCGAACAGGATGGGTATAGATTCAAAATCGGCAGCGCTTGTAGGTAGCGTGGCCTGACGCTTCCGTGCTGCGGCAAACAGGCAGGCACGGCGGCGCCCGGCGCAGTCTGGAGACCGGCTTGGGCGCGGGGTGTTTACGGAGGGATGGGTCGCGGATGCAGCACTCGCTCGCCGGGTGCGAGCGGATCGCGCTTGTCACTTGTGTTCATTTCGTCTCCTCCCGGCGGCTCGCATCGAAGGCGGCGCCGCGCGTTTTGACCTGAAAAGAGCAACGGCCATGCCAGCCGGAACGAGACTCTCTCGCGCCAACCAAGCCGTTGATTTGATTTATTTTTCGAAGAACCTTGCAGCGGCGCCAGAACGAAAAGCCGGAATAGCAACAGCGGCGGCGTATGGTTTTCCGTGCGCACCGCCGCGGGTAAACACCCAGTACGACGCGCATCCCGTCATGCCGTCATCAGGCGCCGCGAGACACGCCGGCATCGACGGTGGCGAGCGCCGTCATGTTCACGATGCGGCGCACGGTCGAGGACGGAGTAAGGATATGCACCGGCCGCGCCGCGCCCAGCAGGATGCCGCCCACGGTGATGCCCCCGCCTGCTGCGATCCGCAGCAGGTTGTAGGAGATGTTGGCCGCATCGACATTGGGCATCACCAGCACATTGGCCTCCGTGCTAAGGCCCGAGTCCGGAAACTCGTGATCAAGGATCGTGCGCGACAACGCTGCGTCGCCGCGCATCTCGCCATCCACCGCAAGCAGCGGATCGAGCTCACGCACCATCGCCAGCGCCTCGCGCATCTTGACGGCGCTGTGGGCGTCGGAACTGCCGAAGCTCGAATGCGACAGCAGCGCCACGCTAGGCGTGATGCCGAAGCGCCGCACCTCGTCGGCTGCCAGCAGCGTGATCTCGGCGATCTGCTCAGCCGTCGGATCCAGATTGACGTGGGTGTCGCAAATGAATAGCTGACGCCCGGGAAGCATCAGCATCTGCATTGCCGCGAAAGTCTGCGTGCCGCGCTTCAGGCCGATCACGTCGTGCACATAACGCAAGTGATCCTGGTAGCGTCCGAAGGTGCCGCACAGCATCGCGTCGGCACGGCCCTCGCGCAACGCCATCGCACTCAGCAAGGTGCCGTGGCTGCGCATCTCTGCCTGCGCCTGGGCGCTCGACACGCCCTGGCGGCGCACCAGTTTGTAGTACAACTCAGCAGCCTCGCCGTAAGCGGCTGGATCGAGCGGGTCGATGCACTCGAAATCGATCCCGGGCCGCAGGCGCAGACCGTACTGCGCGATACGTTCTGCAATCACATCCGGCCGCCCGGCCAGCAGCGGATGCGCGATCCGCTCGTCCACCGCCACCTGGGCGGCGCGCAGCACGCGCTCGTCTTCGCCTTCGGCATAGAGCACCCGCTTGGGGGCGCGCTTGGCGGAGGCGAACACCGGCTGCATCGCGCTGCTCGACTGATAGACGAACTGCCCAAGACGTTGCCGATAGGCCACCATGTCGCCGATCGGACGCGTGGCCACCCCGCTGTCCATCGCCGCCTGCGCCACCGCTGGCGCCACCACTTCAATGAGGCGCGGGTCGAACGGCTTGGGGATCAGATACTGCGCGCCAAAGCGCAGGCCAGCCGCGCCGTAGGCATTTGCCACCACTTCGGGAATTTCGGCGTGTGCGAGCTCGGCGATCGCGCGCACAGCCGCCAGCTTCATGGCCTGGTTGATCGTCGTGGCGCCGACATCGAGCGCGCCGCGGAAGATGAACGGGAAGCACAGCACGTTGTTGACTTGGTTCGGATAGTCCGAGCGGCCGGTGCCGAGGATGGCGTCAGGCCGCACCGCGAGTGCCGCTTCGGGCATGATCTCGGGCGTCGGGTTGGCCATCGCCAGAATGATCGGCGCATGCGCCATACGTTTGACCATGTCCGGCTTGAGCACGCCGCCCGCCGACAGGCCGAGGAAAATATCGGCACCCTCGATGATCTCGCCGAGCGTGCGCGCTGAGGTATCCTGAGCATAGCGCTCCTTGTTCGGGTCCATTTGCTCCTTGCGCCCGGCGTAGACGACGCCGGTGCTGTCCGACACGAACACGTTGTGCTTCGGCATCCCGAGACTGACGATCAGGTCGAGGCAGGCGAGCGCCGCGGCGCCCGCTCCCGAGGCCACCAGCTTGACCTCGGCAATATCCTTGCCGACATGCCAGAGCGCATTGAGGATCGCCGCTGCGGCCACGATTGCCGTGCCGTGCTGGTCATCGTGGAAGACTGGGATCTTCATGCGCTCGCGCAGCTTCTGCTCGATATAAAAGCACTCGGGTGCCTTGATGTCCTCGAGGTTGATGCCGCCGAACGTCGGCTCCATGCGCGCGATGGTGTCGATCAGCAGGTCAGGGTCAGTCTCGTCGAGTTCGATATCGAACACGTCGATGCCAGCAAACTTCTTGAAGAGACACCCCTTGCCCTCCATCACCGGCTTGCCCGCCAGCGCACCGATGTTGCCGAGCCCCAGCACCGCCGTGCCGTTGGTGATAACGGCCACGAGATTGTTACGCGCCGTCAGGTTGCCGGCCTCGAGCGGATCGTCGACGATCGCCAGACACGCTTCGGCGACGCCCGGCGAATAGGCCAGGCCGAGGTCGCGCTGCGTGACCATCGGCTTGGTCGGCATGACCGAGATTTTGCCCGGCGTCGGATAGCGGTGGTAGTCGAGCGCGTCTTCGCGCAGATTGTCTGTCATGGTTATCTCCAGATTGGTTTTTTAGACCGGCGCAGCGGGAATGGGCATGGATGGATCAACCAACGTGGCGCACCTATTTCTTCTTCTGCGGCGGCAGATCGGTGCAATGGCCTTCGAAGAGTTCAGCAGCCATGCCGATCGATTCGCCGAGTGTCGGATGCGGGTGGATGGTCTTGCCGATATCGGCCGGCTCACAGCCCATCTCGATGGCGAGGCACACCTCGCTGATCAGGTCGCCCGCGTGTGTGCCGACGATGCCGCCGCCGATCACGCGATGAGTCGTCTCGTCGAAGATCAGTTTGGTGAAGCCTTCATCGCGGCCATTGGCGATGGCGCGACCCGAAGCAGCCCACGGGAACATTGCCTTGCCGTACTTGATGCCTTCGGCCTTGCACTGCTCCTCGGTCTTGCCGGCCCAGGCCACTTCGGGATCCGTATAGGCCACTGACGGGATCTGCCGCGCGTCGAAGAAGCTCGCCTCGCCATGCGCGGCCTCGGCGGCCACATGCGCCTCGTGCACCGCCTTGTGGGCCAGCATCGGCTCGCCGACGATGTCGCCGATCGCGTAAACGTGCGGCACGTTAGTGCGCATCTGCCGGTCGACGTCGATGAAACCGCGCGCCGACACCGCCACGCCGGCCTTGTCCGCGCCGATCTTGCCCCCGTTCGGGCTGCGGCCCACGGCCACCAGCACCAGGTCATAGAGCTGTGGCTCGCCGGGGGCGCTCTCGCCCTCGAAGCCGACTTCGATGCCGGCCTTCGTCGCTTTCGCACTCACCGCGCGAGTCTTCAGCATCACGTGGCCAAAGCGATGCGCGTTCATCTTGTCCCAGACCTTCACCAGGTCGCGGTCGGCGCCCTGCATCAGGCCATCGAGCGTCTCGACGACATCGATGCGCGTGCTGAGCGTCGAGTAGACCGTGGCCATCTCCAGCCCGATGATCCCGCCGCCCACCACCAGCATGCGCTTGGGGATGCTCTTCAACTGCAGCGCGCCGGTCGAGTCGACGATGCGCCCGTCCTCGGGCATGAAGGGCAGCTTCACGGCTTGCGAACCCGCCGCGATAATCGCCTTGGCAAATTTCACGACGCGTTTGCCGCCATCCGGCGCGACGACTTCGAGATGGTGAGGATCGACAAAGCTGCCGACACCCGTCAGCACCTCGACCTTGCGCGACCGGGCCATACCGGCGAGGCCGCCGGTGAGCTTGCCGACGACACCGTCCTTGAAAGCGCGCAGCTTGTCGAGGTCGATCTCCGGCGCCTCATAACGGATGCCGTGGTCGGACAGATGGCGGGCCTCGTCCATGACAGAGGCGGTGTGCAGCAAGGCCTTGGACGGGATGCAACCTACATTCAGACACACCCCGCCCAGCGTCGCGTAACGCTCGACCAGCACCGTCTTCATACCTAGGTCGGCGCTGCGGAACGCTGCTGAGTAGCCACTAGGGCCGGCGCCGAGTACCAGCACCTCGCACTCCACATCGACCCTGCCGCCGTAGCTCGAGGCCGGCAGCGGCGCCGCGGCGGGCGCAGGTGATGGCGCCGCAGTTGGAGTCGCCGTCGCAGAGGTTGCTGCATCCGCGGCCTCGACCATCAAAATCACCGAGCCTTCGCTGACCTTGTCGTCCACGTTGACCTTGATTTCCTTGACCACGCCCGCATGCGTGGACGGGATCTCCATCGAGGCCTTCTCGGACTCGACCATGATCAGGCCGGTGTCGACGGCGATCACCTCGCCCACCTTGACCATCAACTCGATAACCGCGACATCCCTGAAGTCACCGATGTCTGGCACTTTCACTTCTACAAGATTGGTCATTGCAGTACGCCCGTCAGAACAGCACACGCCGCAGGTCGGCGAGCAGGTTGGCGAAATGGACGTTAAAGCGCGCGGCGGCGGCGCCGTCGATCACGCGGTGGTCCCAGGAGAGCGACAGCGGCAGCGTCAGTCGCGAGGTCCAGCTCTTGCCGTCGCTGGAGTGCTGCTTCCAGTAGCTCTTGCACACTCCCATGATGGCGACCTCGGGTGCGTTGATGATCGGTGTGAAGTAGATGCCGCCAATGCCGCCGAGCGAACTGATCGTGAAGCTGCCGCCCTGCATCTGTTCGGGCTTGAGCTTGCCCTCGCGGGCCAGCTTTGCCAGCTCGCTCATTTCCTTGGCGATCTCGGGGATGCTCTTGCGATCGGCATCGCGGATCACCGGTACCACCAGCCCGTTAGGCGTATCCGCCGCAAAACCGATGTGGTAGTACTGCTTCAGGACGAGCACGTCACCGTCGGTGCTCTTCTCGAGGCTCGCGTTGAACTCGGGAAAGGCCTTGAGCGTCGCCACCGCCGCCTTCATCATGAACGGCAGCATGCTGATCTTGATGCCCGACTTCTCCAGCTCCTTGTTCATCTGCACACGGAATTGCTCGAGATCGCTGATGTCGGCTTCGTCGTGCGTGGTGACGTGCGGAATCACCACCCAGTTGCGATGCAGATTGGCCGCCGAGATTTTTCTGATGCGAGAGAGCTCCTTGCGTTCGACGGGGCCAAACTTCGCGAAGTCCACCTTGGGCCAGGGCAGCAGATCCAGAGCGCCACCGCTAGCGGATGCCGCGCCGCCTTTCGCGGCAGATCCGGCGGTAGCGAACGCTTCGACATCGGTACGCACGATGCGGCCGTGCTCGCCGGTGCCTTTGACCTTGCCGAGGTCGACGCCCAGTTCGCGTGCCAGCTTGCGCACCGCCGGGCCCGCGTAGGCGAGCGCGAAGGCGGCTTCGTCGATTCCACCTGCCACCGATGCGGGTGCTGCCGCTCCATTGGGAGCAGCCGAAGCTACCGGCCCGCTTACTGGCGAAGACGGCGCGGCGTCACCCGGTTTCACCAATTCGGCGAGTGCAGTAGCCGCTCCCGCGAACTGCATGATCACACTGCCTTCGCTGACGTTATCGCCCACGCTCACCTGGATCGCCGTGACCACCCCGCCCTGCGGCGCCGGCACGTCCATGGTCGCCTTGTCCGATTCGAGCGATACCAGCGGATCCTCGGCCTTCACCGTGTCGCCTACCTTCACATAGATCTCGATCACCGGCACGTCCTTGAAGTCGCCAATGTCGGGCACTTTGATATCGATTGCCTGGTTCATATTTTTTGTCGTCCTGAGCGTTTCAAACGGTCCACGGCGCCGCGCGCTCGGTGTCTAGGCCATATTTGGCAATCGCCTCGGCCACCACCGCCTGGGAAATGTCGCCGTCGTCGGCCAGCGACTTGAGCGCTGCCAACGTCACGTAATAGCGATCCACCTCAAAGAAGCGCCGCAGCTTGGCCCGGTAGTCGCTACGGCCAAAGCCGTCAGTTCCCAGGACGACGTAGCGGCGCCCGCTGTTCTGGACCTGCTCGCGCACCTGGTCGGCGTAGGCGCGCATGTAGTCAGTCGACGCCACCACCGGCCCCGCGTGGCCGTCAAGGCAGCGCTCGAGCCAACTCCGGCGCGGCGATTCTGTTGGATGCAGCAGGTTCCAGCGCTGCGTGGCCATGCCGTCGCGCCTCAGTTCGTTGAAGCTCGTCGCGCTCCAGACATCAGCGGTCACGTCGAAGTCATTCTTGAGGAGTTCGGCTGCGGCCATCACCTCGCGGAGGATCGTGCCGCTGCCCATCAGTTGCACACGATGGCCGTTCTTTGCCGTCTCGCCCCCGTCCTTGAGCAGGTACAGTCCCTTGAGGATGCCCTCGTCGGTAGTGGCGCCCGCTACTGTGGGTGCATCGGCAAGACCCGGATGAGGATAGTTTTCGTTCATCAGGGTGATGTAGTAGAAAACATCCTCCTGCTGCTCGATCATGCGCCGCATGCCCTCGCGCACAATGGTCACCACTTCATAGGCAAACGTTGGGTCGTAGGAAATGCAGTTGGGAATGGTCCCGGCGATGATGTGGCTGTGACCGTCCTCATGCTGCAGACCCTCGCCATTGAGTGTCGTGCGCCCCGCCGTGCCACCGAGCAGGAACCCGCGCGCACGGATGTCGCCGGCCAGCCAGGCAAGGTCACCCACGCGCTGCAAGCCGAACATCGAGTAATAGATGTAGAACGGAATCATCGGCACGTTGCTCGTGCTGTACGAGGTGGCCGCGACAATCCAGCTCGACATCGCCCCGCCTTCGTTGATGCCCTCCTGCAGTACCTGGCCGTCTTTCGACTCGCGGTAGTACATCAACTGATCGGCATCCTGCGGCGTGTAAAGCTGTCCTACCGACGAGTAAATACCGAGCTGGCGAAACATCCCCTCCATGCCGAAGGTCCGCGATTCGTCCGGCACAATAGGCACCACGTGCTTGCCGATGGTCTTGTCGCGCACCAGCGTCCCCAGCATCTGTACGAAGGCCATCGTGGTGGAGATTTCGCGCGCACCGGTAGGTTCGAGCAGGCGTTTGAAGGCATCGAGCGGTGGGATCTCGAGCGAGGCAGAGCGGCGCCGGCGCTGTGGCAGGTAGCCGCCGAGCTCCGCACGGCGCGCATGCAGATACTTCATCTCCGGGCTGTCGTCGGGCAACTTGATGAACGGCACCTTGGCAAGGTCCTCATCGGCCACCGGGATCTGGAAGCGGTCGCGAAAGCCGCGCAGCGCGTCCTGGGTCATCTTCTTGGCCTGATGGGCAATCATCTGCCCTTCGCCCGATTCGCCCATGCCGTAGCCCTTGACAGTCTTGGGCAGGATCAGCGTGGGCCGGCCCGTATGTTTGGCCGCTGCAGCGTAGGCAGCAAAGACCTTGTCGGGATCGTGGCCACCGCGCGTGAGCCCCCAAATCTCGTCGTCGCTCATGTCGGCGACCAGCGCCTTGAGTTCTTCATACTTGCCGAAGAAGTGCTCGCGCACATACGCGCCGCTCTTGCTCTTGAAGTCTTGATACTCACCGTCGACGCACTCTTCCATGCGCCTGAGCAGCAGACCGCTTTTGTCTCGCGCCAGCAGCTTGTCCCAACCACTGCCCCACAGCACCTTGATGACGTTCCAGCCAGCGCCGCGGAAGACCGACTCCAGTTCCTGCACGATCTTGCCATTGCCGCGCACCGGGCCGTCGAGCCGTTGCAGGTTGCAGTTGATGACGAAGATCAGGTTGTCCAGCCGCTCACGGCCCGCGAGCGAAATCGCGCCCAGCGATTCGGGCTCGTCCATCTCCCCGTCGCCCATGAAGGCCCACACCTTGCGCGGCGCCGTGTCCGCCAGCCCCCGCCCCGCCAGGTACTTCAGGAAACGCGCCTGGTAAATTGCCATCAGCGGCCCCAGACCCATCGAGACGGTGGGGAACTGCCAGAATTCCGGCATCAGCCACGGATGCGGATAGGACGACAAACCTTTGCCGCCGGTCTCCTGGCGATAGCCGAGCAATTGTTCTTCAGTGAGACGTCCTTCGACAAAAGCGCGCGCATAGATACCCGGTGCGCTGTGCCCCTGGATGTAGACCAGGTCACCGCCATGCGTATCCGTCGGTGCATGCCAGAAGTGATTGAAGCCGATGTCGTAAAGCGTGGCAGCCGACTGGAAGCTGGCGATGTGGCCACCTAACTCCGAACTCTCCTTGTTGGCCCGCAGGATGATCGCGAGCGCATTCCAGCGGATGATCGAACGCAAGCGGTGTTCGATGCCGCGGTCGCCGGGAGACTTCTCTTCCTGCTCGGGCGTCAGGGTATTCCTGTACGCGGTCGTCAGCGAATGCGGAACGTACACGCCGTCGCGCCGCGCGGCGGCGACCAGCGAATTGACAAGGTAGTTGGTTCGTTCGGTGCCGCGGTGCTGCTGGACCGCGCGCAGCGCGTCCAGCCACTCGCCGGTCTCGAGCGGATCGAGATCGTCATTCGCGTTCATGCTGTCTCCCGTTTTTATTCGCGTCCATGGTCGGCGCGGCAATTTGTCGTCGCAGTAATGCAATGGCTGTGCCACCCAATCGGCAGAATGGGGGAAGTCAACAAGCCATTGATTCGAAACAGGTCATGACGCGCGACCTGGTCGCGCCTGAATGGAATTTCGTAATAGCGCCCCTCGGCGCTATATGGATTTCCGAGTGATTGCTCGTCCTTGCAGTTCGGCGTTGTGCTGCACACCGCACCGATGACGTTTTGCACTGCGGTTATGATTGGCCGCATAGGTAACGCGTAGAGCGCTAACCGGCTCGACGCCGGGCGCTCCATACGCCAAGGATCGCTCAGCGTCTCGGAGGGATATGAAGCGGCGTGGGCTGCGTGAGGACCTCAGGCTTGAGGATCTCGTCGAGTTGTTGCTCGGACAACAAACCCCTCTGAAGCACGATGTCGTACACGCGTCCGCCCGACGCGTGAGCTTCCATCGCCACGGATGTCGCGTTGGCGTAGCCAATGTACGGATTGAGCGCCGTGACGATACCGATTGAATTCTCGACCAACGCCCGCAAGCGCGCCTCGTTGGCCGTGATTCCTTTGACGCAGCGCTCGGCGAGCGTCAGGCAACCATTGCGCAGGTGGGTTACGCTCTTGAACAGGCTGTGTGCGATGATCGGTTCGAATGCATTTAATTGCAGCTGACCGGCCTCGGCCGCGAAACTTACGGTGAGATCGTTGCCGATGACCTCGAACGCAATCTGGTTTACTACCTCAGGAATGACCGGGTTTACCTTCCCCGGCATGATGCTCGATCCAGCCTGCATGGGCGGAAGGTTGATCTCCCCAAGGCCAGCGCGCGGACCACTGGAGAGAAGACGCAAGTCGTTGCAGGTTTTCGAGAGCTTGACTGCCACCCGCTTGAGCACGCCCGACAACTGAACGAAAGCGCCGCAGTCCTGAGTTGCTTCAATGAGGTTGGGCGCCGTAACAAGCGGAATGCCCGTAATTCTTTTGAGATGCTTTAGAACCAGCGGTGCATAATCGGGATGAGCGGTAATGCCTGTGCCGATCGCTGTCGCTCCCATGTTAATTTCGCAGATCAGCAGAGTCGCCTCTCGAAGCCTTTGCTCATCCTCTTCGAGCATCACGGCGTAGGTGCTGAACTCCTGCCCGAGTGTCATCGGGACCGCGTCCTGTAATTGCGTGCGCCCCATTTTCAGAACGTCCTTGAACTCTCGCGCCTTTGCTTCGAAAGCGCAACGCAAAACGGTCATTGCCTCGATGAGACTCAGAATGCCAAACCACGTCGCGATTTTTAGCGCCGACGGGTACACATCGTTAGTGCTCTGGCCGATGTTGACCTGCTCGTTCGGATGTAAAAACTGGTATTCGCCCTTCTTCTTACCTAATAATTCAAGTGCGCGGTTAGCGATCACCTCGTTGGCATTCATGTTGGTCGATGTCCCGGCGCCCCCCTGAATGACGTCGACCACAAACTGATCGTGTAGCTTACCTTCCAGCAATTCGGCACAGGCACTGACGATGGCATCAAAACGCGTCGCGTCGAGCAGGCCCAACTCGCGATTCGCCTGCGCAGCGGCCCGTTTGATGTAAGCGAGTGCTTTGATCAACTCCGGATATACCGAGATCGGTGAACCCGTAATCGGGAAATTTTCCAGCGCACGTAGCGTGTGAATCCCATAGTAGACGTGAGCAGGAACTTCACGATCACCTAGCAGATCATGTTCGATTCTGAAGAGAATTTCGGCGGCCATGGACATGCTCCTCATGCGACTTGGGGTTGAAGACACCCTTGCACCTTAGGGAGGAAAACAGATTAACGCGAACGTGATGCCAATTCCTCATGACGCGCGTCAGTCCACGCATAGGTCGTAAGGATTTCCGTGGTTGGTGACACGGTGCTGGGTTTTACGGAGTCTTGTATTGTCGATCTACCCGGGCCGATCATCGGGCACGTATCCACTGCCCGCCTAAAGGGAAGTATGTCCTGCCATTCCTGCTGTGCATAAGGACGACGAACTCTCGAACTGAAGGGGCCGAGCCCGACTCCTTCCGATTCGAGTCAGGTCCAGCCGCATCGCTATGTACCGGTGACCCGCTGGATATTCATTTTCGACCGATCAACAAACCTATCAGCACGCCAACTCCCAAGGCCACGCCGGCGGTCGACCA
The DNA here is from genome assembly GCF_050436645.1 of Paraburkholderia sp. GAS33. Lineage (NCBI taxonomy): Bacteria > Pseudomonadati > Pseudomonadota > Betaproteobacteria > Burkholderiales > Burkholderiaceae > Paraburkholderia > Paraburkholderia sp. GAS33. The sequence goes on from NZ_JBNDMP010000014.1 coordinate 21,861, forward strand.
CGGACGTTCATGCACATAATCGTCGGCAACCCGTGCAGTCTTGCGTCCCTTCTCGACGACGATGACCTGCACATCGGCCGCCTTCTGTTTGGCGCGCTTGAGGCGCGCACGTACGTTGCCGGACATCGGCTCTGTATTCACACCGGAAGCATTTACAACGTCATCCGGCGAGCCATTGACGCCGCTCACTACCCTATCAAAATTTGACATACCGCCTCCCTCCAAGCGTGGTTAGGAAAATCTACGAAAGCCTCATCAACACAAGCGCCGACACGGCGTTACGTCAAGCCATCACTCTCCGTTTTGGCTCTGGCCTGGGGGCCGCACAACACTAATCCTGACGTTCTGCATCTCTGCCCCCTAGCCCGTTCGCATACCCGACACCGGCGTCGCGTCGCGGTAATCGAGGCCGGTCGTGGTGCGCACATAGCGCTCGTCCGGACATTTGCCGTTCGCTGCGTAGAACCCCCCGCAGCCCAGTCCCTCGAAATGAGCTTTTGCCTGCGCGCACGGTGACGGCGGGCGGGGTTTCGCGCTCAAAGATCAGAGGTAGCATCGTCTCGTTGACGATGCCGTAGATGCCGGTCATGTCCTCTGTTAGCCTGGGTTCCTGATTCGGAATTCCCGGAGATAGTCCGCCGGGTATAGGCGCAACCGCACACAGACAGATTTCAACGAACCAGCACGGCACCCATAACCGGAATTGACAATAGCCGGATTACAGAATCCATTCAGCTCGCATTTATCATATCGGCACAGCGTCATGTCAGCACTGCGTAATGCATGGGCAGCAGGGGCATGCACGCCAACGGTATGTAGCCCAATTTATGGTGGCAACGCTCATGCATATTTCGACTAACATTCATCGAAAAAAACATCGGTATGCTGAGAGCACTAGGCACTAGGCACTAGGCACTAGGCTAATGAGTCGTCTGTATTCCGTGCGCATGAGCGTCCTGGCGATGACGTACGGTAGGCCGGTCGCCGAAGACCGGATCAACCTCGACTGGACCCGTGCGGGCATCGGCATCGACAACCTCAACGGTTTGCCGCTCGAAAGGCGGGTTCGCGCGCGCAATCTGGTCGCTGCCCGTTCCGGTGTCTATTCGGAAGTTCCTTTCCGCGCGCAAGGAGGCCGGTGGACAAGTCGCCTGTCGGTATTTTGTGCTCCATTATCTGGGGCTAACGATCGTTGGGAGACGACCTGACTGCTATCTGGTCGGCGAGCCTTGGTCCAGTTCGTCGTCGGGTGGCAGAGCGTCAATCTGCCGGGCAACGCGCGCTGGCAGAAAGGTGGTCTTCCCGAACTGCGGCGGGGCCACTTGCGCCGCGAGCGGACCCGAAGCGGGTTGCATGAATACCCAGCCGGTTGAGTAGGAAAACCATACGCGACGCGATTTCATGAAGTCCATACCCAATAACATATCGGCGTCAGCCAGAGGCGTATCACCGACATCGATCACGACATTCCGGTATGTGATGGGACCGATCCTCAGGCTATCGAACCGGTGGAGGCGAATGTCGATGGGGGTACCTTTCATGCCGGTGCCGGACGACGTTGGATCACGATCGAGTGTCGCGCCATCTACGCCAACTGCCACGGCCGCCGCACGCGTAAGAAGCGAGCGGGACGCCCCCGTATCAATGACGGCGCGCACACGATGGCCATTCAACACCAGCGACAGGATGAAACGATGCCGCTGGGTGTACTCCGGAGAGTATGAATAGTAGTTTCCCACCCATGGCGCGAAGCGGCCGAGACAACCCTCCGCAGAGTAAAGGGTCATGGTGCTTGCCGGGAAATCGAACTCTACGTCGTAGCGGGACAGGACGTTGGCACCCAGTAGTCCGATCGGCGTGGGCGACATGGCAAGTTGAGTCGCTGTCAACATGTTCGAGGTCGGGACAACCAGGTTGTCCCATTCCGACGAGCCGAATTTGAGCGCCGATATGATGCGCGAGTATTGGGGGTCAACGCTGCCGCCAACGCCACCTACACGCTCGGCCGCCGACATATCCTGACCCAGTTGCAGTGTATCGGCCGCCTGCGGCGTGAGAGCCGTCTTGTCCGCCCCAGTATCGACCTCGATGGGATAGCTTTTGCCAGCAATATCTACCGGTGCGAGATAGTGGCCGTGAATCTGCGTCAAAGGAAGTTTCGCTTCAACCTTGAGGCGGCAATTGTGATCGGGCTCGACATCCACCATCTGCGCCCATGCATTTGTCCAGGGCAGGATCGCGATCACGCAGCAGACAGGCAGTCCCGCAATGCGTCGCACAGTGCGGAATTTCAGGCTGATTGTGTTCGTCATGGCATTTTCTACCCGCTTCCTTCAGACTCCGCCTCAAGACGAAGTTGTTGCGTTTTGCTAGTCTTTCGAGACCTTCGGGCTGACATGGAAACTGCCCTCAAGTGCTGCACGTGTTCGACTCGTCAAAAAAAAGCCTTCCCGAAACGGGAAGGCACGCCAAGAGGGTCAAGCTGTGGTTACCGAGGGTACGGAAAACCACGCGTAGATAGTAACGGGATTCGAGGCATTTCCATAGTCAGGGATTGTCAAGTACGACGCGAAGCATTCCGTCAGCTCGTCTCATCGAGCCCCGTGATCTCACATACCGGATCGGGACATCCGTCAGTTTTTCAACTCGCGCCTAACGGACATTCAGGCAGCGATACATCCGCGTAAGGTGCAATGATTGCCGGTGAAGAATGGCTAACCACGGCCTGCGAGAATCCCGAACCACACACTAGAACCCTGAACAGACTTCGGTGGAACTGGTGACCGTAGTGCCATCATCCTTTGTTACAGTGCTCTCCTGCTTGCGGCACTTCATCGGTGCCGGCGGACTGGACGACGTTCCTGCCCCGCGCAGACCTTCACATGTGTAGTTATCCGTAAAGAACCCGCCAGCAGCCACACAATCCTGTCTTTGCTGCCTTCGGTAAGCCATCTGCTGATCGGCCAGATCACAACCCGACAGCGTAACGACAATCATAAGTAGTCCGACAACCCTGCCCGAATGACCAGTCATATTCGATTTCTCCGCGCGATGATGTATTCGATACGCCATGTCCGTCCGCTGTCCAATACGGTTGCTTCATGACTTTCCCAAGCAAAAAACGGCGCGTGCCGCGTCTGCGCCTAGGCAGACGGAGTTCCATCTATAGCGGCCACTGCTGCGGCAAGCGTAGGCTGAGGCCGGGCGATGAGATAGCCCTGCACATTGACGTCAGGTCTCTGAGCGAGCCATCGTAGCTGGGCATCAGTTTCCACTCCTTCTACGGTCGCTGCAACGCCGAGCCCCGCCAGGAGATCGAGGATGCTGCTAACAACCGTACAGGCCAGCGGCGAAGCCGGCACGCGAGGCAGGAACTCGCGAGTCAGCTTGATTGTATCGATATGCATCCTGTCGAGCATGACGAGCGACGCGTAGCCTGCACCAAAGTCGTCGAGCGCCAGACGAACGCCCAGGCGTCGCAGGGACCGCGTGAACTCATGTGTAGTCAGAACTTTCAGGAGATCTTCCGTTTCAACAACCTCCAGTTCGATCAGACACGGATCCAAACCTGACCGGCCTGTTACCTCCCTGATCGTTTCGCTGAGACTGTCATCAACAAGCTGTGAAGGCTGGATATTGATCGCCACTCGCGGCAGTGTGCCACCCGCTCGCCGCAACTCTTCCATCTGCTGGCACGCAGACTCGAGAACAAAGGAGGTCGCGTCACGCGCCGCATCAACGTCTTCGAACGCGCTCAGGAAGCTTTCAGGCAGAAGCAGCCCATACTGCGGATGCTGCCACCGGAGTAGGCATTCAACGACGGACAGACGACCGGTCTGCGCATGAACAATGGGCTGGAACGCCACCCGGAAATCGCCGGCCTTCAGGCCCGTACGGATCCTTTCCGACAGCATCAAATTGGCTCGCGTCGCTGTTGCCGGCAAGACCTCTGGCGTGCTCTTGCGCAAGTATGTTGGCGCACCCGTTTTCCCATTCATTTCGCAATCCTGTTCATCGGATGCCAGTCGTCTCTGACGATGACGTCAGACCGGAACATCCTGTTTTCCGAAACGCGCGGTACCGCCGCACGCTCAACGCTTTTCGCCGAAAGCCTCGATGGTGACCCGGCGGTCATGTGACAGACAGCGTATCGCTGCCGGACCTTTGCCCGGTGGACAGTTAACTGTGACCGGATCCGATTTCCCAAGGCCAGCAACCGAGATGGAGACACCGGGTATGCCCCGCTCAATCAGATAGTCACGGACAGTCTGCGCACGTGCGAGCGACAGCTGGTCGTTGTAGGCATCCGCGCCAATCCGGTCCGTGTAGCCGGTGATCCGCAGCGACTTCACGTTCCGGTATTTCCCGGCGAGCGATGTGGCAATGTTGTCGAGCGCGGTACGACCCGCGGGCAACAGGTCCTGCAAAGACGACTTGCCGAATGGGAACAACACCCCGAAATCCAGCGTAAACTTCCCCGGCACTGCCTGATCATCGGGTGTCGATGCCGTTTCCTGTTGCGTAGGCGCAATCAGATCAGCGCAGGCGGGGTCCTTCCAGTAGGTTGCCTTGACCCGATACTGATCGTCGAACTGGACCTGATACTGACAGGTCACCACATCCTGGCCGTGACCGGTGCGGAAGTTGAAGATGTAATTCCAGACGTGGACTCCGAAGACCCCTTCACTGAAATGCGGCTCCTGCAGCAGCGCGTATACCTGATTCTTGGTCAGGCCTGGCCCCACCTGCCGCAGATTATCGACGTTGACAAAGGTCCCTTCCTTCAGCCAGGCCGAGCTGCGCTCGGGAAACCCGACGGCGCCATTCGCGCCCACTGTGGGGGTCATTCCGCATCCCGCCAGCAACGCGCTGCACAGGACGATTACCGGCAAATATCTTGTTGTCTTTTTCATATCAGGTCTCATCGCCATTGATTTTCATCAGGGTAAGTAGAGGATCAGCCGTCCGTCTTTGGACAGGCGGGACGTCACGGGTACTTACCACTGGTAACCTGCACCCACTACCGCCCCCGTCTGGCCGCGCGTATTCGTGGTCAGCGCCCCCTTGTAAATCCACTTGCCGTTTTCAGCGATGGTCGAGACGCCCACTGCCATCCCCTGCTGGCCCATAAACGTCGAACCCGCTATGGCCACCATGCTTTTGCCCGGCCCGGTCGGTTGCGGCAAACCGGCCACGGCCATCGCGGCAGCCGCAGCGCCATACGCGTCCTGACGCAGTGAGCTGATCTGCTGGTCCGTGTACTGGTTCGCCTGACCGACGGCGCTGCTCACGCCCGCATTCAGCTGGTTGACGTTGACCGCGTCTGTCCCGTTGACCCCCGGCGCAACGTTGGTAACCGTGCGCTCATTACCCTGCGAACCCACCGAGACAGAGTTGGCTTCCGTCGCAACCGAACCCGCGCCAAGCGCTACAGAATTAGCAGCCGTCGCCTGTGCTCCGGTACCCACTGCCGTGCTGCTGGTGCCCGAGGCCACGCTACCGCTACCCGCGGCGGTCGCATTCGACCCGCTTGCGACCGGCGCCGAATACGTGGCTGGATTACCGGTAATCCAGGAAGTCGAGCTACCTGAGCTTGCGCCTGAACCCGAACCGGACAGCGAACCGGAACCGACCTGCGACAGGATTGAGCTGTCGAGGGAGTTGATTGCGCCTTCCAGCTGGGCGAGATCCACGGCGTCCGTCAGTTGCGTCCCCGGTGCGACATTCGTGATCTGCCGCGGTGATCCCGCTGAGCCGACGGACACCGCTCCCATCGTGGTCGTGAAGGTGCTGCCCGTGATCGGATCGGTATAGGTGCCTGCCGCACGGTTCGCGACAGAATCGTCTCCGATCGCAACGCCCCCAGCGGCAGTGACGCTGGCACTCGCACCCAGGGCGATGGAAGAACCTGCCGTTGCGCTCGCACCGGTTCCAATTGCGACATCATTTGTCACGGTCGTCGGAGAGCCCGCTACGCCAGTGACCGCGCCATTGCCTTCGGCGATACTGTCGTCGCCATTTGCCGTGGCAACCGGCCCGACGGCGACGGAATTCGCGCCGGCCGCGCTCGAATCGGCGAGGGTCGAATTCGCGTGGAAATATTTGATCCCACCGCCGTCGACCGCATTGTTCAACGTACTGGCCACCGCATACAGCTCCGAGCCATTGACCGCATCCGTCGAGGTAGCGGAAATCTGACCCGCAGCGACGTTCGTAATCTGCCGCTCATTACCGGGCGAACCCACGCTGATAACGCTCGTCGGATTGGTGCCGGCAAATCCGCTATAGGTCGTAGTTCCGATCGTAGCGCTGCTGGTGGGGTTCGGTGCCGCTGTAACGGAACCGGATCCCAACGCGACATCGTTCGCGTTCGTCGCGATGGCGCCGGAACCGATCGCGACACCGCCAGTCACCGTAGCGGACGCGGCATCGCCGAGCGCCAGCGAACCGGCGCCCGTTGCGGACGACGCGCTGCCCAGCGCGACCGAACCCTGACCCGTCGCGATATTGCTGTTGCCCAGCGCGACCGCGCCTTGACCGCTCACCGTGTTGTCCGCGCCGACGCCAACCGCGCCGGTACCTGATACCGTGCTTGGGTCGCCAATCGCGACGGCTCCGTTGCCCGTTGCGGAATTGCCTGCGCCGATGGAGACTGCTTCACCGCCGCTGGCTGCCGCGTTGGTGCCGACGGCTACGGCGTTGGAGGAACCGGCTTGCGCCGCATAACCAATGGCTACTGCCTGGTCGGCCCCCGTCGCGACCACGGCGCCATCCCCAGCGGCGATGCTGCTGGCGCCATTTGCCACGCTGTTCGGGCCAACGGCCACGCTGTTTGTCCCGATAGCCTGCGAGTCCGGATCTGTCGAATTGGCATGGAAGTACCGGATGCCGCCGCCGTCGACGGCACTGCCAATCTGGTTAAGGACGTTCTGCACGGAGCTGTACGTGTTGCCCGCGTAAGTGAGGCTCGTGGTCAACACGCCGGTGCTGCTGTTATAGGTCGAGCCACCGCCCAGACCAGTCGCCACACTGTTACCCAGCGTGTTGATCTGCGTGCTCAGGCCATTGCCTACTGCGTACAGTTCCGAGCCGTTCACAGCGTCGGTGCTCGTCGAAGTAATCCGGCCGGCAGCAACATTCGTGATCGTCCGCTCCGAGCCCGCAGCGCCGACGCTGACCGTACTTGACGGTGTTGTCCCGGCAAAACCTGAATAGGTCACGCCGTTGATGGTCGCACTGGACGTCGGTGTGACGGTCGTCGTAACCGAGCCTGAACCCAGGGCAACGTCGCCAGTGTTGGCGCTTGCAACCGCGCCGGAACCCAGCGCTACCGCATTCGTCGCGCTCGCCTGGGCGCCTCCGGACGGGTAGCCGACGACAGCATCCGGCCCACCCGTGCCGCCACCGATGGCCAGCGATCCATTGCCGCTAGCGGTCGAGTTCAGACCCAGTGCGATGGCCGAAGCGCCAGAGGCGTTCGATTCGATACCTACGGCGACCGTACCGGTATTGGAGGATTTTGCGAGCAAGCCGGCGGCGATCGCGCCGTTGCCCGACGAGATGGTGGGGTACGGCGTGCCGGTCGTGCCAATCGCGATTCCGTTCTGCCCCGTCACCTGGGCGCCTGCGCCCAGCGCCGTATCGTCGACCCCTGCCGTGGCGTTCGAACCGATGGCCAGGCCACCCACAGCCGTCGCGCCCGTGCCGATCGCCATCGACGTCTGCGTCTTCACACCGGCGACAAACGCGTCGCCCAATGCGGTCGCGCCGGTGCCGATGGCAATCTCGTCAGTCCCAACACCGGGCACGAGGGCCGACGCGTTCGCGCCCGAGCCGATCGCAATGGCGTTGGTTGCAGTGGCCATCGCGCTGCCGATTGCGACGGTGGATGCTCCCGTCGCGGAAGCGCCAACACCAGCGGCCAGCGAGTCGAGACCGGTTGCTCCCGTATTGTTGTAGTTGACACCGGCTACTCCGCCGTCGTTGACGCTGTAATAATGCGTAGCGTCAGCAGTCACCGCACTGCTCAGACTATCGATGGCCTGGTCCGTTGCATACAGTTGCGAGCCGTTCACTGCGTCTGTCGAGGTCTGAGACAACACCCCGGCGGCCACATTCTGTACCTGCCGCTCCTCGCCTGGTGCTCCCACGCTCACCACGCTGGCCGGACTCACACCCGCAAAGTTATAGGTGTTGCCACCGATTACGGCGCTGGCGGTTGGAGTCGGTGCCGTTGTCACTGAACCACTTCCCAATGCCACATCACCGGCGTTGTTGGCGACCGCGTTCACGCCGATCGCGACGCCGGACGTGGCGCCGGAGGCAACCGAAGACGATCCGCCAATGGCAATCGAATTGTCCGCGCCGGCAACCGCGCCTCCGGTCAGTGACGAGCCTGTTCCATTGCCGCCGAGGGCAATCGAACCCGTCCCTGCCGCCGTTGCAAGTCGACCAATCGCGTTGCTGTCCGCGCCGCTCGCGCTCGCCAGTTCGCCGATCGCCGTCGACGCCACGCCCGTCGACGCGACATTTGCCCCTACGCCGAGCGCAAGGCCAGCCGCCGCGCTCGCGGTAGCGTTGTAGCCAAACGCCGCGCTCTCCAGCGCTGAAGCAGTCGTGCCGGTGCCCACGGCAGTGCTCGCGAGAGCGCCCGCCAGGGCCTGGTTGCCGACTGCGACTGACTGGTCGCTGGAAGTCTGCGCGAGCGAGCCAATTGCCACGCTTCCTGCACCATTCGCCGTGGCCTGCTGTCCGAGCGCTACATTGCCGGTTACGGTCCCCGGGGGTGCCACGCTTATCGGGGTGCTGTTCGCCACGGCGCCGGAACCGATCGCGATGTCGCCCGTGTTGGCCGTTGTGGCCGCGTCACCCTGGGCAATCGATTCATTGCCGGTGGCTACCGCCGCCGGACCAACTGCGATCGCGTTTGTACCAGCCGCCGTTGAGTCCGCCAGCGTCGAATTGGCGTGGAAGTACTTGATACCGCCTCCATCGACAGCACCGCCGATCTGGTCGATGACGTTCTGCACCGAGTCATAGGTATTGCCGCCATAGCTCAGGCTGGTGGTCACTGCGCCGGTGCTGCTGTTATAGGTCGAACCACCGCCCACGCCTGCGGCCACCGAGTTGCCCAGAGTATTCACGCCGTTGGCAAGCGAGAACAGTTGCGAGCCGTTGATCGCGTCCGTGCTGCTGGCGGAGATAGTGCCGGCCGCCACGTTCTGGATCTGACGCTCGGCGCCCGCCTCGCCAACCGACACGACACCGCTGGCCGCGCTCGCGATTCCCGCTGCGATCCCTCCATACAGGGCGGTGGTTCCCGTGTGAGCTGCGGCAGCGACGGAATTCCGACCCAACGCCACGTCGCCAGCGTTGTTTGCCTGTGCGCCCGAACCCAGCGCGATCCCACCCGCGGCGCCGGTGGCGACCGCCGCCGTATCGCCCAATGCCAGCGAACCCGCGCTGCCTGCTGTCGACGTGTTCCCCAGCGCGACTGAACCCTGTCCAACCGCCGTGTTGCTGTTGCCGATAGCGACGGCGCCATTGGCCATATTGGAGGTAGTCGCCGTCTGCGTCCCGTCGGAATTGGCGATATTGTTCGCACCGCCCGCGAAGGCGCCAGTGCCACTTGCAAAACTCGGATCGCCGATGGTCACTGCACCGTTGCCGTTCGCGGTATTGCCCACGCCGATCGAGACCGCCTGACCACCGCTTGCCGTCGCGCCCTGACCAATTGCCACTGCCCCGGCCGTATTGGCCAACGCTGTATTACCGACCGCTATGCCGTCATCCGCCATCGCCACGGCGCTCGTGCCCAGAGCGACGGTATTGCTCACCGCCAGGCCGCCGCCATTCTTGTAGGATTGGTCGATATCAGTCGCGTTGACGTTGATCGAAGATGTGGTACCAGCGTCGTAACCGACCGCTACATTGTTGCTACCATTGACATCCAGGCCTGCGCCGGCTCCTTCGGAAACGTTGGCGCTACCCGTCGCGCCGGAGCCCGCATAGGTACCGGCAGAGGTATTGCCATTACCGCTGACCTGACCAGCCAGTCGACCGATGGCGGTATTACCGTTGCCAGAAACGCCGTAACCAGCCCAGTTGCCCATGGCCACATTGCCGCTGCCCGTTACTTGACCGCCGGCGCTGTCCCCAAAGGAGTCGTTGTTGGAACCTGTAACGTTGCCACCGGAATAGGCCCCAAATGTATTATTCCCGATACCCGCGACCGCGTCGCCCGCGGCAATGCCGACTGCTGCGTTGGAGCCTGCACCCGTTGCACCATTGCCGCCCGGTCCCGCGGTGACGTCCTGACCAGCACTGGCACCCACGGCAATGTTAGGTCCCTGGTCTGGGCCCACCGGCGCAGTGGAACCGTAACCGGCGCCGGCACCAATGGCAATCGACTGCGAGCCGGTGGCTTGCGCACCCGATCCAATAGCCACAGCACCACCCACGTTGGAACCGTCAAGGGCAACACCATTGGCTACAGCGCCAGACCCGAGCGCCACGTCGTTCGCACTGGTGGCAGAGGCGTTCACACCCGCTGCCATCGAATCCACGCCCGTGGCGCCGTTGTTGTTGTAGTTGCTACCCTGCGTGCCGCCATCGTTCACGCTGTAGTAATGCGTCGCGCTCGCCGCCACCGTATTGTCCAGCTGGCTCACGTTCACCGCGTCCGTGGGCGCCGTACCTGCCGCCACGTTCGCGATCCGCTGCGCACTGCCGCTGCCGTGGCTCGCGTCATACGCGCCCAGCATGGGGCTCCACTGCAGCGCGTCCTGCTGCAGCGCCGTGATGTTCGTCGTGTTTGCCGTCACCTGGTTGTCCAGGTTCGTCACCGTGCTGCCCAGCGAGCCAAGCGCCTGGTTAGTCGCAAACAACTGGCTTCCATTGACCGCATCCGTGCTGGCCGCAGTGATCTGTCCGGCTGCCACGTTCGTGATGGTGCGCTCGCTACCTGCTGCGCCCACGCTCACAGTACTGGCCGGATTGCTGCCGGCAAAGCTGTAGGTCATGCCGTTGATCGTGGTTCCGCTGGTCGCCACCACTGTCGCCGTGGTCGAGCCCGCACCAAGGGCTACATCACCCGCATTCGCCGAAGCTGTTGCCCCATTGCCGATCGACACCGCGCTGGCCGTACCCGCGGTCGACACCGGACCGATCGCCACGCTGTTAGTCCCCGTTGCGGTGCTGTCGGCTAGCGTCGAGTTTGCGTGGAAATACTTGATACCACCGCCATCGACAGCGCTCCCGATCTGATCGATGACGTTCTGCACCGAATCATAGGCATTGCCGCCATAGTTCAGGCTGGTCGTCACCGTGCCGGTACTGCTGTTGTAGGCGGAGCCGCCGCCCAGGCTGCTGGCGGTACTACTGCCCAGATTATTCAGTGACGAGCCCACTGCATACAGCTGCGAACCATTGATCGCATCCGTCGAAGTCGCGGTGATCGAACCGGCGGCTACGTTCTGGATTTGACGTTCGCTGCCCGCGGCGCCAACGGATACCACACCATTGGTGTCGCTGGTTGCAGCTGGAGTTCCGCCATTTATCGTGAACGGTCCTGTCGACGGGGCCACGGTGATCGAGTCGCTGCCCAGCGCCACATCGTTCGCATTCATCGCCCTGGCGTCGGAGCCCAGCGCGACGCCACCGGCCGCGAAGGCACTACCGTTGAAGGCAATCGAACCATCCCCTGAAGCGGATGCGCCGCCGGAGATGGCATCACCAATCGCAATGGCCCCCGTACCGGAAGCGGAAGCTTCCCAGCCGATGGCGGTGCTACGCAGTCCTGTGGAAGTTTGCCGCCCTATGGATACTCCGTAATCACCCGTAGCATTCCTGGCCTGATCGCCAATAGCCACTCCCCATTGGGATTGGGCGCCCGGGCCAATGGCGATGCCGGCGGTATCAGCGGTGCCACTAGTCGGCGTCGTGGTCGCGTTCGTTGCTCCATCGCCGATGGCGATACTGCCGGTCGAATACGAAACGAGCGCCTGGTTGCCGATGGCGACAGAGTTGTCTCTCAGCGCTTGTGCTCCGTCACCCGAGGCAAAGCTCCCGTTGCCTCCTGCCGACGAGTTGGGCCCGATCGCCACGCTGTTCGTGCCCGTTGCAGTGCTATCGGCCAGAGTCGAGGTGGCATGAAAATATTTGATGCCGCCACCGGTCAGCGAAGTGTTGATCGCGGCCAGCGCGCTCCCAACATTGTTGTAGGTATTACCCTCAACGGTATAAGTAGGGATACTCAACGCCCCGGTACTGCTGTCGTACACCGCGCCACCACCCAGATTCGCCGCCACGCTACCGCCCAGACTGTTCAGCGATGCGCCAACGGCATACAGTTGCGAACCATTGATCGCATCCGTCGAGGTCGCGGTGATCGAACCGGCTGCCACGTTCTGGACCTGGCGGTCAGCGCCCAATGCACCGACGGACACCACGCCCGTAGTGTCCGAGGTACCCGCAGGGGTGCCGCCATTGATCGTGTATGGGCCGGTAGACGGCGATGAGGTCGTCGAGTTCTGGCCTAGTGCGACATCGCCCGTGTTTGTCGCCACCGCGCCCGAACCTAGCGCCACGCCATCAGCGGCCTTCGCATTTGCCGTATCGCCCATGGCGATGCCGCCTGCGGCCGACGCTGTGCTGCTGTTGCCCAGCGCCACCGAGCCCTGACCGATAGCACTGTTCGAATTGCCGATAGCCACCGCGCCATTCGCAGCCGTGACCCCCGCCGAGCTACCGGCGGCGATGTCGTTCGCACCTGTCGCAACAGCGCCGGTGCCGTTCGCCGTATTCGGGTCCCCGATGGCCACCGCTCCATTGCCGGTAGCCGTCTGCTTCATACCGATTGCCACCGCGCCACCGGTCGACGACCCTGCATTGGCCGTCGTCGCTGACGAACCGATTGCCACGTTCTGGCCAGTCGCGCCGCTGGAGATGCCATTGCCTTCTGCGATGCCAAAAGCGCCGTTCACGATGGCGCCGTTGCCCACCGCAATACCCGACGCGGGACTCACCGATGCTCCTGCACCCAGAGCGATGGCGTTGGTCCCGCTGGCGGATGCCTGCAAACCGATGGCCACGCCGGCCGCTCCTGAGGCGACCGACTGGCCGCCAATCGCGATCGCGTTGGCGTTCGTTGCTTCTGCACCGGCCACAGCATTGGAGCCGATTGCGGTGGCCCCGGTGCCACTGGCAGTCACAGCGCCAGCACCACCGCTAACATTCGTGCCCGTGCTCCAGCCGCCGATGGCCGTGGCAAATGCCGAGCTGGCCTTGGAGCCTCCGCCCAAAGCCAGAGTCTGGTTGGCACTCGCACCTGCGTTTTCACCGATAGCCAGCGCTGCCCGACCCCCGTTCGAATTGGCTTGTGCCCCTGCTCCGATGGCGACGTCACGAACACCCTGCGCGTCCGAAGCGGTTCCCAGGCTCACTGCGTCCTGCCCGTTGCCAATGGCGCCGGCGTTCTCACCTAGTGAAACCGCGCCGCAGGAATGCGCCGTGGCGCCCACCCCGATCGCTGTAGCACCCTGGGTACAACCGGTCAGGCTTGACAGATTGGCCGTGGCGCCAGGACCAATCGCAATGGCTCCAGCGCTGCCGCTGCTGCCGGAATTAGCCGTTGCCGTACCAACGGCAATAGCACCACTGCCGGTTGCTGCACCACCACCTGCCGCATATTGCGCCTGCGCCATTGGTGCGAAACCGGCCGTCACTGCGATTGCCGCCAGCACTGCAGAGCTGCGAGCAGCTGATTTCGCGCGCCCCTTTCCGTCCGCTCTGGCAAATTCTGATGCCACGACCAGCTGACCCAGTGCTTTATTCCAGACAACGCTGTAGATTCTGTTCACGCATTTCCCCTCAAACCCGACGTGTGCCGCGCCATGCCCACAGGGATATCTCGCACGATAACCAGCTATGGATGGGACGCATCCCCGATGCAACGGCAATCGCGACAATGACGGGTTAGCCCGATCATTAATGGACTGATTGATTTACGATCCACGCGCTTTAATGCTCGTTACATTTTGTTGCAGCTTAAGCTCAACACGCCTCACGCACTGTCAAGGAATGAAAAATTGATGGTGCCCAATTTTTAGTTATTGTCAAACGCACACAAAGCGACACCATTCCAAGACAAACGAAATACGAACGTCGGATATTCGACAGAAACGAGGGAAAACTTGCTCGGAAAATAAAAATACATCCCTTTTATCAGACAATTAATAATGCCAAGTCGAACCGGTCCGGTAAAATTATTCCCACGCTGTTTGACAATTCCTGAACGACCCGATACCCGGCTGAGCTTAAACTGCGTGTTAACAACGGGCATTCTCAAAACGCCGACTCGATACCGGCCGGTCATGGCGAACCGCTCGCACGGGTGCATTCGCGCGACCGGAGGTCTTCGGTCAGGGCAAAAAACGAGGGAGTGATGGACAGAGCGGTTACGAAATCTAGGCCCGACGGTCGAATCCGGCAGGCCCATGGTAGTAAACAGTCTGGCAAGCGCGCAATGCGGATCGGCATACTCGATGGTGATCCTGCCCATTCCATGCTGATTGCACCTGCCCTCACACGAACTGATTATTCATATTTCTTCTTTACTGACAGGAAGATGTTCGCGAGTCATTTCTGGCAAAATTCGACCGATCTGCTTGTTATCAACTGGGAAATCCTCAATCCAGAAGCATCAGAAACTGTCCGGTGGATCCGCGAACATCTTTCAGCAGTTTTACCCATATTATTTCTTGCCGCCCGCACTGACAATAGCGATGTGTCGTCAATACTCGATGCCGGTGCGGATGATTATCTGGAAAAGCCCTTGCAAACAAGGGTATTCGTCGCACGTATTAATACCCTGTTGCGTCGGACACCCCCGCAGATGTTGCATGCTGGAAGAGAGAGGTTCGGGATCTATGAGTTCGATCTGGTCACTGGACAGGTCAGGTTCGGCGACCACCGTATTTGCCTGACGCTGAAAGAATTTGAGCTTGCATTGCAATTTTTTCGCAAGCCGAGTGAACCGCTTTCCCGCCCGCACCTCTTCAAAACTATCTGGAAGAAAGACGAGGCTGCTCACTCCTGAACCCTTGATACCCATGTCTCGATGCTGAGGGTGCGACTCAGGTTGCACGAAAACGGGTACCGTCTCACCCCCGTCTATCGGACTGGATACCGGCTCGACCAGGTCGGGAATGAAAGCGTGCACGGGATCAGCGCGCGCAACCGTTGATGGGACCCGGCGCGGATCCACGAACATTTGATGTGTGCGACGCCAAGCCCGGCGTCGTGTGGCTAGCCAGATTCCGGACAATGGCAACACGGTAAAGATCAACCTCGCCGGAGCCGCACCACCGACACTCTCGATACGGCGACGGGTATCGCTTGGCAAAGTTAGATCGTTGCATCTTCTGTTGCCAATAAACGGGGTTGATGCAAAATCGCTCACGCCATGCCGGTCAGGTTGTGCTGCGGAGCGTTCCCGCTACGCAAGGCGCCAAGGAGCATCGTTTAAAGATCGCTTACCTGACTAGTCGGCCAGGATCAGGGGCCGTTCCCACACCGTTAATCCGGCCAATTCTTTGCATTCAACGAGGCGAATAAAATCGGCTCCGCGCCGGGACTTTCGACCCATTCATACGCGAGGCCCCAAAATTTCGGAATTTCGCCGTTAACTTATTACTATTAGATTCCGGACTGGCAGAGTTTTTGACCCTGCCAGTTTGCGTGCAAGACATACAAAGCCAACGAGGGCGCAGCCATGCATCACCAACTGTCTTTGTGGGCGGCCCCTCGGCCGGCCCGCGTGATTCGGCACCATTTATCCGCGCCCAGGCGGGTAACGGCTGGCGACGTGTGGCGGCCGATGATCCGCCTCACCCATTGCGCGTATGGCGCTCTCACCCTGTTTCTGGTCGCGGCGGCGCCAGCATGGTCACAACAAACGAGTAACTGGACCAATACGGGTTCCGGCAACTGGACCACACCGGGGAACTGGGATACCGGGGCAGTACCGAACACAACGACCAATGTGTTTATAGAAAATGGCGGGACAGCGGTCGTATCGACGGGCGGGCAGACTGTCGACCTGCTGCAAGTCGGCATCGACCCGGCGAGCTCAGGCTCGCTGGTGATCCAGGGCGGCGGTACGCTGACCCAGGCGAGCAGCGGGGTGTTTACCCTGATCGGCACAGGCAGCCTCACCATCAATGGCCAGGGGTCAACCTACTCCACACCGAACGACCTGATACTGGGGCGCGGCACGGGGACCAACACAATCACGGTGGAAAACGGCGGCCAGCTCTATACGGGCAACGCTTTTATCGGCGAGGGCACGTCCAGCGTCAGCACCAACATCAGTGCGACGGTGACCGGTGCGGGCTCGTATTGGAATGCAGGTCAGTTCCTCGGTGTCGGCGGCGGACCGAACGCCGCGACACTGACCATTTCCGACGGCGCCACAGTGACCGCAACCTCATCAGGCAGCAATGGCGCAATCGAGTCAATCGGATCGGGCGCAACCGGCATTACCACAGTGACCGGCCCCGGCTCCCAGCTGCTACTGCCGGGTACTCCACTTGCGGTCGGCGAATTTATCAACGGCGGCGAGGGCAACGGCACGCTGACGATATCGAACGGCGGCCTGGTGTCGGCGCAAACCGTGACGCTGGGTGATTTCGATGCCGGCACCACCGGCGTGCTGAACCTCGACGGCACATCCAGCGCCCGCGGCGTTCTGGTGACGAGCGGCCTGACGAAGGATCTCGGCAGCGGCACGGTCAACTTCGATGGCGGCATCCTGCGCGCGGGCGCCGCCAGTTCGAATTTTATCTCCGGATTTGGTGCCGGCAGCCTGGTGGTCAATGCAGGCGGGCTGTACCTTGACACCAACGGATTCAACGTCACCGTCACGGACGCATTGAGTGGCAGTGGCGGCCTGACCAAGATCGGCAACGGCACGCTGGTGCTGGATAGCGACAACACGCTGACCGGTAACAGCGAAGTCAGCGTCGGCACACTGGAGGTCGGCGACAGCAGCGCCAGCAACGCCGTACTCGGCGGCAACCTCACGGTCGATGTGGCCGCGGCCCTGCTCGGGTACGGCACCATAGGCGGCAATCTGGTCAACAACGGGACGGTGGTTCCGGGCGGCACCGCCGGCACCATCGGCAACTTGTCAGTCGGCGGAAACTACACGCAGGCCAGCACAGCGGCGCTATCGGTCGAGGTGAGCCCGACGTCGGCCTCTCAACTGAAGGTGAACGGCAGCGCGACGCTCAACGGCGTGCTGGCCATCACCTTCGATCCGGGCACCTACACGGCGACGCAATACACGCTTGTTTCCGCGGCGAACGGGGTGAGCGGGAAGTTCTCCAGCACCATGGCGACTCTCTCTGGCGGTGCGAACCTCGGCACACTGCAATCGGCGGTGACGTACGACGCAAACAGTGCCAATCTCGTGCTGGCCAATGCCACGACCACGACTACGCCCACGACGCCAGTGATCGTCGCGCCGAACGATACGAGCATCTATGGGGCGCTCGGCACGGCCGCGGTGATGAACGCACAGGGCAACACCGCGGCGCTGCTCGATCGCACCGGCCGCGCGAGCACCGCGCCCCCGGGCGCGCCGGATGGCTGGATCAGCGCGACGGGCGAACAGACGAAGGTGGGCGGCTCGAATGGCGAACCGGGCTTCCAGGCGAACCAGTATGGTTTCCTCGCGGGACTGGAGCAGCGGCTGGGCGAGTACACGCTCGGCGTGGCGGGCGGCTACACGCATACCGATCTGGACGAGCAGGTCACCGGCGACTCGGGCGCAACCGATTCGCTGCGTGCGGCACTGTATGCGAGCCGCTGGCTCGGACCTGTTGACGTCTCCGGCACGCTGGGCTACGGACTCGACTTCCTGTCGCAGAAGCGGCCGTTTGCGGGTGTCGGAACGGCCGAGGGCAATCACATGGGTCAGGAGTTCACGACAGGTGCGCAGGCGAGCCTGCCGTTGACGCTCGGCAGCGTCGTGCTGACGCCGCGCGTGGGTCTGCGCTACGCGTACTTCCACGCGAACAGCTTCGGCGAAAGCGGCGCGGCGGGCCAGGACCTCGACGTCAGCACGGACAACGTACACAGCCTGCAGCCCTACGCGGAACTCACGCTCGACAAGGCCTTTGGCAATGCGCTCAAACCGGTGAAAGTGCAGCTACGCGTGGGCTACGCGCGCGAAGTGCTCGATGCGGGCCGCGCCCTGAGCGTGGCATCGCAGGACGGAACGCTCTTCACCGCGCCGGGTACGAGCCTGCCGCGCGGCTATCTCACGACGGGCATCAGCATCGGCACGCAACCGGTGAAGAACCTCACGGTCTCGCTGGCCTATGACGCTCTCATCAACACGACGCACGCGTCGGCACAGACGGGCACGCTGAGGGCCGATTACCGGTTCTGAACGGGTGAGGTTGCGGGAGCGGGGCCGGGAGTAGTCGCAGAACCGCACCCTGCGTGCATGTCGCTTGCGCCCGCGTTTCACCGGTGCGAATGCGATCAGGCTTCGTGTGTATGAATATCACTTTCGCTCTCGAGGGCGGTTGTACCGCCGACGGACATTAATGTCGTAACCTGGCGCGCGCCGTGCAGTGTTGGATGGCAACGCAAGATGACGATGGCTTCGCCCATCTTCACCACCACTCCGGCGGTGGCTTTCCTGCGCGAAAAACTCAGCCGATGGGGTTGATTCGGCTCGCTGTTCAGCTTTGCAGGCGGCAGCATGATTGCATGCGGGCAATGCGGCGGCCTCGCGCTCGGCAGCGGTGCAACCCTGATCCTGCTTGCTGCCCCGGAATCCTCGGCAAATCTCGTGTTCCAGCGGTCTCAGAGCTACCAATGAATGCCGAAGTGTCCGGGGTGAGCGACGACTGCACCCAGGATAAGCGAGCAGCCGATGATCGGCCAGTTGAGGAATCGTGCGATCGAGCGAGCCAGCGTCCATAGATGGATCTCTTCCTTGACCCTTGCATCAAGTAGCTCGCCCTTACAGGCATCCTCCTCCTGGAAGGCGTGTCGCTCGATGGCCAGTTTTTGCGTCGCGCGTGGAACGTCTATTTCCATAACATTGCCCATTGCCGCCGCGGGGATTTCCTTTAGATCCTGCGCTCGCATGTCACGGGACGAACCGTGGGCCAGTGGTGGCTGATCCTCGACGAAGTCAAAGGTGAGGCCGAAGCGACGGTAGAAGCGATGCCGTCGTTCGGAATTGTTCTTGCCGTATCCCAGCTCATGCGATGCCAACAGTTCGATCGGCAGCACGCTGTCGGCCGGAGCGACACGCCGCGCCCACTTTACGATCTCGTTGAAACAGAGACTTCCAATGTTCAGGCTACGCAATTCGTCCTGTTCGATGATGACGAAACCGTTTGTGAGTTTCACGCCAAATTCCCGGTGTGCAGACATCTCGCAGACCAGCTCGACATCCTTCCAGCTATCAAACCGCTGAGTGCCCATTGCATACGCGACAAGATCAATCCTCTCGCGCCCATTGGTACCTGTTTCGTCAACACCGACGGCCAGCATATGCTGCCTTTTTCTTTTCGCATCCGTTATCCGGAAGAAGCGCCACTTCCACACGCACTCCCGTCGACCGCCTTCCTGGGGCCACTCGAAAGCTTTGCATCTCACGTCCTTCATCGCCTGAGATCCCTCAACACTTACTGTCAAAAGTACTCGTTCCCAGCCAGATCGAGCATTTGCCTCGAGGTGCTGATCTGCCGGAACCGCTAACCGTCGTCCCGCAGTCGACTATCGAGCACTCGACCGGGTTGCACTTTCCAGAGAAATCTGGTGGATTTCGAAAGTTATCCTCACGATTCATTGTCGACCCAGATAATTCCCAGGCCTGCGACATGACAGAGAATCGCCCACGCGGAATAGGGAATATCTGACTCGCCGCTTATCCAGCGGCGGACTGTCCGTCCGCCGGAATCACCACTGATGCCGAGGAGCGCGGCGGCCTGACCTCCGGTCAGGCCGGCCCGCCGGATGACCTCGCGGATCTCGACCCCCGTCGGCTTGCGATCGCTCTTCTGCCAGTCGGCGCCGGCGGGCCGAAGACACTGTGGGCGGATCGGTTCACTGGTTCCCATTTTCTCTATCTCTTAAAAACGTGCTACTGGTTCGCGGGCTTCGCAACTTGCGCGAAGCGCCTCTTGGCATCCAGCCCCCACGGCTTACGCCGCGGGGGATTCAACGCGGCCGCTGGCCGCTGGACGGCCCCACGCCGTGGTTCACCCAGGCCCAACCGTCACGCCCCTGCGCTTCGCTCCGGTTACGCCGCTCTCCCCACGCTACCGCGCGGGTCCCCGTGCGGCTCGCTCCGGGCGCGACGGCGCGCGCCGGGTGCCGGTGGTGCGCGTGACATCTGGCTTGCAGGAAGGGAGGTCGGTACGACCCGCTGGCCAGCACCTGACGTCCTGGACTATAGCGGCAGGTTCGACTGGCCCAACGCCGAGCGCAGCGCAGCATTCACGTCTTCCGACAATTCCGCTGAGTCGATGATTGCCCGCTTGCCGAGAAACATTAACGTGTACGGTTTTGCAAGCAGTCGGGCCTCGCTACACAGTGCCCCATCTGTTCCCGTTGCCCTGCGAGACCTCCAGACGTTGATCGCCTTTTCAAAATCATCGATTGTATAAGCTGCCATAATCAACTACCCCCAGCCTCCCGGCTGGGGCCTCCGATTTAGTCGATTGCCTGGAAGATCAGGTTTGATTCGGGATGGCCGAGTGCGAAGGAACGCAACGCCAGATAGTGCGTGCTGAACGTGACGTCCTCCAGAGCTTCTGCAAGGTGGCACAGCGCAAACAGCGTGACCACGATTCCCATTGCGTCCGCGCTCATCTCACGATTGAATCCGTTTCCGTCACACTGAACATGGAGTTTTTCACGCCCGGTCGGTGCCATGTAAAACCCACCGTTCGAAAGCCTGTAGAACGCCCATAATCCACGGACAGTGTAGCTGCCCAGGAGTAGACGGTTGCTTCTCCGCGCATCAGATGCCGACCAAAATACTGAGGAAGAAACGCCATACGTTCGTTCTCAGGAACCAGATCGGCAATAACACAGGTATTGCCAGCTTGAGTGCTCATCGGATGACTCCGGTATGCGGCCTTGACGATATGCCCGGCCATCAACTGCATTATAGGACAATATGTCCTCATGTTCAATACATGATGTGTTGAATTTTTGTGATTTTCAAGCTGACGTGGCGCGATACATATTTAATATCGAGACGGATTATTTATTTATAAAAATATTCAAGTATCCTCTATATTTAACAGTATGTTAGGGCAAATTGTCCTATACTAGGTGTGTGGTGATCGAGTTCACCACCATCCATTGCAACTTTATATAGGAGTCCTACGATGAACAAACTTTTCTTTACCGGTCGTGTTGCTTCTGCCCCAGTGCTTTCGACCCACGGCGAAACGAAGGTCACGAAATTCACCCTGATCCGCAACGAGTACGCGGGCCGGGACGAGGACAGCGGCGACAGCCGCGAGCGCGTAGTGAACATCCAGTTCACGGCATTCGGCGCACGTGGCGAAGCGATTGCCAAAAACGTCATGAAGGGCGATCAGTTGATCGTGGAAGCCCGCCTCTCCAACAACAATTTCACGGATGGTGACGATATCGAGCGCTACGGTTTTAACTTCGTCGTGTCCGACTTCGAGTTCGGTGCGCCTGGTGAAGCGAAACGCGAGCAGCTTGCGAAACGTCGCGCTTGATCCGCGTCCGATGCTGGTATCCGTAGCAACGGGTACCGGCTCCAGGGAGATAGACGATGGTGGACGATGAAGCAACCGTGATTGAAGGCGCCGTTGGCGGTACCGCATGGAGAGAAAGCTTGCGTGTCACTGTCTACGACGAGGATGGCGAAACGTTGTTTTCTCTACCGACGAACTGGACGGCTGACCAGATCAACATTGCATTACGGATTTACAGAAAGGCACTCGGCCTAGGTGTGGAGATTGGCGAACGCAGCATGCAATCGAAGGTGCGCAGCCTTCTCGGGATCACACAGTAGCACCGTGCATTTCGACGCATCCGGGTCACGATGACCGGATGCCAGTATCGGGCGTCTCTGCCCTCAACGATGGCCGGGCATATCGCCAAGGCCGCATACCGGAGTAATCTGATGAAGAAGTTCAACGAGAACGATGTACCCTTTGCCGATACGAACGAAGTGACTGCGAACGCAGTGCTCGAAGCAGATTTCGGAGGCAACGCCAAGATCGAATATGTGGCTTATTCGCGCCTGTGCAAGTCACCGCATAATGTACGCACGAAGCCGCCGACTGGCATACCAGATCTTGCGGAGAACATCGCGGCCAAGGTCTGAAGCAGAATCTTATCGTCCATGTGATGAAGGGTTCGCGCAGCAAGAATCCTCCGCTTGGAGTCTGCGCAGGCAAGCGCAGGAATGCTGCGCTCGATCTGCTGTTCGAGAGTGGCCGTATCACCCCGGAGTTCCCGGTGCCAGTCATGATCGTCAGTGAAGCCGAAGCGCTGGCCGCATCACTGATCGAAAACCTTCAGCGCGAGCCCATGCACCCCGCTGACGCTGCGGTGGCGTTCAAACTCCTGACAGACGAAGGTCGTAGCATCGACTACGTTGCTGCCCTGTTCGGCACCAAGCCGTTCGACGTGCGACGGAACCTCAAGCTCGCCAACGTCTCCCCGAAGCTGCTCGACCTGTTCCGCAATGACGAAATGACGTACGAACACGTGAGTGCGCTCGCGCTGACTGACGACCACGACATACAGGAGCGCCTGTGGTTTGGCGCTGTGAATTCGTGGCAGCGTAACCCGTCGAACCTGCGCGCCGCTATCACGCGCGAGGAAGTGGACGCGCGCAACAGCAGCCTCGTGTCATTCGTCACAGTGAAGGCCTACGAGGAAGCGGGCGGATACGTGCGTCACGACCTGTTTAGCGCTGAAACCGACGCCGTCTACCTGGGGGACCCGGAACTGCTGCAACGGCTGGCCGCAGAGAAGATGGTCGGCATCGCGCAACAGTTGAGCGCTGATGGCTGGTCGTTTGCCTTCCACAACGCGCAATTACACGAAGAAGGAAAAAGCGGAGCTTCGCGCCCTGGAGAAAGCAAAAGAGGCCGCGCAGAAAGCCCTGGATGATTACTATGACGCCGAGGGCGAAGGCGACGATGCTACGTTACGCGAGCAGCTTGAAGTAGCGTCCGAAACAGCGGACCATGCTGTAGACGAATTCGCTGCGCGCCTTGAATCATGGGATGACACGCAGAAAGCGCACGGCGGCGCATTTGTCACGCTCGACCATAACGGCAACGTACAGATCGAGCGCGGCCTTATCAAGCCGCAGGACCGGGCAGCCGCAAAACGTGAGAACGTGACCGGAAGCGACGATATCGAAACCGGTCGCCTCGAAAAGCCCCTGCATGGCAAGGAGCTTTGCAAGCGTCTGACTTCCCACCGCACGGCAGCGGTGCAGGTCGAGCTTGCACGCAACCCGGTCGCCGCCCTCGCCGTCCTGATGACCCGGCTCATCCCGACCGAGTTCGATGAACACTACGACTACCTCTACAACGCTCACGCAGTCACGCTGCAGGCGACCTGCACGCACGGCAAGCTGGCCGAGGTCGATGACATGGATACCAGCCCCGCCTGGCTGGAAATATCGGCCGAGCGCAAGAGGTGGGCAACGATGCTGCCGAAGCGTTTCGACCAGTTGCTGCCCTGGCTGCTCGCACAAAGCGAAGACGTGACAAGCAACCTGTTCGCGTTCTGTGTGGCCGCGACGGTGGACGGCGTGAGTATTACGGACACACCGCATCCCGTAAATGCGATTGCCGACATGCTTGAGCTTGACATGACGAAGTACTGGACGCCGACCCGCGCGAGCTACCTGAACCATGTGCCGAAATCGCGCATTGTCGAAGTGGTGTCCGCTGCTGTCTCAAGGGACGCTGCTACGCCGATGGCCGCGATGAAGAAGGATGCAGCCGCAGAGGCGGCTGGCTGGTTGCCGGAGGTACTGACGAAACGGCAGAAGCCGGATGCCTACGACAGCGACGATGATGGCTCGGAGGACCACGAACAGGAAGTGTGACACGTTTGAACCGATGCCCGGGCTGACACGCCCGGGCTTGATTGGAAGTAGTTTATAAACTACACTGGTGTTATGGCAATCGAGATCAGGCAGACCGAAACATTTCGCTTGTGGGCGTCGCGGCTCAGGGACCGGCGGGCGCGAACCATGATCGCAGCCAGGGTGTTTCGACTGGCTCAGGGACTCCCGGGCGACATAGCGCCGGTCGGTGAAGGGATAAGCGAGCTACGGATTCACTACGGTCCTGGCTATCGCGTCTATGTTCAGCAACGCGGCAACACGCTGGTTGTACTGTTGTGTGGCGGCGACAAGAGCACCCAGGCACGCGATATCGCTATGGCGAAAAAACTGGCTCAGGAATGGAGCGAATGACATGGCCGAAAAACTGACCACCTATGACCCGGCTGTTGCCCTGGTCGACAACGAAGAAATCGCGGCTTTCATGGCCGATGCGCTGGAGACGGGGGACGCCGGTTACATCGCGAAGGCGCTTGGCGTTGTGGCACGCGCCCGAGGGATGGCGCAGATCGCAAGCGAGACCGGCCTGTCGCGCGAGCAGCTTTACCGCTCATTTAGTGAAAGTGGCAACCCGACCTTGAGAACGACGCTTGCGGTGATGAAGGCGCTCGGGATTGACCTGACTGCAAAAGTCCACGTCTAACCCCGGCACGAACTTTTACCCCCTCTTTCTGCAAGGCCATGAGCGTTCGCTGACCGCAAACGTTCCGCGCGCGCCGGCGCGCCCGGATCGAGGCGCATGGGGACCCACGCGTGAGCGTGGGGAGAGCGCCGACCCGAAGCGCAGCGCAGGGGCGATCCGGACAGGCCGCTCCTTGGCTAGGTCAGTTTCTTGTATGGATTCGGGAAAACTTTCTCGACTGCGGCCTTACGCTTCTGCTGCTTCTGCTCCGTTGACAGCAGCCGATACTGCGCTGGTGTCAGGTCGGCGATTAGCCAGTCGTCAGGTACAACAGCACCTACACCACTGCCTCCACTCACCCTGCTGACTGAAGTGCCAGCGGCCGGCGCGACAGGCCGCTGCGTAATGACGCGTGGGGTCGGGCCTTGCTCTACCGGGTTATTCGCGCGCCGTGCCTTGCGGATTCTCTTGATCGTGAGAGCGAAGGTCGGGAGGGTGAAATCCAGGCCAGCCACCGAGAGTTCGCGCACGACCACCTCGCGTGCGACACCAGCGTGCAATGCCGCTTCGATGTCTTCGATGACGTCGCGCAGTCGTGCCGCCTTCGACCGCCCTTCTGATTGAGCAGCGAGGGTCGCGAGCCGTTCCGAAACCTGTTCCCTGTCCATTTTGCTTTTGTCGTGCCGGAAGATTCCGGACTGATCCTGAAGTGATTTCGGAACGATCCTAACATGATCCAAAGGCGATTCCTACATGCTCCCTGATGATTTCGGAGTGATTCCGGAATGATCCCGATGGTGCAATTTCGGAGTGCGGAGAGGCACGATGGATATGTTCGACAAATTGCTACGCACTTTGCCAAACATATTGTGCCCAAAAGGGATGCCCCTTTGGAAACCCCGGCGGCGAAGCCGCCAGGGTGAGCGCCGGCTGGCGCTCATCTGGTCGCGACGCGGCCCGGTCTGGCAGAGGGGTGGCGTGCTCGAAGCGCCGCTGGCTGGGCACTCTCCATGCGATTCGCTTGGCCGCAGTCGCGGGGCCGCTTGACAGTGTTTTACCTTTGCTTTCCCCGATGGTTGTTAGTATCGCGTTGATGGCAACACCCCCGTGGCCATCGCACTGCCAGACCGGTCTCTGGCAGTGCTGTTTTCGAAGCTTGGCGCGCCACCCCCTGGCGCGCTTTTTTTTGCGCTCCGCAACGGCCACCGCCCTTCATGTCCGCATGACAATCGTTGACAGTTGCACCGAGGCATCGTCGATATCATTTGGCTGATGGCGCGGCCTTGACCGTCGCACCATTGCACGAAAACCTCCACGTGCGTAACCTCGATTTTCAGCGCGTCCTCCCCGGCGCGCTTTTTTTTGCCCTCTGCGTCACCCCCTTCCTGCAAACCAAAGCCCTCGCATTCCTCCCACGGACTGCGCGCGCCGTCGCGCCCGGAGCGAGCTGCTCCGGGGGACCCGCGCGTCAGCGTGGGGAGAGCAGCGTTCGGTGCGCAGCATGCAGCGACGATCCGGTTAGGCAGTGGCCTTGCGATCGGGGGCCGTCCAGCCGCTGAAGGCGGCGGTTCAAGCCCCCTCAGGGGGCGTGGAATCAACGCCGGTTGGGTAGTGATAAAAGGCGGTGATTAAGAGCCGACACTTATCGATGGATTTGCCCGACAGATATTCGCCAACCGATGCAACTAACCGTCAACAAATCATGTTTCCGCGCTCCGGGGCGCCCTGCCAGTGTTGAATGCACCACGACGCAGCGGGCAAAAGTAATGCAGAGCTGGGGGCGGTCAACGAGGATGCGTTGAGAGCCGGTATCCGGCCATCAGGGCGCCTCGCGTGTGCGATTTGAGGGTGAGGTCGTGATCAGCGGCCGCGGCCGCTCTGCGTCGCGCCTGACGGCGCGAGTTCGTGATACGCCTGGTCATAGCAGGCGTCGCGGTCCCAGTCGGGATGCTGCAGCTGCGCGCACGCGATGCGTCGCTCGAGGCGTTGCTGCCGGTCCACGCCGTTCGCCGCGTTCAGCGTCGGCAGGGATGACTCCGGATCGCCCTCGCAGAACACAGCGAGCCGATCGATCATGGTCTTCAACACCTTGGGTAATCCGCCAGCGCCGGTCTTTGGCGGGAAGGGCAGACTACCGGCCCGGGCCGGGACGGCTACAGAATCAGAGAGAGGGGGCGTCGACGGCTCGATCATCCTTAGCGCGTCGGATCTTCGTTTGAGGGGCCTGTGGGACCCGACGTTGAGCGCCCCACTTCTGGCGGCGCTCGCTGGACCCCGGGGCCGGCAGGTGCACCGGCAGACGGATGGCGCGCGGCGACGTCGTTCGCACGCTGCGCGACAAGCTCGACCCTGCGCGCCTGCGTGGCACGGTGGTTCTGTCGCGATAAGGACGAAGGTCGACAGACGTCCCTGGGATCCCCAGAATTCCTTAGAAAGCCAACGAATAGAATTGCTCTGCAGCTGTCTGATTCTTGCGAGTCGACTTCATTTGCCCTTTTCGGATCATATGCATTACTTCGATGCCGCCGAGCACTATCCTCGCACATCGAAAATTCTTGAAGCCCATCATCGGGCGAGTTCGCCGTTTGATCGCTCGGTGGTCCTGCTCGACGATGTTGTTCAGGTACTTACTTTGACGAACCTTGATCGGCTCCTCGCGTTCGGCGTTGATGTCTTTCAAGGCGACCAGATTCGCGCCGCTCTTGTCGATCGTCACAGTCTCGGGTGCGCCGTTCTGATCGATCGCCTTCTCGAAGTAGCGGCGGCCCGCAGCCTTGTCCCGCTTGGCTCGCAGCAGGAAGTCAATGGTGCCGCCCGCCTTGTCGACGGCCCGGTACAGGTACTTCCACTCCTTGCCGATCTTCACATAGGTCTCGTCCATCCGCCAACTTCCGCCGACCGGCCGCTTGCGGCACCGAAACGCCTTCTCCAGCCGCGGCAACATTTTCAGCGCCCAGCGATGCACCGTCGAGTGGTCGACCGACAGCCCGCGCTCCGCCATCATCTCTTCAAGATGCCGAAGGCTCAGCGGGTAAGCGACGTACCAGCGCACGCACAATAACATCACATCGAAAGGATAATGTAGGCGCTTGAACACTTTTGCCAGGCCGGTATTCAGCTTCGGGTTCATCTCTTGACTCCCTCGCTCTCGTCTCGTCACTCTACCAGACGGTCTTATTGCGACAGAACCTGACGAAGTACTGGACGCCGACCCGCGCGAGCTACCTGAACCATGTGCCGAAATCGCGCATTGTCGAAGTGGTGTCCGCTGCTGTCTCAAGGGACGCTGCTACGCCGATGGCCGCGATGAAGAAGGATGCAGCCGCAGAGGCGGCTGGCTGGTTGCCGGAGGTACTGACGAAACGGCAGAAGCCGGATGCCTACGACAGCGACGATGATGGCTCGGAGGACACGGAGGACGAAGCCGCATAGCCAAGGCATCCCGCGCGTCCACTTAGATGCGCGGGTTCGGTCTGCGGCGCGGAGCCGACCACTTCCCTGCTAGCCATGAGCGTTCGCATACCGCGAACGCATCGCGCGCACCGTCGCGCCCGTATCGAGGCGCAAGGGGACCCGCGCGTGAGCGTGGGGAGAGCGCCGACCCGGAGCGAAGCGTAGGGGCGATCCGGCCAAGCCGCACCCTGCCTAGGTCGGCTTTTTGTAGGGATTCGGGAAAACCTTCTCGACTGCGGCTTGGCGTTTCTGCTGTTTCTGCGACGTTGAAAGCAGCCGGTACTGTGCTGGAGTGAGATCGGCGGTTAGCCAGTCGTCAGGTACAACCGCACCTGCGCGACTGCCCTCCCTCACTCCACTACCTGAAGGGACTGCGACCTGCGCGACAGATGAGGCGATTGGCGTGACGCTTTGCACTGCCTGTGAGCCTGACGTCAGCGGGCCGGTTGCGCTGGTTTGGCCCGCGCCTTGTTTTGTTCGATTTTCCGCTTTTCGAAGGCGGCGCAGGATGACCTTGAAGGTATTGAGCTTGAGGTCAAGGCCGAGCGCCGCGAGTTCATCACGTGCGGTGACGTGACTGACCCCGGAAGCAATTGCGGCCTCTACGACCGCGGACACATCACGAAACCGAGCGGTGAGCGAACGGTTGTCGCTTTTTGAGATAACTGCAAACCGTTGTCGTACTGCTTCGATGTCCATATCAGGCCGTGTTGTATCAATTCTGTACCCTGATCGTACCTGAATTGAGCCGGTTTGACTTGGTCCGTACTCCTGCCGAACTATCCTGAATCGAAGCGTACCCAATGTGAATATCCGGCCACATTTCGGAGGCGGAGGGAGGCACGATGGATATGTATGACAAACGCGTACGCGTTTCCCATACATATCGTGCCCAAAGGGGATGCCCCTTTGGAAACCCCGGCGGCGAAGCCGCCAGGATGAGCGCCGCCGGCGCTCATGTGGCCGCGACGCGGCCCAGTCTGGCAGGCGGATGCCGTGTCTCGCGCCGTTCCTTGGCTGAGCAATCTCCACGCGACTCGCGTGGATCGTCGGGCCGTTTAACATTGCCTTACCTTTGTTTTCCCCGATCGTTGTTAGTATCGCGCTCATGGCTACATCCCCGTGGCCATCGCACTGCCAGACCGGTCTCTGGCAATGCGGTTTTCCGAATTCGGCGCGCCCCCCTCCGGCGCGCCTTTTTTTTGCCCTCGGCCGCGATCGCCCTCCTTCCTGCAAGCCAGATGTGTCGCACTCCGCACACGGACTGCGCGCGCCGTCGCGCCCGGAGCGAGCCGCACGGGGACCCGCGCGCAAGCGTGGGGAGAGCGGCGATCGATGCGCAGCGCGCAGCGACGGTCCGGCTGGGCGGTGTATGTGCGATCGGGGGCCGTGCAGCCGCTGAAGGCGGCGGTTTAAGCCCCCTCAGGGGGCGTGGAATCAACACCGGGTTGGTAGTGATAAAAGGCGGTGATTAAGAGCCGACAGTTATCGCCCGAGATGCCCGACAGTTAGCCGTCAACGCACGCAACTAACCGTCAACAAATTACGTGTCGACGTTCCGGTGCGCCCTTTCCACGCGAGCGTGACTCTACCGCGCCGGTCGAAAGGTTCTGCAGAGATGGGGGCCGTCCGCAAGAACGCCCTGGGAGCCGATGTCCGGC
Organism: Paraburkholderia sp. GAS33; assembly: GCF_050436645.1. Taxonomy (NCBI): domain Bacteria; kingdom Pseudomonadati; phylum Pseudomonadota; class Betaproteobacteria; order Burkholderiales; family Burkholderiaceae; genus Paraburkholderia; species Paraburkholderia sp. GAS33. Next base: position 51,760 of record NZ_JBNDMP010000014.1, read on the forward strand.
CGCCATGGTGCCTCGCGCGCGCGATTTGATAGTAAGGCGGGGTCAGCGGCCGCTGTGTATCGCCCCTGGTGGGGAGAGTTCGCGATAGGCCTGGTCATAGCAGGCCTCGCGGTCCCAGTCGGGATGCTGCAGCTTCAGCGCGCCGATGCGCCGGCGCACCTGGTCCTCGAGCTCAGGGGGAAGATCGTTGGGATGGGTGGCATGCGGCCGGGTGTGCCGGCCGCTCCGATCAAGTCGATGCTTCAGGCTCGCGAGGAACAGCGACCCCTGGGCCTCGTCGCGCTCGCGGCGCTCCGACTTCGCCGCGGCGGCCGCGGCGCGATAGCGACGCAGGACCGCCTTGCTGCGTTCATGTCGCAACCACTTGCCCAGACCGAACGCGCTGAATAGCGCCGTCGGTAGCTGCCGGATTGCTGCAAGCCCACGGTAGTTGCCCGCCTCGTCCTGCTCGCAACGCTGCCAGCTCCGCACAAGACCGGCGGCCTGCAGGTCGCGCATGGCGCGCTCTGCACGGCGAAGGCCGATGCCAGCCTGCTTCGCAAGATAGCTCAGCGTCAGGCACAGGAAGCCACCGCCAGGCTGAGGAATGCCCACCCGCATACTGGGCAGGTCCATGTATTTGATCTGCGCGCGCAGCAACTGCACGCATGCGACGCGTCGCTCGAGGCGCTGCCGCCGATCGGCGCCGTTGGCCGCATTCAACGTCGGCAGGCATGATCCGGGATCGCCCTCGCAGAATTCGGCTAGGCGCTCGATCATGGTCGTCAATACCTTCGGCAATCCGCCGGCGCCGGTCTTCGGCGGGAAGGGCAAACTGCCAACCCCAGCCGGGGCGGCGATAGCGACAGCGAGGGGGGGTGTCGACGGCTCGATCATCCTTAGCGCGTCGGCTCCTCTGTGGTGGGGCTCGCCGATGCCGGACCCATCCCGGGTGTCGATTTCCGCACATCGTGGTCCGCTGGTGTGCTGACCGATGGATGGCGCGCGGCGACGTCGTTCGCGCGCTGCGCGACGAGCTCGACACGACGCACCTGCATGGTACGGTTCAGGTTGTCGTCCGTGAATTCAATGTACAGACCCGCTTCGGCCGCCACACGTGCCGCCTCGAACTGGAATGCTTCAGGACCAGCGAGCTGCAGGGTGCCGCCGAACTTGGCCTGGGCCAGGCGAAGACCCGCCTCGATCGCGTCGCGATCGACCTGCAGCACGCGGACGTCTGGACCCTGATCGCGTACGACGTCGCGGCCGTCGTGTCGATAGGTCACGTCACCGTTACTGTGAACCTGCCAGCTCAGCACCAGCCCACGAAACAGGATCTCGTTACGGCCGCCGGCGGAATGGTCCGCGAGAATGGCGCTGGCCAGCGCGGGCATGATCAGGTTTTCGGGCCCCGTGACGTCCGGAGGTGAGTTGCGCGTGCGGCGCAGCTCGACCAGCGCACGATCGTCACCGGCCTGCGCGCGCTCCTGCAGGTATTCGGAAAACGACCGCCCTTTCGCGGCCCCATAGCGGGCCCTGAAGGCGTCACGCTCGGCGCTGATCGTATCGCGAAGCGTCGCTTCCTGTGTAACGCGCTCCATGCGCAGGACAGACACTGCGGCACGGCGTTGCGACGGCCGGAGATTTGAATCAGCGCGAATTGCATCACGCGCAGATACGAACGCATCACGGATCTGCGTGCGGCGTGCGCGCTCGCTGTCCCGCTGCGCATCGGCCGCAGCGCCTCGTGACTGAGATTGTTTGTCGCGTTGGGCGGTGTAATCACGCCAGAGCGAAGCACGCGGCAGCTCTTTCGCCGGTGGCGCGGGCGTGCGGTCGACCTGACTGCGCCACGTGTCGCGCAGGATCTTTGAGGCATCCTGCCATGGCAGATTGAGCTCCCTGGTCAGGAAGTCCGATACGTTCAGTTGCCGCTTTCCGCACCGGATGCGATCGCCACCATCGCGGCCCTTCGTCACTGCGTACTTCTCCGGCCGCACGCCGTGCGAGTGCGAAAGCGTGGCCAGCAGCCGGCCGGCGTCGAGCTGCCGGCGAATGATGGCGAATTCCGCCTGATCGCCCACGCTGGCCACCGCCTGCCCTTCGCGAACGTCACGCACACGCTGCGACAGCGTGGTGTCGGCTACGCGGCCGGTCGGCCTTACCCGGCCTGCTCGGCGGCGATCGCTATCCCGTCGCAGGCTGTCCGGTTGTACGGAGCGCTCGTGCTCCAGCTCACGATGTGCATGATCCGGCAAAAGCACTGGGTGTCGTACGGGGAGCCGGACCACAGGGACGCCGGGCACACCGTGCACACCGTCGACGTTGAACCCCGCGGCCGTCGCTCTTTTGGGAGCTGCTCGAGTGCCATACTGCCAACGGTCGGCAGGACGCCCAGACTGTCCGCGTCTTGCTCCGCCGGCTCCAGGTCGTGCGTGGCCGACGTCTCGCTGTGCATCGATTCCCCGGACGGGCCCGGGGAATCGTCCGTCGACGTCGCGGACAGATCCGCGCTTGAATTCAAAAACTCGTCCAATGCGTCTAAGCCGCTGCTCGGTTTCGTCGTAACCGGCGCTTCCGGTTCGTGCTGCTCCATCGGTTCCTGGTTCATGATGTTCCTTCAGGTATTGAGAATAAAAGCCGCGCTCGAGCTCGGCGAGCTTCATGAGGCGGTCCTGCGGCGAGGCGTCCCGATACGCCTCGTACACTCGCGTGTTGCCGCTGTTGAGGTACTTCACTTCACGTGCGCGCGTCTCGTACCACTCGGCAAGCGCCGACTGGATCTCGGGTGCTACTTCGCGCGGCTTGCCGGCGACGTCATACGTAGGCTTCACGTCGGCCGATAGCTGCAGGAGCTTTTCTGCGGTCGGCAGTTCGACGAACGCACGGGAAAACACGTGCTCTTTCAGATTGACACCCTTCGCGGCGCCGGGCAGCCTGACGTTCGGATATTCGTTCTCGCGGCCGGCGTTGCGCAGCCGCGTTTCACCGTGCTCGGCAAGCAGCGCCATGAAGTCGTCGTAGCGCTCGACCTGACGATCGAGCACTGTGTCCAGCAGCGATTCCTTCAGTTCCCGCGTCGAATCCCTGAACATGTCGCCCTTGTAGCGGCTGATCATCTCCGAGGCGTCGGTCAGCTCGACCCGGCGATTGTCTTTCGGACTCGCCAGGCCGTGCCGCGTGTTCACGTGTTCCTGAAACGCGTCGATGAAGCGGATATTCGACTTCACGTAGCCGAGCGGTTCCATGTGCTGGCCTGAAATCAGATTGAGCTTCGGAATCACGATGTGGATATGCGGCTTGCGCTCGACCAGCTGGCCGGTCCTGCTGTCCTGATAGCTTTTCACGCGAGGCAGATGCGCTTCGGCGTAGAAGTTGTATTCGTCCGGCCGGTACGCAGAGAATGCGAACTTCTGGAACTCGCGCACGACCGCATCCAGCGTCTCCCGGTCGACGTCATCCTCCTTGAAACTGAGCGTGATCGACAGATAGCGCGCGACGTCCGGATCCGAGTCGATCGACTGGATGATGGCGTCGGTCAGGTCAAGGTCGCCCGCGAGCATCACGCGCTCATCGAGTTCGTCACGTCTGAGCTCACGCCCGAGCTTCTGCCCCTCTTCCAGATATTCCTTCACGCCATCGTGGCGACCCTTCACCCTAATCAACACGATGTAGGTGCGCCTTGAGAAGCTGTTCAACGAGTTCGAGCTGGTCGAGGATCGCGAGAAACGTGGATTCAGAAAGCTTGCCGGCAAGCTGCTGCGTGTTAGCCACGTGCGCGAGCTGGTTCAGGTTATTGCCGGCCTTGTTGACGACAAACAGGATCCGCTTGCGATCGACGCTCGCCGGCAGACGGGCGACGATCTTTGTCCGGTTCGTCAGCACGCACTCGCGCAGGAACCCGGACATCGTCAATCCCGAACTGGTCACCTTTTCCATCAGGCAGACCAGCTCAGCTTCGGACAGCCGGAAAATGACACGACGCGACAGCGGCTCCTCGGGAGTCGGTCTGGATCTGGACGTTGAGTTCGATGGGTCTCTGGTCATCTGTGCTACCCCCACCATGGGTTGAACGTGCGGTCAGTCCATTCGATCGAACTGTTCATCGCCATGCGTCACACCCTCCCAACGTTAAATTCGCGAATGCCTCTGGCATCCCGAAGCGCAAGCGCATAGCTGTTGAGTGCATCGCGCATTGCTTCAGCATCAGGTATGCCGTGCAGAATCCAGAGCGGATGATTCGCATCGCTGCTCTCGATAATCAGCGTGCCGAAGCCGAGAACGCGCTGCCACCACCCAATGCTGGCCTCGACGTTCTGGATGCGGAAAAGCTCCACGCTTGCGACATGTCGTGTCAGGATCCCGCTGCGCCACGTCAGCCGCGCGCTGTCGATCACGATGTGCGTCAGTTCGGTTTCGCAGATCCGGTACGCGGCCAGCCCGAGCGGACAGGCAAGCAGCGCAACCAGCACGGGCCAGGGCAGCACCCAGCCGTGTGCGCTCACGTACACGGCTGCGACGACGAGCACCAGTTCGACCAGGACGCATTGCACAAGCAGCGGCAGGTTGATCATCCAAACGGGCGAGCCGTTGAAGGCGATTTCCCAGTGGTCTTTTAGCGGCTGCAGTTCGTACCGGTGTTCTCGCATGAATCCATCCTCTTCAGGTTCAATCAGGCCGCTGGTGTGCTGTCGGCCGCGTTCAGTTCTCAATACGTCGACCGATAGTCGACGCCCTGGTCCCAACGGCTGTTCCAGTGGTCGAGATAGTCCTTCGCACTGGACGGGCACCGCCACAGAAGCAGCACATTCTCGCTGTTACGCCGTGCAGCTGAGTCGCTGAAGTTGTAGCTTCCCGTTTCGAGGTGATAGCCGTCGACGACGAAGTACTTGTCGTGAGCGATCGCGTAGACGCCAAGCGTGCGGGTCGGAATCCGGGCATTGACCAGCAGGTTGAGTGCGGCGCGCGCCTTGCCAGACCTGTCTTCGACCAGGTTGTTTTTCTCATCGACCACGACAGCGACGTCGACACCCCGACTCTTCGCCTCAACCAGATGGCGCACGACCTCACGTGATGTGAACGAATAGGCCGCGAGCCGGATCGAATGCTGCGCGCTGTCAATTGCCCTGAGAACCAGTCGCTGTGCGCTGCCCTCCGGAGAGAATCCCTGTTCCGGCTGACACGACGAATCGGAGGATCCTGCCTCCACACTCTTGCTGCCGCCGAAGCTCGCCCGCAGGTCATCCAGCAGTCCGGCATGCACAGCGTCAGTTGCCGTCGCTGCGATCGCGAGTACGGCAACCGCGACAGCCGATCTCTTTGTCTTTGAAAATCTCACGTCCACGCTCCCAAGATTGAATGATCCAGCCTGCCGACGGCACCGGCAACGAAGCCGGGCCGTCAGCTGCTCATTACCAGCGATAGCCCGCCTGCACCCGGAACCCGGCCGATCCGCCCGAGGCCTCCGACACGCCGCCAGCGACGTTCAGATTCATCGTCACCTGATACGCGAGCGCCACGCCGACCGCGGCCGCATCGCCGTAACTGCCAGCGGCAACGCCGACCCACTTCTCACCTGTGTTGAGGACCGGAATGCTGGGCATCGCCAGTGCTGCCGACACGCCGCGATCGGTGTATCGCTGTGCCGCGCTCAGGCCTTCGGAAACAGCTCCGTTCAGCTGGTTCACGTTGACAGCGTCAGTGCCGTTCACGCCAGGAGCCACATTGCTGATGGTCCGGTTCAGGCCTGTGGATGCGTTGCCAACGGACACGGTGTTGTCAGCGCTGGCCGACGACCCCTGTCCCAACGCAACCGAATTGCTGCCAGTAGCCGATGAGTTGGCACCGACCGCTACGGAATTCGCGCCCGTAGACCGGGCTGAGGATCCGAGCGCAACGCTGTTCGCTGCACTTGCAACCGAGCTGCCGCCAATCGCCACCGACTCCGATCCAGTAGCACTTGCCGCCGCGCCGGTCGAGTTCGCCGAAAAGTACTTCGAGCTCGCCGGCGCAGCGTTGGATGCGGCCGATGTCTGCTCGGAAATATCGGAATACTGGTTGCCGAGCGTCGATATCGCCGCAGTGTTCGCGTCAATATCGGATTCAAGTGTGAAAAGCTGGGAGCCGTTGACCGCATCGGTGCTGGTCGACGTCACCGCGCCGTTAGCGACGTTGGTGACTGTTACTGGTGCGCCCTGCCCGCCGGCACCGCGCGTCATCGTCGGATTGCCCATCGTGACGGTGTTGCCGCTGATCGTCGCCGGCAGCTGGCCCACGTTCACAGCGTCGGTCGCATTGACACCGGCCGTCACATTGATGATGCTGCGGGTCTGCGACGCAGAGCCGACCGACACCGCATTCGACTGGCCGCCGTCCGTGCTGTTAAGGCCGAGGGCCACCGAATTGCTGCCAGTACTGGTCGCTCCGCTCCCGATCGCGATCGAATTGGTACCGGTCGCGGTCGATGACTGGCCAATGGCGATCGAGGACTGTCCGGATGCGCTCGCTGCACTGCCTAGCGCGGTCGAAGCAAGCCCGTTTGCATTCGCGTTCGCGCCGATCGCTGTGGCGTCGGCTGCGCCGGCAGTTGCGTTCGCACCGTAGGCGCTCGCATTACCGGGCGCCTGCCCGGCACCGTTTGCCGTTGCGTTGAGTCCGCAGGCGGTGTCGGATGCATAGGTCGCGTTCTCGCCAGGCACTGCGCCATGCAACTCCGACGAGCAGTCGACCTGCGCCTGTGCGCTGCCAGCCAGCAACATCAGGACTGCTGTACCAATGCATACAGGTACCGCCCTGAGACGGGTACCGGGTGTGTTTTCTGAGCCGAAATAGTGGCGCGATATACTGTTTACAGCCATGGCGATTACCTCAATGTACGTGTGGGGCTATGGTCAGGCTGGCTCAGGTGTTGGTAGCATCTGGGTCAGCCGCTTCGTTTCAGCACTTCAAAAGTCTTGTGGCACGATCCTGCTTAAGGCAAAGGCGCCTGGCTCCCCTGTGCCGCGCGATCGTATTCACGCGTCCAGTCATCAAGCCCGTCGCCTTCCTCCGGCGCCGCGGCAGAATCGTCGGGCGCGTCTGCGCGGGTACCGCCCATCATCTCGAGGCGCTGGACCAGCACCTCGGTCGTATAGCGATCCTGGCCGTCGCTGGTTTGCCACTTCCGTGTACGCAGGCGCCCGTCGACATAAACGCGCGATCCCTTGACCAGATGTGCCTCCACTACACCGGCGAGTCGGCCAAAGAACACCAGGCGGTGCCACTCGGTCTCCTGTTTCATCTCACCTGTTGTCTTGTCCCTGAAGTGATCAGTCGACGCGAGTCGCGCGTTTGCGACTACGACGCCTCCTTCCAGGTGTCGCACTTCGGGATCCGCGCCGAAGCGACCAGTAAGGACTATGTGATTTGTCATCTGAACCTCCTGTCGTTGAAGAGCAGCATTCAGCTGCTCAGTGAAAACGCAACATCACCCACACGCCACATAGCACGGCGATCGCTGTGAACGTGGCGGTCATGATTGCTACCGCCATTCGGTCTACGAACTGGCGGCCGGCATGCGCCGTCAAGCCCCGGTCGACGCCCTGCAGTGTCCGTTCGACCTTGCCCAGCAACTCGCCCATCGCTTCCCTGAACGACTTCTGCGCCTGGTTCGTCGCATGGGCCGTGATCTGCCCAAAGACGGTTTCGCGTGCAGCGGCGAGATCGGCGCAAAGCGCCCGCAGTTCGACCACCCGTGCAGTGATCCGGGTATCGATGTCGGCCTCGATCGCCGCAAGATCCCTGACGGATTTATGCAGCGCGGCGACGTCACCCATGATCTCGGCAAGTGCTGCATCGCGCAGTTCTGCGCTCGGCATGTAGCCATGATCCCGACTGGCCTCCGCTCCGCTCATGTCCACCTCACGCAGTAATTGTCTTGAATACGGCGTCCAGCTCTGCGCTCACGCTGCCGGCCAGACGACGCATCGAAACCAGCTTGGCGAGTCGTGCCTTCTCCTGTACGTCGGCTGTTTTCGCAATCTCAGCCTTGTAGTCCGTGGTATCGGCCAGGATCGCGTCGATGCTCATACCGAACGCGGCCGCGCGGCTATAAATCTCGCTGCGGTGAATGACCGCGTCGCGCAAGAGCGTGAAGCTGCGATGAGACTTGTGGTGCGAGAAGATCGGCTCGAACACACGCTCGAGGTCACTGTGTTCGACGCGGTCAACCATGTTGAAGATCACAAGGATCCGGTTTGCTGGAACGCCGTACGCCTGCAGCTCGCTGATCGTCGCGACCGTGTCGCGCTGTTGCTTGCCGGCAGGCACGGTCGGCACGATGAACCGGTCGAAGTCCTCGTGCGAGCCCTCAAACTCGCTCATCAGCGTCATGAAGTCTTCGACGTTAGACGCACCCACGTCGACAATGAGCCTCTGACCGGCGAGCAGCCGCTCCTGGAGCTCACCGAACTGCTGACCCCGCATCGTCTCGGCGGACGCACCTGCAGTTTCATCAGCATTGATCGATTCGATCGCAACGACTTCGGCATCGGGCATGCGAGGTGCGAGCAGATGACGTACAGTCGTCGTCTTGCCGACGTTTCCACTGAAATTGACAACGGCGAAATTCATTTCACTTGCTCCTGATCGTGCGCGGAATGACGGCTCACAGCCTCGCGCGGTTCGTAAATCAACACGATGCGTTCGCCGGCGACAGCCTCGCAAACGCATACACCACTCCCCTGATACCGCCACACCGGATTGCCCATCACACGCAGTCCCGTGTCCGCACGCGCGCCGCTTGCTGCGTCCAATGCTTGCACCGCGTCCAGATCAATCAGACGCTGGCCGGTCCGGATGCAGGCACGCAGATCGATATCAGCCGCACGATGCGAGAACCTCGCTTTCAGGGCTTCGATGAACGGCTGGAACATCGCGTCCCCGAGCTGGCACAGGTCACACCAGTACGGCTCCCGCGGGGCACCCCGCACAAGCCAGCCCGGACGGCGCAAGCGGACAGGACGACGCGAGGTGTAGGAAGGACGCTTTTGCATGTGGCTTCCCCTATCGCCCGAGTCCCGGCACGTCCTTGTCGGACACGCCCCGGCCGCGGCCGGGTGACTTCTGCTCTGGTGCCGGCGGGGGAGCGTTGCGTGCGACACGCTCCTGCTCGACTTTTGCAAGCCGCGTATCGAGCGCGACGCCAAGGGACTCACGCGTGCCGCCGGCACGCTCATGTGCGCGCTCGGCCTGCATGCCGGCCGCGGCGCGCTCGGCGAACCGGTTCATCACCTCGCGCCGCACGTTTTCCGGCAGTTTCGAAGTCGCCTTCTCAAACTGCTCACGCAGATCCCGCATGGGCGTCTCGATCCGAACGTCCCATGTGTTGCGCTGAACCTCTTTCGGTTCGTGACCAATGACCTTGCCGGACGCATCCTTGACGTCAGCCTCGACCGTCACCCACTCCTTGCCGAGGTTCTCGAGGGCAATCAAATCACCCGCTTTCGCGCCAGATTCCGTGATTGCGCGCTTCAGGTCCACGCCCCATACGGTTTTTTCCGCGCCAATCTCGTCCTTGTAGGTGACGTAGTAGGAATCCTTGTTCGCCTTGTCGTGCAGATAAGGGGCAGCACCGTGCTCAACGAGCGTCTTTTCTGCTGTAGCTACGGGAGGCTGCGCCTGCGACGGTTCCTGCTGTTGCCGATGCTGCGCAAGTGCGGCACCAAACTCAACGGGTTTGATGTTGTCGATGACTTCACGGGCTTGCGCATAGGTAAAGGCCGCGATCTCAGGCACCTCTGGTGATCGCGTGGCCATCAGTTCATTAAAGGCCTTCGGAGTGATATTCGATAAACGGTCCTCAAAAGCGGCAAAGCACTGTGTCCCCGTTGCGGGCACATTGCGAAGTTCAGGCGACAAGACCAGCATTGCCGTAAAGAATCGATCCGTGTTTTTCGTCGGATGGGTATGCTGTTGCGTGGCCGCGGGCTCGACAGGCAGGTCTCGCGCGGCAATCACATTGGCAGCGGGTATGTCCGCCTCCGCGTGAGTTCGCCGTGGCGTGCGCTCGCCGGCCGAGATGTTTAGAGCGTCGCGCTCTCTCCGTGCCGCTTCCAGCAGCGCCTGATCCCGCTCATCGGGCTTGAACCCTTTCGCATCGATCCCGGCAAGCGTCGCCTCGATCCATGCGTTGCGACGGAATTCGTCGCTGCCGTTGAGGGCGATCTCCTTCCAGCCCTTCGCCTGTGCGACGGCGATCATGTCAGCGATCGTCTTGCGATCGTCGCTCGGCGTTGACAGCCGCGATCCCTTATCCTCGAAGTGAGGCTCCCCACTCAAGTCCGGGGTCTTGTCTGCACCGTCGAACTTCCAGTATTTGCCGTTCTGGACCACATAGCGGCTCAGGATCGCGGCAGGAATTTCGTAGCCTTCACGCTCGACAACCGGCGCCCCCTCGCCGGACTGGCCACGATCACCCACCTCGCGAGAAAGGACGGGCTCCATCCCGTTCTGTGTGGCAGACGCACCGGCCGCTGGCATCGACGCAGTAGCTGGCACCACTGTCTGAACCGCTACCTGTCCCATCTCAGCGCGCGCCGTTTCCAGATCTCGGGCACGCTGCGCGGCCAGGCGGTCGAGAGCCAACTGGTCGACCGTGACCTCGGGAGGCAACCTGGCATCGTTTGCGACCACGCGCTCCTTGAGCGCAACGCGCGGGTCGTTTGCGGCATCCACTGGACGGCCCGTGTCCGGCCCGACCGGGTCATTGGAGGCAGCTTTCGTTACGGGCGGCGCTTCAACTACGGGCACCCCGGACAACGAGCCGTCCGGCACCGGAACATCGATCCGTGCCCCTGCAATCACGGGGCCATCGTCGCCTGACGCCTGCACGCCATCGAGCCGGGAGTCAGCCAGGTCGCCTGCGGCTGCCGCCTCCAAGACTGTTTTTGCCAGCTCGGGGTCAACTCCGCGCAGCGCTTCGGCATATGCAGGATCACGGGCATTCGATGCAAGATGACGGATCGCGCCATCGCGTGCCTCTGGATCGGCCAGCCCGCGAACCTCTTCGACATCGAGCTCCGCCCAGCTCCGGTATCCGCGCTCCTTGGTGGGGGCCGTCATCGCCTCTACAAAGGCCTGGCCACCGCCGGCGCTGCGCTCGGCAATATCCGGCCGACGTGCCGGCGTCGCCGGTGCTGCCGGAGAGGTTTCACGTCGCACCGGGCTCGTTGTCGGTTGCGGTTTGCCGTCCGTCTGACGCGCCCTGTTTTGCCCAGCCCGCAGAAACATCGAGCGCGCCTTCTCGATTGCCGACTTGTCTGCCGCCGCATCAACAACCTTGCCAGCACGGCGGTTGCCGCGCGGCGTCTTGTCTTCAGCCATTCACCACCTCGCCTGTCGTTTGTGCCGGCGTCGGTGCCGGCGTGGCAATACCCAGTTCGCTGGCCAGGTCGGCCAGGTCACCGTTAAAGTTCAACTCGTGCAGATCGTTGAGCAAGGCCAGCCGGAGCTTTGCTGCAAGGTCTTCGCTCACGGGTTCGTCATCCATCGCCCGCAGATCGCTCGCCCGCATCACGCGCTGCCCGTCAGTTCCCTTAGGACCAAGCGCCGCGTCCCGTCTGGTGAGCCATGCCGCGATATCTACCGCAGGCACGTCATCCCACGTGGCCAGCTCACCACTACCAGCGGCATCCTTGAGCTCCTTTTCGGTTGGAAAGCGGTTACGGATCCTGTCGAGCGACGGACTGATCTCCCGCAAACGGTCGAGAAACATGTCGTCGTTGTAGAAGTAAGCCTTCTCACAAAGAATCGGTTTGCCGAAGCCGAGTACGATTTCCTGGTCCTTCGGCATTTCGGCAAGCTCCTGCGGCAACATCAGTGCCCGGCGCTGATCGGATTTGTTTTCGCCGCTCGAGGTCGACTTGCCTCTTGTCTTGCTCTTAGAAACCGATGTCTCCGTGAAATACCCGAGCGTTTCAGACACCTGCTTGGCATCTTCAAGGTCAGTCGGCGGATAGACGACCTTCGCCGCGTGGTTGACCGCCAGCGTGCGCGCGCCTTCCTTGCCGTACAGCTCCTGTGGTTCGAGCTGCGAATGCGATTGAATGATCGTCAACAAGCGAAGGTTGTAGCCGGCGATAAACGAATTCGCCTTGTTCACGATCGTGACGCGGCCTAGCGCGGTGAACTCATCCATCGCCAGCACGCACTGATATTTGAGCGACGGGTCGTGCTCCGGCAGCACCTCGGTGTTCGCGTCGATAAGCTGCGAGAAAAACAGGTTCACCAGCAGCGAAGCGCTTTCGAGCCGGTTGGGCTGGATGCCGACATAGACCGTCATGCGACGACGACGTGCCTGGGAAGGGTCAAAGTCCGAGCAGCTCGTTGCCGAGTCGACTACCGGATTGGCGAAGATCCCCATCCGTGCGTTAAACGTGAAAAGAATGCTTGTTAGCACCTTGTCGTGATTCGACAGGAACCGGTCTAGCGCAGCCGTACACGTGAACGAAAGACCAGGTGTGGCCCGCAACGATGCGATATGCTCCTTGACCGGCTTGCCCATGCCTGATGACTGACGAAGAATCTCCCCGCCGTTGCAGATGCGTTCTGGAGTGGCCGTCTCCATGAGGTACAACGCAAGTCCCATGAACAGGTCCCGCGCGGCGCCGTTCCAGTCACCACCATCGGAGCCCGTATCCGGGTAGAACTTGCGGGCGATTGACTCGACCTCGTCAATGCGCTCGTGCTCGGGCTTTTTCGCCGCCGCGTCGAATACGTTCCATCGATGCGTCCTGCCGTTTTTGGAAAACGGTGCCCAGAGGTACACTTCGTGCCCGTACTTCCGGCGGTAGCCGGAGGTATACATATAGTTCTCCAGCTTCAGGTCGAGCACGACCATCGAATCCGGATAGGTGAGAAGATTCGGGATCAGGACAGCTACGCCCTTGCCCGATCGCGTCGGCGCCGCGAGCATGACAAACTGCTGGCCGGTGAACACCAGGTACCGGCCCTTGTACTTCCCGATCAGGATCCCGGGCTTGCCGTCATTCGCATTCAGCAAGCCGGTCTTGCGGATCTCGTGCGCACGTGCAAACCTCGCGCTGCCATGCAGCTCGCGCTTCGGCTTCGAGAAGATCGCCACGCACGCCAGTGCGATCGGCGCGACCGGAACAACAATTGAGACCAGCGTGCAGCCCGCCAGAGCCTTCTTGATCGCTGGAACGGAGCCGTACGCCTCCCAGTAATCGTGCAGCGTGAAGATGCCAACGACGGAGGACGGCAGATGCTCGACCCGGGCGAACACGGTCGCACCTGCATACTGGCCCGCGACGGCGAAACCCGCGACACCGGCAGCGGCCAGCGCGCCTGCGATGACTTTCTGGCTCCCGTTCACGCAAGCCCCCGCTGCAGTTTCCACTTCTCAACCGGGTTGTAGTACACCTGCGTGAGACGCTTGCGCTCCATGAACAGCACAACGTCGATGGTGGTTTTGACTTCGCGCAGCAGGTAGTTGTACTCGAGCGTCTGGCCGACCGGGCTTTGCTTGATGAGCGTCGCGACCCGGGAAAGCGCCGCCAGACAGTCATTGGCGTGAACCGTCGAAAGGCCACCGCTATGCCCCGTGTTCAGCAGCGCCAGGTAGTCCCACGTCTCGTCGCCACGCAGCTCAGCCAGATACACGCGGTCGAACTTCATGCGCAGCGTGGCCTTGACGATGTCGCGCGCCGGCAGCGAATCACTGTAGAAAAGGTGAACGTGATTGGGGTGATAAGGCAGCGGCATCTCGTGCGTGTCCTCGATTGTCGCGACGCGCACGTCCGCCGGCACCAGATCCGCCAGTGCCTTCGACAGGGTGGTCTTGCCCGATCCGGTACCGCCCACAAGCAGGACATTCAGCTTGTTGCCGATCGCCAGTTCGAGAAACGTACCGATGTCCCGCTCACGCTTCGCTTTCAGCATCCCGAGCTCGAAGGGCGCAAGCTCTACGCCTTCCGGTACGTCTCCTGCAGGCGAGACGTCCATGTAGTCAGAGAGAAACCCGGCCTTGATGAGTTCGGCGACGGTGAAGCGGACATTGCTCGGAATACGGATGGTTAGAGAAACCGTACCTGGTTCACACGCCGGCGGAATGACGATCTGCCCGCGCTCACCATCTGGCAAACGCACCGGTTTGATCGGTGCCGCAACAGAGAGCGGTGGCACCGCCTTGTTGAAGATCGACAGCGCGTTGGCAAGCTTCATCAGCATGTCCAGCGAACAGGCGGGCGCGTCGTGCCGGACCCACCCGTCGCGACTTTCCGTCCACACCTCAAACGGACGGCCGATTGCCACCTCCGTCACACCGGGCATCGCCAGAAACCCGGCAATACCGCTTGTTCCCATCAGGCTCCGCACGGTCACGCTGCCGTCGAAAGCCGGCGCTGCATCATTGATTCGCGAGTTCATATACGCTCCGGGCGTCGACGTCGCGGGCGACAAAGATGTTGATCTCTGAACCCTGATTCGAATAAGCGGTCGGCGGGATGTTGATGGTGTTCTTGAGTGTTTCCGATGCCAGATCCTGCGTCGAGGACGACGTGCTCGACAGCTGGACCTGGCTCGTTCCGCCGCCTACCGTCAGGTTGCTCAGGGCCTGTCCAAGATCGCTCACCACACTCATCATCAGCGCGCCACCGAAACGCTCCCAGAAGTGGGTATCAACATACGCATCCAGACCGCTTGCACCCAGTGAATCCGTGCCGGGTGAATCGAGGTCGATCTTCACGCCGTCAGGCATGTCGATACGCGACCACAGGACGAAGATGCGCGCCTGCCCCTGGAGCAACGCCGTACGCTGCTCGCCGGTCGCTTCACTGCCGCGTTCGATGAGCAGGGTTTTGCCGTCGGCCGAATAGACGTCCTTTGACACGATGCAGGACGTCATGCCTGGATACGTCGTGACGATCTTCGTTTTCTGCCCGCACGGGATGATGGTGCCGCGCTTGAGCAGATAGTCGAGATCCGGTAACCAACCCGCTTTCACGCTGGCCAGCTTCGACGGTGCCAACCGGTCATCAAGGCCACCTGCACCCGCCGCAGTTCCCGGCGCCGACGACAGCTTCGCCGCACCCGCCGTACCCGCAGCTCCGCCCTCCGCTGGCGTCGCCCGCTCGCCATCGCCATCGGAACCCGAAGTAGGCACAAGAACAGCGCCCTCGAGCCGGCGTTCCGCCGCCGTCTCCGGAGCCTTGACTGCCGGGCCACCGCCCGCCGCATAGCTCCCCGTCCTGCCGCCCACCGGCTGGACAGCAATGGGACCGTTCGCCCCACCCGCTCCGCCCGGTGCCGGCGGAGCGGCTGCAGCAGATGTAGCTGCCGCTATCGCCGCCTGCCGCTCCTGCTCCTTGCGTTGACGCTCGAGCGCAGCTGCGTCGGCCGCAAAATCATGACCGGTGTCCATACCGGACGCCTTCGGCGCATTGCGTGCGTCTGCCCGCTCTTTCAGGTGCTCATCGCCCAGCCGCTTGATGAACACCGCGGCGCCGAGCGCACCGAACGCGAGAAAGACGAACACCACTGCGACGATCCACAGCTTCCGGACGTTCGTCTTGCGCTTTGCGCGAACAAGCCCTGGTACGCCACGCTCACCGACGCCGGCCTCCGGCACGCCATCTTTCGGGTCAATGCTATTCACTGTCTTTCTCCTTCATGATCCGCACCGCGCCGGGAACCGTGGTTCCCAGCCTGTTGAACTCGCCGTCGGGCGTATACGCGTTGTTGCGCACACCCAGCACGGCCTGGCCGAGCCGAAGCACGAACTGCGCGGAGGTGTCATGTACGACAACGGTGTCGCCCTCGACATGCGAATTGACCAGCGCCTCGGCGCCGTCCGGCAACACCCGGAAGATCACCGGCAGGTCCCGGCTGGTCGCGTATTTGAAATACGTGAAGCGGCCGTCGTCCCACATCGCTGTCGGTGCCAGAACCGTATTGCCGCGCATGTCGTAGTTCTGGTTCTGGTGGATCGAAGCGACCGCACTGCCCTTTGCCGCAGCTGCCGCAAGTGCAGACTTCCTTGCCGCCTCGGCAGCAAGTCGCGCGCGCGTGTCCGGGTAGTCGAATGACAGGGACCACACGGGAATATCTCCACGCGTAGCCTGTACAAGCTGGAACACGTAACGGCGGCGATCGGTGACAATCACGAGATTGGTACCCGCGTTGGCCGCCCTGGGCTTCAACATCACCCAGTTGCTCTTGCCGCCGACCGTCCACGCTTTCGCGTCGCCCA
This sequence comes from Paraburkholderia sp. GAS33, assembly GCF_050436645.1. Lineage (NCBI taxonomy): Bacteria > Pseudomonadati > Pseudomonadota > Betaproteobacteria > Burkholderiales > Burkholderiaceae > Paraburkholderia > Paraburkholderia sp. GAS33. Next base: position 67,985 of record NZ_JBNDMP010000014.1, read on the forward strand.
CACCAAGACCCGACGCTGGTCCGTCGATCACCTCGCCGTTCTCGAGCTGCAGCACCGTCGCATTTCCGGCGCGATACGCAATCCGGTACACCTCATTGGCGTCGTAACGCGCGCACATCACGTGTTCGTCGCCACCGCACGGGCCCGGCGATACGAGTGCCCACGCCGCCGCAGGCAACAGGAACGCGACGGCCGCAAGCGAAGACGCGACGACACGCTTTACGCTGGGTCCGGGGACTTTCATGTTTCGGAACGTGTTCATTACTGACCTCCCCGGTTTGCACCCTGGGGCGCTGCCGACGGCGCGGTGGCGACCTGAGGCGACGCCAGCGCAGCAGCCGTCTCCGGAGCGCGCGTCCAGTCGCGGTCGACCGTATAGCTCGTCACCCTGAAGCCCGTCGGGTCGATTTCGAGCTCGCTCTTTCTTTCCGGCAGGTTGTCGTGCCGGTACGCGATGGTGGCGACCCAGTATTCGGTCTTTGGCTCCATGTTCGCGCCCAGCGGAATCAGCTTCTTCGAGAAGAAAACCTGCGCGGTGCTTCCGACGAAGGTGATTGCGCCTACGTTGGCAACGACGCGGAACTGATCCTTCAGCACCTTCTGCGGCGCGTTCGGCAAGCTGTATAGCGCGACATACTGGTCACGCTCCCTGTCCGCGCTCATGAGCTTCACGGCGTCAAACATGTTCTGGATGGTTTCCCAGTCATAGCTTTCCCGCATCGTCACGTATCTGCGCAGATCCGCGCGGTCCTCGACCTCGCCGAACGGCACGCGGCCGTCCCGGATGACGTCGAGAACGTCAACCTTTCCACTCACCGGGTCGTCGCGAAGGATGGCAGGCGGATTCGGTCTCTTTAGTTGTACTAAACCTGCTGAACAAACAATAGAAACTACAGCGATCACACCAGCACCGATCGCCACACGCCAGGCAACCGAGGTCAGTTTCGCGTTCGTCGCCTGCTTCGATTTCTCGAATTCAAGCGCCTGGTTCAGATACCACTTCGCCTCATCGCGCAGCGCAGAGTTACCTGCGGTGCCGGCGTCCTGCGGATCGGTCCCGGCTGGGGACACGGCGGTCATGTCCGTTTTCCGTATGGTGTTCATGTTCACGTTCCCGTTTTTGCGATGGGCTGGATGGGTTGGTTCACCGGCATCCAGTCCCCGGTCGGTTCCGGCGGCTTGGGCACCGAACAAGCTGCCAGCAGCAGCGCAAGACTGCACACAACTACGATCCCTTTCATTGCTGATCTCCCTTCCCTGTAGCAGGCGGCGCTTCGAAAAGTCCGAATATCACGCCGACCATCGAATGAAAAATGACGATCCCTCAGTTGTTTACCTTCTGCAGTTCCTCCCCGCCCATCAGCAGATGCCCGGTAGCTTTATCAATGACCAGGTCGAACGACGCCATCGGCAGGTCAGCGTGCAGGGACGTTCCCTTGACGGTCACAGGAAATTTCTCGATTCCGTCATCGACGACCAGACCGTCACCGTTCTTTGCGATGACGGTCTGGTGCCCTACGCCTTTGACGTCTTTCCAGGTCCCAACGAACGTATCGGTGTCGACCGGCCGTTGACCGCAAGCGGCCATCAGAAACGGGATCAACGTGATTGCAACCAGGTGGATTTTCATGAGCAGTTATCCTTTAAAATTCATTCATATTTAGGGGCGCAAGCACCCCCAGGGTTGCTTGCGCACTCTGGCCTCAGGCAGCTTCCAGGTCGCCGCCCTTGCCCTTGTCGCCGCCCCCTCCACCGCTCCGGGAGAGCGCCCGGGCTACGGCGCCTGCGGTACCGAAGGCCTTGCCAACCATTGAAGAGATTCCGACGCCTCCGGCGAGCGCTGAAGCAAGTGACGGCAGGTTCAACGACACGAACAGGAACACAACACCCATTGAGAGAATCTTCAGCTCCAGGGTCCACGTCAGAACCAGCGAACCCATAGTGAATGCTGTCGGCAGTATCCCGTTTGCAAACTGGACTTCAATGGCTCCCGCTGCCGCAAACAGCGCCGTCAGGAATGCATAGTTCAGACACTGCCCCACCCACGCCTCGAAGAATCTGCGCGTCGCTGGAAACAGGGCGGAGACAACGAACATCGGACCAAGGGCCAGGAGCAGGCCCAGCGCAAACTTGGCAAGAATGATGTACGCCGCCGCAACAGCTAAAAAGGGTATGCCGACCAGCAGCGTGCAGCACGTGATCGCGGCCGCTTCGACCATCACTCCGATCTGATAGGGCTCAATGCCTTGCCACACGCTCAAGATCGAATTGAGATAGGCATTCAGCAATGTGTCGAGAGCCGTAGCCGATGACGCACTCCCGGTCAGGGCCTGTGCGATCTGGTCACCGATACCGTTAAAAAACGGCACGACATACTCGCTGTAGTAACCGATGTTCATACCGGCCGTCAGGACCGCGGCCCAGCCCATCATGCGGATGAAGAAGTCCACGATCGGCTGGTCGTTGTTGCCTCGCCAATACGACATCATGATCAGCAGGACATACAAACTAAATCCTGCGGCGGCCAGCGGACTGATCAGCGAAATGAGGTTTGCCGAACCCGTGTTGATCGTCGCGAGCACGCTGTTATCGAACGCGTCCAGCATTGGAGTGAATATCTGTACGTTTGCCATTTTTTGCCTCCTGGGCCGGCTCCAATTTGCGCTATTGAGCCATCTGGTTGTGAACCTGCTGTTCGGCCTGCTGGGCGGCTAGATTCTGCTCGATCTTCTCCAGTTGCCCCACCAGGTTCATCTGCGTCTGCTGGTTCTGCACGATCGCGCTTTCGGCCTGCAGGCGGTTCTGCAGATCCGCCTTCGCCGCCGGATCCTGCGTCAGGTTCGATTGCTGCATCAGGCTCTGGATGTTCTGCAGCTCGCTCTGCGTCTGCTGGAACCCCTGCATCGAGATCGCCTTGTTTGCTGACAGCGTGTCGTTGTAGCGTTGCTGACCGGCGGTATTGGCCGTCATCCCTTCGGCGGCCTCGATCTGCTGCGCGGCGCTACTGATCGCCGGCAGGCTGCCGCTCTGCACCGCGGAGTAAACTGATTGCCACGAGCTGGGCAGCATGTTGCGCAGCGAAGAATCGTTCAGGATCTGCCCGAGGTTACGATTGCCAGTCAGCGCCTGGTACTGGTTGGTCATGGTCGTGTACTGCTGCTCCATCGTCGAAAGCTGCTGCTCCAGCTGCGTGACCATGAGGACGTCCTGCGCCAGTTCGGAGACGCTGATCACCGGGATGCCCTGCGCATGAACCGGCGCGGACAGGCAGGACACGATGGCGACGCTGGCCAGCAATAACGAACGGTCCCGCACAAATTGGGATACAAAAATCTTCTTCATGGTGAAACTCCTTGTCAGGTTGGGTCTGATGGCCTACTGGCCTTGAGCGCGAGTGGTCTGCAACGCGATAAGCTGCTGCAGGTCTTCGTGAATCAGCAGAAGCTGCTGCTGCAACTGCTGGCCATCTACCGGCACAGGCTGATCGCGCGGATCGACCGGTCCTCCCTTTGCCCGCAGCGCCGCGGCCTGTTGCTCGAGCTGCACGAGTTGTGGATAGCCGGCCATACCATCCACTGGCGGAACCTGCGCGTGAGCCATTCCGGACATCATTGAAATGGCCACCGCACCTGCACAAACGACGCGCGCTGTGCGAATCCGGTTACGGTTGATCTGCATCGGATATCCTCCTGTCAGGCCACAGCAGCCGCGGACGGCTCCTGCGGTTTCGCCTTCTTGCCCTTGCGACGTGCCTGGAACCGGGCCATGCACAGGTCCAGGTCGTCGCCGGACTCGGCCCGCGCCTCTTCCCAGATCGCCACGTTGTCGAGGCTGCCCGACAGAACGGCGATCTCATCGGCCATGCCGTGCAGATCCATCTTCGCGAACGCCGACTGGTTGCTCTGCTTGATGAGGAACGTGCGTGATTCCTTCGAGAGCGCAAGCAGCTCCTCCAGCTCGCGATCGGTGAGATTGAGCTTTTTGTAGCTTTCGCGCGATGCATCCGGGTTCGGCAGATAGATCTTCGTGGCGGTCTGATCCCGGATCGGAGCGAACACCGGACAATTGATCGCGTCTTCCGGAGACTGCGAAACGAGGATCATGAATTCGTCCGCCTTACGACCGGTCTTCAGGACCTTGAGGATCATCTTCTGCGTCGTCGGGTACATGGCCGCTAACCAGAATTCCTCAATGATCGTGGCGAGGAGGCCACCGCGGGCCTGCATCAGATCCTTCAGATGCAGCAGGTACGCAAGCACCGGTTCGGTCGGCGGATAGTCGAGCTTCAGGAAATCCGTCACATCGAAGCCGATACGGCGCTCCTTCGTGACGTCGATCATCGAATCCGGTGCGTTGTCGAGCGCCCACGCAAAGCGGCCGCCCTCCGAGTGGCACCATTTCGCCAGACGCGATGCCAGACAGTTTTCGCCGGTCTTCGGGATCGATTCGAGCAACCGGCTAAAGCAGCGATCCTCCACCCGCTCGATCCGGTACACCGTATCCACAGCGGTCTTGACCTTCTTCTGGTCGTCCGCCGAGAGCGTGCCGTCCTCGTCGCGCCCGCACGCGCCGACGAGGTCGTACAGAAACTCCCGGTTCCTCGGCGTATCCGGCAATCCGAAAGGCGCAAGACCGGTCGCCTCCCCTGCCTTGAGCGGGAAATACATGCCGCCCGAGCTTTCGATGAAGATCTGCATGCCGCGATCCAGATCCACCGCGAAGATCTTCGGATCGAACCGCTCCAGAAAGCCCATCAGCGCAAGCTGCAGGGTCGTCTTGCCTGTGCCGGTGGCACCCAGGAACATGGAGTGTCCGGCGATCTTCTCGCCCGTGCTGTCCTCATCGAGCCGGGACGCGTGAAAGTTGAAGTTGTACAGACCCTTCGAGACGGTCTGCAGCGGCATGACAGCGGAGCCGTCACCAAGAGGATTGCCCTTCGCCTTGCCCGCCGAGTAGTTGTGCATCGAAAACGACGACGCGAGGTTGCGCGTCGACTTCGGCATCGGCCGCGGCTTGCGCGCGTAGCCCGGCACCTGGCTCATGTAAGTCACCGGCGCCGACAACGTCGCCTTGACCCAGCGAAAGCCACATTCATTCAGCGCACGGCTCGTGACGAAGGTGCCATTACTGGTGGCCTGCTCTGCGGTCGCACCGTAGACGATCAGTGCGCCGTGATAGTCGCCGAATGCCAGTTCGCGTCCGCTGATCAGCCCCTGTGCATCGGCCAGTTCCTTGACCTGATACGTTGCCTTGTCACCGACGGACTTCAGCTTGTTCACCTGATCGCCGATCGCCTTCTGGGCCTCATACGTGCCCATGCAGCCAAACGATTGGGTCAGCGTGAATTCAACCGGCAACGTCAGGAGCGGATTGAGCTGCCCCCAGCCGGACTTCGGAAAATCCTTCAGGTCGTAGCAGCTGGCAAATCGCGTCGCGTTGTCCGAGCGGATCTCGACCGTATCGTAGTGAAAGTGCAGCCACGATGACGGAATCAGCTCTTGCCCCGTCGCCTGGGTCACGGGTACTGCCTCGTCAACGCCGTTCACCAGTGCCCCGATGAACTGGTAAGGTTGCGAGAACAGCACACCGTTGCGCTCGAACGTGGTCAGTACTTCCGGGTCATACGCCTGCAGCGTCTTGAGCATGGTGTCGCCCAGCTCCTCGAGCTCGCCGACACACTCGCTCAGGTCATCGCCCTTCAGCACGGCGGACACAAAGAACTCATTCTCAAAATAGTCATCCTTGCGAAAGCGCGCGAGATACTTTTCGCTGAAGCCCTGCATGAACGACGAGCGGAACTGATAACGCTCGGCGAACGACACCCGCGTACGCTGCAGGGTCATCCAGAGGGCGAGCCGGTTCCCCTTCTCCATCGCCATTGCGGCGAAAAACCGGTTCAGTGCGTCGAAACGGTTCTCGATCTCGCGCCGGTTGACCGACTCGAACGGCATGCCGGGAAGGCGAATGACCAGCACCGCACGCCCGTCCTCGAAGCTTGTGACGCGCTCCGAAACCGGCCGGCCGATCTTCGGCAGCAGATCGCGAACGGCACCCTGACGCCTCAGCACCTGGCTGGTCCAGCGCGCCGAGGTGTCTTCAACGAAAGAATGCTTGATGCCGCGCTTCAGGAAGTCAAAGGGGTACATTATTTTTCTCCCCGCTTCGACTTGTGGATCGAATTCTGGAACAACCTGAACGTCGTCTTGCCTGAGCGGGTCGCGCCAATGACCAGGGAGTGACCAACGGTCCGACTGGCCGGCACCGGCGGGAACGCGTTCGGCGTCGACTTCTGTCTGTTGCTCTTATCCATTAACTGACTCCTCATCTTTGCCTGATGCCAGCAGGCGCTCCTGCAACTGCTCCAGAAGCACAAGTGACTGGGGACGCTCGAGCGCATCCATGTAGCCCTTGAGCGAACGCCCGTAGGTCATTGGCGCAAGCGTGTAGGTCTTGCCAAACAACCCCGCATTGGCCCGATGGAGGAAACACACCACCTCGAGCCAGAGGATGCGCAAGGCCTGATCGTCGGTTTCGCAGATATGCTTGAAGAAGATCATGACGGGCACGCCGGGGAACGCGAACAGCAGCCCACCGATCCCGTACATGGCCGCGCCGAGCAGTGAAGCGAACACCGAGCAGACGAACACCCCCAGCGCCGCCATGAGGGGAACGCCCCAGATCATCGCGGTGCGGGAGAGTCCGGCGTAGGCCGAGTAAAGTGTTTTCTCTTCGTCCATGGCCGCGATCAGCCGGTGAACAGCGACCAGGCCCAGGGTGCGAGCACCGAGACAGCACCCACAGCGGCCACCTTCGCAACCGCACCGCCGAAGTCGTGCACCCAGTCCGCCTTGTTCGTCCAGCACTGGATGCCGACCCACAGCAGGTAAAGGATGGCGAGCGTACCGGCGACGCCGTATGCCCACGTCTCGAAGCTGGTTACGGCGGATGTACCCTGTGTCAGGCCCTGGGCGTATGCGCCCGGCACGGCCACCGAAAGTCCCGCACCGACAAGGAGACTGGCCAGCAGGACGGAGTGTCTGAAACGAGTTTTCATAAGGATCCTCATAGGAGTGCATGTGATTAGAAGTCGCCAAAGGTGTCCCAGGCCGGGTGCGATACACCCCGACTGGGCACCTCTGCCGGAACGGCTTGTGGCAGTGCCGTCGATCCGCTCACCGGCGACAGGCGAACGGATTTGTTACTGGAAGTCACCGCCGGCACGACCGGGATCGGTCGGACCTGGCCAGCGGGCGTGATGGGATCGGCTGTTGCGGCGCTCGAGACCACCCGCTGCACATAGCTGGTTCCCTGTGCGTCACGCTCGAAGCCGCGCTGGAAATTGCCGCTGTAGTAGCAGCTGAACGCGGCGAGTAGCGCCTGCTGCCCCGGGCCAGTCAGCGCCGAGGCCCGGCTATAGCAGTCGGTGAGGATTGCCGAGCCGGCGCGCAGGTTGGCGCACGGATCGAACACGGTGGTGGTATCCAGTCCGTACCGCGCGAGGTTCGTCCGGTTGACCTGACTCAGACCCATACTGAAATTCCAGCCGGCCGCTTCGAGCGCACGCGCGGTGGCCACTGCTTCGTCTCGGTCGCGTGGCTGACGCTCGAGGCGACCGCCGACCACGCCGATGGCGTAGGGGTTGAATCCAGACTCGGTACCCACCACCTTCTGCAAGGTCGTGGGATGAACGCCCGGTGCGCATTGCATCGCCAGCGTGTTGAAGTCGATGGGCATCATTTGCGCCCCCTGCACTCGCCGCTGTGCTTGCGGCCGCACAGCTCACACGCGCCATTTGCCACCACTGGAAACAGCTTGCGCCGTTGGCGAAAGCGACGAACCCGCTCCGCGCCTGGCAGTACACCGTTCTGGCTAACCGACACGTACCCACCTGGATGCCCTTTGCCGAGCAGGTCCAGATATTCCGCGGATAGCTCGAGAAATGTTTCCTGTCGCTTGTGCTCGTCGAACAGATCTGGCGTTCTGAAATCTTCGGGTTGCTTGGCCATCACGAAAGCTTCCGGCTGGAGAAGAGGTATACAGAACGAGGCGCATGCTTTACGCATATCGAGACGGTTGCCCGTTCGCGCCTGGGCTTCAGGAGTTGTTGCACCCATAGCCGCAGCACCTCGAAATCGCGATCGAGCGCGCTGCGTGTGAAACGCGCCGATCTGCAACGCAGAACGAACCGCACCTGGCCACTGTCGTCAAAATCGCCTTCGACGGCCCAGCCGTAGTTCAGATGTTCGCGTCGAAGCGAATCAGCACGCACGAGCATCGCAAGTTCCGCGGCAATCCGGGTGTTCGTGCGGAACATGACGTACGGCGTGTGCCACGCCGCGAAGAGCGGGAAAAACGGGCAGCCGTGCCCCTGGCAACTCGCCAGCGTCGATGCGACGCCGGCGACGTTGAACGCGTCCACCAGACGACGGATCCGACGATCAATGACGTCGAGAGAAACCGCATCGTCGTAGTCGCGCGGCAGGCCTCTGTTGAAGCTCGATACTTCGTTCGGGGCCTGACAACGCGGGATCCTGTTTCCGAAGATATCCATCACACCACCCCCGCCTTCTTGAAGCCGAACCCCTTGCCCTTCGCCTTCGGCGCCGCCTGGAAATTCGGCTTGCCGTCCTGGTCGGGATAGGAGGCAGCGCACTTCGGCTCGGCCTGATAGTTCGAGCAGCCCCAGAAAGGCCCCTTATCGGCCTTGAGACGACGCAGCTGACCGGTCTTGCATTTTGGGCACGCAACGGACGGTGCAACGGGCAGATTCATCTTTGCCGTGCGCAGCTGCTCGACTACCTTGGTAATGAAGGCAACGCTGCGACCGATGAACTGCTCGTACGTGACCTCACCCGAAGCCACGCCATCGAGCGCGATCTTGAACATGCCGGCCATCGTCGGACTGCGCACAGGATCAGGCAGTGCATCGAGCAGGCCGCGCCCGGTCTTGCTGACCATGAATCTGTTCTTCGTGCCTTTAACAGGCTCCAGGAACCCGCGTTCGCGGAGCTCGGCGATGATCCCGGCACGGGTGGCACTCGTGCCGATTCCCTTGCCCTCCTTGAGACGCGCCTTTGCGGCCGGATCCGTCGTGAATTTGTGCAGGTCGATCATCGCCTCGAGAAGCGACGATTCGTCAAAGCGCTCAGGCGCCTTCGTCTCTTTGCTTTGCTGCTCACACGAGACACAGGTTGCCGCGTCCCCCTGGTTCATCACCGGCAACGGCTGCTTCCCCTCGGCTTCGTCGCCTGCAGCCGCTGCAGAAGCAGTGCTGTCCACCGGCGCGTAGACCTCGCGCCACCCCGGCGAGACGGGTGTCTTGCCGCTCGCAGTGAAGCGCTCACCGTCGACGTGGACCTCAATCTGGGTCTCCATGAAGACCGCCGCCGGATAGAACTGGGCCAGATAGCTGCGCACGATCATGTCGTACACGCCCCGCTCGAGCGGAGACAGACCTGACAGGTCGCGAACTGCCACAGTCGGCACGATCCCGTGGTGACTGGTCCCGTCGACCTTCTTGTCGTTGAATGCCGCCGACTTGACGGACGGATCCGCACGGTCGATCACACCCCGCATGGACGGCAGGTTCTGCGCGAGTGCGGCCAGCACCTCCGGCGCGTCTGCGTGCTGCGCCTCCGACAGGTGGCGCACTTCGGTGCGCGGATACGTGGTTAGCTGCAGCGGCCTGTCGTATAGCACCTGTGCCGCCTCGAGCACTTCTGCCCCAGTGCATCCGAACTTCGTACAGGCCGCCACCGTCAGCTCGTTGAGCGACATCGGTAACGGCGCGCCTTCCTTGCGCTGCGCCTTCTCATAGTCGACGATGGTGGCAGGCTGGCCACTGAGTCGCGTCACGAGTGCCTGGGCAATAGCCGCGTCGACAAGCCGCCTCGGCTTCGCATCGTCGAGGCCCGGCTGATCGTCGACCGCCCTCCAGTTCGCCTTGAAAAGACCGTTCGCGTGTTCGATACGCGCAACGATCCGGTAAAACGGGACAGGCTTGAATGTCTCGATTGCCCGGTCGCGCTCGTAGGCGATCTGCAGCGCTGGCGTCTGCACACTACCGACCGTCAATACACCGTCGTATCCGAGCGCACGGCCACGCAATGTTGCAGCACGCGTGAAATTCAGACCGAACAGCCAGTTGTAGTGCGACTGCGCATATGCCCAGCGATACCACCCACGGAACTCCGGTTCGTCGTTGCTCCGCATGCTGGCCAGGGCCTGACGCACCTTGGTCTCGTTATAGTCGTTCACCAGCAGGCGGATCACCGGCTTACGGTTGCCGTAGAAGTTCAGCACTTCATCCACAATCAGCTGGCCTTCGGGCTCCGGGTCGCCAAGATGGACCACCTGGTCAACCGTCTTCAACAGTTTCTCGATCGCCGTCAGATTGCACTGCAGGCGGTCTTCCGGCTCCATGATCCAGGTCGTCGGCACAACTGGAAGGTCCTGCTCGCGCCAGACCTTCTTGCCGTTCCTGTTCAGCGGCACATCCGCAGGAAGATACTCATCGGGCATAGCCTGCGCGAGCGCATGACCAGCGAGCGGGACGAATGCATCGTCACCAACGTATGTAACCGCTCCCTCTTTCCGGGCAGTACCGGGCAACACCCTGGCGACTGCTTCCGCGAGACTGGGTTTCTCGGAGATGAAAAGGCGTTTCATCTCAGGCAGCCTTCCTCATCTGCGCGAAATACATGAAGCCACCATAAGGCTCGTTGCGCATCGGCTGGTCGAAGAAGACGCGGCTTGCCAGCGACTGCTCCATGTGTAACGCCTTCGGGTTCGCATTGCGAATCAAACTGAGGGCCTGCTCGACCGCAGCGATTCCGCTCACCGATGCGTTTAGTAGTGCTTGATGATCTTCCTGCGTGAGATACATGTTGGATACCTCTTCGTCTCAGATGCGGCTTAGCCGCCTATTTGCGATCAATTCGACTCAGATCACTATTGACCGCCACCGTTGCCACCGCTGTTGCCGTAGTCGGTCTCGTTCTGCAGTTGCATGAACTGTTGCGCGGCCATCGTGGGGTCATACGGGGCGGTCGCAGGCACGCCCGCCATGGGCGTGCCGTAGTATTCGGCGATCGTTGAGTCCTGGCCCGGCGCATCCCACCAGACGCGGGTGAACAGCGTCCCGTCGATGGTTACGTTGATCGCGCCGCTGGCACTGCAAAGCAGCTCGCTCTGTTCGGGGCCACCCCAATGCAGGAGGTCTTCGCGGCAGTAGTTCGAACTCGCCGCAACGTTGACGGCGCCAGAACCGTTACCGAGATTTGCGAGTGTGCTCGCGGGGATCGCGCTCAGGACCGAAGACGGAAGGTCCGTTGAGCTGCTATTGAAATTGCACGTGGGAAAGGGATCGCCGTGCCGCAGCGCGGTCCACAGCTTTCCGATTGGCGGGACGCAGGCGCTCTCGGCCTCAGGGCCTCGCGGATCGGCCAGACACAGCACGACCTGACAGCCCCAGTCGTCGGCCAAGGCGAAGCGTGATGGCAGCAAGGTCGCAGCAATAGCTGCGAGGAAGATGGAAGAGCGCATGCGACGGGCGTGCCGAGGCGGATGCGCTACAATAGTAATAGCCATTGTGTGGGTCTCTCAAAGGACTGCACTTCTGGTCAGGTCGGTTCGGTGCTCGCAACACCGTTCCGGCCGCTCTTTACTCCTCTGCTCCACGCTCCTCTGCACGCAGCTTCCACATCTCGCCGTCGATCGCTATCGTCAAATTTTGACAATTAGCGCAATACTCGGAAACGAACGCCATCGCGTCGTCGAGATACTTCCAAGTCTTTGCCCCACCCCGATTTGTCTGGACCAGATATGTCTGCTGGACGTTTTTCCCGGAATCGAGTACTGACACTTCGATAACCCACTTCCCCGCGTCTTTGCGGAGATCCACGAAGTAGTTGCTCCCTCCCGTTAGTGCCACAGCAGCCAATTCCCTGAACGTAAAGTACATATTCCCCCTCGGCTGTATGATCAGCTCGTATTTTCCACCCGCTAGCCGCGCTAGGGACGTTTCGGTGAAAATTTGATGGAATCATACAACAAAGTTCACCAATTGATATCACAATATTGATTGTGATATCAATTCACACTTTTTGACGTACATGGTGACAGCCGTTCCGACTCAGTGGGCGTACGGCCGGAAAATCTCGCGGACAGTCATACCCGCAAGCGGACGTTCGAGGAATGCCCAAATCGTTGACCGATTGAAGACGACGTTTTCTGACGCGCCGGGAGATCCGACCGAATAAGCCTCGCCCTCCTAAGCGCCGGTTGCAACAGGCGCCATTTGACGCTGCTAGAGCCACTAATTCAAGACTATTGATTGGTATTGACGACCATCACTGTCCGTGTTATTCACCCTCACCCTAGTAAGCCCAGCGCGCTCGCCTTCTCAACCGCGTCGGCAATGTGCGCGACCCCCATTTTGTTGTCGATGCTGCGATAGACCCGCTGGTAGACCGCATTCTTCGAAATTCCGAGGCGCTCGGCCACGTGCTCAGCCATACCGCCGTCATGTAGTGTCTTGAGCGCGAGCAGTTCGCTTTCACTAAGACCATAGGTAGCGCTGGCTTCGCGTCGCAACTGCACAACCCGCCAGTCGAGCAGCTCTGATGAAAGTGCCCGGAACAAGACCCGATGCTGCCAGAGCTTCGGATCCCCCGTAACCGGAGACTCTGGGTTGCTCACAAAGAGCAGGCCAACGAGGCCACTACCTCGTAGATGTGCAGGAGCCACGATCCCGCTGTTAAAGCCTTGACTTCGGCCTTCGGTCACGAGCCAGTGATCCGCGCGGTGTACGTGAATCCCCGAAGAGAGAGCCGGGGCAACGCTTGTACGGGCGTAAGTCACGAATGGATCATTCATGAACCACAGCCTCGCCACGTATTGCTGCATCCACGAAGGCCGACACCCAATCAGATATCGTGACTCCACGGCATCCGTATCGTCAACCGACGCCCCCTCGAATCTCAGCCATTGGTAGACGAATTGAGATGCCCCGAGACACCGCACAATGCTGCGGACGGTTTGCAGCAACTCTCCTTCCGTCTGGCAATCAGATATCCGATCGATCGCGCCGATCGCGCCCTCTACAGTTAGCGAGGGCGACAGCCGGGGTGATTTCCTTGTTTCGATCCGGCGCAATAGCGCTTCGTAGCGACCACGCAAAAGGGCCGCATATGGATCGCTAGTCGCAAAGTCGTATAACGCAGCGCTACTGCCAATGTCTATTGCCTGGCTAAAGCGGATTCCATCTCCGCGAATGAGCTCCCTCGTCAACAGGCAACGGCCATCGCCCCCATCATCTAGACGGAGGTGCACCCGGTCCTCGAGCACGCTATCGGTGCTCTCGTAGAGCACTCCCTGCACCGCAGGCATCGACGTGTCTGACTTCATCTGTCGATTCCCCGTTAGCCGCTCGAGACTTCTTTGATTCCGCAGACACTGACCGAAGATGAAACGAGCGTGCCTTGCAGCTCTACGTTCTCGAACCGACCAAACCAGGCAGCTTGTGCTGCCGAATCGACACCGTCCACAAGAACGACCAGATCGAGTTCCCCACATGCCTTGATCGTCCCCTCCGCCTGGGCGCCGACGGCTGGTTGTTCCAGAACCGCCGACGCCAGGTCGGCGGCAAGACGGATGCCATCAAACTGCACGTCAGCGAAGTTGGGCCACGCGGATTCGCTTCCCACAGCCACCAGGAGCATCAACCCCCGCTTTCGAACGTTCCTGAGTTGCTCGCGGACGTCCGGGCTCGCGCGCAAAATGGAGTCAGCAGAGGCCACAACGTACACCGCTGTGTCGCCCATATCGAGTTCACGCCTCATACTCGAAATGCAACCGAGGATGTCTCCATCAAGCAATTGCTCTTGAGATGCATCCAGTACTAGTTTTAGCGGTGCGTTGTCATTGCACCTGTGCACTGACATCCATCGACACGCCCTCGACACGGTGTACTCGCCGAGCTGCACTGAAAAGCCCAGCGACTTGGCAAGTTCGCCGAGTTCCGCCGGCGGCACTTCGACGTTCCCTTGACGGTACCACCATGCGCTTGCCGCTATGCCGGTAAGGGCGTTTCCCGCTCCAACTATCGGCCGGTAGCTGATCGAAAACTCATTGCGGAGGAAGCCGTATTGAAATGACTGATACAGCTCGACCGATCGCTCGCTGCGAAGACTCATCTCCGCTGTGTAGACCTCGTACGTGCTCTTGCCAGAGAGTCGGCCCGCGTCCTTTGCCGCATACATCGCAAGATCCGCTCTTGATAACAGGTCGTGCGCACCGTGGGCCAAATCAACGTGAGATGCAATTCCAACGCTAACGGTGAGTCGATACGCGCTGAGCCTAAAGGCGAACGGCGCTTCGAACTCAACCAGGATTCGGCTCGCTATTTGCACAGCATCATTAGCGGCAGTGTCGCCTGTCGTCAACAGCACGAACTCATCCCCACCAACCCTCGTTACAAGATTCGACTCCGTGGCTACGCTCTCTAGGCGCTGCGCTACCTTTCTTATTAGCTGATCTCCAGCTTCATGACCAAGCGTATCGTTGACTCGCTTGAAGTTGTTCAGGTCGACATAAACGAGACACAGCCGCCCCACTGTTTCGGGTTTGATCAGCTCCTCATCGAGAAAGCAGGTCAGATGGAAGCGGCTTCGAAGACCGGTAAGCATGTCGGAATTCGCTGCCGCCTGCAGCCTATTCAACGCTGCACGCTCTTCGGTGATGTCTGTCCCGGAACAAATCAGGAACGCTTCTTCGGGCGACCCATCGCCATCCATGAATCGGTTGCGGAACAAGAAAAGTCGCGGGCCGCTAACCGTCTTTACCCAGCGCTCGACCGCGAATGTCCTTCCCCCTTGATAAAAGCGCGAGATGTTAGCCCGTGACGCGGCGGCGTCATCAGCGTCCATGAAGAGGTCGAATGCACTCTTGCCAATCACCGACTCCTCAGTTAGCCCGGAGCACTCCTCCGCGACCTGGTTAAAACGTCGAATTCGGCCCTCACGATCAACAACGACAACGAGCGTCCGGATTTCCGAGACGACTCGCTCAGCGAAGGATTCGGGTGTCGGCACCACACTCGAGTCGACGCCCGTCCGCACAAGCGAAACTAACCCTGTCCACGTGTTCTCGCTGGACCTCCGGCCAAACAATCTGACGGTCGTGTATTTTCCGATTAGCTTCAGTGTCAGCTGCAGGCCATTGCTGCCCTCAACGAGCGCCCTGATTTTTTCGGCCTCTTGTGTCCCGAGACCAATGACCACGGCTACGTTGCCACCAACATCAAGCAATTCAAGTGCATTGCTATCGGCAGCGAACGTCCATTTTGGGCTTTGTGAACCAAAGTACTGTTGAAAGGCTTGAAGTCGTTCACTGTAGTTCACTGTTGGCACCTGGCAGATTTTGATTTACCTGCGACACAAAGCCCAACATCCGATCGCGCGGCGCTCGAGCAAGTCGCAGCTTTACTGTCAGGTCAAGCTAGCACCAGGGGCGTCACATTACTGTCAACGATTGTCAGGTTCCGGTGTCTTTAGCTCAAGTTCATCCGTATTTTTACTTTGCAATGCAGAATAGGCAGGCCCCGCGGCGGCGCAAAACTTATGTTTGAAACGCTGAATCGACCGCCGGCGCTACACCGTCGATTTCCTCAATACCTTGGATAAAACAGCATTGATGCTCAGGGGATAAAGTCAGCGAATGTAGGGGGATCAGGCGGCGAGCGCAATTAAATGGAACACATGTGGCTGGGATAATGAGGGAGAGTCGACGTTTAGTTACGCTAATCAGGGCAGATGCGCTTCGACCTCTTGACCACAGAAACTTGAAGGACCTGATAAGGCAGAATATGCGCGCTCCCCGGTAGCCCGCTTACTGCATTAGTTCCAAAATTTATCAAACTTTGACGATTCCCATGGCGAATAGCGCATAGGATCGCAAAGTACCCTATTCGGAGCAGAGCAATGGCAATCCGCGCAGTCAGGAGCAAGGCGGAGCAACTCGTGACGCGGCGATAGTTGAAGCAACGTCAGGACTGCGTGATAGACCAAACCTCAGTGGATCGTTAAACAAAAAGGGAAACGAGTATGAGCGATGTAGTCAAAATCTTGCCGGCCCAGTCGACAGGTCTGGTGGTTCTGGCAAGGAAATCATGGATGGCTTGGGTGGGCTGGACAATAATCGCGGCTTTCATTCTCATCGTAGTTACCCCTACGCTATGGGGGAAAGCCCCGGCTGCCGCGATCATTGTCGCGCTCGCGATCGTCGCGGGGACGGTCTATAAGGTGGCACTTGCGCGTAGCTACGTTCTTTATATGGACGACAGCGGCATCTGGTTAAGACGTGGCGTCCTGCCGTGGAGCAAGGGCGTTGTCGGCGTCAAGTGGCGCGATCTTGACGGAGCGCTTTACTTTACCGGTTTCGTGAGTTGGGCGACCAATTCGTACACAGTGCACCTTGGGCATCGGTTCACGAAATCGAGCGAAATTCATATTTCTCACATGCACGCGGGTAAGAAGGCCGTTGAGACGATCAACGGTAAGCATGCACAGATGATTCAGCGGGCGGGTTGAGGCAACACTCGAAACGTTCCGTCATTTTGATGCCGTTAGGCCCGAACGTTCGCGTGGTCGATGCCATTGGATATTGAAGCGGAACCACCGGCTCCCACGCCGGGTGGATATGGCAAGCCACCTGAAGGCGAATTCTCTCGACAATACGTCCGGGGGCATTACCCTGGCACTGCCACCACGACGCCCCGCCCGCGGTAAAAAAAGCTGGCGCATGCGCCGGCTGAAGGTTCGGTCATTTTCCGAGGGCTGGACCGAACCTGAGAGACCTTAAGTTTAACGCCTTCACCCCTCTCGATCCGTCAATCAGGCCGGGAAGCTGGCAGCAATCAGAAAGCGGATGCGGTTTGATCGTGTCTCAGTCCATCGATCTTCTCTGAGAGACGGATCTTTTCGTCGGCGTTCCAGCGCGCGCGTATCGACATCAAGGTCACCAGCTCTTCAAGTTGCGAAAGGTCGCCAACTGTCCTGAATGTCTTCGCCTGACTCACAAAGACCAGGCTCTTCTTTTTCCGCCTCAGCAACTCGATTAAGTTGCCCAGCGTGCCCGAGCTTTGCACATCCCACATCATGACGCCGTAGTCGGCCGTCCGGGACATCTCGACCCCCTTCTCCATAAAGAAGGCGCGGGTCCCAGGACGGTGCTTTGACTCCACCGCTTGAACCGGCCAGCCGCCAACGTTGTTGCGCGGATCCGAGCCACTGCAGTAAACGGTCGCAAGTGATGCGCCCCGCTCATGCAGATAAGTCTGAATCGCCGTGTCGGCGCCATCGGCGTCGCCGACAATAACCTCGAGCCCTAAATTCGTAATTCTGTCGATTCGGTCCTTGAACATCGGATCCAGGTACCCGATGGAGGTCGAGCCGGAGATGAATACGGTTGTCATATGCTATCCAGGTGACGACGCCAGCGGCCGTCCAAATGAAGCCAGGAGGCGGCAAGGTCAATGTTCGAAAACCTATCATTAGTCAGCCATCCTCAATGACAACGATTGTCATATAACTTTTGAGCGTCATCGGGAAGCTCAGATCGCATAACGCAGATATGCACCGGGTTGTGCCAATGGGTCGTAGCGGATACCGCGCCAACCGTTTGATGCGATGTTCCAGACCGCTACAGGCAACGCTTCGCGAGCAGGCTGCCCGCTCGTTCGTGGAGAATGTGCCGGCAGACGGTTAGTTGCATTCATGCCGGTCGCTCCCGCAGGTTTATCAACCGCCAGAGCTAGTGCAGATCGGACGTGATAGCGAACTCGATCGCGACGGTGGCCAGTGAGCGGCGTTGCTCCACGTCGAGTCGACGCGAAAACAAATGGGCATCATTCGGCGCCCATCGACCGGAGACTTGGTAGCAATTCTTCGCCCGGCACTGATAAGACCAACCAATTAGCCTAGTCCAGACCAACTTATCACCGATGGCCCGTTACGAACGTCAACTAATGTTAGGTGCGCCCAGCGACAAGGTGGGCGCGTCCGCCGATATGCGAAGATCAGCATACAGCGACGGTCCATGGCCGCGACCTGCGGCACCGCGGCAAGTTGGTCAACGGTGAAACCGATGGAGATCCTACGATGAAGACCGAAGCATTGTTCTGCCAAGATGCCTATCTACGAAGCTGCGAGGCACGGATTATTTGCGTCGATGGTGATGGACTTCTGTTGGACCGAACGGTGTTTTACCCCCAAGGCGGCGGCCAAGCCGGAGACAGCGGCTGGCTTACTCTGGACGACGGGACGCGGCTGCGTATCGCCGATACGCGTAAGGGAAAGTCCAGCGGATCAGGGCCGGGCGATGCGCTGCACGTTCCAGATGTCGGTCAAGCCTCGTTGCAGGCTAAGCTCGCTGAAGGCCAGCTTGTCTATGCGGAGATAGATTGGGAACGCCGATATCAGCATATGCGCCTGCACACGGCCGCACATTTACTGTGCGCGGTCTTGCCATTCCCGGTTGACGGCTGCAGCATCACGGCGGACTACGCACGCCTCGATTTCGTCACCAGCGATCCTCTATCGCGTGACAGTATCGACGTTGCTCTGGCGGACCTGGTCGCCAGGCGCACGGTGGTATCGATCGACACGATGAGCAACGAAGCACTGGAGGTCAACCCGGACCTCGTTCGCACTATGAGCGTGAAGCCGCCGGTGGGGACCCGGCAGGTTCGCCTGGTAAGAATCGAGGGGGTGGATGTGCAACCTTGCGGCGGCACGCATGTGGCCAATACGTCCGAAGTAGGCACGGTTCGTGTCGCCAAGATGGAAAAGAAAACCGCGCGTACGCGTCGTGTCGTGTTGGTACTGGAGTAGCCGCTATCCGTCGACTCCGTGAAAACCGTGGGACCATTGAGCATCACTGCAAGCGGCTCTGCACACGCCCACCTCTGGATTCTGCACGGAAAGGACGATTACCCCGTGAAACGTTGCCGCGCGGCAAAGCGTTCGCACCGCATCTGCATATAAATGTCTCAATTAGGAGTGTTATACGGGGTCTGGGGCGTAGTTCCACTTACGAATCTGCTTCATCAAAAACCTTTCTGCAGGTCGGACGTGACAGCGAGCTGCAGCACCTCCACGGTCAGAATGGCAAGCCGGGTAGTGTGCGGAAGCTCCGCTTGCGGTGTGGACGGCGGGATGGCGTGCGTTATCGCAACGTGCTGGTCGATCAACCGGAAACTGATCGAGCGGGAATGCGATGACGTTGTCCGCTTGGCCGCGTCGATCCAGCAAGGCACGGTGACGGCGTCCCTCATCCTACGCAAGCTCAGCGCGTATCCACGGCAAAACGACCTCGCCGTCGGCTTGCGTGAACTGGGCCGCATCGGGCGCGCGCTGTTCATTCTGAAATGAGGGTCGGCCGGACTGAACAAGGGTGACGCCCCCAACTCGCTGGCACGGACGGTGTTCTTCTATCGGCTGGGCGAGATACCGGACCGTTCGTACGAAAGCCAGCGCTACCGGACCAGTGGCCTGAATCTGCTGGTGGCTGCGCTCACGCTGTGGAACACGGTGTATCTGGAGCGGTCGATGGCAGCCTTGCGGCAGCAGCGCGAGATAGACAACCGCCTGATCCCGCACGTCGCGCCGCTGGGCTGGAATCACATCAACATGACGGGCGACTATGTGTGGCACGCCAGCAAACGCGTCACCAAGGGGCGATTCCGGCGGTTGCGTGCTGTAAAAATCGACCAGAGTGCGACCTTAACGTATGAAAAAGTCCGTTTCTTGACGTGACCCCGTCACCATCGATGCGATGGGCTGCTGGAGTGCCATCGCCGCGCGCATCGTGAAGGCCCGGGCCGACTATGTTCTCGCGGTCAAGGGGCAACCAGCCCTCGCTACTTGCACACATCCTTACCACATTCGATGCCATCGAACGCGTTGCGCTGGCTGACCGGGGAATATTCATCACCGGGCACCGTCAGGTCGAGAAGGATCACGGGCGTATCGAGACGCGCCGGTGCGTCGCCAGCGACATTCTCACTCGCTGGCAGCAGCCGGCCCTGTGGCCCGGCATGCGCTCGATAGGGATGCTCGCACGAGATCGACGACAAGGTCACGACAGAGCACCGATACTACGTATCCAGCCTGCCACCGGACGCGGCGCACATCGCTCATGCCGTGCGCTCGCACTGGCGCATCGAAAATTCGCATCATTGGGTGATCGACGCGACCTTCGGTGAGGATCAGTGCCAAGTACGCGTCGACAATGCTGCGCAAAACTTCGCCATCCTGCAACGCATCGTCATGAACCTGCTCCAACTTGATACGACAACAAAAGTAGGGCTGAAGAACCGTCGCCTCAAAGCGTGTGCAAACGACCGCTATCTCGCTCAACTCCTTGGCTGACAAGCCCTTCAGCCCTCATGTCCGACTCCCTAATTCCATTAAATCGCGTTTAACGTTTCAGGCAATCGCCCTGAGACTCGTCAAACAGGTTTGCAATCGTTGACAGTATCGCTTGTGGATGCCCTGTAGATTGACATCTTCTCCCCATTTTTAGGGGAGCAGCGGTGCTAGCTTCGGGTTCTGCCTTTGTCCGTCTCTGACCGGGACAGCCACGCAGTCTCAACGCGGCACCAGTAGATGAATCTTTCGGCCGGGCACCGCGTATGAAGGACGAACAGGGACGCACCATGGCACGGCTCGGTGATATGACGGATCACCGTGGCAAGGTGATCCAGGCGGCACCCAATTTTTTTCAGATGGGTATCAATATCGCGCTGGACAGCCACGCGGTCGAGTGTCCGAAGTGCGGCGGCGTGTTTCCGATCATTGCCAGCGGCAGGTTCACCCACAAGGACAAGCTTGTCGCCTACATAAGCGACCGG
This sequence comes from Paraburkholderia sp. GAS33, assembly GCF_050436645.1. Taxonomy (NCBI): domain Bacteria; kingdom Pseudomonadati; phylum Pseudomonadota; class Betaproteobacteria; order Burkholderiales; family Burkholderiaceae; genus Paraburkholderia; species Paraburkholderia sp. GAS33. The sequence goes on from NZ_JBNDMP010000014.1 coordinate 88,896, forward strand.
ACCGCATGTGGCACGGCGCTGGCCGTCTCTAGCGCACCGGTGCCCACGCACGGCATGGACGGCCAGCCGGTGCTCGTTTCAGTCCACCTGCAGGGTTCCGAAACGCTCGGCAGGCTGAAGGATTACCGTTATCTGCTCACCCTCAGGAGCGACGATGCGCTGCCGCTTTTCGCCCAGCGTAACGGCCAATCTCGATCTGGACAAGGTGGTCGGCACCGAAGTGACCGTCCTGATCGAGATCGAAGGAAAGAGGCATTTCGTTGCGGGCCAGCCAGGAAACTCGGGGGCGGGCAACGGGCACACGAAATCACGAGCCTGGTCAGCAGCGCCCGTATCGTGGGCGAGGATGGGCGCTCGATTGTCTATAAACTGAAACCACGTCCGTGGTTGTACAAGGCGACGATGAACCAGGACTGCCGGAAATTCCAGAACATGGATGTGGTGCAGATCACCGACGCGGGGCTGGACAAATAAATCTTTCCGGTTGAGAGGCACCTGTATGGCCGCGTGAGCGCGAACGGCTACGCGCGGCAACCTGCCGGCCAAGATAATTAGCGCCGCCCAATGAGGAATATATGAAACGAGAGACTGAGAGACCGACCGTTGCTGTAATTGTTCCGTTTTATAACGGGTCAAGATGGATCGAGCGGGCCATCAAAAGCGTCATCGGGCAGACCGTCCAGCCCGATGAATTCATCATTGTCAACGACGGGTCGAAGCCCGAGGAACGCGAAGCGCTTGGGCGTCTCACCGGGGAATATTCATTCCAGATCATCGACAAGGAAAACGGCGGCCAAGGATCGGCGCGCAATGCCGGCGTAGCAGCGTCAAAGTCGAACCACCTGTGCTTTCTCGATCAGGATGATTTCTATCTTGAGACGCATATCGAGACACTGGTCGACAATCTACCTGCAAATGACAGACGCTTAGGCTTCGTCTATGCCGATCTATACATCGCCGATGGCGACGGCGACCTCGTCTTTTCCAGTTCGGTGAAAGAGCACTCGCCATCAAACCCAAAGAAGTCGCTGATCGATCTGCTGCGCTCCGACATGTTCGTGCTGCCCTCTGCATCGATCATTACCCGCAAGGCTTTCGAGGCCGTTGGCGGGTTCGATCCACAGTTCATGGGCTATGAAGATGATGACCTGTTCCTGCGCATCTTCCGCAAGAGTTTCACGAATTACTATGTCGACAAGCCCGTTACGGTCTGGTGTATCCACAGTGAGAGCACGTCCTATTCCGTCAAGATGTCGCGCAGCCGGTTCAAGTACTTTGTGAAGCTGACGGAGATGTTCCCGGACAATCCCGACCGTGGACTCTACTTCTTCAGGGACTGCATCATGCCGCGCTTCGGGCGGGCATTCCTCGCAGACTCCATCAAGGCGAAACTGAAGCGCCTTGAGCATCTGGAGGAATGCAACCAGATCCTGAGAAAATTCGCCGAAATCGTTGGATCCAACCGATACGCGGGCATCAGGTACAAGGTGAAGCTTCACGCCATGATATCGGGCATATCGATCGCACCGCCATGGATGCTTCGTGTCGTATTAAGAATTATGCGGCAGACCATTCCCGTCTAGTGAACGGAACCGGCGGCCAGTTCGTCCAGCACCTGTATGGGGAGGGAGTTTTTAGTGTCTTGGTTCATCTTTTCCCGATAGTCCCTTACGTTATCGTCACACGTTTCTACCGGTAGCAACTGCATCTTGGATGTGCGGCAGATTGATTGCCAATCTGCCCCGAGTCATCTCGTCCAGCACGGACTGTTGTCAGCACCAGATGATTTTCCAGCAGCGTACTTCGCAAAGGAGTCGATGTGAAGTGCGCGTTCATTGAGCGGAATCGACACCACTGGCCAGTCTCCAGTCCTGTGAAGCGCTGGAAATAAGGTAAGCGCGCGGCATTGCTGCCTCATCGCTGGCAGCCGACTGTGACCGTCGGTTAGCTGAGTCCGTCAAGACGGGTTCCCTGGCTTGTGATTACCCACACCCATTAGCGGGACGGTGTCAAGGGAACAGCCGCCTACATGGCCGCGTTAGCGGCCAGTTTCAATTTCACGATCCCCGATGACATCAGCTGAGCGCGCCCGTTTCTTCTCATCGTGGCTGCGACGGATCGCGCCACACACCCATGTGGATCAAGCGAGTGACCGATCCAACCTACCATCGCCCTGGCGGCCATGCCGCCCCAGAAGAACATTGGTAGCGCAATGCGTCCATGTGATTGCACATGTGAATGGGCTACCCCATCGTCGGGGCGCCAATCGGTGACTGGTTCGCATTGCGGGCGATCCGCTTTTAACTGCTGATCGGGGACGGCAGCACGGCATCCCATTCATTTCGTCAGGGCTTGTAAGCCAGTGGGTAATGGGGGCTTGCTGGCTGCCGTCGTTAGCTCTATGCGAAGCAGCGCGTCACATCGAAGGGTTTGCGCTCCTTCAGAATATGGAGACACGCACGGGCCAGCTTGTGCGCCAGGGCCTTGCGCGCCACTACGGGGTTAGTTTTGGCCTTCTTACGTTCATAGAATCGCCTGGCCTCGGCGCAGTAGCGCTGTGCGAAGTTCGCTGCCTCCACAAATGCCCAGGACAGATACTGGTTACCATTTTTGGTGTTGCCTTCACCTTTCTTTTTGCTGTTGCTCGTGTGCTGGCTGTCCACACAGCGCGCGTACGACGCGAAGTTGCCGGGGCTGGCGAAGCGCTCAATGGGCCCGACCTCGAGCAGGATGACGGTTGCGAGAGTCTGACCGATGCCAGGCACTGTCGCCAGCAATGCATGGTCGGGATTCCTTGCTACCTTTTCCTGGAGACGCTTTTCGATGGCATTGATCTGTGCGCCAAGCGTTGCGATGGTCGCAACGTTTGCCCATACCGCGAGTGCGACGTCATCCGGCAGCCCCATGTGATTGATGGCCTCGTCGTCCATTCGTTTGACCTGATTGCTCGTGACGCGCTTTCCGAACTGGCGGGCGGTAATGTTCTCAACCGCGAGGATATGGCTGGTGCGGCTGCGTACGAGCTGCATGCGCTTGCGAGCCAGATTGCGCACGTTACGCACTTCGGGCGGCAGAATCGTCCCAGTGGGCAAGATTCCCAGTCGCAACAGGTGAGCCAGATAACGCGCGGCCGTTTCGTCGCCACTATGGTTGAGCCCATCGTATTTTTTTATCGCAGTTGTGTGCGCCAGATGGACCGTGAAGCGATTCGCCTGCAGACCGTCGACGAGCCAGTACCAGTTGTAGGTCGTTTCGACCACGACGCCGGCGAGCTCCGCCTGCCACGGCACGAGGAACGCCACAATCTTCGACAGCTCATTGGGCAGTCGCTTCTCGGCGACCACCCGGTCCGTTTCGTCCGTCACGCTTATTACGCTATTGCTCGAATGCAGGTCAATGCCGCAATATTTCATTTCGGGCCTCCGTTCGGTTACGGTGATTGGGCAAACTCACTTTAACCCCGCTACGCCTTCCGGGCAGCGGCCGGAGACCCGCTAGATGATTTTCATTTCAGCCACGAAACCTGGTAACCTGGCACGCGTTATAGTCATTGTGCGAGCGAGATGGCTAAAAAAGAGCGGGCAGACGAGCAGGCCTGGTTCGAGAAGGAAATCGAGGCGAGCAAGTTTCAGGATGCCAGATTGCGCAAGCGCTTTGGCATGGTGCTGGAACGGTTATGGTCAGGCATAGGCCAGACGATCCCCTTTGCATGTCAGGATTGGTCTTCAACGAAGGCAGCTTACCGATTCCTGTCCAATGAACGGGTCAGCGAGCAGGAGATCTTGAGCGGTCACTTCCATGCGAGTGCAAAGCGCTTCAGGTCGACGCAGGGCCCCATTCTTATCCTTCAGGATACGACGACATTCTCGTATCAGCGGGAGCGCCCGGAACTGATCGGCTATACAGGCAAGATGGCCATCAAGTGTGGAAAAGATGGCTCGCTAAGGTCGCTGACACAATGCGGCATCCTGATGCATTCGAGTCTGGTTGTTACTGCCGAGGGATTGCCGCTGGGTCTGGCCGCCGTAAAATTCCGGACCCGAAGCAGGTTCAAGGGCACTACCGCGCTGAAGCGGCACGTCAATCCTACACGGGTACCAATTGAAGAGAAGGAGAGTTACCGATGGCTGGAGAACATGCGCCAGTCAACGGCGCTGCTCGGCGACCCGGTGCGTTGCATTCACGTTGGCGATCGGGAAAGTGACATTTACGAACTGTTTTGCACAGCGCACGATCTAAGCACCTACTTTCTGGTGCGGACCTGCGTTGACCGACTCGCCGGCGATGGCCATCACACCATCGCAGACGAGATGGAGCAGGTCAAGGTCAAAGGACTGCATCGTGTCGAGATTCGTGATGCGAAGGGACATCCGATGACTGTAACCCTTGAGCTTCGCTACCAGCGCATGACGGTGTTGCCGCCCATCGGCAAGCAAAGCCGCTACCCGGCGCTGCAACTCACGGTGATCCACGCGCAAGAGCGCGATGTGCCGCCCGGTCGTCCTGGCATCGAGTGGAAGCTGCTGACCAACTCCCGGTCCAATCGCGTGCAGAAGCGATCGAGAAGCTCGACTGGTACGCCATGCGCTGGAAGATCGAAACGTTCCACAAGATTCTCAAATCCGGATGCAAGGCCGAGGACTCGAAGCTACGCACCGCCGATCGACTTGCGAACCTTATCTCCGTATTCTGCATCCTGAGCTGGCGCATATTCTGGCTGACAATGATCAGCCGATGTGCGCCGCAAGCTCCAGCCGAGACAGCCTTCACCTCAACGGAAATAGAATTGCTCGAGCGCATAGTCCCTGACTTGCCGCTTACCGCGCAGGCACCACCGCTCCTGCGAAACCTTATCAAGGTCGCCCGGCCTGGAGGCAATCTGGGTCGAGCCACTGATGCGCCACCAGGTAATACCGTCGTGTGGCGTGGCATGCGGCGCCTCACCGATATTCAACTAGGTTATGAACTCGCCCTGAATCGAAGTGGGTAATTGCAAGGTTCCCTGGCCGCTTACCGATAAGCAATTCGAAACGTGCTTTAGGCACTGTGGACGAGTCACCTCTGCCTGGAGCTGCCCTGGCAAGGCGTGGCGATTGACGGCAAGACGGTTCCCGGTTCGCACCAGCTAGGTGAGCGCGCAATACACCTGGTCTGGGCATAGGGTTGTGGGTTGGGCGCAGTGCTCGGGCAGGTGCGTACGGCTCACAAAAGCAACGAGATCATAGCGGATCCCGAATTGCTCGAGGCACTGCCGCCCAAGGGCGCGCCCTTCAGAACTCATGTTCGGCTTCCTAATTCCGTTAAATCGCACTTGACGTTTCAGACAAGCGCAGGGCAATTCGCAATTGACAATTGTTGTCTATTTCACGCCTCAGTGGATGAGATAATAGTAACGCCTTGCGATGAATACCCGATAGATGCACATGCTTAAAAGCTGAAGGAAATTTATACGGAAGCAGTGAATATGTGCATTAGATTGTCCGATCGTTTTAAAAAATTGCCCGACGCCGGGCCTTATGGAAGGATTAATCGGGGTGCGATAAGTTTCACGGAAAATAACACAGCGCCGAACTAGACATCCTGCTGCGAAAACCACGCGACAAGGTCTCCGCCAGACGTTCCCGTAAGCGAGTGTTGCATTTATTTATGTCCGGTTCCCCAAAAGATCGTGACTGATCAAATGCATAGGTATCCAGTGACAAAGGCACAGATTCCGGAACTTGCTCGCGTAGTGTATGTATTTGTCAACGCAGTAATCCAACTCAACAACTGTCACAACTCGTCGCGCGAATGCGAGCATGGCATCTAGACGTTCTTGACCCGAAATGCGCGCAGCCATTTCTCTCATAATTCGGATCGATCCGTAGCGTGCAATACTCGCCCAAAATCCGCCGACTGGTTCTTAAACGACTGTCACGCCCGCCGGCGACTTGTATCACTCTCAGCATATTACCAACGTCGCCATAAAGGATCCGTGCCAACAAAAAGGTTATGCAATGCGTACATATCAGACGGCAACTTCGACTAATGAAAAACCGCCATTCGCCTCCGATCCCTTCCTTAAGTTTCTGGAATCGATCGCATGCCAACATATCCATATATTTCCAAAATCTGGAAATGCTGGAGACGGTTTCATCTCTTATGCCACATATGAACTATTTAAGAGATACGGTATAGCATTCACCACCCACAAACAGGGGGATACAGTTGAAGGAGAAACAGTCCTGATAGGCGGTGGTGGCAACCTCATCGAGGGTCGATACGATGACGTTGCCGAACTAATACGACGTCACGCCACCAACAATCGTGTCGTCCTTCTTCCTCATACGATCGTTGGGTTCGCCGACGTGCTCGCGGAGACACACAAAAATTTAACCGTGTTTTGTCGTGAGCCAGTGTCGTATCGTTTAGCCTTGCTAAACGGCGCAAACGAGGACCAAACGTTTCTTTCTCACGACGTAGTATTTTTTCTGGAAGATGAACATTTCCGAGAGTTCTTTCAACGAGGAAGAGGAATACTACGAGCACTCAGGCAAGACGGGGAAACAGCAGGAAGTGTGCCCCTCTCCCCCGAGAACATTGATATTTCGCTTTCTTGGAACGGCGACATTTGGACGTCTGCGGAGTTTTCAAAACACTCCACGAAGAGCATGGCAGCGTTCATCGCTACCCATGCAGTCGTGCAGACCGACCGACTCCACGTGTCAATACTCTCTGCCTTTTTGCGGAAGCGCGTTTATCTCTTGCCGAATGCGTATTATAAAAACAGAGCGATATACGAACACTCAATGTTGCCACGTTTTGCCGACGTCGAATTCATAAATACGTTATCAACGATAGGTGAGGTTCTGCCGGATGTGTCCAATTCTGCGCAGTTGCAACAAGCAGAGCAGCTATCGCAGACGCTCGAGGCGGTGACGCGAGAGGTTACTCTGCGCGAGAAGGCCGAGCATAGCCTTGCGTTACTGAAGCAAGAATGGCGCGAGCATCTAAGGGTCGCACAAGAAAGTCGTGAAGCAATGGTAAATCAACATGTGCTCGATTGCGGCGGTTTGCGGATGGAGTTGGACAGGATTTGCAGGGAGCTTGATACAGCCCGCCATCAACGAAAGCTAATGAACCATCAACTGGATGAGGCACATCAGGATGCGGCTTTATCAGCCCGGCAATCGGAAATGTTACTGCGTGATCTCGAGACAGTCTTGGGGTCGACCAGTTGGCGCATCTTACGCCCCATAAGAGCAATCGGTGCCCGGATTCCTGAAAGCATTCGCGCGCTGCTTCGGCGCACCCTAATACCGCGCGTTAAAACGCTGGCGAGTCCCAGCGTGCCTGTGGAGGATCTTCCCCTGCCTTCGTCAGATGAGCAAATCGTCCAACAGGCAAACATCGAACCGGCCTCAAAATTGAAAGTGGTCTGGATCGGGGGAGAGCCTAACACGCCCGGCTATCGCTACCGGGTGTTGTACTGGGCTGACGCCGCTCGCACAGTTGGTTGTTCAGTATCGCACTACGGAATCGACGAATTCGACTCATACATCGAAACGGTGGCCTCAGCGAATATCGTGATTCTCTGGCGAGCTGCGTGGGATGATCGCGTAGAAGCTATCGCCTCGACGGTCCGCGAAAACCGGGCGAAGCTGATCTTCGATGTGGACGATCTAATGATTGATCTCCGCATCGTCGATGTTGAGTTCATTGATGGCATCAGATCCCAGTCCCTCACAACATTGCAGGTACGAGAGCACTTCGCTCGTATGCATCGGACCATGATGGCAGCGGATCTATGCTTGGCCACGACGAAGGAACTGGCCTCTCACTACCGGGTCATGCAAAAGCCAGCGCTCGTAATGCCAAATGGATTTAGCCTCTGCACTTTCCGAACATCTCGCTTGGCTGCGCGATCGGTGAAGTTGACTCAACCTGACGGTCTTTTTCGTATCGGTTATGCCAGTGGGTCGAGAACCCATCAGAAGGACTTTTCGATTTGTGCTCCTGCAGTTGCATCGCTTCTTCGTGAGCAGGCGCACGCGCGGTTGGTTCTGTTCCGTGACAAGTCGGGAACAACGACGCTTGATCTTCACGAATTCCCGGAGTTGTGCGACGTCATGGGTCAGATAGAGTGGCGAGAAATGGTACCACTACCAGATCTCCCGAAGGAACTGGCACGCTTTGATGTAAATCTGGCGCCGTTGGAAATCGGAAACTTTTTTTGTGAGGCAAAAAGCGAGCTCAAGTATTTCGAAGCAGCCCTTGTCGAAGTACCGACCATTGCGTCGCCCACTGGGCCATATCGGAGAATAATAGAGCATGGCGTCACCGGTTTTCTGGCTCATGATGAGGCTGATTGGCGCGCCGCTCTCGCAACTCTCGTCTCTATGCCTGTGCGGAGAAGACAAACTGCCAGAAATGCATTGCGTGATGTTCTATGGAAATTTGGCCCAGATCGCAGAGTCGACTTGATGGCATCCATGCTTGATATGGCGGTGGGTGGCCGTTCCGCCGCGCGGGCGTTCGCTTATGAAATAAGCAAGCGGGCACCTAATCCAGCGCGCCTACATATACCTGAGTCAGAAGTCATTTTCGAACATGACAGATTGGTGCAGTCTGACGTAACTGTCATTGTTCCACTCTATAACTACGAACAATATGTTGAAGAAGCCCTCAACTCAGTAGCAACGCAAACTCTTGATGACATTGACCTCATCATAGTGGACGATGCAAGCACGGATGCGTCACTAACCGTTGCCACGGAATGGGTAAAAAGCAATAAAGACAGATTTAACCGTCTATTCGTGCTCCGGAATCGGAAGAATTCCAAGCTAGGCCCTACACGTAACGTTGGATTTGACGCCGCCGAAACACCTTACGTCTTGACGCTTGATGCGGATAACAAGCTGTATCCACATTGCGCGGAGCAATGTCTCGATGTTATCAAACGTACGGGTGCGGCATATATCTATCCAAAGATCTGCGCGTTCGGTGACGCGGACTATGTGATGGGGGAATCGCCCTACGATCCGGTTCGGTTTATTGGCGGAAACTATATCGACGCCATGGCTCTGATCAGTAAAGGGGTGTGGAGCGGTGTCGGTGGGTATGAAAGCGTTCCGTACGGTTGGGAAGATTACGAGTTTTGGTGCAAGATCGCGGAGCTTGGACTCATTGGGGTGTCAGCTGGCGAGAAGATCTTGGCCGGATACCGGGTGCATAAATCTTCGATGTTGCATCAACATACCAATGTCGAAAGCAACCGGGAAGTAACATCCGCTTACCTGCACAATTGTCATCCTTGGCTTGAAATAGCCAAGGATGACATAGGAAACGCATTGCAGAAGAGAAAATCCAAGGAATGATATGAAAATCAGAACAGCTTTGTTCGGAAGGAGAGGTTTTCCAATGCTACGGACGTCGAGCGGCCCAATGAGTCGCTCGATGTTATCAATTGGCTTCAAGGCAGATGAAGCGCCTCAGATCTTGGACCCCATCAACAGTGCCTCGACCACGTCCCTTCCGGCCCTCGCACGCGCCACGAATAGCTGTCAGGTGCGGTCCAGGCCAATATAGCTCATCGCGCCGATCGGCAAAAGGCCAGCCCCGATGGGGTGAAAGCCAGCTCCGACTCGGCGAGTTCCCATGCTGCGCCATCAGCTTGCGAGCACGCTCCTTGCCCATGCGCAACTAGCTCCTTCCACCTGCGCTGCCAGCGATATTCGCCTTTGATCTGCGAGTGTATCGCCTTGATGGTAAGCGGCCAGCAAACCTTGTTATTACCCACTTCTTTTTAGCGCAAGTTCGTAGCCAAGCTGGATGTCGGTTAGACGTCGCATCCCGCGCCACATGACAGTATTCCCGAGCGGAGGATCGTTGGCGCGCGCAAGGTAACCGCCGAGTCGTGCGAGCCTCATAACGTTGCGTACAAGTGGTGGTGCCTGTGCGTTGTGATCCGGTTCGCGGACCACGTGTTCAAGCAGTTCGATTTCGGTTTGCGTAAAAGCGAACTCGGCTGCTGCCTGTGGCGCGGACCGGGAAATCATCGTGAGCCAGAATATGCGCCAGCTCAGGACGCAGAATACCGCGATCCAGGTTCGTGAGTCGGTCCGCTGTACGAAGCCTCGACTCCTCAGCCTTGCAGCCCGATTTTAGAATCTTGTGGAAAGTTTCGATCTTCCAGCGCATGGCATACCAGTCGAGTTTTTCGATTGCCGCGGCACGTGATCTCACTGGCAGATCGGTGATCAGCTTCCATTCAATGCGAGGGCGCCCAGGCGGTGGGTCACGCTCCTGTGCGTGAAGGACAGTCAGCTGTAACGCAGGGTAGCTGTCTTGTTTGCCAACAGGCGGCAATACCGTCATTCGCTGGTAGCGAAGCTCAAGTGTGACGATCATAGGGCGGCCTTTCGCGTCGCGAAGCTCAACGCGATGCAGCCCCTTCACCTGGACCTGCTGCATCGCCTTCGCGATCGTGTGCTGTCCGTCTCCTGCGAGCCTGTCGACGCAGGTGCGCACGAGGAAATGTGTGCAAAGATCGTAGGCGGTATGAAACAGCTCGTAGATGTCGCTTTCCCGGTCGCCGATGTGAATGCAACGGGTAGGCTCGCCGAGCAGCATGGTGGACTGGCGCATGTTTTCCAGCCAGCGCCAGCTCTCTTTCTGCTCGATCGGCACGCGCGTGGGGTTGATGTGCCGCTTAAGCTCCGAACAGCCCTTGAACTGTTTTCTTGTCCAGAACTTCACCGCGGCCAGACCTAGAGGCAGTCCGTCGGCGGTAACCACCAGACTCGAATGCATGAGGATGCCGCACTGTGTCAGCACGCTCCTCTGGTTGAACCGGTCTCGCGTAGTGCTGGTGCCGGTATAACCCACGAGTTCGGGATGCTCCCGCTGATAGGAGAAGGTCGTGGTGTCTTGCAGAACCAGTATCGGGCCGGGCGCGGCCGCGAAACGTGCCGCGCTGGCATTGAAATGTCCGCTCAGGATATCGAGTTCGCTGACACGGTCATTGGAGAGAAACCGGTAAGCAGCCTTGGTCGAAGCCCAGTCCTGACAGGCGAAAGGGATCGTCTGTCCCATTCCGGCCCATAGCTTTTCCAGCAGGATAGCGAAACGCCGACGCAGCCTGGTATCCTGGAAATTGCTCTCCCGGACCTCGTGGTCGAACCATGACTGATCATCCGCCTGTCGCTTGCTGCCCATCTCGCTCGCACACGGGACATCACGCAGGCCAGGATACCAGGTTTCCCGCTAAAAAGAAGTGGGTAATAACAAGCCAGCAAACCCATCTTGAATCTGGCTGCGGCGCTTGGGAGTATCGTGTCCACTAACGCTTATCGTTGTGGAAGCCATACACGAAACCGCCCAAGCAGACATTGCACAGCTGATCGCGATACTCAGTACAACTGTTTCCGAGCTTTGGCCATCGGCGTCTATCACGGAGTTGCAAGCGCGATGGACAGCGAGTTCCAGATCACGTCACTAATGTTCGCTTGCACATGACCTGTCACAGGATCACGACAGGTCAGGCCGCACGTGCGTGCGCAGCGCCGCTGACCAGATCGAGCTGGTAACCGACGCCGTAGATCGGCTTAAGCTGAAACCCGTTTTGCGGTCGTAGGTTAAGCTTGGTTCTAAGCTGGGATATGTGCGTGTCCAGCGTTCGTGAGGACACGTCGCCGACCTGTTTCCAGAGCCTTTCGAGAATATGCGCGCGCGTGAGCGGATGGCCTATGTGCCGGAAAAGCAGGAGCGCAAGCTCAAACTCGCGGCTCGTAAATCTGATCGGCTCCCCATTCCGCAGAATCTGACGCGCGACCTCGTCAAAGAGCAGATCGCCAATGACGATCTGCTCCGACTTCACAGGCGCGGGATTGACACGACGCAACAGGGCTCCCGTCCGTGCCAGAATCACTGCGCCAGACGCCGGCATATTGAGATAGACATCGGCGCCGGCCTGCAGGATTGACGTGACGTACTGTTCGTCGCTAACCGGGCAGGCAAACAGCACCGGAATGTCGTCGTTGAGGCACCGGCGCATCAACCGGAGCACGTGGCGGCCATCCCGGCTCCGCCCTCCCCGACCCAGCACCGCCAGATCAAAACACTGCTGGCTCAACGCCCTGACAAACTCCAGGCCGTCGGAGAAATTCTCGCAGCACAGGCCCGCGCCCGCGAACGTGCGACTCATGGTCTCGAGTTCGGCATCAGTATTGAGAATGGCGATCCGCAAGGGTCTCTGCTTGATCGACTCAACCAATCGTATTGGTGGCATGTTTCCTCCCAGGTGGCCCGATCCGGTCGGCAAGGCTTACGAGTGAGGAAGCTGTCGAAAGACACCGAAGGAATGAGCAAATGTTCACATGAAGAGTAAATGATCGACGAATGGACGTCGATTAGCGGAAATACTGAGATGGAGTCGTGGCCGCCAGACATCGTTACGTACGTTTCTCCGCCTTCGCTTGTGTGTGGAGGGCGCAATGACAGACGGCTAGTTGCATTCCTGCCGGTCATTCCCGCATGTTTATCAACCGCCACATCTGGAACACAAAAAAGGACCACCGAAGCTGCCCAGTTCACACCGGTGCGCTTTCCTCGCATGCGGTGTGCTATGAGAAAATGCTCACCGGCACCGAAATTAGTTCGGTGCGCACCTAGACGGGCCGCTACACCTAGAGCACTGGAACGTAAAACGGCGGATTCAACCGGTCGATGCAACACACTAGAATCTGCGTGAGCAGTGAAGGTGTTGCAATGAAACGGAGACCGAGGATCTACTATTCTGAGAGTCAGAAGGCACTGATGTGGGACCGCTGGCGCAAAGGCGAAACCATTCATCAGATTGCCAAACTGTTCGATCGGAGCCACTCTTCGATACAGCGGATACTCGCGGAGGCTGGCGGCATCAAGCCACAGCAACGACGCCGAGCACCTCAGGCATTGACGCTCGCGGAACGCGAGGAAATTTCTCGTTGCCTGGCGGCCCGATTGTCGATTCGGTCTATTGCGACCGGGCTGGGACGTGCTCCTTCCACGATTAGCCGCGAGCTGCAGCGCAACGGAGGCAGTCAAGGTTATCGAGCAAGTCAGGCGGATGTGCTCGCCTGGGACCGGGCACGTCGCCCGAAGCTTTGCAAATTGGTGAAAAACCAGACGCTGGCGCGAGTTGTCGCTGCAAAACTGAAGCTGCACTGGTCTCCTGAGCAGATTTCTGGTTGGCTCAAACATGCCTATGCTGTCAACAAGGATTATCTGGTGTCACACGAGACGATCTATCGGAGCCCCTATATTCAAGCTCGCGGTGCCCTGAAAAAGGAATTGCCTGAGCATTTGCGAGGCTCTCGATCCATGCGCCGGTCCCGTCATCACACATTGAAAACCGAAGACCGCACGAACATTCGCGACGCTGTACCGATCAGCGAACGCCCCGCTACAGCGGAGGATCGCGCAATACCCGGGCATTGCCTCTTGATCTTCGACATCATCGCGATCTGCGTCCGCAGACACAGAGCGCCACGAGCTGCGGCGGGGTCGGACTTAACGGCGCGAACGATAGGACGGAAGGCATTCGGGCTCATCCGCAGGGCTTGGAGGGCGTTGCGCGCCTAGGTCCCTTGGTGGCTTTGGAGCGCGTCGTGGCGGCTGTGTCGAGTCGTTCCTCAAGGTAGCTGCCGATGGCCTGCTGCATCTCGCGGCGCAGCGCCGCGCCCTTCCTGGCGTCGAACATCCGGACGCCTTGCACCGCTGCGCGCACCATGAGCCAGGTGGCCTGCGCGATCGACAACAGTTCCGCGGTTTTCATGGACGGAGCGAGGGCCGACAGCAAGTCCTGCACACTGGCGGAAAACAGCCCAAAGCTGTCCGTCTTCGGCACTGAGGGAGACTCCGCCAACACGCGGCACGCGGGGTGTTCCACAGTGTAGTTGAACACGATCTCGAAGAGCTTTTGCCCGAGCATCCGCGGCGCGACGGGCGAAGCCGCTTTCAGGTCGGCGATCTGGCCGCTCAAGTCGTTCATGTATTCGAGCAACAAGGCGTTGCCGAGACTTTCCTTGCTTGGAAAAAACTGATACAGCGAGCCGATCGACGCGCCGGCGAGTTGGGCGATGCCGCTCATCGGTGTCGCCTCATACCCTGTGGTCGCAAAGAGATGCTCGGCTGCGCGCAGCAAGTCGGTCACCCGGCGTTCGCCGCGCGCCTGCGTCGGCGTCTTTGACCGCCTTGACAAAATCTGGGGATCATTCATTTTCCAATTTCCGATAAACGTGAGCCATCCTTGCATTTTACAGGGACAGAATCAACGCGCAAGCCGTCTCGAGGAAGCGCGTCATACCCTGCTGTCGCACAGAGCCGCTCCGCCGCCTTGGAAAATGTTTGACGCGTCGGTGCCGCGCTTCTGCGTGAGCGTTTTCGAGCGCCTTGACAAAACGTGAGGACCAGTCATATTATCATTTCTCTAAATATGAGTAGTGCTCGCATTTTATCTGGATGTGAGGACTGCTCAATCCGGATCGACGAATACGTTTTGCCATTTTGATCCCGCGTGCTCACGCCGCCAAATCGCTTCTCAGGACGCCCCGCCGCGCCCATTCCATTGACCTGTCAACCATCGAGGCAGCATTCAAATCATGACGAATTTGCGCTCTCCGACCATGGAATTCAACGCTCGCGACGTTAACGAAAGCGTGGGGTCACTGTTCTCCCGCGTGCGCTCCGCGATGGCCAACATGATGAACCAGCGGACGACCTGCAAGCTGGGCATCACCGGGACCCAGAGCAGCATCCTCTTCATGCTGTGGAGCGGAAAGTGCCTGCTCGCGGCCGAGTTGGCCCGTGAATTTGGGATCGACGCGAGCGCTGTCACACGCCGCATCGACCTTCTCGAAGCGCGCCGCCTGCTCAGGCGTGTGCGCAGCGTCGAAGACCGGCGCGTCGTGCGGTTTGCGTTGACGCCTGAGGACGCGCGATGGCCGCGCGCGTGCCGGCCATCTTCGCGAATGTGGTGGACATGCTGCTCTCCGGCTTCACGCCGGAAGAAACCGGATTTCTCAAGAGCATGCTCCGCCGCGTTCTCGCCAACAGCGGTGATTTAGCGGGACTAACCCATGACGCGGCACTCTATCTTGAAAAGAAAACGCACTGAATCGATTGCATTGCCTCTCGGGGCTCTCTGCTCGACCGCGCGGCGCCGAACGGTCCGCGCCGCCCCATCGCCGCTTCGGCGACCCCGCCGGCTCGTGGCCGTGGTGGTCGCCGCGGCGATTGCGTTGTCCGGTTGCGCGAACTACTTCGGCATCCACGGCGACAAGCAGATGGCGCCACCTGCGAATTTTGAGGCCGCGCAGAGCCTTCCGGCCGAGGGCGGCCAATGGCCGTCGTTCGACTGGGCAAACCAGTTCGGCGACACGCAGTTGCCCAAGCTGATCGCCGAGGCGCTGGAGGGCAATCCGTCGATCGCCCAAGCGCAAGCTCGCATCGCCAAAGCCTCGTCGTATATTGAAAAGTCGAAGTCGGCCCTTTATCCGAAAGTCGACGCCAGCTATGCGTGGACCCGCGAGCTGTATTCGGCTAACGCGATTTACCCGCCTCCGTTCGGCGGCACCTGGTATAGCGAGAACAACGCACTCGCGAGCGCGTCGTGGGATCTGGATCTGTGGGGCAAGAGTCGCCAGCGCCTGGGCCAGGCCGTGTCGCAAGAGAGGGCCGCCGAAGCCGACATGCAGCAGGCCCGCGTGACACTTGCCGCGTCGGTCGCGAGCGCCTACAACCAGCTCGCGCGGCTCTACGCCCAGCGCGATATCGCCCAGCGTGAAATCCGGAATCGTGAAGACATTGGCCGTATCACCGACGGCCGCGTCACCGCAGGCCTCGACACCGACGTCGAGCGGCAGACGGCGATCGGCAACATCGCAACGACCCGCGCGAATCTCACCGATCTCGACGGCCAGATTACCGTCGTGCGCTATCAGTTGGGCGCGTTGCTCGGCAAGGGCCCGGATCGAGGACTGCAAATCACCCAGCCGATCCTGGCGACGGGCGGTGCAGTCGTTCTGCCGGACAACCTTCCCGCCGACCTGCTGGCGCGTCGCCCGGACATCGTCGCCGCACGATGGCAGGTCGAGGCGGCGCTGCATGACGTCAAAGAGGCCAAGGCCGAGTTCTTCCCGGACGTGAACCTCGCGGCGGCGGTCGGCTTCGACGCATTTGGCTGGGGAAAATTCTTCACGGCAGGAAGTCGCCAGGTCCAGTTCGGTCCGGCAATTCACTTGCCGATCTTCGACGGTGGCGCCCTGCGCTCGCAATTGAAAGTCCGCCATGCGGACTTTGACTATGACGTTGCGACCTACAACCAGACGCTGATCAATGCGCTGTCCGAGGTCGCAACGCAAGTCTCGTCGATCCGTTCGATCGACAGGCAATCGGGCGACGCACAGCGCGCGCTCGACGCGTCGACGAGCGCCTACCAACTCTCCGTGGTGCGCTACAAGGCGGGCCTCTCGCCACAATTGCAAGTGTTATCTGCCGACCAGAACCGGCTCGCTGCCGAACAAACGTTGACGGATCTCAGGATGAGCCGCCGCAACATGCAGATCGGCCTGATCAAGGCGCTAGGCGGCGGATTCGACGCGGCGAAGGCCGATCTTGTCGTGCCGACCGACGCGCCGGTGGGACAAGCTTCGCAGTCCGCCCAAGCCCTGCCGGCGAGCGAAGCGACGCCGGCCGCCGCGGACTGAGCCCGAAAACCACCTGAACAAACGACGCACATTGAGAAACCCGGAGCATCGCCATGAGCACCACCGAAGATCCCGTCGCCCCCACAAAACCGGCCACCTCTCCCCAACCAGCCACTCCGGCGCACACTGGTCAACCTGCCGCGGACGCGCAACCGCCAGACAACGGCAAACGCAGGTTGCTGATGACGCTGCTCATCATTGCGCTTCTGATCGCGGCGATCGCCTACGGCCTCTATTACTTTCTCGTCGCGCGCTTCCATGAAACGACCGACGACGCCTACGTGAACGGCAATGTCGTGCAGATCACACCGCAAGTGATGGGCACTGTGATCTCGGTGAATGCCGATGACACGCAGACGGTTCACGCCGGCGATCCGATCGTGGTGCTTGACCCAGCGGACTCGAAGGTCACGCTCGACCAGGCCGAGGCGAATCTGGCACAAGCGGTGCGCCAGGTGCGCACGCTCTTCGTGAACAACGACCAGTATGCGGCGCAAGTCGCGCTGCGTCAGTCGGATCTGTCGCGTGCCGAGGACGATTTGCGCCGCCGCATGACGATCGCGCAAACCGGTGCAATTTCGCTGGAAGAGATCTCGCACGCGCAGGATGCCGTGCGCGGCGCGCAAGCATCGCTAAACGCCGCGGAGCAAGAGCTTCAATCGAATCGTGCGCTGACCGAAAACACGGATATCGCCGACCATCCGAACGTGCTTGCCGCCGCGGCGAAAGTACGCGACTCCTACATCAACTACGCCCGCAATACGATGCCCGCACCGGTCACGGGCTACATCGCGCAACGCTCGGTGCAGGTCGGCCAACGCGTATCGCCGGAGACTCCCCTGATGGCCATCGTCCCGCTGAACTCGGTGTGGGTCGACGCCAACTTCAAGGAAGTGCAGCTCACGCATATGCGCATCGGTCAGCCCGTTGAGCTCACCGCCGACGTCTACGGCTCGGGCGTGGTTTTCCACGGCAAGGTCGTGGGCTTTTCTGCCGGCACGGGCTCGGCGTTCTCGCTGCTTCCAGCGCAAAACGCGACCGGCAACTGGATCAAGGTGGTGCAGCGGCTGCCGGTGCGCATCGGGCTCGATCCGCAGGAACTGGAAATGCATCCGCTACGCATCGGCCTGTCGATGGCGGTGGACGTGGCGATCAAGAACGACCGGGGTGGTCAGCTGGGCGCAGCGCCCAACACCGTCTATCAGACCGACGTCTTCGCCAGGTATGGCGACCAGGCCGACGCCGAAATCGCCCAGATCATCCAGGAAAACGAGGGCAGCTCAGGCCCGGGCAACGAAGCGCACAACACGCCCTCGCGCAGCGCGAAACCGACGCTCGGCTACGCGATACGGCAAGCGCCCACGATCGCCGGTCGCGGCATGGCGCAGTGAAAGGCCGGCCACCAGGCAGGCATATTCCGGCAAACTTGAAAAACATGATGGATAGTCATATTATGCATTTATCAAATATGAGTATCTCTCGCATTTAGATGGAAAAGCTCATGAAACGCGAAAACACGCCTCTCACTTCTTCGCCCGCGCCAAGGCGCGACCTTGAACCTCACGCGAGCGCAGAACATCACGGCACCGCCGACGTCCGCCGGATGGAACGTTTTCTCGCCGCCGTTCGCAATGGATGCGAAATGGGCCATCTCGCGCGATGGCGCGTCCGGCCGACTGCGGGCGACGACGATGAAGTGGCGGGGCAATGAGCATGCCGACCGGCGCAACCATGGGTTCCGCGTCGTCACCCGTCGCACCGGCCGTGCCGCACCGCGGCATCATCACGATTTGCATCATGCTGGCGACGCTGATCCAGTCGCTCGACAGCACGATCGCCAACGTGGCGCTGCCGCATATGCAAGGCAGCTTGTCGGCCTCCCAGGATCAGATCACCTGGGTGCTCACGTCCTACATCGTCGCCGCGGCTATCACCACGCCGGTCACTGGATGGCTCTGCGATCACTTCGGGAAAAAGAACGTGTTGCTCACGTCCATCATTGGCTTCACGGTCGCGTCCGCCCTGTGCGGCGTCTCCGTCTCGTTGCCGATGATCATCGCCGCGCGTCTGCTGCAAGGGGTATTCGGCGCGTCTCTCGTCCCGCTGTCGCAAGCCATCCTGCTCGACATCAATCCGCGCGAAAAGCAAGGCCAGGCGATGGCGATCTGGGGCATGGGTGTGATGGTCGGCCCGATCCTCGGCCCAACCCTTGGCGGCTGGCTCACCGACAGCTACAACTGGCGCTGGGTATTCTTCATCAACGTGCCGATTGGCGCGATCGCGGTGTTTGGCGTGTTCACGTATATCAAGGGCGAATTCCTCCGCCGGAACACCAGGTTCGACTTCTTTGGCTTCGCCACGCTAAGCATTGCCATAGGCGCGTTGCAGGCGATGCTCGATCGCGGCGAGCAGCAGGACTGGTTCGGCTCGATTGAAATCTGGTGCGAGACGCTCGCATGCGTGATCAGTTTCATGTTCTTCATCATCCACACTGCGACCGCGCGAGGGCCGTCCTTCTTCAACCGGCGCCTGTTGGCCGATCGAAATTTCGTTACGGGACTTGTGTTCATCTTTGTGGTGGGCGTCATTCTTTTCGCCACACGGGCCTTGCTGCCGCCCATGCTGCAAACCCTCATGAACTACCCGGTCGCGACTGCAGGCCTGGTTATCGCGCCGAGCGGCATCGGAACGATGGTCGCGATGATGGCGGTCGGACGATTGATCGGCCGTGTCGATCTGCGTCTCCTGCTCTTTGGCGGCCTTGTGTGCACCGCGTTCTCGCTGTGGCAAATGGCGAACTACACTATTGTCCTCTCCGAGCGAAACATCATCTGGCCCGGCGTCATCCAGGGCATTGGCCTCGGGCTCGTCTTCGTGCCGTTGAGCACAATGACATTCGCCACGCTGACCCCGGAGATGCGAGCCGATGGCACGGCCATTTACAGTCTGATTCGCAACATCGGCAGCAGCATCGGCATCTCGGGTGTCCAAACGATACTCACGCAGCATACGCAAATCGTTCACTCGTCGCTGGTCGAGCACATCACCCGTTTCAACCCTCTCATGCACCCGTCAGGCCAGGGACCGTCAGCCTTCGCGCTCGCGGCGCTTGACCAGCAAATCACCGCGCAGGCCGCCATGATCGGCTACATCGACGACTTCAAATTCATGATGTGGATGAGCATTGTGGTGGTGCCGCTCCTGCTGATTATCCAGCCCGCCAAACGAGGCAGCGCGGGAGACGCGGCGCACGCGGTGATGGATTGACAGAGCATTTTGTTCGGGACGCGAGAGCAGGCCACTTGAAGGCGATCGATGATGAGTAAAGGGAAAACGGAGAACACGCGGTGTTTTGCGACGGGGAGTCGCATTTTGCTTCTCGAGCGCCCCAAGGCCGACCTCCTGGTGGTCGACTGGAGCGACGCGTGTCGCGGTCACTGCGGCGCGCAAGACTGGCGCATTGTCACGGCGCGCGCAGCCGGGCGATGCGCGCTCAGCGGCACGGAGATCCGCAAGGGCGACGCGGTGTTCAAACCCAAACGAGGCCAGGCGAAGCTTAACGCGGACGAAATGATCCTGGTCAGCGCCGTGCCCGAAACCGTGGACGCGGGCGACGGGCAATTGACGGAGCATCCATGTCTTGCGACATAAAAAGCGCGCTCCATCAGCGCGTCCGACCGCCGGCCTTTGCCAACGCGCCCGTGAGGCGGCGGCTCTGTCCCGGCGTGCTGCCCGCAAGCGCCCGTCGGGCAGCGGGCCCGTTCGGCAAGCAAGAGGGTAAAGGGGCTCACCGCCCCGGGAGGGCGCCATGGCGCTTGTGTGGGTGAGCACCGGATTTTTCACGGGGATTCTGCTGATGCACTTCGTAGCTGCAGCGCGCATTTCGGCGGATTTGGCGGCGGGACCGGACGCATACAGCGCTGGCCAACCATCGGCCAGTTGCCTCGTTCGGTCAGGCTCGCGCAAAGCATCGCTCGTCGCGGCGCCCGCCGTTCAGATCGCTTTTTTGCGCGCCGTCCCGACCACCGATCCCTCAGCGCTTGCGCCGCAAATGATCGGCGCTCAAGCGGACGCGCTCACTGAAGGCGAACCGCTAACCGAAAGGCGCGGCCTTGCTCTTCTCCGCAAAGAAGCTCCGGTCGCGCGAAAACCTCACGACTAGCTCGCAAGGGCGGACTAAGGAAGCCCGCTTGTTGCAGGCCGACCTGGAACTGTGCCTAGAAGCGTTTGCCCTGCAGAGCAAACGCTTATCTTGGCTGAACCCATCATGGCGACGACGTACGCCACAGAGGATTCTCCGCCGCTGACTGAATGATAATGGCACTGTCGTCGGGCAGGAGGAAGCCGTCCCGCTCAAGCTGGCGTGCAGCGGTTCGAACACGGTTCACATACTCGTTGCGCGTCTTGTACCTCTCCAGAACAGGACGATGCCCATCGTGGGCTGCGTCCGCGTCTGCCTGTGTTCGTGGAAACGCAATATAGGCGCCGGCCAGCATGCACAGAAAAGAAAGCGGTGGATTTTGTTGCGCGTGAGCGCCGAGCGGCGCTTCCATATCGGGGAGCCTTACACCTCCAACGGCATTTCCATCCTCATCGCGCTTCGGAATCTCTATTATCGCGTTGGGCAGGTGACCGGGCGCACGCAGGACAGTCGGATCATTTCTGGCCTCCTCGAGTGGCATGAGGCGGCTTTCCGGCGGTTCGGTTCCGTTCGCCACCCAGTCTTCCAGATGCAGTAGCGTTGCGCGCGCGATCGGGTTCCAGTCTAGCCGGGCTAGTGGCAGTTCACAGTTGGCCTTCTGCAAAACGATGTGGGAAGCACCCGCAATGTCGTACACGCGGACATTGTCCGGAATGGGCTGCTCGGTCGTGCCTTCGGCTCCGGTTCGCGACAGGGAGGCACGCAGCGAGAAGTAGTCGGTCGTGGAGTTGATGAGAATCATCCGGGGGGGATTCTCGCCACGTGCCTTGACCCGTTCGATAATGTCGCCGATCGTCAGCACGTCCTCGTTGACACCTCGAAATTCAGGATTCTCAAAAGTCGGAACCTCGGCAGCGCTCGACTGCGGCCCTGTGCCCGATTGCATGATGGGCAGCATGCCCGCGCCCGAGACAAACACGTGCATGCCGTCGAATACGCGATGCCTCCCGGTCACGTTGAATCCGTCCAGGAGGAAAGTTTTAAGGTATCGCCCCGATTGTGACTTACCGGATGCGAGCGTCCACCTGACAGCACCTTGCAGGGGGTTGACCGTACCCGATTTATCGGACGTAGCGTGCGCCAGGAAGTCAGCGGCATCCCTGACAATAGCGAACCCGACGCCTTCGACGAAGCGCTTCTGCCCGGAACTGTCGAGGAACATAGGCAGGTCGGCGCCTTTGCCCAGCTCCCACTGCACTTCAGCCACAGCGAAACCGCGATCCTGAAGGAAGCCCGTGCCCACTTCTGTCGTACCGGCCTCAAACGGCTCATCGCGCGGGCTGTTGTAAAGCGCCTGTGCATAGGGACGGCCCCGGTTAGGAATATCGACCAGAAGCACACCGTTGCCGTTTTTCGGATTCCTCGGAAAGGTCAAAGAGATTTTTGCTGAATATTCGACCAGCCCATCGGCATTCCTCGGTGCCTTTTCAATGTCGGGAATCTTCTCGGTTGGCCGTAGCTCGCCGAAGATGCGGCCTTCCCAGAACTCGAATTCGCCGGGCCTGAATGTGCCGTAGCTTTGCTTCGAGGTGATCTCCAGCCTGGTGACTTTGGCGTCGGCAAATACCGGGTAGCCGATGCCAGTCACCAGCGCAGCGATCGTTAGAGCCATCGCGGTGAAATGCGCGCGTGTCATAAAAAGTCTCCGTCGTGCAGTTTTGCCTGGCAGGCGATCGTGATCTGGCTATCCCCGCGATGCCGATGCCACGCATCACGCAGGGAAACAGCCGACCCTCGGGCACGGTGCGATGAATCAAGGTCGAATCAGAACTTTCCGGAAAGCAGATGCCCCGCGCCGGGTACTTCGGCCTTCAGGTCGAGGGTCTTGAGAATGCGATAGACGGTCGCGACTGCCGCCGACAACACCGGCTTGCCCAGACGGTCCTCGACCAGCTGGATCGCGGGCAGCGAGGGCATCTGGACACAGGCGGACAATACGACGGCATCGGCCTGCCCAACATCAAGCCGCTTCACATGTTCCAGCAGATTCATCGGGTTCAGGCGCCCCACTTCGAGGTTGTCGGACACCTCGAGACTGAGGGCGTCGGTCACCTCGATGCCTTCGCTTTCGATATAGGTAGCGACCTGCTGCGTGAGCGGCCTCATATAAGGCGTAAGAATGGCAACCTTGCGAAAACCCATCGCCTTGATCCCTTCGCATAGTGCACCGGCCGAACTGACAATCGGCGTAGGCGCTCCATTCTCCTGCGCAACCCGCGCGAGGCGGGTCTCCGACTGACGATGATATCCGGGCCCCTGGCACATGATCGCGACCAGACATGCGTACGCGAGCACATCGCATCGCGCATCGGTCAATTCCTGCGCACAGCGGTCGCTTTGCACGTCCATGTTCTTCAGCTCTTCTGGCGTCACGTGCATCATGCGCATGCGCGCCGAATGGAAAGTGAAGCGTTCCTCCGGAAACAAGGCATGCCGTGCATTGAGCATCGCGGGAATTTCCGTTTCCATGGTGGTGTTGGAACTGGGAACGATCTGGCCGATTCGATAATTCTTCATAAAGGAATCCGGTTGGTTGGAAGATAGGTTCAATTTCCGCTCGTCAGGTGCGCGCCCTGCGTCTCGCGCAGCGCGAACACCAGTGCGGCAGCGCACAAGTAAGTAATCGAGGCCATGCAATAGGTCAGCGTGAAACCCAGCATCGGGATCAGCATAGGCACCAGCTTGATACCGGCGATCGCACCGACGCGACCGAAGTTGAAGCAAAAGCCGGCCGCCGTGGAGCGAACGCTGGTCGGGAAGAGTTCGGCATACCAGGCGCCAAACCCACTGAAATATCCCGTGAAAAAGCCGAGCAAAGCAGAAAGCCCACCGATGACGGCGATGTTTCCAGTCGTCCACGCAAGCCTGCTGTCGTGCAGCGGAATCATGCGCGCGCCATATGCGAAGGCCGGAACGGCCAACGCGATTCCTAGAAAGAAAGCCGCGAACGCTTGACGCCTGCCGACACGCTCGGCCAGCTCTCCATAGAGCACATAACCGAGCGTTGCACCCAGCCCCGTCCATACCAGGAACACCGGAGCCTGATCGATCCGCACGTGCAAGACACTCTGCAGGTAAGTTGGCGTAAAGGTCATGATGATCCAGTACCCATACATGCCAAGGATTGAGATCGCGAGCGCAAGCAATGTCGTTTTCCGCAACTCCCCCTTAAAGATCTGCAGCAGACCTACCTTACTTTTGTTGTTGCGCAGGAACTCGCGGTTCTCGAGCCAGACCGGCGACTCCTTGACAAACACCAGGATCAGCAACGCAACGCCATACGCAGGTATCGCCGACGCAATGAACAGATGCCTCCACGAGGCAGGATCGGAGGCATCGAGCAGCGTCCATGCAAAGACGGCAGCGAGCAGACTGCCCGCCGACCATCCGGTCTGCATCAGCGCCATGGCTTTAGCTCGGCTCGAGGCCGGCCAGACTTCTCCGACCAGCGCCACTGCGGCAGACCACAGGCCGCCCACCCCTATGCCGACCGCAAAGCGATACATACTGAGTTCAGTTACGCTATGCGCGAAACCGCATAGCAATGTGCCGGTCGCATAGGTCAGTACCGAGGCCAACAGTGCGCGCTTGCGTCCGATCCGGTCCGACAGGTTTCCTAACAGCAGCCCGCCAATGCCCGTTGCAAGCAGGAACCAGGCTGCGATCGACACGACCTGCCCGAGCGTCGCCGCGAAGGCATGTGCAATAGACAGGATAACGAAACTGAAGATGGCCGCATCCAGCGCATCGAACAACCATGCACCCCATGTGCCACCCAGTGTCGCGTAACGCACGAATCGCGATGAAGCCTCGATTTCCGTTGCCGGTGCGCGGCGTAGCATCTCCATATCTCCTCCGGTTTTCGCCTGATTTTATGCATGCATGTGCAACGCGCCTTCACCCGCATCGGCCTGGTGAAAGATTCGGTTGCCCGGCATGTGAGTGACTCCGCCGCGCGCTTGGTGAGCGCGCCCCTCTGTTGGCATATCGTAGGAGGGGAATAGAGCCCTGTACATCAAGGAGTTGCGACCGTGCCATCGCAATACGCGATGGCACCCGGCATGGGCTTAGCAACCGGCGCGCAGATGGTCGAAGAAAATTCGTGCCACAGGTGACAGTGCATCGAGGCGGCGCACGCAGATGGACAACTCGCGGCTGGCCCATGCCTCGTCGAGTGACAGCGTGCGTGTATTCGACAGCGCGTAGATCCGGGCAATACCGGCAGGTAGCACGCCAATGCCAACGCCGCATTCGACCATCTTGCAAAGTGCGTCGTACGAAGTGACTTCCACCTTGTAGCGTAGTGATTTGCCGGCCTGCCCGGCGGCCGTCAACATCTGCAGGCGCAGGTGCGTGCCAGTACGCAGCACGACGTGTTCGTAATCCAGCGCTTCGGCGAACGTGACGGACTCACGTTCAGCCAGCGGATGATCGCTTCGCACCAGCACCTTCAGTTCGTCCCGGCGAAATGGATAAACCTCGATATCGGCGCTATGCGGCAGGCTGGTAAAGACACCGATATCGGCGAGATTCTCGGCGACACCCTCGGTAATCGACAGGCTATCGCGCTCCATCAGACGCAGTTGCACGTCCGGGTAACGCTCGAGAAACGATTTGACCAGCGGCGGTATGAAAGTCGACACCGTCGAGATATTGACGAGCAGGCGTACGAGGCCCCGGTACCCGGCGGAATACTCCTGCATGCGTGTGACGATGTTTTGCAGATCGTCCAGCACGTCGCGCGCCATGATCGTGAGATTGATTCCAGCGGCCGTCGGCGTGATGCCCTTGTTGGTTCGCACCAGCAGTTGCGTGCCGAGTGCATCCTCGAGCTCGCTGAGCCGTCGGCTGATCGCCGCCGACGCAATGTGCTCGCGTGCCGCAACGCTGGCGATGGTGCCGTCTTCGACGACCCGGACAAACAATCTCAAGGACAGCGGATCGAGTTTCACGGTAGTAACGATTGCTACAGGAGGTTGGCGGATAAATGCACGAGCAATTCTGCCCCCGCCCGGGCCTTTGCGTCGAACCGGAACGCCCTTGCCAAGGCAGCACTATACCGTGGCCCATCGCCAGAAATTCCCAAATGCGATCAAACTATGGAGATTGATTGGAGCTTTGATTGGATAAGGAGACAGCGGTGTGCCTTGCGTCCATACAATACACTGAGCAAGTCGATGGGCACTCTCAAGCGGCCCTCTGCTCCATTTCCCTAGTCACGCACAGGACCACACGTCACCATGCAACTCATCAGCCAGAGCTTTAAAGACGGCGAAAAAATTCCCGGTGAATTCGCGTTTGCGGTTGTCGATCCGGTTTCACACGTCGCGTTATCGTCGAATCGCAATCCGCATCTGGCCTGGAGCCAGGTACCTGAAGGCACGCAATCGTTTGTCGTGGTCTGCCATGACCCGGACGTGCCAAGTCGTGGCGACGACGTCAACCAGGCCGATCGTGAAGTCCCGGCCTCGCTACCTCGCGTCGACTTCGTCCACTGGTTGCTGCTGGACGTTCCGAACACCACGACCGAAATCGAGGCTGGCGCGCATGCAGAGGGCGTGACGCCGCGAGGCAAGGCGGGGCCCGCGGCACTCAATGACTGGCGTCACGGCATCAATGACTATACGGGCTGGTTTGCGAACGACGAGCAAATGAAGGGCGAATATTATGGCTACGATGGTCCCTGCCCGCCGTGGAACGACGCCATTGTTCACCGTTATATCTTTACGGTTTACGCGCTCGCCACTCCGTCGCTGGAAATCAAGGGTCCGCTAACCGGCGCGAGCGTGCGCGCCGCACTCGCCTCGGCACCTGTACTCGACCAGGCCAGCCTGACCGGCTTGTACAGCCTGAACCCCAAGGTTCAGAGTAACTAAACACCTCGTCCGCAATCTGACCATGTCCTCGCCACGCGCTGTGCTTGACGCCCCGCTACGGTTCCCCGGCATGACGCAGCCGATGGATACAACCAGCGGGCATCCAGCTTCGGGGATGCCCGTATCCAGGCGCAACCTGTGTGGCCTGGCCCGGCCTTGCTTGCGGCATCCTCAGAAAACGCAGCGCTTCCGCTTCTTCGAGGCGACACTGCTGGTGGTGGTTTCTGGTCGTATAACGCTCGACGACGGGGCGGCCCGGCTGACGACCGACGCGCCGTCGGGGTTGATTCTCATCGACCAGCACGCTTGCGCGGATGTGCTGAAGGAACCGGGCGGCGACGACCAACGCTTCCGTTCGATCTTCCTGACCTTCTCTGCCGAGCTGCTTGCCGAGTTTCATCGCCAGCACGCACCAACGCACACAATCGGGAACCGGTCGACACCATTCCAGCAGGTTCCGCGTGACGACGATCTGGCGTCGACGCTCCAGCATTGCGTACAGAGCATTGAAGCAGGCCAGATCAGCGATCAGCGGCTGCGGCACCGCCTGATGGATCTATTGGCGGCGCTTTCAGAGCGAAGTCATCTGTTCGCCT
Organism: Paraburkholderia sp. GAS33; assembly: GCF_050436645.1. Classification (NCBI taxonomy): domain Bacteria; kingdom Pseudomonadati; phylum Pseudomonadota; class Betaproteobacteria; order Burkholderiales; family Burkholderiaceae; genus Paraburkholderia; species Paraburkholderia sp. GAS33. The sequence goes on from NZ_JBNDMP010000014.1 coordinate 116,296, forward strand.
ACGACACGTTGCAGTCCAGTACATCCGAACGCTTGCGTAGCCTGCTCAGCGAGGCGCCAGAACGTCACTGGACGGCGCAGGAAGCCAGCCGTGAACTGGCCATGAGCGAAGCGACGCTGCGGCGACGCCTGGCTGGAGAGCAGGTGCGCTTCGAAGAATTGCTCGTCGACATCCGCATGCATCACGCGATGATGCTGATGCAAACGACACCATGGAGCATCCCGCATATCGCGCAAGCCTGCGGGTACAAATCCCGCACCCGGTTTACCGAGCGTTTCAAGGAACGATTCGGCTGTTTGCCATCCTCCGTGCGCTGAATCGCCGCACCTCAGCGACCGACGGAATATCCATGCATGCCGCTAACCGCGGTATTTTTTTATTCACAGGAGAATAGTCACATGATGAAAGTCGCATTATTGTCAAGCCTGATCGCATTATCATCCATAGCCTATGCTGATGAATTTAAACTCAGCAGCACCGACATTGCCGCTGGCAAACCGTTATCACTCAAGCAAGCGTATAACAGCTTTGGTTGCACGGGCGACAATATCTCGCCGCAGTTAGCATGGCACGGTGCACCGCAAGGCACCAAGAGTTTCGCCATCACAGCTTATGATCCCGATGCACCCTCAGGTAGCGGTTGGTGGCACTGGACAGTCGTCAATATCCCTGCCGATGTCTCATCTCTCGCAACTGGCGCCAGTAGCTCACCAGCGGGCTTGCCCGTCGGCGCGATACAAGGGCGTAACGATTATGGCAACTCCGGATTTGGTGGCGCGTGTCCCCCCGCGGGGGACAAACCTCACCATTATCAATTCACCGTCTGGGCATTAAAGGTGGATCATCTGCCCGTGGATGCAAACGCCAGCGGGGCACTCATCGGCTATATGCTGCGCGCCAATGCACTGGCAAAAGTGCAAATCGTTGCACCCACCAGGCGTTGATCATTGCATGGTATGACCTTACGCAGTCCAGCGAGGCGATTATCGATCTGGACTACTAATCGGTCGAATAGCCTGAGGGTGCGATTCCCTCGGGCTATTCGACCACGTAACGATCAAACTGGGGCACCCGCAGTTAGGCAATGCGCTCGATGAGCATTGGGGCGGCTTTAGAAAACCGAATTTAAACCACGCTAAGCCATCGACGACATCTGGCGGGCTCGGCTATCGTGCGGCGAAGGCCTGCAACCCAGATAGCCGAGAAAACCGCACCGACCGATCCAATCGCGTGTGCCCACGCGGCCCATGCATTCTTATCGAGATCCCACACGTTTTGCACGATGATGATCGCCACAACTGCCAACACAGTTCCTACGTACCCCGAAAGCCATTTCGACATACCCCATCCCTTTATTTTGGAGCGATCCTAGCATGAACACATCACAAGACAATTCCGTCGAGCCGCAGCCTACTGATCCCGTCGCGGGTTGGCTATTCAACGCCGTCAAAGGCAACCTCGACCGGTTACACGCGCTTTGCCTCGAGTTCGGCTGCTAACAGGGTGACACAGTGTGTCGACTGGCTGAAAGCGCGACTGAATGCACAGCAGGCACCTGGCTATTGCATCCGCCACTTGGACGGAGTGCGTTGGTGGACACTGGACTCTATGGGGCGCCGGATTGGACTACCGACGAAGCCGAGGCGCTGTACTTCTCTCTTCGCCATCACGCCAATTCGTTCTCCTGTGACGATCTGGAAGATGTGCGAATTGTGCCCTAAGAAACGGTGGCAACTAGGTAAGTTCGATCCATTAATATCGCCAAAACATCGAGCTGAGCCCGTTAAAGGAATTCGATAAGTTGCCGATATCGCAACAGCCTCCGCTTCAGGCCGCTTCGGGAACGGCAAAAACATCTTTAACTCTAGACCTGACAAACCTCCATGCTGAAAATCAATGAACTCCTTGGTTACCTTTATACATGCAAACCTTATCGCCCATCCACCAACAAGAATTCCACACAGAGAATCGCCGATTTCGCCTCGAAGTGGTTTCTTCGTGTCAGCCTCGCCGCATTTTTCGTACTGTGCGTCGTGGCACTCGTCAATAAATTCTGGTTCCGGCCACCAGACATCGTTCTCGAGACGGCGCTTGTTTGCTACATCGTCAGCATGATTCTGATCGTGCTTTCGATGCTGTCAGTCATCATTTCAGAGATCGCCTCCTTCTGGGAGCGCAAGCAGCGAGGTCGCCTCGGGAAAACGAAACTGTCGGCCACGATCGAGTTGACGGACGCTGAGATCGAAACGGACGAAAGCCATGTCGAAAAACTGGCTGCGTATGATGGGCCGTTGCTTACGTATGCTCAGCGCTATTTGCAGCTCAAAGTCACGCGGATGGATCGCCGCATCTCCTTTTTCTTTGGCGAGAAGGTAGCGTTGGTATCGTTGTTCATCTTTGCATCAACACAACTCAAAGCAGCCGGCGGTATGACCGCAGTCACTGGCGCATTTGAGCACTGGAGCGCCCCTGCCCATTACCTGGATACGTTCCTACTGGCTACGCTCGCGCTGGGCGCAGGCATTGTACTCGGTAGCCTTTTGCTCAAGGTCCGTCAACGCAGTTACCTGTATCAACTCGATCTGATCGAGATGGCGCTACTCCGGCAAGCGCTTGTGAAGGAAATCCGTGGGAAGAGTGCCGAGGCTCGTCACGCGCGGAACGCCGGGCGTGAATAAAGGTCGGCCGCTGGGTTTGAATCTTGTTTGCAAGCGACGTGTCGCCGCGAAACTACCTTGAGTGAATGACTTCAACGGTGGTGGTAGTGCCTGGATAGCATTCCGCGAAACAACCGCCTGACATGCCGCGGGAGACTACGACCATTTCGACCAAACAGGTCACCGGCTAGACCGAGCCGCCATCTGTACGCAGTGGCGGCGCTGAATCCCTCACGCCATTCAAAGAACCGGCGATTCAGTTGGACCGGTTGCATTCTGGCCAATGCCAAATCACGATGCGACCGCATTATGGCCGCACGCCCGGCGCGGGACCGCCGGGCGAACCTCAGCACATTGCCTACGGAACCTCGGCATCCGCGGTGCGTTGGAAACGAGGCCGAGCGCTGTGACAAATTCCGGCATGGTGGTCTCTCTCGATTTCGATGTCGTTTTGCTCGCGCCCCTGCGAGTCGTCTGATCATAGCCTCACGAGGTCTTACGCGCCAGCGGCGGTACCCCCGTTTTAGGCCGTCCTGAGCGCGCCGCCGGCTCACCCCTCACAACAGCAAATGCGGTTTTTTCGCATGCAGAAAGGGCGCCTTTCCCCACTCAGCAGAAAAATCGCTACATCTGATAACGGTCGCGCCTGCCCGGGCCGCCAATGTGGCGGCCGCATCAGCTAACCTGTCAAGCGCATAACACTGGCGGTAATACCCGCAGCGGACCGGCCAGAGCCTCTGCATACTCTGCCGTATCTACAAACGGCCTCTGTACGTACACGACCCCAGACCGGAGATTTTCGAGTGCGGACAATGAGATCGCCACGGCCGTATGGCCCCGGTGTCGGCGTGACGGGTAAATGAAACCGTCCGGTCTCTTAGCCGGGTCCTGCGATTCCATCGCCTCGTGCAGCAGATAACCGAACCACTGGCACCACTCGTGATCGGGGCTGGAGATTTCATCGAAAATGCCAAGCCGGCTCGAGGCAGAGCCGTTCAGATCCCATAGACGTAGATCACGGGAGAAACGCAACTCTGCAACCACTCCGTACTCGACGGCGGAGGCATCCAGGTAGTACGTCCCCGGCCGCGTCGCATCGTTTTTGCAGAATTGCGCTTCCCATAAAGCCGTTTTCACGCTGTGGGCTGCATAAAGCCACGCGAAGGGAAGGCGACCGTCTGCGCCGACCAGTAATTCGGGAGGCCCAAAACGATGTGCCCGTCTGATGGTCGCCGGCAGGATGTTCTCCGGGCGGTAGGCCGCCCGATGGAGTGGAAGGCCGGCGTCGGTCTTTAGGTTTCCCCCGAGGAATTGCAGTAATCGGTCCACGGACGGAAGGGAGCCGCGCAGGTGCGACGGGGGTTCAGCACACCGCCTGTTTTCGTTTGTCATTCACATAAGCCGATCAGTCGGCCATGCTTTCATCCGCACCGGCGAGCGCAAGCACCTTCCGTTGTCGCTCCATTGCCGGCAGCGCAAGAAACCGCTGCTGGCTCGCGTGCAGTGATGGGCGCGTTTCAAACGGCGCACCGGCCAGCATCTCGGCCGGTGCCAGTTCGTTCAGCGCGTCCTGGGTTGTCACCATGAAAGCATGTACCCCGGTTTTCAACGCCCCCCGAAACGCGACGAGCACGGGCTGAAGTAGTTCGGGCACCGGCTCGCAAAACTGCCAAGCGGGAAACTCGCGACCATTGCGCTGTCCAGCGGGGACTACGCAATAGAACCGGTTCGATTCGACAGACCGGTACAGGCTCGCGAGCGAGGCGCGGAACTTGCCCTGTTCAATCACCTCCGAAGGCTTCAGGTTGGCCACAGGTAATGAACGGCGTTGCGGTGCCGGAGACTCATCCATTGTCAGCATCATGCGAAGTCGACGCTCAATGACGTGTAAGACGAGCGAGTGGATGTCGTGCGACGCCAGTTCAGGCGCGCGCTCGCGCAACGTTCCCTCGATATCCGACGCGAACAGCTCAGCCACGTCCCGAGCAGCCTGCTGGGTGGTCATCGAATGACCGTCCAGTACCGCCCTGAACTTCAACTTCGCTGCATCGCCGTGCTCTGTCGTGTGTGCCATGTTGATCCTCCGTTACGCTTCAAACGGCGGGGCGCCGAGCGGAAACATCCGCCTCGCGGTAGCTGCCGCGCTACCGGTTTCTCGGCTCACGCTATTGAGCGAGCCATCAAGGGATAACCGCTTGCGGCCACGGCTGTCTGCAACCAGCCGGCGAACGAGCTTCGCACGCAGCGTTGCCTGCAGTTGCCCTAGCCGTGCCCGAAAGGATTGTGAGGTGAGTGCCCAGATGGCAATCGAGCGCCAGTCGCCATTGTTGTCTGGCGAAAAGAGGGATTCATCCCTTATGTCGCACTCCACTACACGCTGCACGAACCTTTTCAGCGCGTTCGCTTCCACTCGGGTTGCCTTATCGAGCACCCGGTTCCAGATGGCATGAAGAGACGAGACTTCCAGTGAGTCACGTCCGATCGCAGATACGGGTAGAACCGGGCCCGGCATAATCGAAGGGTCGTCACGCAGACACGTCGGGAGAACCCAAGATGTCCCAGTGCCGTCATCAAGCAGTTGCATGTTTCACCTCGCGGTGTCTAACTGGCAACTAGTATATACTTTTTCGCAATTTTCGCAGTTTTTGCAACACCATTTGCTCCGGCGATAAGCGAGGCGAAGAACGGCGCGACCCGTCGCCATGCCTGCGGCTGCCTCGGCCGGCGCCAACGGTCACGCAACGCTTCACTCGTCGGCGTACAACCAGTGCAGATCGCCGCTGACTGTTGCGATATAGAGCTCACGCGCTAACTCGGCATATTGGTCGAAACCCAGGGTGGCATTAAGGAACGGATAGACGGCGGCCGCCCTGAGCATCGGGCGCGGCGTAATGTCGATCAGGGTATCGTCCGGTCGGCGCACAACCGAGTGAGAGACGAACCGGCAATAATCAAAAGTCGGACCTGAACAATCTTCAAAGCCTTGCGGTGTGGGGCTTTGAGCTGGAAATGCGATTGTGGGAATTGCAGGAACCTGGCTGTTGATTTGCACGGAATCCTGACCCACCCCGCGCAGTAATTTGCATCGAATATTGACCCACGTAGAACACTGACCTGCTCGGCAACGGGCAGGGGAACGGAGTGATCGACGTGGCTATATTGAGCATCATCCGACGCTGGCACTTTCGCGATCATGTCTCGTTACGCGAGATTGCCAAACGACTGGGCGTGTCCAGAAACACGGTCAGGCGTTACATACGGGCCGACACTGTGCTGCCGGCTTACCCCGAGCGCCACAGCCCCAGCAAGCTCGACGGGTTTGCTGCGAAGCTGGCAGGCTGGCTCAAGACCGAAGCGCACCGGCCCCGCAAACAGCGCAGAACCCTTAAGCAGATTCACGCGGACCTCTGTGCGCTGGGCTTCACCGGCTCCTACGACCGTGTCGCGGCGTTTGCCCGGCGCTGGCGACAGGAGCAGCACGAGCAGGCAAAGACGACCGGGCGCGGGACGTTTGTTCCGCTCCGGTTTGCGGCCGGCGAAGCGTTCCAGTTCGACTGGAGCGAGGACTGGGCCGTCATCAACGGCGAGCGCACGAAGCTGCAGGTGGCACAGCTCAAGCTCAGTCACAGCCGTGCGTTCTTCCTGCGTGCCTATCTGCTGCAGACCCATGAGATGCTGTTCGACGCGCATCACCATGCGTTCGTGGCGTGGGGTGGCATTCCACGCCGCGGCATCTACGACAACATGAAGACCGCCGTCGACAGGGTGCGTCCCGGCAAGGTCCGCGAGGTCAATGCGCGTTTCAGCGCGATGGTGAGCCACTACCTGTTTGACGCCGAGTTCTGCAACGTCGCCTCCGGCTGGGAGAAGGGGCAGATCGAGAAGAACGTCCAGGACAGCCGGCACCGGCTCTGGCAGAAGGTGCCGACGTTCGGCTCGCTGGCGGCGCTCAACGACTGGCTGGCCGACCAGTGCGTGCTGCTCTGGCAGCAAACGCGGCACCCCGAACAGGACATGACGATCTGGGACGCGTGGTCTGCCGAGCGGCCACACCTTATGCCAGTGGGCCAGCCGTTCGACGGCTTCGTCGAACATACCAAACGCGTCTCGCCAACCTGCCTCGTAACCTTCGAGCGCAACCGCTACAGCGTGCCGGCGTCGTTTGCCAACCGCCCCATCAGCCTGCGGGTCTACGCCGCGAAGCTCGTCTTCGTCGCCGAAGGTCAGGTGATTGCGGAGCACGGCCGACGGATCAACCGCAGCCATGACAACGGCGAGACCATCTACGACTGGCGTCACTATCTGGCAGTCCTGCAGCGCAAACCTGGAGCGCTTCGTAATGGTGCACCCTTCGCAGAATTTCCAGCTGGATTCCGCAAGCTGCAGGGCGTGCTGCTGAAGCGTCCCGGCGGTGACCGGGAGATGGTCGAGATTCTGGCGCTGGTGCTGCTGCACGACGAACAGACGGTGCTCGCAGCCGTCGAACTGGCGTTTGAAGCCGGTGCACCGAACAAGCAGACGGTGCTGAACATCCTGAGCCGGCTGCTCGACAGCGCGCCTGTGCCGCCGCTGCAGACGCCGCAGGCCTTCGCACTGACCGTTGAGCCGCAGGCCAACGTCAGCCGCTACGATCGACTAAGGGGCCGGGAGGATAACCATGCAGCCTGACGTCATGATGCAGATGCTCAAGTCACTCAAGCTGCACGGTATGGCGCAGGCGTTGGGCGAGCTTGCAGCACAGGACTCGCCGGCCTACAAGTCGGCTTCGCTGGTGCTTGCCGGGCTGCTCAAGGCCGAACTGGCAGAGCGCGAAGTGCGTTCACTCGCTTACCAGATGAAGGTGGCGCGCTTCCCGGCGTATCGCGATATCGGCGGTTTCGACTTCAGTTGCAGCGATGCCAACGAAGCGCTGGTGCGGCAGCTGTACCAGTGCGAGTTCATCGACTCGGCGCACAACATCGTTCTGGTGGGCGGACCCGGCACCGGAAAGACCCATCTGGCAACCGCGATCGGTGTGCAGGCTCTCGAACACCATCGCCGTCGCGTGCGCTTCTTCTCCACCATCGAACTGGTCAATGCGCTCGAACAGGAGAAGCTGGCCGGCAAGCCTGGGCAGCTCGCAACAAGGCTTGTCTATGCCGATCTTGTGGTGCTGGACGAGCTCGGCTATCTGCCCTTCAGCCAGACCGGCGGTGCGCTGCTGTTCCACCTGCTCAGCAAGCTCTACGAACGAACCAGCATCATCATCACCACCAATCTGAGCTTCGCCGAATGGGCCAGTGTGTTTGGCGATGCAAAGATGACGACGGCGCTGCTCGACCGGCTTACGCACCACTGCCACATTGTAGAAACAGGCAACGATAGCTATCGTTTCAGAAACAGCACGACGCAGCCAAAGAAGGAGAGAAAGAAGACCCAGACACCCACCGTATAACCCGCAAAGCTGGTCCAACGGGTGGGTCAGAATTCAGTGCAAATCGTGGGTCAGGATTCCATGCAAATCAACATGCCAGGCGGTCCCGTTCATGAAAGACGCCTCGCCGGCTCGTGTATGCGTTACGTTTTCGGGAGGGATCGCCGCGATCAGGTCACTCGCCATATACCGTAGCAGGCGCGCGTTCGCAGTGGCCAGTATGCGCCGTAAAGGGCACGCACTCACGCCGTACCCGTGTCCGATGCCGTGTACCGCTGCGAGGCAACCTGCACCTGGGTCGTTTGCGGGTATTTCGTTTCCTGCAATCCGGCAATCTCAAGGCGACCTTCGCGTTCGATAACGGTGCGCCGCATGGAAAAGATCCGGCCGCAGCCCGCGCATGACCACCACCCTAGCTCCGTACGTCGCGCCCAGCCTACACGCGCACAGAACGCGAACGGTGTGGTTGGTGTCGGCTCGGTACCGAGACGGATGCGCGAAGTCAGCGAGCCATCCGGTTCAAGCTGATCCGCAAGCGCGATAAACATGTCGAGCCACCGTTTGACATAGGTGCCTTCGAGAACACCGAGTTCGTCCGCTACCTGGCCAAACGGGAGCGGCAGGGCCAGGTAGCGGATCGTCTGCCGCATCGCATCAAGATTGCCACGTTTCGTTCTCCGGAACACGGTGCCCGTTCGGCGCGAATAGTTCCGGCCGCAGCTCACGCATTCGAAACGCGGGAATGCCACCTTACCAGGCGCAAACAGCCTGGCGTCCCTGTTTCCGCAGTAGTAGCACGGGGGAACCGGAGAAGCCGATTGCCCGTTTATCTGGTCAAACGCGACGGTCAGCCGTCCTGTAAGTTCCAGGTCTTCCTGCGCACCGGCTTCGTTGAATTGCAATGGCGAGACGTGCAACTCGGCAAGACGCCCCCCAGCCGTACACGGCGCTCCCACTCTCCGCTAGGATCAATCCTGAGCAACCATAGCCGAATGGCCAGCACGCGTTTCTTGATGTCTTCCGGCAGGCTTCCCATCAGTGCCGCAGCGTGCGCAAACGGGAACGGCTGCGACAGGAGCGGAAGAAATATGTCGAGCTTCGACATATAGTGGCGCTTGAAAAATGGTGTTCCGGACGGTCGTCTGAAAAGACCGCCGGCAGGTCTCACAGTAAAAGGCGGGGCGGCGCCCGGTAACGCGACGCTCTGCGCCCAGTGATGAGATTTCTTTCCCACCGCACCGTGGGCAGTCTGGAAGAGGCGTGCTGTACGGTGAAAGGATCGCCGCGATCCTGTCGTTCAGAAACGCCGTCAGCTCCTTGTCTTCACCTTCCGCATCGTCTGCCAAGGCAGGCCGTGTCGCATCTCGCGGAGTATCCATATTTCAGAATTGACTCGTCAACTGGAATCCGAGCGTCACGCGCGAAGTCGGGAAACCAGCGGGTTTGTAGATTGGCGTGCCGGCGAACAGATCGTACGAAAATCCACCGATGCGGATCGGGACGTTGCCGCGCACGCCGATCACGGCGCCTGCCAGTTGCGTACCTGCAAGCGATGCCGTCTCAGGACCAAACACGTGGCCGTAGTCGATGCCCGCATAGACCAATTGCCCCGTCTGGCCGACCGGCATCTGCAATTCGTTGCGCCAGTAGAAACCGCGCTCGGCTGCAAGCATCGTCTCGCCATCGAAACCACGCACGGTGTAGCGGCTGCCGATTGTCAGGTCGTCGATGTAGTTCAGCGTGTCGTTCGTGAACTGCCCGTGAATGGTCGTCACATAGCGCAGGTTCTGCTTCGCGATCGAAAACGGCACTGACAGGTTCGCGTCGAGCACCGCCATGTGAAAGCGGTACGTTGGCCCGCCATCGGACGTATCCGGCATCGCACCGAGCCCGCCGATGCCCTGACGGTACGCGAGCGTGCCGTCGAACTGCGCAGAACCGAAGTAGTGCCGGTCGGTCAGCCCCGCCTCAACGAAAGTGTTGTCACGATACTGATTCGGAATTTCCGTGCCTTCGATAAAACTCGCACCCCAGCGTTTGGTCAACTGGAATTCGGTACCCAGCACATCGTCCTGACTACGACGCAAAACCCGTTGCAACTTGATGCCGGCCGTCTGCGCGTTGCCGCTCGACACGAACGTCTGGTTCACACCGGCGATCTGCTGGTAGTAGGTGTTCGTATACCCAAACAGTGTGCCGGTCCAGTAGCCCCACGGAATCGAATACGAGCCGTTCCAGCCGTGCGAACCCAGGTCTTTGTCGTCAAACTCGAGGTCCTGGTTGGCATCGATATTGAAGATGTCGTTCAGGCCAAGCGGGTTGTCGATACCCAGACTCAGGTTCCCCTGTAGCTTGCCCGTCGCGCGTGTGCCCGAATTGTCGACGGATGCGACTAAAGACCAGGGCTTCGTCCGCTTGACAGTAACGACCACATCGCTTTCGCCGGGGATGTCGGTGGGGACCACCTGCATGTCGACGTCCTGGCTGCTGACACGCTTCATCTGCTCCAGCCCCTGTTCGAGGTCGCGCAGGTTCAGCACATCACCACTGCTGGCAGGAAAGGCGGACTTCAATGTGCCGCGTATTTTAGGGGCTGCGAATCGCAACTGGCGGATGACGCCGGGCACGAGCGCAAGCTTGAGCATGCCAGTCGACAGGTCCTGCTCGGGCAGCAGCACGCGTGTCGTGATGTAGCCGCGATTCAGGATCGCCTGTGACAGACCCTTGACGATCACGTCAAGTCCCTGCTTGCCGACGCACTGGTTCGCGTAGTGACCAAGCCATTCGCGCGCGAACGCAAACGGATCGAGCGGCAACGTAGACGCGCCTCGTGCCCGAACCACATCGGGGAGTGTGGACGGCACATCCAGCACAAACGTATGGATCTGAAAGCAGGGGGTTTCCACCGGCAACGCAGGAAAGCCGTTGACCGGTACGGCCGCCGAACGCACTGCCGGTGCATTCACGGTTTGTTGGCGCTCGCGCGCTTCCTGCTGTTGACGCACACGTTGATCCTGTTCGCCAGCGGTCTGAGCTGAATTGGGCGGAGTTTGCGCCGTGGCGAGTGAGCTTGACGTCAGGATTACACACGCAACTAGCGCTTTCTTTGCCTGTCTTCTATATTTTATATGCATACCTAAATAGGTGATTTTTATATCGATCGCTAGATTTCTTGTGCTAAGTGGACTCGCTTGCAAAGGCGACTCCGTCGCGCACGTGTCACCGCGTATGCGTGCCTAATAGTAATTTCCACGCAAGTCGTTCTGTCACCTTGGTTTGCGATCCCAAACAGAGAGCGTTTGACTAAGACCATCCTCCGCCAAATCGTCGTGATCAAAAAAATTGCGGAACATCTGGATGGTGACTCACATGTCACGGCACGCAGTTCGGTCATCCCCTTCATGGTCATGACGTTGGCGGTGCCTCGAAAAAGCGACCTACAACCCGCGCTCCTTGAAGTGATTCGACATCGTTTGCAAATACTCCTGAAGGCGGATTGGGTCGTTGGAATAATCAGGTATCGACCTTCCATGGCCCATCTTACTGACGCAGTAGGCGCAATCAGAAAGTGCGCGCTCCGGAGCAATGACGATCACCTTATTCCTGAAGAACATCCAACAGTAGTCAGCCTCCAAATAGCCATCTTGTAGTAGCGGAATAGACTTATCCTTAACATCCCTTGCCGTGTCATAGGTCGCCATATCGGTTGCGATTTTTCTCGCTTCCTCTAGTGTGATAGCTCTAGATTCAGTGTTCGTCATCATGGTCACCCCAATTGAACTGTGACATTAGGTTTCAGGGTAACAATTTGACCCATTGGTGTATCAACAAAATAGACGGTACCGCCTTGATTCACCACATTGATCACACGGCTTACCCCTCCAGGCTGCTGGATTAGCACTACACCTACAGCACCGTCTCCTGCTGCAGCCATTTGTTGTGTCACAAGCAGCGACACTGGTCGGAGGTTCTAAGCCAAAGGGAGCGGACGGAAGCAAGGCATTGGGGCCGGCATATCCAGACGACGGTGACGCGACTGCGCCAGCGTTTGCGCCGGTCAGAACCGCTTTCCCGTCAGCCCTGAAGATGCCCATCCCGTCCACAGAATTTGAATTCCCTACCGTAATTATCAATATCCCTCATGCCGGACTAGTTTGTAAAAAACTCCTAGTCGTAGCGGGGTAAATATTGACTATATCCAAGAAACTCATCCATCAACTGAAGATTAATAGTGACTGACAATGTGTCAGCCTCAAATTTAAATCGCTTATAGTCTTCATAGGACCAAAAATCGGCAGGTCCAAAATAATGCGGCCCAATTCCCAATTGAATACTTGTTAAGTAGGCGCCACGGTCCTCTCCCACAGATATCTTCAGGACATGCTGCCTTTCTAGCAGGAAATGGGACGCAAGCGATCCTCTATCGTCCGACCAGAGAAAATGCTTGATACTTCTGTCCCCAGTCTTTCGATAATAAGATCGAACGGTTTCGTCCAAAAGCTTTCTGCCTTCCAAGTCATTCTTTAGTAGCATAATAAAGACCTCCTGCACCTTGTGCGATCCCTCCATCTGTTGTCATGCACGCCCTATCCCCCGCGCGAGCGTCTTTTGGCGAGGATTAAAATTACCGGTTATACAGGTCACGAAAACCGTGAACGCCACTCAATTACAGTTCTTGACGAAAACAAGGGTGACGAAAGCACAGAGAACTAGCGCCATGAAAGCCCTCTGTTTGAGAACATCACGCCAATCCATCCATTGCCGTTCATAATGGCCCCATGGAAGATAAGAACAATCCCAACGACGGCTATCTTGATCGCAGCGATCCCTAAAAAGGGAATATAAAATATTGCGACATATATAGCAAGGAACTTGAGCAGCTTCAATTTTTTTCACGATAAATGGTTATCGTTGCAATGACGCAAAATACCACAGAAAGTATCAAGCCATTTATCATGATGGATCTGGCATCTGCCCAGTTCCATTGGTGTTTCCCGCCATACTTCCAAACAACAACAAAAACTGCCCAAATTTTTACCGCAGTCATTCCAATCAGTGACAGGATAATTAATTTTAAATAAATTAAAATCAGACGAGGCATGCTCTATTTCCCAGTGTGACTTTTTGCGTCATTAATTGCTGTGGTGCCCATCTCTGACCCCGCCGCACCAGCTACACCCGCACCAATGGTGGGTATGTTGTTGGGGATAAACCAGTTGGTCGCGGGAAGCAGGTTTTGGGCTGTCAAGCCTATGCCATAGCCGATGGTCGCTGCACCAGCGTTTACTAGTGCTCCAGTAGCGACGCTATCGCTGTTTCCTGAAAGTTTATTGTTTGTATAAGTATCCAACGCGCCCGTTAAGGAATTGACAATAACATTCCATAAAAATCCACCAGAAGCACCTACCCCACCAGCAAGGGCAGCATATCCTACGTCAACGGGATTTATAGAGCCGGTCTGGATATACTGCGATGAAGCGTTCACTGCGCCAGTGATAGCGCCAATTCCTACAGGTGAAGCCCATGCCCCCGAACCCAATACACCTCCCGAGCTGAAGATCGGTGCGCCCGGTATTGCAGCCAATGCAGGAAGTATAGCGGGCGCTGCCAACGCGCCCGCAATTGCCAAACCAATCGCCGGATGCGCCGTTGAGCCCGGCAACGCCAGTTGTTCGGGCGTCGGCGTGCCATCTGGATTTCCGCCCAACAGAGGGTTTGCCATTTGAGCCGCGGTCGCCGTAAAGAGTCCGCCAGCGTTCGCCGTGATGTACTGTGCCGCCACCGCATTGAAACCTGGCCCGCTCGCCGCCGCATTGTCGACCCGGATGTAACCGTTCGCCAGCAACATGTTCTGTGCGTCTGTCGATGAAATAGTCTGCCCCGTTACGCTCTCGTAGTATGCAGCAAAAGCGTTCGCATTTTGCATCGCCCAGGTACGTTCGTCCGGATGCAACTGTCGGTTGTAAAGGTCCGCACTCAACGCACCGTTCGCACCACTCAGCGCACCCGCCGAGCCGCCGAGCGCACCGCCCGCAGCCGCACCTGCTGCGCCCGAGGCGATATTCCCAAGCAGCGAGCTGCCAGTTGCGCTGCTGACCGCGTTACCCGCTTCGTCGCCAGCGACGGTCCCGCCAACTGCACCCAGGACGCTGCCGCCGCCCATCGCCGCACCGAGCGCAGCAACAGCCGCGTGCGAGCCAATGCGTGCCGCGCCATCGTTATCCCACAGCGCCGCCTGTTGCTGGGCGGAATCGAGATTGGCCTGTGCCTGCGCGATGCTGGCCGGGTCGCCCGAAGCATTGGCAGCATCAAGCGCTACCTTGTCGTTCGCAACTGCGGTATTGGCCTTGTTCTCCAGCGCGGTCGCGACATCGCCCACCACCTGCATGCCCACCTGACCGGTGACCTGCTGGATCGCCATGTCGTTCGTCACCGTCTGCGCATTAAAGGTGTTCTGCACCGAGCCATTCGCGTTTGCCGTGTCGCGGCTCAGACCCGCCGTGCTGTCCTGACCCGTGCCCGCATCGCCGCGTACCATAATCGTGCCCGGACTCACTGCCGCGTAGGTCGTGCCGGACGCGCTGTTGCTCGTGCCCGCTACCCCGAAGCCAAGCGGTCCCTGGCCCTGCGAGTTCTGTGCACCAGGGACGCTGCTACCGGTCTGGACCGGCGAGGTGTAGCTCACCCCGCCTGGCGTACTCTGCCCAGCCCCACCGCTTGCGCTGAACCCAATCGTCGAACCCGAAGACTGCGTGCTGTTCTGCAGGTTCGTATAGCCGAACGTCTGCGTCGACAGGGTGTTGTTATCGGGCGTCGCGGTGCTCGCGATGACGCCACCATTCAGTTGCGTGTGATTTCCCACGGTGACGTTGAACCCGCCGTTACCCGCATAAATCCCGCTCTGCTGGCCCACCGACTGGAAATTGTCCTTGATGTTCTGGTCGCTGGCGCTCACGCTTCCACTCACGGTCTGGCCGTAGCAGATCGGCGGCACACAGATGCTCGCCTGGAATCCCGCGCTCGACTGCTGGCTGTTGTAGGTGTTCGTGTCCTGCGGGCTGGTGACCGTCAGATTGCGGCCCACATTTGCATCAACCGTATTGCCCGACACTTGCGCACCCACCAGATTCGTATCCCGGCCGCTCGTGATCGATACCGTATTCGCGGCGGTGATCTGCGTATTCTCGTTCGTGACACTGTTGCCGTTCGTGTTGCCCTTCGCACCGCTTGCCGCCAGATCAATCGTGAAGCCGTTCTGTGTACCACCCAGACTTGCTCCGACACCGATGCTCCCACTGGTGCTGCTATTGCTGCTGGTGTTCTGCGTCGTGTTCTGCGCGCTCAGCAGATTGATATCGTGTGCAGCATTCAGCGTTACGTTCTGCGCGGTGATCTGCGTGCCGACTGAATTGATATCGCCATCGGTGGCGTTGCCATTCGCGTCCTTCGCCCCGCTGCCGGTGGCAATCAGCGTCGCCGCACCGCCCGCAGTCAGCGTGCTGCCGTCAGTCGTCGCCGTATTGCTTTGTGATTCACTGTGGCTTGTACCGCCGCCGATACTCACCGTTGCCTTGATCAGCGCCGGCGAACTGGTTCCGCCCGAGATCGCCGCCTGAGCCGCGCCATACACAGCCAGCCCCGCCTCCGCCTTGTCGAGCGCGGCCAGACGCGGGTTGTTGGCCTCACTCGACTGCGTGGTCATGGCCTGGTTGACCGTCGCCACCGCATTTCCCGCCACGCCGCCCAGCGCGAGCGTCACCCCGAACTGGCTTGAGCTCTGGCTCGTGCTGTTCTGCGTCGCATCGGTTCCCGGATCGAGATTCAGGTCCTTGCCGATCAGCGTCAGGTCCTTGCCCGCCGACAGGTCCGAACCCTGCACCGTCACATCCTGTTTTGCATTGAGCGTCACGTCGCCACTACCGCTCACGATCTGGCTGCGAATGGTGCTCTGCGTCTGCGCGGCGGTATCCTGTACGGAATGGCTGCTCGCCACGCCCACGCTAAAGCCGGTTCCCGTGCCGTTGCTGCCCAGGTCGCCGATCTGATGGCGGCTGGACGCCTGGTTATCCGTATTCGCATCGGTGCCGGCCAGCACGTTGATCGCGCCCTGGGAAGCGATCAGACTGACGGCCTGCGTGCCGCTGATACCCGAGCCGACGACATTGATATCGCCGGTATTGCTCTTTACCACCACGCTGTTGCCGGTGACAACCGTCGCGCTCTGCTGCGTCGAGGTGGAATTGCCGTTCGCGCTGCTATTCGCCGCGTTATAGGGCGATGCGCTGACACCGCCGCTGTTCGGGCCACCCTGTACCCAGCGCGACACATCCCCGGGACTCGGCGCCGCCAGCGAAATGCCCGTGCTGGAACTGCTCGACTGTGTGCTCTGCTGCGTCTGGTCGGTCGAGGCCTGGAAGGTCACGTTCCGGTTTGCATCGAACGTGGCCGCACCGCCCGCCGTGATGGTCGAACCCGTTACGGTGATATCGCCATCGAGCGGATTGCCGTTCGCATCCGTCTGTGCACCACCGGTAGCCAGCAGCGTCACATTACCGGCACCCCTGACAGTGCTGCCCATGTTTGTCGTGCTCGACACATCGGTAGTGCTGGAGCTTTTGCTGCTCCCATACGACAGCGACACCGACGGCGTATCGAGCGTGCTCGCAGTGACCTCGTTAGCCACGCCCGTGGCGCGCTGGTAGGCGTTGCCAGATGAGGACACGGCGTTCAGGTTACGTTCGGTATCGAGCGGGGTGCCGGTTACGGCCACCGTGAATCCGCTCGAATGCGACTGTTGCTGGTCCTGCGACTGCGCACTGTCCTGGCCCGGTTCGATCGTGATGTTCTGCGCCTGGATACCGATGTTGCCCGTCGCACCCGTGGTGTCATTCGCCGCCTTGCCTGCGACGATGTCGCTGCCGCTGATGAGGACGTTCTTGCCGGCGGAAATCGCGACATTCCCTTCCACACTGCCCACCGTGCTGCGCGACTGGCTCTGCGTGGTCGAACTGGCGTTATACCGGTCGCTCTGCTCGCTCGATCCGACCGAGAAGCCGATGCCCCCCGAGCCAGAAAGGCCGGAGTGGGTCACCTGGTGATATTCGTTGTCCTGGTACGTATCGGTGGCCGCCGTGAAGTTGACGTTGCCCTGCGCGGCGAGGCCCACATTATTCGTGGCGACAACGTTGCTGCCCGTGATATTGATGTCTTTGCCGCTGACCACCAGGACGCTGTCTGCCGAGACGGTGCTGCCGTCGGCATACGTGGCTGTCTGGTTAACCTGGTCCGTCTCGCCCGTGTGGCTCGCAAAGCCACCATGACTGCTCGTTGAGGAGGAATCCGACACGTGGGTTTCCGTGGCCGAGCCGATATTGACATTGCCTGCTGCCGCCAGCGTTGCCTGCCCCTGGGTCAGATCAACGCTGCTGCCGGTCACGTTCAGGTTCTTGCCTGCCACGACCATCAGGCTGTCGCCGGCATTGAGCGTTGTCGCCGTCAGCGTATCGTCGGACGTGTGCACCGACGACGAGTAACTGTCGTGGGAGTCGGTGCCCGAGCTGGTGCTGTCAACGGTCGATGTGGCGGTCGCTGCCTGCAGCGTCACGTCACCCTTCGCCGCGACCATGCCGCCACCGCCAAGACTGATATTCGCGCCCGTCGCCGTCAGGTTGCCGCCTACGCCGATTTCCGACACACCACCAACGTTCACATTGCTGCCGGTCGTCTGGTTGATGCTGGTGTTCGAGATGCCATTCGCGCCCGCCACCACCTTGTGCTCGCCGGTCTGCGCCGACCCGAGATCGTAGTTGCCGCCCACGGACATGCCGAGGTTACCGCCCACGTTCAGGTTGCCCGCGTTCTGCTCGAAGTTGCCGCCCGTCGTGATCGAGGCGTTGCCCGTCACGTTGAGGTTCGCGATGGGGCCGAGCGTGGCCGTGGTCCGCGTGGCGCCTGTCGCACTAACCTGATTGACGGTATTGACCGCCGTATTGAGGAGCAGGTTGCCACCAGCGTTCAGCGTCAGGCTCCCGGCGTTCACCGTGGCCGAGCTCAGGTCAACATCGCCTGTGGTCGTCAGCGACATCAGGCCACCGCTTTGCAGCTTGCCCAGCGCATTGTCGATCTGGTTGCCCTGGATCGACAGCGTATTGCTGGCCTGCACCGTGCCGCTGTTCGTGAAGGTCTGGGTATTCTGCAGGTCGATGCTGTTCGCCGCGATGAGCGGTCCAGTTACGTCCTGCTCGCTGGCCTTCGCGAGATAGACGACCGGCACCAGTACCGACTGGCCGTCAACGACCTCCGTCTGCATGATGATCACGTTGCTGGTCAGCGCTGCCACCTGGGCCGGCGACAGGCTCATGCCGAGCGGCAGATCCAGTGACTGCGCGAGTGACGCACCCGCTGTCATCAGCGATTCATACATCGACTGGGTATCGGTATAAGGGCCGAGTACGGCCTTGCCGGTGAGCGACGTGATCTGGTCCTGCACGAGCTGCTGTTCGTAGAAGCCATCGCCCAGGCGCTTCTCCGTCGTTTGCGAATTCACGCCCAGCAGTTGCAGGTAGTAATTGCTCGAGATTAACGATGTCTGGCTGGTGAAGGCCGGGTTTGTCTCGATCAGGTAGGGTGCGTTCGGCGCGGTATCCGGTTTGAAGAGCCCCCCGGCGGGAATGGTCAGGTTCGCCAGCACATTCACTGCCGTCGCCGCTGCGATGACCGGATTGACGAGCCCCGTGCTCCCCTTGACTCCGCCGACATTGACCCCGCCCAGCGACTGGCCGGGGGCGAGACCTAGCGACGGAATGCCCGCGTTGCCCGCCGTGTTGTTGATGCTCACACCGGTGCCGGTGAGCGTGCCGCCCGCGACGAACGTCGATTCGTAGCTGGGCAGCGCGTAGGTGACGATATCGGCCGGGGCCGCCTGGTAGCCACCCGGATTGGAGCCCACGAACGGGGCGCTGCCAAACGGCAAGGTCCAGTCCGAAATGCTGTGGTCGTAGTTGGTGTAGTGGTAGTACCCGGAATAGGTTACCTGTACTTCAGGCGCGCTTTGCCCCTGCCAGCTGTTCTGGTCGAGCGTAACGGGCGCGGCAATGTTGCCGGCCGCGGCGACCGCGCTCCAGTAGTTCTGGAACAGGCCCACCTTCGACGCGTCCAGGTTGCCGCCCGCAATGATCTGTGCCTGCGGGCTGATCGACGCGATCAGGTTCGCCACCGCCACGCCCGTATAGGTTGTGTACTGGTAGCCGCTGTTCCACTGGCCACCGTCAGGCGGCACGGTGTACACACCACCAATCATGGTCAGGAAAGCCGGGTTATCCGGAGTGGTCCAGCCGACATACGGATTGCCTGCGGAGCAGGCGGCCGTGATGATCGCGGTACACCCGGACAGGCTGATGCCGAGCTGGGTCAGCAGCGACGGATCAACCGGCTGGTTCAGGCCCGTCGTCGTCATCGTCGTGCGCGTATTCGTGACCTGACTGGCATCGAGCGTCATGTTGCCCGCCGACTGGATCAGCCCCGACTGGTTGCGGATGAGATTCGCGTTCGTATAGTTGCCGTTAGCATCCTTGCCGCCCGCCAGCACGACGGTGCCCAGACCGTAGATCGCAGTGGTCGCCTGCGTATCGGTCATCGTCGTGTCGTCGCGGTTCTCGATGTCGGGCGCGAGCAGTTCGAGCAGGCCGTTGCTGTCCGTCGCACCGATCAGCGCGCTCGGGCCCACGTTCGTGATCGATTGCGTGGCATTGAGCGAGACGCTGCCGCCGACCATCGCGCCCGTATTCTCCAGCGTGGTCGAGTGCGTCGTAAGCGTGCCACCCGCCATCATTGCGCCGCTGTTGGCGATGTCGGACGCGTTGACGTTAAGGTTATTCGTTGCCTCAAGCGTCGCGGCATTCGTGAACGTGCCGGGCAGCGTAAAGGTCAGGTCGTGACCGGCGTTGAACTGGAAATCGGGCGTCGACGCGAAATCGCCCTGTACGGTCACAGCGACGTCATGGGTCGCGCTGTATGCGCCGCCACCCGTCAGCGTCGCTGCATCCACCGTGAGGTCATGCGTCGCGCCAATCTGTCCGTTTGTGTTCGTGACCGTGCCGGTTGCCGTGATGGCGACATCGCCGGTCGATCCCGTGAAGGTGCCAATCCTGCCGCCGCTGTTGTCTACGGTGCCCGCCTGCACCGTGACGTTCGCGCCACTCACCTGGCCGCCCTGCGTGTTGGAGAGCGATGACGTATTGATGGTGAGGTTGCCGTTACCCGTGATCGCGCCGCCACTGTTGACGGTCTGGCTGCCACCCTGCACGGTCGTGTCGCCCGTGCCAAGATTGCCGATGAGGCCACCCGTATTGTCGATCGAGCTCGCCTGGATAGCGAGCGCGCTGGTATCTCCCGTCGCGCCCGTGCCGGACTGGATCTGTCCGTTCGTCGAGCTCAGCGCGCCGCCACTTGTAAGCGACAACGAAGACAGGGAGCGGACTGACCCCGATGTGTTGTTGACATCCCCGCTGATGTTCGCCGCAATGTTGCCCTTTGCAGCCAGCACTCCGTTCGCATTGTTCAGGCTCGATGCCTGCGCTACGATCTGGCCGCCCGCAACGATCTGGCCGCCCGCGTTCGAAATTGACCCCGCACTGCCACCAGGCTGGATCGTCAGCGTGCCCGTTCCAGCGTCGAGAATTGTGCCTGCGTCATTGTCCAGCGTGGCAGGGGCGAGCGTGAGGTTGGTGCTGTTGGTCTGCAATGTGCCGCCCGACGAATTATCGAGCGTACCCGACACCGATACATTCATCGCCCCGGTGCCGGTCTGGGTGATCGTCCCCCCGTGATTGACGAGGTCGATCGCCTGCAGCGATACCTGCGCGGCCTCGGTGGTCCCCGAACTGTTGTCGAGCGTTGTCGCACTCACTGAGGCTGTCTGGCCTGCCGCAATCGTGCCACCGCCGTTGGAAAGTTGCGCACCGGCGTTGACCGTTGCATTCTGTGCGGCCTTGAGCGAGCCACCCGTGTTGTCAACCAATTGCGCGGAGACCTGCAGATTCGTCTGTGCCGTGACCGTACCGTGGTTGGCGATGCTCCCGCCCTGCAGCGTGACCGCGCCATTGCCGCCGATCACGCCACCTATGGCACCGCTTGCGGTCGTGCCTGTCGCGTTGACGAGCGCGCCGCTAGTGGTGACGTCGAGCGTTCCGCTGCCGAGCGACACAATGCGACCCGCCGAGTTATCGATCGAGGCCGCGTTGATGGTTTCGTTTTCTGCCGCCTGGATAATCCCCTGACGGTTTTCTACCGCTCCGCCGGTATTTACGTCGAGCGTGGACTGCGAGACCATCTGACCGCCCACGTCGGAAATGCTCGCTGAGGCCAGTTGCATCGCACTCTGGCTGGACAGCGCACCGCCGTCATTGACCAGCGCGCCGCTCGCACTGGCCGACAGTGCGCCGCCCGCTGTCGTGGTGGCGTTCGCGAGACTCAGGTCGCCGCCGCTCGCTGTGAGTGCAACGTTGCCGTAGGCCGAGGTGTTGCTGCCCGCCAGATTCAGCGACGCGCCGGAGAGCGTCGCATTGCCGCCGGCTGCATTGTTGCCCTTGGCAGACAGCGCGCCACCCGAGACGACGGTCAGGTCACCCGACTGTGCAATCGAGCCATCGGAATTGATCCCGGCTCCCAGTGTGCCGGTCGATGAGACGCTGCCTGCATTCGCTGTGAGGTTCTGCTGTGCGGCGAGCGTGCCGCTGTTCGACAGCGCACCCGCCGTATTGACGGAGACTGAGCCCTGCCCATAGGTCGTGCCGGCGTTGCTCACGCCATCCTGTGCGGACAGCGCCATGTTGCCGCTCGCATTCGTTTTACCCGACAGCACGAGCTGGCCCTGCGTCGTGAGCGTCAGGTCGCCCGCCTGGGCGGCGATTACGCCGGCATTCGACACGCCAACACCGTTTTCGGTGCCGACAAGCGTGATGCGCCCGCTGTACATGCCACCCAACTGGCTCACGTCGATCGACACCGCCGGGGGTGGGCCGTTGCCTGCAATCGGGGTCGTGGCGAGCGTGGCGTGATTGACGTTGTTGGCGCCCGTCACCACATTCAATGTGTTGGCGTACAGAGCCGCGTTCACCGCAACGGCACGTGCGATCAGGTCAATCTGGTCCGTATTGGTAGCGTTTAGCCCCGAACCCTGGACGGTGATCTGGCCACCGGTGACGTTGAACCCGGTGAGGTTGCCGTTCGTATCGAATGTCGGCAATCCGGTCGTCAGTATTCCTCTGGTTGTATTGATGAAGCCGCCACCATTGATGCTGATCCCAGAGGGGTTCGCTATGATGACTTCTGCCTTTTGGCCTGCTGTCTCAACGTAACCGTTGAGCTGCGAAGCGGCGTTGCTGTTGACCTGGTTGACGATGATCGAGGCAGCCTGGCCCGGCAGGAAGTTCGGGTTGCCGTTGATATAGCCCGCCTGCTGCGTCTGGACAATCGTGGGCGAGTTGTTGAGGATCGCGCCGGCCTTCGACACGTCGAACTGCGAATAGGTGTTCAGGGAAACGCCAGAATTTGCAGGTCTGGCGATGTTGACCTGAGGCAAACCGTTCTGTGTCTGGATGACCTTCGCACCGGAGCCGGGAGCCGCAACCACCTGAGCTTGTGCATCGAACGTCAGCGCGTTTATCGCCATCAGTGCGCCGAACGCGCTCGCTCGCAAGGTCCACCGTGTCGTCGTTGTAGCGTCGTGCGATCCACCAATAGCTACCGACTCACCCCGGTGAGATTTGCCTGCGCGGGTTGCCGTTTCCGCGACAGCGATGAGCATGCCTCGGAGCCTGCAAAACACGAGCCGGTATGTCTGCCTGTTCATTTATATTTCGCACGACGTAGGGATAACGGTGCGTAAGTTATCGGAAATGCCTCGCAAAATCTGTCAGGGAAATTCAAATAATGCGAACTTTGACAAAGTTTCACGTTGACCTGAAGAAGTTCACATTTGTTGATAATTTCTGGACTGCTGGAACAGAGTCGCCGGACTACTTAACTTCATCCGGCGGTGCGCCGTCTATGTGCCATCGGCCTTCCGTCTAAAAAGAAACGCCAGTAACATCTTTCGCTGCGCCCGTCGGGCGCCGCCGCCATGTCGCCACGTCTGTGGATGCCCACTGCGACCGAATGCACAGAGACCAAAGCTTTCCCACGCCTGCCGACTCACATCGCCTGTTAATCCTCACTCGCCAGGAAATCGATGACCTTTACGGACTGCCACGTTTCACCGACGAAGACCGGCAGGTGTACTTCGGCCTGAGTCAGCCCGAACAACTCATCGTCCATGCGCGCACGGCGTCGGTGGCAGTCCACCTGACGCTGCAGCTAGGATATTTCAAGGCGAAACGCCAGTTCTTCGATTACGATCAGGCGGCTGTGGAGGAGGATCTGCATCACATCCTTGGCCGTCATTTTCCGGGCAGGAACCTGACTGGTCTCAGTTCGCCTTCGTATCCGACGCGCCGTGCCCTGCAGCACACGGTGCTCGAACTGTTCGGTTTTCGTCTTTGCGATAACGCAGCGAAAGCCGAGCTGGAACACCGGGCGCAGCGCATCGCCATGCTCTCGACGCAGCCGATCTACATCCTGCGCGAAACGCTTCAGTATCTGAGCCAGCAGCGCATCGTCGCGCCGGTGTACGCCGTCCTGCAGGACATAGTCGGACGGGTCGTAACTGGCGAGCGCAGGCGCATCACAAGGCTGCTCGGCGACGCACTCACACGGGATATCACAGACCAGCTCGATGCGTTGCTTCAGGCAGACGAGTCGACATACCGGATCACCGTGCTCAAGCGCGAGCCGAAGGATTTCACCTACAGGGAGCTGCGTGAGGAAGTCGAACGCCGCCAGTTCTTTGCGCCTCTGCACGAGTTTGCCAAGCGCTTCCTCGAGACCACAGGGATTTCGACCGAAAGTGGCCGGTATTACGCGTCGCTCGTGAAGTTCTATACGGTCTACAAGCTCCAGCGTATGCCGGTTTCCACCACTCGACTGTATCTGCTGTGCTGTGCTTTGCTTACTACCACTTTCGCCAGATCAACGATAACCTCATCGAGGCCTTCATTCATCTGGTCAACCAGTACGAGAAGTGGGCACGCGCTGCCGGTCAGGAAACCATGCAACGCGCGCTGACGGACGTGGGCACACATCTGCAGGCCGCCGGCAAGGTTCTGCACCTCTTCATTGATGACTCAATACCAGGTAACGCGTCGTTTGCGAGCGTCAAGAAGAAGGCGTTCTCGCTGCTCGAACCTGAGCGGTTTACGCTGGTGTCGAATTACATGCGCAACGTCGCCTTTGACAAGGCCGGGTTTGAGTGGTCTCACTACACGACGCTGTCTGCGACTATCAAACGCAACGTTCGTCACCTGTTCTCGAAGCTGGATTTTTCCGGCCGGGTCGAGGATGCGCCCCTGCTGGATGCCATCAATTTTCTGCAGGCGCTGTTGCGCAACGGCAAGTCACCCCGGCAGACCAACCCGTCGACGTTCCCCACTGCGCTGATCCCGAAGAATCTCCAGCGCTACCTGTACGGTTCAGAGGCGGGCAAAAAAAAGAAGCTGGATGTCGACCGTTATGAATTCCTCGTCTACCGCCTGTTGCGCAACGCGCTCGAAGCTGGTGACGTGTATGGCGAGGACAGCACCGAGTA
Source organism: Paraburkholderia sp. GAS33 (assembly GCF_050436645.1). Taxonomy (NCBI): domain Bacteria; kingdom Pseudomonadati; phylum Pseudomonadota; class Betaproteobacteria; order Burkholderiales; family Burkholderiaceae; genus Paraburkholderia; species Paraburkholderia sp. GAS33. The sequence continues at coordinate 141,047 of NZ_JBNDMP010000014.1, forward strand.
TCGCCGTTTCGAGGACGACCTGATCAACGATGCCCGCTGGGAACACAAGGATGCCGTACTTGAGGAAGTTGGCGCACCGGTTTTGGTCGCACCGATCGAGCAGACACTGGCGATGTTCCATGAGGCCATCGAAGCAAAGCTGAAACTCGTCAATGAGCGCATCGAAAGCGGCGAAAACCAGCATGTCAAGCTCAGCCGCCGCAACGGCCAGCGCCACTGGACGCTGCTTTATCCCGAAGTGGATGAAACAGTTAACGGTTCATTCTATGGCCAGTTGCCAGGTATCGGCATCGCGGATCTGCTCTGGTTTGTCGCGGGCCGAACTGGGTTCCTGAAAGCATTCACTCATGTACTCGAACGTTATGTGAAGCAGGACGCCGATCCGCGAGAAATCCTCGCCTGCGTGGTCGCGATGGGCACCAACATGGGACTGCGAAAGACGGCAGAGGTCTCAGGGCTCAGCTACGCATCGATGGTGACCACTTCGCGTAACTACCTGCGCCCCGAAACACTCCACGCGGCCAACGACGCGATCAGCAACGCCACCGCCGGTCTGCCTGCATTTCACCTGTTCGACATTCGCGATGAACTCCATTCAAGCAGCGACGGGCAACGCTTCGAAACCCAGATCGACACCTTCAACGCGCGGTATTCGCCCAAATATTTTGGACTGGAAAAGGGGATTAGCTCCTGCACCGTGGTCGCCAATCACGTACCGGTCAACACGAACATCATCGGCACGCACGAACACGAAAGCCATTATGTGTTCGACGTGCTTTACAACAACACTTCCGACATCCAGCCAGAGCGTCATTCCACGGACACGCACGGCACCAACCAGGTGAACTTCTGGACCCTGTACACATTCGGCTACCAGTTTGCGCCACGCTATCGGGATCTGCACAAGAAAATCACCGGCCTGACCGGATGCCACCATCCTGGACATTACAGCGAGAAGTGGCTGATCAGACCGTCGCGCAAATCTGACGACGAGCTGATCATCCGCGAGTGGCCTAACGTCCAGCGCATCATGGCCTCACTCGCCCAGAAAGATGTGACGCAGTCGACCATCGTGCGCAAGCTGAGCAGCTATGCGCGCCAGAACCAGACGAAGAAAGCGCTCCGGGAACTCGACAACCTGTGCCGCACGCTATACATCCTCGAATTCATCGACGATGTCGGTTTGCGCCAGAGCGTCCAGAAGGCCCTGAACCGCGGCGAGGCCTACCATCGGTTGCGTCGCGCAATCGCATTCGTCAACGCGGGCAAGTTCCGAATCCAGACCGAGGCAGAGCAGCAGATCTGGAACGAATGCTCGCGGTTGATCGCCAATGCGATCATCCACTACAACACGGCACTGCTCTCGCGCGTGTACGAGCAAAAACGTGCCGCAGGCGACCATGACGCGATGGCGTTGATCGCGGGCATGTCGCCCGTTGCCTGGCAGCACATCAACCTGTTCGGATCGTTCGAGTTCAGCCCTGCTGATGCGAGCGTCGATATCGACGCGCTCGCCGCGCACTATGCCGACCCAGCCTGGTGGAACAGGATCGTGCGCACTGACAGGGTTCCCCCCGATGCATAGTGCAGGTCCGCGAAAGCGGGATTTGCTAAAGGAACGGGAGAAAACGTCAGATCCGGCTATATCAGGCGAGGCCGCCGATAAGTGGCTCGGTACCAGAAAACGCGGCGATACGAGGGATGCCCGCCTCAGAAGCCCCGTCTGGCGTGGGTTTCGGGCAGATTTTCAATCTGTGGGGGATGGGCAATATTAGCCAACCAATTCCTGTGTCCGTAGCGGACACCACAACGTTCTAAGTCGGCGGCCTGGTTCAACTGGCAAACCTACTACCTCACAAACCTATCATCGATGTCCCGTTACGAACGTCAACAAATGTCAGGTTGCGGTTGGAGGATTGCGGACAGGAAAAGCTGGGCGCGCCTATGTTGCTCGTGGCGGGTGTCAGTCGGGAACTGGTAGGAGGAAGTGGCCGTCACTGACGCTATTCGACGCACTGCCCGTGAAAAAAAGCCGGCGCGCACGCCGGCTGAAAGTTCGGTCACTTTACGAGGGCCGGACCGAACCTGAGAGACCTCCAGTTTGACGACTTCACCGCTCTCAATCCGTCGATCAGGGTGGGATGCTAATCGTTAGTGGATCAGGGCAGATGCGCCTCGATCCGTTATCTTACCGGTTCACGATGTACACCGGCCTTGCCGAGAGAATCACAATAAGTTGCAGAACAACTGCAACGATTAAAAACGGCCATGAGAAGAGTGCCAACGCCGAAAACGCACCTAGCTGCAGGACCGAGCCGACCAGTCCGTAGAAAAGATCGGTCTGCTTGACGTTCAGGAACACGAGTCCGCACGCAACAAGGCCGGCCACAACCATCAGCATTATGGCGTTCAGCGTATCGCTGTGCGCCTTGATCGCCGAAACACGCCAGGCGTTTCCGGCGACAAACAGCGCAACCGCCGCAACCGTTACGAAAAACGCCTTCTTGCTGAAGAACATGTGACCGAATTTCGACTGGCAACGCTCGTTGAATCTTTTGACGCCTATTGCTAGCAGCGCGATGATCGCTATGAGTGATGCGACTTCTATAACTTGCATTCCGTTCTCCAGTCTGATCGGATGACGACGCTGCGGACCGGCCAAATTAAGCTGGGAGGCGTTCGGCGCGGCAATGTCAATGTTCGAAAAGCTATCATTAGTCAGCCATCCTCAATGACAACGATTGTCAGATATCCTTTGAACCTCATCGATAGCCAGATCGCATAAGGCACATTCGCCCGCCGGTTCATGCCAATCGGTCGTACCGGATACCGCGCCGACCGTTTGATGCGATGTTCCAGGCCGCTACAGGCAACGCTTTACGAGCAGATTGCCCGCTCGTTCGTGGAGAATGTGCCGGCAGACGGTTAGTTGCGTTCGGTTCGGTCATATCGACAGATTTGTCCCTCACCGCATCCGGTGCGCAGAAAAAGGCCCGCCGGAGCGGGCCCGTTCATAGTCGCACGGTACTCACCCACATCGATCCGCCGCTCGCCGCGGCTACCCCGACGCAAAAACTGGCTGTCGTGGGGCTCAGGGTTTGTCGTCAGGCCGATGACGGCCAAACAACCTGCCGGTAGTGTTTTGCGTCGAGCCTCTCAAAGGCCTTGAGGGGCTGTTTCAAGACCAGCGCGCTTTCCTTTCATCCGTTGTGCTGTGAGAAAATGCCGCCGGCGCCGAAGCCAGTTCGGCGCGCGCATGGTCGGGCTTTCACAACACAACGCTAATGAGCAATTTCGCCGCAAAGCAGTTTCGGGGACTGCAGTACACGTTCGGGCACCTGCAACCTTTGGTGTTGCAGCCCCTGCTCACCCCTACCGGCGGCGACCCCGTAATCGTGCCCGTCGATGTCCAGTTTGGATGCCACTGCTTCACCGAGGAGTTCAAGGACGCACTGCATCAGGACGAACATCGCTACTCGCACCTGGGTGAGCTGCGCGCGTTCGACGTCATCCGCTACGAATGCTCGCTGCAACTGCCGGCAATCGTCAATGCGATGCTCGGAGGCATGATCTACTGGTGCAAGGAGAGCTACACCTACGTGACGAGGGTGACGCTTCCCGATACCGACGGCGTGGCGCAGGATTATTCGTTGTTCTTTTCGCTCACGAAAAACTCGGATTCGGTGCATCCGGCACTGAACATGTTCGTGAAAAGCGCCTACCTGCGGGGCCTGGCGGCCCCGCCCGCTTCGGACGGGTGGCGTTTCCGGTCGTTGATCGGTCTGGTTTCCGGCGTGTACGAGCCCCCGAAACCCAAAGAGCGGCCGAAGAAGAAGAAAAAGGGGAAGGAAAAATAAAAAAGGCCCCGAAGGGCCTTTTCCTGACACGATTGCGTGCCAGCGGATTTCTCTTGCGCCTGCTGGTATGCAGGACCACCCGAAGGCGGCAGCACGTTCGTATCGCATCGGCTTCCCGACACTCATCCGCTCACGAAACGTCTTAGCTACAAGGCGACATATTAAGCCGGTCTGCGCAAAACGTCAACAATGAGTAACGGCACCGTCAGCAGCTTTTACATGACTGCAAGGAGGCTGTTTATGGATGGGACGTAGCGGGCTCTGGAGGCCATTCGGCTCAAGGCGCCGATGGCTGGCTCGGGAACGCCTGGAATTTAATTCTGAGGATTTCCTGACGCTCTTTTTTCAACCAGCGCGGCGTCAAGCTCAGCGCCCCGCCCTGCCAGGATCGCGTCAGAGACGTCGCGGATCGCGGACCACTCGGCCACCCCGCCCATCCCGGCCTATCAAGGCGTCGATGGCAATAGACCGCTACTTTCTCGACCCGGCCAGATCGAACGATTCCATCAACTTCACGAACTGATCCCGATACGCTGTCGCTCCATCGCTCATCGCCTGCCTGCCCGACATCGCACCTTGTGCAATGTTCGCGCATAGCTCGAACAGTGCCGCAGTTGGTATCACCAGTTCGAACACGACCTTCCTTCGTTCTACTGACCCGGGCTCGGGCAGCGGTCCCCCGACCGGCGGTGGCTGCAGCACGTGAAATGTCAGACGCGTGTTGGGAAACCCTATCGCTGCGTTCGAAACGCCGTCTGCAAAGAAATCCGGCACATTCTCGTTGCGGAGGAGGTCAAAATTTACCCCCGGCGTCCGAACGTTGACGACTTCAGCCATGGGTTGCTCCGATGACGATATTTTTCGTAACCCTCGGCATCGCAGTCAATGCATTCCCGAGCGCGTGCGCATCAATGAAGAACTGGACGGAGTCGTGAGTCGCAAGCGTGGGAGGAATGACGTTGACGAGGGTATTGGCAGCGCCTCGCTGCTGTACCTCCGTCCATACCCCGAATACATGCTTTGGAGCAACGTGCAGGTAGACGCGGCAGTCAACAGCGTCTGCCAGCCGTTGCATCGTTTCCAGAGTCGGGTTGGCATCGCCGCGCAGGACCTTGGTGACCCAGGCAGGTGTCGTCCCCATGCGGGCGGCGACCTCACGACGTTTGAGTCCGATCCGGCCAATCGCATGGTCAATCTGCTCGGCGAATTCGAGCTTCAGGTGCTCGAACTCATCCCGCTCAAGGTCGCTGAACCAGCTCAGAGATTCATCTGTTGACATGAACAATTCTCGATTCCATGAATTTCTTCTTCGCCCGGCGACATTCCTTGACGGCGAGGGGGTCAACTTTCTGCCCTTTCTTTATCACCCCGTTGGTCAGCACCACTGACCCGTCGCCGGGGAAAAAACACATGATCCGAAGATCTCCCTTGATGAGTTCAAACAGGGCGTCCTCCTTGTCGACCTCGTGGAGCAATGCGCTCGTCAACGATGCGCGCCCACCGAGCGCGTAACGGTCGAACAGCGCACGGTACCCCTTCACCGTTGACGAATAGTTGGGCCAGCATTCCTTGAGGAAATCGATGGCCGGGCACGAGGTCGCGAAGTTCTCCCGGTCGTCCACAACGGCAAGAACCGCGAATTTACCAGAGGCAACCTCCAGATGCATAGTTAAATTAACCTATAGGTAAATTACTCCCGTTGGAGCACGCCAGTCAACACGGACGGGAGCGGGTCGCGCCGGTCCTGTACGCATGGCTGGAAGGCCGTACGGCAGGCACGTCGCGAAGTCGCAGGGAATCCGCAGGCATCGTATCAGATCACTTTCTTCGCTCTGACGAAATGTCGGCCACCCGGGACGCGAAGAAAATCGCCACATCTGATAACCGGAGTTTTCACGAGTGGCGATTTGAGATATCTGGGAGAGGTAGGAAAAATGTGGCCTGATACTCAGACCCCGGCGCGCACCGGTATACCGCGCCTTCAGCGATAGCCCGGCTGCCGGGTCGAAAGTGTGCGACGGTACTGTTCGTTGTCGAGGAGCAGGTGATCGACGCGCTCGCGCAGCTGCGTCACCTGGCGGCGTAGCGCATCCGCTTCGGCGGACGCCTGCAGGCGGACCGCGTCGTTCTGCGATTTCAGGAACCGCTCGGTGCCGGCCAGCTGCCCGGCTGCCTTCGCCAGCGCCCCAGCCCCGCTGGCCGATGCGGCGATCGTCCGGTGCAGATCCTCCAGCAACCCGGCGATACGGGTCTCGGCCACGGTAGCGCGTGCCTCGGCCTGCGCGGCTTCGCGACGCAGCCGCGCGTTTTCTTCCTCGAGGCGGCGTACGCGGGCGTGCGCGTCAGCCAGCGACGCCTCGGCGAGCTGCAGGCGTTGTGCCGCGCTGTCACTCTCTGGCCCATCCATGTGCAGGGTCGCCTGCGCGCCGCGCTGCGCGAGCAGCGCATGCAGCGGCACCAGCGCCTCACGGACCACCGGCTCAAGTGCCCTGCGCCATGCGAGCACGTCGACGACCGGCGCTGCTTCGGCGTTCCCCGCCGCAGGGGTCGGTGCCAGTGACTGCGCGCGGCCGATCGCCTTCTGCAGGGTCTGCGAACTGGGATTCCGGCTGACGCCCACCTGGGGCGCGACGTCGCGCAGCAGCCTGGAGTAGGTCGTGGCGCCGTACAGGCGGCCGGTGAGCAGGCGGACCTCATCGATCAGCGCGTCAAGAAAGCGGTCGTTGTCGAGCGGGAAATCGCGGTCGAGCGCGGCCAGCGCGTTCATGATGGCGCGCAGCTGTATATCGCTCCATTCGATTTTCGGACGGGTCACGGCGCGCTACCCCTGTTCAGACGTGGTGGTCGCGCCCGGAAATCGACGGCGTCGGGTCCGGTTCGTCGCCCATCAGCGTGCGCAATTCGGTTTCAAGGGCAGCGATCGTCGCTGGCAACTCGTTGTTCACCTTCACATAGATATCCAGGTGGCGTTCGTAGTCCTGCTTCGGCACCACCATCATCTGGTAGAGATTGGCGTTACTCACCAGCGACTGCCGGATATGGTCGATCTGGTCGCTCAGCGATTTCGGCAGGAAAATCTTTTTGTCCGGGTAGGCGTCCTCGAACGAGACGCTCGCCTGGTACACTGCCTCAGACCGTTCCTCGTTGGTGGGTCCGCGCACAAACAGGTTGGGCTGCACCATCTGATGCACCGCCCGGTGAAAACGCAGCAGCATCCCGTGCACCGAAGCGATCGCCTCGAAGCGTCGTTCGACCAGCCCACCGAACTGCGCATTGCGCGCGGCCGCGGCGATCGCCAGTGACGTACGAAGCTTCTCGAGTTCGGCTTCGCCCTGCCCTTTCAGGGTCGCCCTGTAAGTCTCGAGCTTCAGGGCTGCCTCGGCCTGCAGCTGCGCCTTGAGGGTTTCCAGCTTTTCCGCGTACTCGGCCTGGATCGCGCCGCGTACGCGCTCGCCGATCCAGGTGCGCAACAGCCACACAAGCGCGGCCGTGAGTGCGACGCTCACGCCGGCCGACGACAGCATCACCACCGCGAAATCCTGCCAGTCCGTCATACCGCTTTCCCCTCACCCAGTCTGTTGATCATGATCATCACTGTGGGAACTCGACGCAGTGGAACTTGTGCATGTCAGGCGCGGGTGACGTCTCCGAGATCCAGCGTATAGCTGGCCGGAAGGATTTCGACGTCATTCACTCGCATCTGATCTGGACTCCGGCCATGGAAAGTGACGGTGGCATCCAGCGCGACATCCTTCTTGCGTGTTATCACGACCGGCCAGACCTCCCCTGGACCGCCGTCTCGTTCAAGGATGCGGCTCGCGACGGAAAATCTCAGTCCGACGATCAGCCGTACCTGCGTCACGAGCATTTTGTCGTTCCGCAGCACCGCGGAGAACCGCATCTCGAGCGGACCCTCGGCAAACCGGACGCCAAGTGGCATCACCTCCATCCTGTCCTTAATCCAGAGCCTGTCGCCGGCACTGCCCAACGTCTCGATCTGCAGCGCGTTGATCAACTGGCTCGAGACGGCCGCCTCGATTGCTGACCGGATTCCATGCGGGTCGCCTTGATCGAGCGACTCGGCGAGAAGCTTGCAGGCATAGAGTGTCGTGTGATGTTGGAACGCCATCAAGGCGTCGGCCAGATTCTCTACGACGTGGATGCGATCAGTCAGTGTTGCGAAGCGCTTCCAGTCCGAGTCACGCGATACCGCGAGGACATCTGTGCCGTTGGCTTCGGACCAGTCCTTCAGGGCAAGCAGGGTCACCGCGTCAGGGAATTCGTTTTTCTTGTCTCCGGTGGCGGCGAACGGCGCCCGCGCCTCGAAGTAATGGTCCATCAGGGTCGTCACGTCGACGTGACGCCCGCAGTCAATCACCCGCGCGCCGGTGCGCTGGATCCACGTGGCAAGTCGCGCACGACTGGCCGATTGCGCCGCCTCGGTCGTGGCCTGGGCTGCGATAGCGTCGCACTGCGCCTCGATGCCGTTTATGAGCCCCGCACGTTGCGACAGACGAAGCGCGCGCTTCAGGCCCGTTTGTGCTTCCTCGGCTTTCCCGATCAGATGATTCTCGAGTTCACGCCGCGTCACATCGGGCATCAGGACTTTCACGCTTCCGTCGGCGAACTGCTCGACCCGTCGCAACAGGCCCGACTCCAGTTCAAGCTGGTATTGGTCAAAGATCGATGTGTCGATCACGATGGCGCCGTACCCGCCTCGGCGCGCCTTTTCCTCTATTGGTTCCTGCTCCACAGATCCTCCCTGTTGGGCCGCCCGCGCGACCGCTTGCTGCAGGAATTCTCGCATCTTCAGGATCATTTTTACCAGCGTTTTTATGATCTTGATTTCCTCTAGGGAACATTACCGCCATAATGTTCCCTAGTTTTGATATCGTCCCGGAGTGCCTAACGACCGTCCAGGCCCTCTTTTTTCAACCGGACACTGAAGTGTCGAAGAACAGCAGCATGGCCGAACACCACCACCTCCCGCCACTCGCACTGGCACGCCGCGCCTGTGACGACCGGATCGCCCAGCTCGAGCGCGGACTTTTCCCCAGCGGCGTGCAGCTGGAACACGGCGCATTCTTTGTGTGCGTGGCGGTGCCGGTGCACACCGTCATCACCGAAATCGAGCAGCGTGAGTTCGACGCGATCTGCGCGGCCGCCGCCGAACTGATACCGGCGCGCCTGTGCGGCCAGTTCGATCTCGTCCGCGTCGGCTCAAAGGCAGGCCAGACGTACGTGTCGGCCCGGCAGGATGGCAAGACCGAGCATCTCTTTTATGGCCATGTATCGCGCGCCGCGCACATCGAGCTGGTACTTGGCCGTTCAGCCTTCGTTCACACCGGCTTGGTATATCAGGGCATCCAGTTTCCGGAAAACTACGAACGACCGTTTCTCGAGTCGGCGCTCCCGGCAATCCGGCGCGTGCTCGGAAGGCTCGACATGCCCGGCCCGGTGGCTCTGGCGCTCGGCCTCGTACGTCTCGGCGGCACGCCGGTGGTGATCGATCCGGTTGCGCCGCAGAACACGCGACTGCATCCGGCCAACCGGGTGGTTGAACACGTCGAGCTGGAAAGCGCGGCCGAGCTGACACCGGCGACGCTGGAGCGTCCCCTCAAGAACCTCTGGGCGTCGCTCACGTCCACGGCGGAATCACCATCATGAAGAATCCGGTCGTTTCCACGGTCCCCCAGGGCAATCCGCTCGTCGCGCTCGGCCGTGAGGTGCTGGCAAAGCTGGACTCGGAAGAGGCGGATTTTGCGCCGCCGCGCGGCGACCAGCTGCCCGGGTTCCATCCGGTGCCCAACCAGTGCCATGACAACGCGGACCGATGGGTCAACGCCAACCGTGCTTCGCGGCTGGCTGCTCGATACCGAGGACGATCCGGACACGCACAGCCCCTATCGCTTCCTCGCCCATTCGGTCGTGCTGACCGCACGCGGGAACCTGATCGACGTGACGCTGCCGGCGACCGAGCGATCGCGGCGTTTTCTCGTGCATCCCTACGGGATATGCGGCTTTTTTGCAGTGCTGTGCCGCGTGGGCCTCGACCACCCCGCCCACGAATTCAGGGTCGAATCCGCCGCGCTGAGCGACGCGCTCGAGGCGGGCCGGGATTTCACAGCGGACGGTCCCACCGCCGGGGACTGTCTGTGAGCAGCCCCTCCTTGCCCTTGCTACTAGCCGTGACGAGCACCCCGCCGCCCTGCATGACCTTGTGGTCCCGCGCGAGCGGGCCAGCGGCGACGGAGTGCGCGCAGACCGTTAGTTGCGTTCGGCACTTAACCCCGGCAGACCGCGGAGCCTCTCGATGACCCCGGTGGGCCGTCGTGAACCAAGCGCGGCCGTCGCGGCCAGCGGGCCGCGGGCAGTCGTCGCCCGTCGCCCGAACCGTCTTCAGAGTCCGATCCTCCCACCGGACCTGTCGGACGAGGACGTGGTCGGCCGCTGGCTAGCCGCCAAGGCGACTGGCCGCGGGCGCCTGGCGGCAACCACCCTCGCGCAATACCGGACCGAAGCCGAGCGTCTATTCTGGTATGCCGGGAAGGTGGGTGCACCGATCTCGACCTGGACGATGGACGAGTTCGCCGGGTACGTGGGGTTTCTGCAGGCGCCGGCGTCGTGGGCCGTGCGCAAGCCCGGCGTAAGGCGCGGATCGCCGGACTGGCGGCCGTTCCTAGGGCCGCTCACAGATCGCTCGGCCGGCCAGACCCAGAAAATTGTCACCGCGCTGTTCGACTGGCTGCGCGACGTCGGTTTCCTGCAATTGAATCCTGCCACCGGGCTGCCGACGGTTGGCCGTCACGAAACGGACAAGCAGGCACGCTTCCTCTCTCGCGACGACACCGCACTGTTGCGCGAGGCGATTGCGGCCCGCGCGGGTGCGGAATCGGGCCGCGAGACACGCTTGGCGAAGGCGCGCGACCTGTTCGTCGTGGATCTGTTTGAGCGGACCGGGCTGCGTACCACCGAGGTCGTTCAGTGCCGGATGGGCCATGTGAGGATCGAGCCAGTCCCGGAGAGCCTGCGGCGAGAGTTTCCGGATGCCCCGCCGTTCCAATGGCTGCTGCGCGTCGAGCGCGGCAAAGGGGGCAAAGCCCGCTGGGTGCCATGCGACGAGATTGCTCTCTCACTGCAGGCCTACCGGATCGCGTTTGGGCTGCCACCAGTGCCGGCGCCGGACGAGGACGTGCCGCTGCTGCTGTCGGTGCGACGCTCCCGTTGGGGCCAGATCAAGGGCATCCGCGCCCGCACAGCGATCTGGAAACTCATTACCGGCCTGTGCAGGGAGGCGCTCGCCTACGCACGGACGCACGGTCGAATTGCCGATGCCGATCGCTTCGAACGCGCTTCAACGCATTGGCTGCGTCACAGCTATGCCAAAGGGCTCGCCCAAGCCGTCCGCGACGGTCTCGACGTCAACGCAGCGCTCGAAAACATTGGCCACAGCGACCTGCGGACCTTCCGCCAGTACGTCGACGACGAGCCCCTCAAACGCGCACTGGCCACCGCCCACGCGCGACGAACCGCCCGCTGAGGTGGTTTTTTTGCCCGAAAATGGGGCGGATCGTCATGAGGACGCTTGGCGACTTCGGGCAATTTCTTAAGGTTTTCTCGTTCAGCCACGCCACACGGGATCTTCAGGCGAATCGTCCCCAAAAAAGCTAACTTGTGCTTACTGCGCTTGGCCGCTGAAGGCGGAAGGTGGTTTCGACGCTTGGCTTGAGCGCATGCCGATCGGCAGCGCGCTTTTGGGAGCCGCTGGCGCACACCGTTGCGCTGCGTTTGCGTTTATCCAAGTGAGGAACGAACTCGAGGGCCGTACGCGCGTACCTCAACAAATACCACGAACAGCCGTAGGCGCTACGTGCTACACAAAAGAGCTGGAGCACTTTCTCCTTTGGACACTCGGCGTTCAGGGCAAGCCGATGAGTTCGTTGCTGGTCGACGACTGTAAAGCGTACAGGGACTTCCTCACGCTGCCTTCCCGTCTTTCGCTGGCCCGACGGGCTGAGCGCGCCTCAGCGCGCTGTCGACCTTTTGCAACCGATACTCTGACGCTCGAACCGCCGATATTTGCAATACGAATCCGCCGCGCGGCGTTCGCGGGGCTCGTAGACATCCGTTACCTCGCCGGCAATCCATGGAGGCTGTGACCGGTCCAATCGTTGTCGAGCGTGAAGATCTGACGAAAATCGCCCACACATTGCCGGGGGCCTGTGGGAACGAGTCCGAACCTTCATGGATCTTGAATCTGAGCCGACGGCAGCGGAGCAATCGCGGGCAACTGAAGTATCTCAGCGGGCAGCTCGGAAGCCGTTACAGCCTCGTGGATTCGCGCGAAGCCTATCGTCATGTTGGAGACCTTGAGGGGCCGCTGCCTTCCGTAGCTAACTGCATTTCATGGGGTAGCCGCTCCGACAGCGTGCGGCGACGCGAGGCGGTCCGTCGAAGATGCTATGTATTGGCTCTGTGTTGTGAGGGCTCATGTTTTATGGTCAAAGTTTCAGTCGAAGTATCCAGAATCGGAGAGGGTAATGAACCCCGAAGGGAAGCCCAACCCAGAAAGGCTCGAACTTTAAGACATTTCCGCTCGATATGCGGCCACGCTGTCTGCTCTGTCAGTTGCCCGTCGAATCCGATTCGTACTCCCGGCAGCAACCATCGTTGTTTGCCCTCTTAAAAATGTTCGGATTCGGGCACTTCACCCGCGGCAGACGGCTGCGGAGGATTTACGGCTAAGCAGCCGACTCGAGTTGCCCCGAAAGCAGGCCTCCATCGAAAAGTGTGCCTAGTAGCACAGGCTTTCACCGCCCATCGCAGAAATACCGCGGAGGGAGTTGTACCTAACTTCAGCCATGCGGCCGCGGGGGATTTACGGCTAGGCAGGCCACTCGGGTCACCTCGCAAGCAGGCCTCCACCGAAACAGTGTGCCTAGTAGCACACCATTTCAACGCCCCGCCGCTGAGGGGGGGCGGGGGAGGGGACGGCTAAATCCAGCGGTGCGGATCCGGGGATTTACGCCTAGCCGGCCGACTTGGGTCGGGTCGTCTCGCAGGTAGGGCTCGCCCGAAGTGTGCCTAGTAGCACACCCTCGTTCGCCACCGTGCGCCTCCGGTGCGCGGGGATTTGTGGCTAAGCACTCGAGGAGCCACGTGTTGAAAGCGCATTTGCATCGCGTACACCGGTGGCGTTAAAGCTAGCACGCTAAATCCGGCAGGGGGGAAAAGCCCGCATCGAGGCGGGCTCCAGACCTATCGACGATGAGTTCACTCAAGAGGGATCACCGTTAAACAACTCGCTGATGACTTGGCGAATCCGGGTCTCCTGTGCATCTGACAGGACGCCCGTTTTGATTTTTACGGTGAAGCTGTTCACGTCCTTTGTAATGCTGCCTGCGTGAGTATTTCCCGCAAAGAACTTCTCAATTGAGCGCTCGCGAGCCGTTGTGCTAGATGCACGACGGCCGACCAGGGCCGCAATCGCCGGCGCGTACTTACCTTGGTCAAGGTTTCCCGATACGACTTCCGGCCAAAGTTCGCGAGCAGCGGCTACAGCATTCTCACCATGCTTCTTGATAACATTCGCAATCGCATCGGCAGCATTGCCACCAATAAGCGTCGGATTGATATCAAGATCGCTCGTGATGAACGCGGGTAGGCTGTCGAATGCGAGGTATCTATACAGCCCTCGCCGGCTCATGCCGACAGCTTCGGCCAAGCGCGTGCGATTCGGAAATTCTTTTTCGGTACGGCGAATGGAGATGGAGATCTCATAGTCGGCCAAGTCATCCCGGCCGATGTTTTCCACCAGAGCCAGCACGGCCATATCCTGGTCCGTGCAATCAACGACGAGGACTTTAATTTCCTCAAGTCCCACCAGCTTATGTGCGCGCCAACGCCGCTCGCCCGCAACAATTTGATAGGCAGACTCCGCTCGGCGAACGACGATTGGTTGTAGCAGCCCGACCTCGCGAATCGACTCTGCGAGTTCAGACAGCTTCGCCTCGTTGAAAACCCTCCGGGGCTGCCACGGATTCGGCACTATCTCTGACACAGGCAGCACTGATTGCGCGCCGCGCGTCTCCAGCTCCTGAATCCTGATATTGGCCGCAGCCAAGGCGGCAGCCATCCCCGGCCCAGTCTTCGGTTTATCGTTTGTTTGCCTAGAGGCTGCGACTTCGTCCTTCGGGATATCCGAAGCAGCGCGCAGATTGGCGGTCTGCTCGGCCATTCGAGCACGGATGTTCATTTGCCGAGCCTCCACTGTTCGACGTACATATCGTCAATCCACTTGCAGTATTCCCTGAGCGGCTGACGAACCCGCTCGACAGTTTTCGAACTCGCGTCCTTCTTGCTTAGGTCAAACACCGTCGACAATGCAAGCGCGCCGCTACTCATCGCCGAGCTTGCCGGAATTTCGGTTGTCGTCAGCCAATCGCCATATGCCCGTTGAGTCCATGGTCGAACCACGGATGCCGACGAAGTCGGGCTGTTATCGACTTTTGAAAGGATGACGGAGATGAAGTCGTAGGCCTTGTTGGCCTCCTTTTCCATGAAGTTCCGCGCGATGTCGGAGAACAGCCCCCAGAACGACACGGAACTGATGAAGTCGAGGCTTTCCGGAACCAGCGGCATGACCATCGAATCCGCAGCCATCAACGCATTGAGCGTCAGATAGGACAATGAAGGCGCCGTATCGAGGATGATGTAGTCGTACTGGCTGCGAAGCGACGAGAGACCTTCACGCAGGATTGCCCAGAATTGAAAGCTGGGCCTGGTCTTGAGCATCGACGGGATGTAGAACTCGGCACTGAACAAGGAGGGATGTGCTGCGATGACGTCCAGACCGTCCCAGTAGGTCTGCTTGATGAATGATGACAGTCCGCCTTCGATGGTCTGGTCATAGATGAACGGCAGCACCGTCGAATCCTCGTCAACCTCCTTCTCTGCATACAGCCCGCAAAGTTCGGAAAGTGATGCCTGCGGGTCCAGGTCAATCGCAAGCACCCTCCGGCCGCGGAGCGACAATCCCTGCGCCAGACACATCGACGTCGTCGTCTTGGTCGACCCTCCTTTGAAGTTGGCGACGAGGATGACCTTCCCGTCCGCACCGCGCGACCCTGTGACCAAAGGTGACTGGTATATTTCGGACAGCTGCTGCACGTAAGTCCGCGCCTCGGCAAGTGTGAATTGGCGGCTACGACCAGTACCCGATGCTTCACCTGCTGGCAACGTGCTCCCTTCCCTTGTGGCCTGGTAATGAATCTTCGTGCGGTCCAGTCCGCAAAGCTCGGCGACCTCCGCCGTAGTGAATGATGGCGCCGATTTTCGCGGTTTCGGCGTCAGGATACTGTTACGCAAATCCTCCGTGAGCGTGTTCAGCGTCTCCGCGAAACCCGCAAGTTCACCCAAGGTCACTCTTCGCGTAATTGCAGGGAGTTCTGCTTTGGACATGGTTTTTAAGGTTTAGTCCGAAATCGTGTCGAAGCGTAGAATACTAGGAAAATGCGATAAAGTGCTAGTAACTTGACCACGTTTCTTAGAAAGAAGAGTTTGAGTGGCTATTTTGCAACCAAAAATGTCTGCGCATTTCATAATGTGGTAAGAACTGATTTCTATGACGCGTCAAACACATCTTTGATGAACGCATTGTCAAAGGTCGTGGTGAGGGAAATTGTTGAACCAGTGAAGGCTCGGTCACGAAGGTGGGTGAGACGTTTTGTTGAATCCAAAAGAGAAGAGGCGAGCGGGTCCGGTTCGAAACGATTACGATTGATCTGCAGTGCAGCAGAATCACTGCGTACAACAAGCCCACCCCACAATATTCCTCACCATTATTCGCTTTATCGGCCTGCCCCATAATCCGGCTCACCATGCGTGCGTAGCGCCGACAGTAATCCAACAAAACTTCTCACCATGCACTGGGGAGGGCGACCCGGCAGCCCACCACAATTCTCCTCACCATCGCGCCAGGAAAATCGGATTCCGCCTGGATACCCCCTAACTATTGAGGCCATAACGCTTTTCTCCTAGTTCGACCGAGGGCGGCGCTGGGGCCAACACAAATTTGCTCACCGTCGCCAACAAAAACGCTCACCAGCGTCGCAGATTGGGGCTCAGGATCCCCAGCACGTCAGACTTTCTCGACATCGAGGAACGCTTCAACAATTCATCTCACCATCGTGCCGGCTGCAACAGGAAGTCTCACTCTGAACGGGTAAACACTTCACTCTCATAGAGGACTTTCCTTCACCTTTTCCCTACAAAAAGGCTCACCCTTGAACCAAAATCACTCACCTTTGTCAAGTTAACTCATTGTTTTTGCTAGAGTTTGATCGCCCTTGTATGTTGGTGGGTTTGTTCTTTTAAGACTTTCAAAACACAAAACCAACGCCTTGACGGTGAGAGACAAAGCATCCTGCCGGCACTGTTGTGAGCCTAATTGTTGACCTGATCGGTTACAACGGTGGGTGAGCCTAATTGTTGAAACAGCATTTCGATGGTGAGCTCTTTTGTTTTGACATCTCACCTACGCGTGTTAGAGTTTTCCCCGGCTAACAACCAAGAAAGAGAGCCACGATGTCAATCGACCTATCGACTCGCGCAACATCGCGCCAGATGTCGCTCGAACTGTTTGAGGAGATGTTAGCGACCGACACGCCGATCCATAAGTCAACCAAGGAAATCGGCTATCAGCGGAACAACGTTTTCGTTGATGTCACGGATGTCGGAGTCACAGCTCGTCGCCTGCTTGATGCAGCGCACTTCATCGTGGCGCAAGAGTCGACCATACCGAAATACTACGACGTCGAATTGAGCTACTTCAGGTGGCTTATGCGTTACGACAGCTACAACTACAAGCATCTGAGGGCAGTCGTATCCGAAGCACAGAAAGCACTCATCCAAGTGTCCACGGCACCGCAGGGCAGCACCTCACCTGAAAACGAAAAGTGGGTTTCCGTGCAACTGCTCGGCATTGTCGGTATCGACAAAGGACGTATAACGTTTGAAGTCCCGCAACCACTCATCCGCCACATCAAGGACCCGGAAAAGTCGCACTGGTTGAGCCTTCGCATCACGTCAGCCTTCACCCTCACTTATGCACGTGCAATCTATGACCACGTCATTGCGTACGTGACGGACGGCATCACGGATTGGTTTGAAATCGATGTGGTCCGAAACTGGCCAGGCAAAGCGGGCTCCAGCGCAACAGTCTTCAAGTATTTCAAGCGGGACAGTCTAGAGCCTGCGGTAAAGCAAATCAACGAGGTCTCTGACATCGATCTGAGGTACGAGACGCGCACCGAGAGCCCCAAGTCCAAGAAGATTGATCGGATACGCTTCAGGCTTTCCAGAAAGGAAGGGGCCGACACCGTCCGCGCGAGCTTAATTGGGTTGAAGGAAACCTACACCACGTTGAAAAACGAATTCGGCTTCACCGAGAAGCAGTTCAGTGTCATCTCGCAAAACCGTGCCATCTGGTCCGATGAACGCATTCTCGATGCAATCGAATACACTCGCGCAAAGATTGATGATGCGAAAGTAATAAAGAGTCCTGCGGGCTATCTGATGAAGGCCATCACTGAGGGCTACAAGCTCTCGGAGGCTGAGCGCCGGATGAAAACCGTCCTGGCTCAGAAAGCCACAGAAGAGCAGGCCGAGGTGACAGCCAGAGCCACCACGAGAATCGCGGTTGAAGCGAACAGCGCAGCTCGTGAGGAAGAAGCCAAGCTGCGATTGGCCGACGAGGTCCGCGCCGGTCGCGAAGCTTTCGAGCTGGTCGACGCACGAGCGAGGAAAGACTTCATGCGAGCGTACATTGCGTCTCCTTCTGGCAAGCTGGCCATCAAGCGTCTCAAGTTCAACATAGCCACCATTGGCGAAGCAGACGTGCTCAACCACGCGGACCTTTCCTTTGCCTTCTACCATTTCGTGTACTTGCGCAACAAACCCAAGGCAGCCCGAGCGCGCGCCTGACCGGCCGAAAACCAACGGGAGCGGCAAGTGACCAAGTTAAGCTTCTTTACATCCTGGCTCAATCCTGACTCAGCCAACCTGATGGCGCAATATGCGATCCTTGACGACCGCAGCCGGCCGTACTACGTACACTGGATGACTCGCGTGTCCGGGTGACCGTCCTGATGAAGGTTTAGGACCGAGCCCTCGAAAATAGCATTCAGGCATCCGTCCGTTTCCCAGCGCCGGAAGGCACGATAGATTCACGTGTAATGGATCTCGGGGCGGCCGTGCCGATTCTTGTCGATTAGGAGGCCGTCCTGGTTTCGCATGACGCGTTCAGTGACAGATCTCACTCGCTCTACGTGTACGAGACCATTTCGTCAATCGGCGATCCTCAAAAAGACGACATCTGCATGGGCTAATGGTCGATATGTGACACAGTAAGACTAGGGATTTCTTTGAATAGCGCGGGCGTACCCGGATGGTTATGAAACGGCTTCCCGTGTCCGCGTCGATGTTTTTGAAACTCCCGATCGCGCCAGCGCCATTGCGGCGCGGCATGAAC
Organism: Paraburkholderia sp. GAS33; assembly: GCF_050436645.1. Lineage (NCBI taxonomy): Bacteria > Pseudomonadati > Pseudomonadota > Betaproteobacteria > Burkholderiales > Burkholderiaceae > Paraburkholderia > Paraburkholderia sp. GAS33. Next base: position 159,434 of record NZ_JBNDMP010000014.1, read on the forward strand.
GAGGCCACAGGCGAACCGGTTCTTCTCGAACGGCACCACGGCTTTTTCATGCTTATCGAAGAAGACTAGGCAGACAGTGTGAGACATAGGGAAAGGGGAAACACCATGGCGAGGATTCATGTGCGCGGCGGTCGTCCGTTCTGTCAAACGAATAAAAGTTGGTACGAACTTTCTACTAAAGTCGAGACTTTCGGGATTAAGAGGGCACGTCGCAAGAGGAGGCCTTGAGTGCTAAGGCTTTGCGGCCAATTGACGTAAAGATGCAACCCCATGCCAAGGATGAGCGACCGTGCTGTCCGCACGATCACACCGTTGGAAGCCACCCGGTAGGGTAGTCGCAGCGCAGGTTGGAGCGGAGCGTCGTCAGTTCGACGGGCGTGCGAGCCGTCCGTGCAGCAGATATTTTCCTCTGACCTGCGTGAAAAGCGCGAAGCACGAGCATGTCCAAGCCGGTACATCGAAGTTTCCGGTAGCACGAAGATTACTTGGTACGCGGGGAACCTTGTCAACTGATCGACCATTTGAGTGCTATCACGCGATTAAAGTCAAGGCTTCATGTTCGGACTACGAATTCATCGCAGCGATTCGCCGCACAGCACGCGGACATGGGAAACTGGGAGCACCTCACCTAAGCGTTCGTGCCCGACGCGTTTTATGAATGATTCGGTATCCAAGCTATTATTTCGGGAACGCGTTCGGTCGGCTTGAGTGTAGCGCGGCCCGCAGGTTGCCGATCATCGTGTGGCAATAATTCGGCCTCTGCTTGGAAAGACGCTGATCGGGTACGCGAATAGTCGCTCCCACAACAGCGAGTCGGGTCATCAACAATGTTCCGACTTTAGTTCAATTTCTCGATAAGTCACAAGTTTAAGTCAATCTGAATTGACGTATAAATGGGACCTCGGCCTCACTCGCTTCATGATTGATGCGGCCTTCCGGGATATCAGGGGGTTCCATGTTTAGTTCGATTCACAGCTGCATCTGGACGTAGGCCGAGCCTGAGCTCCGCTGGCGATGCATCAAGAGCCGACGCGAGCGGCCGGAACATGAACAGCAGCGTCTCGCCGGATTTCGCAGCCAGATGAAGGCGACGCAACGATTCGGGCCGCACGTGTTGTTGCCACATGAGCAGAGCGGCACAGCTACCGGTTTTCAGCACCTGTTCGGCGCTCCACAGGGCGTCGGCCGTGTTTCGCGTCCGTATCATCAATAGCCTTTCGGGTCGCAGGCCGATATACGAGAGGCCGTGCGCGTTCGGATCTTGCGGGGGCTGCAGAAGCGCGATCGGACGCAGGGCGATCGACGCGAGCGCCGGCGCAAGCAATCGGAGTTCGCCGATGCCGGCCTGCTGTAGAAGCAGCTCGACCAGCGCGCCACGCGGCCAGCCACCACCGGGCAGTTCACGCGAGAGTGCAGGGTAGCCAGTATCCACTGTCCTGCCGACTCCGCGCGCGCCGCGCGCCACAGGGAAGGATGGATGTGCTCTGGGTGGGCGAGGGCGGTGGACATGACCAAATTACCTGTATGGATACACAGGTGTCATGCTATCACTCTTATCGGAGCGGGGCAGTGCATCGCCCGTTGGTCCGGACCGTAGCGAGCGAGCAGGGTAGAGCGCAGTCACCGCCGGCAAGAAATCCCGCAACTTGCGGCACGCCGGTGCGTTTGTCCCACTTCGCGTACAAACGCTTTTGAAATGTATCGTCCGATGAACAGTATTACGAGGTTCAAACGAGCGCTTGTTGGATCAATTGACAACGCCTTGAGGTGTTGTCATACTGTCCAACATGAAAGCCACCCTTTTGCTCAAAGAACGCCACGCCGTGGATCGGGATGCGTTTGCTGAACTGCTCGTGTGGAAGGTACCTGCACCGGTACGAGGAAGCACGCATTTTTTCAAGTACAGCCTCGCGTTTGTAGTTAGCGGATTGTGCGTGTTGCGATACGACAATGAACAAGGCAAGGGCGATCACCGGCACCTGGGAGAGGCCGAGACGCTCTACGAGTTTTCGACGCCGGAACAGCTAATCGCTGATTTTTGGGCTGACATTGATAGCTGGAGGTCACAATGAAGACAGTCACTCTTGGCGTCGCTTCTCGCGATGCTGTAACGAAGCGTTTTCTTGCTGCGATGAATGGCAAGGCTCAAGGAACTTTTATAAGTTTCGATTCGCCCGAGTTGCTGTTCCAGACACTCACGCAATTGCGTTGGAGCATGATTCAGGCGATTACCGGAGCGGGAGCGCTTTCTATTCGGGAAATCGCGCGCCGTGTAGATCGTGATGTCAAAGCCGTACACCGGGACGTGCATGCGTTATTGGACGTTGGTGTTCTGGAGCGCAACGCGGACGGTGCGGTAGAGTTTCCGTACGATGCCGTGCATGTCGATTTCATGCTCAAGGCCGCATGAAGGCCTCGTGCTTCGAAAATAGATTGAAGACTATAGGAACCGCAAAGCATGGAATGACCTACGACGCGGCCATCGCCGCGAACAGCGCTTCAACCGATTAGACTAGACAAGTACATGGCGCACCTGCGTCCCGTATGCCGACCGGCAGCCGGCAGAGTGAAGACCTAAATGGAGAATGTGACATGTCAGTGCGCAAGGTCCAGCAATTCGACCCACACGAAGACGAATTCTATGGGCTCGGTGACCCGCGGACGCTCGATCTGACAGACGACGAGTTGAACGCGTTGAACGAGGGCACAGGTGAACCGGTTCTTCTCGAACGGCATCACGGTTTTTTTATGCTCATCGAAGAAGACTAGGCAGACAGCATGAGAAATAGGAAAGGCCATGAAGCGCACACTCGAATACACACTCTGCCGCACGCGTAACAACACGCCACTCGTTACGCTCGATTCTCCGCTGGGCAATGGCCAGGAGCTCGAGCCGGATGCGCTGCGGGCGCTCGCGCAAGCATTGCTGGATATCGCGACACAAGCCGAGCAACAGGACGTCGGTAAGCACTACCACACGAGCAAGGGTGCGGTGGAATTCGAATAACGGTAAAGGGACGACATGAGCACTTGCATCTCTCATACGCACCCGGTGGGGCACGAGTCTCTGGCTGTCGCGCTCGTCGATGGCCTTGTCGCTGCGCGGCGGGCGCGACCCATTCGACACGTGCGACCTGCGGCAACGCCGCGGTCGAACTGTCACGATGCCGTGGACGCGTGGCTCGCCACACATACCGGCACGCAGGCCGTGCGTGGATGGCTTGTTCTCGAGCTGGCCGATGCATCGGTGCGCTTCGTTGCGCATTCGCTTGTGCGCGACGCCGACGGCACGTTGATCGACCCGACTTTAGCCGAGGATGAGCCCGCTCATCTGTTTGTGCCGCATCCACGCGCGACCGGAGGCTTTTTCTCGTATCTGTGCCGACCCGGAGCGCCTTATGAGTTGATGGTGTTCGTCCGCAACGATGATGTCGCCTCAAACCGGACCTATCCGTGATTTTGTGGGCGAGGCATATCATGAGAGGTAAAAGTCATGGATATGCCGATGAAGAAGAAACGCACGGTTGCTTCGCAGGTAGCGGCCCGAGGGACGCTACCTGCCCTGCCTGAAGGGCTGATAGACCAGCTGGTCAAGGGGCCGATGACGCCCGCTGAAGTGCAGGACCTGATGCTGGCGTTCAACAAGGCACTCATTGAGCGTGCCACGGGTGCGGAGATGAATCTGCACCTGGGCTACAAGCCGGGTCAGGCCAAACCGGCGGGCCAGGCCAACGAGCGTAATGGCGCCAGCGGCAAGACGGTGATCACCGACCAGGGACCCGTCAGGGTCGAACTACCCAGGGACCGCGACGGCAGCTTCGCCCCCATCCTGATTCCCAAACATGAGCGCCGCTTCACCGGGTTCGATGAACGCATCATTGCGATGTACGCGCGCGGCATGAGCGTGCGCGAGATACAGGCGTTTCTGGCCGAGAGCTACGGCACCGAGGTTTCGCCCGACTTCATCAGCTCGGTCACCGATGAGGTGATGGCCGAAACGCTGGCCTGGCAAAGCCGTCCACTCGAACCGATGTATCCAGTGGTGTTCTTCGACGCGCTGCGCGTGAAGATCCGCGGCGATGGCGTGGTGAGCAACAAGGCCGTGTACCTGGCCCTGGGCATCCAGGCCGACGGCCAGCGTGATGTGCTGGGACTGTGGATCGAACAGACCGAGGGCGCGAAGTTCTGGCTCAAGGTGTTCAATGAGCTAAAGACCCGTGGCTGCCAGGACATCCTGATCGCGGTGGTTGATGGTCTGAAGGGGCTGGCCGAAGCGATCGGCACGGCGTACCCGCGCACGACGGTGCAGACCTGCATCGTGCATCTGATGCGCAACAGCCTGGAGTATGCGAGTTACAAGGATCGCAAGGCGCTCGCCGCGGCGCTGCGTCCGATCTACGCGGCTGCCAGCGAACAGGCCGCGCAGCTTGCCCTGCAGGAGTTCGCCGACGGCCCATGGGGCGCGAAGTACCCGAGCATCGTGCAATCCTGGCGGCGCGCCTGGGAACACGTCACGCCGTTCTTTGTGTTCCCGCCCGAGATCCGCCGGGTTGTCTACACGACGGATGAAATCGACAAGTCCCCGCACGATCTTTTTATGAAGTCCCTGCTCCTGGCCACAGTAGTGGTACCTCGTGTCCCTTGGGTCGCGCCTGTTTCCATCTTGAGAACAACCGTTGATAGGTGCGCTCGGCCTGCTCGGCGACGGCCCGCTCCTGGTCGCGTACGCTCTTCAGGCTGTAAGCCGCAGCCGTGCCTTTACGCGAGCCGTGTTGTGCCGGCATTCCGGATTGCAGCTCCAGGGCGCGCAGCTTGTGCGCGGTCAGGGCGGGACGATCCCAGGCGAACGGCTCATTGCGCGTGAGCACGTACCACACGATGACCGCCAGTTTGCGTGCCGTCGCGACAATGGCGACCTGCTGGCCGCGACGGTCGCGTACGCGCAGGAAGAAAGCGCGCAGAGGGCCAGGCGCCTGTGCTGCGCCCCAGGCTGCCTCGACGAGCAATGCCCGTGCGTACGAACGTCCCCGCTTGGTGATGTGGCCGTGCCTGGCGGGCGTTGGGCCCGACTGATAGACCGACGGGTTGAGCCCGAAGTAGCTCACCAGCTTCTCCGGATTGGGAAACCGTTCGACGGCGCCGATCGCCGACAGAAGGCCGATTGCCACAGTAGTATTGACGCCAGTGATGGTCAGCAGCCTGCGCAACCGCTCGTCGCCGATACTGGCTTGCGCCAGGGCCTTGTCGACCTCGTGGAGATCCTCCCCAAGACGGTCCAGCTCCCGCAGGCGTTGCTCGACGCCCAGACGCTCGTCCATCGGCAGCGGTTGGGCCTTGAGCCATACACGTCCCTTCCTGCCGAACAGATCAGTAGCGGGGCACCGCTCGATCAGATGCGCAGCCAGCACCGCATGCACTTCGTTCTTCAGCCTCGTGCGTTGCCGCACGAGTTGTGACCGCCGCGAGACCTGTCGGCGTAGCGCCAGGGTGCTCTCGTCGGGCATCCAGACTTCCGGCAGAAAATGGCTCGCGTACAGCTGTGCCAGCACTGCCGCATCAATCTTGTCTGTCTTGACGCGTGCTTCGGCGATGAGCCGGACCAGCAGTGGATTCGCAATCGCGACGCGCGCGACGTGGGGGCGCAGCACGTTGACGATGGCAGCGGTATTGCCCGTCGCTTCGAGTACCACATGATCGCTGCTGCACAACCTTGCGGCAAAGCGCTCCAGTTCGTCGCGTCTGAGCCCGGCACGACCGCCGGCCTGTAGCACACCGTCCTCGAGATACGCGATCTCGGCCACGGAGCGCGAAACATCCAGTCCTACGATTCGCATGATCGTCTCCCATTCAGATGACTGTTGGGAGCCGGTGGGACAGCACGACAACTACGGATTCGCGCTCACAGCGCAACCGGGCGGGTCGCAGGGGCGGCCAACTACTAACACGAGCTCGCGGCTCATCGTATAAGAACGGCCTGCCCACCCGAAGTGCTCCCCGGTGCCCCTTGTCCCGGATGGTCACACCATACGCCAGAACTGCGCGGCGCGGGACCGTGGGGCACCGGCTATATCATGCCGGTTACCAACGCCATCGAGAGCCTGAACATGCAACTGCGCAAAATCATCAAGACCCGCGGGCACTTCCCCAATGATGAGGCTGCCATCAAGCTGCTCTGGCTGGCCCTGCGCAACGTGCTGGCCAAATCCGTGCGGGCCGCCTTCGACTGGAAGGCGGCCATGAACCAGTTTGCTATCCTGTTTGGTGAGCGATTCACCTTCGCGCGTGGATAACGTTTTGCAAACCGCCTCGCACACAAAAATGCGGACAGGTTCCTCAAACCAGAAAAGCAGACACCCATTAGCCGGCCGGAGTCAAGGGCAAAAAAAGTACGTCGCAAACAATCGCGTCAATTCAGAGTGACAACAGCGCGCCACCTTCATTCATGGAGACACTAACCGCGCCCGTTTTCTCACTCGTTGGTTGCGAACCGAATCGCACCAGACACCTGTCGGGATCAAGCCTGTCGCAATGCTTCGCGACTGCCCTGGCGGCAGTTGCCGCCCCGGAGAAACTTTGGTGCCAGGCCGTGTCCAAGGGGTGTTTTGGCATTCCCCGTGGCTATCACCATGACGGCGACGCCAGTCCTTTGATGGCTCACGGCCTGGGCGATTCAGTGTTCTGCATCCGTTCAGATGGCGCAAGGGCGGCGTCCAAATCATTCGGGTGGCTTCACACCAGTCCGCATTCCTGGCTCATCGCCCCTGGCCAAACCGTTACCCGAAACACAGGTGCACATCGAAGGGCTTCTGGTCTCGCAGCATGTGGTAGCACGCCCGCGCGAGCTTGTGTGCGAGAGCCTTGATCGCCAGGACGCGGTTCGTCCTGCTCTTCTTGCGATCGTAGAAGCTTCTGGCCTGCGGGCAGTAACGCATCGCAAAGTTGGCCGCCTCCACAAACGCCCACGCGAGATACTTGTTGCCGTTCCTGGTATTGCCTTCACCCTTCTTCCTGCCGTTACTCTCCCTCAGGCTGTCAACACAGCGACAGTAGGAACTGAAGTTGCCGACCTGGGTAAAGCGGCTGATTGATCCGGTCTCGAGCATGATCGTGGTCGCGAGCGTGTCACCGATGCCCGGCACCGTCCTGAGCAGGTGGTACTCGGCACGCAGGCTCACGCGTTCCCTCAGTCGCCTCTCCAGCGCCTCGATCTGCTGCCCCAGCGCCTGGCTGACCGCGCGGTTGGCCTCCACGGCCAGCGCGACATCGGGCGCAAATGCAAATTCATCGACCTGGCCGACTGTCAGCCGTTTGACTGCCTCGCCATTTATTCTGCTCCCCGTCTGCCGCATCAGGATGCCCTCGATCGAAAGGATCTGCGCTGTGCGATAACGCACCAGTTGCATGCGCTTGCGTGCCAGGTCGCGTGCGCCGCGTTCCTCGCGTGGATAGACATAACCCTCGGGCAGCAACCCGAGCCTCAGCAGCTTCGCCAGATAGGCCGCATCGGCGAAATCGCCACTGTGCTTGAGTCCGTCGTATTTCCTGATGGCAGCGGGATGCGCCAGGTGTACCCGGTAGCCTGTGTGCATCAGTCCATCCACCAGCCAGTACCAGTTGTACGTGCTCTCGACGACCACACCCGCCAGTTCGTGCTGGTACGGCTCAAGCGCCGCCGCGATCCGCGCGAGCTCGTTTGGCAGGCGTTTCTGGTACACGATCCGGTCGTTCTCGTCGCTGACGATCACCACGCAATTGTTCGAATGCAGGTCTATGCCACAATAGTTCATGTCGGTCTCCGCAGGGTTAAAGTGCGTTTCGCAAACTGACTTTAACCCTCGTCGCATAACCGCGGCGAGGAGGCCGGCTACATGATCACCATTCATAAGCTTCGTCGGACGCTCGGTCAAGCCACCAACTGGCGGCGTGACCGAGCAATGAGACGCCGGAAATCAGGTTCTCGAAAAATCGTAGTCCCGCTCAACAAGGCAAATACGCGTCTTGTAGGTCTCGTACCATTTCTCGCGACCGGTCTTTTGTGCTACCAGATGCGCTGAATTCTGTTTCCATGCAGCAATCGATTCGAGACTATCCCAATAGGAAACCGTGATTCCGAGTTCCTCTCTTGCCGACTCGACGCCCAAGAATCCCGGCTGCATCGCCGCTGCTTCAACCATCGCATCAGCCATCCTTCCATACCCGTTGTCTTCGGGGGTGCGGATGGACGTGAAGATCACCGCGTAATAGGGAGTGGCTCTCGTCTTCGCAATAGACATTGTTACCTCCGCTCGTGAATGGTATACCATTATGCCAAAATGTCGACGGAAATGAAGATGGAACGAAAACTGGATTCGACGGCCGACGCGGTTGCTGCGTCGCTCCGCAAACTGATAGCAATCGGCGAGATGACGGATGGGGCACGGCTGGTGGAGCGAGAATTAGCCGACAGATTTTCCGTTAGCAGAATCCCCTTGCGGGAAGCGCTTCAGAAACTGGTGTCCGAGGGACTGGTTGAGATCAATAGGAATCGTGGCGCCGTTGTCCGGACACTGCGGCCTGTCGACGTGGAGGAGATATACAGCCTACGCATGCTACTTGAGGGCGACGCGATCTATCGTGCTGTCAAACATATGGACGACGAGACCCTAGCCCGCGTCGAACTCGTGCATCGATTGCTCGGAGAAACAAAAACACGAGACAAGCAAGATGAACTCAATCGAGAGTTTCACGAACTTCTCTATGCGCCCTGCGGCAACGAGCGCCAACTAAAGTCGATACGAGACCTGCGGAGCCAGGTTGAGCGATACGAGCGCTTGCAGTCCACTTTGCTCGCCGATACGACAGCGTTTCAGCATGAGCACGCAGAAATCCTCAAAGCGTGTCGGACTGGCAATGCAAGGCTTGCCCGGTCAATGACCGTTGAACATCTCGCATCAGCGAAGCGCATTGTTGCCAAGCTAATCGAGAACGCGTTGTCGCGCGACTCTTCATGACAATAGAAGGGACGAACGAAATCAACTACTGAGCCAAACGCGCTGGGACGACAGGGGACATTGTCGCCCCAACTTTCTCATCGGCCATTTGGGATCACACGCGCTCTTCGATTGACTGCTTTCGGTTTCCGGCGTAAGTGACCGCAGCTGGCCGAACCCGGGCAAACGCGGGCCCCGCAGATCGCGGATCGCAGCAGATATGCGAAAGGCATGGACCGACCCTGAGTTGCCCTTCGATATGCTCTGGAACGGACACTCGCCCGACGTTTCTCTTCCGCTGCGTCTTCGGCACTACACCGATGGGATGCCTGCTCACACAGACTGCTCCGGCTCGACGCCTCGACCCCAATACTTCATCAAGCGCTGAAACATATCGCTGGGAGTAGCGTCGAGAATGGGGCGACTTTGAGCTTTTGCGAGGGCGCCATGCAAACTGATGTTGTCGAACTACCGGTCCTGTACTTTGGAACTCCCGTGGCGCTAATTTCCAGTGTGAATCCCGACGGAGCGACCAACCTGAGTCCCATTTCTTCATACTGGGCGCTATCGGACACAATCATGATCGGGTTGAGTACGGCAGGCCGATGCTATAGCAATATTCTCCAGCGCCCGGAAGCGGTGCTCAACTTGCCCGATGCTTCATTATGGAAGAACGTCGAGGCCATTGCGGCGACTACGGGCTCCGAAGTTGTGCCGGACAACAAGAAACAGTTGGGCTATCGATTTGAGCGTGACAAGTTTCGATGCGCAGATTTGAATGCGAAAGCAAGCGAATGTATCACGCCCGTTCGGGTTGCGGAATGTCCAATTCAGATCGAAGCGAGAGTTGTTCGCATGCACAAGATCGGGAGCGACGATGATGCAATGGTTGCCGCAGAATTGAAGGCTCTGCGAATCCATGTTCATACTGACCTGCTGGCGCCAACCCGCCGGATCGATTTGGAACGATGGAAACCATTGCATTACGTATTTCGACACTACTACACGTTGGGCGGCTGTCTCGGCAAGAATTTTAGGGCGTAACAGACCAGATCCCGAGGCGTTGTCGAAGTCTGATCGTAGATAGCCGGTCGCGCGCGGGTATGGCCACGAGTAGTTGTGGCCACCGATTGTCAACAAAGCAGGCGTGGACGCCGAACGTCTCAAACTGGCCGAAGAACGAAACCGCTCGCGCGGTAGGGGGCTCCGGCCAGCGCGTGCGGTTCATGGGAGGTCCGCTGCGCGGTTCCGTATGTTGGCGAATGAGGCAACCCGCCTCGTTCTCCAGCAGGAGCCCAATCATGACCTCCCCACAGGCAAACGCCAGTCCACTGCGCCAGCGCATGATCGACGACATGCACATGCGCCAGTTGTCGCCGAAGACACAGGACATCTATCTGCGCATCGTGCGCGAATTCGCCCGGTTTCTCGGGCGCTCACCTGACACGGCCACCGTCGAGGACCTGCGGCGCTACCAGCTGCATCTCGTCGATCACGGCACATCGCCCGTGTCGCTCAATCATGCCATCACCGGCCTGAAGTTCTTCTTCGGGGTCACGCTCGACCGGCCTGACCTGATGGTCAGGATGCATCCCGCGCGCGTGCCCCGCACACTGCCCGTCGTGCTCAGTCCCGATGAAGTGCGCCGCCTCATCGAGGCGGCCGGCAACCTCAAGCACCAGACCGCCCTGTCAGTCGCCTACGGCGCAGGACTGCGCGCAAGCGAAGTGGTGGCCCTGAAGGTCGGCGACATCGACAGTCAACGTATGACGCTGCGCATCGAGCAGGGCAAGGGTCGTCGGGACCGCTACGCCATGCTCTCGCCGGTGCTGCTCGAGCGCCTGCGCGTCTGGTGGCACGTAGCCCGGGCCCAGGGCAGGATGCTGGATGGTGGGTGGCTCTTTCCCGGGCTCGATCCCGTGGACGCGCTCAGCACGCGACAGTTGAACCGCGCCATCCATGCCGCCGCGGAGGCCGCACACATCGACAAGCGCGTATCCATGCATACCTTGAGGCACAGTTTTGCGACACATCTGCTCGAACAGAAGGTGGACATCCGCGTGATCCAGGTACTGCTCGGCCACGCGAAGCTCGAGAACACCGCGCTCTATGTCCAGGTGGCCACCGACCTGCTGCACGAGGTCACCAGTCCGCTGGACCGCCTGCCCTCCGAGTAAGCTGCGCGCTGTAGCGCCTCATGCTGGAGGTTGCGGATATCTTCCGCAGCCACGGGCCAGCGTGGCGGGCAACCGCACACTTGAGCCTGGGGCAGCTGAAGGTCATGTCGGCCATCGAACAGTGCCGCACCGCGGCGCTGGGCGGGCACGTGCTGCGCTGTTCGGGGTGCGACCACATCGAGGTCGAGTACAACTCCTGCCGTAACCGGCACCGCCTGAAGTGTCAGGCCAGTGCCGCCCGCCGCTGGCTCGAGGCGCGCCAGGCCGACCTGCTGCCCGTGGAGTACTACCACGTAGTGTTCACGCTGCCCGCGCCGATCAGTGCGATCGCCTGGTACAACAAGGCGGTAATCTACGGACTCCTGTTCGACATCGCCGCCGAAACCCTGCGTACGATCGCCACGGATCCGAGGCACCTGGGCGCACAGATCGGCGCCACGCTCGTGCTGCACACCTGGGGCTCGGCGCTCACGCATCATCCGCACGTGCACGGCATCGTTCCCGGTGGCGGCCTGTCGTCCGATGGTGAGCGGTGGATCGCCTGCCGCCCCGGCTTCTTCCTGCCGGTGCGCGTGCTCTCGCGCCTGTTCCGGCGCCGCTTCCTCGAAGCACTCGCAGACGCACACCGACGCGGCCAGCTGCAGTTCTTCGGCGACTACACAGACCTTGCCAATGCGGCTGCCTTTGCGCGGTGGCTTGCGCCGCTGCGCACCTGCGAGTGGATGGTCTACGCCAAGCGTCCCTTCGCCGGACCGCAAGCGGTGCTCGAGTACCTCTCACGCTATACGCACCGCGTCGCGATCTCCAACCAGCGCCTGGTCGCATTCGATGAGCGCGGCGTGACCTTCCGCTGGAAGGACTACCGTGCAACGGGGCGCACCCGCTACAAGATCATGACGCTAGAAGCCGGCGAGTTCATGCGCCGCTTGCTGCTGCATGTGCTGCCCAACGGCTTCCATCGCATCCGTCACTACGGCCTGCTGGCCAACCCGGTGCGCCGCGCCAGCCTCGCGAAGGTGCGTGAGTTGCTGGACGTCGTGCCCGAGGTCGCCACCCAGCCAGACGATCCCCAGGTTGCTGTCGCTCCGGTCTTCGTCTGCCGGCACTGCGGTGCGCCGATGATCGTCATTGAGATACTGGAACGCACTGCGCCCATCCGCGCACCACCCATGCGGCGAGGTGAGACATGAGCGCAACGCTCCCTGCATGTATAACCCGACCGTCGGCTTTGCGGCAACGCGGCCCACGAGCGGACGTTTGCGCCTGTCGCCTCGCGCAGTCTCTCGCACGTCCGCTTCGCCATCACAATTGCGCCACTGCACCGCTTCAGCACTGCGTCAGCGCCTATCCAGCATCCCGCCTCCTCACGCATCCATCAACATTGCCGGGCATCCCGGCCTATCAATCGCCATAGCCGCCACGACTCCGACCGCATCGGGGCACTCCGCGGTTTCCTCCATCGAGGCTCGTTCGACGCCTGCCAGCAAGGCGTGGTGGCACCCTCACATTCCTGTGGACGATGGCAGGCATCGAACAACCCTAAACGGACTGAGCCCGACAATGACGACTCAGCTCGACCCCGCCCCTGACCTTCCCAACAAGCTTTTGGCATTGAGGTCAATATCCTGCGCTTTGAGGAACTCGGCCTTCGTACGCCACTTCACAGTACCATCTGGTAGACCGAACATGAGTAACTTGTCGTCCGGTTCGTCATAGGTCGCAGGCGCAGCGGCGAAACCCTCCCGTCTCCAGGCTACGGCAACGAGCGTCTTCTTTCCAGCAGGAGACACCTTGAACACGCGGATCCAGGCAGGATGTTCGCCGAGCTCTGACATATTCGTCGTCTCGTCATCTTCCTCCGCAGATGGGCGAGCCCAGCCGATAGCGATGATCCTGATTGTTCGTCCTCCCTCGTCCAACAGTTCCTGCCGCTGGACCTGCTTGCCCAGCAACCGAAATCGTGACACGGGGATATGGGAGCCCGCCATGAAGTATTCCGCGATTAGCCAATCGCCGCCCGAGGACACGAGTGGAACCTCCCGTCGACGATCGTAACGGTAGATTCTGGTCAGGTCGCCAAGGACCGCTTGCGGAACAACAGTATCTGGGAATGAATAGCGTGCCGGTTTGAAATCACCGGTCTCGGAGGCGATCGAGTTCTCGGTGTTCATGTCCAGGCGCAACAGCTTTGGCGGCAACGTAACCGAAATCAGTGAATTTCCAGCGGTCCTGGCGACATATGGCGGTCGCGACGATTCAACCGTCTTGATCGCGGCCTCCGCGCGAGCCAAAGCTGAACTACATGGCGCGATCTGGAAGCCGACAAGTGCTGCCAAGGCGAAATATGCTTTCAGGCGAGATTTCATGTGTTGCGAATCAAAGGCATCGTTACGCGTGGTCAATCGTTAGCGATCTACGACACAGCGTCGAGTGGCCGAAACTGGCCGCCGACTCCGGTCCGAGGCGCAGCTCGATCGTTCGCGATCGCGGCGAATATTTGAAGGGCATAACGCGACCCACTTTAGCCATTCAGATGTCTGCGAACGTTTTCAACGCGTCAGGAGATCGGCTCGGCTGAGACGATCTGCTCCAGGCGGTACCCGTAGCCGTAGATTGGCGTCAGGCGATATCCGTTCTCCGGCCGCAGTCCCAGCTTTGTCCGCAGCCATGATATATACGTGTCCATCGTGCGCGATGGAATGTCCACCACCTGCTTCCAGACCATCTCGAGGATGTGAGCACGCGACAGTGGCCGTCCAAGATTCTGGAACAACAGAAGTGCCAGGTTGAACTCGCGTTGCGTAAGGGTCACAGGTTCGCCTTTATGAAGCAATCGTGCGGAAGGTAGATCAAACTCGAACTCGCCGAACACCTCCCGGGGGGCTGGATTGATCCTGTAGGCGCGTCGCAGCAGCGAAGAGACGCGGGCGAGCAGCACGCCGGCCGATATAGGCTTGATAACGTAATCATCAGCACCGGCATTCAAAATTGATGTGATGTCGTCTTCGCGGCCACGCGCCGTGATGAATATCACAGGCAGGTTCTCAGCAAAGCTTTGACGTGTCCATCGCAAAACTTGCTCGCCAGACGTGCCAGGCACCACCCAGTCAAGCAACATCAGGTCGAATGTCTGCCGCCGCAATGCCCGAACAAGGTCGTCTCCCGTGACGAAACCATGACAGACGTGCCCAGCCCCCGCCAGCGTTTCAGCCGCGAAACGCGCCTGCTCCGGATCGTCTTCAAGTATCGCAACCCTCATGGTCTTCCCCCGTCGCTATCCTTCGCCGTCCAAGGTGACTCGCAGTGGCATTTATTTTTTTATTTAACAGTCATTCTAACCAGCGTTTCAACGCTTTCCAGCCGATCACAAACCCTGGTACAACGTCATCGATGGGCGCGCCAAGGAAGGATAGCGGTCGTGCCCTTTAATTGTCATTGGAGGGCTTGCGTCTCCGCTCAACTTGATCCATGACCGCGGAAATGCCCCACAAGCTGTTGCGTAGCTCGATGGCCGTTTCTGTTGCGCAGAATCCGGCCTCGCAGTCCCGTCGGCACCAGCGGACATTACAACTTAGCCTCTACACTAGGTTTGTTCGCTAATTTCTTATATGTCAAATGAACAGTAGTCCTACATATCTTTTCGTGAAAATTCGACTCTCCAACGCCTCGACTACGGCGACAGGGCAGGGCGCAGGCACCACAGGCAAGGATTTTCCCAGAACCACAGGAAACTCGGGGCTTCCGTTGTTTCGGCCCCGGCCCAGGACGCATCATCGGGATAAAAACGGCAGCCGTCACATTTCGATTCGGGCATACCACGTATGCCCGTCCATTACGACGGTGACCGCCCGTCTGACGGCCGGGCCGTTCACCGACAGGGCCTTCTGCAGGCGGATCGGCGAAAGCAGTTGTTCGTTTGGCACTGGTTCGCCTCACGCGGCCTCCCTGATGTGCGTCGAACATATTCGCGCGCACGACGGGTCAAATGTTAACGATGGTTAAGTGCTATTGATTTTATAAGGGTCCAAAGTCAAGTATTGGCACACGCTGGTCCTGAATGGTTAGCACGGAAAAACCGGGGAATGAACGGAAGCATGAGCATAACGAAACCTAGAGAGGGGTGTGGGTCGTGCGAGTGATGAGCTTGCTAGGGTATAGCCTCTTCATCGCTTCCGAGCTATGGCTGTACTTCCGGTCGAACGTCATGATTAAGGTGATTGCTTTTTCGGTAGCAGGAGTCGGCTTCTTCGCGATGCTTGCCTTCGCTTACCTGGTCTCA
Source organism: Paraburkholderia sp. GAS33 (assembly GCF_050436645.1). Classification (NCBI taxonomy): domain Bacteria; kingdom Pseudomonadati; phylum Pseudomonadota; class Betaproteobacteria; order Burkholderiales; family Burkholderiaceae; genus Paraburkholderia; species Paraburkholderia sp. GAS33. Next base: position 174,859 of record NZ_JBNDMP010000014.1, read on the forward strand.
TTCGGCTATCGTGCTTCGAGGAAGAGCGATATCTATCCGCCCAGCAAGGATGAGGCGTTTGTTGACGACCGCGACGCATCGAAAATCACCTAGGATGCAATCCAGCGGGCGCAACGTAAGTGTGATTCGGACACGAAGAGCGACAACAACTTTCCCAGCAAGGAAAGCGTGCTTGTTGACGGCAGCGACGCATCGAGAATCGCTCAGGAAGCAATCGAGCGGGCGCGACGCAAATAGGACGTAAAGCCGATCCCGGTTAGGGAGATGGACAACGATGAAAGCGCACCGCAACACCGAGAAGCTTTTCGCAGGTTGCGCTGGATCGACCTGCAACGGTCGTACAGACGGCGGCTAGTTGCGAGATGAATTCGCGTGGCGCTTCCGGTGCAGTTCAGTACGGTTTTCGGCATGGCTTGATGAAGCGGGTCAAGCAATCGGGCACGTGAGCTTGTCGCTCAGATGGCTTTTAGACGCTGGCCTGTTCAGCAATGAACTTCACCCCGAACGTATCGATGTGGATAGGATTCTTGATCAGACCAACGAGTTGACGACAACTGAAGGGCGTTTGAACCTTTTGCGGAGCAGGGAAAGCGTCGACGCGGATGGATTTATCGGTCGATGACTTTTTGCACGCACGCCGATCTGCAAGCCAGCGTATTTTCTGACCGTCCGCGTGACGTTTGGCTTCCCGCTAACCGATCTATTTGGGTATGTGATGACTACAGCATCAAGCAGGCGTCGGAGCGCCGCGCCTCCCGTGCGCCAGTTCAATCTGTCGATTCCGCTCAAGCGGTTCAACGGCCATGCGTTACCCGATACTGAAGATACGGACCTCACGGAATTTGTGCAGGCGCACCTTGCCGAAGTGTTTTCGCTGTCCGAGAATCCGCCTGCGTGTGGTCATTGCGGCGACCGTCATACGCGGTTTCGGAGATCAGCAGGGCCACGCAAGTTGCGTTTGCCGGCCTTCGTGTGCCAGACCTGTAAGCGCCAGTTCAATCGCTTAACCGGCACTCCACTGGCCAACATTGGCAAGCGCGCGCCGGCTTGCACGCTCATGACGTTCACGGCCATGCTGTCGCAGCAGATGCCGTATGCCGCAGCAGCGGAAAAGTGCGGTCTTCAGGTGGTGCTGGTATCGCGCTGGGCCCGGCGGATGCGGACATGGCTGCTGCAGCTCGATCCGACGGGTTACTGGGAAGCAAAGGTTAGGCTCGGCGTCCGGCCGCCCGACCCGGTCATAAGGTGCCCGTCATGCGGTCACACCGGGCCAGTCACATTACTGGGTTTCGTCCCGCCCGCGCGCGCGGCCGGTGAACACATGCGCCAGTGTCGCTGCGGTCTTTGCCGTAGGGTATTCCGCTTTCTTCTGGCGGACCCGGTCCAAGCTCCTGCCCAAGATGTTCGGGATTGCGCGATGATCGACCACGGAGCTCCGCGCCTCAGGCCGCGCATCGCAAAAAGCGCTCCGGCCGAACGCTAATTCGCCTTCTGACGCTGCTTGTATCTCCGACCGTGAAATGAGGTTTTGTCGCGATAAGGGTCAAGGAGCGGACGAGATCGATATGCAAAGCACTGCTTATATTGTGAGATCATAGAATTGATCAGTGGCGTACGGTTGATTGGGATCTCCGGCGGCAGCAACCACGCAACCGCTCTGTCCTTGAATGCTTGTCCGCATTTTGCGATTGGTTTTCTCATCATCGCCCCAGGTTCATCGATTGTATTGGAGCGACAAATATTCCGACGGGGGACCCTCTCGGTCTTCGTGCCAGCAACGGGGGGGGCGAGGAAAAGGGCGCCAAAGTACGTTAAGGCGGCGGGTGAGGCAGGTTTTCCCGCACGCGAGCGCATGACTCGCTTGGCTATGAGCATCCAGGACGAGCATCCTCGGCGCCGCCTCTCAGCCAGTGCAGGATGCACGTCCTGGCGTGCATTGGCTGCCTCGAAGAAGAATCGAGGTGCTGGAGCACGCCTGTAATGCCGACAATTAGCTTGTCCGCGCGTGTTGCCTCGCGAAGGAGTGTTACCTGCGCGCAGCGGACGTTGTAATTGGCGCTCTTCAAGCTGGGGAGAATCGGCATCTTCAGGTTCCAGCGCTGCGCCGTGTCATTCGATTGATACCAGATGAGGTGTTGGTCGAGCGCGCTGCGGGCCAGCGGTAGCAGCCACCTTGTCGGACTTACCGTCCTTGCCAATGGTTGTAGCCATTGAGCGCGCTCTGCAGCGTCAGTGTTGGACCGCAACGGTCCCAAACAACGGGCAACGGATGCTGTTGCATAATTGAGCCTGTTTAGCGCATAAAAACAGGACGTCAACTCATGAAGCAGTTCAACAAGGCCGCGATGATTGAGTCGGCCGATGAGTATTGTAAAAACGGTGAGTTGGACAGGGCGCGTCGGATCTATCAAAAGGTTAACGAATGGGATCCCGTTGACTTCAATCTGATTGGCAAGGAGCTGGTTTGCTCTCTCAACGTCTGCAACTGGCAGCGCTATGACTATTTGCAGCGAGTTCTGAGGGACACCTTCAGACACAAAGGTGGATTCGCGATCGGTGAACCGCTTCTCGCGTCGCCGCATTTTACGGCCGACGATCTGCTTGAGGTGAGCCGACGTCATATGCGAGGGCTTTTTCCTCCACAAAATGTTCGTGCCCAACGCACACTGGACGCGACAGCCAGTACGGGCAAACTGCGGGTCGGGTTCCTCGGAGCAGACTTTTATAACCAGGCGACTATGCATCTGATGATCGGTTTGATTGAGGAGCATGACCGAAATCGGTTCGAATACATCGCCTACGACAGCGGACCATCGATCGATGATCCGTTACGCCAGCGAGCCGTACAGGCATTCGATCGGTTTCGCTGCGTGTCGGACATCGAGAATGACGAGATAGTACGGCTCATCGAGCAGGACGGAATCGACATCCTTCTCTTCCTCCGCAACCTAACCGATCCCAGAGTCGGCGTTCTGACGCAGCGTCCCGCGCCGATTCAGGTGGCCTATCTGTATAACCCGTCCGGATTCGGTGCTCCGGCGGTTGATTTCCTGATCGCCGATTCCGTAGTCGTGCCGCCTGAATTCGAGCACCATTACTCCGAGCGGATCGCACGACTACCATTCTCGTATCAGCCCAACGATCGGCAGCGACCACTGCCGCAAGACTGTACACGACTGGAATTAGGCTTGCCGGAAGACAGATTTGTTCTCGTAAATCTTGGTTCACCGTTCAAGGTCACCCCCGCGATGTTCGACATCTGGTGCCGGATATTGCGCGAACATCCTCAATGCGTACTATGGCTGCTGCAGACCAATGTAGCCGTTGCGGAAAATCTCCGGCTTGAGGCATCGCTTCGCGGCGTCGATCCGGGCCGGCTGTACTTTGCTGCACTTGAGGCGATTCCTCGCCACATAACGAGGCTCTCGTGTGCGGATCTGATGCTGGATACACACCCGTACGGTGGACATACCGGCAGCAGTGACGCCTTGTGGGCGGGCGTTCCAGTCCTGACACTCGTTGGCGAAACGTTCGCATCGAGAGTCGCTGCATCCTTGCTAAACGCGGCCGGATTGTCAGAGCTGGCGGCGCACAGTGAGACGGAGTATGTGGATATGGCCGGCCTTCTGATTGAAGACCCGCGGGCGCTGGCAGCATACCGGTCTCATCTGGTATCAAGGCGGATGAACCTGCCATTGTTCGATGTTTGTTCGTATGCCAGAGATTTTGAAAATTTGTTGCTCGATCTGTGGAGCGAGAGAAGTGCGTCCGACGGGCAGTTGTCGTGAGCTTGACTGCTGGTGGCGTCAGGTCGGAAGGCATTCTTCGAAGCGCTTGATATGCGACCGAAAAGGTTCTGGTGCAAATCGGATGAGCCGGTAGGTTAGGCCCGAGTTTTGACGAGCGCGAGCAGGCTATGATTTGTGCGATTCACACACATCAGGAATTTGAAGGAGCTGCACTGGCGCCAGTGCACGCTTCGGGACGGAGTTGCGCACCGAAAAGTAACTGATATCCATGGCGTTATCTGAGTGTGCTCCGGCCATACTGGACCGCGACGCTATCGGGTAACACCAACACCTGTTATCAGCAGATTGCGGGCGTGAGCTAGACGTTCGTGTCGAGCGGCAATTCGCAGACGGCGGCCCTGAAGCTGCAACGCGAGATCAGCCGCAGCCAGAGCGATGTATCGGGCGTTGAGTTTCAGCTCTAGGCCAAAACCGCGTCCCTTATGTGCGCCGATTGCTTTCCCTCGTCGTTCCGCTGCACAACGAGGCAGCTGTCCGGTACGCCGAGCCACGAGGTGGCGCGGAATCTGCCAGCACGAACGCGGAGAGGCGCAAGGGATGAATGGGTACGACCAACACATGTGAACGTCTGCAACGCGCCGTTACTCGCAACAAGCCAAACGTGCCGACAGGCTTGAACCCAAATGGTACGCGGCAAGGTACGGCTCTTTAGGATCGGGCCATCATGGACAGAACGCCACCGGCGCATAGGGCGGGTCCGCACCACCCGGAGAATGGTGGTTGTGCAAATAGCTCAGGCGAGCGCGAAGTCGCCGGCCTGTCCGTCATCTCAGCGAGCCGAAAGGACCGCGGTTCAAACCGAGGGCGCAGTGGACCGACTAACTAGCGATCTCACGCCGATAACCACTATGTGCCAACAAAGCGTGGTCGTGAACGGGAATTTGGAGCGACGCAGCTACGTTCCTGAGGACATTGGCCAGTCAACCGGAAAGCGACGAATACGTCGCGACTACAGTGTACGACAGACGGTCGCGGTATCTCGCCGGCTTGAATCAGCGATTCTGCTTGTTGCTCCCAGGGGCACTTTCATTCATACCCACTGACCTGATCCAGCCGTTATCCAGTCCGATAGACCGGGGTGAGGCGGTACCCGTTGTGAGGCCTTAGCCGGGTCCTCAGCATCGAGACTTGGGTATCAAGGGCCCGGGAGTGTGCAGCCTCGCTTTTCATCCAGATGCTTTCGAAGAGGCGCGAGTGGCACAGCGGTTCACCCAGCCTGCGAAAGAATTGCAATGCAAGCTCGAATTCTTTCTGCGGCAGGCCGATGCGGTGGTCCCCGAACTTGACCTGTTCGGCCGCCAGGTCGAACTCATAGATACCGAACCTCTCTCTTCCCGCATGCGATTTCTGCGGGGATGTCCGGCGCAACAGGGCATCGATATGTGCGATGAACACCCTGGTCTGGAATGGTTTTATTAGATAATCGTTTGCACTCGGCATCGAGTATCGATGAAACGCCGTTATCGTCAGCGCGGGCCGCAATAAACAATATGGGTATGTCTGCCGAAATACGTTCGCGTATCCACCGGATGATTTCCGGTGCTTCTGAATTGAGGGTTTTCCAGTTGACAACCAGCAGATCGAATGGATTTTGGCAGATATGACTGACGAACATCTTCCTGTCAGTAAAGAAGAAATATGAATAATCAGTTCGTGTGAGGGCAGGTGCAATCAGCATGGAATGGGCGGGATCACCATCGAGTATGCAGATCCTCATTGGGCGCTCGCGTGCCTGCCCACCACCATGGGCCTGCCGAATTCGACGGTCGAGCTTGGATTTCGAACCGCTCTGTCCGTCACTTCCCCGGTTTTATCGAATGCCCGGAAATCTAATTGCATTTTGCTTTCAACAGCATCAATTTGTACGGACTTAACAATATTTAGAAGTTAAGCATGGTCGATTTGTTAATCCTTGACAGTGTGTCAGGCGAATTGATTTTAAGCTGCTGCAACAAAGTGTAACGCGCATTTCAGCGTGTGGATCCTGAATCAATCAGTCCATTAATGACCGGGTTAACCCGTCATTGTCGCGATTGCCGTTGCATCGGGGAGCGCCCCATCCATAGCTGGTTATCGTGCGAGATATCCCTGCGGGCATGGCGCGGCACACGTTGGTTTGAGGGGAAATGCGTGAACAGAATCTACAGCGTCGTCTGGAATAAAACACTGGGTCAGCTGGTCGTGGCATCGGAATTTGCCAGGGCGGACGGGAAGGGGCGTGCGAAATCAGCAGCTCGCAGCTCAGCAGTGCTCGCGGTGATCGCAGTGGCGGCCGGTTTCGCGCCGATGGCACAGGCGCAATTTCAGGCAGGCGGCGGTGTCGCAACCGGTAACTCTATTGCCATTGGTCCTCAAGCAACAGCAGGTACCGGCGCCGCTGGTGACTCAAACATAGCGATCGGCGTTGGCGCGACTGCCAGCACCATTAGCCTTGGTACTTCTATTGCAATCGGATCCCATGCGCAGGCATCGAGCACCACGATTGGCGGGGACTCCCTCGCATTCGGTACTAGTGCTACTGCGTCGGGTCAAGACTCGACGGCGATTGGAGGGCAAACTACGGCGAGTGGTTCGAACACAGTTGCGATCGGTAACAATGGTACTTCGGCGGTGGGTGCTGGGTCGACCGCACTTGGCGTTAGCGCCAACTCGACGGCGAATTATGCGACTTCTCTTGGAAGCGGTGCGCAGGCGACAGGGGTCGGTTCGACAGCAATAGGTACCAGCGGTAATGTGGCAGGCACCGCAGCTACCGCGGCGGCGGCTAGTTCGATTGCAATAGGCGGCGCGGCGTCCGTAATCAGCACTGCAACTTCGGGCGTCGCGATTGGTTATCACGCAGTGGTGAACGATGCTAACGGCATTGCTCAAGGTGACGGGGTGACGAGCGGTTCGACGGGGCAGAATGTTGCGATCGGATCAAGCGGCACGACCGCGAATAGCGCCACAGCGGCTGGAGGCGCTGTAGCGATCGGTCTTGGGCAGACGGCCTCTGGTAATGGCGCAGTTGCGATCGGCGATCCGAATAGCGCGACCGGAACTGGTGCCGTTGCGTTGGGTAACAGTAATATCGCGAACGGTCAGGGTGCGGTCGCTGCGGGCAATGCCAATACGGCAAGCGGTCAGGGGTCGGTGGCGTTTGGCAATGCATCGAGTGCATCGGGAGCAGGTTCGCTCGCCATGGGCGATACTTCGAGGGCGGCGGCAGCAGATGGTGTTGCGTTAGGGTCCAACGCAGTTGCGAACAACACGAACGACGTTGCATTGGGTTCTGGTTCGATAACCGCCGCCCCCAACCCGACAGCAAGCGGTACGATCAACGGGTCGACATACACCTATGCCGGCACAACACCGACGAGTGTGGTAAGCGTGGGTGCACCGGGATCCGAGCGTCAGATCACCAACGTGGCTGCGGGTGTGGTAAGCGCGACGAGCACGAATGCAGTTAACGGTTCGGAACTGTACGCGGCCGACCAAGCGATCGATGCCGTCGGTACGAATCTTACGAGCCTCTCGACCTCGACCTCGACAGGCATCAGTTCGCTCTCGACAGGGGTGAGTTCACTGTCGACGGGCCTGAGCACGACCAACAGCAACCTCACCAGCTTGTCGACCTCGACTTCGACGGGCCTCAGTTCGCTGTCGGCTTCGATCTCCACGGGTGCCAGTTCACTGTCGACCTCGACCTCGACCGGCATCAGCTCGCTCTCAACGGGTGTGAGCTCGTTGTCGACGGGTCTGAGCACGACCAACAGTAACGTCGCCAGCCTGTCCACTTCGACCTCGACGGGCGTGAGCTCGCTGTCGACGGGTGTTAGCTCGCTGTCCACAGGTCTGAGCACGACCAACAGTAA
>NZ_JBNDMP010000015.1:0-179512 GCF_050436645.1 Paraburkholderia sp. GAS33
TTCACAACCCTTCGGTACCGCTTCGTTCTGCGTCGCTGCATCAGCAGCAGAGAAACGAGATTATGAAGAACTTCCGCTACGTCGTCAACAGGTTTCTTGCACCAGCCTGACCTGCCCGACTCGCCGAAAGCCTTGCCACTGCTGGCTCTCCCGCTCCCCGCGCTCCGGTGTCCGAAGCGCGAAAGAACGAGATTCTAGCGACACAGCACATGGCTTGCAAGCGTTATTTGGATAGCCTTATTACCGGTGCTTGAATACCGGTTTGCGCTTCTCCACGAAGGCCGCCATCCCTTCCTTCTGATCCTCAGTCGCGAACAGCGAATGAAACAGCCGGCGCTCGAAATGGACACCCTCTGCAAGCGTGGTTTCGTAGGCGCGATTCACCGACTCCTTGACCATCATGACTGCGGGCAAGGGGAACTCGGCGATCGTCGCCGCAGCAGCAACCGCTTCGTCGAGCAACGTCGCAGCGGGAACAACCCGCGACACCAGTCCTGCACGCTCTGCCTCGGCCGCATCCATAAAGCGCGCGGTCAGGCACAGATCCATTGCCTTCGCTTTCGACACTGCGCGCGGCAACCGTTGCGTACCGCCCGCACCCGGCATGATGCCGAGCTTGATTTCGGGCTGACCAAACTTGGCCGTATCTGCCGCGAGGATAATGTCGCACATCATTGCTAGTTCACAGCCACCACCAAGCGCAAAGCCAGCAACGGCCGCAATGATCGGCTTACGGATAGAGCGTACGGTTTCCCAATTGCGCGTGATGTAGTCGCCTTTGTACACATCCATATAGGTGTAGGTCGCCATCATGCCGATATCGGCACCTGCAGCGAATGCCTTTTCGCTGCCCGTGATGACAATCGCTCCAATCTCATCGTCAGCGTCGAAGGTCTTCAAAGCCGCGCCCAACTCATCCATTAGCGCATCGTTCAACGCATTCAGCGCCTTCGGGCGATTCAGCGTGACAAGACCGACCCGCCCACGGGTCTCGATCAAAATATTCTCGTAAGCCATGCAGCCTCCTTGTATGAAGAGTGAGTAGCGCGAAAACGCTTCGCACCGAGATCTTAATAATGCTAACATTCACCAACCAACCGGTCGGTCAATTATTCGACAGGATTTCTCCTAACCTTCAGCTTCCATTTCGCCATGACACACCCGCTATTTTCCAAGCACGAAGACACGTTGCAAAAGGCGCTCGCCGCCATCGAAACGCGCGGCTACTGGAGCCCATTCGTCGAGATGCCCAGTCCGAAAGTGTACGGGGAATCAGCGAACGCCGATGGCGAGGTGGCATTCAAGGCGCACCTGAATCAGGCCTTCAAACTGGACCAACCGACTACCGGCGAAACCGTCGGAGCCGAAATCTCGCCGTTTGGCTTTCCGCTCGGCATCCGCTACCCCAAAGCCGACCCCGACGTCCTGCTTGCCTCCGCTGCCGCCGCACAAGCAAGCTGGCGCGCCGCCGGTCCGAAAGCGTGGGTCGGCGTGAGCCTCGAAATTCTGGCGCGCATAAATCGCGCGAGCTTCGAGATTGGTTACAGCGTCATGCACACAACGGGGCAAGCGTTCATGATGGCGTTTCAGGCGGGCGGCCCCCATGCCCAGGACCGCGCGCTCGAAGCCGTCGTCTACGCATGGGATCAACTGCGTCGTATCCCGGCTGACGCCCACTGGGAAAAACCGCAAGGCAAAAATCCGCCACTTGCGATGCATAAGCGCTATACCGTCGTGCCACGTGGTACCGGCCTCGTACTCGGCTGCTGCACATTCCCAACATGGAACGGTTATCCGGGATTGTTCGCCGATCTCGCAACCGGCAACACGGTCGTCGTCAAACCGCACCCGGGTGCCATTCTGCCGCTCGCTATTACCGTGCGCATCGCGCGCGACGTTCTGCGGGAAGCCGGCTTCGATCCGAACGTCGTCACCCTGCTCACGACTAACCCGGATGACGGCGCGCTGGTCCAGGATCTCGCGTTGCGTCCTGAAATCAAGCTGATCGATTTCACCGGCAGCACACAAAACGGCACCTGGCTCGAACGCCATGCACACCAGGCACAGGTGTACACGGAGAAAGCCGGCGTCAACCAGATCGTGATCGACTCGGTCGCCGACATCAAGGCCGTTGCGCGCAATATCGCTTTCTCGCTCGCGCTCTATTCCGGCCAGATGTGCACGGCGCCCCAAAACATCTATGTGCCACGTGACGGCATCCGCACCGCCGAAGGCACACTCAGCTTTGACGCGGTCGCGCAGGCTCTCGCCGAAGCCGTGCAAAAGCTGGTTGCCGATCCCGCCCGCGCCGTCGAACTGTTGGGCGCAATTCAGAATCAAGGCGTCGCCACGCGCGTCGACGAAGCTCGCAAGCTTGGCCGCGTGCTGGTGGAAAGCCAATCGCTCGAACATCCTGCCTTTGCTGGCTCCCGCGTGCTTACGCCGCTTGTCCTGCAACTCGACGCCGCCACCGACGCGGCGAAGTTCGCCAAGGAATGGTTCGGCCCAATCTCGTTCGTCGTCGCGACAGACTCGACGACGCAGTCATTGCAGCTGGCCGGCAAGCTGGCCGCGGAGCACGGCGCGCTTACTCTCTCGGTGTACAGCACGGATGAAGCCGTCATCGAAGCGGCTCACGAAGCTTCGATCCAAGGCGGCGTGGCGCTGTCCATCAATCTGACTGGCGGTGTTTTCGTCAATCAGTCGGCCGCATTCTCCGATTTTCACGGCACAGGAGCAAACCCGGCAGCCAACGCAGCTCTCGCAGATGCAGCATTCGTGGCAAACCGTTACCGCGTGGTTCAGAGTCGTGTTCATGTTGAACCGAAAGCGGCGCCGGCGGCAGTCGGCTGAAAGTCATAAGCCGGAAAGAGTCGATGCGTCCTAGGCCATTTGGCCGAATGGAATACGCGGCCCACCACGCCTAACATGCCAAGGTATTGCACTTGCCATTGAGCGCGTCTGAAGCAGCTGTATCGCGCTCAATGGCCATTCAATCGCTAGCAGGAGACAGGAGAAGCCGATGTCATATGAAGCGATCCGCGTCGATTTCGACGCTTCGAGCCGCGTTGCCACCGTGACGCTGAACCGCCCCGAGAAGCTCAACAGCTTCACGCGCTCCATGCATCAGGAACTGAGCGCCGCGCTCGACGAAGTCGTCGCTGGTGGAGCACGAGCCCTTGTGCTGACCGGTGCAGGCCGCGGCTTTTGCGCAGGGCAGGATCTTGCCGACCTCGACTTCACACCCGGCGCCATGACCGACCTGGGCGAGTTGATTGACGCTCACTTCAATCCACTGATCCGTCGCCTGCAAGCGTTGCCCCTGCCGGTAATCGCCGCCGTGAATGGCACAGCGGCCGGCGCGGGGGCAAATCTCGCACTTGCCTGCGACATCGTCCTCGCAGCACGTTCGGCCAGCTTTATCCAGGCGTTCGTGAAAATCGGTCTGGTGCCGGACTCCGGCGGCACATGGTTCCTGCCGCAGCGCGTCGGTATGGCCCGGGCGCTCGGGCTCGCCCTGACAGGCGACAAACTCAGCGCCGAGAAAGCCGAAAGCTGGGGACTCGTGTGGCAAGTCGTCGACGACGCGGACCTCGCCCCGATGTCCGCCAAACTGGCAGCCCAACTCGCCCAACAACCCACCCGTGCAATCGCCGCGATCAAGCACGCCATGCGCGCCAGCGTCACGCAAACGCTCGATCAGCAGCTCGACCTGGAGCGCGATTTGCAGCGCGAGCTAGGCGCATCCCATGACTACGCGGAAGGTGTGCAAGCGTTCATCGAGAAACGCGCACCGCGCTTCGAGGGCCGTTGAGATGTCCTTACAGCCCGAACACGCCGTCAACATCGCGCCCAAACCGCTCAGCGGCGCCGCGCTGTCGCCCGACGAACTGGCCCGTGCCACCGCGGATGCCATGTACGCCGCCGATGCCTGCAGCCGCGCGCTAGGACTGGAACTGCTGGAAGTCCGGCCCGGTTACGCGCGTCTACGCATGGTGGTGCGACCCGACTTCCTGAACGGCCACCAGATCTGCCATGGCGGCCTGATCTTCACGCTGGCCGACTCCACGTTCGCATTCGCCTGCAACAGCTACAACCTCAGCACGGTGGCATCGGGTTGTTCGATCGAATTTCTGCGGCCGGTACAAGGCGGCGATGTGCTGACCGCCGAGGCCGTCGAGCAGACATTAAGCGGCCGAACAGGCATTTACGACATTCGTGTCACCAATCGCGCGGACGAAACCGTAGCGATGTTTCGCGGCAAATCTGCCCAGATCAGAGGCAGTGTGATTCCAACAGAAAGCTGAACCGGCAACCCGACCGATACCCAAAGCCGAAGGCGGTCGCGCGCACCGCAACCCATTCTGAAAGAAGCAAGGAGACATTCGATGAACACCTCGCTCCCGCTCGAGCCGATCGAAACGGCGAGCCGCGACGAACTCGCCGCACTTCAGCTTGAACGACTGAAATGGTCGCTCACGCACGCTTATGAGAACTCGCCGGTCTATCGGCGCAAATTCGACGAGGCTGGCGTCCATCCGGGTGAGGTGAAGACGCTCGCGGACCTGTCGCGCTTTCCGTTCACCACCAAGAAGGATCTGCGCGATAACTATCCGTTCGGAATGTTCGCAGTCCCACAGGAGCAGGTATCGCGGATTCATGCGTCCTCAGGTACAACCGGCAAACCGACGGTGGTCGGATACACGGCGCGGGACATCGACACATGGGCCAACGTAGTGGCCCGCTCGATCCGCGCGGCTGGCGCGCGGCGCGGTGACAAGGTGCACATAAGCTACGGCTACGGCCTGTTCACCGGCGGACTCGGCGCCCACTACGGGGCGGAACGTGCCGGCCTCACCGTGATTCCGTTCGGCGGCGGCCAGACCGAAAAGCAGGTTCAGCTCATTCAGGATTTCCGCCCTGACGTCATCATGGTGACGCCAAGCTATATGTTGTCGATCGCCGACGAGTTCGAACGTCAGGGCATCGACCCTGCCCAATGTTCGCTGCGCATCGGCATCTTCGGTGCCGAGCCGTGGACCAACGACATGCGCGGCGCGATCGAAAAACGCATGGGCATCGACGCGGTCGACATCTACGGCCTCTCCGAAGTAATGGGACCGGGCGTGGCATCGGAATGTGCGGAGACCAAGGACGGCCCGACCATCTGGGAAGATCACTTTTACCCCGAGATCATCGATCCAGAAACCGGCAACGTGCTGCCAGACGGCGAACTGGGCGAACTGGTGTTCACCTCATTGACGAAAGAAGCCCTGCCGATCATCCGCTATCGCACCCGCGATCTCACACGACTGCTGCCCGGCACTGCCCGAACGATGCGCCGGATGGAAAAAATCACCGGTCGCTCGGACGACATGATGATCGTGCGCGGCGTGAACGTCTTCCCGACGCAAATCGAGGAGTTGCTGCTGAAACGGCACGTGCTCGCGCCGCACTACCAGATCGTTCTGACGAAAGAGGGTCCGCTCGATGTGCTGACACTGAATGTCGAAGCGTGCCCCGAGACAGCACCCGATACTGCAGCGCTCGCCGCGGCAAAACAGGCTTTGAGTTACGACATCAAGGCGTTGATCGGCATAAGCGCCGTGGTCAACGTGTTACCGGTGAACGGCATCGAACGCTCGGTGGGAAAAGCACGGCGTGTCGTGGACAAGCGTAAGGCGAGCGTCTGAGAACGTCGGCGGCGTTGTCCGCGGAGGGAGAGGTAGCGGGGGACGGAGGTAGCGGTGAAGGTAGCGGCAGTACTAGCGAGGCGGGCGTGCCGGCGGTCGTGGATAGCCGCCTAAGCCTGCTCCAGCGACATGGCGCTCCAGCCCCGACACCGCTCAACCTCAACCTGCCCAGCAGCCTCGGCATCGCCCACAGCCATCCATACACTCCGCCGCCCTACCCCAAAAAATCACGAATTCGGCAACAACAACCACATCCGCCCGGCCTGCCTCATCTTTCCAGCCAGATCGCCCGCATCATCACCAAGGCCCCAGAAATAATCCGCCCGCACACCACCCTTGATGGCCGACCCCGTATCCTGCGCAAAAACCAGACGGTTCATCGGCGAATTGGTCAACGGACGAGTAGTCTGCAAAAACACGGGCGTCCCTAGCGGAATCGAAGACGGGTCGACGGCAATCGACCGCTCGGGTGTCAAAGGCACGCCCAAGGCGCCGATTGGACCATCGGCCCCGCCGCCCGAAGTACCCTCCGCGGAAGGCATCTCTCGAAAGAAAACAAAGCGCGGATTCCTATCCAGCAGCATATCGACACGCGTCGGATTAGCACGCGCCCACGCCTTGATCCCCTGCATCGTGGCCTGAGACGGCGTCAGCTCACCGCGATCGAGCAACCAACGCCCAATCGACTTATACGGCTGATTATTGGTGCCGCCAAAGCCGAGCCGCATGACGCTGCCGTCTTCCATCACGATCCTTCCCGAGCCTTGCACCTGCAGGAAAAACGCTTCGATCGGATCGTCGACCCAGACAAGTTCATTGCCATTGAGCACACCCGAGCGCTCAAGCTGTGCCCGGCTCGGCATCTCAGCGCCGGGACGATAACCCGCCGGCCACCGATATAACGCCGTCTGATAAACACCATGCTGGGTCCGCGAGCCACGCAGCAACGGCTCGTAGTAACCGGTCACCAGTCCATCGAGCGTGCCGTCGGTATTCGAGAACTGGAACGGGGTGAAGTAGGCTTCGAAGAAAGCGCGGGCGCTCGTCAGATCCAGATCGTCGATCTGCGCCGCCGCCGCACAGGCGCGTTGCCAGTTCGGCAGACGCGCGAGCCGCACGCAGTTCTGCCGCAGCGCGGCCGTCGCCCCGATCAGCGAGTCATCCTGCCAGCCAGGCACCTGTTGCCACGCTACCTGCGTGAGCCTCGCCGCAGCCACCTGACCAGGAACAAACGCCGCGCCGGTCGGCGGCCCGGACGGCCGTACCGCACCGCCGCCTCCGCACGAAGCCAGCATCACCGCAACTGAAAGCGCCCCCAGCCAGCCGCCGACCGCGCGGACAAAACCCCTACAATGTTCGTACTTGATGGAAACCGCCATGTCTGATCTGTTCGACGAATACCCGATGCTCATGCTCGTACCGGAATTGCTGATAGCGCTCTTCCTGGTCGTCTTCATCGTTATCTATATGTCGTCCGGCAAGAAGAAAGCGAACCGCGACAAACAACGCTAGCGCTGTTTAAAGACCGCAAGCAACGCCGCCGGTTCAATGCAGCGTGCGCGGCATGCGCAGGACAAATTCCGGCACCGGCGCTTCAAAGCGCTCGCCGTCTTCGGCGACGCAGAAATACTCTCCGCGCATGGTGCCGATAGGCGTCGCAATCACGGCCCAACTCGTATATTCGAATTGCTCGCCCGGCTTGAGCAGCGGCTGGTGCCCGACCACGCCCAGTCCCTTCACCTCCTGCTCGTGCTTGTCGCTGTCGGTGATCACCCAATGGCGCGCAATCAGTTGTGCCGGCACCTGACCGCTGTTGCGGATAGTCAGCGTGTAGGCGAACGCATACTGACGGCGCTCCGGGTCCGACTCGTCGGGCAGGTACTGGACCTGCGCCGCTACGCTGAATTCGTACTGGCTCATCCTGATTCCGGTCTGGTGAAGCGGTGTCGTGAAAGGCTGCGAGAGGCTCGGGCGCCCATGCCGTCAGGCGCGCCGGCAAAGGCTTCATTATTGTCCCGCATTCTGCTTTATGCACGGCATGCCCGCAACCCGGCCGTCCCGTCCGGACACGGCCCGGAAACCCACAAGACGGTAAAATGGGTTTTTTCGCCTACCGCCCGCCACCGCCATGACGCAATTTCGCATCTCCCCCAGCATTCTGTCGGCCGACTTCTCGCGGCTCGGCGAAGAAGTCCGCAGCGTCATCGCCGCCGGCGCCGACTGGATCCACTTCGACGTAATGGACAACCATTACGTGCCGAACCTGACCATCGGTCCGCTCGTCTGCGAGGCGCTCCGTCCGCACTGCAGCGTGCCGATCGACGTGCATCTGATGGTGCGCCCCGTCGACCGGATCGTGCCCGACTTCGCCAAGGCGGGCGCCAACGTGATCAGCTTTCACCCTGAAGGCTCGGACCACATCGACCGCACACTGTCGCTGATCCGCGATCACGGCTGCAAGGCCGGTCTCGTGTTCAATCCGGCCACGTCGTTGAGCCACCTCGATTACGTCATGGACAAGGTCGATCTGGTGCTGATCATGTCGGTGAATCCGGGTTTTGGCGGCCAGTCGTTCATCCCCGAAGCGCTCGTCAAGTTGCGAGAGGCCCGCAAGCGCATCGACGCGTACAAGGAAAAAACCGGCCGCGAGATCCATCTCGAAGTGGACGGCGGCGTGAAGATCGACAACATCGCCGCGATCGCGGCAGCGGGCGCGGACACCTTCGTAGCCGGCTCGGCCATTTTCGGCCATCACGACTACAAGACGATCATCGCCGAGATGCGCGCCGAACTGGCGAAAGTCGAGCAGCGCGCATGACGGCAAGTGCAACGCCGCAGTTTGCCGCGCCCGTGTTCAGCGGCCCGCGCATTCTCGCGGCGATCATCGACCTGGACGGCACGATGGTCGACACCGCCGACGACTTCACAGCAGGTCTGAACGGCATGCTCGCCCAACTCGATGCGGCGGAAACCTCGCGCGAGGAAGTGGTGGGTTATGTCGGCAAGGGCTCGGAGCATCTGATCCGCAGCGTGCTCGCGCCGCGCTTCGAGGCGGCCCTGGCACAGGACCGCTTCGACGAGGCACTCGCGATCTACCAGGAAGAGTACGCGCGGATCAACGGCCACCATACGCGACTGTACCCGGACGTCGAGGCCGGCCTGAAAGCCATGCGCGACGCCGGCCTCAAGCTCGCGTGCGTGACGAACAAGCCGTACCGATTCGCTGTAGAACTCCTGGCGCAATACGGGCTTGCCAGCTATTTCAGCGTCGTGCTCGGCGGCGACAGTCTGTCGAAAAAGAAGCCGGATCCGCTGCCGATGCTCACCGCCTGCGCGCAATTGCAGGTCGAGCCCGAGGCGACGGTAGCGATCGGCGACTCCGAAAACGACGCGCTGGCCGGCCGCGCAGCGGGCATGGCGACGCTAACCGTGCCTTACGGATACAACCATGGCCAGGCTATACAAACAATAAAATCGGATGGTATAGTTGCCTCGCTGCTCGAAGCCGCCAAGGCCATTGCAGCGCAACACGCAGCTCACCATACATCGACTTAACAAGTCCATCATCCTCATGTTTCTGAACAAAAAACGGAGTCTGAGCAGCATCGACCGGGGAGCCTGGCCCTGGCGTCGCTGGTCGCGCTAACCTCGCCTGAGGTACGCTGAAGCTCGTCTTCGGCACCGTTTTTTGCTTCGCTGCGCTCACGCGCCTTTCCCAGTAGTTCTCGTCGCATCGGTTCATGCGGCCGTCGTGTACCTTAGGTACGGTGGCACGCCCGTCCCGTACACGCTTCGTGGGAAAGCTCGCGCCGGTTGGCCTAACCTTGTCTTAAGCATCGCCAGACCAGGCTTCGCCCAAACCGGCCACGTAGACAGCGCATCGCCCCGCTTTGTCCGTCGCACGCCGCGCACGGACCTATGAACAGGATCGGAACATGACCGAACTCGAATTCCAGTCCCTCGCGAACGAGGGCTATAACCGCATCCCGCTGATCGCCGAAGCGCTCGCCGACCTGGAAACGCCGCTGTCGCTGTATCTGAAGCTCGCGCAACCCGAGCGCAACGGCGCCAACTCGTTCCTGCTGGAATCCGTGGTGGGTGGCGAACGGTTCGGACGCTATTCATTCATCGGCCTGCCGGCCCGCACGCTGCTGCGCACCCGCAACGGGGTATCGGAAGTGGTGCGCGACGGTAGCGTGGTCGAAACGCACGAAGGCGACCCGCTTGACTTCATCCAGCAATTCCAGGGACGCTTCAAAGTGGCGCAACGCCCGGGATTGCCGCGTTTTGCAGGCGGTCTCGCAGGGTATTTTGGTTATGACGCAGTCCGCTACATCGAGAAGAAACTTGCGCACAGCGCGCCGCCGGACGACCTGAACCTGCCGGACATCCAGTTGCTGCTGACTGAAGAAGTCGCGGTGATCGATAACCTCGCGGGCAAGCTATACCTCGTGGTCTACGCCGATCCCACCACACCCGAGGCCTACACCCGCGCCAAACAACGTCTGCGCGATCTGCGTCAACGCCTGCGCACGACCGTGCAGCCGCCGGTGACTTCGGCGAGCGTACGCACCGAAACCTACCGCGAATTCGCCAAAGACGATTACCTCACCGCTGTGCGCAAGGCGAAGGAATACATCGCCGCCGGCGAGCTGATGCAGGTACAGGTCGGCCAACGTCTGACGAAACCGTATCGCGACAATCCGCTTTCGCTATACCGAGCGCTGCGTTCGCTGAACCCGTCGCCGTACATGTATTACTACAACTTCGGCGACTTCCACGTGGTCGGCGCATCGCCGGAAATTCTGGTGCGTCAGGAAAAGCGCGGTGAAGATCGCATCGTCACCATCCGCCCGCTCGCCGGTACCCGTCCGCGTGGCAACACGCCCGAGCGCGATGCCGAACTCGCCACCGAGCTGCTGAACGACCCGAAGGAAATCGCCGAGCACGTCATGCTGATCGACCTCGCGCGTAACGACGTGGGCCGCATCGCGCAGATCGGCTCGGTGGTCGTCACCGACAAGATGGTGATCGAGAAGTACTCGCACGTGCAGCACATCGTGAGTTCGGTCGAAGGCAAGCTGAAACCCGGTACCACCAATTTCGACGTGCTGCGCGCCACCTTCCCGGCCGGCACGCTGTCCGGCGCGCCGAAGGTCCGCGCGATGGAACTGATCGACGAACTCGAACCGGTCAAGCGAGGCCTGTATGGCGGCGCGGTCGGCTACCTCTCGTTCACCGGCGAAATGGATCTGGCCATCACGATCCGCACGGGTGTGATCGCCAACGGCAATCTGTATGTGCAGGCGGCAGCGGGTATCGTCGCTGATTCGGTGCCCGAATCCGAATGGCAAGAGACCGAAAACAAGGCGCGCGCGGTATTGCGCGCCGCCGAGCAGGTGCAAGACGGCCTCGATAGCGACTTCTGACCGGAGACAGACCATGCTGCTGATGATCGACAACTACGACTCATTCACCTACAACCTGGTCCAGTACTTCGGCGAACTCGGCGAAGACGTTCGGACCTACCGCAACGACGAGATCACGCTGGACGAGATCGCGAAGCTCAATCCCGAGCGGATTTGCCTGTCGCCTGGACCGAGCAACCCGCAACACGCGGGCATCACGCTCGACGTGCTGCGCGAGTTCTCGGGCAAGTATCCGATCCTCGGCGTGTGCCTCGGCCATCAGGCCATCGGCGAAGCATTTGGCGGTCGTGTCGTGCGCGCGCAGACCATCATGCACGGCAAGGTGAGCACGATCGAAACCGACTGCAAAGGCGTCTTCGCCGACCTGCCGAAGCACTTCGTCGTGACGCGTTATCACTCGCTCGCCATCGAGCGCGAGTCGCTGCCCGATTGCCTCGAAGTGTCCGCATGGACCGACGACGGCGAGATCATGGGCGTGCGTCACAAGAAACTGGCCGTTGAAGGCGTGCAGTTCCACCCGGAATCGATCCTGTCCGAACACGGCCACGCACTGCTCGAGAACTTCGTGAAGCAGTCGAAAGCCGCTTCAGCGAAACGCAACGCTTGATCACCGGAGGCGAAATCATGACGATTACCCCCCAGGAAGCGTTGCAGCGCACGATCGAGCACCGCGAGATTTTCCACGACGAGATGCTGCATCTGATGCGCCTCATCATGCGCGGCGAGCTATCGCCGGTAATGGCGGCCGCAATCATCACCGGACTGCGCGTCAAAAAAGAGACCATCGGCGAAATCACCGCGGCCGCCACGGTGATGCGTGAGTTTGCCCGGCACGTTGAGGTGCAGGACAACTCGAACTTTGTCGATATCGTCGGAACTGGCGGCGACGGCGCGCACACGTTCAACATCTCCACGGCGACGATGTTCGTCACGGCCGCGGCCGGCGCCAAGGTCGCGAAGCACGGCGGGCGCAGCGTATCGAGCAAGTCGGGTAGCGCGGATGTGCTCGAAGCGCTCGGCGTCAATATCGATCTGCAGCCGGAACAAGTAGCGGCCTCGATTGCAGAAACCGGCATGGGTTTCATGTTCGCGCCGAACCATCACCCCGCCATGAAGAATATCGCCCCAGTGCGTCGCGAACTCGGCGTGCGGACCCTCTTCAACATCCTCGGACCGTTGACCAACCCGGCCAGCGCGCCGAATCAGTTGATGGGCGTGTTCCATGGGGACCTGGTTGGCATCCAGGTGCGCGTGATGCAGCGCCTTGGCGCCAAGCACGTGCTGGTCGTCTACGGCATGGACGGCATGGACGAGGTTTCGCTAGGCGCGGCAACGCAAGTCGGCGAACTGCGCAACGGGGAGATTCTGGAGTACGAGATTCACCCGGAAGACTTCGGCATGCAGATGGTCTCGAACCGCTCGCTGAAAGTGGCTGATGCCACCGAATCCAAACTGATGCTGCTCGAAGCGCTCGATAACAAACCGGGCGTGGCGCGTGAGATTGTCACACTGAACGCCGGCACAGCGCTCTATGCTGCGAATGTGGCGGCCTCGATCGCGGACGGCATCGAACTGGCGCGCGAAGCGATCGCAAACGGCAAGGCGCGGGCGAAGGTCGACGATCTGGTTCGCTTCACCCAGCAATTCAAGCACTAAATTCTGTATCGAGAAATCTATGAGCGATATTCTGGAACGCATCATCGACGTCAAGCGCCAGGAGGTCCGCGCGGGGCAACTGAGCGCACCGCTCGAGGAACTGCGCCTCGAAGCCTCGGCGCGCGACAAGCGCGACTTTGTCGGCGCGCTGCGCGCCAAACATGCCTTGGGTCAGGCCGCGGTAATCGCCGAAGTGAAAAAGGCGAGCCCTTCAAAGGGCGTGCTACGCGAGCATTTCGTGCCGGCTGAGATTGCGCGTTCGTATGCGAAGCACGGCGCCGCCTGCCTGTCCGTCCTCACCGACGTGCAGTTTTTCCAGGGCAGCGCCGCCTACCTGGAACAAGCGCGCGCCGCCTGCGATCTGCCGGTCCTGCGCAAAGACTTCATCATCGATCCGTATCAGATCGTCGAAGCGCGCGCGATGGGCGCCGACGCGATCTTGCTGATCGCCGCCGCGCTCGAAACCTCGCAGATGCAGGATCTCGAAGCGTTCGCGCATTCGCTGGGGCTCGCGGTACTCGTCGAAGTGCATGACAGGAACGAATTGATGGAAGCGCTGACGCTGAAGACGCCGCTGATCGGCGTCAACAACCGTAATCTGCGCACGTTCGAAACATCGATCGAAACGACCATCGGCATGCTCGACCTGATCCCGGAGGATCGCATCGTCGTGACCGAATCGGGCATCCTGGCGCGCGCGGACGTGGATCGCCTGCGCGAGATGGATGTGCATACGTTCCTCGTCGGCGAAGCGTTCATGCGGGCCGAGGAACCGGGCGCAGAACTTGCGCGGATGTTTTTCTGAGCTTCGTTTTGAGCTAACCAGGAAAACACCGCCATGGGCATGGAACGAGAAATCAAGCTGGCATTGCCCGCCGACCAGATAGACGCGGCGACGCGCTGGTTCGTCGCACGCACCGGCACCGCGGGCCGTCCAATCGCGCTTGCCAATATCTACTTCGACACGCCCGCTCTGACGTTGGCGCGCTCGAAAAGCGCGCTGCGCCTTCGTCACACGCCGGACGGCTGGCTGCAAACCTTCAAGACCGCCGGCAATGCAAGCGCCGGCATGCACAGCCGACACGAGTGGGAAATGCCGGTAGCCGGCGAGAAGCTGGAGATCGACGCGCTGCTGCACGCCTGCGACGAACCCACGGTGGCCGCCGCGCTGCGCGGCGCCGCCCCGGACCTGATGGAGCTGTTCCGTACGAATTTCACCCGCACTCTGTGGCAGGTGGCGCACAGCGGCGCCACGGTGGAAGCGGCAATCGATCAGGGCGACGTGATCGCCAAGGTCGATGGTGAAACACGCCGCGCACCGATTCTCGAAGTCGAACTTGAGCTGAAAAGCGGAGACGAAGCCGCACTACATGCGCTGGCGGATGAACTCCGCGCCAAGGTCCCCGGACTCGCGCCGGACGATGTCAGCAAGGCGCAACGCGGGTATCGGCTGCGGGAGCAGTAAGCGTCCTTGCTCTGGGTCAACGGTGACATCGAGCAAAACGCGAGACCTGACGCCGCAGCACGGCCTCTGACCGCATGCCTTGAGCTACGCCCAGTTTGCTGCGACACTTGCGCGTCATGAACTCCGCCTCCCGTACCCGTTCCCCCTCGTCGCAAGCCTCGCTGTTTGGCGACGAATCGTCCGATCACCCTGCTGAAGCGCAAACGCCGGCCACGTCATCCATGAAGTCCACGTCTACGCCCACGCTCGAAGCCCAATTCGATGCGTTGCCGCCTGCATGGCGAACCCATCTGCGACCGTTCATCGAGAGCGAGGCGTACGACTCGTTGTGCCGTTTCGTCGACGGCGAGCGCGCTGCGGGCAAGACGGTTTATCCCGCCGACGTATTCCGCGCACTGCGCCTCACCAGTCCGGACGAGGTCAAAGTCGTGATCCTCGGCCAGGATCCTTACCACGGTGAAGATCACGGCACACCGCAGGCTCACGGGCTGGCGTTCTCGGTACCGCCGGCTGTGCGTCCGCCGCCGTCGCTGCGCAATATCTTCAAGGAAATTGCCGCGAGTCTGGGCCACGAGCCGCCGCGTCACGGCTGCCTTGATGCTTGGGCAAAACAGGGCGTGCTGCTGCTGAACACCGTGCTGACCGTCGAGCGCGACTCGGCGGCAAGCCACGCGAAACGCGGCTGGGAGAAGTGCACGGACACGCTGATCCACGAACTGGCGCAGCGTCACGACGGCCTCGTGTTCATGCTGTGGGGCGCGCACGCACAAGCCAAGCGGGCCTTGCTCGGCGGCAAATCACACTACGTGCTGGAGGCGCCGCATCCGTCGCCGCTGTCGGCGCATCGGGGCTTTCTCGGTTGCGGGCACTTTGCGCTCGCTAACGAGTACCTCACCGAACACAAGCGTCAGCCGATCGACTGGCGTCTGCCCGACGAAGCGCAGACGCTCGCTTAGTAACGCAAGGCGACACGCGACGACGCGGATCATCCCCGCGCGAACCTTAGAACGCGGCGATCGCTTCGCGTGCGCCGGCCAGAGCGGCGGTCGCTGCATCCGGGCCCATGTTCAGGCCTTCAGCGTAGATGAAGTTCACGTCGGTCATGCCGAGGAAGCCGAGGAAGGCCTTCAGATACGGTGTCTGGCTGTCGTTCGGGGTGCCGAGATATTTGCCGCCGCGAGCCGAAACCACGAACACCTTCTTGCCCTTCACAAGGCCTTCAGGGCCGGTTTCCGTGTACTTGAACGTGATGCCAGCGCGAGCGATGAAGTCGAAGTACGTCTTCAGTTGCGACGACACACCGAAGTTGTACATCGGCGCGCCGATCACGATGATGTCGGCCGCTTGCAGTTCGGCGATCAGCGCTTCGCTGCGGGCAGAGATGGCAGCCTGTTCCGGCGTGCGTTGATCAGCCGGCGTGAAGAACGCGCCGAGGATCACATCGTCGAGGTGGGGCAGCGGTTCAGCTTGCAGGTTACGGACGACGACTTGCGCGCCCGGATTCGATTGTTGCAGCTTCTCAGTCAGTTCGTTGACGAGCAGCGTCGATTGAGCGCCTTGTGAGCGGGCTGCCGAGTTGATTTGCAGGATCGTGGTCATGGTTGACTCCAGTAGGGGCGCGCAGTGTTGCGCGAGTGGAGCCATTGTGTTTTTTTACCGGCCCGCGAAAAAGCCGTGCGGCAGCGAAGGATTGTTGCATGGGTAGAACAATCCGACGCTGAATCTCGCGATTTAAGCAGACTGAAAGGACGTTTCGCCGCCTTCAGGCCGCCAGCCAACGCTCGCGCCAGTTGCGCGCCGCCGTGCGCCGGTCGGTGACGGTCAGCGAATAGCGCGACACCTCAGGGCCGTCCAGCTTGACTTGCACGGTGCGCAGCTCGTCGCGGCGGAACGCGTGCACTTCCACTTTTGCGCCCGGCAGATAGCGCGAGAGCAGCGCATCAAGATTCGCGCCAGTCACCCGCAGACCGTCGATCGCTACCAGCACGTCGCCCGCGGAAAGCCCGGCTTTCTGCGCTGCGCTGCCGTCGTGGACGGCGGCGAGCGTGCAATCCCCGCCGCCGCGCACGCGGGCGCCGAGCGTTGGCCTGGCGTTCTTGTCGCGCTCCGGAGCGAGCGAAATGCCAAACGGCTCGAGCATTGTCTCGAGCGGCAGATCGCGCGTGCTGCGCACCGCCTGTTCGAATAGCGCGCCAAGGTCAGCGCCGGTTGCCTCGGCGAAAATCTCTTCGACCTCGTCCTCAGCCACACCGACCGGCTTGCCGCGATAGAAGTCGCGTCCGAAACGCTGCCACAGAAGGCGCATCACGTCATCGAGCGACTTGCGGTTGTTGGTCTGCGCGCGAATCGTCAAATCAAACGCCAGCGCGACCAGCGAACCCTTCGTGTAATAGCTGACGATCGCGTTCGGCGCATTCTCGTCCTGCCGGTAGTACTTCACCCAGGCATCGAACGAGCTTTCCGCGACGGTCTGCTTCAGGCGGCCGCTGCCCCGCATCACGCCGCCCACCACCTTGCCGAGCAGCGCGAAATACTCTTCCGGCGAGATAAGACCGGTGCGCACCAGAATCAGATCGTCGTAGTACGACGTGAACCCTTCGAACAGCCACAACAGCGAGGTGTAGTTCTCACGCGTCAGATCGTACGGCGCGAAGGCGGCCGGCTTGATGCGCTTCACGTTCCACGTGTGGAAGTATTCGTGGCTGCACAGGCCGAGGTACGTCCGGTAGCCTTCCGTGGTCTGCGGGCGGCCTTCAACCGGCAGATCCGACCGGTTGCAGATCAGCGCAGTCGAAGCGCGATGCTCGAGTCCGCCGTAGCCATCGCTCACGGCCTGGGTCATGAATACATAGCGTTCGACCGGCGCCTTCTTCGATTTCGGCTCGAACAAGGCAATCTGCGCTTCGCAGATGCGCTTCAGATCCGCGGCGAGACGCGCCATATCGAGCGCGACCACGCGGCCGGCAATCACAATGTCGTGCGGCACGCCATGCGCCTTGAAGGTCGCCAGCGCAAATTCGCCGAGCGTCACCGGATGGTCGGCCAGTTCGTCATAGTTCTGCGCGCTGTACTCACCGAAGCCGTAGCGTCGGGTACCGCGCGCTTCCGGCAACGCCGTAGCGACGCGCCAGCTCCGGTAAGCCGGGCCGGCCGGCTTCTGGATGTCCACCAGACACGGCGCATCCTCATGGCCCAAGGCCGCGAGGAACACGCTGGTCCCGTTGAAGAACCCCGTCGTATCGTCCAGATGCGCCGCCCGCACCGACATATCCCACGCGTACACCTCGTAGCGCAGCGTCAGCGGACCGTTGACCGGCGCGGCTTGCCACGTCTGCTTGTCGGTCTTTTCCACCCGCACCTTGCGCCCGGCTTCGTTGACCGCACGCAGCGTGACGATATTGCGGGCGAATTCGCGCACCATGTAACTGCCGGGAATCCACACCGGCAGCATGAAACGCTGACCAGAAGGATCAGGATCGGCGACGGTGATGGTGACTTCGAACAGGTGGGCGGCGGGTTGCTTCGGAACGATGCTGTAGCGGATCGGCTTCATCGGCGGGGTAGGTTAGAAAAATCAGGGGTCCAGAAATGGCAGGAGGCGCAAAGTGCGCCTCCGGTCTGACGATGCGAGCAGTTTAGTGCACCGAGGAGAGTTCTTTGTCCAGCCGGTCGGCCGGCACCGCGCCTGGCAGGCGGCGGCCGTCGGCGAGGAAGATGGTGGGCGTGCCGTCCACGTTCATGGCGTGGCCAAGATCGAGGTTCTTTTCGATGGCGGCTGTGTCACAGGTGCCTGCGGCGGTCGGCGCCTGACGGTCCTGCATCCACGATTCCCAGGCCTTGGCGCGGTCCGACGAACACCAGATCGACTTCGATTTCACCGTCGAATCCGGCGACAGCACCGGATACAGGAAGGTGTACACGGTGACGTTGTCGATAGACTTCAGCGTGGTTTCGAGCTGCTTGCAATACGGGCAGTTCGGATCCGAGAACACCGCCATCTTGCGGCTGCCATTGCCCTTCACCACCTTCACCGCGTTCGCGAACGGCAGGCTCGCAAAGTCGATGCGGTTGGTTTCGGACAAGCGTGCTTCAGTCAGATTCTTGCGGGTCTTCGCGTCGACGATATCGCCGAGCAGCAGGTAGTCGCCGTTCGCGTCGCTATAGACGATCTGCGTGCCAAGGTTGATCTCGTACAACCCGGCAATCGGCGATTTCGAGATGCTCTTGATGGTCGCGTCGTCGCCGAGACGAGCCTGCAAGGTCGCCTTGAGTTTGTCGGTGGCCTGGTCGGCCTGCGCGGAGCAGCCGAGTGTCGCGACGGCCACGGCAAGGGTGAGCGCGGCGATTCGGAGGTGCTTTTTCATACTGGATATCCTGGTTCATTCGAACACGCATCACGCGTCTTCGCTTGGTACGTCTCGGACAGGCGGGCGGCCCACCCGTTCATCATACTCGCGCGCCGTGCCCTCTTAGCCCAAAGCCGCCGAAACGAGCCAGCGCTTGATTAGCGGCTGCGCGCCTACGAAAGCCATGCCCGTGTTGCGCAGGACGCGGGCAACCGGGCCCGGAACGGAGAACAGCTTTTGCAGGCCATCGGTGGCGACCATCAGCGAGCGGATGTCTTCGCGGCGTGCCCGTTCGTAACGCCGCAGTAACACGGTGTCGCCGAGATCACGGAAAGCTTCCTTGCCGGCGATCGTATCGGCGAGCGCCGCAACGTCACGCAGTCCAAGGTTCATGCCTTGCCCCGCGAGCGGATGGATCAGGTGCGCGGCGTCGCCCACCAGGGCGACCCGCGGTGCAACGAGCCGGTCGACGGTTTGCAGCGCGAGCGGAAAACCCTGCGCCGGCGTCACGCAGTCGAGCGCGCCCACCTGGCCGCCCGTGATGCGTTCGACTTCCGCGGCGAGCTGCGCAGGATCGAGCGCGAGCAGTTCCTGCGCGTGCTCGGTACGCGCCGACCACACGAGCGAGACGTGTCCATCAGGCAGCGGCAGCAACGCGATGATCTCGCCGTCCTTGAACCACTGATAGGCCGTTTCGCCGTGCGGCTTTTCGGCCTTGAAGTTGGCGACCACGCCGGTCTGTTTATAGTCCTGGCGGATGACCTTCGACCCGATCTGCGCACGTACCCAGGAGTGGGCGCCGTCCGCGCCGACCACCAGATCCGCGTCAAGCATTTTGCCGTTGGCAAGACCGATGGTCGCGCCGCCCGGCTTCACGTCGAGCCCCTGGGCGCGCGAATCGATCCATTCGAGACTCGGCTGGAACCGCAGCGCGGCATCGAGCGCGCGCTCGATCAGCGACGATTCCGCGATCCACGCCAGTTGCGGCACGGACGCCTGAAACGCCGAGAAGTGCAGTTCGGCGTGAGCATCGCCATAGACCCGCATGTCGTAGACCGGGCCGAGGCGTGCGGTGTCGAGCGCCTGCCAGACCCGCAGCCGCTCGAGCAGGGCCTGCGAACTGGAGGACAGCGCATAGACCCGCGCATCGAAAATCGAACCGGCTGGCAGCGAGGCACACGGTTGCGCCAGCAGGCCGACGCGCAGGCCGCCTTGCGCCAACGCGAGCGCCGCAGTCTTGCCGACGAGCCCGCCGCCGATCACGGCGACGTCAAAGGTCTGGAGGTGAGCAGTCATGCCCGCATTATAGCTGCGGGGGGTGGCGGGGCCGGATCGTGGATGCGCGAAGGCGGCGCCGGACAGGGTTACAATTGCGGATTCCGTGATTCACGTCATGCATCAGTCTAGAGAAACCCCATGAGCCTCAAATGCGGCATCGTCGGCCTGCCTAACGTCGGCAAGTCCACCCTGTTCAACGCGCTAACCAAGGCAGGCATTGCCGCCGAAAACTATCCGTTCTGCACGATCGAGCCGAATGTCGGCATCGTCGAAGTGCCGGACGCGCGGCTGAAGGCGCTCGCCGACATCGTCAAGCCCGAGCGCATCATGCCGGCGGTGGTGGAATTCGTCGATATTGCCGGTCTTGTCGCCGGCGCGAGCAAGGGTGAAGGGCTTGGCAACCAGTTCCTCGCCAACATCCGCGAAACCGACGCCATCACGCACGTTGTGCGCTGCTTCGAAGACGATAACGTGATTCACGTCGCCGGCAAGGTGGATCCGCTGTCGGATATTGAAGTCATCAATACCGAACTGGCGCTGGCCGATCTGGCGACGGTCGAAAAGTCGCTTTCGCGTTATTCGAAGGCTGCTAAATCGGGCAACGACAAGGAAGCGATCAAGCTCGCCGCGGTGCTGGAAAGGGTCCGTGCGCAGCTCGACCAGGCCAAGCCGGTGCGCGCGCTCGACCTGTCGGATGAAGAGCAGGTGCTCCTCAAGCCGTTCTGCCTGATCACCGCCAAGCCGACGATGTACGTCGCCAACGTGAAGGAAGACGGTTTCGATAACAACCCGCACCTGGACGCCGTACGCAAGTTCGCGGACGCTGAGAAGGCGCCGGTCGTCGCGGTGTGCGCGGCCATCGAAGCGGAAATCGCCGATCTGGAAGACGAAGACAAGCAGGTTTTCCTCGCCGACTTGGGCATGGAGGAGCCGGGCCTCAATCGCGTGATCCGCGCCGGTTTCAAACTACTCGGTCTGCAGACGTACTTCACGGCTGGTGTGAAGGAAGTGCGGGCGTGGACAATCCATATCGGCGACACGGCGCCGCAGGCCGCGGGCGTGATTCACACTGACTTCGAACGTGGCTTCATCCGTGCACAGACGATTGGCTTCAATGACTTCGTGGCTTACAAAGGTGAGCAAGGCGCGAAGGAAGCCGGCAAAATGCGGGCGGAAGGTAAGGAATATGTCGTGCACGACGGGGATGTGATGAATTTCCTGTTTAACGTCTGACCTTCGGCGCAGACGTATCAATCAGGTGACGTCGTTGGCCCTTGAAAGCAGTCTTCTGTTTTCAAGGGCGTTTCACACGGTTCCACTCGATCGTTTGCCCGCCGAGGGCAGCCCGCCGACAGGCTATCAACTGCTCAACTGGCTTGCCAACATGGGGCCCAGATCATGCCCGCTGAACGTTAGTGTCTTCCACGTGAAGTATCCGGCGCGTTCGAATTGCTTACGTCCCACGGACGCCTGGCTCTCGCATATCGCCAAGACCTTTCCCGCCTGCTTTGACAAACGGTATTGCACCTGAATCAGCTCCGCTTCGAGCAACCGAGTGGTGCTGGTTGCAGCGACGATAATGATAGGCTCGCGAGCATGAACTACGTAATCGGCAACCATGCCGCCCGCCAACGGAAGGCTGACATCTGAGTCGACCTTAACCCCCACGTCCCGTGCCACCTCCATCACGATACCGGCGAGCTTCGCTTTGAAGTCACTGAATTGCCGCTCTGCCCGTGAAGTGGCGATAGCGTACAGTTGCTGCGCTGCTTCCGCGATCCTGAAAATGTATGGCGCCACCAGCTTCTGATTGCTTCCTGAACACACCAGCACTTCGTCATCCGTCAGGGTGACGGGGCCCGCCGACGACAACTCCTCAAGCCAGCGCTTCATGGGCTCGGAATCGATGTCGCCGCCAGCCATCGAAGCATAGAGCGCGGCTTCGCCGTTCTCGTCGATAGTGAAACCGCCGCCGGGCGCCGGGCGTACCCGCACCACGACCTTATCGGCCGTCCCCGGGTACTCGATAGGCGTGACGATCCGCTGCACGCCGTTCTCGTCGGAATAGACGTCGAACAGCGAGCAGATGGAGCGCTTTATGTCGTCCTTTAGAAGTTCCATAGGTCTGGTTGCACCGGATCCTCTTTTGCCGCGAGGGTTATGCCGCACGCATCCCAAAAGCGGATCATCAGTTGTTGTCGGTCATTTTCGTTTCGAGGGTCGAGTAGCCTCGAGCCGGACAGGCCTAATTCAGGAGCGCCGACCAGAAATCGATTGGTGTAGTTTAGTTCAGTTTCACATGGGACCTTACAGTGGATTCCCTTGTGACTTGGATGCCAGTGGAACTCGAACACGATGCCCAGCGCGTCCTGCGCCAGATCACACATCAGATATCCGTAAAACGATCTGTCCGCCAAAGTCTCACCGTCGCGCCACCAAAACAGCACTTGATGGTGCGTCGAGACCCGGATCTGCTTTGTCGAGTGCATGCGCCCGCCTCCCAGCTTGTTAAATGGCTTGGGCAGCTTGCCGCGCTTCATTGGTTGAAACGCCGGTAATTCCGTCAGCTTCTTTGCAGCATCCTTATGCTCTTTCAGTTCTCGCGGCTTCACATTGCACCTTATTGCCTGTTTGACCTTGTCCGACCTGAACCACACCGCAACGCCCCCACCATCCCCGCCCGAATCGCCGTCATCTTCTCCGGCGAGTCCGACAGCACCGCGTCAATCCCGAGACACGCCGCGGCACGATAATCATCCGCGTCGTTCACCGCAATCGCGACGATATGCACGTCCGGATGCGTCCGAAAACACGCCACCGTTGCGGGCGTCCACAGCGTCGCGTTCACCTCCGAGCGCCCTTCCCCAAGCGTAAATCTCTCGACCACGGTCACCGCCCGATGCAGCTCGAACGCGGCCGAAGCATGTTCAGCCGGCGCGTCCAGACACCCTTGATCAAGCAAAACGCGCACTAAACGAGTGCGCGTCGCATCGCGCGATTCAAAGACCTTCGCCTGCGGATATGCCGCGAAACCACGCTGATATTCAGCCTCCGTTGAATAAAGCGTCACCCGCGACCAGGCGTTTTCTTCGCTCAGCACCTGCGCGACCGCCCGTGTCTGCGGCTCCGCCGGCAGCGCTTTCATATCGAGGACGACCGGCATCGAAGCCGGTATAGCGCGTAGAGCCTCGCGCAACGTAGGAATGCCAACCGGTCGGCTCCGGTACGGGTAATCCTCCACCCCTTGAGCGTCAGCCAGACGAAAACTCCACCCCGCGTTGACATGGGCAAGCTCTGCCGCCGTACGCGTCGAGACTGGCCCGCTGGCATCCGTCAACGCGGACAGATCCGCCGGCCGGTACAGCACCGGCACGCCATCCTTGCTCAGTTGCACCGTCAACCACATGGCGTCGGCGTGGTGCGCGAGCGCGAGACGAACCGCCTCCAGCGTGTTCTCAGGCGCATCACCCGTACCGCCACGATGCGCGATGATCTGCGGCAGCGCAGAGTCAGACGCGGACGTATCAACTGGCCTCTCGGAAGGCGCAGCACAACCGGACAAAAAAGCACTACAGAACACAACGACCAACCCGGCGCAAATCAGACGAGGCATCTGGACTCCTGACTAGAACAGACGAAACCGAACCACCCATGTTACGGGTCAACGGTCTCAAAACAAGCCAAAGCAAGCGGCTCCAGCACAAAAGCAGCCATTGGCAGGCATCAAAATCCCGCCAGGCGACGGTGTCCGAAAGTTAGCTTCAGTTTCAATTCTGCTGGTGTTAAATTGCGGCTTCCGGCGCCGCAGAAGCCGGCCATTGCCAGCACCGATAGCGAGCACAACATAACAACGCTCAACTTCTGTCTGTCATCGAGTCCAATTAGAATCGCGCAACCTCAAGTTGCACCCCTTCCGACCAAGGAGACCATTGATGAGTTGCAAACCCCTGTTCCGTACGCTTGCCGCGGCGGCTGTTCTCGCTCTCGGCGTCAATCAGGCCGCTCAGGCCGCGACGGAAATCCAGTTCTGGCATGCCATGGAAGCCGCCCTCGGCGAGCATCTGAACGACATCGCCAACGACTTCAACGCATCACAATCCGACTACAAGATCGTCCCGGTCTTCAAGGGTTCCTACGACCAGACGCTCGCGGCCGGCATCGCCGCCTATCGCAGCGGCAACGCGCCGGCGATCCTTCAGGTGTACGAAGTCGGCACGGCCACGATGATTCAGGCGAAGAAAGCAGTGATTCCGGTATCCGAAGTATTCAAACAGGCTGGCGTGCCGCTCGACGAAAAGGCCTTCGTGCCCACTATCGCGAGCTATTACAGCGACTCCAAGACCGATGAGCTGATTTCGATGCCGTTCAACAGCTCGACGCCGGTGTTGTATTACAACAAGGATGCGTTCAAGAAGGCCGGGCTCGATCCTAACCAGCCGCCGAAGACGTGGGACGAACTGCGCAAGGACGCGCAGAAGCTGAAGGCGTCAGGCATGTCGTGCGGTTACTCATCGGGCTGGCAGAGCTGGATCCAGCTCGAAAACTACAGTGCCTGGCACGGTCTGCCGTTTGCGACGGAAAACAACGGCTTCGATGGCGCCGACGCGCAACTCGAATTCAACAAGCCGCAGCAGATCGCCCATATCCAGTTCCTTCAGGACATGGCGAAGGAAGGCTCGTTCACCTATGTCGGCCGCAAGGACGAACCGGTATCCAAGTTCTATAGCGGCGACTGCGGCATCATCACGAACTCGTCGGGCTCGCTTGCCAACATCAAGAAGTACGCCAAGTTCGACTTCGGCACCGGCATGATGCCCTACGACGCCAACGTGAAGGGTGCACCGCAAAACGCGATCATCGGCGGCGCAAGTTTGTGGGTACTGTCGGGCAAGGATCCGAGCGTCTACAAGGGCGTGGCAAAGTTCCTCGCGTACCTGGCCACGCCGCAAGTTGCGGCAAAGTGGCATCAGGACACTGGCTATCTGCCTATCACGACTGCCGCCTATCAGCTGACGCAACAGCAGGGCTTCTACACGAAGAACCCGGGCAGCGATACCGCAATCAAGCAGATGCTCAACAAGCCGCCGCTGCCGTTCACGAAGGGCCTGCGTCTGGGCAACATGCCGCAGATCCGTACGGTGGTCGACGAGGAACTCGAGCAGGTCTGGAGCGGGAAGAAGACGCCTAAGGAAGCGCTCGACTCCGCGGTCGAACGCGGCAATGAACTGCTGCGCCGCTTCGAGAAGGCCGGCAGCTAAGCGTCGACCTGCCCCACCCGGCGGACGCGCCTCAGCGAGGCGCGTCCGTTAGTATGACGGAGCGTTTCGTTCCGTCGCCTCGCACTTCGTACACCGGGCGGACAAGCAAAGCTGAGCCGCTCCAGCATTATCTTCAGAGAGATGCTTCATGGAAAAGCGATCCCGCTTCGGGACTGGCGTGCTGCCTTATCTGCTGGTAGGTCCGCAGCTGGCGATCACGCTAGTGTTCTTTCTTTGGCCTGCCGGCGTCGCGCTGTGGCAGTCCACGCAAAGCCAGGATGCGTTCGGCACGTCGAGCGAATTCGTGGGCCTCGCCAACTTCAAGCAACTGTTCGCCGATCCGCTTTATCTGGCGTCGTTTAACACTACGCTGTTCTTTTGCGTGCTCGTCACCGTCAGCGGACTGGTTATCTCGCTACTGCTCGCGGTCTGCGCCGATCGTGTGACGCGCGGCGCGAAGGCGTATCAGACCTTGCTGATCTGGCCGTATGCGGTCGCGCCCGCGATTGCCGCGGTGCTGTGGTCGTTCCTGTTTAATCCGAGCATCGGGCTCGTAACATACGCGCTTGCGAAGTACGGCATCGTCTGGAATCACGCGCTCAATCCGGGCCAGGCCATGTTCCTGGTCGTGCTGGCGTCAGTGTGGAAGCAGGTTAGCTACAACTTCCTGTTTTTCTATGCCGGCCTGCAGGCCATTCCGCGCTCGCTGATCGAGGCGGCCGCCATCGACGGCGCCGGACCCGTGCGGCGCTTTTTCGGCATCGCGCTGCCGCTGCTGTCGCCGACGAGCTTCTTTCTGCTCACCATCAATCTGGTCTACGCGTTCTTCGACACCTTTCCGATTATCGATGCCGCCACGGGCGGCGGACCGGCCCAGGCCACCCGCACGCTGATCTACCGGATCTTCGCCGAGGGCTTCCAAGGCCTCGACATCGGTAGCTCGGGCGCGCAGTCGGTCGTGCTGATGCTGATCGTGATCGCGCTGACCGTCGTGCAATTCCGTTTCATCGAGCGGAGGGTTCAATACTCATGATCGAGAATCGCCGTGGTTTCGACCTCTTCTGCCATGCGGTGCTGATCATCGGCGTCGCGCTGATCGTGTTCCCGGTGTACGTCGCGTTTTGCGCCGCCACCATGAATGAGCACGAAATCTTTTCTGTGCCGCTTTCGCTGATCCCGAGCACGCATCTGTTCGAGAACATCGCTAACGTCTGGGTGCACGGCAGCGGCAACGCGGCCGCCCCGTTCGGCCGCATGCTGATGAACAGTCTCGTGATGGCGCTGGTGATCTGCATCGGCAAAATCGCGATTTCGATGATCTCCGCCTACGCGATCGTATTCTTCCGCTTCCCGTTCAGGAATCTCTCGTTCTGGCTGATCTTCGTCACGTTGATGCTGCCCGTTGAAGTGCGCATTTTCCCAACCGTGCAAGTCGTATCGTCGATGCACATGTCCAACACGTACGCCGGACTCACGCTGCCGCTGATCGCGTCGGCTACCGCCACGTTCCTGTTCCGGCAGTTCTTCATGACGCTGCCCGACGAGCTGATGGAGGCTGCGCGTATCGACGGTGCGGGTGCGCTGCGATTCTTCTGGGACATCGTATTGCCGCTGTCGAAAACCAATATCGCCGCGCTCTTCGTGATCACCTTCATCTACGGCTGGAACCAGTATCTGTGGCCGATCCTGATCACGAGCCAGCAATCGTTGACCACGGCGGTGGTGGGTATCAAGAGCATGATCGCGTCGGGCGACACCGCCACTGAGTGGCATCTCGTGATGACCGCGACGCTGCTCGCAATGTTGCCGCCGCTCGCGGTGGTGCTGACAATGCAGCGCTGGTTCGTACGCGGACTCGTGGACTCTGAAAAATAAGCCGACCGTGCCGGCGCAACGAGCGACTCCACAGCCGGCTCCGGAACCGAATAACTTCGCGGCGACACGCAGCTCTTGGGGCAAGCGTAACCGCAGATGAAAAAGAAAGGCGGATGGAATGGCTGCATTGACGCTAAAGGGCGTAAAGAAAAGCTACGACAGCAAACAGTTCGTACTGCACGGCATCGACGTGGACGTGACCGATGGTGAATTCGTCGTGATGGTCGGACCGTCGGGCTGCGGCAAGTCGACCTTGCTGCGGATGGTGGCGGGCCTCGAAAGCATTTCCGAGGGCACGATCTCGATCAACGACAAGGTGGTCAATCAGCTCGAGCCGAAAGACCGCAACATCGCGATGGTGTTCCAGAACTACGCGCTCTATCCACACATGAGCGTGGCGCAAAACATGGGCTACGCGCTCAAGATCGGCGGCGTGGACCGTGCGGAGATCGACCGGCGCGTGCAGGCCGCCGCGCAGATTCTCGAACTCGGGCCGCTGCTTGAACGCAAACCGCGCGAGCTGTCGGGCGGCCAGCGGCAGCGCGTGGCAATGGGTCGCGCGATCGTGCGGGAGCCCGCCGTGTTTCTGTTCGACGAGCCGCTGTCGAACCTCGATGCCCGGCTGCGCGTGCAGATGCGCCTCGAAATCCAGCGGTTGCACGCGCGTCTCGCGACCACCAGCCTGTACGTCACGCATGACCAGATCGAAGCGATGACACTCGCCCAGCGTGTGATC
The DNA here is from genome assembly GCF_050436645.1 of Paraburkholderia sp. GAS33. Taxonomy (NCBI): domain Bacteria; kingdom Pseudomonadati; phylum Pseudomonadota; class Betaproteobacteria; order Burkholderiales; family Burkholderiaceae; genus Paraburkholderia; species Paraburkholderia sp. GAS33. The sequence goes on from NZ_JBNDMP010000015.1 coordinate 27,737, forward strand.
GTGATGAACCGCGGCCACGCCGAGCAGATCGGCGCGCCGGTCGACGTCTACGAACGGCCGGCGACGGTCTTCGTTGCGAGCTTCATCGGCTCACCGGGGATGAATCTGCTGGAAGGCCGCGTATCGGACGACGGCGCTGCTTTCGAGGTCGCCGGCAATGGTCCGAAGCTGCCGCTCGCGGGCGTGCCGTGCATCGGTAGCGAGGTAGCGGCCGGGCGCGATTGGGTCCTCGGCATCCGGCCGGAGCATATGACACCGGGATTCCCGGACGCACCGCACGTGAGCATCGCGGTCGATTCATGCGAACTGCTCGGGGCGGACAACCTCGTGCATGGCCGCTGGGGCAAACACGACGTGACCGTGCGCCTGCCGCACACCCACCGGCCGGCCAACGGAGAAGCACTGCCCGTAGCGCTGCCTGCGAAACACCTGCATTTCTTCGATCCGGCGAGCGGCAAGCGGGCAAACTGATTTGGGGTCCGACTCGCTGTCTGGCGCCGCTGCGGCCTCGCAAGCGGCGCCACAAGACGATGTGTAGAATGAGCCGAATGACATAAAGCGATGCCACGTCGGACGATGTGCCTCGACGCGGCCCGTTGACCCAACAGAGTCAAGGAGACACGCGATGTGGTTCGTCGGCAAAAGCGAGTTGCTGTCGCTGATCCAGCTGAATTGCCTCGACGAGGTAATGCCTGCGTTCAGCGATCACAGACATCTACGCAAGAACACCACCGTTTATCGTCCGGAGGACCGCAGCGACTGCGTCTATCTGCTGAAGAAAGGCAGCGTCCGGCTGTATCGGCTCACCGAGGATGGCCAGGAAATCACGCTGTCGTTCATCAAGGCGGGCATGATTTTCGGCGACGGCGATGTCCTCAACGAGCCCAGTTATTCGCACTATGCGCAAACACTCGCGCCCAGCATGATCTGCTATATCCGCAAGCCGGATTTCAAGGAACTGCTGCGGCGCTACGACGTGATCAACCAGTTCGTGCTCAAGAGCCACTATCAGCGCTGGCAGGAAGCCCAGCAGTTGATCGAAAACCTTTCGCTGCACGACGTCCGTAAGCGCCTCACCAATATTCTCACCATGTTCGCCGCGCAGATCGGTTGCGATTTCACGTATCACGACGAGCCGGGCGCGATCCTGATCGACCTGACGATTGCTCAGGACAAGCTGGCGGATTTCATCGGCACGTCGCGTGAATCGGTGAACCGGCACTTTAGCGATCTGAAAGCGGCGGGTCTCGTCGACACGCACGAACGCAAGATCGTGTTGACACCCACGTTCGTCGGTCAATATCTGGCGCCGTCGGCGGCGAATCAGGTGCTGGCGCGCGCCCGCTCGCTCGCTGCCGAAAGCCTCAAAGCGCCGCTAGCGCGCGCCTGACCTCGGCGACGCCGCTCTGCGGACTCGCCAGCACGGGCACCTTGGTCGACCCGAGCAAGGGCACGAGGCGCGCCATCGATACCTGCGCGAGCACGACCACATCCACTTCGTCCATCAGGGCAACGATGGTGCGCTTCAGGATGTCGTCGTGGCGCGCGGCGTCGCCGGCGAGCAATGCGTCGAACGCACCGTCGGCGATGCGCTCCACGACCGTCACGTCGCGCTTGTTTTCAGCGGCTTTCTTCCGGATCAATCGCACCGTCGGTTCCAGCGTCGTCGACACCGTCGCGACCACGCCGACGCGCTGCCCGATGCGGCTTGCCTCTTCGGTCATGACCTCATCCACCTTGATGATGGGTGTGCGGATCATCCCGCGCAGCAGGTCGGTGGCCTCACCTACCGACGAGCAGGCGTTGAGTATCAGGTCGGCGCCCATCGACTGCGCGTTCTGCATGTAGCTATAGATGCGGCTCGTCACCTCGGGCGTCAGATGACCGGCGCTGCGCACGTCATTTAACAGGCTGTCGTCGACGATATTGATCACGCGTGCATCGGCGAGCTGTTCCTTGAACTGATCCTTGAGCGGCTGCACCGTCACCGGCCCGGTGTGAATTACGACAATCGTGGTCATTGCACTAACACTCCCTATCGAGACAAACGCAAGACAAACAAAACATAAAGCGGACCGTTGCAAGCAAAGCCGTCATGCGGTGGCAGCAGCCATCACGCGTTCCTGGGTAGCTTCAGCGCGCGTCAGTTCGCCATTGAGGCGTCCTTCGCGCACGACCAGCACGCGGTCGCTCACGGCCAGCACTTCCAGCAGGTCCGACGAAATCACGATGATCCCGATCCCCTGCGCTGCGAGCCGCGCCAGCAACGCGTGCACTTCGGCCTTCGCGCCAATGTCGATGCCACGCGTCGGTTCATCCACGATCAGCACGCGCGGATTGCGCGCCACCCATTTCGCCAGCACGACCTTCTGCTGATTGCCGCCGCTCAGGTTGATCACCTTCTGCTCGATTGAAGGCGTCTTGACGCTCAACGTGCGGACGAACTGTTTGCAGATTTCATCTTCCTTCGCGCGCTGCAGGAACTGAAACGGCGAATACGCTTCGAGATGCGTAAGACTGAAGTTTTCGCGCACGCTCATCTCCAGCACCAGACCTTGAGCCTTACGGTCTTCGGTGACAAAGCCAATGCCATGCGCAATCGCCTCGTGCGGCTTGCGGATCGTCACCGCTTTGCCGTCGACGAAAATCTCGCCTGCGCACGGCCGAATGCCGAAAATCATCTCCATGATTTCGGTGCGGCCCGAGCCCACCAGCCCCGCGATCCCCAATATCTCGCCACGATGCAACCTGAAGCTGATGTCGCGAATGTGCACGTCGGCGGCGCGCGGATGCCGCATCGCCAGATCGCGCACTTCAAGCACGACCTCGCTCGTCGCATGGGAAACGGGCGGCGCGTACAGCTCGCTCAGCTCGCGGTCCACCATCTTTCGCACTAGCGATTCACGCGTCACGTCGGCGATCGGCTGTGTATCGACAGTCGAACCGTCGCGCAACACCGTGACGCGATCGGCGAGTTCAAGCACCTCTTCCAGCCGATGCGAGATATAGATGATGCCGATATCCTTCTGCCGCAAACGCTTGATCAACTCCAGCAGCACACGCGTTTCGTGATGGCTGAGCGAAGCCGTCGGCTCATCCATCACGATCACCGCCGACTGATACGAGATCGCCTTGGCGATCTCGATCATCTGTTTCTGGCCCACGCTCAGTTCGCTGACGCGCGTGGTTGGATCGATCTTCATGTCGATCGTCTCGAGTACCGTGCGCGCGTCTTCGTTCATGCGAGCAACGTCCAGAAAACCGAAACGGTTAAGCGGCTCCCTCGCGAGATAGATGTTCTCCGCGATCGTCAGGTTTTCGACAACCGAGAGTTCCTGGTAAATGATGTTGATACCAAGTGCGCGTGCATGATTGCCGTCGCGCAACACGATCTCCTGACCGTCGACGAGAATGCTGCCGCCCACATCGTGCGAGAGGACGCCGGTCAGAATCTTCATCAGCGTGCTCTTGCCAGCGCCGTTTTCGCCAGCGAGTCCAAGCACTTCGCCGCGCGACACGTGCAGGTTGACGCGATCGAGCGCTTTCACGCCCGGAAACGTCTTCGAGATATTGCGCATCTCCAGAAACGGCGTCATCGAATCGCTCCTGCCTGCACGTGCGGACACGGAAATTACTTCGGGCTGCTTGGCGTTATTTCGTATAGCTTCCCATGTTGTCCTTCGTCACCACCGTGACCCCGGTATCGATGTCCTTGATGTCCTTATCCTGCCCTTGCACCTGGGCCACCAGATGCTCCACCGCAAGCCGCCCCATCGTCACCGGACGCTGCACCATGATTCCCTGAATGTAGCCTTCCTTCAGCCCCTTCAAGGTATCCGGCAGATCGTCGAACGCGAACACCTGCAGCTTGCCCTTCATCGCGCCGAATTCCTTCGTGTTGAGCACCTTCGCCACCGCTGGGCCGCCTACCTGGCTCACGCCGAAGATGCCCTTGAGTTGCGGATGCGCCCGCAGCGTCGTCTCTGTCACCGATACGCCTTTGGCGAGATCGTCCTCCGTGCCCTGCGTTTCGACGATCTTGATGCCCGGATATTTGACGAGTTCTTTTTTGATACCGGCAATGCGCTGGTTCAGGTTCACCGCACCGAGCTGCCCGGTGATGATCGCAACCTCACCCTGGCCGTTCAGCGCCTTCGCCATGGAGTCCGCCATGGTTGCGCCAGCCGATTCGTTGTTGGTGCCGATATACATCGAACGGCCGCTGTTCGGTGAATCGGAGTCGTACGTCAGCACCTTGATGCCGCTCTGTTCGGCCCGCTTCATCACACCTTCGACCGACTTCGGCTCGTTGACCGAAATCGCAATGCCGTCGACGTGCTTCGAAATCAGATCCTCGATGATCTGCACCTGGGTCGAGCCCTGGGTGTTTTGCGGCACGACCCATTGATAGCCGACGCCCGCCTTCTCGGCGGCCGCTTTCGCGCCGTTGTTGCAATCGTCGAAGAACGGCACGGCCACCTTCGGGATCACCGCCACCGTGATGTCCTTTGGATCCTTCGCCTGCGCGGCGCCGTATCCCATCATCAGTACAACTGCGGCCAGGCTGCCTGCCAGCAGGCGGGGCATAGCATTGGTGTTCATGACGTTGTCTCCTTGTTTTCTTGTGTTAGCGAAGTGATGCTTGTGACGAAAATCTCCGGTCTAGCGGCCTTTGCGCCGCACACGCCAGATATCGATGCTGACCGCGATCAGGATCACGCAGCCGGTGATGGCCTGCTGCGCGTAGGTGTCGATGTTGAGGAGCACGACGCCATTGGTGATGATCCCGGCGAGCGCCGCGCCGATGATCGCGCCTTCGACGCTGCCTACGCCGCCCGAGAGACTCGCGCCGCCAATCGCGGCAGCCGCAATGACGTCGAGTTCAGCGCCGAAACCCGACGCCGGTTCCGCCGACACGAAACGCGAAAAGCTGACGACGCCCGCAAGTGCGGCGATCAAACCCGACAACGCGTAGACCGTGAACTTGACGCGGTGGGTGCGCACGCCGCTTAGCCGCGCCGCGACTTCGTTGCCGCCTGTCGCATAGACGTGACGGCCAAAGCGCGTGCGCCGCATCAGGATGGAGAAGCACACGGTCAGCAGAAGCATGATCACGACGGGCACCGGCACGAAGCCGAAATAGCCCTGGCCGATGAACGTGAAGCTGTCGGGGACATCGGGCGTGAGCGGCACGCCTTTGGTGATGATGTACATCAGGCCGCGGCCGATGCTGAGCGTGCCGAGCGTCGCGATAAACGGCGGCAACTGGATCCACGTGATCAGGACACCGTTGAACGCGCCGACAATCAATCCGGCGCACAAGCCCGCCAGCACCGCGGGCAGCGGTCCCCAACCGTGCTGGAAGGCGAGCGCGGTCATCAGCGACGACAGTCCCATCACCGAGCCGACCGACAGATCGATGCCACCGGTGATGATCACGAGCATCATTCCGATCGACATGATGCCGACCAGCGAAAACGAGCGGAACACCCCCATCAGATTGTTCGTCGTCAGGAAGTACGGAGAGAAAATACTGATGACGATGCCGACCAGGATCAGCACCGACAGGATGTTGAGCTCGCGGATTTTCAGCCAGTTGCGCATCGTATCCAGCACGCCGGCGTGCGCCGGCTCCCCTGTCTTGGTCGAGATGGCTCTCAAAGGGCGTCTCCATGCAGATCATTGCGGCCCGGCGGTTTTTACCCCGCGGCGTTTCGAGCACGACTACGCCTTGCTGCCAACGCGCCGCACCTTGGGACTGGCACCGATCATAGGATCAGAGCGCCACAGGAAACTGTGACGTACGTCATACATACGTATTGGGGTTCTCCCGAAGTGCCTGGATGCGGCCCCGTGACTATGACGTTCGTCACAGAAACGCATGGCAGGAAACGTCTATGATGTTTTAACCCCCTGATTCACCTGAACCTGACAAGGAGCAAGGCAGATGACGAAGCGAGTGATTGTCACCGGCGGTAGCGGACTGGCCGGCAAGTGGGTGGTCGAAGACCTGGTCGCGCACGGTTATGAAGTGCTGAACCTCGACCGCGTGCCGATGGCAAAGCAAACCGCCCGCACCCTCATTACAGACCTGACCGACGCGGGCCAGGTGTTCAACGCGCTTGCCTCGAGCACGACCTCGAAGGAGTTCGACGACGACATCGAGCCGAAGCCGATCGATGCGATCGTGCACTTTGCGGCCATTCCGCGGATTCTCGTCACGACCGACAACGAGGTGTTCCGTATCAACGTGATGGCGACGTACAACGTGCTCGACGCGGCCTCGAAGTACGGCATCAAGAAGGTGATTCTCGCGTCGAGCGAAACGACCTATGGGGTGGTGTTCGCGCATCGTCACCGCGACCCGGCCTATTTCCCGCTGGATGAAGAGTATCCAGTCGATCCGATGGACAGCTACGCGACGTCGAAGGTCATCAACGAAGTGACCGGCAAGGCGTTTCATGCGCGCACCGGCGCGGACATTTACTGCTTCCGGATCGGCAATGTGCTCGATCCGGCCGACTATGCGAAATTCCCGACCTGGCTGAAGGATCCGATCCTGCGCAAGCGCATCGCGTGGAGCTATATCGACGGCCGCGATCTGGCTACGGCCTGCCGCCTCGGCATCGAGAAGGATGGTCTGGGCTTCGAGGTGATGAACGTGGCGGCGGACGACGTCTCGTCGGATCTGCCGACCGCGGAACTGCTCAAACGCTTCTATCCGAACGTGCCGGTGAAAAAGCAGCTGGGCGAGTTCGAAACGCTGTTGAGCAATGAAAAACTGAAGCGCCTGCTTGGCTGGAAGCAGCAGTATCGCTGGAGGGAACAGCCGGGCGCCAAATAGCCTGACTCAGGTCCACGCACGACTGGCCGCAGGGATCGCGCCTGCGCGCCAGTCATCCGCCATACCTGCGCGTCCACGCGCGCACATTCCCCCCTCAGCGCGCCGTCACCGCACGCTCCGCGCCGCGCAAACCTCTCCCTCTTATCCGGCGGATTCCGCCAGGACACGCCCTGCACGCCCGCGCCGCCCGCCCCGAAGTACAATGACACCTCTCCCGCCGTGCGCGCTCTCATGCCGAAAGCTTCGATCGTAAGGATCGACCGACGCTCACGCCGCACCGGCCGGAAACCAGCGGCACCGAATTCCCATCCACCCACGACCGCCCGCCCTCTGTGCGGCCGGCGGCGTCAACGCCTACTGCAAGCAAAATGGCCCAATACGTCTTCACCATGAACCGGGTCGGCAAGATCGTGCCGCCCAAGCGTCAAATCCTGAAAGACATCTCCCTGTCATTCTTCCCCGGCGCGAAAATCGGTCTGCTCGGCCTGAACGGCTCGGGCAAGTCGACGCTGATCCGCATCATGGCGGGCGTCGACAAGGACATCGAAGGCGAAGCCACGCCGATGCCCAACCTGAACATCGGCTACCTGCCGCAGGAACCGCAACTCGATCCGCAAAAGACGGTGCGTGAAGCGGTCGAAGAGGGTCTGGGCGAAGTGTTCGGCGCGCAGAAGAAGCTCGACGAAATCTACGCCGCGTATGCCGAGCCGGACGCGGATTTCGACGCGCTCGCCGCTGAGCAGGCCAAGTACGAAGCGATCCTCGCCACCGCGGATGGCAGCGCCGAGCAGCAGATCGAAATCGCCGCGGATGCACTGCGTCTGCCGGCATGGGACGCGAAAATCGAGCATCTGTCGGGTGGTGAAAAGCGCCGCGTCGCGCTGTGCAAGCTGCTGCTCGAAAAACCGGACATGCTGCTGCTCGACGAACCGACCAACCACCTGGACGCCGAATCGGTCGACTGGCTCGAGCAGTTCCTGACACGCTTCCCGGGGACCGTGGTCGCCGTGACCCACGATCGCTACTTCCTCGACAACGCCGCCGAGTGGATTCTCGAACTCGACCGCGGCCACGGCATTCCTTGGAAGGGCAATTACAGCAGCTGGCTCGATCAGAAGGAAGAGCGCCTGAAGCAGGAAGAAGCGTCGGAATCGGCACGCCAGAAGGCAATCAAGAAAGAACTGGAGTGGGTGCGCCAGAACCCGAAGGGCCGTCAGGCGAAGTCGAAGGCACGTATCGCCCGCTTTGAGGAACTGAACAGCCAGGACTACCAGAAGCGCAACGAAACCTCGGAAATCTTCATCCCGGTCGGCGACCGTCTCGGCAATGAAGTGATCGAGTTCAAGAATGTGTCGAAGGCCTACGGCGATCGTCTGCTGCTCGACAACGTCAGCTTCAAGATTCCGGCGGGGGCGATCGTCGGCATCATCGGGCCGAACGGCGCCGGCAAGTCGACGCTGTTCCGCATGCTCACGGGCAAGGAACAGCCGGATTCGGGCGAGATCGTGCAAGGGCCGACGGTCAAGCTTGCCTACGTGGATCAAAGCCGCGATGCGCTCGACGGTTCGAAGACGGTGTTCGCAGAGATTTCCGGCGGCGCCGACGTGCTGACGGTCGGCAAGTATGAAACGCCGTCGCGGGCCTACATTGGCCGCTTCAACTTCAAGGGCGGCGACCAGCAGAAGATCGTCTCCAACCTTTCGGGTGGTGAGCGCGGCCGTCTGCATCTGGCCAAGACGCTGATCGCGGGCGGCAACGTCCTGCTGCTGGATGAACCGTCGAACGACCTCGATGTCGAAACGCTGCGCGCGCTCGAAGACGCCCTGCTCGAATTCGCGGGCTCCGTGATGGTGATCTCGCACGATCGCTGGTTCCTCGACCGCATCGCGACGCATATCCTGGCATTCGAAGGCGATTCGCAAGTGACGTTCTTCGACGGCAACTACCAGGAATACGAAGCGGACAAGCGCAACCGTCTGGGTGAGGAAGCCGCCCGGCCGAAGCGTCTGCGCTATAAGCCGATCGCGCGTTAAGACGTTCGCCGCATACGTCCCGGTTATCGGCCAGGCCGTGCATTGCACGGTTTGTGCCCGGTAACCGGCGGGCGGCGCGGCATGAGGTTTGCTCACCTTTAAACGGCCAGCCGCGCGTCGCGCGACCACGAGGAGGCAAGCATGGCGATGTCGACTGCAAGACGTGTGGCCGTTGCCGTCGCCGGTATCGTTCTGGTGCTGCTCGTTATCGCCCTGGGCGGTTTATATTTCGCGCAATACGAAGTCAAACAGCGGATCATCTCCGTGCTCGGACCGCTCGGCAGCGCTGATAGCATCGATGTGGGTCTGACCTCCGTACGCCTGACCAACGTCCGCCTCAAGGGGCCGCCAGGCTGGCCCGCGCCCGACTCGCTGCGGGCCGACCAGATCACGATCGTTCCCGACGTCCGCGAACTGCTCCAGAAGCGGGTACATATCCGCTCGGCGGTCGTAACCGGCTTCGACCTTTCGGTTGTGCGCAAAGCAGATGGCACGTTGCAACTGTTACCCAATCTCAAGGAATCGATGAGCCGGCCGGATACCGGCGCGAGCGTCGGCGACGTGTCCGTGCAGCAGGAGAAACTCATCGATCACATCGCCTTTCAACAAGGCACATTCGAGTTCTACGATTTGACCGTCAGCAAGCCGGCCTATAAGGTGGCCGTCACCAACGCGAGCGCCACCGTCGATCATCTGCATCTGCCCGCGCTTACGGAGCCGACGAACGTCGCGGTGAATGGATCGATCGTCGGTCCGGCGCACACCGGCACGGTCTCGTTCGGCGGCTGGATCAAGATCGCCAGCAAGGATTCGCAGACCACCAGCACGCTACGCGGCGTCGATGTGGCCATGCTCGATCCGTATCTGCTCAAGAAGGCCGGCGCCAAGACCCAGATCGCCGGGGGCACGGTCGACCTGACGGTGGAGTCCACGGTCACGAGCTATCATCTGCATGCGCCGGGCGCGATCACCCTGCACCACCTGCAACTGGCGGACAACGGCAACCCGCTCGACACCTTCCTGTCGATTCCCACCAAGGCCGCGGTCGCGGCGTTGAAGACGCGCAACGGCGACATCACCGTGCATTTCGTGCTGGACGGCAACTTGCGCGATCCGAAATTCTCGGTGAACGAAAATCTGCTGACCAAGCTGGGTACTGGCTTCGCACAGGCGATGGGCGTCAGCGTCGAAGGGGTGGCGAAAGGTGCAGGCGACACCGTCAAAGGTTTGGGCAACGCATTGAAGAACCTGCTTGGGCAGTAAGCCGTAAAGTCCATAGACTCGACAATCAAGGAGACGCCATGCCAGCACCCACCGCTGCCGCCGACGCGATGACGCCGTATCAGCTCCCCAACCCGCCCGAGGCGCTGCGCGAGATCGTGGTCGAATCGGCCATACCTCAAGACGAGCGCCTGTGGGTGCCGCAAGCCGATAACGTGTGGTTCCGGCCGTTGTGCCTGAACGTCTCCACCGGCTACTGGATGAATCTGCTGCGCGTGCGCAAGTCGGGGGTGTTGAGCCGTCACCGTCATCCGGCCGCCGTGCACGGATTTGTGCTCAAAGGCAAATGGCGCTATCTCGAACACGACTGGATCGCCACCGAAGGCAGCTACGTCTTCGAGCCGCCGGGCGAAACCCATACGCTGTATGTCCCGGAAGACGTCGAGGAAATGATCACCTACTTCCAGGTGAACGGCGTGATGTACTACTGCGACCCGTACGGCAATTTCACCGGGTACGAAGACGTCTTCACCAAGCTGGAGATGTGCCGCGCACACTTCGAAAAAGTCGGGCTCGGCGCGAGTTATGTGGACCAGTTCGTGAGGTAGCGTAGGCCTTCAGGGCCTCAGGCAGTTGCAGCATTCCGTCCATAGACGCTCAAGGCTATTTCAAAAAAGAGCATAGGAGGAGACACAAACCATGCAGGCAAAAACACCGCGCTTACGGCGCATCCAATGGGTCGCAGTGACGTTTCTGACGCTCGCGGGCCTCGTCAATTATCTCGACCGCAGCACGCTGTCGATCGCCAATCACTCGGTGAGCGGCGAACTGGGGCTCTCCGCCTCGCAGATGGGTCTGCTGCTGTCCGCATTCTCGTTCTCGTACGCGTTCGCGCAATTGCCGATGGGCGCGCTGCTCGATCGCTTCGGCGCGCGGCTGATGCTGGGCGTCGGCATGTTCGTCTGGTCGGTGGCGCAGTTCTTCGGCGGCCTTGTGCAGACCTTGCAGCAGTTCCTGATTGCGCGGATCTGCCTCGGCATTGGCGAAGCGCCGCAGTTTCCCGCGGGCGCGAAAGTCGTCAGCGAATGGTACGCGCTACGCGAGCGCGGTCGACCCACCGGTATTTTTACCACCTCATCGACGATCGGCCCGGGCCTCGCACCGCCCATTCTCACCGGCCTGCTGCTCGCGTTCGGCTGGCGCTGGATGTTCGTCGTGATGGGCGTGATGGGCATTGTGGTGTCGATCAGCTGGTACATCGTGTATCGCAATCGCGGCGAAATCACGCTCAATGCGGACGAGGTCACGCACCTGACCGAGGAGGAGCCGCAGATGCGCGCCGAGCGCCGCATGACGGGGGCCGAATGGCGCGGGCTGTTTGCGTCGCGCACCACATGGGGCATGATCTTCGGCTTCATGGGCGTGATCTACATGGTGTGGCTGTATCTGACCTGGCTGCCTGCGTATCTCGAACACGAACGGCATCTGTCGATTGCGAAGACTGGCTGGATCGTGTCGATTCCGTATCTGTTCGGCACGCTTGGCATGCTGTCGAGCGGGTTCGTCGCCGATGGACTGATGGCGCATGGCGTCGCGCCGATCCGCAGCCGCAAGTGGCCAATCTGCACCGGGCTGATTTTCGCGGCCGTGTTCACGGTGCCGGCGGCCTATACGCCAAATACCACGCTTGCCATCGTCTATCTGTGTCTCGCGATGTACTTCATCAACATGGCGAGCGGCGGCGCCTGGGCGCTCGTCAGCGTGGCCGCGCCGCGGCACCTGGTGGCGTCGCTCGGCAGCATCCAGAACTTCGGCGGTTATTTCGGCGGGTCGTTTGCGCCGTTCATTACGGGCGTGGTGGTCGATCAGACCCATTCGTTCGTCGACGCATTTCTGATCAGCGCGGGTGTGTCGTTCGCGGCTGCGCTCGTCTACATGTTCGTGGTGCGCGCGCCGATTGCCGAGCGCGCCGATACCGCGGCGGCGGCTACGCTCGCGTGAGCACGTTCCCTGAAACCTTCACCCACTCGGAGAAGCATTGGCCATGACGTTTCAGCAGGATCTTTTTCAAGGCAAAACCGCTGTGGTGACGGGTGGCACGCAAGGCATCGGGGCGGGAATCGCGCGCCAGCTCGCCGCGCTTGGCGCTCGCGTGATTGCAGCAGGGCTCGCGCCAACGGATGCGCAGCGTAGCGCCCTCGGAGCCGACATCGAAGTGGCCGCGCTCGACGTCGGCTCGAACGACGAGGTCGCCGCGCTGTTCGCGCCACTCGCCTCGCTCGACATCCTGGTCAACTGCGCGGGAATGATCCGCCGTGTCGAGGAGCATCAGCTCGACGTGTTCGAACAGGTCATCAATGTGAACCTGACGGGAACGATGCGCGCCTGCTCGGCAGCACGCGCTCTGCTGGGCAAAAGCCGCGGCACGATCGTCAACACGGCGTCGATGCTGAGCTTTTTTGGCGGCGGTCTGGTGCCGGCGTATAGCGCGAGCAAAGGTGGTGTCGCGCAATTGACCAAGTCGCTCGCGCTGGCGTACGCGCAGGACGGGATTCGCGTGAACGCAGTCGCGCCCGGCTGGATCGCAACACCGCTCACGCAGGCGCTACAGGACGACGAAGGCCGCTCGCAGGCGATTCTGGAGCGTACGCCGCTCGGGCGTTGGGGCGAGCCGGAGGACGTGGCGCAAGCGGTGGTGTTCTTGTGCTCGCCCGCAGCGGCGTTTATCACCGGCACGATCGTGCCGGTCGACGGCGGGTATCTGGTGGCGTAAGCGGCGGCCGATATCAGGCGAGCGCCAGCGCCCTAACGGGCGCCGCCTGGGTTAGACCGGCAAACCGAGCTCGCGCAGCTTCGCTTCTGTCTGCGCTGCAGACGTGTGATGGATGGCGTTCCAGCCGAGCGCAGTCGCGGCCGCGACGTTCCTCGTGACATCGTCGATAAACACCAGTTCCTGCGCTTCGATGCCGGGCAGTTGAACCTCGATGCGCCGGTGCATTTCAGCAAAGATCGCCGGATCAGGCTTGACCATTTTGACGCGGCCGGACACCACGACGTCGCGGAAGCGCCGTAGCACCGGGAAGTTCTCCCACGCATACGGAAACGTCTCGTCGGACCAGTTGGTGAGACCGAACAGCGGCACGCCCGCTGCATCGAGCTTGTCGAGGACCGTCACGGTGTCCTCGAGCACGCCGCGGATCATCTCGTGCCAGCGCTCGTAGAACGCGCGGATCAACGGCTCGTGATCGGGAAACTGCGCGATCAGTTCGGCCGTGCCGTCCGCGATCGTCTGACCGCCATCCTGACGAAGGATCCACTCCATCGAACAGACATGCGTCAGAAACCAGCGGCGCTCGGTCTCGTCCGGGATCAGTTCGCCAAACAGATATTCAGGGCTCCAGTCGATCAGCACGCCGCCGAAGTCGAACACCACCGCCTTGATGTTCATGCGAACTCCGTGGCGAGAACGTCGGCGAGCGGGCGAACCGAGACGCGGTTGCCCTGCAGGGAGGAATGCTCCCACACGCGGTTGTAGTGCGCGACGATCTGTTCGGGCGTGAGCTGTGAAGTCTGCTGGGTGGTGTGAAGATCGGAGACGACTGTCGTCCGGTAGCCGAGCAAGGCAGCGCGGCGCGCGCCGGTGTCGATGCAAAACTCGGTGGCGTAACCGCAGATCACGAGACGGTCGATGCCGAGCCGGTCCAGGTGCGCTTTAAGCGGAGTCTCGTGAAACGAATCGCCAACCGATTTCCTGATGAGCGTGTCGCCGCCGGTGCGCACGAGGCCGGCTGGCAGTTGCCAGCCCTCGCTACCGTACTCGACTTCCTCGTCGCCCTCTTCATCGTGCTGGACGATGAAGACCGGCGCGCCCGCTGCGCGCGCCGCCGCCGTCAGACGGTTGATGCCGTCGATCACCTCAGCGCCGCGATACGCGGCGTTCGGGCCGGAGAAGAACGCATATTGCACATCGATCACCACTACTGCCACGCCCGTCATCTGTAGCACTCCTCGTAATCGAATCGAACCGCAACGGCGCGCGACGCGCTATCTCCCGCAAGTCGCCTAGACGGCCTGCGTTCGCGTCTCCAGCCACGCTTTCGCTTCGCCCGACACATGCGGCGAAATCCGCGTGCGCACCATCTCGTGATACGCGTTCAGCCATGCACGCTCGTCCTCGCGCAGCATCGACAGGTCGAAGCAGCGCGTATCGATCGGACACAGCGTCAGCGTCTCGAACTTGAGGAAATCACCGAACTCGGTTTTCTCGGCCGCGCGGTTCAGCACGAGGTTCTCGATCCGCACGCCCCACTTGCCCGGCCGGTAAATACCCGGTTCGACCGAGGTGATCATGCCCTCTTCCATTGCCGTGAACGGTTCGGCCGGCGCGTAGTGCGAAATGATCTGCGGGCCTTCGTGCACGTTCAGGAAGTAGCCGACACCATGCCCGGTACCGTGACCGTAATCGGCCCCGGCTTCCCAGATCGGCGCGCGCGCGATCGAGTCGAGCATCGGCGAGCGGATGCCGCGCGGAAACCGCGCCCGCGACAGCGCCATCATCCCCTTCAGCACCACTGTGCAATCGCGGCGCTGCGCGTCGCTCAGCGTGCCGACCGGCACGACCCGCGTGATATCCGTCGTGCCCGTCAGATACTGGGCGCCCGAGTCGATCAGCAGCAGGCCGTTGCCTTCGATGGTCGAATGCGACGCCGCGCTCGCGCGATAGTGCGGCATCGCGCCGTTGGCGTTGAAGCCCGCGATGGTCGCAAAGCTCAGCGAAATGAAATCCGGACGACGGGCACGAGCGGCCGTCAGACGTTCGTCCACGGTCAGCTCGGTGATCGTTTCGCGACCCTGCGCGCCTTCGAACCAGGCGAAGAATTCAGTGAGCGCCGCGCCGTCCTGCTCCATCGTCGCGCGTACGTGCTCGGCATCCGCCTCAGTCTTGCGCGATTTAAGGAAGGTGGACGGATTCACTGCCTCGACGATGTTCACCGTCGTCGGCACCGACTGCAGCAGGCCATACGTGATCCGGCGCGGATCGATCAGCAGGCTCGCACCGCCAGGCAACCCCGCGAGGGCCGCGGCGGCCTTGCCATACGATTCGACATGGATGCCGTCGCGCGCCAGCGCTTCAGCCAGCGCCCGCGGCACCTTGCCGTCGGCCACGAACAGCGAGACGCGGTCCAGTCCGATCAGCGCATGCGCAACGAATACCGGGTTGTAGCTGACGTCGGCGCCGCGCAGGTTGAACAGCCACGCGAGATCGTCGAGCGTCGAAATGAAGTGCCATTGCGCGCCCTTGTCCTGCATCGCACGGCGAATCTGGTCGAGTTTCTCGGAACGGGCCACGGTGGCGTGCGGCGCGGTGTGCTCGAACACCTTTTCGGTGGGCAGCGCCGGCCGCTGGAGCCAGATCGCATCGAACAGATCGACGTCGGTGCGCAGCTTTACTCCGTAAGCGCTCAGCGCGTGCGTCAGCGAGCGTGCGGCGGCCAGCCCCAACACCGCACCGTCGACACCGACGGTCGCGCCAGCCGGCAGGTTTTGCGCCATCCATTCGAAGTGCGGCTGCGACTGCTGGCCGCCGAACATCTTCATCAACTCGACGCCGGTGCCGGTCAGTTGCGCTTCGGCCTGCTCCCAATAACGGCTATCGGTCCACAAGCCGGCAAAGCTGTCTGTCACGACCAGCGTGCCGGCCGAGCCGGTGAAACCCGATAGCCATTGGCGACCCTGCCAGCGTCCCGGCAGATACTCGGATAGGTGAGGATCGGCAGACGGAACCAGATAGGCCGCGAGGCCCTCGCGCGTCATCGCGCCACGCAGGTGGGCGATCCGCTCGGGAACGGAAGAGGTTTCGGGAAGTCGGGCATTCATCAGATTCACCTGCAAAGTTCAGCGACGGGAGAACAAGCCGACCGTCACGGCAACGGCAATCAACGCAACAGCCGTACACACCGGCCATTCGAGCGTATCACCATCATGGAAGAGACCAGTCACGTTGCCGGCCAGGCTGGCGAACACTGCGCCCAGCACACCCATCAGCAACGCCACCCAGATACGTGCCCGGCTCGCGCGCCGCAGCGGATGGAACCACCAGCCCGCAAGGCCGACGGCCACGCCCAGCAACACGATACCAGGCCAACCCATCAGTAGGGGACCTCACTCACTTTCGGACTCTTCCCATATGCGCAAAGCGTTCGGACAGCTAGCATTTTTCTCTCGTTAATTATAAAGGTCAGCACGGCGCTTCCCGCATAGCGGTCGAGTTTAGGGGCCGGGGTCACATTTAGGCAAGCCGAAAGGAATGCCGCCCACGCCCGCCACGCTGAAATCGCGTTCTATGCGAATCGCTCTCATCGAGCCTGACCCGCGCCACGCGGAACTGGTCGACCGGCTGATTTTCGCCGGCGGCCACGGCTGCCAACACTTCATCGCCAGCGAACCGTTCCTGGTGCACGCGGCCAGCCAGTTCTTCGATCTCCTGTTGACCGATAGTTGGGCAGGCGACCGCTCTGCCGAAGATGTCATCCCTCGGGCGCGCAGCGTTCTGCCAGGCTTGCCGGTCATCATGCTGATGTCGGCGCCGCGCGAAAGTGAGATTGTCGCAGCACTTCATGCCGGCGCCGACGATTGTCTGGTTAAACCGGTACGTGGGCCGGAAATGCTAGCCCGTGTCGAGGCGCTGCTGCGACGCGCCGGACTGCGCCGTCCGCCCAACCGCCGGCTCGATGTGTTCGGCGCTTATGCATTCGACGCCGCGCACTTTACCGTTACATTCCTTGAACAGACAGTGGCACTAACCCCCAAGGAATTCCGTTTCGCGCTTCTACTGTTTATTAATGTGTCGCGGCCGGTGTCGCGCGTGCACATTCTCGAAACAGTCTGGGGCCGCCGGCGTGACGTAAGATCGCGTACGCTCGACACGCACGCGTCGCGGGTGCGCACCAAACTGCAGTTGCGCCCTGAGCATGGCTATTTGTTGACCCCGCTCTACGGCTACGGTTACCAGCTCGACGCAGTCCCGCCGGAACGCGCCGTGGGAGCCTGAAGCGGCCGTAGAACTGAAAGAAATGCGAAAACGCTATAATATTGGGCTAAACCATAGTCCCGCACATGCAGCTTCTAACGATCGGAATCAATCACCACACCGCGCCCGTCGCCTTGCGCGAACGCGTGGCGTTTCCGCTCGAACAGATCAAACCTGCATTGGCAACCTTCAAGGACATCTGGCTCGGCCCCGCCGCCCGGAGCGCGCCTGAAGCAGCCATTCTCTCCACCTGCAACCGCACCGAACTCTATTGCGCGACCGACGATCATGCGGTCCGCGAGGCGGCTATCCAGTGGTTTTCGCAGTATCACAAGCTGCCGGTCAGTGAACTGGCGCCGCACGTGTACGCGCTGCCGCAGTCGGAAGCCGTGCGTCACGCGTTCCGGGTCGCGTCGGGGCTCGATTCGATGGTGCTGGGCGAGACGCAGATCGTCGGGCAAATGAAGGACGCCGTGCGCACGGCTTCGGAAGCCGGCGCCCTGGGCACCTATCTGAACCAGTTGTTCCAGCGCACCTTCGCGGTGGCGAAGGAAGTCCGCAGCACCACCGAAATCGGGGCGCAATCGGTTTCGATGGCGGCAGCAGCCGTGCGGCTCGCGCAGCGCATCTTCGACAAGGTGTCGAACCAGCGCGTGCTGTTCATCGGCGCGGGAGAAATGATCGAGCTGTGCGCGACGCACTTCGCGGCCCAGCAGCCGCGCGAACTGGTGGTGGCGAACCGCACCGCGGAGCGCGGCACGCGACTCGCCGAGCGCTTCAATGGCCGGGCGATCCCGCTATCTGAACTGCCCACGCGGATGCATGAGTTCGACATCATCGTCTCGTGTACTGCTTCCACGTTGCCGATCATCGGTCTGGGCGCGGTCGAGCGCGCGGTGAAAGCGCGCCGCCACCGGCCTATTTTCATGGTCGACCTGGCGGTGCCGCGTGACATCGAGCCGGAAGTCGGCAAGCTTCAAGACGTCTTCCTCTACACCGTCGACGATCTCGGCGCCATCGTGCGTGAAGGCAACGCCTCGCGTCAGGCGGCGGTCGCGCAGGCCGAAGCGATCATCGAAACCCGGGTGCAGAATTTCATGCAGTGGCTCGACGCGCGCAGCATCGTGCCGGTGATCCGTCATATGCATACGCAGGCGGATCTGCTGCGCCGGGCCGAAGTCGAACGCGCGCAAAAGGCGCTCGCGCGCGGCGAGGATCCGGCTGCCGTGATCGAGGCGCTGTCGCAGGCGCTGACCAACAAGCTGATCCATGGTCCGACGCACGCACTCAATCGCGCCAGCAGCGAGAATCGCGATAAGCTCATCGAACTGATGGGCGGTTTCTACAAACATTCCGGCTCTTCGGAACGTTAGCGGCGCTGCCGCCGCGCGCCGCCTCGCCATTTGATTTCGCTTCGGCAGGCCGGCGCCAACCTCCAGGGCTTGCGCCCGCCTCCCCAGTTACGCCATCCTTTCCGGAGCCCGCTCCGTACCGTCCGATGAAAACGAGCATGCAAAGCAAGCTCGACCAGCTCACCACCCGGCTGGCCGAACTGAACGATCTGTTGAGCCGCGAGGACGTCACCTCGAATCTCGACCAATACCGCAAGCTGACGCGTGAACACGCCGAGCTCGGGCCGGTGGTCGAGCACTACGCGCTGTGGCGCCAGGCCAGCAACGACGCAATCACCGCGCAGGAACTGCTGGCGGACGCGGGAATGCGCGATTTCGCCGAAGAAGAGATCCGCACGGCCCGCGAGCGGATGGAGCAACTCGGCGCCGAGCTGCAGAAAATGCTGCTGCCGAAAGACCCCAACGACGATCGCAATATCTTCCTCGAAATCCGCGCCGGCACGGGCGGCGACGAGTCTGCGCTGTTCGCGGGTGATCTGCTGCGGATGTATCTGCGCTTCGCCGAACGCAACCGTTGGCAGGTCGAAATGATGTCGGCCAGCGAATCGGATCTGGGCGGCTATAAGGAAGTGATCGTGCGTATCGCCGGGGAAGCGGCGTATTCGAAGCTCAAGTTCGAGTCTGGCGGCCACCGCGTGCAACGCGTTCCAGCGACTGAAACCCAAGGGCGAATCCACACTTCGGCATGTACGGTCGCGGTGATGCCGGAAGCGGATGAGATCGGCGAAGTGGAGATCAATCCAGCCGATCTGCGTATCGATACGTTCCGCGCGTCGGGTGCCGGCGGTCAGCACATCAACAAGACCGATTCGGCCGTGCGGGTGACCCACCTGCCGACCGGCATCGTCGTGGAGTGCCAGGACGATCGCTCGCAGCACAAGAACAAGGATCGCGCGCTGAAGGTGCTGGCCGCTCGTATCAAGGACAAGCAGTATCACGAGCAGCACGCCAAGGAAGCCGCGACCCGTAAGAGTCTGATCGGCTCGGGCGACCGCTCGGAGCGCATCCGTACCTACAACTTCCCCCAGGGGCGTCTCACCGATCACCGAATCAACCTGACACTGTACCGCCTCGAGTCGATCATGGACGGCGATCTCGACGAACTGATCGCCGCGCTGGTCAGCGAGCATCAGGCTGAGTTGCTGGCGTCGCTCGGCGATGCGGACTAAGCGCATTGGCTGGATGCGAAACCACCGCCATGCCCATGAATAACGTCGCCGGCCTGCTGCGCACCTCGGCCCTGCCGCCGCTCGAAGCGCGGATCCTGCTCGGGCACGCGCTCGGCTGGCGCCGCACCGAGTTGATCACGCGCAGCGACGAGCCGCTCGACGCCGAACCCGTGGCGCGTTTTCAGGCACTAGAGGCACGGCGTGTTGCCGGTGAACCGGTGGCGCAGCTGATCGGCGCGCGCGAATTCTTCGGGCTCGATTTCGAAGTGACGCCGGATGTGCTGATCCCGCGGCCGGAAACCGAACTGCTGGTCGAAACCGCGCTGGCGGCGCTGGACGGGATCGCGCGGCCGCGTATGCTCGATCTCGGCACGGGCAGCGGCGCGATCGCAGTCGCCATCGCCTCGGTCAGGCCCGATGCGCAGGTCTGGGCCGTCGACCGTTCAGGTGAAGCGTTGGCCGTCGCCGCTCGCAATGCCGCCCGGCTGCTGGACGCGGCGCGCCCCGGCGGTCCCGTGCAGCTCGAGCGCAGCGACTGGTACGATGCGCTCGAGCGCGCGCTGCGCTTTGACGTGATCGTTAGTAATCCACCGTATATTGCCAGCGGCGACCCGCATCTGACGGAAGGCGACTTGCGCTTCGAACCGCGCGGTGCCTTGACCGATGAGGCGGACGGCCTCAGCGCGATCCGCGCCATCATCGCCGGCGCGCCCACTCGCTTCGACGAACAACGCGGCGGGGTGCTTTGGCTCGAACACGGCTACGATCAGGCCGCAGCCGTGCGCATGCTGCTGGCTCAAGCCGGTTTCGCAGCCGTGCGCTCGGAATGCGATCTTGCCGGGATCGAACGCATCAGCGGCGGCGAGTGGCGAGCGGGCGTATAAACGAAGATCGCGCGAGAGCCGCGCCGACACCGCCGTCAGCCCGTCGCAACGAAATCCGCTATCATTTCAATCTATCTCCACCACATTCCGGAACCGCAAGGTCAGCCATGGATACGCAACAACGCATCAAGCAAATCGTCGACGACAACGCCGTCGTGCTCTTCATGAAGGGCACCGCGCAGTTCCCGATGTGCGGCTTTTCTGGCCGCGCCATCCAGATCCTGAAGGCCTGCGGCGTCGACGCGCCCAAGACCGTCAACGTCCTCGAGGACGACGAAGTGCGCCAGGGCATCAAGGAATTCTCCAACTGGCCGACCATTCCCCAGCTCTACGTGAAGGGCGAGTTCATCGGCGGCTCGGACATCATGATGGAGATGTATCAGAACGGCGAACTGCAGCAGCTGTTTGCTGCAGCCTGATCGTCGCCTGCCGTTTCAGAAGCTGAACCTCAGGTGCCGCCAGCCATGGAAACACGCGCTGCGGCGCCTCGCCGGCTGATCGTCGCGATCACCGGCGCGACCGGCGCCGTCTACGGCATCCGGTTGCTTGAAACGCTGCGCAGGTTGGGCGGCGTGGAATCCCATCTGCTGATTTCCAGCGCCGGCTGGCTTAATATCCAGCACGAACTCCAGTTAAGCAAAGAAGACGTGCATCCGCTGGCGGATGTCGTCCATTCGGTGCGCGATGTGGGTGCGAGCATTGCATCCGGCTCGTTCTCGACCGACGGCATGATCGTTGCGCCCTGCTCCATGAAGACGCTGGCGAGCATCGCCCACGGTCTCTCGGACAACCTGATCACCCGCGCCGCCGACGTTACGCTCAAGGAACGACGCCGCCTCGTGCTGATGGTGCGCGAAACGCCGCTAAACCTCGCGCATCTGCGCAATATGACCGCCGTCACCGAAATGGGCGGCGTGATCTTTCCGCCGCTGCCGGCCTTCTATAACCAGCCTGCCTCGATCGACGAGATGGTCGATCACACCGTAGCGCGCGTGCTAGATCTTTTTGCGCTGGGGCCATCGCTTTCGCCCGCCTGGGTGGGGCTGCGTAACTCGCAGGCGGAATAGCTCATCTGCGGCGCGGCATGCGGGAAGCGTGCCGATTGACAACCCGCGCGACGCAATCAAATCCGGATTCACCCGTTTATCAAACGGGAGTGCGGCCTTATATTGGTAGCAACCCAACTTACGAGCCGCACTTGCTGCGGACTTCGCTGCCATGAACCGTATGCCGTCGCTTTTCCTGTCCCACGGCGCGCCAACGTTGCCGATCGACCCTTCGATGCCGTCTGCCGAGTTCGGCACGCTGTCGGCCCAGTTGCCTCGTCCGGAAGCCATCCTGATGCTGTCGGCCCACTGGGGCACCGCTCAACCGCTGGCGAGCACCGCTGCGCATCCAGAGACAATCCACGATTTCTACGGCTTTCCGCGTCAGTTATACGAGATCCAGTACCCCGCGCCGGGCGCGCCGGATATCGCACGACGCGCCGCCGCGCTGCTCAATGAACACGGCCTGCTCGCCGATACGCAGCCGCACGGCCTCGATCACGGCGCCTGGGTGCCGATGCTGCTGATGTTTCCGAACGCCGACGTCCCGGTGGCGCAGTTGTCGATCCAGCCACACATGGACGCCACCCACCACTTTCGACTTGGCCGCGCGCTGCGGGCGCTGAGGGACGAGGGCGTGATGGTGACCGGCTCTGGCCAGATCACGCACAATCTGCGCGCCGCCGATTTCTCCGCGCGCCCGGAAGACGCTGATCCGCGCGTGACCGAATTCACCGACTGGTTCGAAACGAAGCTGGCCGGGCACGATATCGACGCGCTGCTCGACTATCGCCGCCAGGCACCGCACGCCGCGTACATGCATCCAACCGACGAGCACCTGTTGCCGGTATTCGCTGCGCTCGGCGCGGCAGACGACGACTACACGCTCGCGATCCAGTCGCTCGGGACGTTCCAGAAGTCGCTGGCGATGACGAACTACGTGTTCGGCACGGCGTAAGCGTCAATGCGCCGCGCCGGCCACGCCGAATAGTAAAAGCCCGTCTGAGGAGACTCAGCTATCCGGACTACAACGGTGTCGGGTTTTTGGGCTAATTAGCGCTGAGACCCGCGTCCTGGAGGGATTGCGGGTCTTTTTCTTGCCGGCAATATCGGGCTGGGCGAGCGCCGTTCGAAGCAAATTGCCTCGCAATCAATGGCTTGCTGTGCATCAGATCCAAGACAATTGCTTCCTTAAAATGAAGCAATTATGAGAAATTTGATGCCATATAGTGAAGCGTATCGGCACCCCGTGCTTTCGCATGGCCAAGGCCCGTATAGGCTTTCAATGCGCCTAAAAAAGCGAGCCTCCGAAGAGGCTCGCAGTAATCGCCAACCAGGCCTGCCCGTTCGCCAACACCTCTGTGGTACGGGCAGGAAACTCAGGCGGCTTTTTTGTCCCGAAACCCCGGAGCCAGCAATACAGCCGCGGCATCCGGGCCAGGATCTGGCAGCGCGGACGATCAATGCGCGCCCATCCCCTCGAGCACTTCGTCGTGGACATCGCGCTCATCAAGGTAGTCGGTGCGATAACCGGTGTGCACGCCCCAGTAATAGAAAATCAGCGCGAAGACGATCACGGTCAGCATGTCCCAGCCATACGGCAGAACGTCGTGACCGCCAAACTGCTTGCTGCCGATCAGCGAAAGCACCGCCATCACCGGCAGGTACGCCACCAGCCACCATGCCGCCTTCAGATCGCGCTCGTAGCCGCTAAAGCCTGACTTCGCCTGGAAGTAGAAGTACACCGGCAGAGCGACGATCATCAGCAGGATGATTTCGCCGGTCAGCGGCCACTTCGCCCAGTACAGCACCAGCGATGCGCAAACGAACGCAAACGGCGCAATGATCTTCATGCCCGGGATATGCAGCGGACGATCCAGATCCGTCGCCGCGCGGCGCAGTGCCATCAGGCTGATCGGACCCGTCAGGTACGAAATCACGGTCGCAACCGAAATCACTGCCGCGAGCGAACTCCAGCCGCGGAAGAAGAACAGGAAGATGAACGAAACCAGCAGGTTGAACCACATCGCCTGACGCGGCACGCCGTAGATAGGGTGCACGTTGCCGAACATCTTCGGCATCGTGTTGTTGCGCTCCATGGCGTAGATCATGCGGCTCGTGGTCGCCATATAGGTCGTACCTGTGCCGCTCGGGCTGACGAACGCATCCACGTACAGCAGGAACGCCAGCCAGTTGAGGTTCAGTGCAAGCGCCAGTTCAGCGAAAGGCGACGCGAAGCTGAAGTGGCTCCAGCCCTTCATCACGTCAACCGGATTCACTGCACCGATATAGGCAATCTGCAGCAGCACATAGATCACCAGTGCCAGCAGGATCGAGCCGATCACCGCGAACGGCACGCTCTTCGCCGGGTTGCGCGCTTCACCCGCGAGGTTGATCGGGCTCTGGAAGCCGTTGAACGCGAACACGATACCGCTCGTCGCCACCGCCGTGAACACTGCCGACCAGCCATACGGCGCAAACGTGCTCGCCTCGCCGAAGTTCTCGTGATGGAAACCTGCCGCCATCAAACCAGCGATCGTTGCCGCGGGAATCACGAACTTGAAGATCGTGATAGTCGTATTGGCGCGTGCAAACAGCTTCACGCCCCAATAATTGAGCATGAAATAGATAATCACGAGGATCGCAGAGAGCAATAACCCATTCGTGGTTAATGACCCATTCACGAACAATGCATGAGCCCATGGATATGGCCATGTGCTCATGTATTGAATCGACGCTTCGGCTTCGATTGGAATCACCGACACGATCGCGATCCAGTTAGCCCATGCGCTAACAAAACCGACCAGCGCGCCGTGCGAATAGCGCGCGTAACGCACCATGCCGCCCGACTCCGGGAACATCGCGCCGAGTTCAGCATAGGTGAGTGCGATCGCCAGAATCACCACCGCGCCGATTATCCAGGCGCAGATCGCTGCGGGGCCTGCAATTTTTGCCGCCTTCCACGCACCGAACAGCCAGCCCGATCCGATGATCGAGCCGAGGCCGGTCAGCATCAGCGCGAACGGGCCAATGTTCCGTTGAATAGAACTTTTCACGTCTTCTCCTATTGTCGACCAGAGTTGGCGCTGAAGCGCCTACTCTGGCCCCATGCAACTTGTTGCGGTCGACCGGAGTAAGCGCTTTAGCGCTTACTCCGGTCCCATGCGAATGCGGTCAGGTCAAAAACATGTCGGCACCGCGGCAATGCTTTGACGCTGGAGACGGGGTGACGGGCATGATGGGCGCAGGCTTATACCTGGGATCAGGTGCAACCCTGGCGCGGCGCGTAGTTTAACGGTTGCACCGAAAGAATGCAGGCGAAGCTAGGGTTATCCCTAGCGAGAAATTAAGGGGAACGCAAGTTTCGTAAGCGCCCGTCGCGCCTGGCCCTAAAACCTTGTAAAGATGTGCTGAGAGTGTTGACCTTCTCTCGAAATCGCCGTATAACGTTCGGGCAGGATTTCAAGCGGCGAGTGAATTGGTCTTTCGTAGTTCGCCCATCAACGGTACTCCGGTTGGTCCCATTACCCCCTTCCTTGATTTTCATGCACCCAACGGGCTTCGGCCTTATTTACCATCTTTAGGAACAAGTAATATGGAAACCGGTACCGTCAAGTGGTTCAATGACGCAAAGGGCTTCGGCTTCATCACTCCCGACGGCGGCGGTGAAGATCTGTTCGCGCATTTCTCGGAAATCCGCACGGAAGGCTTCAAGACGCTGCAAGAAAACCAAAAGGTTACGTTTGAAGTGAAGACGGGCCCGAAGGGCAAGCAAGCAGCTAACATCAAGCCGGTGTAAGCGCACGCTTCCTTCTGGACGCAAAGAAAAAACCCCGCCAAGGCGGGGTTTTTTTACGTCTGTCGGCAATACACGTGACGGCCGGCGTTTATCCGAATAGCCGCCGCGCGTGAATGCCAAGGC
Organism: Paraburkholderia sp. GAS33; assembly: GCF_050436645.1. Lineage (NCBI taxonomy): Bacteria > Pseudomonadati > Pseudomonadota > Betaproteobacteria > Burkholderiales > Burkholderiaceae > Paraburkholderia > Paraburkholderia sp. GAS33. The sequence continues at coordinate 53,298 of NZ_JBNDMP010000015.1, forward strand.
CCGTCGCCACGCTGGCGAGGCGATCGCCGAATACCGGCCGGGCGTCAGGAAAGGCCGCGGACAGCGCACTGGAGAGAAATGCCAAACCCGTTGAACCGCCGGTGAAGTAAATCGCGCCCACGTTGCGCGGCGCCACGCCGGCCGCCTGCACGGTATCGCGCGCGGCCTGCACGATACGCAGCGTCTCGTCGTGCCCCGCCTTGATGAGCTGCGTTTCGTCGAAGGCGAGGCGCAGGTCGTCTTCCACCAGTTCCAGATCGATCATCGTCTCGCCGCCGGCTGCGACGCCGATCTTCGCCTCTTCCGCGTGCGCCGCCAGGGCATGCCCCAGCCGCCGGTCGACGACCCGCGTGAGGCGGTCATGGTGCTTCACGTCGGTGAACAGGTGCCGCATCAGCGTCAGTTCGCTGACCCGCTTGGGCCCGTAGACGGTGTTGATCAGGTGCCACGTGGCAAGGTCGAAGTAGATACGGTTCGGAATCTCGCGTCCTTCCGGATCGAGCGTCTGATAACCCAGTTCGCGCAGAATGGTGGCAAGTTCGACACGGCGGTCGAAGTCCGTGCCCGCCACGTGCACGCCGTGATGCGCCAGCACGTCGTCCTTGCGTTCGACCCGCTTCATGCGATCCGGTCCGACCCGTACCAGCGAGAAGTCCGACGTGCCCCCGCCGATGTCGGCCACCAGCACGAGCCCCTCTTCGGTCAGATGCGACTCATAATCGAACGCCGCGGCGATCGGCTCGTACTGGAAATGAATCTCCCGCAGGCCCACCGAACGCGCCGCCGCCTCCAGTTGCTGTTGCGCAAGCTGGTCGGCGCGCGGATCATCGTCGACGAAGAACACAGGGCGGCCCAGCACCGCGCGGCTGATTGAGCTACCGGCGCTGGCTTCCGCGGAGCGCTTCAGGTGATCGACGAAGATCGCGATGACCTCGGTGTATTTGATCGCCGAGCCGTCGCCGAGGTCGGTCGAGTTTTCCGCCAGTGCCGAGCCGAGAATGCTTTTCATCGAGCGCATCAGGCGGCCGTCGAAGCCGTCTATATACGCTTCGAGCGCCGCGCGGCCGAAGTCGCGGGTGTTTTCGTCCGTATTGAAGAACACTGCAGTGGGCAGCGTCGTGTAGGCACCTTCGACCGGCGCAAGCCGCAGCGCCGCGCCGTCGGGCACGGCGACGGCCGAATTCGATGTGCCAAAGTCAATCGCGCAATAGGTCATGGCAGTAAATCGCCGCTCACGGCTGGCGCGGACAGAAAGTGGACCGGCTTTGTATCACGAAAGCGCGGCGGGTATCAACCGGGTCCCTACGGACGGGTTCAACGGAACGGAAATTGCTCATTGGCGAAGGATACGCCATTCAAATTACCCCATACGTGGAGACTTGCCGCAATGACCGAGCCTGTCAGCGCCGCAGTGCAGGAAAAACCGCGCAATGTGATCGAAACCGATCTGCCGTCGCGCCTCGATCGTCTGCCTTGGGGTCAGTTTCATTCCCTCATCGTGGTCGCGTTGGGCATCACCTGGCTGCTCGACGGGCTCGAAGTGACGCTGGCCGGCGCCGTCGCCAGCGCGCTGAAGACAAGTCCAACGCTGCACTTTACCAACAGCGACGTAGGTCTGGCCGGAAGTGCCTATATCGCGGGCGCCGTGCTCGGTGCGCTCGGCTTCGGCTGGCTCACTGACCGGCTTGGCCGGCGCAAGCTGTTCTTCATCACGCTCGCGCTGTATCTGACAGCTACCGCGGCCACTGCGCTGTCGTGGAATCTGGTGAGCTTCCTGTTGTTTCGCTTTCTGACTGGCGCGGGAATCGGCGGCGAATACACGGCGATCAATTCGACGATCCAGGAATTCACGCCGGCGCGTGTACGCGGCTGGACTGACCTCGGCATCAACGGGACATTCTGGGTGGGCGCGGGAATCGGCGCGGCCGGCTCGCTCGTGTTGCTCGATCCACATCTGCTACCCGCCGACTGGGGCTGGCGCGCGTGCTTTTTAATCGGCGCGGTGCTCGCGCTCGCGATTCTGCCGATGCGCGTCTGGGTGCCGGAAAGCCCGCGCTGGCTGCTCACACACGGTGAAGCGCCGGAAGCCACCACGATCGTCGAGAACATCGAAGCGCGCTTCCGCCGCGCCGGACATCCGCCGATGGACGAGCCGCTCACCCGCTTGCGTCTGCGCACGCGTGACCACACGCCACTCGGCGAAGTCTTCCACGCGCTCTTTACGGTGCATCGGCGCCGCGCGCTGGTGGGCCTTTCGTTGATGACCGCGCAGGCGTTTTTCTACAACGCGATCTTCTTCACCTATGCGCTCGTGCTCACGGATTTCTATCACGTACCGGGCGATCATATCGGCTGGTATCTGCTGCCGTTTGCGCTCGGAAATTTTCTCGGACCGCTGCTGCTGGGGCGCCTGTTCGATGTGATCGGCCGCCGCAAGATGATTTTCACGACGTATGCGCTCTCGGGCATTTTGCTGACGCTCAGCGGCTATCTGTTCGAACACAACCTTCTCACTGTTACCACGCAGACGATTGCGTGGATGGTGATTTTCTTCTTCGCTTCCGCGGCAGCGAGCTCGGCTTATCTGACGGTGAGCGAATCGTTTCCGCTGGAAATTCGCGCATTGGCCATTGCCGTGTTCTACGCATTCGGCACGGCGCTCGGCGGTATTGCTGGGCCGGCATTCTTCGGACGACTGATCGATACGCATCAGCGCAGCGCGGTGTTTACCGGCTATCTGGTCGGCTCGGCACTGATGATCGGCGCAGCGGTGGTGGCCGCAATCTGGGGCGTCGATGCGGAGCGCAAGTCGCTCGAAAACGTTGCCACTCCGTTGTCGGCGTTGACAGACAACGAGTGAGCGCGTTGCCGTGCAACACGAACACCCACTGTCCCGCACATAAGGACAGTGCATTGCCGGTCTCGCCAGTATTCGCGATCCACCATTACAGATACTGTTCAACCATGCGCTCGCTGAGTCCGCGCTGGCTCAACGATCGCTCCAGGACCGGCTTGTCTCCCTCGCGGTTCCCCGACCAGCAGAGGCCGGTCCTGCTTCACCAGCGCGCCACGCGCGCTGGTGCTTTTTCCTTCAACGGCACGCGGTGGCCTCAACGGCAGCATTGAATGCCGCGGGTCGACCGCAATCATTCTTTCGCACTTAAAGGACCGTCCGATGGTGTCTTACCAGGAGCTGCTCAGGCAGCGCCTCCAGCTCGAAGCCGATATTGCCGCTGCGCGTGCAGCGGAGAGGCGAGCCGTCATCGCGCAAATTCGCCGGTTGATGTGCGAGTACCGGCTCACCACACGCGATGTATTGCCTGCGCGCGCAAGCCGGCGCGCGCCCCCGCAGCAAGGCCCGGCGCTCTATCAGGACCCGGTAAGCGGCGCACTCTGGTCGGGACGCGGCCGGCCGCCGCGTTGGCTGCAAGGCAAGGAGCGCGATCTATACCGCGTGAGCGGCGAGTCGAGCGAAACTGTGTCCGAATGAAAAAACGCGCGGTCTTGCGGACCGCGCGTTTCCTGTCTTTCCGAGCAATTCTCCAGCGTCTTAGAACGCCTTCTTCCATGCACCGCTATATGCGATCTCGCCCAGCGGAAAACGCGTGCGTACCGACTTCTCCCGCTCGCGCAGCACCGGGTCGAGCTTCTCGACTTCGCCGAAGTGGCCAAGCGAAATCATCGCGATCACCTCGACGTCGTCGGGGATCGCAAACGCCTTGCGGAATGCATTGACGTCGAAACCGCTCATCTGGTGCGCAGCGAGACCTAGCGCGTGAGCCTGCAATACCAGCGCCATCGCGGCCGCGCCCGCATCGTACGGAGCGCAACGGTTCACTTCACCCTTGTTGGTGAGCGTATGCGTGGTCACGGCGATCAGCACCGGCGCCGGCGCATTCCAGCCCTGATTGAACGGCACCAGCGTGGCGAAGGCACGCTTGAACGAGACTTCGTCGCTGCTGCGATCGAACACAATGAAACGCCACGGTTGGCCGTTGTACGACGAAGGCGCCCAGCGGGCCGCTTCAAGAACCGCATGCAGGTGCTCACGGCTGATCGGCTCGCTCGAATAGGCGCGCGGACTCCAGCGACCTGCAATCAGTTCGTGAATGGGAACTGCGGTTGGGGCGGGTTTGTTGGTCATGCGCTTCTCTCAGTCGAAATTCATGATCGACGGGCGGCTGCCCGGGGCACATAGAATAACCGGGCTTCGCCATGAGCGCTTCAAAACGGACTGATAAAACGTATTCGAGAACGCGGTGGCCCCAACACCTACACCGGCTGCGGCGACGCTGTCCGCTCACCGCGGTTGATGCGCAGCACGATCACCGAGGCGACGAGGCACAAGCCACCCGATATCATCGACGCCACCGTGTAAGTGCCGAGGCTCGAGCGCAGCATGCCCGCGCCCAGCGCCGCGAACGCCGCGCCGAGCTGGTGGCCGGCCACCACCCAGCCGAACACGACCGGCGCTGCTTCCTTGCCGTAGACATCGGTGGCAAGACGCACGGTGGGCGGCACGGTCGCGATCCAGTCGAGTCCATAGAAAACCGCGAACAGCGGCAAGCCAAAAAAGTCGATGCCGAAAGCATGCGGCAAATACATCAACGACAATCCGCGCAGCCCGTAATACCAGAACAGCAGCACCCGGCTATTGAAGCGATCCGACAGCCAGCCCGACAGCGTCGTACCGAACAGATCGAAGATGCCCATGGCGGCGAGCAGCGACGCGCCCTGCACTTCGGAGAGGCCATAGTCACCGCACATGGCGATCAGGTGGGTGCCGACGTAGCCGTTGGTACTCGCCCCGCAAATAAAGAAGCTGAAAAACAGCAGCCAGAAATCGCGCGTCTTGCTTGCCATCGCGAGCGTGCCGAAAGCGATTGCCAGTGGATTCTGCTTCGACAGTTGGGTGTTGATGGGCGAGTCGGCCGGTTCGCCGAACGGGCGCAGCGTCAGATCGGCCGGACGCTCGGGCAACAGGAAAGCCACCAGCGGCAGCACGATCGCCGCCGCGCCCGCCACCACCCAGACCACCGGGCGCCAGCCATGATGCTCGGCAATCGCCGCGAGTAGCGGCAGGAACACCAGTTGGCCGGTGGCCGAACTGGCGGTGAGGATGCCCATCACGAGTCCGCGATGCGTCGTGAACCAGCGGTTCACCACCGTAGCGGACAAGGACAGCGCCGCCACGCCGGTCGACCCGCCCACCATCACGCCCCAGATCAGGATCATCTGCCACGGATGCGTCATCAGCGACGACAGCGCCACACCGCTCGCCAACGTGGCGAGCGCGATCAGCACGGTTGGGCGCACGCCGAAACGTTGCATCGCCGCCGCCGCAAATGGCCCCATCAGGCCGTACAGCGCGATATTCACCGAAATCGCCAGCGAAATGGTCGCCCGGCTCCAGCCGAACTGATGCTCGAGCGGCACCATCATCACGCTTGGCGTGGCGCGCGTACCCGCCGCAGCCAGCAACACCAGAAACACCACCGCCACGGTCAACCAACCGTAATGGAAGCGCCCGCCAATCATTCTCGCTGCCCAGTTCATCGGATCTCCAGTCGGCTCGCCGTTCGTCGAACGCAGCCGGCTCGTGTTTTGTTACGCGTTTTGTAAAGGACTTGTGACAGATCAGTCACAATGGTGTTGCGATACTAGTGACCGGTCGGTAACATGTCAAGCTATCCATTACCGAACGTAGGGCCACCATGTCCCAGAGCGCTGCATCAGCACCGGCCAAGTCCGTCCGTCGCACCCGCACGCAGACTGCAGGGCCGCAGGCGCAGGAGCATCTGCTGAAAGCCGCCGGCGAACTGTTCTATCGGGAGGGTGTGCGGGCGGTGGGGGTCGACGCCATCGTCGAGCGGGCCGGCGTCAACAAGATGAGTCTATACCGCCAGTTTTCGTCGAAGGACGACCTGGTGCTGGGCTACCTGGAGCGCCAGGATACGCGGTTTTTCAGCTACGTCGAGAAGAGCTTCGCGCAGCATCCCGGCGAACCGGCCAGGCAGCTTTTGCAGTACTTCGAAGATCTGGTCGTGCGCGCATCGGCCGAAGATTATCGCGGGTGTCCGTTTGTGAATGTCGCGGTGGAGTTTCCGGATGCATCGCATGCTGCCCGGCAATTTGTCGCCGGCAACAAGACGCGTCTGATGGCGCGCATTACTGAGCTTGCCGTCGAGGCCGGCGCCGACGACCCTGAAGCACTTGCCAATGGGCTAGGACTGCTGATCGAAGGGGTGTATGCGGCAAGCCAGACCTACGGCCCGGGCTGCGGGCCGATTCAGGCCGCGCCGCGAGTGGCGGCGCAGTTGATTGCCGCAGCTTGTGCGACGCCCGCCGCGAAGCTGTAAGCACGCGTCAGAAGGCGCGGACCACAATCACCGCGGTCACCGCGGCCGGTAAAATGAGGCTTTCCGCCCGCCGCTCTGCCATGTCGCCGTCTTCCTCCTTCGATTCCCACGACGTCATCCTCGCCGCCACCCGTCACTGGCTGACCCGAGCCGTTATTGGCCTGAACCTCTGTCCGTTCGCCAAGGCCGTGCACGTCAAGAACCAGATTCGCTACGCGATCAGCGAAGCGACGGATCTCGAAGGGGTCCTGATCGATCTTGAAGTGGAATTGAAGACGCTCGTTGAGGCCGATCCCGCCGAAATCGACACGACGCTACTGATCTTTCCGCAAGCACTCGCCGATTTCCTCGAATACAACGACTGTCTGTTTTTCGCGGACCGGATGCTCAAGCAGTTGCGCCTCGCAGGCGAACTGCAGATTGCGAGTTTTCACCCGCAGTACCAGTTCGAAGGAAGCGAAGCTGACGACATCGAGAACTATACGAACCGCGCACCCTATCCGGTCCTGCACCTGCTGCGCGAGGCGAGCATCGAACGTGCGGTGGAGGCGTTTCCCGACGCCGAAGCGATCTACGAGCGCAATCAGGAAACCCTGCGCCGGCTTGGGCTGGCCGGCTGGGAAAAATGGATGAGCGAGCCGGCAGGTGAGTGAACGGCAAACCTGCCGCAGATAAGCCGCAAGTCAGCAGTGAATGGCGAGTAAGCGGCAAACAGGCAGCGAACACGCGACGCGGTTTCGCACCCCTTCCGCCCCTCAAGTCCCGCTCACGCCTCCACAAAAAACCGCTCGCGCAACTCCGCCAGCCCGAGCGTTTCCATCACCTCATTGAGCCGCTCCGTTGGACGGCGGCGCGGCAAGTCCTTGTACTGGGCGATGATCAGTTCGTTCTTCATCGAATGCTCCCAGCCCACGAGTTCGGTCACGCTCACCTGATAGCCGTGCGCCTCGAGCTGCAGACAGCGCAGCACGTTAGTGATCTGGCTGCCGAACTCCCGCGTATGCAGCGGATGGCGCCAGATTTCCGTCAAGGCGTTGCCGAGCGACTTGCTCTTGTTCTGACGCAGCACTCCCGCTACTTCGGCCTGACAGCAGGGCACCACCACGATGTACTTCGCATGCTTTTCCAGCGCGAAGCGAATCGCATCGTCGGTCGCCGTGTTGCACGCGTGCAGCGCCGTAACGATATCGATCTGCGGCGGCAACCGGTCCGACGAAATTGATTCGGCCACCGACAGATTCAGGAACGACATGCCCTTGAAGCCGAGCCGCGTAGCCAGCGCCTCCGAACTCGTCACGAGTTCTTCACGCGTTTCAATGCCGTAGATGTGCGAATTATCCCGATGCTCCTTGAAAAACAGGTCATACAGGATAAAACCAAGGTAGGACTTCCCCGCACCGTGATCGACGAGGGTCAGGTCACCCTGGGTTTCTTTCAGATCTTTCAGCAACGGCTCGATGAACTGGAACAGGTGATAGACCTGTTTCAGCTTGCGACGGCTGTCCTGATTCATTTTGCCGTCGCGCGTGAGGATGTGCAGTTCCTTTAGCAGTTCGACAGATTGGTTGGGACGAATTTCGTGAGTTTTGCTGGACATCGTACGGACCATCATCGATTACACGGCGAACGTGCGACAGGCGACGGAAAAAGAGAGAAGTTGCTGCCAGTTTACCCAAACCGCGGCAGATCTACCGATTCAAGGCCGCCAAGCGTGCGCGAAACGCGTATTCCTGGAACACTTCCTGCTCTGAAAAGGGGGCAGGAAGCGCACTAGACAGGACGCGAAACGCGTAGAAAGCGAAGCATGCAGCCCAAGCCCCGTGGCAGGCCGCATTTAGAACAACGACACACTACCGGCTGCCAGATCGATCAGGCGAACCGTACACGTGTGGGGAGGTCGGACCGGAACACTGGTCCGGACGTTACGTAACCTGCAGTGCGCCGCGATGTTAACCGGAAGCGCGCTCAGACGATATTGAGGCGGCAATGGATACGATACCCAACGGCAACGCCGAACAGAAATTCCAGGAAATGTTGACCAAACTATTGGCAACGCCAACCTGGTCCGAGAAACAGCAGATCGAACTCGAAATGGCGCGTGACATTTCGGTTGAGATGCTGCGCCTCGCCGAGTTGATGCGTGATGGCACCGTCGACATGGAAACCTGTCTGACGATGCTCAAGTACGCAAAGGTGCTCGACTTCGTGATGACCACGCTCGCGTCCCGGCGCGATATCAAGCCGCAGACGCTGCGGGTGATTTTCAAGCTCGCCGGGCTGAAGGTCGACGAGGAGTATCCGGGGTGAGACGCCCGGCGCGGTACAGATAAACCGAAGAGCAAAGGCATCGACACGCTTTCAAGGGCCGCATTGCGCAGCGATAAGGCGCGGCGGCCCTTTGCTTGACGCTTTAGCCGGTCCGAAAGCGCACCCACACCTGCTTCAGAAATGCTGCGACGCAGCAGCAATGTCCGCAACGAAATGCGAGCTTCGCGCGCTTCGCGAATCGCGTCATGCTCCTTGAACGCCACCTTCTATGGGTCGCCGGTTCTCTTCCTCATCATTCGCTCAAACATCAAGCGTAGCCCTCCACCGGCATTGCTTTCGCAGTGCCCGCGCATGCGTCCCAGCCTGACGCGCGCCCGAGAGGTTGCTTGACCAGTTTTGCAAGCGCCTCCATTATCGGCAACTGCACACGCAGTTCCGCCTGCAGAGCGGGACGCACACGACAGAAGCGCCGCCAGCACGGCATCGCAGCGGAGCTGCAGGATCTACACGACGGATGCCGCCCCTCACGGAGGAGACGTTGTTATGAGAAAAATGCGTTGGGTTGTGATCTTTCTGTGCTTTCTGGCCATTGCGGTGAACTACGTCGATCGAGCGAATCTCGCGGTCGCCGCGCCGCAGATCGAAAAGGCGCTCGGCATCGGGCCGGCCCAGATGGGTCTCATCCTCAGTGGTTTCTTCTGGACGTATGCGTTCATGCAGATGCCGTTCGGCTGGTTTGTCGACCGGGTCGGCGCCCGCATCGCGCTGCCGCTGGCAGTGGGCTGGTGGTCGGTGTTCACGGCCGCCACGTCGGTAGCGGGCAGCGTCAGTGCGATGTTCGGCTGCCGGCTGATGCTCGGCATCGGCGAGGCGGGTGCGTATCCGTCCTGCGCCAAGCTGGTCGCGCAGTGGTTCAAGCCAGCGCAGCGGGCAATCGCCACCAGCATCTTCGATAGCGGCTCGCGAGTCGGTTCTGCACTGTCGATTCCGCTCGTTGCGTTGATCATCAGCACCGCGGGCTGGAAGGCCTCGTTCGTCATCACGGGCCTGCTTGGCGCGGTGTGGATCGTCGGCTGGCTGGTGATCTACCGCAGCCCCGCCCACGGCGACATGACCGGCCCCACTGACGTCCAGCCACAGCGTCAGCCACGCACCGGCGAACCGCACGCGAGCTGGGCGTCGCTGTTCCGCCATCGCACGGTGTGGGGCATGATGCTGGGCTTCTTCTGCCTGAACTTCGTGATCTATTTCTTCATCACGTGGTTTCCGAGCTATCTCGTGCAGACGCGCGGCTTCTCGCTAAAATCGCTGGGCACGCTCGGGACGATTCCGGCATTGATGTCGATTCCCAGCGGCTGGCTGGGCGGTTATGTTTCCGACGCGCTCTACCGGCGCGGCTGGAGCCTCACCGCATCGCGCAAGACGTGCATGGTGGGCGGCATGCTGATGTCGTCGGTGATCACGCTGTCGGCCTTCACCTCGAATATCTATCTGATGCTAGCGTGCTTCGGCGTCGCGTACGGCAGTCTCGCGTTTGCCGCCGCGAGTATCTGGTCGCTGCCCGCGGATGTCGCCCCCACGCCGAACCATGTTGCGTCGCTCAGCGGCATTCAGAATTTCGCCTCGAACCTGGCCGGGATCGTCATCACCACGTTTACCGGCGTGATGGTCGCGTTGACCAAAGGCTCATTCACGATTCCGCTGATCGTCGCAGGTGGATTCTGCTTTTTGGGCGCGTTTAGCTATCTGGTGATTGTGGACCGGGTCGAGCCGCTGCCCACCAGGCACGATGGGCATCACGATGCCGAGACCGCGCGCTCGCCGGTCTAGGTCGAGCACGAGAGGGCTCTGGACACGAAGTCGCCGCGGGTTTGCCCGCAAGCGACTCGCGGTGTGAAAATAGAGGGCTTTGCGCGGCCAGACGTGGCAAGCTGGCCGCGCGCACCGTTTTCTCCCTCACGCTCTCATCCGAATGCACCCCATGTCCAACCTGACCGATTCCGCTCGCGTCGCCGTGATTGGCGGCGGCCCCGCCGGGCTGATGGCCGCCGAGGCATTAGCTTCGGGAGGCGTGCAGGTCGATGTGTACGATGCGATGCCGTCGGTGGGACGCAAGTTCCTGATGGCAGGCAAAGGCGGGATGAACATCACGCATTCCGAGCCGCTTGAGGCGTTCCTCGGACGCTACGGCGCACGGCGTGAACAGATCGCAGCGCTACTGGACATGTTCGGGCCGGACGCGTTGCGCGCGTGGCTTCATAAGTTGGGCGTCGAAACGTTCGTCGGCAGTTCAGGCCGCGTGTTTCCTACCGATATGAAAGCGGCGCCGATGCTTCGCGCCTGGCTGCATCGCCTGAGGGAATCGGGCGTGCGGTTTCACATGCGGCATAAATGGGTGGGATGGGATGCCTCGAACGGCGCAGGTGACGAGGGCACACGGAACACTGAAGAACGCGGGAACTCCCCGCAGCAAACGCTTCTCTTCATGACGCCCACGGGCGAGCAGCAGGTGCGCGCGGACGCCGTGATATTCGCGCTGGGTGGCGGAAGCTGGCCGCGCCTCGGCTCAGATGCCGCATGGGTGCCGTTGATGACGGCGCGCGATGTGCCCGTTGCACCCCTCCTCCCCGCCAACTGCGGCTTCGATGCAAACTGGAGCGACTACTTCCGCGAGCGTTTCGCGGGACAGCCAGTGAAGCCCGTGTCAATCACATTGATCGACACAGACGGCAACGCCCAGCATCGGCAAGGCGAGTTCGTCGTCACCGAAACGGGTATTGAGGGGAGTCTGGTGTACGCGCTGTCGGCAGCGGTCCGCGAGCGGATCCTGACGGATGGCGAGGTGACGATCATGCTCGATCTCGCTCCCGCACTCACCGCGCAACGCGTGCTCGACGAAGTCACCCGCCCGCGCGGCTCACGCTCGATGTCGACCCATCTCCAGAGCCGCATCGGCCTGGGCGGAGTCAAACTCGGCCTGCTGCATGAAGCGCTGTCGAAAGAGGCGTTTGCCGACACGGCGCTGCTCGCTCGGACGATCAAGGCACTGCCGCTGAAACTCGTACGCCCACGGCCGATTGAGGAAGCCATCAGCAGCGCGGGAGGTGTGCCGTTTGAGGCACTGGATGCGCGTCTGATGATCGGGCATGTGCCGGGGGCGTTCTGCGCCGGTGAAATGCTCGACTGGGAAGCGCCGACCGGCGGGTACCTGCTGACCGCGTGCTTCGCAAGCGGTTTGGCCGCGGGACGCGGGGCGCTGGCTTATCTGGCTGGCACCAGACGCTGAACCAAGGCACCCTTCGCCGCCCCCTGTTCGCTCGCGGATTGTCGGCCCCTAGCGCGCCTTCAACCGCCACAGCGACGTCACTTCTGCCACGCGTGCGGCGTGCAGCGGATCGGTCTCATCCGACGACTTCGGATGCCGAGGCCGAATATCTTCCCGACCGATCACCGTAAGCCCAGCCGTGTCGATCGCCTCGAGCAAAAACTCGCGCGTGCGCAGACCAAGATGTTCAGCGAAATCCGACAGGATCAACCAGCCCTCCCCACCGGGCGACAGATGGTCCGCCAGCCCGTTCAGGAAGCCGAGCAGCATACGGCTGTCGTTGTCGTAGATTGCGTATTCGATCGGCGACGCCGGCCGCGCCGGCACCCACGGCGGGTTACAGACCACGAGCGGCGCACGGCCTTCGGGGAACAGATCGGCCTCAACCACTTCAACCTGCTGGGTATAACCGAGACGTGTGAGATTCTCGCGCGCACACGCCAGCGCCCGCGGGTCCTGATCCGTGGCGACGATCTTCTTCACACCGCGTTTGGCCAGCAGCGCAGCGAGCACACCCGTGCCCGTGCCGATGTCGAAGGCCTTGTTCAGTGAAGGCAACGGCGTACGCGCAACCAGATCGATGTACTCACCACGCACCGGCGAAAACACGCCGTAGTGCGGATGAATGCGCTCGCCAAGCAGCGCAATCTCCACGCCCTTCTTGCGCCATTCGTGAGCGCCGATCAGACCCAGCAGTTCGCGCAGCGAAACCACCGACGGCTCATCAGTCGACGGACCATACGTCTCCGCACAGGCAAGCGCCACTTCTGGCGCACGGCGCAGGGGAATGGCGTAGCTGGCGTCGAGCGGAATCAGCAGCATGCCGAGCGTACGCGCACGTTGCGACTGCGCCTGGCGGTGAAAATTAAAGGCGTCGATCAGCGTCTCAGCCTGCTTGCGCGGCTTGCGTTCGACGCGGCGCGTCACCGCCTGCAAAAGCTGGCGGGCGTTCTGGAAATCGCCTTGCCACAGAAGCGCTGTACCTTCGCATGCGAGGCGATAGGCGGTGTCAGCGGTGGTGCGGTCATCTGCGACGACGACGCGCCTGGGCGGTGGCACCGCTGCTTCGGAGCGCCAGCGCGCGGAGCGCGGGCCGTCGGCCTCGGGCCAGGTGATGGTCGGGGGTTCGGTGGGGTGCGGCGTAGGGTGTTGGGTCATTGAGAAAGGTGGGAATCCGATATGACAGGGACATCGGATAGACGTACATGGTAACTGATGGACCGGCGGGATGCGGCGCGCCTGGTAGCAGTATGCTTCTTCTTGGCTTATAATAGCGCGCTGCTTTCGCCCCCTTAGCTCATTTGGTAGAGCACTTGACTTGTAATCATGAGGTGGTCTGTTCGAATCAGACAGGGGGCACCAGATAAGACGACGGGCTACGCGATGTTTGCGTAGCCCGTTTTGTTTTGGCTTTTGCGGCCGAAATGGCGCGTCGGCAGTTCGTCTCAAAACCGGCTGCGTCAGCCAGCCTTCGCTCCCGCGGCCGCCCCGTGCCGCTGCATCGCCTTGACAAGCTGCGTCCAGAGAAATTCGGCAGCGGGAGACAGCCGCCGCCCTACCCGCCGTATCACCTGACTGCCAAACTCGCGCGCGATCGGATGATCGATCTCGAGCGCGACGAGTTTCCCGGCGTCCAGATACTGCCGCGCCGCATCCGTCGACATAAACGCCACGCCCAGCCCCGCCGCAGCGATTGCCTGCGCCGCCGAAAACAGGTCGCAGCGATAAGCCGGCGTCAGATTCAGCCGCTCCGCGCGGATCAGGGAGTCGAGATACTGCTGAACGCCAAAGCGCGCCTGCATGAAGATCAGCCGCTGACCGGCCAGTTGTTCGATGCGGATTCGCCGCTCGCCCGCCAGCGCATGCTGCGGACTGACGAGCGCGCACAAAGGCGCGGCGCGGAAAGTTCGCGCCCGAATGGCCGGATCGCTGCCGCCGCCCGCGCATAGACCAAGATCCACCTCGTCATTACGAACCATCGCGATGATCTCCGAGGTGGACCCGGCACACAGGTCCACCACAATGTCCGGGAACTGCAGGCTGAATGCCTCGAGCACTGTGGCAAGCAGCTTCTCCACGAAACCCTCGCCAATGCCGATCTCGAGCCGTCCCCGCCGCAAACCCCGGTAGTCCTCCAGTTGCGCCAGCATCTCGGCATCGCGCCGCGCGCTTTCGCGGAAATGCTCGACCAGGCTGTGGCCAATCTCCGTGAGCGTCACGCGCCGGCCGCGCCGTTCGAGCAACGCCACCCCATGCACACGCTCAAGCTGCGCCACCTGGCGGCTGATAACCGAACCGTTGATGGACAAAGCGTCCGCGGCCGCCCGCACGCCGCCGTGCACCTCGATTTCGTGGAGATAGCGCAGACTGCGAGTGCTGAGCACGGCATCCGGCAGCGTTTCGGTGTCGCTCGACATGGCTTCATCCGTTGACATTGAAGTCAACATTATCGACCGTAAAACGTCATTGATCGGGCCTTTTTGCGGCGAAATACTGCCTTCATCCCTCACTAACGGGCAAGCTAAAAACCATGGCAGACATTGCGACTTTCTGTTCCCTCGACGACACCCACGATCTGCGCGAAGAACTGAGCGGTATCCGCCACCATCTTCATCGCCACCCGGAACTGGCCTATCAGGAGTTCAAGACCTCGGACTTCGTTGCACAGAGCCTGGAAAGCTGGGGCTATGCCGTCACGCGCGGTCTCGGCGGCACGGGCATGGTGGCGACGCTCAAGGCCGGTACGGGTTCGCGCGCGGTAGCCGTACGCGCCGATATGGACGCTCTGCCGATCAACGAGGAGACCGGCCTGCCCTACGCCAGCAGCGAGCCAGGCCGGATGCACGCATGCGGCCACGATGGCCATACGACGATGCTGCTCGGCGCAGCCCGTCATCTGGCCCGCACGCGCCGCTTCGACGGCACGGTGCATCTGGTGTTTCAACCCGCCGAAGAAATCGGCGCGGACAGCGGCGCCAAACGCATGATCGAAGACGGCCTGTTCGAGCGCTTTCCGTGCGACGCGATCTTCGGCTTGCACAATCATCCTGGTTATCCGACCGGGACCTTCATGTTCCGCAGCGGTCCGTTCATGGCGGCGTGCGACACGGTCGAGATGGTGATTCACGGGCGCGGCGGCCATGCAGCGCGGCCTCAGTTGGCGGTCGACCCGGTCGTGATTGGCGCTGCACTCGTGTTCGCGCTGCAGACTGTCGTGTCACGCAGCGTCGATCCGATGCAGGCCGCCGTGGTCACGGTCGGTGCCTTCAATGCAGGGCACGCGGCGAACGTGATCCCCGAAACAGCGCGTCTGCAGATCAGCGTGCGCTCGTTCGACGCCGAGGTCCGCAAGCTGCTCGAGACGCGCATCCGCGCGCTCGCGCAAGCGCATGCAGACGCTTACGGCGCCCGTATCGAAGTCGACTATGTGCCGGGCTACCCGGTCGTCGTCAATAGCGCGCCGGAGACCGAGCTTGCCCTGCAGGTCGCGCGCGAACTGGTGGGCGAGGCTCGTGTGGTCGACGGTTTCGGCCCTATCGCGGGCAGTGAGGACTTCGCCTACTACCTGCAGGAAAAGCCGGGCTGTTTCCTGCGCCTGGGCAACGGGGAAGGCGCGCCGATGCTGCACAACGCCTCATACGACTTCAACGACGATAACCTCACGGTGGGCGCGGCTTACTGGACGCGGCTCGTCGAGCGATTCCTGGCCGGAACCGCGGCCGTGCACAAACACTGAGCGCAGGTAAATCACCATGTCAGCCAAACCCGTCGGGACGTCCGCCGTGCCACCCATTTCCACACCTGTGTCGCAAGGCAAGATCGTCGTGGCTGCGGTCATCGGCAATCTGCTCGAATTTTTCGACTTCACCGTCTACAGCTTCTTTGCGCTAACGATCGCCAAGCTCTTCTTCCCCGCACACGATCCGGTCGTCTCGACGTTGCTTGCGCTGTCGGCATTCGCGATCGGCTTTGTTGCGCGGCCGGTGGGCGGCTTCGTGCTCGGGCACTACGCAGACAAACACGGACGCCGCGCCGCGCTCACGTTGACCATCTTCCTGATGGCGGTGGGGTCCGCGATGATCGGCCTCGCACCCGGCTACGCAACGATCGGTCTCGCCGCCCCCGCGTTGATCGTGTTCGCCCGGCTGTTGCAGGGCTTCGCCCAGGGCGGTGAGTTCGGCGCCGCGACGGCGACCTTGCTGGAGACCGGTTCAGCCAAGGGCCGCGGCTTCCGGGCAAGCTGGCAACTGGCTAGCCAGGGCGCGGCCGCGCTGCTCGGTTCCGGCATGGCCGCGTTGCTCAACTACCAACTCAGCAGCACCCAGCTGCTCGACTGGGGATGGCGCGTGCCGTTTTTGCTCGGCGTCCTGATCATGCCGGTGGGCGTTTATCTGCGCCGGCATATCGTCGAAGAGCCACCTTCGGCCGCCAAGGCAAAAGGCGCGAGCATCGAACCGGGACTCGTGCGCAAATGGTTTCTGACCGTATTCGCGATCATGGGCATGACTGTCGCAACCTACGTCCTGATGTACTACGTCCCCACCTACTCGATCCAGTATCTCGGACTGCCGCCGAAGCTTTCCATGCTGGTGTCGATCGGCGCGGCTTGTTCTTCGCTGACCTTGTGCCCGCTGTGGGGCCTGCTCTCCGACAAGATGCAGCGCCGCAAGCCGCTCACCATCATTGGCCGGGTCATGTTGATCGCGTTGCTCTACCCGGCCTTCTGGCTGATGAACCACTTTCCGTCGCTGCCCGTTGTGTTCGGCCTGATCGTGCTCCTGATGATTTTCTACACGATGGGATCGGCGCCGGCATATGCGCTGATGCCCGAGAACTTCCCGAAGCATGTGCGCGCCGGATATCTGGCCAGCGCCTATGCGGTCGCCGTGTCGGTGTTCGGCGGGACGGCCCAGCTGGTGGTGGCGTGGCTGATCAAGGCAACGGGCAATACGCTTGCCCCAGCCTGGTACATGATTGCTTGCGTGATCGTTTCGCTTGTCGCCGTTTCGATGCTCGAAGAAACGGGTGGCCGAGAACTGGCCTGAGGAAGCTGTGGGCGTATCCAGCATGACCGGCTTGCTGGATACGCCCACGGCGGTAATTCATTTCACTTCACTTGACGACCTTCAGGTGACCGCGACCGCCGCCCTTCGATCCATCGTCATCGGGACGCGGCGTGTCGTCATCGTCGGTCTCTTCGGCCTTCGCCTGCGGTGCCGGTTCGGACTCGACCGCCCGAGGGCCTCGTGCGCTGCTATCTGCCGCTTTCCCCGGCGACTCCAGCTCTTCCGTTTCATCAGCATCAGCGCCGGAATCCGTCGCCTCGCCACCCGCCGAATCGACCGGGAACGCCATTCCCTGGCCATTCTCACGCGCGTAGATCGCCAGCACATTGGCAACCGGTACTTCGATCTTGTGCGACTTGCCTGAAAAGCGCGCGCTGAACTCGACCCACTCGTTGCCCATCTGTAACTGGCTGGTGGCCTCGAAACTGATGTTCAACACGATTTCGTTGTCCCGCACGAACTGGCGAGGCACCCGCGTCTGATTGTCGACCCGTACCGCGATGTGGGGCGTATAGCCGTTATCCGTGCACCACTCGTATAGCGCACGCAGCAGGTAAGGCTTCGTGGAAATCTCTTGCATCAACAGTCCTCTTACTGGGCAAGGCGCCGCGCCCGGATCGCATTGGCGCTAACTCACCATGACGATCCGCACGCGGCGCCCTCACCCTCAAGCCAAACTCAACGACGCATCACCTTTTCCGACGGCGTCAGCGCTTCGATATAGGCCGGACGGCTGAAGATCCGTTCCGCGTACTTCATCAGCGGCGCGGCGTTCTTCGACAGTTCGATGCCGTAGTGATCCAGACGCCACAGGAGCGGGGCGATCGCCACGTCGAGCATCGAGAATTCTTCGCCCAGCATGTACTTGTTCTTCAGGAAAATCGGCGCGAGCTGCGTCAGGCGATCGCGGATCGCAAGACGTGCTTTCTCGTGATTTTTCTCGGCAGCCTTGCCCTTCTCGTTTTCGAGCGTGCCGACGTGCACGAACAGTTCCTTCTCGAAGTTGAGCAGGAACAGGCGCGCGCGGGCGCGTTGCACCGGGTCGGCCGGCATCAGTTGCGGATGCGGGAAGCGTTCGTCGATGTACTCGTTGATGATGTTCGATTCGTACAGAATCAGGTCCCGTTCGACGAGGATCGGCACTTGACCATACGGATTCATCACAGCGATGTCTTCCGGTTTGTTAAACAGGTCGACGTCGCGGATCTCGAAGTCCATGCCTTTCTCAAACAACACCAGCCGGCAGCGCTGGGAGAATGGGCAAGTTGTGCCGGAATACAGAACCATCATGTTTACGTTTCCTCAAAAAGCTGAAGGGCCAGCACGCGGAAAAACCGTCCAACAGGTTTTTCCTTGCACTGGCCCCACGCCAGTTATGGCGTGATTATTTGATATCTTTCCAGTACGCAGCGTTCAATCGCCATGCGAAAAAGCTCAGGACGCCGAGGAACAGCAGCACCCACACACCAAGCCGGTGGCGGGTTTGCTGCGTCGGTTCGGACATCCAGGACAGGTACGACACGAGGTCGGCCACATCCGAATCATAATCTACCGCCGATAACGTACCCGGCGTGACCTGCTGGTAGCCGACGAATTTATGGACTGTTTCCCCGCTCCTTTCGTCGACGACATCGTCGAACTTCGCCGTGCGTTGCCCTTGAAGCTGCCACAACACGTTGGGCATGCTCACGTTTTCATACACCAGATTGTTCCAGCCGGTTGGCCGCGTATCGTCGCGATAAAAACTGCGCAGATACGTATATAGCCAGTCCCGGCCCCGCGCCCGCGCCTCCACCGACAAATCCGGCGGTGCCGTGCCGAACCACGATTTCGCGTCGTCAGGCTTCATTGCCACGGACATCGTGTTACCGATCTTATCGGTGGTGAAAAGCAGGTTTGTCTGAATTTCCTGCGGTGAAATGCCCAAACTGGTCAATGCGCTGTAGCGCACCAGATTCGCGCTGTGGCAATTCAGGCAGTAGTTTACAAACAATTTGGCGCCATGCTGCAAAGAAGCAAAATTCTCCGCGTTATCGGGCGCGCGGTCGAGCGGGAATTCGTCCGCGTAAGCCGGCGCTGCCAGCAGCGCGAGCGCAAGTGTCAGCGATGCGGCCCCGATCGCCGCAAACCTCGAAAGCATTTTTCTCATCTTCGTGTCTCCTTGGCCTGCGATTAGTGAGGCTTGAACCGCACCCGTTCAGGTGGCTGCTTGAAGGTTCCAAGCCGCGTCCAGAACGGCATGCCAAGGAAAAACGCGAAATAGACCAGCGCGCAGATCTGCGCGATCAGGGTCGCGGCGGGCGACGGTGGTTTGGTTCCGAGGAACGCCAACGTCAGAAACACCAGCACGAAGATCCCGTAAAACACCTTATGGAAGAACGGCCGGTAGCGGATCGACTTCACCGGCGAGCGGTCGAGCCACGGCAGGAAGAACAGCGAAATCACTGCGCCGCCCATCACCACCACGCCCCAGAACTTCGACTGGGTGAAGTACATGGCCAGAATCACCAGCACGGCTAGCACCGGCAGCCCCACCTTCCATTTGCCGCGGGCCCGCACCAGCGCGAACAGCCCGAGCAGCGCGATCACGATCATCAGAACGATCTTGAACGGATCCGTGGTGGCGCGCAGCATCGCATAGAACGCCGTGAAGTACCACACCGGCGCGATCTCAGGCGGTGTCTGCAGCGGGTTGGCCGGAACGAAGTTGTTCGACTCGAGGAAGTAGCCGCCCATCTCCGGCGCGAAGAAAATGATCGCCGCGAAGATCAGCAGGAACACGGTAACGCCCATGAAGTCGTGCACGGAGTAGTACGGATGGAACGGGATGCCGTCGAGCGGAATACCGTTCGCGTCCTTCTTCGCCTTGATCTCCACGCCGTCCGGGTTGTTCGAGCCCACTTCGTGCAGCGCCACCAGGTGGGCGACCACCAGGCCGATCAGCACCAGCGGAATCGCGATCACGTGAAACGCGAAGAAGCGGTTCAGCGTGACGTCCGAGACGACGTAGTCGCCGCGAATCCACAACGACAGATCCGGCCCGATAAACGGAATCGCCGAGAACAGGTTCACGATCACCTGTGCGCCCCAGAACGACATCTGGCCCCACGGCAGCAGGTAGCCGAAGAATGCCTCGGCCATCAGGCACAGGAAGATCGCGCAGCCGAAGATCCACACCAGTTCGCGCGGCTTGCGGTACGAGCCGTACATCAGCCCGCGGAACATGTGCAGGTACACCACGACGAAGAACATCGAGGCGCCCGTCGAATGCATGTAGCGGATCAGCCAGCCCCACGGCACCTCGCGCATGATGTACTCGACCGACGCGAACGCGAGCGTCGAGTCGGGCTTGTAGTTCATGGTGAGGAAAATGCCGGTGACGATCTGATTGACCAGCACCAGCAGCGCCAGCGAGCCGAAGAAATACCAGAAGTTGAAATTCTTCGGCGCGTAGTACTCGGAGACGTGTTTCTTCCACGTCGCCGTCATCGGAAAGCGGCGGTCGATCCAGCCGACCAGCCCGGTCGTCTCCACTTCGTGATCGATCGCCATTTACGCTTCTCCTTTCTCGTCCTTGCCGATCACGAGCTGGGTAGCTGACGTGAACATGTAGGGCGGGATGTCCAGGTTCTGCGGTGCAGGTTTGTTCTTGAAGACGCGGCCGGCCAGGTCATAGGTCGAGCCGTGGCACGGGCACAGGAAGCCGCCCGGCCAGTCGTCAGGAAGATTCGGCTGTGCGCCTTCCTGAAAACGCGGAGTCGGCGTGCAGCCCAGATGGGTGCACACGGCAACCGTAACTAACAGGTTCTTGTGATCGGGCCGCGAACGGAATTCGTTGTTGCAATACTCCGGCAACGGCATCGAGAAGGGCTTTTCGGTATGGGGATCGGCGACTTCGTTATCGGCTTTCTGGACGTCGGCGAGCATCCGGTCGGTGCGGTTCAGGATCCAGACGGGCTTGCCGCGCCAGGCGACGGTCATCATCTCGCCGGGCTTCAGATTGCTAATGTCGGCCTCGACCGGCGCGCCGGCGGCCTTGGCTTTTTCAGATGGTGCAAACGAACCAACAAAGGGTACAACAGTGGCAACACCTCCTATGCCACCTGCTACGGTCGTCGCTATCAGCCAGGTACGCCGGCCGCCATCGACGAGCTCATCTTCTTTGTCTCGCATCACACGCCCCACTTCTGAGTTGGATTTTTCCTTCACGTCTCTTCTACCGACGCTAGTTTGCTCGAATGGAGTCGCCATTTACAAGGCCCGAATGCCAAAAACCGTGCGAAGTCTTTGATATCCAAGGGTTTCCCCGGACTAATAACAAACTTTTTTGTTGCCCGTTTTAAGTGGACCCTGTGTATTTCGTGCTTTTTAGTTCAGTAATCAGACCGGATTAGGGATATCGATAAACAGGTGTTCAATATCGAAGGATTCCGCCAGATGCGAACCGAGTGCCTGAACGCCGAAACGTTCGGTGGCGTGATGGCCCGCCGCCAGAAAAGCCACACCGCTTTCCGCTGCGGTATGCATACAGGGTTCGGAGACTTCACCGGTCAGGTAGACGTCGGCGCCGGCCTCGATCGCGGCGTCGAAGTAGCCTTGCGCCGCTCCGGTACACCAGGCGACGCGCCGCAGTTCGACGTCCGGGTCGCCGAACACGAGCGGCGTGCGGCCGAGCGTCTCCTCGACCTCCGCGGTAAAGTGCGCGAGGGTGACCGGCATAGGCAGCGTGGTCATCCAGCCGAGGTCGTTCTCGCCGAAGCGCGACTCGCCGATCCAGCCCATCTTCGCACCGAGCTGCGCGTTGTTGCCGAACTCGGGGTGATCGTCGAGCGGCAGATGGTAAGCGAACAGGTTCAGGTCATTGGCCAGCAGCAGCTTCAGGCGTCCATATTTGCGGCCGGTGATCTGCGGCGGCTCGTTGCGCCAGAAGTAGCCGTGGTGGACGAGCACCGCGTCCGCGCCCCAGTCGAGCGCCGCTTCCAGAAAGGCCAGCGAAGCGGTCACGCCGGTCGCGATCCTGTTGACCCGGCGACGCCCTTCCACCTGCAGACCATTCGGGCAGTAGTCCTTGAAGCGCGCGGTTTCAAGGACTTTGTTCAGATACAATTCAAGTTCGATCCGATCCATATAATCCTCTAATCTTCAGATGCTTAGACGCTTTTGGCTGTTCTTTGCCCAAGCGGTGACCGTGCTGTTGGCGTTGATGTTCATCATCGCCACCCTCAAACCGCAATGGCTGCAGCGACAAGGGCAATTCGGCAAGCAACTTTCCGAGCCGATCGTCGCACTGCGGGAAGTGGCGCCTGGCATCGGTAGCAGCGGTCCCGCACAAGCTTCTTATGCCGACGCCGCGCAGAAGGCATCCCCCGCGGTCGTCAACGTGTTCTCCAGCAAGGACGGGTCTTTGCCGCCCGATCCCCGGGCGAAAGATCCGCTGTTTCGCTATTTCTTCGGCAACAAGAACAACGGCAAGCAGCAGGAACAACCCGCAGCCAATCTCGGCTCGGGTGTCATAGTGAGTTCGGAAGGTTACATTCTAACGAACCAGCACGTCGTCGACGGTGCGGATCAGATCGAAATCGCGCTCGCCGACGGCCGCACAACCACCGCCAAGGTGATCGGCGTCGATCCGGAGACGGATCTGGCGGTGCTCAAGGTGAGCCTGACCAACCTGCCCACCATCACACTCGGCCGCATGGACCAGACGCGCGTGGGCGATGTGGTGCTGGCCATCGGCAATCCGTTTGGCGTGGGTCAGACGGTGACCATGGGGATTGTCAGCGCCCTTGGCCGCAATCACCTCGGCATCAATACCTTCGAAAACTTCATCCAGACCGATGCGGCGATCAATCCCGGCAACTCTGGCGGCGCGCTGGTGGACGTCAACGGCAATCTGCTGGGCATCAATACGGCGATTTACTCGCGCTCGGGCGGCTCGCTCGGGATCGGCTTTGCGATTCCGGTGTCGACCGCGCGCAGCGTGCTGGAGAGCATCATCACGACTGGCTCGGTCACGCGGGGCTGGATCGGCGTGGAGCCGCAGGACGTGACGCCTGAGATTGCCGAGTCGTTCGGGCTCGAGCAGAAGTCCGGGGCGATTGTGGCCGGCGTGCTGAAGAACGGGCCGGCAGACCGCGCCGGCATCAAACCGGGCGACATTCTGGTGAGCGTGGACGGCCAGGACATCACCGACACGACCCGTCTGCTGAACCTGATCGCGCAGATCAAGCCGGGGTCGAACGCGAAGATCCATCTGGTGCGCAAGAACCACGAAATGGATCTCGATGTGATGATCGGCAAGCGGCCTCCGCCGCCCAAGCAGCCCGTCGACGACGGCGACGATCAGAACGACGACGGCGGTTGAGCGAAAGGAAAGCGCCTGGCCATCATTGGCCGCTCGCAAAACAAAGAGGGCAGTCCGATTAGCGGCTGCCCTCTTTGCATCTGCAAACGGTCTTCATCTGCTGCGGCTACGCGACATGCTAGCGCCGCATTGGAAGCCGTCCAGAACGCTCACTCTCACACGTTCAGCCTGACGCCTGCCCCTCTTCGTCGGGCACCTCGACCTGCTTGCCGACAATCAGCCGCGCCGCGATGATGCCCACCTCGTACAGGATGATCAAAGGCAACGCGAGAATAAGCTGCGAGAACACGTCAGGCGGCGTGACGACGGCGGAGACGATGAACGCCCCGACGATCACATACGGACGGATCTGACGCAGCTTCTTGACCGTCAGAAGGCCCATTCGGACCAGCAGCACCACGACGATCGGGACCTCGAAGGTCACCCCGAACGCAATGAACATGGTCAACACGAAACTCAGATAGTTGTCGATGTCCGTGTTCATCGCCGCGCCGAGCGGCGCGTTATAGTGCGCCATCACTCGGAAGATGGTCGGAAACACCACGAAGTACGCGAACGCCATGCCGCACAGAAACAGGATGTAGCTGCTGCCCACCAGCGGCACGACCAGTTTCTTTTCATGCTGATAGAGCCCCGGCGCCACGAACGCCCAGATCTGATACAGCACGACCGGCAGCGCGATGACGAGTGCAACCATCATGGTCACCTTCATCGGCACGAAGAAGGAGCCCGTGACGTCGGTGACGATCAGTTTGCCGTCCTTCGGCAAATTCACCATCAAAGGCCGTGCGAGCAGCCTGAAGATGTCCGGCGCCCAGTAGACAAGCCCAATAAATACCACGATGACGGCAATGCCGGCGCGGATGATGCGGTCGCGCAGTTCAACGAGGTGAGAAATGAAGGTCTCTTCAGTGCCTTCGGTTTGATTTAGCTGGGGGTCGCTCACGCCGGCCCTCGGTAGGAGATTATCGCCAGAGTCATCAGAAGAAACGCGTCGGGCGGCGCAGGCTCACCGGTGTATGACGCGCCACGCGCGCCGCGCCCGACTGCACGCGCGTGCGGCGGGTGGTGGCGCGCTTGTACCAGGTGGGCATTGCCGTCTGCTTGACGCGCCAGTTCTTGCGCTTCAGCGCTGCGGCCGGCGTGCTATGCCAGGAGGTGGAGACGGTCGAATTGCCCGCCGCGCTTTCGAGCGAGCCGCCGGCAATGCTGGGGCTCACCGATGAGCCTGAACCCCACGCGTCGTTCAGTTCGGATTCGTGCTTGCGCATCGTGTCGTGAACCTTGGTTTCCACATTGCTCGCCGCGGTCTCGAACTCGGTCTTCATGCGCCGTAATTCGTCGAGTTCGATTTCGCGCGTGACTTCGGCCTTCACGTCATTGATATAACGTTGTGCGCGGCCGAACAGCGCCCCCGCGGTGCGGGCGACGCGCGGCAGCCGCTCCGGCCCGAGTACGACCAGTGCGACGACGCCGATCAGCGCCATCTTGGTTAGACCGAGGTCCAGCATGGAGGGTGGTTCCCGTCAGTGCGCGGTTGGGCCGCGGCTTAGCGGTAATCGCTCGAACGCGGCGTCTTTTCTTTTGCGTCGACGTCGACCGTTTCGCGCGGCAATTCGCGCTGCGCCGGGTCGCCCGGTGTCTCCGCTTCTTTCATGCCTTCCTTGAAGCCCTTCACAGCGCCACCCAGATCGGTGCCGATATTGCGCAGCTTCTTCGTGCCGAACACCAGTGCAACGATCAGCAGAACAATCAGCCAGTGCCAAATACTAAACGAACCCATGACTTCTCTCCTTAACCCCGACTTCGCCGGCATCGCGTTTGCGCGCGGCGGCCCTGTGCGCCTTACGGCCCGAATCGAGACGCGTACGCCTCATCTATACGTTGCCGCCGCTGCTTCAGATTCCCCCAGCGGCACTGGGCATGATTGTCTACGGCGAATCACGACGCCCTCATTACATTGCAGCAGAAAACGTTCGCCCAATCGTGCGACATGATGCACCAGCCAGGGCGCCAGCGGAACCCGGCCGGATGGCCACGTTCATGGAGCAATCGCTGCGGCGCTTACCTCACCCCATGCGTTGCCAGGGACGCGGCCCCGCGAGGATATGCGCGTGCAGGTGGTACACCTCCTGCCCGCCGCCCGGCCCGGTATTGATTACCGTGCGAAAGCCGGTTTCGCCGCCCGTATAGGCCACGCCGAGCTGCTGCGCCAGACGCGCCACCAATATAAGCATTCTACCAAGCAGCGGTGCATCGCTTTCGGTGCAGTTCGAGAGCGTTTCGATGTGCTTGCGCGGAATCACCAGCACGTGGGTCTCGGCGGCGGGGCGAATGTCGCGAAAAGCGACGAATTCTTCGTCCTCGTGGACTTTGGTGGACGGAATCTCGCCCGCGGCGATCTTGCAGAAAAGGCAGTTTGAATCGTGGCTCATGGATGTCCTGAGGCGCAAACAGACGGGGCGGCCAGACCGAAGGTCAGAACCACGCCCGCGGATTCACTAGCGGCTTGTTATCGTACAGATACAGCCAGCCCTTGATGATACGGTACAACATCCAGATCCCGACAGCCCACAGGATAGGAATTCCGATCACGACGAAAAACAGCAGGCCACCGATCAGATAGCCGAGCATGCACCACCAGAAGGTGCGCATTTGCCACTGAAAGTGCGCTTCGTACGGCGTACCGATCACATCGGGCCGCTTGACGTAATTGATGATTATGGCGATCAGCACCGAGATGCCGCCGGTCAGCCAGTAGACCGCATACAGCGCATACAGCACGTGCGTCAGCGTGCGGGCGCTGCGCTCGCGTTCGGATTCGAGGGCATTGCGGTACGTGGGCGGCGGATATCCGCCTTGCGACTGTTCCATGCTTGCGTCCTCCTTCCTGTTACCGGGTTGGCGTTCAGTTGACGTGAGGTTGGCGTCCAGCGGCCTTTCAGTCGCCGTTCTCCTCGCGGTCGCGGCTCTTGCGCAACGCTTTCTCTTCGATGCCCGACATGCCTTCGCGGCGCTCGAGTTCGGCGAGCACATCCGCCGGGCTCAGATCGAAATGCGACAGCATCACCAGACAATGGAACCACAGGTCGGCCACTTCGCCGACCAGCGCGGTGGGCGCGCCACCCTGGCGCACGTCCTTGGCGGCAAGCACGACCTCGGTCGCTTCTTCGCCGATCTTCTTCAAAACCGCGTCGTCGCCCTTGTGAAACAGGCGCGACACATACGAGACGTCTGGATCGCCGCCCTTGCGGCTGTCGATGACCGCCGCGAGGCGCAGCAGTGTATCGTTCGTCGATTGCGAGTTTTGCGTCATTTGTAGATGTGTTCGGGGTCTTTCAGGACGGGTTCAACCGCGACCCAATCGCCGTCGTCGACCGTCCCTTCGAATTTCTGGAAAAAGCACGAGTGGCGGCCGGTGTGGCAGGCAATGCCCGACACCTGTTCGACCTTCAGCAGCACGACGTCTTCATCGCAATCGAGCCGCACTTCGTGCACATGCTGCACGTGACCGGACTCTTCGCCCTTGAACCACAGGCGCTGGCGCGAGCGCGAGAAGTACACCGCGCGACCGGTCTCGACCGTCTTGGCGAGCGCCTCGCGGTTCATCCATGCAAACATCAGCACGTCGTTGCTCGAGGCTTCCTGGGCGATCACCGGCACGAGGCCGTTCGCGTCCCACTTCACCTTGTCGAGCCAATCCACAGCCGTAGGATTCACCACGTCACAACCTCACCGAAATGCCCTGACCGGCCATGAAGCGCTTGGCTTCGCCGACCGTGTGTTCGCCGTAGTGGAAGATGCTGGCGGCCAGCACGGCGTCCGCGTGACCGTCCTTGATGCCGTCGGCCAGATGCTGCAGCGAGCCGACGCCGCCCGAGGCAATCACCGGAATCGGCACGGCGTCCGACACGGCACGCGTGAGCGCCAGATCGAAGCCGCTCTTGGTGCCGTCACGGTCCATGCTGGTGAGCAGGATTTCGCCGGCGCCGAGTTCGGCCATCTTGCGCGCCCATTCAACCGCTTCCAGTCCGGTCGCCTTGCGCCCGCCGTGCGTGAAGACTTCCCAGCGTGGAGGTTCGCCTTCGGCGGAGACGCGCTTGGCGTCGATCGCCACCACGATGCATTGCGAGCCGTATTTGTCGGTCGCATCGCGCACCAGCTGCGGATTCGACACCGCCGACGAGTTCATGCTGATCTTGTCCGCGCCCGCGTTGAGCAGGCGCCGCACGTCTTCGACCGCACGCACGCCGCCGCCGACCGTCAGCGGAATGAACACCTGCGAGGCAACGGCTTCGATGATCGGCAGGATCAGGTCGCGCTGGTCCGAAGTGGCGGTGATGTCGAGGAAGGTGAGTTCGTCGGCGCCCTGCTCGTCGTAGCGGCGGGCAATTTCGACCGGGTCGCCCGCATCGCGTAGTTCGACGAAGTTGACGCCCTTGACCACGCGGCCAGCCGTGACGTCCAGACAGGGGATGATGCGTTTAGCTAGAGCCATGATCGTGCAAATTCTTGCCAATACCGCTGATGAGGCCGCTCCGAGGCGAGCGGCGCAATGCCGGCGCGTGTTGCCGCGCAGAGCCCACTAGCCCAGCGCTAGCAGACGCGCGGGCCGCCGCTTAGGCGTCGTCCGACTCGCGCAGCTTGTCGGCGAGGGTCTGTGCCGCCGTGAAATCGAGGTCGCCCGAATAGATGGCGCGTCCGCAGATCACGCCTTCGATGCCTTCGACTTCGACTTCGCACAGCGCTTCGATGTCGGCGAGATTCGACAGGCCGCCGCTCGCGATTACCGGAATCTTCACCGCGCGCGCCAGACGCACCGTCGCGTCGATGTTGATGCCCTGGAGCATGCCGTCCCGGCCGATATCGGTATAGATGATCGACTCGCAGCCGTAGTCCTCGAACTTGCGCGCGAGATCGGCGACTTCGTGACCGGTCAGCTTGCTCCAGCCGTCGGTGGCGACCTTGCCGTCTTTCGCGTCGAGACCCACGATGATATGGCCGCCGAACGCCGTGCAGGCGTCCTGCAGGAAGCCGGGATTCTTCACCGCCGCCGTACCGATGATCACATAAGACAGACCGTCGTCCAGATAGCGCTCGATCGTGTTCAGGTCGCGGATCCCACCGCCCAGCTGGACGGGAATCTCACCACCGACCTCCTCGATGATCGCGCGGATCGCGTCTTCGTTCTTCGGCTTACCGGCGAACGCTCCGTTGAGGTCGACGAGATGCAGGCGCCGGGCGCCGCGGTCGACCCAATGTCGGGCCATAGCCGCCGGTTCCTCGGAAAAAATCGTCGCCTGGTCCATGTCGCCCTGTTTAAGGCGTACACACTGACCATCTTTCAGGTCGATGGCGGGAATCAGCAGCATAGCAATCGGGTGTTGTCAGGGAAGAAGGTTTAAAGTCGGCCGGCGCCGGGCAGGCGGGATAAGCCCGCTCCGGTACCGTTTCGCTAGTTTAGTACAACTCTTTCAGTACCCCGGCGCATGTGTATCGGGCTCGGGAACGCGGTTTCGAACGCCGGGCCGGCATAGGGCAAACCGCGCCCGGCAGAACCGGCTATTAGACGGTAGGCGCTCACGGGTTCCAGTGCACGAAGTTTCGATACACACGCAGTCCCGCTTCGGCACTCTTCTCCGGGTGAAATTGCGTCGCGAAGATATTGTCCCGCGCCACTGCCGAGGTGAAGGGCACGCCGTACACGGTTTCGCCCGAGGTATGGGCCGCGTTGTCCGGCGCTACGTAGTAGCTGTGCACGAAGTAGAAGAAGCTGTTATCCGCAACCCCGTCCCACAGCGGGTGCGGCACGGCCTGCCTGACCCGGTTCCAGCCCATCTGCGGCACCTTGAAGCGTGAACCGTCGTCCTGCAACTGGCCTTCCAGATCGAAGCGCAGCACCTTGCCGGGTAGCAGGCCGAGGCCACGGGTATCGCCCTCGGCGCTCCAGTCGAACAGCATCTGCTCGCCCACGCACACGCCCATCAAAGGCTTGCTGCGCGACGCTTCAATCACCGCTTCCTGCAGACCCGATTCGCCGAGACAGCGCATGCAATCCGGCATTGCGCCCTGACCGGGAAGCACGACACGGTCAGCCGCGCGGATCGCTTCCGGCCGGTCGACGATCGCCACGTCCGCGTCCGGCGCAGCCTTCCTCAACGCCTGGGCGACCGAACGCAGGTTGCCCATTCCGTAATCCACAATCGCAATCGAAGTTTTCATTTCAAGTTAGACAGTAACGCCTCGCTTAACGGACGAGGTGAACGACTTGAGGATACCTGTCGCAAAGCGCAAGCCCGATCCGGTAAGTCTGCGCCAGGAAACGCCCGGCCGCCTCAGGTTTTACGCTCTGAAAGGAGTCGCACGCGCAGGGGCCACAGATCTGGGATGCTTACAGGCTGCCCTTGGTCGACGGAATCTGCCCCGCCGCGCGATCATCCAGTTCCACCGCCATGCGCAGGGCTCGTCCGAACGCCTTGAACACCGTCTCCATCTGGTGATGGGCGTTCAGGCCGCGCAGGTTGTCGATATGGAGCGTCACGCCGGCATGGTTCACAAAGCCGCGGAAGAATTCGATGGACAGATCGACGTCGAACGTACCGATGCGCGCACGCGTAAACGGCACATGGAATTCGAGACCCGGCCGGCCGGAAAAATCGATCACGACACGCGACAGCGCTTCGTCGAGCGGCACGTAAGAATGACCGTAGCGACGAATGCCCTTCTTGTCGCCGACCGCCTTCGCGACTGCCTGCCCCAGCGTGATGCCGACGTCTTCGACCGTATGGTGGTCGTCGATATGCGTATCGCCATGCGCCTCGATGTCGAGGTCGATCAATCCATGCCGCGCGATCTGGTCGAGCATGTGGTCAAGGAACGGCACACCGGTGGCGAGCTTCTGCTTGCCGGTGCCATCCAGATTGATCTTGATACGGATCTGCGTTTCGCTAGTGTCGCGAACGACTTCCGCCTGGCGCATGGTAATTCCTCGAATCTGACTATGAAAGAAAGGGAGTTGGGGGGAACGCCGAATGCCGCGCCCGCCATGCGGTACGCGGCGTAACGGCACGCCGTTTAATGCAGCACGAGTTTCAGTGCGGCCAGCAGTTGCGCATTTTCCTCAGGGGAACCGACCGTCAGGCGTACGCAATTCGCCAGCAATGGATGCATTTTACTCACGTTTTTGATCAAAACCCGTGCAGTCAGCAGCGTGTCGAACATAACGGATGCATCGGGGACCCTCACCAGCAGGAAGTTGCCCGCGCTCGGGAAGACCTCCGCGCCCGGCAGTTCGGCCACGGCGTGCGCCAGTTTCGTGCGCTCCTCGCGCAGTTGCGCGGCCTGCGCATCGAGCACGTCGAGATGGTCGAGCAGGAAATCGGCGGTCGCCTGGGTCAGCACATTAACGTTGTAAGGAGGCCGCACTTTATCGAACTCGGTGAGCCAGGCCGCACGTCCGACCAGATAGCCGAGGCGAATGCCAGCGAGGCCGAGCTTCGAAACCGTGCGCATCACGACCACGTTGTCGAACGTATCGGCGCGCGGCAGCCAGCTTTGCTGCGCGAACGGCTGATAGGCCTCGTCGATCACCACGAGGCTCTTGTCCGCGGCGGCGATGATGCGCTCCATGTCCGCGTCGTCGTACAGCGTGCCGGTCGGGTTGTTCGGATAGGCCAGATAGACGATGGCCGGTTGATGCTCGGCGATTGCCGCAAGCATTGCCTCAGTGTCGAGCGTGAAATCCGCCTTTAGCGGCACACCGACGAAGTCCAGATTCGCCAGCCTGGCCGACAGCTGATACATCACGAAGCCCGGCACCGGTGCGAGCACTTTCGCGCCCGGCTGCGCGCAGGCCATCGAGATCATGCTGATCAGTTCATCCGAGCCGTTGCCAAGCAGAACTTCGCAGTTTGCCGGCACGTCCATCACCCGCTTGATCTTGGCGAGCAGCGCTTCCGGGCGCGGCGCCGGATAGCGGTTCAGCGCGACGCCGGACAGACGCTCGCCGAGCTGGGCCGCGAGCGGCGCCGGCAAGGAGAACGGGTTCTCCATGGCGTCGAGCTTCACGAAGCCCGTGGCGTCCGGAACCGGATAGCTCGTCATTGCGAGCACGTCGCGGCGAATGATGTCTTGAGGTGTCGTCATGGATGGGCGGACCGGCCGACTCGGGGCAGGTCATACAAGGGCGGCGCAAGCGCCGCCCCGGTTGGTCAATGTTCTGTTAAGCAGCCAGCTGGATAAAGCCTGACTGTGATACCCGACGCGCTCAGCCGTTCTGCTTCATCCGGTACTCGGCGCTGCGGGCATGCGCGGGCAGTCCTTCACCATACGCCAGTTCAGCCGCGATCTCACCCAGGGTCTGCGCACCTTCCGCACTGACTTCGATCACGCTAGAGCGCTTGAAGAAATCATAGACGCCGAGCGGCGACGAGAACCGTGCGGTGCGCGACGTAGGCAGCACGTGATTCGGGCCCGCGCAGTAATCGCCGAGGCTTTCGCTCGTGTAGCGGCCAAGGAAGATCGCGCCGGCATGGCGGATCAGCTTGCCCCATTGATGCGGGTCGAGCGCGGAGATTTCGAGGTGTTCCGGTGCGATGTCGTTGGCGATCGCGCAGGCTTCGGCCATGTCGCGCACCTTGATCAGCGCGCCGCGTCCTTCCAGCGAAGCCTGGATCACGTCGCGGCGCGGCATGGTGGGCAGCAATTCATTGATCGCGTCGTGCACGCGGGCGATAAAGGCGTCGTCCGGACACAGCAGAATCGATTGCGCGAGCTCGTCGTGCTCGGCCTGCGAGAACAGGTCCATGGCGACCCAGCGCGGATCGGTGGTGCCGTCGCACAGCACCAGGATTTCGGACGGGCCAGCGATCATGTCGATGCCGACCGTGCCGAACACGCGACGCTTGGCCGAGGCGACATACGCGTTGCCCGGACCGCAGATCTTGTCGACCGCGGGCACAGTGGCCGTGCCATAAGCGAGCGCGCCGACAGCCTGCGCGCCACCGATGGTGAACACGCGGTCAACCCCGCCCAGCAGCGCCGCTGCCAGTACCAGCGGATTCTTCACGCCGTCCGGAGTCGGCACCACCATGACGATTTCGCGCACACCGGCCACCCGCGCCGGAATCGAGTTCATCAACACCGACGACGGATACGCCGCCTTGCCACCCGGCACGTAGATGCCGGCGCGATCCAGCGGCGTGACCTTCTGACCCAGCACGGTGCCGTCCGACTCCGTGTATTGCCAGCTATGGCTGCCGCATTCGATCTTCTGCTTCTCGTGATACCCGCGTACGCGTCCGGCAGCGGCCTCGAGCGCAGCACGGCGGCGCGGGTCGAGCCCTTCCAGCGCGGCTTCGAGTTCCGACATCGGCAATTCGAACTCCGCCACGCTCGACGCCTTGAGACGGTCGAAGCGGTTGGTGTACTCGAGCACTGCGGCGTCGCCGCGCGCCTTCACGTCGGCCAGAATCTGCACGACCGATTGCTCGATCGCTTCATCCTCGCTCGCCTCGAACGCGAGCACCGCGTGCAGCGCCTTCTGGAATTCAGGAGCGCTGGAGTCGAGTTTGCGAATCTTGATAGACATGCTGGTATCCGTTTCGGTAAGGCGCGCCTTAGGCCCTTCGAGGCGCGTCAGGCAGAATCAGGCATCGGCAGGCGTCGTCAGGCCGGCGCATCGGCGCGCCGCGACGCGCGTTCGAACGCGTCGAGGAACGGCCGCAGCGCGGCGCGCTTGAGCTTGAGCGCCGCCTGGTTCACGACGAGGCGCGACGAGATCTGCATGATCTCTTCCACCTCGACAAGATTGTTTGCGCGCAAGGTGCCGCCCGAGCTGACCAGGTCGACGATCGCATCGGCGAGGCCAACCAGCGGCGCGAGTTCCATCGAGCCGTACAGCTTGATCAGGTCGACGTGCACACCCTTCGCAGCAAAATGCTGGCGCGCGGTTTCCACATATTTGGTAGCCACCCGCAAACGCGCACCCTGCCGCACCGCGTTCTCGTAATCGAAGCCCGCCGCCACGGCCACCGACATCCGGCAACGCGCGATGTCGAGGTCAATGGGCTGATACAGGCCGCTGCCGCCATGCTCAAGCAGCACGTCTTTACCCGCTACACCGAAGTCGGCCGCGCCGTATTCCACGTAAGTGGGGACGTCCGTCGCACGCACAATGATCACGCGCAGATTGGCGTCCGTGGTCGGCAGAATCAGCTTGCGCGAGGTTTCCGGATCTTCGGCCACCTGCACGCCGGCCGCTGCCAGCAGCGGCAACGTCTCTTCGAAGATACGCCCTTTCGACAGCGCAAGCGTCAGCGGCGCGCTCACCGCCGGGGATGACGAGGTCTGCGGCGCCGAACTCATGCCTGGCTCCCTGCAATACGGCGCACTTTCGCGCCGACTGCCGTCAGCTTCGACTCCATGCGGTCGTAGCCACGGTCCAGGTGATAGATGCGGTCAATCAGCGTCTCACCGTCGGCGCACAGGCCGGCGATCACGAGGCTCGCCGAAGCGCGCAGGTCTGTGGCCATGACCTTGGCGCCCGACAGTTTGTCGACGCCGTTCACGAGCGCAGTGTTGCCGTCGATCGTGATGCTCGCGCCGAGGCGGTTCAACTCCTGCACGTGCATGAAGCGGTTTTCGAAGATCGTTTCGACCACTTGCGCGGTGCCACTGGCGACCGTATTGAGCGCCATGAACTGCGCCTGCATGTCCGTCGGGAACGCCGGGTACTCGGAGGTACGCACGCCGACTGCAAGCGGGCGCTGGTCCATGCGCACGCGCATCCAGTCGTCGCCTTCTTCAATCGTCACGCCGGCTTCGCGCAGCTTTTCCGTCACGGCTTCGAGAATCAGCGGACGCACATGGCGCAGGATCACGTCGCCACCGGCCGCGGCCACCGCGCACAGGAACGTGCCGGCTTCGATACGGTCCGGAATCACCGTGTGCTTCGCGCCGTGCAGCTTGTCGACGCCCTGGATCACCAGACGGTCCGTGCCGATGCCGTCGATCTTCGCGCCCATCTCAACCAGCAGGTGCGCGAGGTCGCCCACTTCCGGCTCACGCGCGGCGTTCTCAATCACGGTCTCACCTTCAGCCAGCACCGCTGCCATCAGCAGATTCTCGGTGCCGGTGACGGTGATCATGTCGGTCACGATACGCGTGCCCTTCAGACGCTTCGCGCGAGCTTCGATAAAGCCATGCTCGATCGTGATCTCCGCGCCCATCGCCTGCAGACCCTTGATATGCTGATCGACCGGCCGCGCGCCGATGGCGCAACCGCCCGGCAGCGACACCTTCGCCTCGCCGAAGCGCGCGAGCAGCGGTCCGAGCACGAGGATCGAAGCGCGCATGGTCTTCACCAGCTCATACGGCGCGACGAGGTTATCCACCTTCGAGGCGTCGAGCGACACGCGCCCCGCGTTCGCTTCGCTACGCACACCCATCTGGTTGAGCAGCTTGAGCGTGGTGCGCACGTCCTGCAGGTCGGGCACGTTCTCGAGATGAACCGGCTCCGCGCTCAGCAGGCCGGCGCACAGGATCGGCAAGGCGGCGTTCTTCGCCCCCGACACGACGATCTCACCGGCCAGCCGCTGGCCGCCTTCAATGACGAGTTTGTCCATACCTGTCGTTTCCTGATCTTCCCGGCTTGCTACCAGGGCTGCTTTGCTTGCTGCGGCGGCGCCGCTGCCGGCCTCACGCCTGTCTTGTGTAATTCGCACTAACGTTCCAGATTACGCGTTTTGCCATTCGGCGGGCGTCAGCGTCTTCATGCTGAGCGCGTGGATTTCTTCGCGCATGCGGTCGCCGAGCGCCGCATACACGAGTTGATGGCGTTGGATCAGCCGCTTGCCTTCGAAGCTCGGAGATACGATGGTCGCAAAGAAATGCTGACCGTCGCCTTCCACTTCGAGATGCTCGCAGGCGAGTCCAACCGCGATGTATTGCTTGACCTGTTCGGGAGTCGGCAACATGGGGAATGCTCCTCGTCAGTGGCGCAGCTTGAAGCCGGAGGCGAGCATGCGCATTGCCACCACGGCCAGCACCACAAAGAAACCGGCGACGATGCCCAGGCTCACGAGCGGATCGATATCCGAAACCCCGAAGAAACCATAGCGAAAGCCGTCGATCATGTAGAAAAAGGGATTAAGCCGCGACACCTCGCGCCACACTGGCGGCAACGTGTGCGTCGAGTAGAACACGCCCGACAGGAACGTGAGCGGCATGATCAGGAAATTCTGGAAGGCGGCGAGCTGGTCGAACTTCTCGGCCCAGATGCCGGCAATCAGGCCGAGCGTGCCGAGAATCCCCGCACCGAGCACGGCGAACGCCACGATCATGAGCGGCGCGCTAAAGCTCACCGGCACAAACCAGATCGTGACGATAAACACCCCGAACCCGACCGCGAGTCCGCGCACCACCGAAGCCAGCACATACGCGAAGTACATCTCATAGTGGGATAGCGGCGGCAGTAGCACGAACACCAGGTTGCCGGTGATTTTCGACTGGATTAGCGACGACGAACTGTTGGCGAACGCGTTCTGCAACACGCTCATCATCACGAGGCCCGGAATCAGGAAACTGGTGTACTCGACACCCGGATAGACCTGCACGTGGCCGCGCAACGCGTGTCCGAAAATCGTCAGATACAGGAGCGCGGTGATGACCGGAGCGAGAACCGTCTGAAACGCGACCTTCCAGAAACGCAGGATTTCCTTATAAAACAGCGTACCGAATCCACTGCTGTAGCTGCTCATGCAAGCCCCTCGATCACTTCCGGACCGTTCATCACCTGAACGAACACATCTTCGAGGTCGGCTTTGCGGACCTCGATTTCTTCGAATGTACAACCCGCGTTGCGGCATTGCGCGAGAATCGGCTCGACCTCGTCGTAGCTCGACAGACGCAGCAGATGCTGGCGGCCATTGCCGTTGCCCGGGTCGGAGTCGACTTCGAGTGGCCGCAGCTCCACCGGCAGCACGCCTTGGGCGAAACGCAGGAACAGTTGCATGCCGGCAAAGCGCTGCAGCAGCGCGCTGGTGCGTTCGAGCGCCACCACTTCGCCGCGCCGCAGCATGGCGATGCGGTCGCACAGCGACTCCGCCTCTTCCAGATAGTGCGTGGTCAGGACGATCGTGTGACCCTCGCGATTCAGTCGCGAGATGAATTTCCACAGGGTTTGACGCAGCTCAACGTCGACGCCCGCGGTCGGCTCGTCGAGCACGATGACCGGCGGCCGATGCACCAGCGCCTGCGCGACCAGCACGCGTCGCTTCATCCCCCCCGACAGCGCGCGCATGTTGGCGTCGGCCTTTTCGGTGAGATCGAGGTTGGCCATCACTTCGTCGATCCACGCGTCGTTTTTGCGCAGGCCGTAGTAGCCGGACTGGATGCGCAAGGTCTCGCGCACCGTGAAGAACGGGTCGAACACGAGTTCCTGCGGCACAACGCCGAGTGCCCGGCGAGCTTCGCGAAATTCGTCGACCACGTCGTGGCCGCGCACGGCGATGCTGCCTTCGTCGGCGCGCGCGAGGCCCGCGAGGATGCTGATGAGCGTCGTCTTACCCGCGCCGTTCGGACCGAGCAGTCCGAAAAACTCGCCTTCTTCCACCGTGAGGCTGACGCCCTTGAGCGCCTGAAGATCTTTGTAGCGCTTCTTGACGTTACGAATTTCTATGGCTGGCATGACTGTGGGCCGCTTTATATGGCGGCGCCTGAAAGGTGCGCAAATGCTGGAATGACCGGAATTGGGGCCGGCTTGAAACCGGGGCCGAGCCGCAAAAAACGGTTGATTATAGGGCAAAGTCGGGAGCCCCGACCTCGCCTGGGGAATTGGGAGGTGACGCGGGAAGCGTCAGTTGAGCGTCAATGTCGCGCCGAGATAATGGTGTCGACGCCGTAGACGTGGGCCAGGCTGGCGAGACCAGCGGGCAGGTTGACGATTTCGAGCGCGGCGCCGCGTGCCTGGGCGGCCCGCTGCCACGCGATCAGCACGGCGAGCGCCGACGAGTCGAACTGCGCAAGCGGCGCGCAATCGACACCGTTCGCACCCGCTGCGATACGTTGCAGCCCCGCCGCGAGCGCGGCCTTCGCGCTCGCGTGGGTCAACGTGGCGCCGGTTTCGAAACGGCCCGCCACTGAGCGGACCTCGGCGTTCACCGCTGTGCTCACGACTGCTTGCCTGCGGCGAGTTGCTGGTTGCGCTGCGTGAGGAACTGGATCAGCCCGTCGACGCCGTGTTGCTGGATCTGCTCATTGAACTGCTGCTGATACGCCTGGATCAGCCATGCGCCAAGCACGTTGATGTCATACACGCGCCAGCCGTCCTGCGTTTTGTACAGACGATAGTCGAGTTCCACCGGCGAGCCGTTGTTCATCACCACCGAGCGCACCACCGTATCGGTGTCGTCCGGATTCATGCGAAACGGCTTGTACTGGATCTGCTGGTCTTTGACCTGCGCGAGCGCGCCCGAATACGTACGGATCAGCAGCATCTTGAACTGCTCGACCACGGCGTTTTGCTGCTCCGGCGTGGCGGTACGCCAGTTGCGACCCATGGCCAGTTGCGTCGTGCGGCGGAAGTCCGTGTACGGCAGGATCTTCTCGTTGACGAGCTGGGTGATGTGCGAAATGTCGCCCTGCTGGATCGACTTGTCGCTGCGGACAGCGTCGACCACCTGCTGGGTGACGGTCTTGATCAGCGCATCGGGTGCGCTGCTATCGACCGCTTGCGCATAAGCTGCGCTACCAAACGAAAACAACGCAGCAAAAAACGGAACGAGGAAGAATTTTTTCATATTAAGCCTAGCAAGAAGAATAGTGCGGCAAACCTTGGAGCCGACAATAGCACGCGAGTTCATCCACGATCCACGCGCAACCTGACAGAGTCGTTTCCAGGTGTTACTGCCGCATCCTCAACGCAATCTGAACGACGGGAAAGTAAGCCGCGGCGGCACGACCTGGTCGGCAGGGACCTGATCGTTCTCCGGGCCACCATTCATATCGATCGGCGGTGACGCGGCCGTGTCAGAGGCCGGCGTCGCAGTCGCGGCGGTGGCGCCCGAGGCGCCCTGCGGCGCTCCGGCACCTGCCTGCGCAGGCGTGGCCGCTGTCGCGGAAGCCGCGCCCGGCGCCGAAGCGGCCCCGGCAGCGGCGGCCGCGCCGCCATCGACGTCGTCGTATTTCGGCAGCGGTGCATTGTCGCCGTAATCCGGCAGCGCCGCGTTGCCGCCACCCTTACCCTGGGTCAACAGATAATTACGGCGCTGCAGGTATGCATTACGCACGAACGAATACTTGTCGAGCGCCGCGCCTTCCAGCACATCGCTCGCGTTCAGCAG
This sequence comes from Paraburkholderia sp. GAS33, assembly GCF_050436645.1. NCBI lineage: Bacteria > Pseudomonadati > Pseudomonadota > Betaproteobacteria > Burkholderiales > Burkholderiaceae > Paraburkholderia > Paraburkholderia sp. GAS33. The sequence continues at coordinate 92,021 of NZ_JBNDMP010000015.1, forward strand.
GTTCGCCCGCGTGTTGACGATGTTGATCCCGTACAGCGCCCAGCTCAGGCCGTCCGGGTGAATATAAGTCAACGGGTTGACGAAGTATTCGGCTATTGAGCCGAACCCATCGCGCACCGTGCTCGGCCCGAATAGCGGCAGCACCAGGTACGGTCCCGACGGCACGCCATAGTGACCGAGCGTGAGGCCGAAGTCGTTCTCGTGCTTGGGCAGCTTCGCGAGCGTCGCCACGTCGAACAGGCCGCCGACACCGAAGGTGGTGTTGATGACGATCCGCATGATGTCCTCGACACCGTCGGTAATCTTCAACTGCAGCAGATTGTTGGCCGCAATGTAGACGTCGCCGATGTTCGAGAAGAAGTTCGTCACGCTGTCGCGCACCGGCTGCGGCGTGATGTACACATAGCCCTTCGCAACCGGCTTCAGCGCGTACTGGTCGATCTTGTCATTGAACTTGAAAATCGTACGGTTCACGCCCTCGAGCGGATCGCCCTTGGTCGGAGTCTGGACCGTCGCACAGCCGGCGAGCAGCGCCGCGCCGAACGCCAGCGTGGTGATACGGACGCGCATGGTCTGCATTCTTGTTCTCCTTATTGACCCGACGCGCCCGAAGCGGGCACAGCCGGCGCCGGTGCCGCCGGTGCGGGGGCTGCAGCGGGTGCGCCCGGCTTGGCAGCGCCTGAGTCTGCCGCCTTGCTATAGAGGAATTGTCCAATCAGGTTTTCGAGCACGATGGCCGACTGCGTCATCGAGATCGTGTCGCCTGCCTTCAACATCTCGCTATCGCCACCCGGTTCGAGACCGATGTACTGCTCACCGAGCAGGCCAGAAGTCAGGATCTTGGCGGAGGTGTCCTTCGGAAACTGGTATTGCTTGTCGAGATCGATTGTGACCAAAGCTTGATACGAATTCGTGTCGAAGTTGATCGAGTCGACGCGGCCGACAGTCACGCCCGCACTCTTCACCGGCGCGCGCGCCTTCAGTCCGCCGATATTGTCGAACTTGAGTTTGACAGGGTAGGTTGCCTGAAACGACAACGAGCTCATGTTGCCGGCCTTCAACGCCAGGAACAGCAGCGCTACGAAACCCAGCACCACAAACAGGCCGACCCAGAAGTCGAGAGCAGTCTTTTTCATCGTCATCCCAAAGAGAATCCATCGCGCCGGCCACGCCGACCCCGCGGCGCGGGCAAGCTGATGCCCGCGGCAGAAAGCGCGTCGCGCGGTTTTAGCTGAACATCAATGCAGTCAGCAGGAAATCGAGGCCCAGCACAGCAAGCGAACCGTACACGACCGTCTTGGTCGTCGCACGTGACACGCCTTCCGGGGTCGGTTTGGCTTCGTAACCCTGGAAGAGCGCGATGAACGTCACCGCAAAGCCGAACACAATACTCTTGATCACCCCGTTACCGACGTCAGCCCACACGTCGACGCCGCCCTGCATCTGCGACCAGAACGAGCCGGCATCGACCCCGATCATCAGCACGCCCACCACATAGCCGCCGCCGATCCCGACCGCGCTGAAGATGGCCGCTAGAATCGGCATCGAGATAATGCCCGCCCACAGGCGCGGCGCGACCACGACCTTGATCGGATCGACCGCCATCATTTCCATGGCCGTCAATTGCTCGCCGGCTTTCATCAGACCGATTTCGGCCGTGAGCGACGTGCCGGCGCGCCCCGCGAACAGCAGCGCCGTGACCACCGGCCCCAGCTCGCGCACGAGCGACAGCGCCACCAGCAGCCCGAGCGCCTGCTCGGAACCATAGCGGTTCAGCGTGTTATAGCCCTGCAAGCCGAGCACGAAGCCGACGAACAGGCCCGACACCGCGATGATCACGAGCGAATAATTGCCCACGAAGTGGATCTGCTTCGTGACAAGACGCGGACGGCGCAACAACGGGAAAAATTCGAGCACCAGACGGAAGAAGAGCCGCGTGGCGTAGCCGGCGGTCTCGAGGCCGCCGAGCACCGAACGTCCAATCGCACTGATCATGCCTGTCCCCCGCCGATGCCGAAATCTGCCGCAAGCGGCGTGTTGCTGGGATAGTGGAATTTGAATGGGCCGTCCGGCGCGCCGTCGATGAACTGGCGCACGGTGGGGTCGGTCGAGGCCCGCAACTGGTCAGGCGTGCCCTCGGCGTGAACGCCGCCGTTGGCGAGGAAATACACGTAGTCGGCAATCGCGAACGATTCCGGCACATCGTGCGTCACCAGGATCGAGGTCGCGCCGAGCGCCTGATTCAGCGTGCGAATCAGGTTTGCCGTGATGCCAAGCGAAATGGGGTCCAGACCGGCGAACGGCTCGTCGTACATCATCAGTTCGGGGTCGAGCGCGATAGCCCGGGCGAGCGCCACGCGCCGCGCCATGCCGCCGGAGATCTCGGACGGCGACAGATCGCGCGCGCCGCGCAAGCCGACGGCGTTGAGCTTCATCAGCACCAGGTCGCGGATCAGTTCTTCCGGCAGGTCCGTGTGCTCACGCAGCGTGAAGGCGACGTTTTCGAACACGGACATGTCGGTGAACAAGGCGCCGAACTGAAACAGCATGCCCATCTTGCGGCGCAATGCGTACAGGCCGTCGCGCGTTTGCGCGCCGACGTCCTGCCCGTGGAACAGGATCTGTCCGCGCAATGCACGCACGAGGCCGCCGATCAGCCGCAGCACGGTGGTCTTGCCGCATCCCGAGCCGCCCATGACCGCCACGACCTGACCGCGCTGGAAGCGCAGGTTCAGGTTCGACAGGACGAGCCGGTCGCCGTAACCGAAGTCGACGTCACGAAGCTCGAGAAGGGTCTCGGAGGTGGAAGGCACGAGGCTGACAATCCTTTTGCACGGAACGGCGAATTATAGGGCCATCGTGCAAAAGTTGCCGTGACGCGCCCGGTCCCCGATAAACAGGGGACCACGCGATTATGGCGTAAACCCTTGGAGCATTGCAGAAACCGCAACAGCAGGGTCCGCAGCCTCCGTGACAGCCCGCACCACGGCGGCGCAGCCGACGCCGGTCGCCAGTACTTGCGGCAGCACCTGCTGGTCGATTCCGCCGATCGCGACGAGCGGCACCACGCCATCGAGCAGGCGTACGTAGCGGGCGAGACGCCTCAGGCCTTGCGGCGCGGTCGGCATCACTTTGGTGGTGGTCGGGAACACCGCGCCGAGCGCGATGTAACTCGGCCGGAAGTGCAGCGCGATCAGCATCTCGTAGTAGCCGTGCGTCGACAGGCCAAGGCGCACGCCCGCGGCGGCGAGACTGCCGAGGTCGGCAAGATGCAGGTCTTCCTGGCCGAGATGGACGCCGTACGCGCCGGCTTCGAGCGCGGCCTGCCAGTGATCGTTGATGAACACCTGAGCGTCATACTTGCGGCCGGCCGCGACGCAGCGCGCGATTTCCTGCGCCAGTTCGGCCGGCTCGGCAGTTTTGCGGCGCAGCTGGACCGTCTTCACACCGTAGCCGACCACCCGCTCGACCCACTCGGCGGTTGGCAGCACGGGATAGAGGCCGAGGCGATCCGGGCAGCGTGCGAACGGCTGCTCGGGTGCTGCGGGCAATCCGAGGACGCGCGGGAAGCGCGACAGGTCGCACGGCCATGCGTCGGCGGCGGTGGTGGTTTCGTCGCCGTCGCGCCAGGCGAGCGCCAGCACCAGTGCGTCGTGCGGATCAAAACCGCAATCCAGAAACGCCGCCAGCGCGGGAATCCAGTCTTCGGCAAGATGGCCTTCCAGCGGATAACGCTCGCCGCCCAGATGCAGCGTCGCCCGGCCCGCGGCGGCTTCGATCACGCCCGCGCCCTGCACCTGCCAGCGCGCCACCTGCTCGCCGTGCTGCTGGGCGTCGGCGACGACGATCAGATCGCCGCCGTTAGCGTCGTCAGGCGCGGTAAGGCAAATCCGCCATGGCGCGTGAGTCGGCGGCCAATCGCCGAGCGTCGCGCGGATGCGCTCGGCGGCTTCGCTCAGTTCGTCGGCGGGCGGCCAGAAGACGTCGCGGCCGGCGAGCGGATTCGTTTGCATGTTCGTCTGCGAGTTCGTTTGCGGCGTGGTCTGACTCATGTCGAACTCCCATCCTGATGCCAGAACGGCATGCCGACCACCGGGGTGCTCGCATGGGCCGTTTCGCGTTCAGCCATCGGCCCGGCGAGGTACGCCTGGCGGCCCGCCTCGACGCCCAGCGCGAACGCGCGGGCCATCGCTTCGGGGTGGGTCGCCTGCGACACCGCCGTATTCAGCAGCACACCATCGAAGCCCCACTCCATCACCTGCGCGGCGTGCGACGGTACGCCGAGCCCCGCATCGACGATCAGCGGCACGTCCGGCAACCGGTCACGCAGCACCCGCAGACCGTATGGATTGATCACGCCCTTGCCGGTGCCGATCGGCGCGCCCCACGGCATCAACGCCTCGCAGCCGGCATCGAGCAGACGCCGTCCGATCACCAGATCTTCCGTGCAGTACGGCAGCACCTTGAAACCGTCTTTGACGAGCCGCGCAGCCGCTTCGATCAGACCGACCGGATCGGGCTGCAACGTGTAGTCGTCGCCGATCAGTTCAAGCTTGATCCAGTCGGTTTCGAAGACTTCACGCGCCATGTGGGCGGTCGTGACCGCCTCGCCGACGCTCTGGCAGCCGGCCGTGTTTGGCAATAGCGGCACGCCGTGGCGCTTGAGCAGATCGAAGAAGCCGGCTTCGGCACCGCCTTCGTTCATCTGCCGGCGCAGCGCGACGGTGATCATGCCAGGCTTCGCCGCATCGATCGAGTCGGACAGCGCCTGCAGCGACGGATAGCGTGACGTGCCGAGCAACACCCGGCTGGCGAAGGTTTCGCCGTACAGCGTGAGCGCGTCGGCGGGAATGGGAGAAGTCATCTGGAAATCCTTGTCTCTGGCGATACCCGGCGACCTGCCTGTTCGGCTATGTGGTCGCGGGTAATCACCGTTTTTAGCCGCCGGCGACCGGTTGCACGACGTCGAGCTTGTCACCCGCTTGCAGCGCGCGCGCGGCGTGCTGGGTACGGGCCACAAAGTCGCCGTTCAGCGCAACCGCGAACGGCGGACGCGCGCCGAAAGCGGCGAGCGCGTCGGCGACGGTCGCCCCCTCGGGCAGCGACAACGGCTTCTGATTGATATGAATGTCCATGGTGTTCAGATACGTTTCAATCGATAGCGTAGGCAGCTGGCGAGGCAGCCCATGTTGCAATGGTCGCAACGCTCATGCCGGCACCTGCGAGCGGTTCTGCGGATCGAGCCGGGCAAGCTGGAACAGTTCGCTCCAGCGCGCGTCGCGCCGCCAGTCGTCGAAAGCGTCGGCATCGCCGATACGTCCGTCGAGCAGCGCGGCGGCGAAACGGACGGCTTCGTCGGCGACTTCGGGCACGATCATATAGCCGTGCCGGTACAGGCCGTTCACGCGCAAGGTCTGCGCGCCATCCCAGACCAGTGCCGGACGGTGGTCCGGCAAGGTCGGGCGGCACTGCGAGTTCAATTCGAGGATGCGCGCCTCGCCGAAGCCGGGGTGGACCGAGAACGCTGCACTCAGCAATTCCAGCGCGGAACGCACGCTGACGGGCGACATGTCCTCGCCTTCCACTTCGGTTGCGCCGATCACGTAAAGATCGTCCTGCTTCGGTGCGATATACAGCGGATAGCGCGGATGCAGCAGACGCACCGGGCGCGTGAGCCTGATTCCGGGCGCGTGAACACGGGCGACCTCACCACGAATGCCGCGCAAGGTCGGCAAAACAGTCTTGGCACCGAGGCCGCGGCAATCAATCGTCACGCGGGCGGACGGTAATGCGCCATCGTCCACGGGTGTGTTCCAGTGCGTTTCGACGCGCCGCTCGGCGAGGCCTGCGGCGAGTGCACTCAACACCTGGCGATTATCGAGTTGTCCCTCATGCGGCAGCAGCCAGCCTTGCGCGAAACGGCCAGCCAGCGCGGGCTCGGTCGCGCCGAGTTGCGCACCCGAGAGCGTGACGAAGCCACCATCCAGCAGATCGGCGGGCGCGTTCGAACGCACCCGGCGTTCGAACAGCGGCGCTTCGGTGCGATCGGCGTGATGCCAGACCACCAGCGTCCCATTGCGTTGAAAGAACACCGGTACGGGCAGTTCGGCCAGTACTTGCGGCCAGGTATCGAGCGAGGCGGCGCCGAGACGCGTGATCAGCAATTCGGCGCTGGCGGCTTCGGCGAGCGGCGCGAGCATCGCGGCCGCCACCCACGCGGCGGCTTGCGAACCGGCGGCATCGCCGCGCTCGTAAAGCGCCACGCGATGCCCCGCACCGGCGAGGCGCCACGCGACCAGCCGGCCGCACAGTCCCCCGCCGATGACGGCGAAATCCGGTTGCGAGCGATCGAGCGCGTTCATTGCCGTCCTGCCGGCGCGCGCAGAGCGGCCTTGAGCGTCACGGGGCAAACGAAGCAATAGACTGAAGAATAAGCGGTCATCGTATCCTTTCCGTACGGCAACAGGCGCACGTACCCAAGGACGAAACCGGCGGGCGAGGCCGGCCGGGCAAAAAGCGCATCCATTGACGGACGCTGCCCGGCGGGGAATGGAAGAAAAGCTAACTTCCGGAAACTTCCCGCGCCGGTATTACCCGGATCGGGTGCAAAGGGTCTCTCTCAGCCTTGCTGCGGCGTGTGGCCCGCGCGCAAAGCACCCCTGTTTCGTCGAGAGTCATTAGACCATAAAAGGCGCGGCGGCCGCAAACCGGGGGCGATGGAGCTGCTGCGATCACGGGCGGGGAGACCGCCGGGCCTGGGCGATTCATGTAGCCTCGCTCGGAGCCTCTGGCACAATGCGGCGATGGAGTCTGCGCCGTTGTCGTGGGCTCTCGCGTCAAACGCGACAACCATACGCCGGTCGCGCGAGGCCGCGGTCCAGTGCCTCAGGTGATTAATTTTCGCTTAAGCCGCCGGCGGCAGAATCGGGCGGTCGTACGACGGGTTCGAGGCCCGGGCCGCTATTTGCAATTCCGCTGTGGCACCGATCCACTATAGGCAAGCCTGTCTAGGCTTGCTTGCAGCGGGTCGGTCCAAGATGAGCCAGTATTTCTTCAGGATGGTCATGACACCCAATACTTCCCCTGCCAGCCCGCTCGAGCCGGACGACAAGGTCTCCGCGTGGAGTCTGATCAAGCCCTACTGGGTCTCTGAGGAATGGAAGATCGCGTGGGGGCTGCTGATTGCGATCATTGTGATCAACCTCGTCAACGTGTGGATCAGCGTCAGGTTCAATACCTGGAGCGGCGAGTTCTTCAATATGCTGCAAAACAAGAGCGTGAAGGACTTTCCCCACCTGATGTTGGTGTGGGCCGGCCTTGTGGCAGCGCTGATCGTCCTCTTTGTCTACGGCCGTTATTTGCGGCAGATGCTCGGCTTCCGGTGGCGCCAATGGCTCACGACCCGCTACCTCCAGGAGTGGCTCGGCGACGGCGCTTTCTACCGGATTGAGCGCGACCGCCTCGCTGACAACCCCGACCAGCGGATCAGCGACGACTTGCAGTCATTTGCGACCAGCACGCTCACGCTGACGCTCGACCTGCTGTCCACGGTCGTCACACTCATTACGTTCGTTACCATCCTCTGGTCCCTCGCTGGAGCATTGACCGTGTCACTGGGTGGCATGCCGATCGTCATTCCAGGCTACATGGTGTGGGTCGCCGCGCTCTACGCGCTGGGCGGCTCGTACATGATCTACAAGCTCGGCCACCCGCTCGTTTCGATCACCTACCAGCAGCAAAAGGTTGAGGCAGATTTTCGCTTTGGGCTGATCCGGGTGCGCGAGAACTCGGAGCAGATCGCGTTTTACGATGGCGAGCAAACCGAAGAGGCCACCGCGCAAAACTTCTTTCAACGCATTCGCGACAACTGGTGGCGCGTGATGAAGTACACGAAGCGCCTGAGCTTCGTGCTCAGTTTCTACAGCAACATCGCGTACATTTTTCCGCTCATTGTCGCCTCGCCCAAGTACTTCACCGGCGCGTTCACAATGGGCGTGCTGATGCAGATCCAGAACTCGTTCGGCACCGTCAGCGATTCATTTTCCTGGTTCATCAACAGTTACGGCAGCCTCGTCGATTGGCGCGCTACGGTGAATCGTCTGCGGGAATTCAAGCGCGTCATGCGTGCGTCGCATCTGAAAGAGTCCATCTCGCCGGCTACCGCACATGGCGGCATCAACCTGCACTACGTCGACGAAGAAAAGCTCAGCACGGATGGCCTCTCGCTGGCGTTGCCGAACGGCACCCCGCTCTCACAGATCCGCAATATCACGATTAACCCAGGTTCGCGCTGGCTCGTGCGAGGTCCGTCGGGTTCCGGCAAGAGCACCTTGATGCGTGCGCTTGCCGGACTGTGGCCATTCGGCGACGGCTCGATCGATGCACCGGTCAATGCGCGCATGATGTTCATCCCGCAGCAGAGCTACATGCCGATCGGCACGTTGAAAGCGGCGCTTACCTATCCGTCCTCCGCCGAGACCTACACCGACGACGAATGCCGCGAAGCGCTGCGTACCTGCCACCTCGACGACTATGTGGGCCGCCTCGACGAATCGGGACACTGGGCCCGCATCATGTCGCCGGGCGAACAGCAGCGTCTCGCAGCAGCGCGCGTGCTGCTGCACAAGCCCGACTACCTGTTCCTCGACGAGGCAACCAGCGCGCTCGACGCGGCCAACGAAGCGCGGCTCTACCATCTCTTCACGGAGCGTCTGCCGAAGGCCGCCATCGTCAGCGTCGCGCACCGTGAATCGCTCGCGGCGTTCCACGAAGAAACGCTCGATGTCGAGCGAGCGGGCGAACCCGTCGCCGCTTAGGCAACGCGTCACTTGACCGGGTCGCGATTGACCGGGTCGCGATTGACCGCGTCGCGTTAGACCGGGTCGCGATTGAACACTTAACGCCCATCACCGATGCCGACTGCGGCATCGGCGCGCCCTGCAACATTCTGAAATACGCGAGAACAGTTCGAAAGCATTTGCGAAGCGCTCAGGTTGTTCCGTGCTTTGAAAGTGCCGTGCTGCGGCGAGGATAGTCGTGCGGGCCGGTCCCCCTCCGGTGCCGCACGCCACTCACCGTTATCGGACTTCCCGCTCATGTCATTCGATCGCCGTCTTCGTCACCTGACCCAACGATTCACGCGGATGAGCCGTTCGCCGCTCGCCCGTCCCGCCATCCCGGTCGGTGCGGCAGCCCTGTTGCTGTCGCTCGGCGCTCAGGCCGCGCAGTTGACCCAGGTCGCCGAGCCGGCCAACGTCTGTCCGGCGCTGACGCACATCGTCGCCGCCACCGACTTCCGGCAACTCCACGACCAACCCGCCGCACAACTGCCGGGTGTGGACAGCGCCGGCGACTGCCACGCCAGCGGCCACAGCTACGATTGCCACTGGCGCGCGCACTGGCAAGCCGACGGCGTGGTCACGGACCCGCTCGAAGAACTCGGCGCGGACATCGCCGCGTGCTTTCCCAACGTCGTGCACGACCTCAACACACCGACTCGCCAGCATTTCGTCGTGACAGCCGGCCTGCGCCGCATCGACGTGACGGCTAGCGTGCAGGGGTCCAACGAGTTGCGCCTGCGGGTCGCACGCTAAGCGTGCCGCCCCCGCGTTTCAACCCGACACGTCAAGGTATCGCATCGTGAACGGCTCGCGCCCACCGCTATTTCCGCTTCCTCGCCGGACCGCCAGACTGTCATGGTCCACTGGGCGGCGGTCATGCGTATGGGCGGCGACCGCCGCCGTGTTATGCGTCGGGCTGAACGGCTGCGCCTGGACGCTGATCACGGCGGCCGACGCCACCGGTTCCGTGATTCAGGCAGGCTATGCCATCGCTTCGAACTACTCGTCGCCGACCTTCGTCAACGGTCACCCCGCGGCCATCAGCACAGTCTGCATCGAAGTGAACCAGCTGGTGTCCGTTGGCGATTTCGTCCCGGCCTTGCAACTCGCGCTGAACCGGCGCGGCATCCGCTCGGCCGTCTACAACCCGGGCACCGCCCCGGCGAGCTGCGAGGCGCGGCTCGTCTATAACGCCTCGGTCGATTACGGCAAGCGCTCGTTTAACGACAATCCGGTGCAGTATCTTTCTGTGATCGATCTGACGCTGCTGCAGCAAGGCCAGATTCTGGTCACCGCGCGCTACCAGACCGGCGAACTCGGCATGGACCGCTTCTCGAATGCATCCGTCAAGCTCAACGGCATGATCGAAAAGATGGTGGTCGATCGCACCGAGTTGCGTCCGCGGACCATTCAGACGTCGCAAGTCAACTGAGTTCCCTCGCGCCCTGCAGAACGCACGCTGCATCTGCAAAACCCGCAAGACGCACGCCGCGCCCGCAAAATCACGCAGACGATTGCTTCCAATTACCCGGGAAAGGTTTTGAAAGCATTGCGCGCTATCAGCGCTCCGGCGTATCTCTTAAGATTGCCGAATGAACCAATCCATTCTGGTCGTTGACGACGACCCCGTCGTGCGCGACATCGTGCGCGAATATCTGCAAGGACGCGGCTTCTCGGTAACCGTTCTCGAGCATGGCATCGCCTTGCAACGCGCGCTCGAGAACGAGCGGCCCGCGCTGGTCGTGCTCGACATCATGATGCCGGAGATGGACGGTATCAGTGCGCTACGCGCGCTGCGCCTGGCCGGCGACGATATTCCTGTGATCCTGCTGACCGCGCGCGCCGACGTGATCGACCGGGTGATCGGACTCGAGCTCGGCGCGGACGATTATCTCGGCAAGCCGTTCGAGCCGAGCGAGCTGGTCGCGCGTATCCGCACGGTCTTACGCCGCCGCGGCACGATCGCGCCCGGTGCGCCGGAAAATCGCGCGCCGTATCGCTTTGGCCGTTTCGAGGTGAATTTTCCAGCGCGCGAGTTACGCCGCGACGGCGAACGCATTCCGCTGCGCTCGAGCGAATTTGCGATGCTCAAGGTGTTCGTCACCCATGCGATGACGGTGCTCACCCGTGCGCAATTGCTGGAAAAGCTGCATGGCAACACCGAGGCGCATCGTAACCGCAGCCTCGATGTCTCGATCTGGCGGCTGCGACGTCTGATCGAAGTCGATCCGTCCGAGCCGCGCTATGTGCAGACGGTGTGGGGTCGCGGCTACGTGTTCGTGCCGGATGGAGAAATCGGCGCGGCGGAGCGGGCCGCGCAGCCGTTCGTCGACGCGTAACACTGCGACAGGCAAGTCCCAAAGAAGCGCTACATGGGCTCACGCCTGCGGCGCGCCTGGACCGTTTGGCGCAAATCGCCAAACGGTCTCACGAAATGACTCAGAACGTCAGCACGCTCAGGAACATCCGCTGCAGCCAGCCCACGGTCGTCGAATCGCTCACAATGCCCTGGCCTGCCTGTTCGATCTTCGCATTCGCCACCTTGCCTGACGAAACATAATTGCCGGCTTCGATGTCCTTCGGATTGACGATACCGGACAGCCTCAGGCGGTCGTGATTGCCGTTCATCGCAATCAGCTTCTCACCGGACACCATCAGATTGCCGGTCGGCATCGTTGCGATCACCGTCACAGCCAGCGTACCGGTCATCCCATTGGTGTCGGTCATGGCGCCTGCTCCCTTGAAGTCCGTCGACGCCGAGCCGATATTGAACAGGCGCGCGAGCCGTGCAGCCGCGCTGGTCGATTGATCGGCAGCAGTCGCAGTAATGTCGCTGGTTCGGCTCGCCGTTGTATTGGCGCTGCTGTTGCCGTTATAAGACTCGGACAGACGAATCGTCAGCACATCGCCCACATGCTGCGCACGCGGCGTTTCGTAGAGCAAGAGCGACGAGCCAGCCTGATAAATCGCGCCTTGCGTGTTGATGTTGAGCGGCGCGCTGACGAGCGGCGGCAACATCGGCGTGTCGACGATCGAATCCTGGTGGCTCGCACAGGCGGCCATACCCAGCGCTGCGGTCAGCGCGGCGATGAGGCGTAGGGTGGTCATAGAGGTTCCTCCACCGGAGAAAAATGAATCAACTCGGTCTCGACACGCGTGTCGCGCCTCAACCCGCTTCGGGACTGCTCGCCTGCCATTGGCGTACGAGCGACTTCACCCACGCATCGGGATCTTTCAGCAGATAGGTGAGCGTGCCGTTGTGCGTGGACGGCAAAAAGCACAAGGTGATCGAGCTCACGGCGTTTTCCCATAGGTACACAGGAACCGCACCGCCGGCTGCCGACGTGTTCTTCGTGACGAGCTGCGGCGCTCCGTAGCGGCTTGCCAGCGCCTCACGCAGATCGCTGGCCGTGACCTCGTCGACGACGAACGAAATCTCGTACAGACGCAGCGCTGTCTGGCCGTTGACACGCGCGAACCGCAGCACATGATCCTGTGCCAGCGCGCCATCCACCACGGCCTGCGAGACCTGCCAGTGGTCGGCCGTCCGGTGCGCCCAGCGACACGCCACCGTGAGGCTCTCGCTCGTCTTCAGACTCATGCCGAGCGCTTCGGCCAGCATGTCTGTCTCGCAAACGGGCACGCTGCCGACGGGTGTCGCGCGCACGGTCGAACCCGCGCGGAATTCGTCGAGCGTGATGCCAAGCGGAATGCCGCGAAACGCGAACGGCGCATCCATGGAACGCTTGTGCTCGTCCCCGCCGCTGTGCCTCGACGCGGAGGCTGAAGTTGACGCTGTCGCTACCGCTGCCGTCGACGAAGCCACACCGCGCGCCGCGGGATCCGCATGCGCAGCAGGTGCCGCCTGGCCCAGCAGCATCGAAACCGCCAACGGCGCCAGCGTACCGAGCCATTGACGGGTAGACAGTCGGGCGCTCATGGCTCAGTCAATCGCCGCTGCGCATGCGTTGAACGGCTCGGCCGCGGCATGCCCCACCGCCGGCAGGATATCCAGCGTTGCGGCCGTCAGGCGGCACGGCAGCGCAGCGACACCGCAACCGTCGAGCGGCAGCAGCATCGCACCCAGCGCCAGCCAGCTTGCGGCACGCACACACCGCTTGAAAACAGTGAGAGTCGGCACGGTGAGCCTCGTCAGGTCAGGCGGTCGTGTTGACGTTGTTGCCGATCAGGCCGCCCGGCAGAGCCGGCGACGTGGGTTCGGCCGGCAGCCCTTCGGGTTTGGCCGCGCCCTCCGAGGTCGGCGTCGGCCGCTCGCGCTGCACGGGCGGAAAGGTGGTGGGGCGGAGATTGTTCTGGACGGTCATGATGTACCTCGCGTATCACTTGGGTGCGGATTCGGTTACCGCACATCGGGGACACTGAGGGGAGAACTGACCTTCAGGCCAACGAAGCACGGCGGCGATGGACTACAGAGCGAATCATCACGCTGCGAAGGAACTCACGATGCACGAAGGAACGCGCGCTTTTCCACGGTTCTTACGAGGGGTTCCGAATGCGCGCCAATTCTTTCCACTCAGGAAATACGGTAAGCAAAACCGGCTTGATGCGTCCCTCGATCCGCAATTAATATTGCCGGTGCCAGCGCTGTATTTCGACCGTCTTGCCTTGCCGGACAAGGCTTTCCAAGAGGGCCGGAAGGACTTCTCTAGCGCCGCGCGCCGGCAGGTAAGTGTTGGTAAGAAAACAGTGATCCGTTTGCCACACGCGTCGGTCTAAAATTTCGAAATGAATCCACAGGTCCTTATCGTCGACGACGACCCGGTCGTACGCGATCTGCTTTGCCGCTTTCTGCAATCGAACGGGTTCGACGCTTCCGTGCTCCACGACGGCACGCACTTGCAACGCCGCCTCGAAAGAGAGCGGCCATCGGTCGTTGTGCTCGACATCATGATGCCGAACACCGACGGTCTGCGCGCGCTCACTGCGTTGCGCGCAGCCGGCGACGACATTCCGGTGATCTTCGTCACAGCGCGCGGCACCGTGGCGGACCGCATCGTGGGTCTGTCACTCGGTGCGGACGACTATCTGACGAAGCCGTTCGATCCGCGTGAACTGCTGGCCCGCATCCAGACGGTGTTGCGCCGGCGCGGACCTTCGACCACCAGCGCGCCCGAAGCCCGCAAGCCGTATCACTTCGGGCCGTTCGAACTCGACTTCGCGACCCGCACCCTGTCGCGCGAGGGCACACGGCTCGCGCTGCGCGACAGTGAATTCGCGCTGCTGAAGATCTTCGTCAACAATCCGTACAAAGTGCTCTCGCGCGTGCTGATCCACGATCTGGTCCATCGCGACAACCTCGCGTTTCGCGATCGCAGCCTCGACGTGCCGATCTGGCGCTTGCGCCGCGTGATCGAAGACGACCCGTCGAGCCCGTGCTATGTCCAGACGGTGCGCGGCAAGGGTTATGTGTTCGTGCCGGATGCGGACGGAACCCCCTTCTCGATCGAGGGTGCGGCGGCTTCATGAAAAACCCGTTGAACACGCTATTCGGCAGAATGGCGTTGCTCTCGACGGCGGTATTGTTGGCAATTCAGGCCAGCTGGTTCGTACTGATCGTAATGCAGCCGCCTCACCACGAGGTGGACGGATTCGCACGCGGCATTCTCTTGATGCTGCAGGCGGCCAACGGCGAGCCCGTGCAGGGCGCCGATCTCGCACCGGCGATGCGCGTGCATCTGGTGCCGACGTGGAACATGCCTTCCACGATCCATTTGCAGCCGCCCACCGCGCGGCAGTTCGTCGAACTCAGCCAGCATTTGCGAGCCCGCTTGCCGGTCGGCACGCAGATCGAGGTCGACGATGCGACGCCACAGCGTCTGTGGATTCGCTATCCTGGCAAGTCGATGTGGGTGGTCGTGCCTGTCGACATTCCGGCGCGTCCGCGCTTTATCGTCGAAACGGTGTCGATGCTGGTTGCCGCGCTGATTCTGTCGCTGCTCGCCGTGTGGCAGATGCAGCGGCCGCTATCGCGGGTCGCGCTCGCCGCGCGTGCGTTCGGTGCAGGCGGGCGCCCCGAGCCGGTGAATGTGCAGGGGCCACGCGAACTGCGCGACCTGATCGGTTCATTCAACGACATGATGCGGCGCCTCAACGAGGCCGGCGACGATCAGGCGGTGATGCTGGCCGGTGTCGCGCACGACCTGAAGGCGCCGCTAACGCGGCTCAAGCTGCGGGCGAGCGTGCTCGTCGCGGAAAGCGAACGGGCTGGGTTGATCCGCGATGTCGACTCGCTGACCAATATCGTCCAGCAGTTTCTCGAATTCGCCGGCCAGTCTGCGGATGCCGGTCAGCCCGTCGAAGTCGAAGCCTTCCTGCGCGAGCAGTTTTCGAGCGTGGATATCGCGGAGACCGCCAGCGCCGCCGAGATGAGCGGCGTCACAGGCCACGGGGACCATGCGAGCCACGGAGATCCAACGGAAGACGCCGACGCCTATCCCGCCGAAGCCCCGCTGTTCAATCTCGACTTGCGCGCCGGCCCGCAGTTCACGCTGCCGCGCACCCTGCTCGACCGGCTCGTGACGAACCTCGTCGACAACGCACTCGAACACGGCGCGCCCCCTGTCGATATTTCGACGGCACGCGATAACGGGCACTGGGTGGTGAGTGTGCGCGATCACGGGGAGGGGATTCCCGACGATCGGATCGCCGCTGCAATGAAGCCGTTTGTGCGGCTCGATGCCGCGCGCGGAGGCGAAGGACACTGTGGCCTGGGGCTGGCGATCGTCGCGCGGCTCGCACACGATCGCGGTGGACGCTGCGACGTCTATAACCATCCGCAGGGCGGTTTGTGCGTGCGGATCGCGTTGCCGATTAGCCAAGGCGAAGTCTGAGGCCAATGTCACCGCTGTCATTAGTACGGTCGGGGCGATAAAAGCTGCATCTGCGGCGGCCGTACGTACTTACACGAACTTACCAGGTGGTCCCGACGGTAAGCCGCGCACGTATAGTCAGCGCGGGCTTCCTCGATAGCCCCCTGTTCGGTCCGCCCAGCTGTTGCCCGGGCGGGCCGCTTTTTTTGTGCCTTCGGTTTAGATGACCAGCCGGTCGTGCAACGTCTCGATGGTCGTCTGAGACAGTCCGAGTCCGACGGTCAGATAGCTCGACATCGTGCCGTAGCTCGCCTGCACCTGATCGAAGCCCGCCTGTAAAAAGCTCTCCTGCACGCTGAACAGTGGCGCGTCGAGCGCGGCCGTCGCCGCGCCGCTTTGCGCCTGAACCGCAGCGATTTGCGCGTTGATCGAGACGGCCGAGTAAGTATTCGTCAGAAGATAATCCTGCACGATCACGTCGAGCGGCACATTCGCAATGCTCAGCAGAAGCGCTGCAACCCAACCGGCGCGGTCCTTACCCGCTGTGGAATGGAACAGTTGTGCGCCCGGATTATTCGCCAGTTGCGTGAGCAGTGCGCCATACGCGGCCCGCTGAGCCGTGCCGGTGACATACGCACGCTCTGCGCTCTGCATCACGGCGATGGCGCTCCCCGACAGGTCTGCCGGTGGGACGACCGCATCGGCCTCGCCCGTCACATTGATGTTCTGATAAGCCGCGCCGGCAGGCATCACGTCCTGAGCCCGGGCAACCTCGCCGGGCGTGCGCAGATCGTAGACGTTCGCAATCCTGAGCGTGTCGATCACGGCCTTGTCCGCCGTGCTCAGGGTCAACGTGTTCGAGCGGTAAAACACACCAAGGCGCACCTGGCGACCGTCCACCGTTTGATAGTCGCCGGCTGCACCGCCGACATCGCGAAAGTTGTCCGCCGACGCCAGCCGCGGCGCATCCGCCGCATCCGACGACAGACCGCCGCCACCGCACGCCGACAGCAATGCGCTTCCGAATCCTGACATCAGCAGCACGCTCGCCGAGCCTTTCAGGAAGCCACGGCGCGTCGCGAACTCACCATTCGGTACACATTGGGGCGGACGAGGCTTGCTCGGGCCGGTCGCACGTAAGCGAACTTTCGCAGTGAAATCCATTGAGTGTATTGGTAAGGGGCGCTTTCGCCGTTGGACGGATGGGCGGCGTAAAACCAACAGCGCCGGGGCGCAGTGTACCGGGGGGAAATACCCGGTGGGTTACAAAGTAGGAACCAGTAAGGATCTGAAATTGACTCCTGACCAGTTGAAACAACGTCAGCCCAGATGCCTGCGCCCGCCGTGCGGGTTTTTTGTCCGGACTGGTCCGCTCGCCTTTGTGCACCGTAAAATACGGGCGCACCAGCGTGCAACCGCGAACCGCAGGCAACAGAATCAGGGGCTCAGGAGACGGGATGGCGTCATTTCAGTGGTTCACGGAGTTGACGACGCGCGAGCGCCGCACGCTCTACGCGGGCTTCGGCGGTTATGCCGTCGATGCGTTTGACTTCATGATCTACTCGTTTCTGATCCCGACGCTGATCGTTACCTGGGGTATGACCAAGAGCGAAGCGGGGATGATCGCGACCAGCTCGCTCATCTCCTCGGCGATCGGCGGCTGGCTCGCTGGCATTCTCTCCGATCGCTACGGACGCGTACGTGTGCTGCAATGGACCATCGCCACATTCGCGCTTTTCACCTGCCTGTCGGGTTTCACCCATTCGTTCTGGCAACTGCTGACCACGCGCACGCTGCAGGGCATCGGCTTCGGCGGGGAATGGTCGGTGGTGACCGTCATGATGGCCGAGACGATCCGCTCGCCGCAGCATCGTGCGAAGGCGGTCGGCACCGTGCAGAGCAGCTGGTCGTTCGGCTGGGCCGCAGCGGCAATCGTCTACTGGGTATCGTTCGCCGTGTTACCGGAGCAAACGGCCTGGCGCGCCTGCTTCTGGGTTGGCATCCTGCCGGCGCTGTGGATCGTCTACGTGCGCCGTAACGTGAGCGACCCGGAGATCTTTCTCGCTACCCGCCGTGCCCGCGACACCGGTGTCGACACGTCTCACTTCCTGCAGATCTTTTACTTTCCGCATCTGAAGACCACGCTGCTCGGCAGCGCGCTATGCAGCGGCATGCTGGGCGGCTACTACGCGATCACCACCTGGCTGCCGACCTATCTGAAGACCGTGCGGCATCTGTCCGTGTTCAATACCAGCGGCTATCTGATCGTGCTGATCGTCGGCTCGTTCACCGGGTATATCGTCGGGGCGATCCTGTGCGACAGGATCGGCCGGCGCGCGTCGTTCATCCTGTTTGCGATCGGCTCGTTCGTGCTCGGCATGGTCTACACCATGTTGCCCATCACCAATAGCACGATGCTGCTGCTCGGCTTTCCACTCGGCGTGGTGGTGCAAGGGATTTTTGCCGGCGTGGGCGCGTATCTGTCCGAGCTGTATCCGAATGAGATTCGTGGCTCGGGTCAGGGCTTTTGCTACAACCTTGGACGCGGCGTCGGCTCGTTCTTTCCGATTCTCGTCGGCATGCTTTCGCAATCGATGACGCTCGTCAATGCGATGGGCCTTGTTGCCGGCTCAGGCTATCTGCTCGTGATTGCAGCGGCCCTGTGTCTGCCTGAGACGAAGGGTAAGGCGCTCGCCGCTGCAGCCGCAGATCCGGGCGCGGCATCCTGATGCGCATTCCACAAACATGAAAACGATTGTTCTTGGCGGAGGCGTGATCGGCGTCGCCACTGCTTTTTATCTCGCAGGCCATGGGTGCAAGGTCACGGTGATCGAGCGCGAGCCCGATGTGGCGCTCGAGACCAGTTTCGGCAATGCCGGCGTGATTGCGCCGGGCTATGTGACGCCGTGGGCGGCGCCGGGGATGCCGGCGAAGATGCTCAAATACCTGTTCAAGCCAACCTCGCCGCTGATCTTCAGGCCGACGTTCGATCCTGCGCAATGGCGTTGGATTGCGCGCTGGTTGCGTGAGTGCGACCTCGAGCGGTTTCGCGTGAACAAGCAGCGCATGCAGAGGATTGCTTATTACAGCCGCTCCTGTCTGCAGGAGTTTCGTGGGCGCTATCCGTTTGATTACGGGCGCAGTCAGGGGTATCTGCAGCTATTTCGCAGCGAGTATGACGTCGAGTTGGCGCAGCCCGCGCTAGCGGTGCTACGTGATGCTGGGATCGCGTATCGGGAGATTAGTGCGGCGCAGTGCGTGGAGATCGAGCCAGGATTGCGGTGGGCGCGCGAGACGCCGTTGTCCGGGCTTTATCTGCCGGATGACGAGGCTGGCGATTGTGCCCGGTTTACGCGGGAGTTGCGGTCGATCTGCGAGAACCATGGCGTACGGTTCCGGCTCGATACTCGGGTGACTGGACTTGATGTTCAGGGTGGTGCGGTGCGGGGGGTGCGGGTCGATAGTGAAATTGGTGAAGAAGTGCTTCGGGCGGACGCCGTTGTGGTGGCGTTAGGCGCGGATAGTGTGCAGTTGCTTGCGCCACTGGGCGTCAAGGTGCCGCTTTATCCTGTGAAAGGGTATTCGGCTACGTTGCCCGTTATCGACGATGAGAAGGCGCCTCGGGGCGCTTTGATGGACGAAGCTTTTAAAACTGCTATCACGCGGTTTGGCAGGAACCTGCGGGTCGCGGGGACGGCTGAACTTGGGGATCGGCGGTCGACTCTTAGGGAGCAGGCGTTGCAGACCGTGCTCAAGGTTCTCGACGACTGGTTTCCTCACGCAAGCAAACCCAGCTCCGCGCACTTCTGGGTTGGGAGGAGACCCATGATGCCGGATGGGGCGCCTCTTCTTGGCCCCTCCGGGATTGATGGGCTCTGGATCAATCTCGGCCACGGGTCCACCGGCTGGGCTATGGCGATGGGATCCGGGAAGGTTGTCGCGGATCTGGTTACGCTGCGTGAGCCGGAGATTGACGTTGAAGGGCTCACTTTGGGCAGGTATCGGAGGTAGCTTCCATCCCCCAATTGAAAAGCCGGGTCGTCCTTGCGGGCGCCCGGCTTTGGGCACAGCTTGTCGTCTCCACCTCTTCCTGCAAATCGTTGCCGGCTCCACGTCTGGTCGCGCGGAACCGGTGAAGATTTAGCGCGGCAGCTCCGAATGCCCCATCAGGAATGCGTCCACCGAACGCGCGCATTGACGGCCTTCGCGGATCGCCCACACCACCAGCGATTGACCACGCCGCATATCGCCGGCCGTGAACACCTTGTCCACCGACGTGTAATACGCCTTGTCACCTTCCGTCGACGAACGCACGTTGCCGCGCGCATCCTTGTCGACGCCGAATGCTTCCAGCACCGGCGAGACCGGCTGCGTAAAGCCCATCGCCAGCAGCACCAGGTCGGCCTTCATTTCGAATTCGGAACCCGCCACTTCCTGCATCTTGCCGTCCTTCCATTCGACTCGCACGGCAATCAGCTTTTCAACCTTGCCGTTCTTGCCTTCGAAACGCTTGGTCGCCACTGCCCAATCGCGCTCGCAACCTTCCTCGTGCGAGGACGAGGTGCGCAGCTTGATCGGCCAGTACGGCCACACGAGCGGCTTGTTCTCTTCTTCCGGCGGCTGCGGCAGCAGTTCGAACTGCGTGACATCCTTCGCGCCGTGACGGTTCGAGGTGCCGACGCAGTCGGACCCTGTATCGCCGCCACCGATCACCACCACGTGCTTGCCCTTGGCGACCAGTTGGCTCGTGAGCTTGTCGCCCGCATTGACCTTGTTCTGCTGCGGCAGGAACTCCATGGCGTAATGGATGCCTTCCAGTTCGCGGCCCGGCACCGGCAGATCGCGCGGCGTTTCCGAACCACCCGACAGCACTACCGCGTCGAACTGCTCTTTCAGCTCGGCCGGCGTGATCGTTTCCTTCGCCGTATTGTTGATATGCGAAGCCAAAGGATCCTTGCCGATGAACACGTTGGCGCGGAACGTCACCCCTTCGGCCTCCATCTGACGCATGCGGCGGTCGATCAGCCATTTTTCCAGCTTGAAATCAGGAATGCCGTAACGCAGCAGGCCACCGATGCGGTCGTTCTTTTCGAACACCGTCACATCGTGCCCCGCGCGCGCGAGTTGCTGCGCAACGGCGAGACCGGCGGGGCCAGAGCCAACCACGGCGACCTTCTTGCCTGTCTTGTGCTTTGACGGCAACGGCGCGACCCAGCCTTCGGCCCACGCCTTGTCGATGATCGCGTGTTCGATCGACTTGATGCCGACCGGATCGTCATTGATGCCGAGCGTGCACGCCGCTTCGCACGGCGCCGGGCAGATGCGGCCCGTGAACTCCGGGAAGTTGTTGGTAGAGTGCAGCACGTCGATCGCGTTCTTCCAGTCCTGATGAAACACCAGGTCGTTGAAGTCCGGGATGATGTTGTTCACCGGGCAGCCGTTGTTGCAGAACGGAATGCCACAGTCCATGCAACGTGCGCCTTGAATTTTCGCTTCGTCGTCGGACAGCGCCGCGACGAATTCCTTGTAGTGCTTCACACGCGTGAGCGGAGCTTCGTACGTCTCATGGCGACGTTCGAACTCGAGAAAACCGGTTGCCTTGCCCATGTGGTTCTCTTATCTATCTGTACAGGTGGGGGAATCGGCACCCGCCGCACACGAGGGCGGCGGGCACAACTATTGGGTATCTACCGTCTTGGGCTGCAAATTACGCGGCGAGGACTTCCTTGTTTGCCTTCTTCGCAGCCATCTCGCCCAGTGCGCGCTTGTATTCCGTCGGGAACACCTTCACGAACTGACGGCGCGACGCGTCCCAGTTTTCGAGCAATGCCTTCGCACGCGGCGAGCCGGTGAACTGGAAGTGACGCTCGATAAGCCCCTTGAGCAGCACTTCGTCGGTTTCGTTCGCGTGCCACAGGCCCTTGTCGACCGTGCGTTCCTGTTCGGCCTGTTGCAGCACCGGATCGAGCGCGACCATCGACTTGTTGCACTTGCCGGCAAACGTGCTGTCCGGGTCATACACATAAGCGAGGCCGCCCGACATGCCGGCCGCGAAGTTACGGCCGGTTTCGCCGAGCACGACCACCGTGCCGCCGGTCATGTATTCGCAACCATGGTCACCCGTGCCTTCGACAACCGCTGTCGCACCCGAGTTACGCACGCAGAAACGCTCGCCTGCCACACCGCGGAAGAACGATTCGCCTTCGATCGCGCCGTACATCACCGTGTTACCGCAGATGATGTTTTCTTCCGACTTGCCGCGGAAATCGTTAGTCGGACGAATGATGATGCGTCCGCCCGACAGGCCCTTGCCGACGTAGTCGTTACCGTCGCCGACCAGATCGAGCGTGATGCCCCTGGCGAGGAACGCGCCGAAGCTCTGGCCAGCCGTGCCCTTGAGCTGAATGTGAATCGAGTCGTCGGGCAAACCGTCATGGCCATACTTCCTGGCGACCATGCCGGACAACATCGCACCGACCGTGCGATTCACGTTGCGCACCGGCTGGATGAACGAGACATGCTCGCCCTTCTCGATCGCCGCCTTCGCTTTCTCGATCAGCGTGTGATCGAGCGCCTTGTCGAGACCGTGGTCCTGCACATCGACGTGCTTGCGTGCCACTTCTACCGGGACTGACGGCTGGTAAAACACACGCGAGAAGTCCAGACCCTTCGCCTTCCAGTGCTCGATGCCCTTCTTCGTGTCGAGCAGTTCGGCATGGCCGATCAGGTCGTCGAACTTGCGGATGCCCAGTTGCGCCATGATTTCGCGCGCTTCTTCCGCAACGAAGAAGAAGAAGTTGACGACGTGTTCCGGCTGGCCCTTGAACTTCGCGCGCAGCACCGGATCCTGCGTCGCAACGCCAACCGGGCAGGTATTCAGGTGGCACTTGCGCATCATGATGCAGCCCTGGACCACGAGCGGCGCCGTCGCAAAGCCGAATTCATCCGCGCCGAGCAGGGCGCCGATCACGACGTCGCGGCCGGTCTTCATCTGACCGTCGGCCTGCACACGAATACGGCCACGCAACTGATTCAGCACCAGGGTCTGCTGCGTTTCAGCGAGACCGAGTTCCCACGGCGTGCCGGCGTGCTTGAGCGACGACAGGGGCGAGGCGCCCGTGCCGCCATCATGACCCGCGATCACGACGTGATCAGCCTTCGCCTTTGCCACACCTGCAGCAACCGTACCGACGCCCGATTCGGACACAAGCTTCACCGAGATACTGGCAGCCGAGTTCGCGTTCTTCAGATCGTGGATAAGCTGTGCCAGATCTTCGATCGAGTAAATGTCATGGTGCGGCGGCGGCGAGATCAGGCCAACGCCCGGCACCGAGTAACGCAGCTTGCCGATGTAATCGGACACCTTGTGACCCGGCAGCTGGCCGCCTTCGCCCGGCTTCGCGCCCTGCGCCATCTTGATCTGGATCTGGTCGGCCGACGACAGATACTCCGCCGTCACGCCGAAACGGCCCGACGCCACCTGCTTGATCTTCGAACGCAGCGAATCGCCGTCCTTCAACGGAATGTCGACGATGACTTCCTCGCCGATCACCGACTTCATCGTGTCGCCGTTCTTGATCGGAATGCCGCGCAGTTCGTTGCGATAGCGGTTCGCATCCTCGCCGCCCTCACCGGTGTTCGACTTGCCGCCGATGCGGTTCATCGCCACCGCCAACGTGGCGTGGGCTTCGGTCGAGATCGAGCCGAGCGACATGGCGCCCGTAGCAAAGCGCTTGACGATTTCCTTCGCCGGTTCGACTTCGTCGAGCGGAATCGCCTTGCTCGGATCGAACTTGAACTCGAACAGGCCGCGGAAAGTCATGTGACGGCGGGTCTGGTCGTTGATCAGGTGCGCGTATTCCTTGTACGTCTGATACGAGTTGCTGCGCGCCGAGTGCTGCAGCTTGGCGATCGCATCCGGCGTCCACATATGTTCTTCGCCGCGCACGCGGTAGGCGTACTCGCCGCCTGCGTCGAGCATCGTGGCCAGCACGGGGTTGTCGCCGAATGCTTCGCGATGCAGACGAATGGCTTCTTCCGCTACGTCAAACAGGCCAATGCCGCCCACCTTTGACGAGGTGCCCTTGAAGTACTTCGACACCAGGTCTTCGGCAAGGCCGACCGCTTCGAAGATCTGCGCACCGGTGTACGACATGTACGTCGAAATGCCCATCTTCGACATGACCTTCTGCAGGCCCTTGCCGACTGCCTTGGTGAAGTTGTAGACCGCCTTGTCCGCCGACAGGTCGCCCTTCAGGCCGGCCGCCATCTGCGCGAGCGTTTCCATCGCGAGGTACGGGTGCACGGCTTCCGCGCCGTAGCCCGCGAGCAACGCGAAGTGATGCGTCTCACGCGCCGAGCCGGTTTCGACAACCAGCCCCGCGCTCGTGCGCAGACCGTGCTGCACGAGATGCGTGTGGATCGCGGCGGTGGCGAGCAACGCCGGGATCGCGACGTTGTCGCGATCGGTCTTGCGGTCCGACACGATCAGCATGTTGTAGCCGGACTTCACCGCATCGACGGCTTCCGCGCACAGCGACGCCAGGCGCGCTTCGATGCCTTCCTTGCCCCAGGACACCGGATAGCAGATGTTCAGCTCATACGAACTGAACTTGCCGCCCGTGTATTGATCGATCGCGCGGATCTTGGCGATATCACGGAAGTCGAGCACCGGCTGCGACACTTCGAGACGCATCGGCGGGTTGATGTTGTTCGTATCCAACAGGTTCGGCTTCGGACCGACGAACGACACCAGCGACATCACCATGTTTTCACGGATCGGGTCGATCGGCGGGTTCGTGACTTGCGCGAACAGCTGCTTGAAGTAGTGATAGAGCGTCTTGTTCTTGTTGGACATGACCGCCAGCGGCGAGTCGTTGCCCATCGAACCGACGGCCTCTTCGCCGGCTTGCGCCATCGGCGCCATCAGGAACTTGAGGTCTTCCTGGGTGTAGCCGAAGGCCTGCTGACGATCCAGCAAGGCTGCGGGCTCGCGACGCTCCGTCACGACGTCTTCCGCGCTCGGCTCGATTTCGTCGAGCTTGATGCGCACCGCGTCGATCCAGCTCTTGTACGGCTTCGCGTTGGCGAGGTTGTCCTTGAGCTCCTTGTCGTCGATGATACGGCCGTGTTCCATGTCGATCAGGAACATCTTGCCCGGCTGCAGACGCCACTTCTTGACGATCTTCGATTCGGGAATCGGCAGCGTGCCCGCTTCCGACGCCATGATGACGAGGTCGTCGTCCGTCACGATGTAGCGCGCCGGACGCAGGCCGTTACGGTCGAGCGTGGCGCCGATCTGACGGCCGTCGGTGAACGCGATCGCGGCGGGGCCGTCCCACGGCTCCATCATGGCGGCGTGGTATTCGTAGAACGCGCGGCGATTGTCGTCCATCAGCGTGTGCTGTTCCCAGGCTTCCGGGATCATCATCATCATCGCGTGGACGAGCGGATAGCCGGCCATCACCAGCAGTTCGAGGCAGTTGTCGAACGAGGCGGTGTCCGATTGGCCCGGGTAGATCAGCGGCCACAGCTTCGGCAGGTCGTCACCAAGCACGTGCGAGGCGATTGCGCCCGTACGCGCATTCAGCCAGTTGACGTTGCCCTTCACCGTGTTGATTTCGCCGTTGTGGGCAATCATCCGGTACGGGTGAGCCAGTTCCCACGCCGGAAACGTGTTCGTGGAGAAGCGTTGGTGCACCAGCGCCAGCGCCGACACGGTGCGGTCGTCCTGCAGGTCGCGGTAGTACACGCCCACCTGGCCGGCCAGCAGCAGGCCCTTGTAGACCACCGTGCGCGCCGACATGGACGGCACGAAGTATTCCTTGCCATGCTTGAGCTTGAGCGCCTGGATGCGGTGGCTCGCGGTCTTGCGGATGACGTACAGCTTCCGTTCGAGCGCGTCGGTCACCATGATGTCCTTGCCACGGCCGATAAAGATCTGACGGATCAGCGGCTCGCTCGCCTTGACGGTGGGCGAAATCGGCATGGAATGGTCGACCGGCACGTCGCGCCAGCCCAGCACCACCTGGCCTTCAGCTTTCACCGTGCGTTCGAGTTCCTGTTCGCAGGCGAGACGCGAGGCGTGTTCCTTCGGCAGGAAGATCATGCCGACGCCGTATTCGCCGTTCGGCGGCAACGTCACGCCCTGCTTGGCCATTTCCTCGCGATAGAAGCCGTCCGGGATCTGGATCAGGATGCCGGCGCCGTCGCCCATCAGCGGGTCTGCGCCGACGGCGCCCCGGTGATCGAGGTTCTCGAGAATCTTCAGACCCTGCTCGATGATCTCGTGGCTTTTCTTGCCTTTGATGTGCGCGACGAAGCCGACACCACAGGCGTCGTGCTCGTTTTGCGGGTCATAGAGACCTTGCGCGGCGGGAACCGAAGAGACCGGTTGCTGGTGATCGTTCATGGGGACACCGTCTGAAAGGGGGCCGGGGAAGGCCGTTGAACCGTTTTTTTATTGCCCACAGTCGCGCTGCAACTGCGCAGGCAGCTTCGACGCGGCGCGCATCGAAACAGCCGGAATTCGGAATATACGCGACGAATCAAGGGAATAGCAAATAAAATGTGATGATGTGGCACCTATTATCAGATTGGTGCATCGCACAGCATTTTTATTGGTTCCACATCAATTCGGTGCAAATAAAACGGCATCCGAAGATGCCGTCTCGGGTGTTGCCCCTTGAAACGAAACGCTTATTGGGTCTGCGGCGTTTCCCGAACCTTGCGCGGTCGCCCGCGCGGCAGCGGCGACACCCGGCGGTTGGCTGCTCGCGCCGCCCATTCGCGATACGTGTCGCTTCCCAGGACCCAGCCTTTTAGCGTGGCCTGTTGCAACTGGCTGGCTTCGCGCTCATCCAGCGGCTGCTCGCAAAGTTCGCGGTAGGCGCGCTGGCGCTCGAACGGCGTATTGCCGAGCGACCAGTACAACGGGTGATCCGTAATCAGGCTGTCGAGTGTCAGCCCAATATGGTGCCGGTAGCTCGACCACCGGTAATCTTCTGGTGCACTAACGAGTTGCCCTCGCACCGGACACATTTCCACCACCCGGCTTGCCAGCAGGAAGTAACGCTCGCCTTCGATGACGGTTGCCCGGTAGCGTCCCTCCCACAAGGTGCCGCGCCGCGAATAGCGCCGGTTGAAGTGGGCGACGTAGCGGCGACCAACCGCTTGCATTGCCTTGGGCAAGCTCGACTCCTCTGTAGGAGTGACGAGCAGTTGCACCGCACCTGGCATCAACGCGTACGCGTGGATAGACAGATGATGGTCGCGGGAAGCCGCCTTCAGACAATCGATGAAGAGCTCGTAATCCTGTTCGTCGACAAATGCGGGCTGCTGATCAAGCCCGCGCAGGATGACGTGCTGCGGCTGGTCGGGGACATAGAGACGTGCGAGCCGTGCCATGCTGGAGTATCCAATAGTCGCGTTGGTATATACCCGAAGGTCCAAAGTAGCCGAACGCCCGTACGATTCGGTGCGGCGCGGCTAAGCCGAAAACCACGCGGGGCTTAGGGAGAAAGCTCTAACCGCCGCGTATGGTTTGTTTCAAACGTTCTGGTCATAATGAGCGGGCCTTTTCTGGAGGAGCACACATATGAAATTAAAACAGGCCATGACGGGGATCGCGGCGCTTGCCTGCATGACGGCAGCCCACGCTCAATCGGCCGGAACCTTTTACGTCACGACAGGCTGGTTGCATCTTGCACCTCAGTCCTCTAGCCAACCGTTGAAGGAGACAAGCGTTGGCGGCTCACCCGTCAATGTCACACTACCTAATACAGGAGCCAGCCTCGATAGCGCCGACACCCTCGGCTTTACCGCTGGCTACTTCGTCACCGACCACATCGCGACCGAATTCGTGATTGGCGTCCCGCCGAAATTCAATCTGGATGGCTCGGGTGCCTTCTCGTCATACGGCAAGCTCGGTGATGCCAAACAGTGGAGCCCGACTCTGCTGTTCAAGTACTACTTCAGAGACGCACAAGCGCGCTTCCGTCCGTATCTTGGCGTGGGCGTCACCCACGTTTCGTTCACCGACGCGGAAATCACCAACAGCGTCTTCGAACAGCAGGTGTTGCATGGTCCGACCACCGTATCCACGGATAGTTCGTGGGAGCCGGTGTTTAATGGGGGCTTCACCTTCGCAATCGACCAGCACTGGTTTGCCGGTTTCTCGCTCTCATATCTGCCGCTCAGCACCACTGCGAAGCTGAACACTGCGGCCGCCACGCCGGTCGGCACGCTCAATGTCCAGTCGCAGACAAAAATCAAGCTGAACCCGATCGTCAGTTACATCAGCATAGGTTATCGCTTCTGACACCAAGCCTAAGGTTAGACGAGTTTTCGGGGCTTGAACAATGCCGCCATGCATTCATGGCGGCATTTTCATTTGTATGGCGCACAACGGCCCCTTCGCATGACGTCGGTACACGTTGTTTTGTAAGTTTGACCAGCGTGGGTACGTCTGCGCTGCAAATTGTGCAGTCGCAAAGCGCGGATCAGGTGCGTGGGACCGCATCCGGTGTATGGCACCGAAGTTGCGTGGCATGGAGTTTCCCTCGCGGTTTATGCGGGACCCCTTTGACCAACCAACGACGGAGCGACCATGACTGCACTACCGAATACGCGAGACGCCCTTGGCGAATCCTGGACGACGACGAGCCGCCGCGCGCGCCGGATCGCGCGCCACAGCCGCCATGCGGCTGAAGACATCGCTACTGAACTGCGCTCACTGATGTCGGAACTCGAAGATACGCTGGCTGACGGCACTCAAGCCGATGCGGTGGCGCTGCGCGCCCAGTTGCGCAAGCGTCTGGACGTTGCGCGCGAGCGCCTGAACGAAACCCGCGATGCCGTGCGCCAACGCGCCGAAACTGCGATTTCGGATGCCGACGACTACGTCCACGAGAACCCGTGGCAAACCATTGCGATCGTGGGCGGCATTGCCCTGATTGCCGGCGCGCTGGTTGCGCGGTCGCGCTAAGGGACTCGCTCAACGCACGGTTGATCGCCCGCCGCGCCTCTCCTGATAGAGGCGCCGGCGAGTGCGACGCTCGAGCGCCCTAGTTATCCGCGATGACGAACAGCCGCTGATATTCCTTGAGCGCGTACCGGTCGGTCATGCCCGCGATGTAGTGGGCAACCAGGCGAGGCTGGATCGCCAGATCCGGCGATTGATAGGACGGCGGCAGCAGCCGCGGATCGTCGGTGAACGCGTCGAACAGACCGATCACTACGCGGCGCGCCTTGTTTGCCATGCGCATGACGCGATAGTGCCGATACAAGTTCTTGAACAGAAAGCGCTTGAGTACAGTCGCCTGCGCGGCCACCGTTTCACTATGCGCGACGAGCGGCGGAGCGGCACGCACGGCGTCAAGCGAAGCCGGAGCATGCCGGTTCAGGTTGCCGGTAGTGGTTTCGATGAGGTCGACGATCAGCGTATTGATGATCCGCCGCACGGTTTCGTGGATCAGCCTGCGTCCCTCGATCTGCGGATAGTCCCGCAGCGCCGCCTCATAGTGCGTCTGCCACAACTCGACCTCGGCCAGCTGCCCGACGGTGATCAGCCCTGAACGCAAGCCATCGTCGACATCGTGGTTGTTGTACGCGATCTCGTCTGCGACGTTCGCAATCTGCGCCTCGATGGAAGGCTGTCGGCCTTCGAGGAAGCGCTCGCCTAAAGCGCCGAGACGCCGCGCATTTTCTCGTGAGCAGTGCTTGAGGATGCCCTCGCGCGTTTCAAAGCACAGATTGAGGCCGTTAAAGGCTCCGTAGTGCTCTTCGAGATCGTCGACCACGGCGAGGCTCTGCAGATTGTGCTCGAAGCCGCCATGCTCGCGCATGCACTCGTTGAGCGCGTCCTGGCCGGCGTGGCCGAACGGCGTGTGGCCGAGATCGTGAGCGAGGGAAATGGCTTCCACCAGATCTTCATTTACGCGCAGGTTGCGAGCCACCGAACGCGCGATCTGCGCCACTTCCAGACTATGCGTGAGACGGGTGCGAAACAGATCGCCCTCGTGATTCACGAACACCTGCGTCTTGTATTCGAGGCGGCGGAACGCGGTTGAGTGCACGATGCGATCGCGGTCGCGCTGGAATTCGGTCCGCGCACTAGGCGGCGCTTCGGCATAGCGGCGGCCGCGCGATTGCGACGCATGTGCCGCGTACGGTGCCAGATGCGCTTCCAGCGCAGCGAGGGGCGGCATAACAACGGCGTGTGCCGGGGCTGCGCCTAC
Source organism: Paraburkholderia sp. GAS33 (assembly GCF_050436645.1). Taxonomy (NCBI): domain Bacteria; kingdom Pseudomonadati; phylum Pseudomonadota; class Betaproteobacteria; order Burkholderiales; family Burkholderiaceae; genus Paraburkholderia; species Paraburkholderia sp. GAS33. Next base: position 121,928 of record NZ_JBNDMP010000015.1, read on the forward strand.
AGGCGCGGCGCCGGTTGATTCCGTTAAGGTTTCGCGATGCGTGTCACTCACCGGCTTCTCCGAATCGTGGACGATACCCGGGCCGCATCGCCACGTTCAGACGGCGGCCGCTAGCGTGGCATGCACGGCGGAATCGGGCGCGGGGCCGATCAGCGTCTCACCGAAACGCTTCAGCAGGATGAACTTGATCTCGCCTGCCTCGGCTTTCTTGTCGACCCGCATCAGGTCGACATAGCGCGATTCACCGAGTGCCGGCGCGCGGATGGGCAGATGCGCGGCGGTGATCACGTCGACCAGGCGCTTGCGCGCGGCTTCGTCGAGATGTCCAAGGCGCACCGACAGATCCGCTGCCATGACCATTCCACAGCCTACGGCCTCGCCATGTAGCCATTCGCCGTAGCCGAGTCCGGCTTCGATTGCATGGCCGAACGTGTGGCCGAAGTTGAGGATCGCACGCAGACCGCCTTCGCGCTCGTCTTTCGCCACCACCGATGCCTTGATCTCGCACGAACGCTTGACCGCTTCAGCCAGCGCCTGCGGCTCACAGCGGTTCAAGGCGCCGATATTCGCTTCGATCCAGTCGAAGAACGCCGCGTCCGCGATGGCGCCCGTCTTGATGACTTCGGCGATGCCTGCAGCCAGTTCGCGCGCCGGCAGCGTACGCAACGCACCGATGTCGGCGATCACCGCTTGCGGCTGATAGAACGCGCCGATCATGTTCTTGCCGAGCGGATGATTGATCCCGGTCTTGCCACCCACCGAGGAATCGACCTGCGACAGCAAGGTGGTCGGCACCTGGATGAAGGGCACGCCGCGCATATAGCAGGCGGCTGCAAAACCCGTCATGTCACCGATCACGCCGCCGCCCAGCGCAATCAGCGTGGTCTTGCGGTCGGCCCGCGCGCCGAGCAGCGCGTCGAAGATCAGATTGAGCGTTTCCCAGTTCTTGTAGACCTCGCCGTCCGGCAGCACGACCGTGGACACCTGCTTGCCGAGCGGCGCCAGTGCCTTCCGCAGCGCGTCGCCGTAGAGCGGATCGACGGTGGTGTTGGTGACGATGGTGACGGACGAACCGGCAATATGCGGCGCAAACAGCGCGGTCTGGCCGATCAGGTCGGCGCCGATATGAATGGGATAGGCGCGGTCGCCCAATTCGACATTGACGGTAATCATGCTTGCATTATGACGCAGGAGGTTTGGCGATGCCGGCCATCTCGAGCTGCATCAGGACCATGTTAACGAGGCCGTTGACCGACGGCCGGCCGGTTTCGATGACGAAATGTGCGCACTCGCGATAAAGCGGGTCGCGCACCGCGAACAGTTCTTCCAGACGCGCTTTGGGGTCTTCGGTCTGCAGCAGCGGCCGATTCTTGTCGCGCCGCGTGCGCAGCCAAAGATCGTGCGGATTGGCGCGCAAATAGACGACAAGGCCGTTATTTTGCAGCGCCTGACGGTTTTCCGGCCGCAAGATGGCTCCGCCGCCGGTGGCCAGCACGATATCCCGCTGACTGGTGAAGTCGCTGATGACCTGCGCTTCGCGGTCGCGAAAACCCGCCTCGCCTTCGAGTTCGAAGATGACGGGAATACGCGCGCCGGTGCGCGCCACGATCTCGTGGTCGGAATCGAAGAACGGACGATCCAGCCGGCGCGCCACAGCGCGGCCCACGGTGGTCTTGCCTGCCCCCATGAGCCCTACAAAAAATACATTGGCGTGTGCGTCCCGCGCTTGCAACGGTGTCCTCTGGCTAATCCGGTATGGTTCGTGCCGCAGCTTACTGGCAAAGCGACTGCCTTGTCGAGCCTGCGGGCCGCGGCTGCGGCAAGCACTCAATTCGTCTGCACAACGCGCGGCGTGATGAAAACGACCAGCTCGCTGCGCTGGTCACGGTGTGCCCGATGACGAAATAAAGCGCCCAAAAGGGGTATTTTGCCCAGAAGTGGCACGCGCGTCACATCATCCCGGTCATCTGTGGCATAGATGCCGCCAATCGACACCGTGCCGCCGTCTTCCACCTCGACCCGCGTGCGCACGTGTTTGGTGTTGATGGCAGGCCCCGCGGCGGTCTGCTCGCCGACGCCGTCCTTGGCGATATCGAGGTCCAGCACGACTCGTCCGTCCGGCGTGATCTGCGGCTCGACCTCCAGTTTCAGGCTCGCGCGGCGAAACTGCACGCCGGAGACACCTTGGCCGACCTTGGCCTGATAAGGCAGTTCGGTGCCCTGCTCGACGATCGCCTTCATGCGGTCGGCGGTCACGACCCGCGGGCTGGACACCGTTTCCCCCTGTCCTTCGGCTTCCAGCGCGCTCAACTGGACGTTGAGGAGCCGCGTGGCCTGTGCAGCAAATAACGTGAGGCCCACGGTGGCGGCGTCAAAACCGGACAGCGGACCTGCCGACAGATCGTAGACCGTACCGCCGCCGTCCGCGCCCCCGCTGAGCCCACGCGCCGCGCCACCGTCAGCAGCCGCTGCCGCCGCAAGTGAAAGTTTGACGCCCAGGTTGCGCGAAAAGCCCTGATCCCCTTCGACAATCCGCGCTTCGATCAGCACCTGACGCGATGGCCGGTCGATCGACGCCAGCAGTTCGGCAATCTGCGCGAGACGTGCCTCCAGATCGGTCACGAACAGCAGGTTGGTGCGCGCATCCGCCATCGCCGCGCCACGTTTTGACAACACCCGCTGGGTGCCCGAGCCGGTCAACAGGCGCCGTACGTCTTCGGCATGGGCGTAATGCAGTTCGAACGTACGGCTGGCGAGCGGCTCCAGATCGGCCAGCCGTGCGTGCGCCTCGAAGCGTTGCCGCTCGCGCGCCGCGAGATCGGCAAGTGGCGCGACCCAGATCACGTTGCCGTGACGCTCCATTGCCAGACCATTGACATCGAGCAAGGTGTCGAACGCAGTGCGCCACGGCACCTTGTCGAGCCGCAACGACACCGTGCCTCGAACCCGGTCGCTGGCGACGATGTTCAGGCCGGTGAACTGCGCGAATGCATTCAGTACCGCGCCCAGTTCGGCACGCTGGAAGTTCAACGAGATCGGCTTATCGGGCGACAAACCGTCGTACGCCGCCGCGGTCGACGAGTCGCCGAGGCGCTGCGTCGGGGCAAGCGGCACGGGTGGACCTTCGAGCGCGTGAGCCGATGTTTCTGCGCGCGGCGCCGCACTGCGTGAGGCGGGGAGTGGTTTGCCCTCGAGTTGCGCGTCGTCAAGCGGTGCACCGTCGCGCGGTGGACCGTCTACCTCGTCCCCGGCAGCGCTTTCCCGATCGAGTACGCCAACCGGTCGGTCAGCCATTGGCTCCTCATCCGCCGCATCCTGGCCTAGGAACGGATTCGGCACGTCAACCGCCAGATTGCGCGGCAATGGCGGTGCGTCGTACGGCTCAACCGTGTCGTCCGACGGCATCATTGGCGGCAACGGTGGCAACGATGCGTGCGCCGCACCGACACACAGGAAGGCGCTGCCGAGCGCCAGCCTGATTCTCTTCATCCCCGTCCTCATGAAGCCTCCGCCAATGCCAGCGTGCGCGTGCCGATGCGATTCGTCAGCGTGATGCTGAGTGCGTCCATGCCTGTGACCCGGTCGCCACCGACGAACTGACCTTGCTCGACGGTCGCAGCGCCGTCCGTTGTTTCGAGCAGCGCGAGACCGCGCGTCCGGTCGCGCAGCAGACCGGCAAGGCGCAGCAGGCCCGCTTGCGCCAGGTCCCCATCCAGTTGCGGCGGGGACGAGAACGGATCGTCGAAGACCACGTCCTCGTCGTCCGCCTCCAGATTGTCATCGACCAGAATCGCGGGACTAGCGGACGCCGGGCTCAACGCGTTGAACACATGCAGCGTGGCGCTGACGAGCAATGCCCCAGCACTGCGTTTCACGGTGAGATCCTCGGGCACCACCAGCACCGGCAGATCCGACAGACCGCGCAGGAACATCATCAAATGCAGGAAATCCGTCTGGGCGGTGAGTTGCATGGGTCGCACCGCGTCGAGGCCCGCGCCGTTTCCTGCGGCCGGCGCCAACGTAAGCAACGTGACGCCACAGCGGGCTGCGAGCAGCGAGATCAGGCGCACGTCGTCAGCAGGCGTGGACGGCTCCGGCGATTTTCCGAGCGAAGCAAGCGCGGCGCTTCGGTGTTGCTCAGGCAACTGGGCAACCGACCGCCTTGCTTGAGCGACACGCTGCTGCGCTTCGGAAAGGGCCGAACGGCTTGCCTGAACGCCAGCCAGATCGGCCGCAATCCAGGCATTCGCGCCAACACCAAACACCGTCGCCGCGATGAGAGCCCCCGCCACATGGCGTCGACGCGCGCTCCACGCTTCAAGCGGCAAACGGATCTGATTCATCCAGTTCGTGGCTTGCGTAGTCTGATTCAAAACGCCGGTGCGATCCGCAAACAACGTACTCATCGCGCACCTCGCTTCTGATCGACCTCATGCGATCCCCCGTTCGCGGGTACTGCCGGATGCCCCGCGCTTTTAGCGGGCTCATCCCATCGCAACCGCGCGGCAAACTCGACCGCGCTGCTGTTACCTGCCGCAGTATCGTGTCCGGTGCGCGGCAAAGGATGCAGGTCGATGACCTCGGAACTCTTCACGCCACGCATGCTACCCAACTCTTCGAGCCAGACAGTGGACGCCAAAGGGTCCTTCGATATCGCAAGCAACTCCGTCTCGTGCATACGTTGTCGAAGCTGCTGCAGCACGACGTCATCTGCGGACACATGGCTTAACGTATCGAGCAGATCAAGTAGACGTACTAATGGACCGGATAGCGCGATCGCACGCGCGGCCCGTTTGCTCCGCTCATCGGCGTCGCGCTGGAGCCGTGCGTGCTCCGCAAGCGGCACGGCAAGGCCGATCAACTCCTTCTCGCGGGAAGCACGTTGTGCCTCCAGCCGTGCGCGTTCGAACGTCTGCCAGCCACCCGCCGCCAGCACGGCCGCATAGCCGACGAGCGCCGCGCCCAACCATTCGAGCAGACAGCGTCGCCGCGCGCAGCGCGCCTCGCGTTGCCGGTAAGGCAGCAGATTGAAGCCGCCGATCCACACCGGATGTCCGGCTGGCCCTATGCGCGAGTTCATCCACATCATTCCATCACTCCGCGCAATGCGAGGCCGAATGCCACCGCATAGTTCGACTCGTGCAATAACTTCGCAGGCAACGGGCCCGTGCAATCGCCCAGCGCAATGCATTCGAACGGCACCACCGTGCAGCCCAGTACGTCGGCGAGATCTGCTTCGGAAAAACCCACGCCATCGAGTAGTTCCACGTCGCCCCCCAGGAACGCATAGCCGAGGGCAACGCCGCCCGCAAGATCGCGCAACGCGTCGGCCAGATCGGAGTGCTCGGGCGACGGATAATGCATCTCGCCGACGACCGCGTCGTCGACAATGCGCCACCCGTACACACCCTCTGCGCCGATCCAGATCGCCGCGTAAGGTTCGTGTTGCTCCAGTTCCATAGCGGCCGCGTGCACCAGTGCGCGCAAAGCCGCGTGCGGTTCGCCGTCGATCGCCGTCAGCGTGACACCCGCCGCTGCGGCACACTCGATGCGCGTCTCCAGATGCTGGCGGGCGGCGGTCGCAATCGTCACCGCACTGGCGCCATGCGGCGAGCGTTCAATGAACCAGTCGACCGCGAGCGCATGACGCTCGATTCCCGCAATACGCTCCGCTTCGCTCCAGACGGCTAACTCCAGCGCCGCGAGCGAAGGTCCGTCCGCTGCTTCGACGTCGCCAGCATGGCTCAGTCGCGCGAGCGGCAAACTCGACATCAGCGTTGCCGAGGCAGGCAATGCCATCGCACAGCGCAGCGTGCGCGACGCACAGGCACGCGGCAACTCCGCGAACACATCGCGCAGTGCACGCGTCACGGCGCCCCGGTCCACGATCTCGACACCAGCCATCGCACCGGCAGGAAGCGGCACGGCCGCTAGATATTCGACACGCAGCGGACCGTCCACAGGCAAACGCTGACTCAACACCACCAGCCTCACCGCCTGCGGACTCACATCGATCCCAGCAGCAAAACGCCGCACCTTCACCTGAAACGAACTTTTAAATGTCATCCCGCCTCCCTTTAGACACATGCCAGATACGTGGCACACGCGTCGAAACATTCGAACGCGAGTACCGGAGGCAATTGTGCGCAGCGGCGGCGATGCGCGATATTCAGCCGAATGGCTAACGTGAGGTTCACGGCTCCCTGGGCGACCTCAAAGCGTCTACAGTAAGGTCATCCCCTGCGCGGCATGTCCAATGTAAGCATGTCGAAAGCTGACGAGCCAGGCGGCTATAATCGCGGGACTGTTTTTTGGTATTCATATGCAATCGTCTTCACCTACATCCCCGCCGCCCTCGCCACCCGCTCGACAGAAGCGCAAACGTCCGCTGTGGCTGAAGCTCGTCCTAGGGCTGGTAGGTCTGATATTCGCCGGCATCGCATGCGCCGGACTCGTGACCGGTTATGCGCTGGTGGTTGCTACGCCGAACCTGCCTTCAATCGACGCGCTTACCGACTATCGTCCGAAGGTTCCGCTGCGCATCTACACGGCAGACCATGTGCTGATCGGTGAATTTGGTGAAGAGCGGCGCGACATCGTGCACATTCAGGATGTCCCCGAGAATCTCAAGAAGGCGGTGCTCGCCATTGAAGACGCACGCTTCTACGATCACGGCGGCGTCGATCTGACGGGTATCGCGCGGGCCGGCTACGTCGCGCTCACCAACGGCCACGCTACGCAAGGCGCCAGCACGATCACCATGCAGGTGGCCCGCAACTTCTTTCTCTCGAGCGAAAAGACCTACACGCGCAAGATCTACGAGATGTTGCTCGCGTACAAGATCGAGTCGAAGCTGACGAAAGATCAGATTCTCGAGGTGTACATGAATCAGATCTATCTCGGTCAGCACGCGTATGGCTTCGCCAGCGCAGCACGGGTGTATTTCGGCAAGGACATGAAGGACCTCACGCTCGCCGAAGCGGCGATGCTCGCGGGTCTGCCCAAGGCCCCTTCGGCCTATAACCCGGTCGTCAATCCGAAGCGCGCCAGGATTCGTCAGGAGTACATCCTGCAGCGCATGCTGGAGTTGCGCTACATCACGCAGGAGCAGTACGACGAGGCGAGCAGGCAGCCGCTCGCCGTCAAGAGCGCGGTCAAGGAATTCAGCGTGCACGCGGAATATGTGGCGGAGATGGTGCGTCAGATGATGTACGCCCAATACCATGAAGAGGCCTACACCCGCGGGCTGAATGTCGTGACCACGATCGACTCCGCCGACCAGGATGTGGCCTACCACGCGTTGCGCAAAGGTCTGATGGACTACGAACGACGTCATGGCTATCGCGGTCCCGAAGCGTTCATCGATCTGCCGACTGACGAGGACGAGCGCCAACAGGCCATCGACGACGCGCTGCTCGAGCATCTGGACGACGGCGAGTTCGTCGCGGCGGTAGTCACCTCCGCAAGTCCGAAGCAGGTCGAGGCGACGCTCGCCGACGGCAATGTCGCGACGCTGCAGGGCGATGGCCTGCGCTTCGCGTCGCTCGCACTCGGGCCGCGCGCGCAAGCGAATCAGCGTATCCGTCCCGGCGCCATCATCCGGATCGTCAAGGGTGATGACGGTAGCTGGTCGATCACGCAGTTGCCGCAGGTGGAAGGGGCTTTCGTGTCCGTGGTGCCGCAGGACGGCGCGATCCGCGCGCTGGTGGGCGGCTTCGACTTCAACAAGAACAAGTTCAACCACGTCACCCAGGCGTGGCGGCAACCGGGCTCGAGTTTCAAGCCGTTTATCTATTCGGCGTCGCTCGAAAAAGGTCTGGGGCCAGCCACGGTCATCAACGACGCGCCGCTGTTCTTTACCGCAGCGGAAACCGGCGGCCAGGCGTGGGAGCCCAAGAACTATGGCGGTGGCTTCGACGGTCCAATGACGATGCGCACCGCGCTGCAGAAATCGAAGAACCTCGTGTCGATCCGCATCCTCAACCAGATCGGCCCCAAATACGCGCAGCAGTACATCACGCGTTTCGGCTTCGATGCGGACCGTCATCCTGCCTATCTGCCGATGGCGCTCGGTGCCGGGCTCGTCACTCCACTGCAGATGGCCGGAGGTTTTTCGGTGTTCGCCAATGGCGGCTATCGGATCAACCCGTATCTGATCGCGGAAGTGACTGACCAGCGTGGCTCCATCGTTGCGCAAGCCAGGCCGCTCGTCGCAGGGCAGAGCGCGCCCCACGCAATCGACGTGCGCAATGCTTATGTGATGAACGGCCTGCTGCAAAGCGTCGCTCAACGCGGCACCGGGGCAAAGAGCAATGTCCTCAAACGCACCGATCTCGCCGGCAAAACCGGGACGACCAACGACTCGCGCGATGCGTGGTTCGCCGGGTATCAGCACACGCTTACCGCAATCGCATGGATCGGCTACGACAATCCGCGCAGCCTCGGCGACAAGGAAACGGGCGGCGGCCTCGCGTTACCGGTCTGGATCGACTACATGGCCAAGGCACTGAAGGGCGTGCCGGAATACAGGATGCCGATGCCTGGCGGCCTCGTCATGCTAGGCGACGAGCCGTATTTCGACAACTTCACGCCAGGCAATGGTTTCGTGGCGACCGTCGGGGTGAGCCAGGCCGATCTGGACGCGAATTCGAGCGATGCGGTATCCGGCGCGGCGGAGGCAGCGACCCCGCAACAGGTCGGTGATGAGGAAAAGCAGAACATCATGAACCTGTTCCGCGGGCACTAACCCGGAGTTGCTGCCGGGTTCGCCGGCGTACGCTTGATGCTCAGTACTCCGCGCGGCGTCGACACTCAAAGTAAGACGCCCGCCAAAGCACCTCGCTTACGCTTCGAACCGAACCGGCTCGCCGGCCTGTTGTGTCGCGTAGTCAGACAGCGCGGCGAAAAACTCAGTGCCGTTGCGGGTGTCGCGCCATGCGCCGTCGGCATAACGGAAATGAAAACCGCCCGACTTCGCGGCGATCCAGATTTCTTGCATCGGCGGCTGCAGGTTCACGATGATCTTCGTGCCATTCTCGAATTCGAGCGTCAAAACGTTGCCGCTGCGCTCGAATTCGATATCGGCTTCGGTATCGTCGAGTGTGCGTTCAATGGCTGCAAGCGCGGCCTCGGCACGGGTCAGGTATTCGCTATCGGACATGCTAAACTCCAACGATAATTTTTTCAGGGACAGTCATGCGAGTCGTTTCCCGGATGCGCTCAATGGTGCCCGGTGTAAGGCAGCCCCGCGCTGCGGCGCCCGGCGTAAGTCAGCCAGGCACAACGGCGCGCGGCGCGACGACGCCCGGCGCGATTGTAGCCGCTTTGGTCATTGTCGCAGGTTGCGCTCTTGGCGGCTGCGGACAACGCGGACCGCTTTACTTGCCGACCGTGCCACCGCTACCCGCCAAACCCGTTGACGAAACCCAGGTGCCGTCCACTGACGCAGTGAAACCCGATTCGCAGGCAGCCTCCGGTACCGTACCCGACACAACCGGCACACCGCTCACGCTGTCGCCGGAAACCGAACTGCGCACCGTACCCGATTCGGCTGCGTCGGCACCGCAACTGCCGGCCTCCGATAGCACTCCCGTTCAATAAGACTTTCGCATGACTCGATCCGCATTTGCCTACGTCGACGGTGTATTGCACACCGAAGGCGTTTCCGCCGTTTCCCTTGCCGAGCAGTTCGGCACGCCGCTGTACGTCTATTCGCGCGCGGCGTTGACCGACGCATGGCAGGCCTACGCCGGCGCATGTGCGGGCCGCCGCGCCACCGTGCACGTCGCCGTCAAGGCAAATAGCAATCTCGCCGTGTTGAACGTGTTTGCAAGACTTGGCGCGAGCTTCGATATCGTCTCGGGCGGCGAACTCGCACGCGTGCTTGCCGCCGGTGGCAAAGCGGAAAACGTGGTGTTTTCGGGCGTCGGCAAGAGCGCTGACGAAATGCGCGAAGCGCTCGAGGCGGGTGTCAAATGCTTCAACGTCGAGTCGATTCCGGAGCTCGACCGCCTGAATGCAGTTGCCGCCTCGGTGGGAAAGACAGCCCCCGTCTCGCTGCGCGTGAATCCCGACGTCGACGCAAAAACGCATCCGTATATTTCCACCGGACTGAAGTCGAACAAGTTCGGTGTGGCGTTCGACGAGGCGCTCGCCACCTATCGCGCGGCTGCAGCGATGACGCACCTCGAGGTGGTGGGGATCGACTGCCATATCGGCTCGCAGATTACTGAGATCGCGCCGTATCTGGACGCAGTGGACAAGTTGCTGGTGCTGGTCGGACAGATCGAAGCGGACGGTTTATCGATCCGTCACATCGACGTGGGCGGCGGTCTTGGCATCACCTACGACGACGAAACGCCGCCGGATATCGGCGAGTTCGTGCGTACGGTACTCGATCACATCGAAGCACGCGGTCATGGGCATCGTGAAGTGTATTTCGAGCCGGGGCGCTCGCTGGTCGGCAATGCCGGTGTGCTGCTCACGCGTGTCGAGTTTCTGAAGCCCGGTGCGGAAAAGAACTTTGCCATCGTCGACGCCGCGATGAACGATCTCGCGCGCCCGGCAATGTACGAGGCGTACCACGGCATCGAACCGGTGGTGAAGCGCGACTCCCCGGCGCATGTGTATGACGTGGTCGGCCCAGTTTGCGAAAGCGGCGACTGGCTGGGCCGCGAGCGCCTGCTCGCAATCGAGCCGGGCGATCTGCTCGCCTTGCGTTCGGCCGGTGCGTACGGTTTCGTGATGAGCTCGAACTACAACACGCGTCCGCGGGCGGCCGAAGTCATGGTCGACGGCGAGAAAGCGTATGTGGTCCGCGCGCGCGAAGAGGTCAAGCAGCTGTTTTCCGGCGAAACCGTCCTGCCGGATTAAACTCGAAGGCAGACGCTCCACAAGCTGAGAGCAAGAAGGCGATGCCACTGCGGCATCGCCTTTTTTATTGAACGCTGGCTGAGACTACGAGCACCGTCAGCGAAACCGTCACCTCTTCCCAGCCGACGTCGCCCCACGCGCGCGCAACCACACAAGCAGCCGCCAGCCCAGTAACGCAACCATTACCGCGCCGTAAATCTTCGGCAGCAGCAAATCGTGCTTGCCGGATTTCATCCACCAGAAATGCAGGATCGCGAGTACTCCGATCGCATAGATCGCGCGGTGCAGCGTCTGCCAGCGGCGGCCAAGCTTTCTCACCATCGCGCGCGGCGAGGTCACAGCCAGCGCGAGGAGCAGAAGAAACGCCGCGAAGCCGACCATGATGAAGGGCCGCTTGCCGATATCCTTCAGGATCGCCGCCACGTCGAACCATTTGTCGAACCACACATAGGTCGTGAAATGCAGCGTGGCGTAGAAGAACGTGTACAGACCCAGCATGCGCCGGAAACGCAGCACTGCAGCCACTCCCGTCAAGCGGCGCAGCGGCGTCACGGCGAGCGTGATGCACAGGAACACCAGCGTCCACAGACCGGTTGACCGGGTGATGAACTCGATCGGGTTGGCCCCGAGCCGGTCGGTCAAGCCGAAGAACACGATTCGCGCGAGCGGATACCACGCCGCGACGAATACAGCGATCTTCGCCGGCACCACCCAGCGGCCGCCCGCTGCGGCGGAGCGCTTTGCAGCGGGTGGCTGCCGACGCGAAGCGGGTTCAGACACGGTTGGTGTTTCAGAGGAGGCCATCGCAATTCCCGCCTAGAAGTTCTTCTTCAGGTCCATGCCCTGATACAGCGATGCGACCTGATCGCCGTAGCCGTTGAACATCAGCGTCTTTCTCTTCGGCGTGAAGAACCCATCTTCGCCAATCCGCCGCTCGGTGGCCTGGCTCCAGCGCGGATGATCGACATTCGGATTCACGTTCGAGTAGAAGCCGTATTCGTTCGGCGCGTAGGTATTCCAGCTCGTGGCTGGCTGCTTGTCGACGAAACGGATCTTCACGAGCGACTTGCCGCTCTTGAAGCCGTATTTCCACGGCACGATGATTCGCAGCGGCGCACCGTTCTGATTGGGCAGCACTTCGCCGTACAGACCCACCGTCAGCAAGGTCAGCGGGTTCATCGCTTCGTCCATCCGCAAGCCTTCCGAGTACGGCCAGTCCAGAATAGGCGTGGACAGGCCGGGCATTTGCGACGGATCAGCAAGCGTGATGAACTGCACGTATTTGGCATTGCCGTTCGGCTGGGCTCGCTTGATGAGTTCCGCAAGCGGAAATCCGATCCACGGCATCACCATCGACCAGCCCTCCACGCAACGATGCCGGTATACCCGCTCCTCGAGCGGCGCCATCTTCAGGAGATCGTCAATGTCAAACACCTTGGCATTCTTCACTTCGCCTTCAACGCTCACCCGCCACGGATGCGGGCGCAATGTGCCGGCATTCTGCGCGGGGTCGCTCTTGTCGGTTCCGAACTCGTAGAAGTTGTTGTAGGTGGTAATGTCCTTGTAAGGCGTGACCTTATCCGTCGCGACAAATTTCGGATTGGTCTTCGCCGCCAGCTTAGGTCCTTTCGCATCCGGCGACGAGTACACGGCGAGCGCCTCGCCGCTCACGCCGAGCAAACTGCCCATCGCCGCCGCACCGGCCGCCCGCAGGACGCGTCGACGGTTCTCGCGCTGGCTCTCGTACACGCGTTTCGGCGTGATTTCACTCGGAGCAATATCGTCGCCCTGCAGTGCAATCCTGTCGCTTCGCTTTATCCACATGGTGCTGCTCCTGCTGGCCCCGGCGGGCTACGTTGATTGATGATCGTTCGACTGCGCATCCATAGGTACTGTTCTGGCGAACACTCTGGATGCAGCAAAATTCCATGCGCAAAGAAAAAACCGCCGGTGCGAAGCACTCGGCGGTTCTTTGTCGGTTCAGAAACGCAGATATTACAGCTTGCCGTAGCTATGCAACCCGGAGAGGAACATGTTGACGCCGAGGAACGCGAACGTCGTGACCAGCAGGCCTGTCAGCGCCCACCACGCCGCGACGGCGCCACGCAGGCCCTTCATGAGCCGCATGTGCAGCCACGCTGCGTAGTTCAGCCAGACGATCAGTGCCCAGGTCTCCTTCGGATCCCAGCTCCAGTAACCGCCCCAAGCCTGCGCAGCCCACAGCGCACCGAGGATCGTGGCAATGGTGAAGAACGCAAAACCGACCGCGATCGACTTGTACATCAGGTCGTCGAGCACGTCGAGCGGCGGCAGGCGGTCCGCCAGCATGCCGTTTTCCTTGACCAGGTACGCGACGCCGACCATCGCCGACAACGCAAAGCTGCCGTAGCCGATGAAGTTAGCCGGCACGTGGATCTTCATCCACCAGCTTTGCAGCGCCGGCACGAGCGGCTGGATCTGCTGCGCATCGCGGGAAATCGAGTACCACATCAGGAAGCCAACCGCGGCGCTGATCACCAGCAACACGAACGCGCCGAGCGCGCGGGTGTTGTAGTGCTGCTCGTAATACAGGTAGAAAAGCGCGGTGATCAGGCTGAACAGCACGAACACTTCATACAGGTTCGAGATGGGGATATGCCCGACGTCCGAGCCGATCAGGTATGACTCGTACCAGCGCACCATCAGGCCGACGAAGCCCATCAGCACCGCAGCCCACGTCATTTTCGAGCCAATCGCGGCGCCCGTGGGCGAACGCGACACCAGGCCGATCCAGTAAAACAGCGTGGCCAGCACGAACAACGCGCTCATCCACAGAATCGCGGATTGGCTCGACAGGAAATATTTGAGGAAGAACGCGCTATCGGCGCGCGCCAGGTCGCCCTGATAGGTCTGGATCGCGAACAGCGACAGCACCGCGATTCCGGCGATCAGAAGACGGGCCGGCTTCCAACGCCAGCCGAGCGTCACGAACACCGGCACCGCGCAAACCAGGATCAGCTTGTCGTAGTAATTCATGTACGGGTGATAGCGCCACAGCGCGAAACCCGCACCCGCGACCATCGCCAGAGCGAACAGCCAGTCGAAAGCGCCGAGGCGCTTCAGAAACGAGCGTTCGTCGAGCAGCGCCGGATGTTGCGCCGGACTGGCTGCCGCGTTCTTGGCCGACGCGTTACCACGCGAAGGAGATGAGGAAACCTGAGTCAAGTCCATGATCTTACCGGGTCGTATCTTGTGAACCTGCGGACGGTGCGCCGGAGGTGGCGCCATTCTCGGCAGCGTCACTGGGTTTGGCACCCAGCACAGCGCCGACAGCGTCGCGCGTCTGGGCGAACTCCTTGTCGAAATCAAGCGTCTTGCGCGCGCTCGACATCGCCATCACGACGTTCGTACCGTGATCGGTATCTTTGATCCAGAACCAGAGGCGCCGTTCGCGGACGTAGAACATCGAGAAGATGCCCAATACGAGGAGCAGGCTGCCAAGATACACGACTTTTTTGCCCGGCGCGCGCGTCAACTGAAATACCGAAGCTTGCACCTGCTTGAATGAGTCGAGCTGTAAATAGACCGGCGATCCATACAAAAAGCTGTCAGATATCGCATTGATCGAGCTCTGGATAAAGAGGCTCGTGTCCGCGGAGGGCGTCGCGTCGGGCTCGCTGGCCTGTTCGCGGGCCAGTTGCCATACGTCCCAGGTCGAGCCTTCGAGCATGCGCAGCAGCAGCGAGGCCGCTTTTTCCTGCTCGCCCTTCGGCACTGAATGGTCGATGAAGGCGGCGATCGCCTGGAAACCACCGATGTTCTGGCCGCCCTGCATCATGCCGACGCTGCTGTCGCCACCCGCAAAGAGGGTCAGGACGCGCAACGCGCTTTCTTCGAGGTGCTGCTGCAGGTCCGCGTTCGATGCCGGCACCGAGCGCAGCGCGAAACGGTGCGCCGCCGCGGCGCGCGTGGCCGGATTCTCGAGCGCGGCGCGCAGGTTCATCCACTCGTTGACCGTGCCGCCCTGGTCGGCGGGGATCCGCAGATAGCGGAACGGATCGTCCGGGTTGATGCGCATGCCGGCGAGGAACATCTTCTCGCCACCCACGTCGACCGGCAGCATGTAGTTGTTGTACTCGCGCGCCTGGCCGTCCTTGCCGCGCACCTTGTATTGCACCGATGGGCCGACGTTATGCAGATCCAGCGGCTTCGAGGTCTTGGCGCCTGAACCGAGCCGCTCGTCGAAGGCTTCCTTCAGCGTCTGATGCGCGACGCCGCGCGCGTCATTGGCGCCGCTGCCGTTCGAGATGTTCTCCACGTTGATGGCGCGGAAATCGGCGAATTCGATCGTCTGGCCGTCCGCCCCAGGCACCGCATTACCCAACGGCACCGAATTGCCGATCGTGCCGCTGAACGGAGCCGTTTTGGCGCTGGTGCCCGACATCGGGAAGGCGGTCATCTGCATCTGCGAGCCGCCATCCTGGAAGCTCGACTGGTAGATCGATACACCGTCGTAGTCGAACGGCTTGTTCACTTCGACCCGTGCCGGAATCTTCTGGCCGGTCTTGTGATCGATCACGACGATATCGCTCGCAAACAGCTTCGGCATGCCGGTCGAGTAGTAATCGACGATGAACTTGTTCAACTGGATCGAAAACGGCAAGTCCTGGATCAACGAGCCATTCGGCTGGTTCAGGATCGCCGTCGACACATGCTCGCCCTCCGGCACCCATGCGTAGCCGCGGAACGTCGGATTGGATTGGGACAGACGGTGTTCGGGCGGAATGTCGCTGATCACCGTGTTGCTGTTGATGGGCGTCTTGTTGAACATCCACATCTGCAGCTTGATCGGCAGATTGCTGTCGAGCAGGCCGCCCAGGCAGATGACGACAATCGCAATGTGAGCCGAGATATAGCCGAGCTTGGTGAGCGCACCGCGCTTGGCCGCGATCAACGTCGCGCCTTCCGATTCCCGCGTCACGAACTTGTAGCCGAGCCGGCCCGACAGTTTCGCCAGCGTGGCCGTGGCCTGCTCACGCGAGCTGCCGACGGCGAACTCGCCCTTGTGGTGGAACGCTCGCAGGCTCGACTCGCGGACCTTGTCCTTCCAGCTCTTCATGTCCGCGACCATCTTCGGCGCATTGCGGATCACGCACAGCGACACCGAGACCATCAGGAAGCAGAGGATCAGCATGAACCACCAGGAGCTGTACACGGTGTACAGGCTCAGCGAGCGGAAGATATCCGCCCAGAAGGGGCCGAACTGATTGACGTAGTTGGGATACGGATCGTCCTGGGTGAGGACGGTGCCGATGATGCTCGCGATCGCCAGAATCACCAGCAGCGCGATGGCGAATCGCATCGAACTCATCAACTCGATAACGCGACGCATGGGCCGCTGGCCCGACGTTATTTCAATACCCGACGTGGTGACGCTCATTCACACTCCGACAGAACAGCAAAAAAGGGTGAACGGCCGCCGCTGACGCACGAAGCGAGCGACGCCATCACCCTTTTCTTGTTTTTTCACCGGCCTCGCTGGGCCGGTTGCACTTGCGTGCGGACTTACTAATGCAAGCCCGCGATGTAATCGGCCACAGCCTTGATATCGCTATCCGACAGCCGTGACGCAATGGTATGCATCGGGTCGCTGTTGTTGCGCGCGCCCGGGCCCTGCGTGAACGCGTTCAACTGCGTCACCGTATATTCCGCCCACTGCCCCGACAGACGCGGATACTGCACCGGAATGCCCTGGCCTGTAGGACCATGGCAACTTGCACACGCCGGGACAGCTCGCTCGGCGATGCCCGCGCGATAAATCTTCTCGCCTAGCGGGACGGTGTTCTTGTCGTGTGCGTAACCGGGCTTCGGCGTCTGCGCCGCAAAATACGCGGCAACGTTAACCATATCCTGGCTGGACAGCGCTGCGGCCATGCCGGCCATAATCGCATTATTACGCGCAGGCTGCTTGGCACCGGGCTGGGTTTTGAAATCCATCAACTGCTTGACGAGATATTCGGGGTGCTGGCCGGCCAGCTTGGGATACGCCCCGCCGGTGCTATTACCGTCGGCGCCGTGACACGACGCGCAAACCTGCGTCGCAATTGCCTGTCCCCGATTGACGTCCGGTTTTGCCGGATCTGCTGCTCGCGCCTGAACTGCTAAACCTGAAAGACCTGCCGCTACTTGAAATACCATCAGTGCTTTGCACAGTCGATTCATTCGCACACCCTGTTTCGTCTTGTGGGAATTAGAGGTTCTGCAAAACGACGGCGACCGATTTACCGCAGAGGCACGCGCGCTGGCCCCTCCTCAGGTCTTCAGTAAATTCAGTAAACCATCATATTGTACAATAACTCGCTAATCGCTTAGACGCCAGTCGGGCTTGACCCGTCCCCACCCCGGGTTCCCCGGCGTCTCATATTCTGGTTCCCCCATGTCCTTCCTGCTCCACCAGTCCCGCTTCTTTACGACCGTCAATCACTTGCGTGATCTGCCGGCCACCCCGCAACCCGAAATCGCGTTTGCGGGACGCTCGAATGCGGGCAAGTCGACGGCGATTAATCTGCTGTGCAACCAGAAGCGTCTCGCCTTCGCCAGTAAGACACCGGGCCGTACCCAGCATATCAATTACTTCTCGGTAGGGCCTGCAGCCGAGCCAGTGGCCCACCTGGTGGATTTGCCCGGTTATGGGTACGCGGAAGTGCCCGGCGCCGCCAAGGCGCACTGGGAGGCGTTGCTGTCGAGCTATCTGCAACAGCGATCGCAACTGCGCGGCATGATCCTCATGATGGATTCGCGCCGCCCGCTCACCGATCTGGACCGGGTGATGATCGAGTGGTTTGCGCCGACCGGCAAGCCGATCCACACCCTGCTGACAAAGTGCGACAAATTGACGCGGCAGGAGAGCATCAACGCGCTGCGGGCCACCCACAAAGGGCTGGCGGAATATACGGCTGGCGGTTATCGGGGAGAGTTGACCGCCCAGTTGTTCTCGGCCCTCAAGCGGGTCGGTCTGGACGAGGCTCACGAGCTGATTGAAAGCTGGCTCGTTCCTGAGGATGCGGGCAGCGCGGACGGCGTGGTCGCGTCCGAATAGCTTCCGCTGCCAGGCTGGGGATTAACCTGGTCTGGGCCCTTTTTCGTTCGCCCATAAAAAAACCCGCCGCAACTGACGGCGGGCCAAACAGCCTAATCGAAAAACGACAGGCACCCGCTCAGGGAGGAGAAGCGGGGAGGTCAGCGCATGGCGCCTTGCTCGATCGGTATGATATACCATTGTCTCGAAAAGAGTTTTCAGCAGGTTCAGGCACGCGCTGTTGCTTCACCATCTCCACGCAATCCAAGACATTCGATATGAGCTTCTATCCGCATCACCGTCCGCGCCGCATGCGCCGTGACGACTTCTCGCGCCGTCTCATGCGCGAAAACATCCTCACCACCAACGACCTGATCTACCCCGTGTTCGTCGTAGAAGGCACCAACGTGCGGCAAGCCGTGGCGTCGATGCCGGGCGTGGAACGCGTGTCGGTCGATCTGCTGATGGGCGTGGCCGAACAGTGCGTCGCGCTTGGCGTGCCGGTGCTGTCGCTGTTTCCGGCGATCGAACCGTCGCTGAAAACACCGGACGGCCGCGAGGCGACCAACGAAGCCGGTCTGATTCCGCGCGCCGTCCGCGAACTGAAAAAGCATTTCCCGGAGCTAGGCGTTCTTACCGACGTTGCACTCGATCCCTACACGAGCCACGGCCAGGACGGTGTGATCGATGAAGCGGGCTATGTGATCAACGACGTGACCGTCGAGATTCTCGTCGAGCAGGCCCGCGCACAGGCGGAAGCGGGCGTGGATATCGTGGCACCGTCGGACATGATGGACGGGCGTATCGGCGCGATCCGCGAAATGCTCGAGAGCGAGGATCACATTCATACGCGGATCATGGCCTACTCGGCCAAGTTCGCGTCGGCGTTCTACGGGCCGTTCCGCGACGCCGTCGGTTCCGCGACGAACCTCGGCAAGAGCAACAAGATGACCTATCAGATGGACCCGTCGAATTCGGATGAAGCGCTGCGCGAAGTGCGTGCGGACATCGAAGAAGGCGCGGACATGGTGATGGTGAAGCCCGGCATGCCGTACCTCGATATCGTCCGTCGCGTGAAGGACGAGTTCCGCTTTCCGACTTATGTGTATCAGGTGAGCGGCGAGTACGCGATGCTCAAAGCGGCCGCGCAAAACGGCTGGCTCGATCACGACAAGGCAATGATGGAATCGTTGCTGGCGTTCAAGCGGGCGGGCGCAGATGGCGTGCTGACGTATTTTGCGTTGGATGCTGCGCGGATTTTGCGCGCGCAGAAGTGATGCGGGCTGAGGCGCTGGGTTGGGCACCTCGTGACGAACGATGATGTCAGACGCAGACGCTGTGCAGCAGGTTTGAAGTTTGATGAAAGCGGAGGCACCGGGAGCGGGTCTCCGCTTTTTTAATGGCTGAAAGTCTCGCGTGCTGTTTGCGACGGCGTGCTTTGTCAGGACCGCGGCGACTACGATTGCGGCGGCGTGGCCAGGCGGTCGAGGCTGTGCAGGAACGTGTCGGCCGACTCGTAGCCGACGACGCGCAGCACCTCCGCTCCGCTCGGGTCGAAGAAGATGATGCCCGGAGGCCCAAACAGCTTGAAGCGCTTCAGCAAGGTCTGGTCATCGGGGTTGTTGGCAGTCACGTCCGCGCGCAGCAGGTTGAGTTGCTGCAGCCGGGCATGTACGCGCGGGTCGCTGAAAGTGAATTTCTCCATTTCCTTGCAACTCACGCACCAGTCCGCGTAGAAGTCGAGCATCGCCGGCTGGGCAGCGGCCTTTACGGCCTGGTCGAGCTGGGTCGACGAGCGTACCGGGGCAAACGTGAGACTGTCTGCCGCAGTAGCGGCGTTCGCTGCCCCCGAAGGGGCGCCGGCCACATCACCGGGGCCACTGCGCGCGGCCAGTACTGCGAGCGGCTTGAGCGGATCCGACGATCCGGCCGCGAGACCAACTAGCACCACCACGGCCCAGACGGTCAGCGCGACGCCCAGACCCCGACCAAGTCGACGCCACACCGAACTGGCGCCGGCTGGTGGCGAGAACAGTCCGAGAGAGGCCGCGGCGACCAGCAGCCATAACGCGCTCAGCAACATTTGCGCAGTCGCACCCAGCACTGGCCAAACGATCCACAACGCGGCGGCGAGCAGCACTACCCCGAAGAAGATCTTCACGCCGTCCATCCACACACCCGCACGCGGCAGCAAGGTACCTGCGCCCAAGCCGATGATCAACAACGGAACGCCCAGGCCGATACCCATCGAGAACAGCGCGGCCGCACCGAGCACGGCGTTGCCTGTGTGGGCGATAAACGCCAGGATCGCGAACAGCGGCGCCGTCATGCAAGCGCCGACGACCAGCGCGGACAGCGCGCCCATCGCCGCCACCGCCGCGAACTTGCCACCGGAGCGCCCTTGCGATGCGCACGACGCACCGTCCTGCCAGCGTTGCGGCAAGGCAATGTCGTAGCCGGCGATCAGCGTCACTGCGAACGCCGTCAGCAGCACACCGAATGCACCCAATACCCACGGATTCTGCAACCATGCGCCGAGGCTCTGACCCACAAGCGCCGCGGCGATACCGAGCACGGTATAGACGAGCGCCATACCGATCACATAAGCAAGCGACAGCGCGAAGCCACGACCACGCGTCACACGTGCCCCTTCGCCGATGATAATGGCCGACAGGATCGGGATCATCGGATACGAGCACGGCAACAGGCTGAGCACAGCGCCGGCGACGAAGAACAGGCCGACGATCGTGAAGAAGCTGCCGCCCTGCAAAAGCGACTGCGCGTAGTCAGCGCTGGTTGTGCGTTCGTACCACGAGGAGGTGTTTGCTACGTCGGCGTTGTTTGCCGTTTGAGTGGTGACTGCGGGGGTGGGCGAGACGCTAGCGGCGTGCAGCGCGGCGCCTTCGACGTGATACACGCGCTCCATCGGCGGATAGCAAATACCCGCGTCGGCGCAACCTTGCGAAGTCACCGCGAGATCGAAGGGCCCCGCGGCCTGCTTTACCGGGACGCGAATGGTCAACTCGTTCCGGTAGGTTTCGACATTCTTCCCGAACGTTTGATCGAACTTGACGTGGCCCGCGGGCAATTGTGGATCGCCGATCGTCACGGTTCCGTTGCGGGTCGCAAAGGAGAACCGCTCCCGATACATGTAGTACCCGTCCGCGATCTTGTAGTGAACAAGCACTTCGCCAGGCTGTTCGCTTGCGCTGAATTTGAAGGCAACAGCCGGATCCAGGAAATCGTCGTCGGCATACGCCGCGCCAGCAGCGGACATCAGGACTACCAGCAGGCAGGAGACGAACAGCACGGCCGCGCGCAGGGAATCGCGCCCCCGTCGGTGAAGAGCATTAAACATGAACAGGGCGTTGAGTCTCAGCAATGACCCACTGGCCGTAAGCTACAGAGGCCGTGGCTTGCCAGCAGAGGATTTCGGGGGTGTCGTACGGATGATGTTTCTCGATGAATAACTCGAGCTCCAGAGCCCGTGCCGCGCTCGTTTTGAAGAGTAGCTGGATCTCATCGGCGGACTCGAGCTTGCCCTGCCAGTGGTAGGTCGAATGGATCACTCCCTGCTGGCTGACGCAAGCGGCAAGGCGTGCATCCAGCGCCTGTGTGGCGAGCTTCTGCGCCGTGTCCGCATCGGGCACGGTCGTCAGGATCAGCGTCACATTCGAGGTCACGGATAACTCCGGCAGGGTGGAAAACGCGTGTTGCTATCGTATCACCGGACTCGGTCGGCCGCAGGCAGGCGCCCGGCATGCTGCCGCTTGATTAGCTACGGTCTGATTCTGTCTGCGTCCACAAACAAAAAGGCCAGACTTTCGTCTGGCCTTCTGAGCGATGCGGGAAGCTTATTCAGCTTCTTGCACTTCAACTTCTTCGACTTCCGGACGGTCCATCAATTCGACCAGTGCCATCGGTGCATTGTCGCCAACGCGGAAACCGAACTTCAGGATGCGCAGGTAGCCACCCGGACGGTTTGCGAAGCGCGGGCCGAGCACGTCGAACAGCTTCGAGACGGAATCACGATCGCGCAGGCGGTTGAACGCCAGACGACGATTTGCCAGCGACGGCTTCTTGCCGAGCGTGATCAGCGGCTCGACGACTTTACGGAGTTCCTTCGCCTTCGGCAGCGTCGTCTTGATGACTTCGTGCTCGATCAGCGAGTTGGACATGTTACGGAGCATTGCCAGACGGTGGCTGCTCGTGCGGTTCAGTTTCCGCAGACCATGACGGTGACGCATTTCAATTCCTTCGATTCAAAGTTTTGGTCCAGCTCTTCTATCGCGCTCGGCGAACCCGGAGGGTTGCGAGTGCACGGGCCGGTAGTTAAAAAAGGCAAGACGCGGATTTTAAAGGAAAATCCGCGTCCGTGCCAGTCGTGCCGCGGTGACTTTCGTCCCGGACGAATACTCAATAAGCTCGCGCTTACTTGTCCAGCCCAGCCGGCGGCCAGTTTTCGAGCTTCATGCCGAGCGTCAGACCACGCGACGCCAGTACTTCCTTGATTTCGTTCAACGACTTGCGGCCCAGATTCGGCGTCTTCAGCAGTTCGTTTTCCGTGCGCTGGATCAGGTCGCCGATGTAGTAAATGTTCTCGGCCTTCAGGCAGTTCGCGGAACGAACCGTGAGTTCGAGATCATCCACCGGACGCAGCAGGATCGGATCGATCTGCGGCGCACGCGAAGGCGCTTCAGCGGCAGCTTCCGTGCCTTCCAGCGCAGCGAACACCGACAGCTGATCGACCAGAATACGTGCCGATTGACGAATCGCTTCTTCCGGCGAAATCACACCGTTGGTTTCGATGTTCATGACGAGCTTGTCGAGGTCGGTACGCTGTTCGACACGCGCGCTTTCCACGGCATAGCTCACACGGCGAACCGGCGAGAACGAAGCGTCCAGCACGATACGGCCGATGATCTTGGCCGACTCTTCGCCGTAGCGACGCACGTTGCCCGGCACATAACCGCGGCCCTTTTCGACCTTGATCTGAACGTCGAGCTTGCCGCCCTTCGACAGATGCGCAATCACGTGATCCGGATTGATCACTTCACAATCGTGCGCGAGTTCGATGTCACCGGCGGTGACAACGCCTTCGCCTTCCTTGCGCAGCGTAACCGTCACTTCGTCACGATTATGCAACTTGAACACGACACCCTTCAGGTTCAGCAGCAGGTTGACTACGTCCTCTTGCACACCGTCGAGCGTCGAATACTCGTGAACCACGCCTGCAATCGTCACTTCGGTCGGCGCGTAGCCGATCATCGACGACAGCAGTACGCGCCGAAGCGCGTTACCCAAGGTGTGGCCGTAACCGCGTTCAAACGGTTCCATGACCACTTTCGCATGGCTCTCACCAAGCGATTCAACTGCGATGATCTTGGGCTTCAACAAACTGGTTTGCATAGGTTTTCCTTTTCAATACCCTCGGCTCGTTACACCGATAAGGCTGACCGGTAACAACCTGAAAATAAACAGCCGAGGCGCCCCCTTGCGCATCGCAATCAGGGTGCCCCGGCCGCCAATCCGATTACCGCGAATACAATTCGACGATCAGGCTTTCGTTGATATCGCCAGCGATATCGCTGCGTTCCGGCTTGCTCTTGAACGTGCCTTCGAACTTCTTCGAATCGACAGCGACCCAGCTCGGCAGACCGCCTTGCTCAGCCAGCGACAGCGCTTCGAGAATACGCGCTTGCTTCTTGGCCTGTTCACGCACCGCAACCACGTCACCTGCCTTAACTTGCAGCGACGGGATGTTGGTGACGACGCCGTTCACCGTGATCGCCTTGTGGCCGACGAGTTGACGCGCTTCAGCGCGCGTCGAACCGAAGCCCATGCGATACACGACGTTGTCGAGACGCGACTCGAGCAATTGCAGCAGGTTTTCACCCGTGTTGCCCTTGAGGCGGTCGGCTTCAGCGAAGTAACGGCGGAACTGGCGCTCGAGAACGCCGTAGATGCGCTTCACTTTTTGCTTTTCGCGCAGCTGCGTGCCGTAGTCGGACGTACGGGCACCCGAAGTGCGGCCATGTTGGCCAGGCTTGCTGTCAAGCTTGCACTTGTCAGCCAGCGAACGACGGGCGCTCTTCAGGAAGAGGTCAGTGCCTTCACGGCGGGACAGCTTGGCCTTAGGGCCGATATAACGTGCCACGTTGATTCCTTCAATGATTGATCACGTGAACTCGCGTTCACGCTAGTCCGAACCCTTTGGGTCGAACGGTGGGCTTAGTCAATTCAATAACGCAAGCAGCCCGTCGTCGCCGGCACACTACCCGGCGGCAACAGGCGCTAGCGAAACAAGCGTCTTAGATACGACGACGCTTCGGCGGACGGCAGCCGTTGTGCGGTACCGGCGTCACGTCGGAGATCGCGGTGATCTTGATGCCAAGACCATGCAACGCGCGCACCGCGGACTCACGGCCAGGGCCAGGGCCCTTGATCCGCACTTCGAGGTTCTTCACGCCGTATTCCATCGCCACGCGGCCAGCCGATTCAGCTGCCACCTGGGCTGCAAACGGGGTCGATTTACGCGAACCCTTGAAGCCCTGACCACCCGACGTTGCCCAGGCGAGTGCGTTGCCCTGACGATCGGTGATCGTGATGATGGTGTTGTTGAACGACGCGTGAACGTGAACCACGCCCTCGGCGACGTTCTTCTTGACCTTCTTGCGAACGCGTTGCGCCGCGGAGTTGTTCGAAGCCTTAGCCATTACGTTTTCCTGTAACTGTCAGTTCCGCTTACTTCTTCAGCGATTGCGCTGCACGACGCGGACCCTTGCGCGTACGGGCATTCGTACGCGTGCGTTGGCCACGCAGGGGCAAGCCCTTGCGGTGACGCACGCCACGATAGCAGCCCAGATCCATCAGCCGCTTGATGTTCATCGTCGTTTCACGGCGAAGATCGCCTTCGACGATGAACTTGCCGACTTCTTCACGCAGCTTTTCGAGGTCTGCGTCGTTCAGGTCCTTGACCTTCTTCGAAAATGCCACACCAGCAGCGACGCAAATGTCGCGCGAGCGCGTGCGGCCAATACCGTAAATCGCCGTCAGGCCAATTTCGGTATGCTGGTGATTCGGGATGTTAACCCCTGCGATACGAGCCATTGTTTTTCCTCAAACAAAAAGCGCAAGCAAAAGCGCGGCGTTCAGCCTTGACGCTGTTTGTGGCGCGGATCAGAGCTGCAAATCACGCGCACAACGCCTTTGCGCTTGATGATCTTGCAATTGCGGCAAATGCGCTTAACCGATGCCATCACTTTCATGATATTACCCTTTTTTCAAATCACTTCGCCCGGAACACGATCCGCGCACGCGACAGATCGTAAGGCGTCAATTCAACCGTCACCTTGTCGCCCGGCAGGATTCGGATGTAGTGCATCCGCATCTTGCCGGATATGTGTCCCAATACGACATGGCCGTTTTCCAGCTTCACCCTGAAGGTAGCATTAGGCAGGTTTTCGATGACTTCACCCTGCATCTGGATCACATCGTCTTTGGCCATAAGTCCTTTCAACGCATCGGGACGCCGCCGCCTTTGAAATTGGCTTTCTTCAGCAGCGATTCATACTGTTGCGACATAACGTACGACTGCACCTGCGCCATGAAATCCATTGTGACGACGACAATGATCAGCAGCGACGTTCCACCAAAATAAAACGGCACGTTCCAGCGCAGCACCAGAAATTCGGGCAGCAGACACACGAACACGATGTAGATCGCACCAGCCAGCGTCAGACGCGTGAGGATGCGGTCGATATATCGAGCCGTCTGATCGCCCGGGCGAATACCCGGGACGAAAGCGCCGCTCTTCTTCAGGTTGTCGGCCGTTTCCCTGCTGTTGAACACCAGTGCGGTGTAGAAAAAGCAGAAGAAGACGATCGCCAACGCGTACAACAACACATACACGGGTTGACCGGGCTTAAGCGCTTCGGCCACGTTGTGCAGCGTGTCTGCGAACCAGCTGTTACGCGACCCCGAACTAAACCAGTTCAGGATAGTTGCCGGGAAGAGAATGATCGACGATGCAAAGATCGGCGGAATCACGCCCGACATGTTCAGCTTCAGCGGCAGATGTGACGACTGCCCACCGTAAATCTTGTTACCGACCTGCCGCTTCGCATAGTTCACGAGGATCTTGCGCTGGCCGCGTTCGATAAACACCACCAGGTAGGTCACAGCAGCGATCAGTGCAACCACGATAATCGCCGAGAACGGACCCATCGAGCCGGTTCGCACCAGTTCAAACAGACCGCCGATTGCATTCGGGAAACCCGCCGCAATCCCGCCGAAAATAATGATCGAGATACCGTTGCCAAGCCCGCGTTCCGTGATCTGCTCACCCAGCCACATCAGGAACATCGTGCCGGTCACCAGCGTTACGACCGTTGTCAGACGGAACACCATACCCGGATCAATCACCAGGCCCGGCTGGTTCTCAAGCGCCACGGCGATGCCGAAGGCCTGGAACGTTGCCAGCAGGACCGTGAAGATACGCGTGTACTGCGTGATCTTCCGTTGACCCGCTTGCCCTTCTTTCTTCAGCGCTTCCATTTGCGGCGAGACAATCGCCAGCAACTGCATGATGATCGACGCCGAAATGTACGGCATGATCCCAAGCGCGAAAATCGTGAACCGCGAAAGTGCGCCACCCGAGAACATGTTGAACATGCCAAGGATGCCACCCGACTGGCTCTGGAACAGCTTTGCCAGTTGGTCCGGATCAATACCCGGAACCGGAATATGCGCGCCGATACGGTAGACGACCAGCGCCAGCAGCAGGAACACTGCACGCCGACGCAGATCGCCGAACTTCGCCGCGCTTCGACCGGGTTTTGCGAGACTCGGGCTGTTAGCCAAGTAGCTTCTCCGATGCAAATGCTAGTGACGGCAAACGACTTGCACGTTACTCGGCAAAGGAGCCGCCAGCTGCTTCAATCGCAGCGCGCGCACCCTTCGTCGCACCCAGACCCTTCACAACGATCTTGCGCTTTAGCTCGCCCGTCTTGATGATCTTGGCGCTCGTGATCAGCTCGCCGACCAGGCCGGCTTGCTTCAGAGCCAGCAGATCGATTTCGTCGACCGGCAGCTTTTCAAGATCCGACAGACGCACTTCACCGACGAATTCCTTCGTCAGCGAGGTGAAGCCCCGCTTCGGCAGGCGACGTTGCAGCGGCATTTGACCGCCTTCGAAGCCAACCTTGTGGAAGCCGCCCGAACGCGACTTTTGACCCTTGTGACCACGGCCAGCCGTCTTGCCGAGGCCCGAACCGATACCACGACCCACGCGACGCTTTGCGTGCTTCGAGCCTTCGGCCGGCTTCAGGTTATTCAATTCCATTATCAACTCCTTGAGTCCGGGTCAGCCGCTTAGCTGATGACCTTAACGAGGTACGAAACCTTGTTGATCATGCCGCGCACAGCCGGCGTGTCTTGCAACTCGCTAACCGAGTTGAGTCGACGCAGGCCCAGGCCACGCACCGTAGCGCGGTGCGTTTCGCGGGTCCCGATCAGGCTCTTGACGAGCTGAACCTTGACAGTTTTATCAGACATGGTGTCCACCTTTAGCCCAGAATTTCTTCGACGGACTTGCCACGCTTCGCCGCGATGTCGCCCGGCGTGGACTGCTTGCGCAGGCCGTCGAGCGTTGCACGAACGAGGTTGTACGGGTTCGTCGAACCGTGGCTCTTGGCCACCACATTCTGCACACCCATCACGTCGAACACTGCGCGCATCGGGCCGCCAGCGATCACGCCGGTACCATCCTTCGCCGGAGCGAGGAGGACTGCGGATGCGCCGTGCTTACCGTGCACTTCGTGTTGCAACGTACCGTTCTTGAGCGGCACCTTGAACATGTTGCGGCGAGCTTGTTCCATTGCCTTCTGAACAGCAACCGGAACTTCCTTCGCTTTGCCCTTGCCCATGCCGATGCGGCCATCGCCGTCGCCAACCACGGTCAGTGCGGCAAAACCGAGAATCCGGCCGCCCTTCACAACCTTGGTCACGCGGTTGACCGAAATCATCTTTTCGCGCAGGCCATCGTCGCGTTCGTCAGCCTGAACTTTCGCTTGCATCTTTGCCATGACGAATTCTTCCCTTAGAACTTGAGTCCGGCTTCGCGCGCCGCATCAGCCAGCGCTTTCACGCGGCCGTGGTAACGGAAACCCGAACGGTCGAAGGCGACGGATTCGATGCCGGCAGCCTTAGCCTTTTCTGCAATGCGCTTGCCGATCAGCGTAGCAGCAGCAACGTTGCCACCCTTGCCGGTCTGATCAGCCAGTTGCGCACGCACTTCGGCTTCGAGCGTCGACGCGCTGGCGAGCACCTTGGTGCCGCACGGCGAGAACACTTGCGCATAGATGTGCGTGTTCGTGCGATGCACGGCGAGACGCGCGACCTGCAGCTCAGCGATCTTGATACGCGTCTGACGAGCGCGGCGCAGGCGAGATTGAGTCTTATCCATGATTGCGCACCCTTACTTCTTCTTCGTTTCTTTGAGGATCACAACCTCGTTGGCGTAACGCACACCCTTGCCCTTATAGGGCTCCGGCGGACGATAGCCGCGCACTTCTGCAGCGACCTGGCCAACTTGTTGCTTATTGATCCCCTTGATCACGATTTCGGTTTGCGTCGGGGTTTCAGCCTTGACGCCTTCCGGCATCTGGTGCACCACGGGGTGCGAGAAACCCAGCGACAGGTTCAGCTTGTCGCCTTGCGCCTGTGCGCGGTAACCGACGCCAACCAGCGTCAGCTTGCGCTCGAAACCCTTCGTCACGCCGTTCACCATGTTCGCAACGAGTGCGCGCATCGTGCCCGACATCGCGTTCGCTTCGCGGCTTTCGTCAACCGGCTCGAACTTCAGCGTGCCGTTGTCGTTCACCACTTTCACGAGGCGGTTTGCAGCTTGCGTAATCGTGCCCAACGGACCCTTGACGGTGATGCGATCGTCGCTCAGGGCCACTTCCGCGCCTTGCAGCACGATCGGGCTTTTACCTACTCGAGACATGTTTCTCTCCTTTCGGCCTTAAGCGACGTAGCAGATGACTTCGCCGCCAACGCCCGTAGCGCGCGCCTTGCGGTCCGTCATCACGCCCTTCGGCGTCGACACGATTGCCACGCCGAGGCCATTCATGACCACGGGGATGTCGTTACGGCCGCGGTACACACGCAGACCAGGCTTCGAAACGCGTTCAATGCGTTCGATGACCGGACGGCCAGCGTAGTACTTCAACACGATGTTCAATTCCGACTTCGCACCTTCGGACTTCACTGCGAAATCGTCGATATAGCCTTCGTCCTTCAGGACCTGCGCGATCGCAACCTTCACTTTCGACGAGGGCATTTGCACCGAAACCTTCTCAACCATCTGCGCATTGCGGATGCGAGTCAGCATATCGGCGATAGGATCACTCATGCTCATTTACGTTTCTCCTATTACCAGCTCGCCTTGGTCAGGCCAGGGATCTCGCCGCGGAACGCGATTTCGCGAATCTTGTTACGCGCCAGCCCGAATTTACGGAACGTGCCGCGCGGGCGACCGGTAATTGCGCAACGGTTGCGCTTACGGGTCGGATTAGAGTTGCGCGGCAGTTGTTGCAGTTCGAGACGGGCTGCGTAGTGCTCTTCGTCCGACTTGCTCATATCGCCAATGATCGCCTTCAACTCGTTACGCTTGGGAGCGTACTTAGCAGCGAGGCGAGCACGCTTCTTTTCACGTTCGATCAGTGCCAGTTTAGCCACGGTAACCTCAGTTTCTGAACGGGAACTTGAAGCTGGCGAGCAGGGCCTTTGCTTCGTCGTCGGTCTTCGCAGTCGTCGTGATGCTGATGTTCAGCCCACGCAGTGCGTCGATCTTGTCGTAGTCGATTTCGGGGAAAATGATCTGCTCTTTCACACCGATGTTGTAGTTGCCGCGACCATCGAACGCACGACCCGACACGCCACGGAAGTCGCGCACACGGGGGAGCGCAACCGTCACGAAACGGTCCAGAAATTCGTACATTGCCTGACCACGTAACGTGACCATTGCACCGATCGGATAGCCCTGACGGATCTTGAAGCCAGCGATTGCCTTACGTGCCTTCGTGATCACCGGCTTCTGGCCAGCAATCTTCGTCAGGTCGCCAACGGCGTTTTCGATGATCTTCTTGTCAGCAACCGCTTCGCCAAGGCCCATGTTCAGGGTAATCTTGGTGATGCGCGGCACTTCCATCACGGACTTGTAACCGAACTTCTCGATGAGGCCGGGTACAACCTTCTCTTTGTAAAACTCTTGCAAACGAGCCATTTTTTTACTCCGCAGCGTCAGGCGCTCAGCTCGGCACCGGTCGTCTTAAGGAAACGGACTTTCTTGTCTCCTTCGACCTTGATGCCTACACGCGATGCCTTGCCATTCGCGTCGACCAATGCGACGTTCGAAATTTGCAGCGGCATCGTCTTGGCTTCCACGCCGCCCGTCGTACCCTTCATCGGGTTCGGCTTGACATGCTTCTTGACGAGGTTAATGCCCTCGACCGTCACATGATTCTCGCCAACGGACAGCACGATGCCGCGCTTGCCCTTGTCCTTGCCGGTGATGACGATAACTTCGTCACCTTTGCGAATCTTGTTCATCGCGACTCCTTACAGCACTTCCGGTGCCAGCGAAACGATCTTCATGAATCGTTCGCTACGCAACTCGCGCGTGACAGGCCCGAAAATACGGGTGCCAATAGGTTCGAGCTTGGCATTCAACAACACAGCGGCGTTGCCATCGAACTTGATCAGCGAGCCGTCCTGACGACGAACGCCCTTGGCGGTGCGAACCACCACGGCGTTATAAATTTCGCCTTTCTTCACGCGCCCGCGCGGCGTTGCTTCTTTGACGGTCACCTTGATGATGTCGCCAATGCTGGCATAACGACGCTTCGAGCCGCCGAGCACCTTGATGCACATGACTTCACGTGCACCCGTGTTGTCGGCCACTTCAAGCCGAGTTTCGGTCTGGATCATGGTTTATCATTCCCAACTTAATCCGGTCGCACCACCATGGCGCACCCGGTCAGTCTTGGTCCCGTCAGCCAATCGGCTGCTTGGGTTAGAACAGCAGCGACGGCAAACGAAACCCGCCATCGCAATCCGGTGAATCCTTCGGAACAGACTGGCGCCTGAACCGCTTCCCCCACCAACTTCGCCCGCGACGGGGCTCCCACAAAGAGGGAAGACCGAGATTATAACAAATAATCTCGGTCTTGCAAGCGAAACTTACTGCGATTTCAACTACTTCTACAACTTGCGGCGTCAGATGACGCGAGCAGCCTCGACCAGGCGAGCCACAACCCAAGCTTTCGTCTTAGAAATCGGACGTGTTTCCTGGATTTCAACAAGGTCGCCCTCGTTGTACGTGTTCGCATCGTCGTGCGCGTGGTACTTCTTCGAACGCACAACGTACTTGCCGTAGATCGGGTGCTTCACGCGGTGCTCGACCAGCACGGTGACCGTCTTGTCCATCTTGTTGCTGACGACCTTGCCGACCAGCGTCCGCTTGAGCGAGGTTTTTACGCTATCGTTCATTTCTGGTTCGCCTTCTCAGTCAGGACGGTCCGCACACGTGCGATGTCGCGACGGACCTTCTTCAGCTGGCTCGTGTTCGTGAGCTGCTGGGTCGCGAGTTGCATGCGCAGGCCGAATTGCGCCTTCAGCAGGTCCGACAGCTCCTTGTTGAGCGCGGCCTGATCTTTCTGGTGAAGTTCGGAAGCCTTCATCATTTGCTCCTTAGGCGCCGAGCTGACGAACGATAACGGTCGTCTTGAGCGGCAGCTTCGCTGCAGCCAGACGGAACGCTTCGCGTGCCAACTCTTCGGTTACGCCGTCCATTTCGTACAGCATCTTGCCCGGTTGAATCTCTGCGACGTAGTACTCAGGGTTACCTTTACCGTTACCCATACGTACTTCAGCCGGCTTATGCGAAATCGGCTTGTCCGGGAAAATGCGGATCCAGATACGGCCACCACGCTTGATGTGACGGGTCATTGCACGACGCGCCGCTTCAATCTGGCGCGCGGTCAAACGACCACGACCGATAGCCTTCAGACCGTATTCACCGAACGACACCGCGTTGCCGCGGGTGGCGATACCGGTGTTACGACCCTTCTGCTCTTTGCGATACTTTCTGCGTTTCGGTTGCAGCATCGTTATTCTCCAGTCTTCCCGTCACCGCCAGCACGACGGGGGGCGCCACGGCGTGCACCTGCCGGACCACCACCTTCACCATCGCGACGCGGACGGCGATCGCCACCCGGACGTGCATTGCGGCGCGGACGCTTTTCTTCGGCGACTTCTTCCACCACCGGTGCGTCGTTGCGGCCGAGCGTATCGCCCTTGTAGACCCACACCTTCACGCCGATGATGCCGTACGTCGTCTTCGCTTCCGAAGTTGCGTAGTCGATGTCAGCGCGCAGCGTATGAAGGGGTACGCGACCTTCGCGATACCATTCCGTACGGGCGATTTCGATACCGTTCAGGCGGCCAGCGCTCATGATCTTGATGCCTTGAGCACCCAGACGCATGGCGTTTTGCATTGCACGCTTCATCGCGCGGCGGAACATAATCCGGCGCTCGAGCTGTTGCGTGATCGAATCGGCGATCAGTTGCGCATCGGTTTCCGGCTTGCGGATTTCTTCGATGTTGACGTGAACCGGAACGCCCATACGCTTCTGGAGTTCCGACTTCAACAGTTCGATATCCTCGCCCTTCTTGCCGATGACCACGCCCGGACGCGAGCTATAAATCGTAATGCGCGCGTTCTTCGCCGGACGCTCGATAACGACGCGACCAACCGAAGCGTTCTTCAGCTTCTTCTTCAGGTACTCACGTACACCGATGTCTTCCTGCAACATCGCCGCGAAATTGTTGTTGTTCGCGTACCAACGCGACGCCCAATTGCGGCTGACGGCCAAACGGAAGCCAGTCGGATGAATTTTCTGTCCCATCGTATGACCCCTTAGTTACCGACCGTCACAGTGATGTGACAGGATTGCTTCTCGATGCGGTTACCGCGGCCTTTAGCGCGCGCGGTAAAACGCTTGAGCGAGGCAGCCTTGTCGATATAGATGCTCGTGATCTTGAGCTCATCGATATCGGCGCCTTCGTTGTGCTCCGCATTCGCGATCGCCGACAGCACGACCTTTTTCACGATTCCCGCAGCCTTCTTCGGCGAGAACGTCAGAACGTTCAGCGCCTTGTCGACCGGCAAACCGCGGATCTGGTCAGCCACAAGGCGCGTCTTCTGCGCCGAGATGCGGGCACCGCGATGAATTGCTTTCACTTCCATCATGAGCCCCTTATTTCTTAGCCTTCTTGTCGGCCGCGTGACCCTTGAACGTCCGGGTCAATGCGAACTCGCCAAGCTTGTGGCCGACCATGTTTTCCGAGATATACACCGGAACGTGTTGACGGCCGTTGTGCACGGCAATCGTCAAACCGATGAAATCCGGCAGAATCGTCGAACGACGCGACCAGGTTTTGATCGGCTTCTTATCCCGCGAAGCTGCAGCCGCCTCAACTTTCTTCAGCAAATGGGCGTCGCAGAACGGACCTTTTTTTACAGAACGTGCCATTGCCTACTCCTTAACGCTTGTGACGGCGCTGGACGATCATGCTCGTCGTGCGCTTGTTGCTGCGGGTACGATAACCCTTCGTCGGCGTGCCCCACGGGCTCACCGGGTCGCGACCTGCAGCCGTCTTGCCTTCACCACCACCGTGCGGGTGATCGACCGGGTTCATTGCAACGCCACGCACCGTCGGGCGGATACCGCGCCAGCGGTTTGCGCCAGCCTTACCGATTTGACGGAGGCTGTGCTCTTCGTTGCCAACTTCACCGATCGTCGCGCGGCACTCAACGTGCACACGGCGAATTTCACCCGAACGCAGGCGGACCTGTGCGTAGGTACCTTCACGAGCCAGCAGCATCGCCGACGTACCAGCCGAACGCGCCATTTGCGCGCCCTTGCCCGGCAGCATTTCGATGCAGTGAATCGTCGTACCGACCGGAATGTTGCGGATCGGCAGCGTGTTACCTGCGCGGATCGGAGCTTCCGAACCCGACATCAGTTGCTGACCCACCGTCACACCCTTCGGAGCGATGATGTACTTGCGCTCGCCGTCCGCGTACAGAACCAGCGCGATGTTCGCGCTACGGTTCGGATCGTACTCAAGACGTTCGACCTTGGCCGGAATGCCATCCTTCGTGCGACGGAAATCGACGACACGATAGTGATGCTTATGACCACCGCCCTTATGACGCGTGGTGATGTGACCGTTGTTGTTACGGCCGGCGATCGAGGATTGCGCGTCGAGCAGCGGTGCGAACGGCTTGCCCTTATGCAGATCCTTGTTGACCACCTTGACCATCGCGCGGCGACCCGGCGAAGTCGGCTTAACTTTAACGATTGCCATGATTACTTGGCCTCCGCTTCAAAGTTGATTTCCTGACCAGGCTTCAGGCAGACGTAGGCCTTCTTCACGTCCTTGCGCTTGCCCATGAAGCGGCCAAAGCGCTTTGCCTTGCCCTTCGAGACCAGCACGTTGACGGAATCGACTTCCACCTTGAACATCAGTTCAACAGCGGCCTTCACTTCCTGCTTCGTGGCATCCGGCGCGACTTCGAACACGACTTGCTCGTTCTTGTCGGCCACCAGCGTCGCCTTTTCGGAGATCACCGGCGCGAGCAGGACCTGCATCAAACGATGATCGTTCTTGCGAATCTCGCTCATGACAGCAACTCCTCGATCTGGGCGACCGCAGCCTTCGTGATCAGGATCTTCTTGAAGTAGATCAGCGACAGCGGGTCGGCGTAACGCGGCTCGACAACTGCCACATGGGCGAGGTTGCGCGACGCGAGGTACAGGTTTTCGTCAACCGTGTCGGTAATCACCAGCACGGATTCGAGACCCATCGCCTTGAATTTTTCGGCCAGCAGCTTCGTCTTCGGCGCTTCGAGCGTCAGCTCGTCAACCACCGAGATGCGGCCTTCGCGAGCCAGCTGCGAGAAGATCGAGCAGAGACCTGCGCGATGCATCTTCTTGTTAACCTTGTGCGAAAAGTTTTCTTCCGGCGAATTCGGGAAGATACGGCCACCGCCGCGCCACAACGGGCTCGACGACATACCGGCACGGGCGCGACCCGTGCCCTTTTGACGCCACGGCTTCTTGGTCGTGTGCTTGACTTGCTCACGGTCCTTCTGCGCGCGGTTACCGCTACGGGCGTTAGCCTGGTAGGCCACCACAACCTGGTGAATCAGGGCTTCGTTGTAATCACGGCCGAACACGACGTCCGACGCGCTAACAGCTGCGCCTTCCTGACCATTGGCATTCAGGAGCTTAAGTTCCATTATTTCGCTCCTTTCACGGCGCGCGTCTTCACGGCCGGCGTCACGAAAACCTTGCCGCCCTTAGCACCCGGAACGGCACCCTTGACCAGCAACAGCTTGCGGTCGGCGTCGATACGAGCGATTTCGAGGTTTTGCACGGTTACCGTATCGTCACCCATGTGACCGGTCATGCGCTTACCCGGGAAAACACGACCCGGATCCTGCGCCATACCGATCGAACCCGGCACGTTGTGCGAGCGCGAGTTACCGTGCGAGGCACGGCCGGATGCGAAGTTGTAACGCTTGATGGTACCGGCGTAGCCCTTACCGATCGACACGCCTTGCACGTCGACCTTTTGGCCTACTTCGAAAAGATCGGGACCCACTACGGCGCCGTTCGACAACTCGGCAGCCTTAGCGGCATCAACCTGGAATTCTTTGAGGATTTCACCGGCTTGAACACCGGCTTTGGCGAGATGACCTGCCAGCGGCTTCGTCACGCGCGATGCACGGCGCGTACCGAATGCAACCTGAACGGCCGTATAGCCATCGGTTTCCACAGTCTTGATCTGCGTCACGCGGTTGTCGGACACGTCCAGAACGGTGACGGGAATCGAATCCCCTTCAGCCGTAAAGATACGGGTCATGCCAACCTTGCGACCTACGAGTCCAAGGCTCATCGTTTTCTCCATTCCCGACTGCGATTGGTCGGGGCTAATTTACAAAATGCCGGCGTTTTTCAAGCTGAAGCACACCGACTTTTTTGCGCAAATGCGCGAAAAGCCCACTATTATAGCGAGGCTTTTCGTTTTCCGCAAGCAATCAATGACTTAGCGACGCCCAGCGGACTGGGCATCGCCGCAAAGCCTTATTGCAGCTTGATTTCCACGTCTACGCCAGCCGGCAGATCGAGCTTCATCAGTGCGTCGACGGTCTTGTCCGTCGGGTCAACGATGTCCATCAGGCGCTGGTGAGTGCGGATTTCGAGCTGGTCGCGCGACGTCTTGTTGACGTGCGGCGAACGCAGGATGTCGAAACGTTGAATACGGGTCGGCAGGGGCACCGGACCACGAACGATTGCGCCAGTCCGCTTTGCCGTGTCGACAATTTCAGCTGCCGATTGATCAATCAGGCGATAGTCGAAAGCCTTCAGGCGAATGCGGATTTTCTGGTTCTGCATGACAATTCCTTGGAAAGAGCGAGGCGATGTTGCATCGCCAAATATAAAAAGAACGTAGGACCGGACACCCACTGAGGGCGGGCGCCCGGCCCCGGGCACCTTTACTGCAAATTACTGCAACCGCGAACCCTCGATTTTACTCGAGAATCTTGGCAACGACACCTGCGCCGACGGTACGGCCACCTTCACGGATGGCGAAGCGCAGACCTTCTTCCATCGCGATCGGGTTGATCAGCTTCACCGTGATCGACACGTTGTCGCCCGGCATCACCATTTCCTTGTCCTTCGGCAGCTCGATCGAGCCCGTCACGTCCGTCGTACGGAAGTAGAACTGCGGACGGTAGTTGTTGAAGAACGGCGTGTGACGACCGCCTTCGTCCTTGCTCAGCACATACACTTCGGCCGTGAAGTGCGTGTGCGGGTTGATCGAACCCGGCTTGGCCAGCACCTGGCCACGCTCCACGTCTTCACGCTTCGTGCCGCGCAGCAGGATACCCACGTTGTCGCCCGCCTGACCCTGGTCGAGCAGCTTGCGGAACATTTCCACGCCCGTGCACGTCGTCTTCACCGTCGGCTTGATACCCACGATCTCGATTTCTTCGCCGACCTTCACCACACCGCGCTCAACCCGACCCGTCACCACCGTGCCACGACCCGAGATCGAGAACACGTCTTCCACCGGCATCAGGAATGCGCCGTCCACTGCGCGCTCCGGCGTCGGGATGTACGTATCCAGCGCGTCGGCCAGGTTCATGATCGCCACTTCGCCCAGCTCGCCCTTGTCGCCTTCCAGCGCCAGCTTGGCCGAACCCTTGATGATCGGCGTGTCGTCGCCCGGGAAGTCGTACTTCGACAGAAGTTCGCGAACTTCCATCTCGACGAGCTCCAGCAGCTCAGCGTCGTCCACCATGTCGCACTTGTTCAGGAACACGATGATGTACGGAACGCCAACCTGACGTGCCAGCAGGATGTGCTCACGCGTTTGCGGCATCGGGCCGTCAGCGGCCGAGCACACCAGGATTGCGCCGTCCATCTGCGCCGCGCCCGTGATCATGTTCTTCACATAGTCAGCGTGGCCCGGGCAGTCAACGTGTGCGTAGTGGCGGTTCGCCGTTTCGTACTCGACGTGTGCCGTGTTGATCGTGATGCCGCGCGCCTTTTCTTCCGGCGCCGCGTCGATCTGGTCATACGCCTTCGCTTCCCCGCCGAACTTCGCGGTCAGCACCGTCGTGATCGCTGCCGTCAGCGTGGTCTTGCCGTGGTCAACGTGACCGATCGTGCCGACGTTCACGTGCGGCTTGGTCCGTTCGAATTTACCTTTAGCCATGTTTCTCTTCTTTCAAAAAGTTAATCGTTGAATGACTTGCCGCGCGCTTACTTCGACTTCGCGTTGATGATTGCTTCCGACACGTTGCGCGGTGCTTCCGAATAATGCTTGAACTCCATCGTGTACGTTGCACGACCTTGGCTCAGCGAACGCAGCGACGTCGAGTAGCCAAACATTTCCGACAGCGGCACTTCGGCGCGAACAATCTTGCCGCCGCCAATCATGTCTTCCATGCCCTGAACAATACCGCGACGGCCCGAAAGATCGCCCATCACGTTGCCCATGTAGTCTTCCGGCGTTTCGACTTCCACAGCCATCATCGGTTCGAGGATGACCGGGCTTGCCTTGCGCATTGCTTCCTTGAACGCCATCGAACCGGCCATGCGGAACGCGTTTTCGTTCGAGTCAACATCGTGGTACGAACCGAACGTCAGGTGAACCTTCACGTCAACGACCGGGAAGCCTGCCAGCACGCCAGCCTTCAGCGTTTCCTGGATACCCTTGTCGACTGCCGGGATGTATTCACGCGGAATCACGCCGCCCTTGATCTCGTCCAGGAACTCGTAGCCCTTGCCTTGCTCGTTCGGCTCGAGCGTGATGACCGCGTGACCGTACTGGCCGCGACCACCCGACTGCTTGACGAACTTACCGTCAACGTCTTCCGCCTTGCCGCGAATCGTCTCGCGGTAAGCCACCTGCGGCTTGCCGACAGTCGCTTCGACGCCGAATTCGCGCTTCATCCGGTCAACCAGAATTTCGAGGTGGAGCTCGCCCATGCCCGAAATAATAGTTTGACCCGATTCTTCGTCCGTTTGCACGCGGAACGACGGATCTTCCTGAGCCAGGCGGTTCAGTGCCAGGCCCATCTTTTCCTGGTCGGGCTTCGTCTTCGGCTCAACAGCCTGCGAAATCACCGGCTCCGGGAAAATCATGCGTTCGAGCACGATCGGGCTCTGCGGATCGCACAGCGTGTCGCCAGTCGTTGCGTCTTTCAGGCCGACTGCAGCAGCGATGTCGCCTGCGCGGACTTCCTTGATTTCTTCACGCTGGTTTGCGTGCATCTGCAGAATACGACCCAGACGTTCCTTCTTGTCCTTCGTCGCGTTCAGCACCGTGTCGCCCGAATTCACAACGCCCGAGTACACACGGAAGAAGATCAGCTGGCCGACGAACGGGTCGGTCATGATCTTGAATGCCAGTGCCGAGAACTTTTCGTCGTCAGCAGCGCGGCGCTCACCCTGTTCACCGTTTTCCAGCTCGCCGGTAACCGGCGGGATGTCGATCGGCGACGGCAGGAAGTCGAGCACGGCGTCCAGCATCCGTTGCACACCCTTGTTCTTGAACGCGGTACCGCAAAGCATCGGCTGGATTTCGCAAGCGATCGTACGGTCGCGCAGACCCTTGACGA
The DNA here is from genome assembly GCF_050436645.1 of Paraburkholderia sp. GAS33. Classification (NCBI taxonomy): domain Bacteria; kingdom Pseudomonadati; phylum Pseudomonadota; class Betaproteobacteria; order Burkholderiales; family Burkholderiaceae; genus Paraburkholderia; species Paraburkholderia sp. GAS33. The sequence goes on from NZ_JBNDMP010000015.1 coordinate 161,122, forward strand.
TTTCCTCTTCGGTCAGCTCGCCCTCTTCGAGGTACTTGTTCATCAGCTCTTCGCTCGATTCAGCCGCGGCCTCGACCATCTTTTCACGCCACTCGTTGCACGTGTCAACGAGTTCAGCCGGGATTTCTTCGTACGAGAACTTCGTGCCCTGGGACGCGTCATCCCAAATGATCGCCTTCATCTTCAGCAGATCGACCACGCCCGTGAACGTTTCTTCGGCGCCGATAGGCACCACAACCGGAACCGGGTTCGCCTTCAGACGCAGCTTGAGCTGGTCGTAGACCTTGAAGAAGTTCGCACCGGTACGATCCATCTTGTTGATGAACGCGAGACGGGGAACCTTGTACTTGTTAGCCTGACGCCACACAGTTTCCGACTGCGGCTGCACGCCGCCCACTGCGCAGTAAACCATGCATGCACCGTCGAGCACGCGCATCGAACGCTCGACTTCAATCGTGAAGTCAACGTGGCCCGGGGTGTCGATGATGTTGATGCGGTGCTCGGCGCGGTCGCCAGCCATACCTTTCCAGAAGGCCGTGGTAGCAGCCGACGTGATGGTAATGCCGCGTTCCTGCTCCTGCTCCATCCAGTCCATGGTGGCAGCGCCGTCGTGAACTTCACCAATCTTATGGTTCACGCCGGTATAGAACAGAATGCGCTCGGTCGTCGTCGTTTTGCCGGCGTCGATGTGAGCGCTAATACCGATATTGCGGTAGCGCTCGATAGGTGTCTTGCGAGCCACTTTGATCCTCTATGGGGATAACGCGATGCGAGAAAGACCCATCGCGCTGTAACACAAACGGGCGAGGCGCTTTATAAGCGCACCCGCCCGGAATTTCTTGCCGATTTCTTCCGCTAACCCGGGATCGGGCAGCTTAGAAACGGAAGTGCGAGAACGCCTTGTTGGCTTCTGCCATCCGGTGAACTTCGTCGCGCTTCTTCATCGCGCCGCCACGGCCTTCGGCCGCTTCGGAGAGTTCACCTGCCAGACGCAGGGCCATCGACTTCTCACTGCGCTTCTTCGCAGCTTCGCGCAACCAACGCATCGCCAATGCCATACGACGCGACGGACGCACTTCGACCGGAACCTGATAGTTCGCACCACCAACGCGACGGCTCTTCACTTCGACCACCGGCTTCACGTTGTTGAGCGCTACCGTGAACACTTCCAGCGGGTCCTTGCCACCCTTGGTCTGGATCTGTTCAAAAGCGCCGTACACGATACGCTCGGCAACCGACTTCTTGCCGGAGAGCATCAGCACGTTCATGAACTTGGCTACATCTACGTTACCGAACTTCGGATCCGGCAACACTTCCCGCTTGGGGACTTCGCGACGACGCGGCATGTTTCTTCCTTTAACTTTTTCAGTTGGAGCTATTTTTAGCCCCGCGGCCACCAACTAACCCGATTCATCTCTTACGACTTACCAGCCCGGTCGGGTGACCACTTACTCGACAGCACCGGCGATTCCGGCACCACCGCTAATACCGCCTTTGCAGGCGACCTGAAACGACTGACCGGCTAATTACTTGCCAGCCTTGGCGCGCTTGGCACCGTACTTCGAACGAGCCTGCTTACGATCCTTGACGCCCTGGGTGTCCAGCGAGCCGCGAACCATGTGGTAACGCACACCCGGCAAGTCCTTCACACGACCGCCGCGAATCAGCACGACCGAGTGTTCCTGCAGGTTGTGGCCTTCACCACCAATGTACGAAATGACTTCGAAGCCGTTCGTCAGGCGCACCTTGGCGACCTTACGAAGTGCCGAGTTCGGCTTCTTCGGCGTCGTGGTGTACACGCGAGTGCACACGCCGCGACGCTGGGGGCAGTCCTGCAAAGCCGGGCTCTTGCTCTTCACTGTTTCGGAAGCGCGGCCTTTGCGAACCAGTTGATTGATGGTTGGCATTGTTTATTCCTGAAATTGAACAAAATCGACGCAAATCTTTCTGGGCAAAGCAGAAACGATTGCGCATCGAACTTCCGGATCCGATTGCCAGCGTGCGAGCTCATCTTGCTTTGACCCGCGCGGCGGCATTCCAAGAACCGGAACCTAGCATAATATTCCGAAAAGACTAAGTGAGTCAATAGCTTGCGAGGTCTCGAAGCCCCGACTGACTCTGTAATGCCTAGTCGGCACCGACCACTTCGAGCAATTCCCAACCGAAGCGGTCCAGTTTGCGCGCACCCATGCCCGGAATGCCGCGCAAGGTCTCGATGGAATCGGGGCCGTTGCGGGCAATTTCCGCCAAAGTCGCGTCGTGGAAGATGACGTAGGCCGGCACGCCGTCGGTCTTCGCCGTCTCGGTGCGCCAGGCACGCAGACGGTCCCAGCGGGCGCGCTCGCGCGGCCCCATGCCGATCGTCGGATCCGCGCGCTCACTGGTGCGGCCAGACGACTGGCGGGTACGCGTCGGCTTCACATAGCGGCGCATCGTGACGTTCTGCTCGCTCTTGAGTACCGCTTTGCTTGCCTCGGTGAGCACCAGCGAGCCGAAGCCCTCATGGTCGACCGTCAGGTACCCGAACGCGACGAGCTGGCGGAAGATGGCGCGCCATTCCGGCTCGCCCAGCGCAGCGCCTATTCCGAAGGTGGTCAACTTTTCATGACCGCGTTGCAAGATCTTTTCGCTGCGGTTGCCACGCAAGATGTCGATCAGATGGCCGGCGCCGAAGTGGAAACCACTCGCCCGTTGCGCGCGGAACACGCAGGACAGCGCCATTTGCGCCTCCCGCGTTGCATCCCAGGTGTCGGGCGGTTCAAGACAGGTATCGCAATTGCCGCAGGGCTTGCTCGATTCGCCAAAATAGTTAAGCAGACGCACCCGGCGGCATGTCGCCGCTTCGCACAAGCCAAGCAGCGCGTCGAGTTTACCGGTCTGCACGCGCTTATGCGCATCGTCGGCGTCCGATTCGTCGATCATCTTGCGCTGCTGCACGACGTCGCCGAGGCCGTAGGCCATCCATGCGTTCGCCGGCATGCCGTCGCGGCCCGCGCGGCCCGTTTCCTGGTAGTAGCCTTCGACGCTTTTCGGTAAATCCAGGTGAGCGACAAAACGCACATCCGGCTTGTCGATGCCCATGCCAAACGCGATCGTCGCGCACATGACGATGCCTTCCTCGCGCTGGAACATCTCCTGGTGCTTCTGGCGAATCTCGAACTCCATGCCAGCGTGATAAGGCAGCGCACGCATGCCCTTCTCTTTCAGCCACTCGGCCGTTTCTTCCACCTTGCGACGTGACAGGCAATACACGACGCCGGCGTCGGTCGTGCCGTCGGGCCTGGAATGTTCGGCGCGGATGAAATCGAGCAATTGCGTCCGCGCATTGTCCTTTTCGACGATCCGGTAGCGGATGTTCGGGCGGTCGAAACTGGAGACGAAAACCCGCGCATCGTCGAGCGCCAGGCGGTGGATGATTTCATCGCGCGTGATGGCATCTGCAGTAGCCGTAAGCGCGATGCGAGGCACGTTCGGAAAACGTTCGTGCAACACCGACAGCTGAATGTACTCAGGGCGGAAGTCGTGCCCCCATTGCGAAACGCAGTGCGCTTCGTCGATCGCAAACAAGCCGATGCGCGTGCGCTCGAGCAGCTCCTGGAAGCGCGACGTCATCAGCCGCTCGGGAGCCACATACAGCAGATCGATCTCGCCTTCGCGCAATGCGCGCTCAGTCGCGGCGGCCTCCGGGCCAGACAAGGTCGAATTCAGATACGCCGCGCGCACGCCGACTTCCTTGAGCGCAGCAACCTGATCCTGCATCAGCGCGATCAACGGCGACACCACGATCCCCGCGCCCAGTCCGGCCTCGCGCCGCACCAGCGACGGAATCTGGTAACAGAGCGATTTGCCGCCGCCCGTCGGCATCAACACGAGGCAATCGCCGCCGCCGGCGACATGTTCGACAATCTCCCCCTGTTGCCCTCTGAACACGGGGTAACCGAAGACTTCGTTGAGGATTTCGAGCGAACGGGACATGAATTTGAGAGAGGACAGCGTATTGCCGGTGACACGAATTTTACCAACGCATTCGTACTGCGCCCGCGCTTTCCGACAACGTTAGCCAATTGGCCTACAAAACCGCTCAAAGGCGTGTCAAAAGCGACTGTGGTGCGTGGGACAGGAGTGAGTGCCAAAGCACTGACTCCTGTCGACAAAAAAAAAAGCCGCTCAGTCGAAACTGAGCGGCTTCTGGCTTACGAGCCCAAGCGGCTTGCGCCGCCAGGACTTATTCGCCTGAGTGTTGCTGTTCGGCGGCCGGGGTTTCCGGCGTACCGAATTCGAACGACTCTTCCGCGGCGATCTGATCGAAACGCTCGCGGTCGGACAGTTCCTTGCTCTTGCGTGCCTTGTGGAACGCGAGACCCGTACCGGCCGGAATCAGACGGCCAACGATCACGTTTTCCTTCAGACCGCGCAGGTCGTCGCGCTTGCCCATAATCGCTGCTTCGGTCAGCACGCGGGTCGTTTCCTGGAACGATGCCGCAGAGATGAACGAGTCGGTCGACAGCGACGCCTTCGTAATACCGAGCAAGACGTTTTCGTACGTTGCCGGACGCTTGTCTTCCGCGATCATACGGTCGTTCTCGTCGAGCATATCCGACCGCTCGACCTGTTCGCCCGGGATGAAACGCGTATCGCCGTTGTCCGTAATCTGCACGCGGCGCAGCATCTGACGAACAATCACTTCAATGTGCTTGTCGTTGATCTTCACGCCCTGCAGACGGTACACGTCCTGCACTTCGTCCACGATGTAACGCGACAGCGCTTCGACGCCCTGCAGACGCAGGATGTCGTGCGGATCGGCCGGACCGTCGACAATCATTTCGCCCTTGTTGACGACCTGACCATCGTGCACCAGAACCTGCTTTTCCTTCGCGATCAGGAACTCGTGCTGGTTGCCCTCGAGGTCCGTGATAACGAGACGCTGCTTGCCCTTCGTGTCCTTACCAAACGACGTCGTACCCGTGACTTCCGCCAGGATACCTGCGTCCTTCGGCGAACGTGCTTCGAACAGTTCCGCCACACGCGGCAGACCGCCGGTAATGTCACGCGTCTTCTGCGATTCGGTCGGGATACGTGCGAGCACTTCACCCACCTGCACCTGCTGACCATCCTTCACGGTGATCAGAGCGCCGACCTGGAAGCCGATCTGCACCGAGTGCTCGGTGTTCGGGATCTTGACTTCTTCACCGCTCGCATCCAGCAGCTTGACCTGCGGACGCACCGTCTTCGAAGCTTGCGAACCGCGGCGCTTCACGTCGATCACGACCAGCGTCGAGAGACCCGTCACATCGTCGATCTGCTTGGCAACCGTCACGCCTTCTTCGACGTTTTCGAACTTCACCGTACCGCCGTACTCGGTGATGATCGGACGCGTCATCGGATCCCACGTCGCCAGTTGCGTGCCGGCCTTGATCTGCGCGCCGTCCAGTTGCAACAGCGTCGCGCCGTACGGCACCTTGTGACGCTCACGCTCACGGCCGTGGTCGTCGGTGATCATCGCTTCGCCCGAACGCGAGATGACGATCTGCTCGCCCTTCGCATTCGTGACGTAACGCATCGTCGACGTGAAACGAACCGTACCGTTCGACTTGGCTTCGATCGACGAGGCCACTGCCGCACGCGATGCCGCACCACCGATGTGGAACGTACGCATCGTCAGCTGCGTGCCCGGTTCACCAATCGACTGCGCAGCGATCACACCCACTGCCTCGCCGACGTTGACCGAGGAGCCGCGGCCCAGGTCGCGGCCGTAGCAGGCTGCGCACAGACCGTAACGCGTTTCGCAAGTCAGCGGCGTACGCACGCGCACTTCGTCGATGCCGAGGCGTTCGATTTCTTCGACCGCGTCTTCGTCGAGCAACGTGCCTGCTTCGTACAGCGTTTCCTGCGATTCCGGATTGACGACGTCAGCCACCGCCACGCGACCGAGGATACGGTCACGCAGGGCTTCGACGACTTCACCGCCTTCGACCAACGCCTTCATGGCGACGCCGTTCGACGTACCGCAATCGTCTTCGACCACCACCAGATCCTGCGTTACGTCCACCAGACGGCGCGTCAGGTAACCCGAGTTTGCCGTCTTCAGTGCCGTATCAGCCAGACCCTTACGTGCGCCGTGGGTCGAGATGAAGTACTGCAACACGTTCAGGCCTTCGCGGAAGTTCGCCGTAATCGGCGTCTCGATGATCGAGCCATCCGGCTTCGCCATCAGGCCACGCATACCGGCCAGCTGACGAATCTGAACTGCGGAGCCGCGAGCACCCGAGTCAGCCATCATGTAGATGGAGTTGAACGACTCCTGACGCGTCTGGTTGCCGTCGCGATCGACCACCGGCTCCGTCGAGAGCTGTTCCATCATCGCCTTGCCGACCGCTTCCGACGTTGCCGACCAGATGTCGACCACGTTGTTGTAGCGTTCTTGTGACGTGACGAGACCCGACATGTACTGACGGTCGTATTCCTTCACCTTCTTCGCGGCGTCGCCGACGATGGTTTCCTTCTGCGGCGGCACGAGCATGTCGTCCACGCAGATCGAGATACCAGCGCGCGTTGCCAGACGGAAACCCGACTGCATCAACTGGTCGGCGAAAATCACCGTTTCACGCAGACCGCACTTGCGGAATGCGGTGTTGATCAGACGCGAGATTTCCTTCTTCTTCAGCGGCTTGTTCAGCACCGAGAACGGCAGGCCCGGCGGCAAAATTTCCGACAGGATCGAACGGCCGACGGTCGTCGCATACAGCGTGATCTTCGGCACGAACTTCGGCGCACCTTCCGACTTGTCTTCGTTGTGGACCATTTCGGTGATCCGAACGTTGACGCGCGAAGCGAGCTCGACTTCCTTGTTCTCGTATGCACGCAGCGCTTCCGAGACGCCGGTGAACGTCAGGCCTTCGCCCTTGGCGTTCACAGCTTCGCGGGTCGCGTAGTACAGGCCGAGCACGATATCCTGCGACGGCACGATCGACGGATCGCCGTTAGCCGGGAACAGGACGTTGTTCGACGCCAGCATCAGCGTACGCGCTTCCATCTGCGCTTCGAGCGACAGCGGCACGTGCACAGCCATCTGGTCACCGTCGAAGTCGGCGTTGAACGCCGCGCAAACGAGCGGGTGCAGCTGGATTGCCTTACCTTCGATCAGCACCGGCTCGAAAGCCTGAATGCCAAGACGGTGAAGCGTCGGCGCACGGTTCAGCATGACCGGATGCTCGCGGATCACCTCTTCCAGGATGTCCCACACCACCGGCGTCTGGTTCTCGACTTCCTTCTTCGCAGCCTTGATGGTGGTAGCGACACCCATCACTTCGAGCTTGTTGAAGATGAATGGCTTGAACAGTTCGAGCGCCATCAGCTTCGGCAGGCCGCACTGATGCAGCTTGAGCGTCGGGCCGACCACGATCACCGAACGGCCCGAGTAGTCCACACGCTTACCGAGCAGGTTCTGACGGAAACGACCGCCCTTACCCTTGATCATGTCAGCGAGCGACTTCAACGGACGCTTGTTCGCGCCGGTCATCGCCTTACCACGACGGCCGTTATCGAGCAGCGAATCGACGGCTTCCTGCAGCATCCGCTTTTCGTTGCGGACGATGATTTCAGGCGCCTTCAGTTCGAGCAGACGCTTCAACCGGTTGTTACGGTTGATCACGCGGCGATACAGGTCGTTCAGGTCCGACGTCGCGAAACGGCCGCCGTCCAGCGGCACCAGCGGACGCAGTTCCGGCGGCAGCACCGGCAGCACTTCGAGCACCATCCAGTCAGGCTTGATGCCCGAACGCTGGAAAGCCTCGAGCACCTTCAGGCGCTTCGCGTACTTCTTGATCTTCGCTTCCGAACCCGTGTTCTTGAGTTCGGTGCGCAGCATCTCGACCTGTTCGTCGATGTTGATCGCGCGCAGCAGTTCGCGCACGCCTTCCGCGCCCATTTCGGCACGGAATTCGTCACCGTACTCTTCGACCTTGTTGTAGTAATCCTCTTCCGTCATGATCTGCCGCGCTTTCAGCGGCGTCATGCCCGGATCGATCACCACGTAGGCTTCGAAGTACAGCACGCGTTCGATGTCGCGCAGCGTCATGTCGAGCACCATGCCCAGACGCGACGGCAGCGACTTCAGGAACCAGATGTGCGCAACCGGCGAGGCCAGTTCAATGTGGCCCATCCGTTCGCGACGCACCTTCGCCAGCGTGACTTCAACGCCGCACTTCTCGCAGATCACGCCACGGTGCTTCAGGCGCTTGTACTTGCCGCACAGGCATTCGTAGTCCTTGATCGGCCCGAAAATCTTCGCGCAGAACAAGCCATCACGTTCCGGCTTGAATGTCCGGTAGTTGATGGTTTCCGGCTTCTTCACTTCACCGAACGACCACGAACGGATCTTGTCCGGCGACGCCAGACCGATCTTGATTGCATCAAAAACTTCTTCTTGTTGGACTTGCTTGAATAGATCGAGCAGAGCTTTCATTGCCTTCTCTCCGTAGTCCGATTAGTTGCGGTCGAGGTCGATATCGATACCCAGCGAGCGGATTTCCTTCACCAACACGTTGAAGGATTCCGGCATGCCTGCATCGATCACGTGATCGCCCTTGACCAGGTTCTCATAGACCTTGGTCCGGCCAGTCACGTCGTCCGACTTCACCGTCAGCATTTCCTGCAGCACGTACGATGCGCCGTACGCTTCGAGCGCCCACACTTCCATTTCACCGAAACGCTGGCCACCAAACTGCGCCTTACCGCCCAACGGCTGCTGCGTCACGAGCGAGTACGGGCCCGTGGAACGCGCGTGCATCTTGTCGTCGACCAAGTGGTGCAGTTTCAGGTAGTGCATGTAGCCGACCGTGACCGTACGCTCGAACATCTCGCCCGTGCGACCGTCGTACAGGCGGACCTGGTTCTTCGACGGCGTCATGCCGAGGTTCTTCGCGATGTCGTCCGGGAAGGCCAGATCCAGCGCGCGCGACATTTCTTCTTCCGTCGCACCGTCGAACACCGGCGTGGCAAACGGAACGCCTTCGCGCAAGTTCTTCGCCAGTTCGACGATTTCGTCGTCCGTGAAGCTGTCCAGCTCTTCAGCGCGGCCCGACTCGTTGTAGATCTTGGTCAGGAATGCGCGCAGTTCTTCGATCTTCGCCTGACGCTGCAGCATTTCGCCGATACGCCAGCCGAGACCCTTCGCGGCCCAACCCAGATGCACTTCGAGAACCTGACCCACGTTCATCCGCGACGGCACGCCGAGCGGATTCAGCACGACGTCAGCCGGACGGCCATCGGCCATATACGGCATGTCTTCGATCGGAACGATCTTCGACACCACACCCTTGTTACCGTGACGGCCGGCCATCTTGTCGCCAGGCTGCAGGCGACGCTTCACAGCCAGATACACCTTGACCATCTTCAGCACGCCCGGCGGCAATTCGTCGCCTTGGGTGAGCTTCTTACGCTTTTCTTCGAACGCCAGGTCGAACTGGTGACGCTTCTGTTCGATCGAGTCCTTGATGGCTTCGAGCTGCGCCGCTGCTTCTTCGTCCGCGAGGCGGATGTCGAACCAGTGGTAGTGATCCAGATCTTGCAGATAAGCCTGGTCGATCTTCGTACCCTTCGCGAGCTTCTTCGGGCCACCGTTGGCAACCTTGCCGTCCAGCATACGTGCGAGACGCTGGAACGCGTCGCCTTCCACGATACGCAGCTGGTCGTTCAGGTCGAGGCGATAGCGCTTCAGTTCATCGTCGATGATCTGCTGGGCACGCTTGTCGCGCTGGATGCCTTCACGCGTGAACACTTGCACGTCGATGACCGTGCCGCTCATGCCAGACGGCACGCGCAGCGACGTATCCTTCACGTCCGAAGCCTTTTCACCGAAGATCGCGCGCAGCAGCTTTTCTTCCGGCGTCAGCTGGGTTTCACCCTTCGGCGTTACCTTACCGACCAGCACGTCGCCTGCTTCGACTTCAGCGCCGATGTAGACGATGCCCGACTCATCGAGACGGCCGAGTTGTACTTCGGCCAGGTTCGAGATGTCGCGCGTGATTTCTTCCGGTCCAAGCTTCGTATCGCGAGCAACGACGTTCAGTTCTTCGATGTGGATCGAGGTGTAGCGGTCGTCAGCAACCACCTTCTCCGAGATCAAGATCGAGTCTTCGAAGTTGTAGCCGTTCCACGGCATGAACGCGACCAGCATGTTCTGGCCGAGAGCCAGTTCGCCGAGATCGGTCGATGCACCGTCAGCCAGCACGTCGCCGCGCGACACGATGTCGCCGACCTTCACGATCGGACGCTGGTTGATGTTCGTGTTCTGGTTCGAACGCGTGTACTTGATCAGGTTGTAGATGTCCACGCCGACGTCGCCAGCAGCGGCTTCATCGTCGTTCACGCGGATCACCATACGGCCTGCGTCGACGTAATCCACCACGCCACCGCGAAATGCCTGAACCGTCGTACCCGAGTCAACTGCCACCGTACGCTCGATACCCGTACCGACCACGGCCTTTTCAGGACGCAGACACGGCACAGCCTGACGTTGCATGTTCGAACCCATCAATGCGCGGTTCGCGTCGTCGTGCTCGAGGAACGGAATCAGCGAAGCTGCGACCGAAACGATCTGCGACGGCGCCACGTCCATGTACTGGATGCGGTCCGGCGTAACCATCAGCGTTTCGCCTGCTTCACGCGACGACACCAGTTCGTCGGTCAACGAGCCGTCAGCAGCCACAGCCGCGTTCGCCTGAGCGATCACGTAACGGCCTTCTTCGATCGCCGACAGATAGTCGATCTGATCCGTCACCTTGCTGTCCACAACCTTGCGATACGGCGTTTCGAGGAAGCCGTATTCGTTCAGGTGCGCATACAGAGCGAGCGAGTTGATCAGGCCGATGTTCGGACCTTCCGGCGTTTCAATCGGGCACACACGGCCATAGTGGGTCGGGTGCACGTCGCGGACTTCAAAGCCAGCGCGCTCACGAGTCAAACCGCCCGGGCCAAGAGCCGAAACACGGCGCTTGTGGGTGATTTCCGACAGCGGGTTGGTCTGGTCCATAAACTGCGACAGCTGCGACGAACCGAAGAACTCGCGAATCGCCGACGAAATCGGCTTCGAGTTGATCAGGTCGTGCGGCATCAGGTTTTCGCTTTCAGCCTGACCCAGACGTTCCTTCACCGCACGTTCCACACGCACGAGACCGGCGCGGAACTGGTTCTCCGCCAGTTCGCCGACGCAACGCACACGACGATTGCCCAAGTGGTCGATGTCGTCCACTTCGCCCTTGCCGTTACGCAACTCGACCAGGATCTTGATCGTGGCGAGGATGTCGTCGTCTTGCAGCGTCATCGGGCCGACGATTTCGTCGCGACCGACACGGCGGTTGAACTTCATACGACCCACCTTGGACAGGTCGTATGCGTCTTCGCTGTAGAACAGACGGTTGAACAGCGCCTCGACCGCTTCTTCGGTCGGCGGTTCGCCCGGACGCATCATGCGGTAGATCGCGATGCGAGCGGCCATCTTGTCGGCGGTTTCGTCGATACGCAGCGTCGAGGAGATGTACGGACCTTGATCCAGATCGTTCGTGTAGAGCGTCTGGATGTCCTTGATCTTCGCTTCGCGCAGCTTTTCGAGGACGGTTTCCGTGATTTCGTCGTTCGCGTTGGCGATGACTTCACCGGTGTCGCCGTCAACGACGTTCTTCGCCAGCGTGCGGCCGAGCAGATAGTCTTCCGGCACCGAGATGAACTTCGTCTTCGCGTTTTCGAGGTCGCGAATGTGCTTAGCGTTGATCCGCTTGTCCTTCTGAACGATCACGTTGCCGTCACGGTCCGAAATGTCGAAGCGCGCGACTTCACCACGCAGACGCTCCGGCACGAATTCCATCTGCGCGCCTTCCGGCATCAGCGTGAAATTGTCGAACACGAAGAAGTTAGCGAGGATCTGTTCCGGCGTCAGGCCAATGGCCTTGAGCAGAATAGTGACCGGCATCTTACGGCGGCGGTCGACGCGGAAATACAGCACGTCCTTCGGGTCGAATTCGAAGTCGAGCCACGAACCACGGTAAGGAATGATACGTGCCGAGAACAGCAGCTTGCCCGAGCTATGCGTCTTGCCCTTGTCGTGTTCGAAGAACACGCCAGGCGAGCGGTGCAGCTGCGAAACGATCACGCGTTCCGTGCCGTTGATGACGAACGAACCAGTCGGCGTCATGAGCGGAATTTCGCCCATATACACTTCCTGTTCCTTCACTTCCTTGACGACCGGCTTGCTCGGCGATTCCTTGTCGAGCAGCACCAGGCGCACTTTCGCGCGCAGCGCTGAGCAGTACGTCAAACCGCGCTGCTGACATTCCTTGATGTTGAATGCCGGCGGCGACAGCATGTAGCTGACGAACTCTAGACGGGCGAAGCCGTTGTGAGAAACAATGGGGAAAACGGACGTAAACGCCGCTTGCAGGCCTTCCGGCTTGCGTTGCGTCGAAGACGTGTCGGCTTGCAGAAACGTGCTGAATGATTCAAGCTGGGTAGCCAGCAGGAAAGGTACTTGGTGAACGATGGGGCGCTTCGCGAAACTCTTGCGAATGCGCTTCTTCTCGGTGAAGGAATATTGCATACGATCTCCGAATCACGGCGGGCATTGTTGTCGAGGCAGGATACCTTGATGAGACAACCCGAGTGTTCACCGACTGAGACCCGATGGCCGTCCGATGGCTTGAACGAGCCTAGAAGCTTGGTGGTTGGCCGCTACCAACCGCTGGCTGACGGCAGCGGATGCCTATGTTGCCCGCTACCCGACCAAACTTGCCTTCTGCAGTCGCTTCAGAAGACAAAGAAAAACGCCGGTCAATGCTGCCGAAAGGCGATTTTCTTTGGCTTCTAGGACTACGTTCTTACCGAAACAACCCGGCAAAAACGTAGCGCCCACAAAGCACAAAAAGGCCGGCGGTGGAAAACCGCCAGCCTTCGCACAGCGCGCCGAAAGTTACTTGATTTCAGCTTTCGCGCCGGCTTCTTCCAGCTTCTTCTTGGCTTCTTCAGCAGCAGCCTTGGGTACCGCTTCCTTAACAGGCTTCGGTGCGCCGTCGACCAGGTCCTTCGCTTCCTTCAGGCCGAGACCCGTCAGTTCACGAACAGCCTTAATGACCGAAACCTTATTCGCGCCGACTTCCGTCAGGTTGACCGTGAATTCGGTTTGCTCTTCAGCAGCAGCTGCAGCGCCGCCGCCTGCCGGGCCTGCCACTGCAACAGCAGCTGCCGACACGCCAAACTTTTCTTCGAACGCCTTAACCAGCTCGTTCAGTTCCAGAACCGACATCGAGCTTACTGCTTCGAGGATGTCTTCTTTTGCGATTGCCATTTGAAATACTCCTAAATTGAATTCGGATACAGCCAGCGATCAATTACGCTCGACTGAAGTGCGTTAAGCAGCGGTTTCTTCGCCTTGTTTCTTTTCTGCCAGCGCGGCCAGAGCGCGCGCGAAGCCAGAAACAGGTGCCTGCATAACGTACAACAGCTTGGAGAGCAGTTCTTCGCGGCTCGGGATGTTTGCCAGCGCTTGCACGCCAGCCTTGTCCATCACCTTGCCTTCGTAGGAACCAGCCTTGATGATCAACTTGTCATTGCTCTTGCCGAAGTCGTTGACGACCTTGGCAGCAGCAATTGCATCTTCCGAGATGCCGTAGATCAGGGGGCCAGTCATCTGCTCTGCCAGCGAAGCAAACGGGGTACCTTCGACAGCGCGACGCGCCAGCGTGTTCTTCAACACGCGGAGGTACACCTGTTGCTCGCGCGCTTTCGCGCGCAGCTTGGTCAGATCGCCAACCGCGATTCCACGATACTCAGCAAGAACGACGGTCTGGGCCTTCGCGACTTGCGCGGCAACCTCAGCGACGACGGCCTGCTTGCTTTCTTTATTGAGTGGCACGGTTAACCTCCAGATTCGATACACGCAGCGTGCGCCTTGTGCATCGCGTTCAACAACGGCGTCCGACCAGTCAGGAGTATTTCGACCACGCGCTGTTCGCATTGCTGCGGACAACCCGCGGTTTCATCACCACAAAACCTTTTCGGGTTCGCCATCTGCGTTGGCTTTACATTAAGGGTCGGCCTACCTGCTGCTTTCCCGCCAACGGTCTTTGACAACCGGTCGTTCGATGCAAACTGCCACCTTGCGACCGCCCAAAGCCCTTAGAACCGCCTCGACTCGCATCGGGGCGATGAATTTTCTTACTGTGCTGCGAGCGATGTCTGGTCGACGCGAACGCCAACACCCATCGTGCTCGACAACGCGACCTTACGCAGGTACACACCCTTGCTCGTTGCCGGCTTCGCCTTTTGCAGCGCTTCGACGAGAGCAGCCAGGTTGGTGCGCAGAGCCGTCGGCTCAAACGAAGCGCGACCAATGGTGGCGTGGATGATACCGGCCTTGTCGACGCGGAATTGCACCTGACCTGCCTTGGCGTTCTTCACAGCCGTCGCGACGTCCGGCGTCACGGTACCGACCTTCGGGTTCGGCATCAGGCCACGCGGGCCAAGGATCTGACCAAGCGTACCGACAACGCGCATCGTGTCCGGCGAAGCGATCACGATGTCGAAGTCCAGCTTGCCGGCCTTGACCTGTTCAGCCAGGTCTTCCATACCGACGATTTCCGCGCCGGCTGCACGAGCTTGCTCAGCCTTTTCGCCCTGAGCGAACACGGCGACGCGAACCGACTTGCCGGTACCGGCAGGCAGTACGACCGAGCCACGAACCACTTGATCCGACTTCTTCGCATCGATGCCGAGTTGCACAGCAACGTCGATCGATTCGTCGAATTTCGCGCTTGCGCACTCTTTCACGAGCGACAGCGCTTCGTCGATCGCGTACAGCTTCTGGCGATCAACCTTGTTTGCAAATGCTTGCAGACGCTTCGAAAGCTTAGCCATTTACACGCCCTCCACGGTGATGCCCATCGAGCGGGCGCTACCAGCGATCGTACGGACCGCTGCGTCCAGGTCAGCTGCCGTCAGATCGGGCATCTTGGCCTTGGCGATGTCTTCAGCTTGTGCGCGCGTGATCTTGCCGACCTTGTCGGTGTGCGGCTTTGCCGAACCCTTGTCGATCTTCGCTGCCTTCTTGATCAGAACCGTAGCCGGCGGCGTCTTCAGAACGAACGTGAAGCTCTTGTCCGCGAACGCAGTGATCACGACAGGAATCGGCAGACCCGGTTCCATTGCTTGAGTCTGCGCGTTGAACGCCTTGCAGAACTCCATAATGTTCAGGCCACGCTGACCCAGTGCCGGACCGACCGGCGGCGACGGGTTGGCTTTACCTGCAGGAATCTGCAGTTTGATAAAGCCGATGATTTTCTTTGCCATGTTGAAAACCTCGTTGGAACGCCGCGCTGCTGCATGCAGGCGTTCAGGTGAGTAGTAGCGCGCGTTCGCCGAAACCGGCTACTGACGCTCCTCAACGGCCATTACGCGGACCGTAAGCGCGAAATACGGAACGCGCCGTTTGGCGCGCTCCGCAGAATCTTCATTACAACTTTTCGACCTGACCGAATTCCAGCTCGACCGGTGTTGCGCGGCCGAAAATGGTGACAGATACACGGACGCGCGACTTCTCGTAGTTCACTTCCTCGACGCTGCCGTTGAAATCCGTGAACGGGCCGTCCTTGACGCGAACCATCTCACCGACCTCGAACAGAGTCTTCGGACGGGGCTTCTCGACGCCTTCCTGCATCTGCGACATGATCTTCTCGACTTCCCGCGGGGAAATCGGGCTAGGACGATTGCGCGCACCGCCCACGAAACCGGTCACCTTTGCCGTGTTCTTCACGAGGTGCCACGTCTCGTCGGTCATTTCCATTTCCACAAGCACATAGCCCGGGAAGAAACGACGCTCGGTCACTGACTTGTGACCGCCTTTGACCTCTACTACTTCTTCAGTCGGCACGAGAATCTGGCCAAACTGGTCTTGCATGCCGGCACGTTCGATGCGCTCCTGAAGCGCACGTTGCACGCTCTTCTCCATACCGGAGTAGGCGTGCACGACGTACCAACGTTTTCCACTCGGGGATGCCGGAGTATCGCTCATATCATTTCCAACCCAGAATCGCCGAGAAAATCGCCCATTCTATGGACTTATCGCAAATCCACAGAAACACCGCCATGATGAACACAAAAGCGAACACCACGAGAGTTGTTTGCGTTGCCTCTTTACGAGTCGGCCAAACAACCTTGCGGACTTCTTTGTACGAGTCCTTGGCGAATGCGATGAAACCCTTACCGGGCGCGGAGAGAAGTCCGACTGCAACACCCGCGATGACGCCAACAGCCAAGGCAGCTCCGCGGACGTACCATTCCTGGCTACCGAGCCAGAAGAACCCCACGAACCCGGCCAAGACCAACAATACGCCCGCAGCGACCATCAGCTTGTCGCCGGAAGTATTTACAGTTTCGACGGAAGGATTCGCCATAACACCTTAACGAGCGCCACATACGGCGCGAGAGTTGGCAGGGGCAGAGGGAATCGAACCCCCAACCTTCGGTTTTGGAGACCGACGCTCTGCCAGTTGAGCTATACCCCTAAACCATTTTGGGGTTGACGACACCGCCAACCCCGAAACTTCTAATCCACGAGTACTGGCTGGCTTACTCGAGAATCTTGGCAACGACACCTGCGCCGACGGTACGGCCACCTTCACGGATGGCGAAGCGCAGACCTTCTTCCATCGCGATCGGGTTGATCAGCTTCACCGTGATCGACACGTTGTCGCCCGGCATCACCATTTCCTTGTCCTTCGGCAGCTCGATCGAGCCCGTCACGTCCGTCGTACGGAAGTAGAACTGCGGACGGTAGTTGTTGAAGAACGGCGTGTGACGACCGCCTTCGTCCTTGCTCAGCACATACACTTCGGCCGTGAAGTGCGTGTGCGGGTTGATCGAACCCGGCTTGGCCAGCACCTGGCCACGCTCCACGTCTTCACGCTTCGTGCCGCGCAGCAGGATACCCACGTTGTCGCCCGCCTGACCCTGGTCGAGCAGCTTGCGGAACATTTCCACGCCCGTGCACGTCGTCTTCACCGTCGGCTTGATACCCACGATCTCGATTTCTTCGCCGACCTTCACCACACCGCGCTCAACCCGACCCGTCACCACCGTGCCACGACCCGAGATCGAGAACACGTCTTCCACCGGCATCAGGAATGCGCCGTCCACTGCGCGCTCCGGCGTCGGGATGTACGTATCCAGCGCGTCGGCCAGGTTCATGATCGCCACTTCGCCCAGCTCGCCCTTGTCGCCTTCCAGCGCCAGCTTGGCCGAACCCTTGATGATCGGCGTGTCGTCGCCCGGGAAGTCGTACTTCGACAGAAGTTCGCGAACTTCCATCTCGACGAGCTCCAGCAGCTCAGCGTCGTCCACCATGTCGCACTTGTTCAGGAACACGATGATGTACGGAACGCCAACCTGACGTGCCAGCAGGATGTGCTCACGCGTTTGCGGCATCGGGCCGTCAGCGGCCGAGCACACCAGGATTGCGCCGTCCATCTGCGCCGCGCCCGTGATCATGTTCTTCACATAGTCAGCGTGGCCCGGGCAGTCAACGTGTGCGTAGTGGCGGTTCGCCGTTTCGTACTCGACGTGTGCCGTGTTGATCGTGATGCCGCGCGCCTTTTCTTCCGGCGCCGCGTCGATCTGGTCATACGCCTTCGCTTCCCCGCCGAACTTCGCGGTCAGCACCGTCGTGATCGCTGCCGTCAGCGTGGTCTTGCCGTGGTCAACGTGACCGATCGTGCCGACGTTCACGTGCGGCTTGGTCCGCTCAAACTTACCCTTGGCCATTTTCGACTCCTAAGAGGATTATCCGTACGTTGCGCCGCGCGCAAACAATCACTGAGTACTTCTGGTGCCCATGGGCAGGATCGAACTGCCGACCTCTCCCTTACCAAGGGAGTGCTCTACCACTGAGCCACATGGGCGCTACATCTTCGTTACTGGAGCGGGTGAAGGGAATCGAACCCTCGTCGTAAGCTTGGAAGGCTTCTGCTCTACCATTGAGCTACACCCGCAAGGATCTCTTCGATTCCCAATCACTACTTCAGCGTGCATTCTGGTGGAGGAGGTTGGATTCGAACCAACGTAGGCGTAAGCCAACAGATTTACAGTCTGCCCCCTTTAGCCACTCGGGCACCCCTCCGCAGAGAACTGATGATTATGGGGGAAGAGCACTACAATGTCAAGTGCCGCCTGACCGCCCAGAACCCCAAAGCCCTCACTTATAACCGTTTCCGTAAACGCAGAAACCCCACCTTGATGGGGTGGGGTTTCTGGTTCTGCTAGGGAGCCTGACGATTACCTACTTTCACACGGGTAATCCGCACTATCATCGGCGTGGAGTCGTTTCACGGTCCTGTTCGGGATGGGAAGG